>CAUGJE010000026.1 GCA_959599915.1 uncultured Collinsella sp. | reverse complement strand
GGTCAGCCCGTGGGAGGCCAGGGCGCCGCTGACCGGTGGACGGCACCGAGCCGTCGGATGACTTGAAGAAGGGGGAGGCCTCGCGGCCTCCCCCTTTTTTGTATCTCGGGCAATTTGTCTCACATAGTAGCTGTGTTTTATAACCCTCGTTTGTCGCATCTTCTGTGAACGGGCTACAATAACTTAGTCTGTGCGATATGGAGGTGAACATGGCTGAAGCTGGTATCGGCGTTGATATCGTCGAGATTTCCCGCATGAAATCAATTCTTGAAAAGACGCCGTCGTTTGCTCGGCGTGTGTTTACCGAAGAAGAGCGTGCGTATTGCGATGCATCATCGCGTCCCGCTGCTCACTATGCGAGCCGCTTTGCTTCGCGCGAGGCGGTGCTTAAAGCTCTCGGCACGGGTTTTAGTCAAGGCGTGGGTCGCAAGGATGTTTCGGTAACGCGTGATAAACTCGGCAAACCGAAGGCGCTGCTTTCGGGCCGTGCTCTCGAGATCGCTCAAGAACTGGGCGTTGTTGAGGTCGCTCTTTCCATTACGCTTACGGGAGACTTGGCCGTTGCGAATGCCATCGCGATTACCGAAGATGCTCGGCCTAAGCCAAAAGATGAAAAGGTGAGCACCAAGAAACGCGTTGCGCAGACATTTAAAGAGGCTCGCTCTGTATTAGATGAGCTCGATCAGCTGCAGAATTCAGCATTGACGGAGCACCTGGGCGATGCTTCGCAAGATACGCTAGGAGCATAGATGAAACCGGTTTTGAGTACCGAAGAAGTCGTTCGTCTCGAGGATATCATCGAACGCGAAGGGACTTCGAAGGCCGAGCTTATGGAGCTAGCGGGTGAGTTTGCCGCTAACGAGGTCTTGAAGCTCAATCCTGATCGGGTTCTCGTTTTGGTCGGTTTTGGTAATAATGGCGGCGACGGTTGGGTTGCCGCCGATATCCTGAGCCATAAGGGTGTGGACGTGGATATCGTTTCTCCGGTTGAACCGGATGAGATTCCTGCTGCTCTGGCACGTCATGTTGCTCGTCGTACTGCCGGCCGCGATGTGCACGTTTGCGTCGGCCCCTCGCGTGATGAACTCGAGGTTTTGATCGATAAGGCCGATGTTGTTGTCGATGCCATTTTTGGTACCGGTTTCCACGGGAATCTGCGTGCGCCGTTCTCCATTTGGATTCCTACGGTCAATGAATGCGCCGATTGTGTCGTATCCATTGATGTCCCCTCGGGCCTGAATGCAGAGACGGGCGTTGTTGATGACGACTGCATTCGTGCCGAGCGCACGGTGACGATGATTGCGCCCAAGATTGGTCTGTATAGCGCTGATGGTCCTGAGTATGCTGGCGATTTGATCTGCGGCAATCTTTACGACCGTCTTGACGAGGTCATCGATGATGTCGACCACGCCGCCGAGATTGTCGAGCCCGGTGACTTAGTTGATTACTTTGCTCCGCTACCATCGAATATCGATAAGTATTCCCGTGGCTCCGTGCTTATTGTCGCCGGATCTGCGCAATATCCTGGTGCTGCCATTATGGCGGCCAAGTCTGCAGCTCGCGCGGGTGCTGGTTACGTGGCAGTCGCGGCTCCTGACGCCTGCGCCAATCTCATTCGCATGGCACTTCCTTCGATTCCGGTCTTTGCTATTCCGTCTGATTCCCGCGGCTCCTTTGGCGCCGCTGCGCGCATGACGGTGTGCGAGATCGCAAAGAAGTACAGCTGCGTGCTGTGCGGTCCCGGTATGACGACGTCTGCCGGCGCTATGCAGGTGGTTTCGGGCTTGCTCGAGCTTGATGTACCGCTAATTTTGGACGCCGATGCACTCAACTGCCTTGCTAAGATTGCCATTGACGGTATTGATAGTAACCCCGAGATGTATCGCCGCGAGCAGCCGTTGGTTATGACGCCGCACTATCGTGAGCTTTCGCGCCTGGTTGCCGGTGACGAGGTGAACGACCTTGGTACCGCGATTGCGGCCGCGCAGAAGGTTGTCTGGGCTGCAGGCTCCGACAATCTGGTGGTCATTGCCAAGGGGCCGACGACGGCTATCTGTGGCGTTGAGCGTGTGCTGCTGCCGCTCTCGGGTCCGGCTTCTCTGGCAACTGCCGGTTCGGGTGATGTTCTCGCGGGTATTTTGGCCGGCACGCTTGCCACCATGCGCGACGAGATGGATCGTTGGGAGTTGCTGTATTCGTACGCCGTCGCACTTCACAGCTACGCCGGTTTTGCCGCGGCGACGGAGTATGGTGAGAAGAGCGTCATCGCGACCGATCTTATCGACTTGATCGGTCCTGCCATGGAGCTGGCGGCAAAGGATGCGCTCGAAGATCTGGGAATCATGGACGAAGGGTCGGATGACTAATCATGAATAAAGCCGATTTGACGCGCTGGTCCTGGGTCGAGATCGACCGCGGGGCGCTCCGTCGCAACACGAGGGCCTATAAGAACTTGTTGAATCCGCGTCAGCGCCTGTGCTGCGTGGTCAAGGCCGATGCTTATGGTCATGGAGCTGTTGAGTGTGCCAAGATCATGTATTCGGCCGGTGCCGACATGTTTGCCGTGGCGACGGTTAACGAGGGCGTTGGGCTCCGTCAGGGCGGGATTACTAAGCCCGTCCTGATTCTAAGTGAGCCGCCTATCGAGGCTATTCCTGCATTGCTCGAATTCGATATCATGCCCTCGGTCTATACGTCCGATTTTGCTCTTGCGTATGGCGAATGCGCCGTCGCGGCGGGCAAGGTGGGCAAGTACCATCTTGCCATCGAGACGGGCATGAATCGTATCGGTGTTCACTACACACAGGTGCTCGACTTTGTACGCGGCATCAGTTTCCATCGCGGCATCCAGTGCAACGGCGTATTTACGCACTTTGCCACGGCCGATGAACCTTCGGGTTGGGACTACAAGCTGCAGTGCCAGCGTTTTACCGAGGCCGTTCAGGCCATTAAGGACGCAGGTTTTGAATGCGGTATCGTGCATTGTGCCAATACGCCGTCCTCGATGCTCGATTCTTCAATGCACTTTGACATGATTCGTGCCGGCATCGGTTTGTATGGTCTGCAGCCATGTGAGCTGAGTGGTCGCGTGATGCAGCTTGATCCCGTCATGAGCGTCCACGCGCGTGTGACGCGCGTGGCGCATCCTGCGATGGGCGAGGGCGTGGGCTACGGCTTTACCTACCGCGTACCGCGCACGCGCGTTCAGATCTGCACCCTTCCGATCGGTTATGCCGATGGCCTTTCGCGTACGCTTTCCAATCGTATGGACGTGCTGTATCGCGGCGAGCGTGTGCGTCAGGTGGGCAATATCTGCATGGACCAGTTTATGGTCGCCATTCAGTCCAACCCGGCGCATGAGATTCCCGAGGCCGAGTATGGTGACGAGATGATCATTGTCGGCCGCGATGGAGATGCCGAGATTACCATGGACGAGATGGCGCGCCTACGCGGCACGATTAACTACGAGGTCGCTTGCGGCTTTGGTATGCGTCTCGACAAGGTCTACGTGTAGGAGTCGCTATGGGCGTCATGCACATCCCCGGCCATAGCCATCAGGCGCCGCGTGAGGTCGCACTCGAGGAGATCGAGGCCGTTCTGGGCGATTGTCACCTTTGCCAGCTTTACCAGTCGCGCCATAACATCGTGTTTGGCGTGGGAAACCCCCACGCTCGCGTGATGTTTATTGGCGAGGCGCCGGGCCGCAATGAGGATTTGCAGGGCGAGCCCTTTGTGGGGGCGGCAGGCGAGGACCTCAACGGCATTTTGTCGCTGGCGGGGCTCAAACGCGAAGACGTCTACATTGCCAACGTGCTTAAGTGCCGCCCGCCGGGAAACCGCAATCCGCGTCCCGAGGAAGTGCTGGCTTGCTCGCCATTTTTGCGTGAGCAGATTCGAAGCATCTGGCCCGATATTATTGTGACGCTCGGCAACCCCGCGACGCACTTTGTGCTAAAGACCGAGATTGGCATTACTAAGCTGCGCGGCAGGTTCCACCAGATGGGGCATTTTGTGGTAATGCCCACGTTCCATCCGGCAGCAGCGCTGCGCAATCCGGCGTGGCAGGAGCTGCTGGAGGAAGACTTTAAGATGCTGGGCGACTATCTGGAGCGACATCCCGCGCCAGAGGACGCCTCGGAATAATAAGGAGCATATATGTCCCTGGAGCGCCTGGGGGTAGGTACTTACAAAACGACTTGCGCTGCCGATACGGAGTACTTTGGCGAGCTAATTGCACCGTGCCTTGAGGACGGCGATGTGCTCATCCTGACCGGTGGCCTGGGAGTGGGCAAAACTCACTTTACCAAGGGCGTCTCGCGCGGGCTGGGCGATGGGCATATGGTTACGAGCCCTACGTTCGCCCTCATGGCCGTTCACGATCAAGGTCGTATTCCGCTGTTTCACTTTGATCTATACCGCCTGGAGCATGCCTACGAGCTCGAGGATACGGGCATTTTCGATGTGCTGGGCTATGAGGGTGCTTGCCTGCTGGAATGGGGCGAACAATTCCAGGACGAGCTGACGGATGAGTATCTTTCGGTGACGCTCAGGCGTGATGAGGGCGACAGCGACGTGCGAACGATAACGCTTGAGGCGCACGGTGACCGCGCAATGGAGCTTTCCCATTTGATTGATAAGGCTGTACAAGATGAGCTTGCATAACGACAACGCGCTGGTGGTGGCGCTCGATACCTCGACCGACATGCTTGCCTGCGCGGCAAGCTGGATTGATGGGCAGACGGGTGAGACGAAGCTCGTGAGTGGCGACCACATGTGTCGCCGTCACGCCAACGTTGAGCTCGTGAATACCGTTGATGGCGTGCTGGCTCAAGCCGGTCTGGATCGCAGCGATGTTGGTTGCTATGTGGTCGGCCGCGGCCCGGGGTCCTTTACGGGTGTGCGCATCGGCATCTCCACTGCCAAGGGCCTCGCGCGTGGTACCAATGTTCCGCTGCTGGGCGTGTCGACGCTCGACGCTTGCGCTTGGACGGCGTGGAAGGCTGGCGTGCGCGGCAAGCTTGGTATCTTGGCCGATGCTATGCGCGGTGAGGTATATCCGGCGCTGTATATGCTGGTCGATGAGGGTCCCGAGCGTCAATTTGAGCGCGAACACGTGGTCAAGGCCGCCGTGGCGCTCGATGAGTGGCGCCAAGCAGCGGACTGGGGCCAGGTTCAGCTGACCGGTGACGGTCTCGTGCGCTATGGCAAGCTGCTGGGTGAGGACGAGGCCGCCCGCTGCGTGGAGCGCGACCTGTGGTGGCCTTCGGGCGAGGGCTTGCTGCTCGCGCACGCTGCGGGTGACGGCGATCCGGCCCGCGTCCTGCCGATTTACACGCGCCTTTCGGATGCCGAGGAAAACGAGCGCAAGCGTCTTGGTCTTGCCGAGAGTGCGCAGAGCGAAATTACGGGTGTTGCCGATGAGCTCGCCGGTCGTCATCTGCAGTTCCGTCCCATGGGCGCGGCGGATGCCGAGGGCGCGAGCGCGCTGGAGGCTGCCTGCTTTGAAGGTGCCGGACACGAGGCATGGACGCCGGGCATGTTCCTGTCCGAACTGGGCGAGGACGTCGCTGCGCCGCGTAGTTGGTGGGTGGCACACGACGACGGCAAGCTGCTGGGCCTTGCCGGCGGTATGGTCGTGGACGGTGATGTGCAGATTCTGGATATCGCCGTCGACCCGGCACATCGCCGTGAGGGCATTGCCCGCAAGCTGCTGTCGCACGTGAGCTATGATGCCCAGATGCTCGGCTGCACCACGGCTTCGCTCGAGGTCGAGGACGGTAACGAGGGAGCGATCGCGCTTTATAACGCTCTGGGCTTTACCGAGGCTGGCCGTCGCCGCGGCTACTATGGTGCCGGCAAGGACGCCATCGTCATGACGGCTCCGCTGCCCCTGGTGCTTCCGGTCGACAATGCTTCGCCCGAGCCGACGGCGGCAGAGCAGCGCGTATGGCCGCTGCCTGCGCCTAGGCGCTCCGAGGGGGAGCGTGCCGAAATTGAGCGCCGCCGCCTAGTGCTTGCCATCGAGAGTTCCTGCGACGAGACGGCGGTGGCGATTATCGATGCGGATGGCAATATGCTGGCCAACCAGGTGTCGACGCAGATCGATTTCCATGCCCGTTTTGGCGGCGTGGTGCCCGAGATCGCCTCGCGCAAACACGTTGAGGTGATTGTGAGTGTCGTGGATGCGGCGCTCGAGGATGCCGCAGCATCGCTTGGTCTTGAGGGTGGAGCCATCGCGCCGAGCGAACTCGCCGCTGTTGGCGTGACGCAGGGTCCGGGCCTGGTGGGTGCTCTGGTAGTGGGCGTCGCCTTCGCCAAGGGCTTTGCGTATGCTGCCGGCAAACCGCTGGTGTGCGTCAATCATCTGGAGGGCCACCTGTTTGCCAACCTGTTGGCGCAGCCCGACCTCAAGCCCCCGTTTATCTTTACGCTCGTTTCGGGCGGGCACACCATGCTCGTGCACGTAAAGGCATGGGGCGACTATGAAGTGCTTGGCGAGACGCTCGACGACGCCGTGGGCGAAGCCTTCGACAAGGTGGCAAAGGCACTGGGTCTTGGCTATCCCGGAGGTCCTATCATCTCCAAGCTTGCCGAGACGGGCAACCCCAAGGCGATCGATTTCCCCCGTGCGCTTAACAGCAGGGGGGACTATCGCTTCTCGCTTTCGGGCCTCAAGACGGCGGTGACGCTCTACATCGAGCAGGAGACCAAGGCCGGGCGCACGATTCACCTGCCCGACCTAGCGGCCTCGTTTGAGGCGGCGGTCTTTGACGTGCAGTACAAGAAGGCCAAAAACGCCCTGCACGCCACCGGGTGCAAGGAGTATTGCATCGGCGGTGGTGTCTCGGCTAATCCGCATCTGCGCGAGATGATGATCAAGAAGCTCGGGCGTCAGGGGATCCGCGTAACGGTGCCACCCTTGTCTGCCTGCACCGATAACGCTGCCATGATCGCGGAGGTCGCTCGCCGTAAATTCGACCGAGGTGAAATCTCGCCGTTCGACGTCGACGCCGATCCGAACATGACGCTGTAGTCGTACGGGTGCGGTCCCCGGCCCTGATCGGCCCGGCGGCCCCATATGAACTTTCCTGCTCTACAGTCCTGCTCACGACGGAGGCCACATTAAGTGGCCTCCTGTT
>CAUGJE010000025.1 GCA_959599915.1 uncultured Collinsella sp. | reverse complement strand
GTCGATCGCGAGTTCCGCACGAGCCGGAGAGCACTTAATGTGCTCTCCGTGCGAGCAGGACTGTCCGAGCAGGCGACCAAACCCCGCGCCCCGTCCCGGCGAGCGCTCGGGGACCGGTAGCTTACAGGTGGCTGATGATCAGTTCCATCTTGCCTTCGAGGTCAATGGAGCTGACGGTGCTCGGAGCTAGCAGGTGGCTTCCCTTGTGGACGGGGTCGCCGCAGACGGTGCCTTCGCCGTCGATGACCGACAGACACATGAAGGGCCAGCGCTGCTCGAGGGTCTTGCTGCCGTCGACGCGCACGCGATCGACGGTGTAGCAGGAGTTGGACTCGAGCTCGGTCACGCCGTCGACTTCGGGCGCGGTCACGGTGCCGTCGGTCGGAGCCTGAGCATCAAAGTCGATGCAGTCGAGGCTCTGCTCAATGTGCAGGGGACGCAGTTTGCCGTCGGTGCCGGGACGGTCGTAGTCGTACAGGCGATACGTCACGTCGCTCGACTGCTGCGTCTCCAAAATGAGCGTGCCGGTCTTGATGGCGTGCACGGTACCGGAATCAATCTGGAAAAAGTCGCCCTTGTGAATCGGCAGCACGTTGAGCATGTCGTCCCAGCGGCCGTCCTCGATCATACGCGCGGCCTCGGCGCGGTCGTGCGCGCGCTGTCCGACGATGATCGTGGCGCCGGGCTCGCAGTCCAGTACATACCAGCACTCGGTTTTGCCCAGGCTGCCGTTCTCGTGCTCGGCGGCGTACTCGTCATTGGGATGGATCTGGATCGAAAGGTCGTCCTTGGCGTCTAGAATCTTAATGAGCAGCGGGAACTCCTTGCCCTCGCAGTTGCCAAAGAGCTCGCGGTGCTCGGCCCACAGCCACGACAGTGTGTGGCCGGCATACGGGCCCTCCGCGATCCGGCAGTCGCCGTTGGGGTGGGCCGAGATAGCCCAACACTCACCGATGGGACCCTCGGGAATGTCGTAACCAAATACGGTTTCGAGCTGGCGGCCGCCCCAGATCTTCTCGTGGAAAATCGGCGTCAGTTTAATCAAATCGGACATGTTCATACTCCCATGGTGTTGCGCGGCCGCCCGCTCTAATCGAGTCATAACGAGCGCCCGCATGACTACAAAAACCTATGCCAACGTTACGTTGTGCAGCTCAAAGCGGTCGCCGACGTTGCGCGAAATCGAGTACTCAAAGGCGTTGCCGCTATCCAAAAAGCCAATCTGGTTGAGTTCGAGCAGGGGAGCGCCGGGTTTGGTGCCCAGACGCTCGGCCTCTTCCTCGGTTGCCGCCACGGCGCGGATGGTGCGGTGGAAGCTCGAAATCTTCAGCCCGCATTGCTCGCGGATAAAGCTATAGACCGATCCGTATAGGTCCTTCTTTTTAAGGCCCGGTATCAGCTCGAGAGGCATGTAGGTGTACTCGATGACGATGGGCTTCTCGTCGACCTGGCGCACGCGCACGATGTGATAGGCAAAGTCGTCCTCGGCAATTCCCAGCTGAGTTGCGACGTCCGCTGGTGGATTGACAATCGAGAAATCGTAGACCACCGAGGTCACCTTCTCCCCGCGGTGCTCATACGAAAAGCCCTGGGCGCGGTCGTTTTTGCCCTGGAAAAACGCCTGGTCGGGAAGACCCGCCGTGTCCTTAACGTAGGTGCCCGACCCGCGACGGCTGGTAACAAGACCCTCCTCGGTGATCTGCTCGATCGCGCGCTTGACGGTGATCTTGGAAACGCTATAGAGCTCGCAGAACTCAACGACGGTGGGTAGCTTGTCGCCCGGTTTAAGAGCGCCGTCCTCGATGCTTCGACGGATATCTGCAGCTATCGCCTCGTATTTGGGAATCATGGAACCTCCTTTCCGGCTTGATTGAGTACAGAAGAAAGTATAGTCAACACCTAAGCATCCCTATTGCGTTTTTGAAAAGTTCGAGAAAGGTTTAATTAAAAAACGCTTCTCTTTAAAAACTAGAGCGCTCTAAATGAATATGCACTCGAATAATGTGGTATTGAGCAAATTGATTGGCTCGAGGACGGGGCTGGGCTGTTTTGCCGCCCAGCGAACCGAATCTCATGCTTTGAGTTTCCCCAGATAAAACCCGCCAAAACAAACCTGTCCCTTTTTGGCAGGTTTTTGCCTGGGGAGCGGTACCATACAAGCAATGTTTAAACGAGAAAGGCGGGCTCCCATGGAACCTAAGCAGTACTACATCGGCATTGACGTCGGCGGCACTTCGGTTAAGGAGGGCCTGTTCGACGAGGACGGCAACCTGCTGGCCAAGGCCAGCGTGCCCACGCCTCCCATCGTTGACGCTGCGGGCTTTGCCGCGGTGACCGAAGCTATCGACCAGGTGGTCGCCAAGGCCCAGATTCCGCGTGCCTTTGTGGCGGGCATTGGTCTGGCCGTTCCGTGCCCCATCCCGGCATCGGGCGATGCCAAGGTCAAGGCCAACATTGCCATTAACCTGCCCGAGCTGAGAGTCGCCATTCAGGAGCACTGCCCCGACGCGGTCGTTAAGTACGAGAACGATGCCAACGCCGCTGCCATGGGCGAGGCCTGGCTCGGCTCTGCCAAGGGCGTACAGAACGTGGTGATGGTCACCATTGGTACCGGCGTGGGCGGCGGCGTTATCGTTAACGGCGACGTGGTATCAGGCGTTGTGGGCGCCGGCGGCGAGATTGGCCACATGTGCCTGAACCCCGACGAGGAGCGCACCTGCGGCTGCGGCGGCCATGGCCATCTGGAGCAGTATTCCAGCGCCACCGGCGTGGTGAGCAACTACCTTGCCGAGTGCGAAAAGGCGGGCGTCGAGCCCATCGAGCTGACCGGCCCCTCCGATTCCAAGGACGTGTTCCAGGCCTGCCGCGAGGGCGACAAGCTCGCGCTGGCCGCGGCCGATACCATGGCCGACTATCTCGGCCGCGCCCTGGCGCTTATTGCCAACGTGGTCGATCCCGAGATGTTCCTCATCGGCGGCGGTGCTTCCGCTTCGGCCGATGTCTACCTCGACAAGGTCCGCGAGCACTTTAAGCAGTACGCGCTCTCCGCCTCGCGCGAGACGCCCATTAAGGTCGCTTCGCTCGGCAACGACGCCGGCATCATCGGTGCCGCCTACGTAGCCCTGCGCGCCGCCGGCAAATAGCTGGTGCAAGGGGGGCCAGGTTACTTTGCACCAACATGGCGCAAAAGGGACAGCCTTGGCCTCCATGCCTGCCCCAAAATATGCCGTGCCCCTTCCGTCTGCGAAGGCTCGGCATCGGCGTGCTACCATAGCTACGTCCAAGTACACATATCAAGTGGAGGATATCCATGGCAAACGTTCTTGTCTTTGGTCACCAGAATCCCGATAACGACGCCATCATGAGCGCCGTCGTCCTGTCCCAGCTGCTCAACCAGGTTGAGTATGCCGGCAACACCTACGAGGCCTGCGCGCTGGGCCAGCTTCCGGCCGAGTCCGCCAAGCTGCTCGCCGACGCCGGCATTGCCGAGCCCCGCGTGATCGAGTCCGTCGAGGCCGGTCAGCTCGTCGTCCTCACCGACCACAACGAGTCCGCCCAGTCCGTCGCCGGCCTTAAGGACGCCACGGTCTTTGGCGTTGTCGATCATCACCGCATCGGCGACTTCGAGACCGCCGGCCCGCTGCACTACATCTGCCTGCCCTGGGGCTCCAGCTGCACCATCGTCACCAAGCTCGCCGGCGTGCTCGGCGTTGAGCTTTCCGACATCCAGGCCAAGCTGCTGCTCTCGGCCATGATGACCGACACGCTCATGCTCAAGAGCCCCACCACCACCGATGTCGACCGCGCCGTCGCCGCCAAGCTCGGCGAGCAGGTGGGCGTCGACCCGGTTAAGTTTGGCATGGAGGTCTTCCTCACCCGTCCGTCCGGCTCCTTCACTGCAGCCGAGATGGTCGGCAACGACATCAAGATGTTCGAGCCCGCTGGCAAGAAGCTGCTCATCGGCCAGTACGAGACCGTCGACAAGACCCGTGCACTCGGCATGATCGACGAGATCCGCGAGGCCATGCGCGCCTACGCCGCCGAGAAGGGTGCCGACGGCATTGTCCTGTGCATCACCGACATCATGGAGGAGGGCTCGCAGGTCCTGCTCGAGGGCGAGACCGAGGCTGCTCAGAAGGGCCTGGGCATTGCCGACGAGCATGACGGCGTCTGGATGCCGGGCGTCCTCTCCCGTAAGAAGCAGGTCGCTGCCCCCATCATGGCCGCCTGCTAGGTTTAGTTGACCGAACGCCACGACCGGATCGCGGAAGCCCCGCGCTCCGGTCGTTTTTTGTGCATGGAGCCGCATCGTCTCTTGGGCAGGCGTGCCCGTGCCGTTGAGCAAATAATGTTCAACCTGTGGTTCCGCTTTTCGGCCACGCCTGCGTGCTTGTCGTGCAGGGTAGGCTAGATGCAAGCGTAATACGTTAGAGCGCGGCGCCGCCACTTGGGTGGGCCGTGCTTTTTTAAGACGGGAGCTTTCCCGTGAAAGGAGCCGCCCATGGCAGCAACTGAGCAGCTGTTCAACGTTCGTGAGCGCAAGCGCTTTGAACGTCACGACATCTGGGAGCGCATCGCCGAGAACGGCACGATTTCCGCTGCCGTCATGGTCTTCGCCGCCATCGCCGCCGTCATTTGCGCCAATACCGATGCCTACGAGGCCATCCATCACTTTTTGGAGACCCCGCTGTATGTGGGTCTGGGCAACCTTACGGCCGGTCTCACCGTTGAGCTTTTCGTCAACGACTTCCTCATGGCGATTTTCTTTTTGTTGGTGGGCATTGAGCTCAAGTATGAGATGACGGTCGGCGAGCTTAAAAACCCGCGCCAGGCCATGCTTCCCATGCTGGCGGCCGTGGGTGGCGTCGTCGTTCCCGCCTGCATCTATCTGATCTTTAACCATGCCGGCGCCCGCAACGGTTGGGCCATCCCCATGGCAACCGATATTGCCTTTGCGCTGGGCGTGCTATCGCTTTTGGGCAATCGCGTGCCCAACGGCGTGCGTGTGTTCTTCTCGACGCTCGCCATCGCCGACGACCTCATCTCCATCGCCGCCATCGCCATCTTCTACGGTCAGAGCCCCAATCCGTTTTGGTTGGGCGCCGCCGCGCTTGTGACCTGCGCGCTCGTGTGGCTCAACAAGACGCAGCATTACCGTCTTGCTCCGTATTCGGTACTGGGTCTGCTGTTGTGGTTCTGCATGTTCAAGAGCGGCGTACATGCCACGCTCGCCGGCGTCATCCTGGCCTTCACCATCCCGGCCAAGTGCGGCGTCAAGCTCGATAACCTCACCGATTGGCTGGGCGAGTGCCTGCCGTTGCTCGATGACCGCTACGACGACGAGGCGCACATCCTGGGCCAGCATGACTTTACCGTCTCGACCACCAAGGTCGAGCGCGTCATGCACCGCGTGACCCCGCCGCTTATCCGCATGGAGCGTCTGATTTCCACGCCGGTCAACTTTGTGATCCTGCCGATCTTTGCATTCGTGAACGCACAGGTTCGCTTAGTGGGCGTGGACATGAGCACGCTGCTCACCGACCCGGTGACGCTCGGCGTGTACTTTGGCATGCTGCTGGGCAAGCCGATCGGTATCTTTGGCATGACGTTTGCCCTGGTTAAACTCAAGATTTCCGAGTTGCCGCATAATGTCAACTGGCACATGATCGCCGGTGTGGGCATTCTGGGCGGTATCGGCTTTACCATGTCGATCCTCATCAGCGGCCTCGCCTTCCCGACGGCCCAGTTTGAGGTCTTGGCCGCAAAGGCCGCCATTCTTGCCGGCTCTGTCACCGCGGCCGTGCTGGGCATGATCTACATGAGTGTGATCTGCAAGCACCCCGCGCCCAAGGACGAGTAAAAGCACATACAAGTTTAAAAACGCCGCCTGTGAACACCATCACAAGCGGCGTTTTAATCATTGGGGACGTTCTTAAACGACTAGGGCTATTCCACGGTGCCGTAGACGGCGCCCCAGCCGTGGGCAGCCAAGGCGGAGTTGAGCTGGTCGCAAAGTGACTGGCGGTCGTAGTAGCCGGGCGGCAAAAGATTCACGATCTCCATGAGGTCGGGCGCCAGGTCCAAGATTTCGGCCTGTACGATCAGATCCAGGCGGTCGATGGCGTGGCGGTCGTAAAACAGTCCGTCGACCAGGCGCTGCAAGTCGCCGAATTCCTCGGCCTGAAACGATCCGTACTCCATAGTGCCTCCTTGGGCGCCCCACGCCGGCATGCGCGGCGATTCGTAATTGATTGCGATGAACTTAATCTATCACGGCTTCATAACGTTGCGACGATGGCGGTCTATACTTAGACGAACTGCAACGTACCGCTTCGCGAAAGGTCGCACCCCATGCAGACGATCTACCAGAAGATGGAAACCACCGAACTCGATGCCGCCATCGAGGCGCTCAAAGCCGAGGTCGCCGAGGTCAAGGCCAAGGGCCTGGCGCTCGATATGGCCCGCGGCAAGCCGTCGCCCTCCCAGGTGGACATCTCTCGACCCATGCTCGATATCCTCAATGCCGATGCCGATCTGCACGACGGCAACGTCGACTGCTCCAACTACGGCTGCTTTGAGGGCATTCCCTCGGCACGCAAGCTGGCGGGGGAGTTCCTGGGTTGCCCTGCCGAGCAGACGCTCGTGCTGGGTTCGTCGAGTTTGCTGATTGAGCACGACATCGCCGGCATGTTCTGGCGCTGTGGCTCGTGCGGCAGCGACCCTTGGGAGGCTTACGAGGCAGCGCACGACGGCAAGAAGGTCAAGTTCCTGTGCCCCGTTCCCGGCTACGATCGCCACTTTGGCATCACCGCCGACTTGGGCATCGAGAACGTCCCCGTCGCGATGACCGACAATGGCCCCGACATGGACGAGGTTGAGCGCCTGGTTGCCGCCGACGATTCCATCAAGGGCATCTGGTGCGTGCCCAAGTATTCTAACCCCACGGGCATCACCTTTAGCGAGGACACTGTGCGCCGCCTGGTCGAGATGCCCACGGCCGCGCCCGATTTCCGCATCTTTTGGGACAACGCTTACTGCGTGCATGACCTGTACGACGAGACCGACGAGCTCGCAAATATCTTTGACCTCGCTCGCGCGGCGGGCACCGAGGATCGCGTGGTGGCCTTTGCCTCGACGTCCAAGATCACCTTCCCGGGCGCCGGCATCGGCTTTATCGGTGCGAGCCCCGCGGTCATCGCCGAGTTCTCCAAGCGCCTGAAGGCCGGTCTTATTAGCGCCGATAAGCTCAACCAGCTGCGTCACGTGCGCTTCCTTCCCACCATCGAGGCGGTCAAGGAGCACATGAAAAAGCATGCCGAGTTCCTGTGCCCGCGCTTTGAGGCCGTTGAGCGTAAACTCACCGAGGGCTTGGGTAACACGGGTTGCGCCACTTGGACGCATCCCCATGGCGGCTACTTTGTGAGTTTCGATGGCCCCGAGGGCTCGGCCCAGAAGGTCGCCGCGCTTTGTGCCGACCTGGGCGTCCAGCTCACGCCGGCTGGTGCCACCTGGCCTTATGGCAAGGATCCGCGCGACACCAACATCCGCATCGCGCCGAGCTATCCCACGGTCGAGGACCTGGAGGCTGCGCTCGATGTGCTGGTGCTGGCTGTCAAGCTCGTCGCTGCCGAGCTTGCGCGTGCCGAGCGCGCCTAACGCGTAGGGCCCCGCAAGTCCGCGCCTAGTACTATCCGCACTTTCGATACGTAAAGGAGCGTATACATGGATTTGGGTATTTCCACCAACCCCACGCCAGAGCTCTACACCATTAAGGTGACCGGTGAGATCGATATCTCTAACGCCGATAGCCTGCGCAATGCCATCGACCTGGCGCTCGAGCAGCCCACTGAGGCCGTTGAGCTCGATTTTGCCCAGGTGAGCTACATCGATTCGACGGGCATTGGCGTGCTTGTGGGCGCCGCACACCACGCAGCTGATCATGGTAAGCGTTTTAGCTGCGTCAACGTGCAGCCCCCGGTGATGCGCGTGGTTCAGCTGTTGGGCGTCGACCAGGAGATTTCGATCACCGCTGCATAATCTTTGCCCCCAAAAGGGCGTGCCGTTTGGCATATGTTTGTGATGCGCTCGGACGTTTTGGCGTCCGGGCGCTATACTTGACCGAATGAATAGACGAGTTCCGGCCGAATGGCGCGGTGCGGGCTCGACTCACATCGAGCCTTGGAGGTATGTGTGTTTGGTATTGGAGAGGGTGAGCTCGCGATCATCGTGGTCTTCGGCTTTTTGCTGTTTGGCCCGGATAAGCTCCCGCAGATGGGCCGCACGATCGGCCGTGCCATCCGTCAGTTCCGCGAGACGCAGGAAAAGATGACGGCCGTTGTTCAGTCCGAGATTATCGATCCGGTGAGCGAGGCCGCGTCGGCCCCGGTCAAGCCCAAGAAGACTGCTGCGACCGACGACGATTCCGATGTGGACGAGGATGCCGCCGAGACGGCAGCGCCCGCCAAGAAGGAGACCTTTGCCGAGCGTCGCGCCCGTCTTGCTGCCGAGAAGGCCGCAAGCGAGGGTGCTGCTGAGGGCGAAGGCGCTGTTGATGAGGCCGAGGGTACAGAGCCTGCTGCTGCCGTCGAGCCCGAGCCTGCTGCAGAGCCCGAGCCCGAGCCGGCAGAGCCCACGACGGCTGACCTCTACGCCCGTCGTCCCCGCAAGCGCAAGGCCGTCGTCGACCAGCTCGCTCGCGAGCTCGAGGTCGAGGACGATGCCGAGGCTGCTGCCGCCGACGCCCCGAAGGGAGGCGATGAGTAATGCCGATCGGACCTGCGCGCATGCCGCTCTTCGATCACCTGGGAGAGCTCCGTCGCCGCCTGACCATCGTGGTCGTTTCGGTGTTTGCCGCCGCCATCGTGCTGTACTTTGCCACGCCCGTGGTGCTCGATATTCTTGAGGACCCCATCCGCTCCTTTGTGCCGGACGGTAAGTTTTACATCACCACCACGCTCGGCGGCTTTGGCCTGCGCTTCTCGCTTGCCATCAAGATGGCCGTGGTCATGTGCACGCCCATGATCATCTGGCAGATTCTGGCATTTTTCCTGCCGGCACTGCGCCCCAACGAGCGCAAGTGGGTTGTGCCCACGGTGCTCGCCTCGACGGTGCTGTTCTTCCTGGGTGCCATCTTCTGCTACTTCATCATCATCCCGGCGGGCTTTGAGTGGCTCATCGGCGAGACCTCGGCTGTCGCTACGGCGTTGCCCGATCTGGAGAACTACGTCAACATGGAGCTGCTCTTTATGATCGGCTTTGGTGTGGCGTTTGAGCTGCCGCTCATCATCTTCTACCTGTCCGTTTTCCACATCGTGTCCTATGCGGCCTTCCGCAGCGCCTGGCGCTACGTGTACGTAGGCCTGCTCGTGGGTTCGGCTGTGATTACGCCCGACGGCTCGCCCGTTACGCTGGGTCTCATGTATGGCGCCCTGCTCTCGCTCTACGAGATTTCGCTCGCCATCGCTCGCGTGGTCATTACCGCGCGCGAGGGCAAGGAGGGCCTGTTCGTGAGCCGTCTGGACCTGTTCTCGGACGACGAGGACGACGAGGAGTAAATCGGTATGCACGAGGTTGGCATTGTCAACGGCATACTCGATACAGTGATTCGCGCGGCGCGTGGGGCGGGGGCCTCGCGCGCCGTTTTGGTAACGCTGCGTATCGGGGATATGACCGAAGTTGTGCGCGAGGCGCTCGACTTTGCGTGGGAGACGTTTCGCGACGAGGACCCGCTCACGCGCGGCTGCGAGCTTGCCGTGGAGGAGGTCCATCCACAAAGCGAGTGTCTAGACTGCGGCGAGGTTTTCGACCACGATCGCTTCCACTGTCGCTGTCCTCAGTGTGGTGGTGCCAACGTGCGCCTACTGCACGGCCGCGAGCTCGATATCGCAAGTATCGAAATCGAAACCCCCGACGATTAGCCCGCTAGCCATCTGGTGATGGGGTATAAAGGGGCCAAAGTAAGGAGCGCTAAGTATGGCCGAGAAAACGATTGATATTGCATCGCCGATTCTGTCGCGCAACGAGCGCCTGGCAGATCAGCTGCGTCAGCGATTTAATGAGACAAACACCTACGTGATCAATGTGCTGTCGAGCCCCGGCTCGGGCAAGACCACCACGATTCTGGGCACCAACGAGCGCCTGCGTGACAAAGCCGGCCTGCGCTGTGCTGTCATCGAGGGCGATATCGCCTCGGACGTCGACGCCATCACCATGAAGGAAGCCGGCATGCCCGCCATTCAGATCAACACGGGCGGCCTGTGCCACCTCGAGGGCAACATGATCATGGAGGCCGTCGATGCCTTCGACCAGGCCGTCGGTCTGGAGAACATCGACGTCATCTTTATCGAAAACGTGGGCAACCTGGTCTGCCCGGTCGACTTTGACCTGGGCGAGAACCTGTCCATCATGATTCTCTCGGTGCCCGAGGGCGACGACAAGCCCATCAAGTACCCGGGCATCTTCCAACACGCCGGCGCGCAGCTGCTCAACAAGGTCGACGTGGCTCCGGCTTTCGATTTTGACATGGATAGGTATACTAAGACACTCGATGACCTCAATCCGCAGGCGCCGCGGTTTGCCGTGAGCGCGCGCAAGGGCGAGGGCATGGATGCCTGGTGCGATTGGCTCATCGGGCAGATTGAGCAAGCAAGGGCGTAAGTCGGCCGCCATACGGGCGGGCGTAGCCGCAGAGACACGAGATAGGAGCCTCTTTTGAAGCTCATCATCGCAGAGAAAAACGACGCCGCGCGTCAGATTGCCGAGCGTCTGTCCACGGGCAAACCCAAAAAGGACAAGGTGTACAACACCGCCATCTACCGTTTTGAGTGGAAGGGCGAGGAGTGCGTGACCATCGGCCTTGCCGGTCACATCCTTGCGCCCGATTTTTGCGACAGCGTGCTGTTCGATAAAAAGCTGGGCTGGTATTCGGTCACCGAGGACGGCGAGATGCTGCCGGCCGATATGCCCGATGGCCTGGCACGTCCGCCCTACGACACCAAGCGCAAGCCGTTTCTTGCCGATGGTATCTCCATCAAGGGCTGGAAGCTCGAGAGCCTGCCTTACCTCACCTGGGCGCCCGTCATTAAGCTGCCGGCCGAGAAGGAGCTCATCCGCTCGCTCAAGAACCTTGCCAAGAAGTCCGACAGCGTCATTATCGCCACGGACTTCGACCGCGAGGGCGAACTGATCGGTTCGGACGCCCTCAACAAAGTGCGCGAGGTTGCGCCTGACTTGCCGGTCGCCCGCGCCCAGTATTCTTCGTTTACCAAGGCCGAGATTACGCAGGCCTTCGATAATCTTGTCTCGCTCGACCAGAATCTGGCCGACGCCGGCGAGAGCCGCCAGCACATCGATCTCATTTGGGGCGCGGTGCTCACGCGCTACCTGACGCTCGCCAAGTTTGGCGGCTTTGGCAACGTGCGCTCCGCCGGCCGCGTGCAGACGCCGACGCTCGCTCTGGTGGTCGAGCGCGAACGCGAACGCATGGCGTTTGTGCCCGAGGACTATTGGCAGATTCGCGGCATGGGTGCCGCTCAGGGTGCTGCCGAGGATGACCGCTTTAAGATTGCGCACAAGACGACACGTTTTACCGACAAAGATGCTGCCGAGACGGCGTACGGCCACGTCGACGGCGCTACGACGGCAACCGTCGCCGCGGTGACCAAGCGCTCCCGCAAGCAGCAGCCGCCCACGCCGTTTGCGACGACCTCGCTGCAGGCTGCCGCCGCGGCCGAGGGCATCTCACCTGCACGTACCATGCGCATCGCCGAGTACCTCTACATGGCGGGCCTCATCAGCTATCCGCGTGTCGACAACACCGTGTACCCTGCGACGCTCGATCTGGGCGCCGTGGTGAGCGACCTGGCAAAGATCAACCCGGCGCTGGCGCCCGTGTGCAAAAAGGTACTCGCCGGCCCCATAAAGCCCACGCGCGGCAAAGTCGAGACCACCGACCACCCGCCCATCTACCCCACGGGCGAAGGCGATCCGTCCACGCTCGATGGCGGCCAGCGCAAGCTCTACGACCTCATCGCCCGCCGCTTCCTGGCAACGCTCATGGGGCCCGCGACCATCGAGAACACCAAGCTCGAGCTCGACGTCAACGGCGAGCCGTTCGTGGCTTCGGGCGACGTGCTCGTGACCCCGGGCTTCCGCGAGGCGTATCCGTATGGACTTAAGCGCGACGAGCAGATGCCGCCGCTGGAGCAGGGCGATACGGTCGACGTTTTCGACATTAAACTCGAGGCCAAGCAGACCGAGCCGCCCGCGCGCTACAGCCAGGGCAAGCTCGTGCAGGAGATGGAAAAGCGCGGCCTGGGCACCAAGTCCACGCGCGCGAGCATCATCGAGCGCCTGTATGCCGTGCGCTATCTCAAAAATGATCCCGTGGAGCCGAGCCAGCTGGGCATCGCCATTATCGATGCACTGTCGCAGTTTGCCCCGCGCATCACGAGCCCCGATATGACCAGCGAGCTCGACGGCGACATGACCCGCGTGGAGCGCGGCGAGGACACCGAAGAACATGTCGTGACGCACTCGCGCGCGCTGCTGGCCGGCGTGCTCGACGAGCTGCTCAAACATACGCAGGAACTGGGCAACGCCATCAGCGACGCCGTCACGGCCGATGCGCGCGTGGGCGCTTGCCCCAAGTGCGGCAAGGACCTGGTTATGAAGACGAGCGCCAAGACCCGCGGCAGCTTTATCGGCTGCATGGGCTGGCCCGACTGCGATGTGACCTATCCGGTGCCGAGCGGCGTCAAGGTGAGCCCGCTCGAGGGCGAGGCGGCCGTGTGCCCCGAGTGCGGCGCGCCGCGCATTAAGTGCCAGCCGTTCCGCCAGAAGGCCTTCGAGATTTGCGTGAACCCCACGTGCCCCACCAACTACGAGCCTGACCTTAAGGTGGGCGAGTGCAAGGTGTGCGCCGAGGCCGGACGCCATGGCGACCTGATCGCGCACAAGAGCGAGAAGAGCGGCAAGCGCTTTATCCGCTGCACCAACTACGATGACTGCGGCGTGAGCTATCCTCTGCCGGCGCTCGGTAAGCTCGAGGCGACGGGCGAGACCTGCCCCGAGTGCGGCGCCCCCATCGTGGTGGTCAACACGGCGCGCGGTCCGTGGCGCATCTGCGTGAACATGGACTGCCCGACCAAGGAGAAGAAGCCCGCCCGCGGCCGCAAGACCACAACCAAGGCGAGCACGGCGAAGAAGACAACGGCGGCCAAAAAGACGACGGCTAAGAAAGCCACTGCCGCCAAGAAGACGACCGCGAAGAAGTCAACTGCGAAGAAGTCGACTGCCAAAAAGACCGCTGCCGACAAGTAGCCGCACGGTCGAAACATCACCTAGAACAAAAACGAGCGAGGACCTCAAGATCCTCGCTCGTTTTTTATCCGGCAGTTAGGGACGTTCCTTTTAATATGAGCAGGACATTGTCAAGAGGCAAAATCGGGCC
>CAUGJE010000024.1 GCA_959599915.1 uncultured Collinsella sp. | reverse complement strand
TGGCTGAGCGGTATCGATATGCGGGTTCAACGGTATCACATTGGCCACATAGATTATTAACCTGCATTTCTAACAGTTAAGGAGACGGGTGCTTTCCAGCACACTCCTTCGATGATGCCTTCCGCTAGTTGCTATGCCGGTTTCAGCCAACAAAGAATGTGCCCGGGCGCTCAGGTTCACCGTTAGCGTTGGCAACATATGAGATGGGCCAGACCCTTACCGCGCGCCGATTGCGCGAGAGGTGTCGGGCTCCATGTTTATTCCACCTGCTTGTTATCAACCAGCTTCGTTCAACGTTAGACATTCAAGATGTCAGACGTCGAACCTGCGCCAAAGACGCAGCTGGGGCTACTAGTTGCCTACAATCGCTCGCGAAGCTCGCCTGTTCGTGCGTGAATATCTGACAGCTCCGTCAGACATTGTCGGACATTTGATTGTTCGACAAATGCGCACGTGGTCGCGTTCGCAAAGATTACTGAACGGTCGATGGGTGCGTTGAGACCGGAGCAAACGGCGGATGCCAGAAAAATGGCCTCACAGAATCGCACCCATGGTTGATAAAATTGACCGCCCTGGCGCAAATACCCGGGCGGTCAATTCATCCCCTCGTTCGCGATCCTGTTGGGTTTTGGGGCTTTGACATGTTGTTGACGGATGGATCAGCCGTACAGCTTGATCTCCCGGGGTTCCATGTGGTCGTCCCCCAATAAAACGTCCCTGATGTAGCTCTGCGGCAGGAACTCGACGGGCAGCACTGGGTCGTCGACGTAGCCGGGCACGGGGAGTAGGCGTGGCCTTTGGATATAGCGTGGCCGCCTGCCGGCGGTCGGACTGCCACTTCAGTCAAAAGCTCAGGCGCGCGCATTAAAATAATGGATATATCGCTTGATAGGCTTTTGACCAAGCATGAACATCGCAGGTAAATCCGTGTACCAATTTTTGGTATACGAATTTACCTGCGGTTTGCTGAAAGCTCTGACATGCGCTGTCGACTTCATTAAAATCGATTGCCGATCAAGTCTTCCTATATATGCGAGCCCTGAGAAACTGCGCTGTGAACCTGAGACTGCTATCGATCGGCCCGGTGCACCGGGCCGCTGTCCTCGAGCCGGCATCAGCTTGCCGGTCTCAAAACGTATACTTGATTTAAGGCGGAGTGGAATGTGGGCGCGCAAGGAGATGCGGAATCGATGAGAGCCTCAAAAAAAATTACTGCAGTGTTATCATCTTTCATCCTCTCTATTCTTCCATTTCTGATTCTATGGGCGGCTTGGTCAGTCCTCCCTGATACAATTCCCGCTCATTGGAGTGGGGGTGTGGTTGATCGATGGGGTAATAAGCTTGAATTGCTGGTTGTTCCGCTGTTTTCCCTGATTGGTTCTATTGCAATTTCTGTGTACCTTATTGTTTCCACGCGGCGAAGAGAGTTCGCGGATTTCTCTGTTCGAATGCGACGGGACTTTGTTGCGTGCTATATTTCTAGTCTTCTTTTATCGACAACCTGCTCAGTGATAATTGCCGTTTGGGTTCAGTTGATTCTTGCGCAAAGCACTGCGGTTGATGGGGGGCTTGGACTATCGATCCTGTATTCCCTTCCCGGGCTATATGTGATCTTGTGCGCTTTGCCGCCTTTTTATGCGAGCGGCGAGAGCAAAAAGGCAGAGCGCCTGATAACAGTTCTTATTGGCGGCGCGGAGATTGTTCTTTGTGGAATAGTGCTTGAAGGTTCGGCTGCCTCTTATGCGATGATTGGACTGATGATTCTGTTCTGTGCGTTTGAGATTGTGTCACTGGTAAGGGATAGCCGGTCCTTATGAGTTGAATTACGCGCGTGCGGATATAAAGGGTGGCATGTTAAATTTGTTGAAAACTCTGACATGCGCTGCCGACTTCATTAAAATCGATTGCCAATCAAGTCTTCCTATATATGCGAGCCCTGAGAAGCTGCGCTGTGAACCTGAGACCGCTATCGATCGGCCCGGTGCACCGGGCCGCTGTCCTCGAGCCGGCATCAGCTTGCCGGTCTCAAAACGTATGCCGTCCGGTACGACCAACAGCCGAGTCTTGCGCCCAGTTCGAGCAGCGCCAGAGCCCCGTGCCGGAACCCACGCAGCCGATGGCAGGGGAATTCAGCCGCGGCCATCGAGGAGCCGACCCAGGGACGGCGCCCCTCGCCGAGGCCGCCCAGATCGCCCGGGCGCGAGGCGTGACGCTCGACGCGGCCACGGGCCCCGCTGTCGCGGGCGCGCCCGAGGCCCCACTCGACCGAACCACCCTGGCGCGAGCCGCCGCGAACCTCGTGGCCAACGCCGCCGAGCACGCGCGCTCGCGCGTGGTGGTCTCCTGCGACGTCGCTGGTGGATACCTCGTCATCGAGGTCGCCGACGACGGACCGGGCTTTTCTCCCGCCGCCCTCGAACGCGGCTGCGAGCGCCTCTTCACAGACGACTCCTCTCGCTCCTCGCGCGACGGAGGCCGCCATTACGGGCTCGGCCTCCACGTCGCCTCCGAGGCCGCGAGCGCCCACGGGGGCTCCGTCTCGCTCGCCAACAGCCCCTCGGGCGGCGCGGTGGCCACCATCGCGGTCCCCCTGTGCGGGGCCTGACGAATCAGGCCCTCACACTGGCATACCTCGCAACCAAACGCTTCCCGGATAATTCATGAGGCCGTACTCGTATTCGAGCCTGCCTATCTCTGCGGCAAGCGCCTCCGTCATGTAGAAGGTTTTCGTGCGGCCCGTCGACTTCGCCAGGCGGTCGTACCTGTTCGCGAGGTCCTCGGGGGTTCTCAGGGCTGCGGTGGCGGTTGCCATGATGCACCTCCCGGTTAGATGTAATACGTGTATTACTTTCTATCACATCACCCGAACCCCGCACCGGCGTACGGTCGTATCTGCTATTTTACCTTACATTTTGTCAACCGGCCCATGCTCGGCTTGTTCAGCCAGATTAAATCAACTGTTAAATCAATCCAGGCCTGTAGGGGGCGGTGGAAATCTTTCGAGGACGAGGACCTGCTCGCAGAGCTCGGCCGGCCGCATGGGGGCCCTCTCCGCCCCGCCGGACCCGCGCGAGGCCTCGATGAGCAGGCGCACGTAGCCGTCGAGCCTTTCGACACCGCCGGCTATGTCGCGCGCGGCGGCCGCGAGGTCGGCGTCTTTCTCGTCTTCCAGCTCCTCCGCCACGAAGTCGGCGTTGGCGCGCAGCACGGTGAGCGGCGTCTTGAGGTCGTGGGCGAGCGACGCCACCTGCTCGCGCTGCCCCCGCTCCGCGGCCCAGCGGGCCTCGAGCGACTCGGCGAGGGAGGCCCGCATGGCGTCCATCGCGGCGAGGACGTCGTTCACCTCGCGCACGTTGGTGCTGCCGACCGCGAAGTCGAGCTCCCCCGCGCCGACGCGCCCCGCCGCCTCCGCGAGCGGCGCCATCTTGCGCGAGATCACGCGGCTCGCGCGGCGCGCCACGAGCGCGAGCGCGAGCGCGCTTCCCGCCGCGACGCCGACGAGCATGAGGTTCTGCGGGTTGGGAAGCAGGCCGGCGAGATCGCGCGAGACCCACTGCGGCAGGTACTCGCTGACGAGCGCGCATGCCCCGCCGTCCTTGAGCGGGAACGCGGCGTAGGTGAGGCCCGAGCCCCCGCCCTCGATCTCCACTGTGCCCGGATCAGCGGCGAGTGCCGTACGGGCCATTTCCGTCGCGTCCTCGAGCCGCGTGCCCTCGAGGTCTGTCATCAGCACGTATCCGTCCTTGTTCAGGATGAGGTAGCGGTAGGCCGTCGGCACGTCCTGCTGCCCGCAGACGCCGTCGCGTGCCAGGCCCTCCGCGACCTCGCGCGCATTGGCCGGCCCCCAGCTTGCCTCGTAGACGAAGTCCACATTGATCGCCGCGGAGAGCGCCATGAACGAGGCGAGCCACGCCGTGGCGACCGCCGCGAACGCGTAGGCGAAGTAGCGCGCGATGACGAAGGAGAGCGGCATGCCCCCGCGACCTCGCGCCCCGGTCCTCAGAGCTGCCACTTGTACCCCATCCCCCAGACGGTCGCGATCGGATCGGCGCCGGCCTCGGAGAGTTTCTTCCGGGCGCGGCTGACCTGCATGGATATGGCCGCGTCGCCGGCGTCGCTCTCCCAGCCGAGCACCGCCTCGCGTATCTGCGCGCGGCTCATGACCTGCCCGGGGTGGCGCGCGAGGTACTCGCAGATGGCGTACTCGGTGGGAGTGAGCGGCACGGTCTCGCCGCCCACGGCGAGGTCGCGCGCCCCGAGGTCGATCCGCGCCTCCCCGAAGGAGAGGGCGTGCGAGCGCGGCCGGCGCTCACGGCGTAGATGGGCCGCGACCTTGGCGCGCAGTTCCGCGGCCCCGAAGGGCTTGCGGACGTAGTCGTCGGCGCCCAGGCCGTAGGCGGCCACGGCGTCCTCCTCGGCCACGCGCGCGGTCAGGAAGACGATGGGCCCGTCGAAGTCCGGGCGGATCTGCCGCACGAGCTCGAAGCCGTCGAGCCCCGGCATCATGACGTCGCAGAGCACGAGGTCGAAGCGCGAGAGGTCCATCCCCGGGACTGTCGTCGGGTCGGCCGCCCTGACGACCTCATGGCCGTCGCGGCCGAGGACGCGCGCGAGCGCGTCGAGGATCGCCCGTTCATCATCCACTGCCAGTATCCTCGCCATGTTCGACCTCCTGAAACTCTCGTCGGAATTGTACTAGCGCCGCACTCAGCGGTCCAGAGCCCTGCGCGCAGCCGCGGGCGCCTCGGCCGCGTCGCACGCGTGGTAGCGCACGCCCGAGCCGCCGCGCGCCTCGATCTCGAGCCAGCCCTCGCCGTCCGACTCCCGCCCGAAGAAGATGAGCTGGAGCTCTCGGACATTGCCCCTGTCGTCCGCAGCGTCGAGCAGGGCATTCCCGCCCAGGACGAGCGCTGCGGAGAGGAGGACGAGCATGGCGGCGAGCGCCTTCCTACGCATCTGCCCTCCCGTCCTCGAAGCGGCAGAACCAGGCGAGAAGGACGGCGGCGGCTGCCAGGGTGAGCGCGAGGCCAGCGAGCGCAGTCGTGAGGAGAGGGCCCGCCGCGCGTGCGGCGTCGATGAAGGCCTCCACCACGAGCGACCCCAGGCGCGCGGGCCAGGCGAGCGGCACCCAGCCCAGGGGCGTCGCCAGGGCACCGGTGAGCTCGCCGGTCATGAGGCCGTGCGCAAGTCCGCCCACCGAGAAGAACGCGAGGAGCGTCCCCGCCGCGCCGCCGCCGATGGCGGCGTTGCGGCCGAGGCGCAGGGCCACGCCGAGCCCCAGCGCGTAGAGGGGCAGGCTGCCCAGCACGATGCCCGCCCAGGCGGCCGCAAGCGGAGCGGGCCCGAGCGGCAGGCGCCCGGCGACGGCGAGCACGGCCCCGAACGCGCCGAGCGCCACGGCCAGCGCGCCCGCGCCGAGCGCCGCAAGGGCGAGCAGCTTCGCCGCGACGGCGCGCCCTCGCGAGGGGACCGCCGTGAGGTTGGTGAGGCGCCCGGCAGCGCGCTCCTCGTCCACGGCGAGCCCGCAGACGATGGCGGACATGAGCGGCATGAGGGCGCCGAGGAACTGGGCGTAGGCGTCCGCGCCCAGCGCCGGGTCCCATCGGGTTACGGAGAAGTACTCGCCGCAGGCAAGACCGGCCGCCAGGCCGCAGGCGAGGTGCACCGCCGCGAGCGGGGAGCGCGCCAGGCGCAGGGCCTCGGAGAGCAGGGCCCGCGGGAGAGTCATGCGCGGCGTCGGGTCGGAGAGTCGTGTCATGGCCATCACCTCTCCTCGGAGCGCGCGAACCAGGCCGCGCCCGCCGCCGTGAGCGCGGCGAACGCGAGCGCGCAGACCGCAAGGCCCGCCAGCGTGAGCACGCCGTCCGCCATGAGCGCCCCGCCGAGCGCCATGTCCGCCGCGAGCGGCTCGCCGCTCGGCAGCACGGGAATGAAGCTCGTGGGGATGACCATGCTCGCCGACGGCGGAAAGAGCTGCGGCAGCGGCATCAGCGACCAGGCGAACCCACCCACGAGCTGCGCGGCGAGCGGGCAGAAGATGCCCGCGAGCATGCCGAGCCGCGCCGTGAGGAAGAGCCCTGCGGGGATCATCCACGCCGCGGTCACCGTGTTGGCGAGCGCGCAGAGGAGCATCGTGAGCGTGCCCGCGGCCGTGAGGCCCTGCGAGGAGAACGCCGATCCCGCGAGGTAGATGCCGAAGACCACGAGGTTCGAGAGCGTGCAGAGCGCGAGGCACCAGAGCGCCTTGGCCCACCAGGCTCGCCCGAGCGGGAAGCCCAGGCCCAGAAGCCCCCGCATCCGCGTGCGAGCGTCCGCCCGCGCGACGCACGCCACCACGAGCGATAGAGACACGGGCAGGAAGAGCGCGTACCAGTAGTTCCACGCGCTGAAGATCTGCACGCCCCGGTAGGGCATCGCGCCGAGCAGCGGCATCGGCAGCGCCATGAGCACGGCCAGGCGAACCGGTGCCGCGTGGCGCGACTTCAGGGCCTCGGCGCGCAGGCCCGCGAGCAGGCCGCCTTTCTCACCCGTCATGCCGCCACCTCCCCGCGCGCTCGTCGCCCTTCCCGGCAGAAGCTCATGAAGAGTTCCTCGAGGTCCTGTCCGGGACGAAGCGCATCCTCGTAGGCGAGGCGCCCCCCGCAGATGATGCCGATGGTGTCCGCCATCTGCTGCACCTCGGAGAGGATGTGGCTCGAGACGATCACCGTCGTACCCGCCGCCGCGAAGCCGCGGATCTGGTCGCGCAGCTCCTCGATGCCGATGGGGTCGAGGCCGTTGGTGGGCTCGTCGAGCACGAGCAGGCGTGGCCGGGCGATCAGCGCCAGTGCGAGCCCCAGGCGCTGCCGCATGCCCATCGAGAAGCGCCCGGCGCGCTTCTTCCCGGTGTCCGCGAGGTCCACGGCGGCGAGCACCTCATCTATGCGGCTCTCGGGAAGGCCCAGCAGCGTGGTGCGCACGCGCAGGTTCTCTCGCGCGGTGAGGTTGGGGTAGAGCGGCGCCTCCTCGATGAGGCTGCCGATTGCGTAGAGGTCCTCGCGGCGCCAGGCGTGCCCGGCAAAGAGGATCTCCCCGGCCGTCGGCCGCAGCATCCCGCAGATCATCTTGAGCGTTGTCGACTTGCCGGCGCCGTTGGGGCCGAGCAGCCCGTACACCTCGCCCTCGCGGATATGAAGGCTCACGTCGGCCACGGCGTCCTGCGCCTGGTCGCCGCGGCCGAAGCGCTTGGTGAGCCCGCGCGTCTCGAGCATATAACCCATGGGTTTATCCTTTCTCTTCCGGGCGCGCGGGCCGATTCACCATGCCCGCGCGCCTTACCTTTCGGGTTCACCATCCATGGTGGGGCGCGTTTCTAACGAAGCCGTAACGGCCGTTGGGCTCTTTTGGCGCCAACCCTTCTCGACCCGCACATCATGATTAATTTGCTTAAGGCAACAACTTTCCCGATCGATGTAATCACCGAATCAAAACGTGTACATCAGCCATCAAAGATGCCGAAAAATGTCATATTTGGAGGCTGATGTACACAAATGCAGAATCCCGCACAACCCAGTAGCATCCTCCATATGTCTGGACTCTCTATGCATACGCTGGATAGACATCGCCGGAACGGGTATAGTATCGAAAGTTTTGTCGTTAACCAGCGGGGGAGTCCTGTGGGCATCAAAAAGAAGATCAAAAAGGAGCTTATCGGCACTTCCGATTACCCGTCGAATAAGATCTTTACGATCTCCAATTTCATCACCTTTACGCGCCTGATCCTCACCCTGGTATTTCTGTACCTGTTTGTGACGGATAACAACCGCGTCATCGCCATCGTTATCTACGCCGTTGCCGCCTCTACCGACTGGATGGACGGTCAGATCGCCCGCATGACCAAGACGGTCTCGTGGCTCGGCAAGGTCATGGATCCCATCTGCGACCGTGCGCTGCTGTTCACCGGCGTACTTGGGCTGGTGGTCCGCGGAGAGCTGCCCATCTGGGTCTGCGTGCTCATTATTGGCCGCGACATCTATCTGGGCATCGGCACGCTTATCGTGCGTCATTATCACCGTCGCCCCATCGATGTCGTCTTTCCCGGAAAGATTGCCACTGCACTGCTCATGACCGGCTTCTCGCTCATGCTGCTCGGGTTCCCCGTTATTGACGGCCTGCATCTTTTACCTTCAACCCTTACGGCCTTCCCGGGCCTCAACGGAAGCTCGGTGCCCCTCGGCATCTTCTTTGTGTACGGCGGCGTGATCTTCTCCATGCTCACGGCTGTCATCTATTCCATTAAGGGCGGAGTGGCCATTAAACAGGCTCTCGCGCATCCCGAGGACGAGGGCATCGACTTTCTGAACCCTGAAATCGAAGACTGATTCGTTGGGGTATGATTACGTACGGTTCATTATTTGCGGCACGTCCGCGATAAGTTAGGGGTTGTCATGGACAACATGGTTAACAATATGCCTCAGAATGATAAGACTGCTGACGCTACCTGCGTATTCCGCGTGCCTTCAAGCGACGTCACCGTTCCCGACCTCATGGCCAACGTGCGCATCACCGCACCCGTTCTGTCCATCGTCAAGGGTCCGCAGACTGGTGCCGCCTTTGAGCTCGAGGACGACGTGACCACCATCGGCCGCGATCCTGCGAACGGCATCTTCCTCAATGACATGACCGTTTCGCGTAGCCACGCGCGCATTATTCGCGAGGGCCTCGGCGCTCGCATTGAGGACCTGGGCTCGCTCAATGGCACCTGGGTCGACGGCGCCATTGTCAACGCGGCCCCGCTGCACGATGGTTCTTCCGTCCAGATCGGTACGTTTACGCTCATCTACCACGAGAGCACGCCGGAGCGCATCGAAACCGGTGAGTAGGGCATGGCCGAACGCAACTATCTGAGTATCGGCCAAGTCGTCAATCTACTTCGAGGCGCATACCCCGATCTATCGAACTCAAAAATTAGATTTCTAGAAGATGAGGGGCTCATCACCCCTCATCGAACGCCTAAGGGGTATCGCCAGTACTCCAAGGAAGACGTTGACCGTCTCGAGGTCATCCTGCACCTGCAGAAGACCCGCTACATGCCGCTCAACGTCATTAAGCAGCGCTTGGAAAACGCAACGGACCTGTCCACTTTGGCTTACGAGGTGGGTCTTCTGTCCGATGTTCCGCTTAAGACGGAGCCCAAGGAGACCAAGCAAAAGCTGCACCCCATCGAGACGATCCCCGACATGCTCGGTGTTGAGATTTCGTTTATCCGCTCCCTTGCCGAGAACGATCTTATCCGCATCATCAAGAGCCCGCAGAACCGAGAGCTCGTCGATGGCAGAGATTTCCCGATTATCCGCTACTGCTCGGAGCTGTCGCGCTTCCACATTGAGCCGCGCAACCTGCGTCAGTACGTATCGTCGGCAAACCGCGAGTCTTCGATGTTTGAGCAGGTTCTCGTGAGCATGCTCGGCATGGATACCTCTGATGATGAGCGCGACGCCAAGCTCGAGCGCGCTTTTAAGAAGCTGCACGACCTCACCGAGGGTGTGCATACCGCGCTCCTTAAGAACCGTGTCTTTGAGTCGCTCAACGCCGTGGTCGAGGACGCCGACATTGATGCACTCGATGAGGAGATTGCACGTTCCGAATCCACCAAGGCTAAAAGCGATGGGGCAAGCGTCCCCGCGGTTGCCGCGCACGAGGAGTCGCTCGTGCAACCGTCCAAGGTCGTCGTCCCCTCGCATAACCCGTCTGCTAACACGGGTAAATAATCGCCGTCCACCCGGCAATCCATGAAAGGTCACGCCATGTACGACTTCGAATCTCATATCGTCGATATCCCCGACTATCCCGAGCCCGGAGTCGTCTTTAAGGACATCACACCGCTCTTTGGCAATCCCGAGGCCCTGAGGGCCATGGTGGATGCCCTTGCCGAGCATTTTGCCGATATGGGCATTACCAAGGTCGTAGGACCCGAGGCCCGCGGCTTTATGGTCGGTGTGCCCGTGGCCGTCGCCCTAGGTGCCGGCTTTGTACCCGCACGTAAGCCCGGCAAACTGCCGCGCAAGACGATAAGCGAGAGCTACGAGCTCGAGTATGGAACGGATTCTATCGAGATTCACGCCGATGCCATCAGCTCTAAAGATACCGTGTTGATTCTGGACGACTTGGTCGCGACGGGCGGAACCGTCGAGGCAACAGGTAAACTGGTGCGTGATATGGGCGCAAAGCTTGTGGGCTACGGTTGTATCCTTGAGCTTGCGTTTCTCAACCCGCGCAAGAAGCTCACGCCGACTGACGACGATGTTGAGCTCTTTAGCCTGGTGACGGTGGACTAGCCGTTACCCTTAGTTACTGGAAAGGAAGCTACATGCGCACAGCAAACACGCACAGAAACATGGCACGCTGCGCTGCTACGGCAACCCTCGCTTGTGTTTTGGGCCTGGGCCTCGTGGCTCCGGCCTACGCCGATACCGCATCCGACCTTGCCGCTGCTCGTACTAAACTCGAGCAGATCGGCACGCAAACCCAGCAAATTCACGATGAACTCTCCGCACAGACGCAGGAGCTTGATCAGACTGCAGGCGAGATTACGCAAAAGCAGCAAGAGATCGCCGAAGGCCAGGCAAAGCTTTCGAGCTACGTTGCCGGTGAGTACAAGACCGGCGGCCTGAGTCTCCTTCAGGTCCTGACGGGTGTCGACGATCTGGGCGATATGCTCAACCGTCTGTTCTACTACGGCAAGGTGTCCGACAAGCAGGCCCAGACCATCCAAGAGGTCAAGGACCTTAAGCAGCAGCTCACCGATAAGCAGGCCGAGCAGGAGAAGAACGTCGCCGCGACGCAGAAGAAAGTCGACGAGCTCAATGCCCAGCAGGCTGAGGCCCAGAATGTCGTGAACTCCCTGGATTCACAGCTGCAGGCCGAGCTTGCTGCCGAGGCCGAGGCCAACGCTGCGCTGCAGGCTGGCATTAATGCCAGCACCGCCGAAAAGGCCACGGTGAGCAACGACACCGCCGGTACGACCGAGAACACCAACAATGGTGGCGGTACGACCAACAACGGCGGCGGCAACACGCCTGCGCCCGCGCCCGCTCCTGCCCCCACGCCGCAGCCCGTGACGCCCGCTCCGACTCCGACGCCTTCCGCACCGAGCCAGTCCGTTGACGGCGGTACCGTTGTTTCTCGCGCTTATAGCAAGCTGGGTTGCGCTTATTCTTGGGGCGGCATTGGACCGAACAGCTTTGACTGCTCCGGCTTTGTAAGCTATTGCCTCACGGGCCGCTACTGCCGTCTGGGCACCACCGGCACTTTCATGGGTTGGACCCGTGTGTCCGATCCGCAACCCGGCGATGTTGTGGTTAACTCCTACCATACCGGCATCTATATCGGTAATGGCCAGATGATCCATGCTTCCGACTACAAAACGGGCGTTATCATCAGCTCCGTCGCAGCCGGTATGAACAACAACTACATCTTCGTACGCTACTAATTTATTACTACAGCGAACGAACATGGGCCTCGCGATCTTGAGTCACGAGGCCCATTCTTTTTACCCCTACCGTTTGCCATAAAATCAGGATGGCTATCTAGTATTCAAAACTAGATAGCCATCCAATCAATCAAAAAGATGGCTATAATTGTTGGGGAACAATTAGAAAGGACCCTCAATGAGCTGGGCACTTATCTCCGATTCGAGCTGCAATCTTCGCGATTGGCAACCAACCGCACCTCATACCACCTTTGCATTTGCACCCCTTAAGATCCGAGTGGGGGAGCGTGAATTCGTTGACGACCTCTCGCTCGATGTTCACGAGCTTAATGTTGCCATTCAATCGGAAGCCGGCGCATCATCGAGCGCCTGCCCAAGCGTAGGGGAGTGGGCTGAGCTCTTTAAGCTCGCTGACAAGACGATTTGCATGCCCATCTCCGAGGGCGTCTCGGGAAGCTACAATGCCGCGGCCACCGCGCGTGACATGGTGCTTGCCGAAGAGCCCAACCGTCAGATTCATTTGGTTAACTCGCGAGCCGCAGGTGGCAAAATGGATCTGATCTTCTTGCTGTTCGACCGCTATCTTACGAGCAACCCGGATGCCTCCTTTGAGGACGCCTGCGCTTACTTCGATAGCTTGGAGCAGAACAGCAAGATCCTCTTTAGTTTGTGCAACTACGAAAACCTTGCGAAGGCCGGACGTATCCCTAAGGCGGCCGGCGTTATTGCTAACAAGCTCAATATCCGCATTTTGGGCACGGCGAGCGAAGCGGGCAAAATTGAACTCGTTGGGCACACCCGCGGCGAAAAGAAGATGCTCACCAAGATTGTCGACACCATGGAGGCCGAAGGCTTTACCGGCGGCGAGGTCGTTATCGACCATGTCGAGAATGAGGCGGGCGCCCAAGCACTTGCCAGCCGCATTGTGGAGCGCTGGCCAAGCTCCAAAACTATCATCATGCCCTGTAACGGGCTAGATTCATACTATGCCGAAATGCATGGGCTCATTATCGGCTACGGCATGGGCGTGGCTTCGGGCCAATAACGTCCAACCAAGCAAAAATACGGGCGGGACAAAGTGACAGATGGCCCTTTGCTCCGCCCGTTATATACGTTGGCTAGCTATTAAACCCATTAAACTTTAGATAGCTCATCAGGTACGCCTTCGAAACGAAGGATGAAACCGCACTGCGCACAAGCAGCGACTCACGCGTTACCTGATGCGCCGTATCGGGAACCGGCGTCTGCTCGACGGAAAACGCCGAACGAGTCGATGCCTCGAGCTGATCGACCACATAATCGAAGGCCGTCGGGGCATCGTAGCTCAAACGCTGAATGTTAAAGAGTGCCTGCACCGCAGCAATAGGTAACACCTGCTTAAAGAGGCAGATAGCGATCAGGCGGGCAATCTGCTCGCGGCCATATTGCTTTTTAACCGGAGCAGGCACCAGGCCGACCTTCACGTAGTTGTTGATCATCGATGGCGTAATGACGGGCTGCTCAACGCAAATGGACAGCGGCTCCATCCACAGCGCAACATACTCAATAACCTGGTCGCGATAGAGCGTCACATTGGGCAACTGGTCATAGCGCGACAGACTCAACGTATTGAGTTTGCACACGATTTCGGACTGAATAAATGCATCGGGCAGCACCGTGGGCTGAATATCCTCAGGCTTAATACTGACCGACGAATCGGACATCGGAATAACGTGTTTAACGTGGTTCATAAAGGTCCTCCGTTCATTTACTATATTGTATTCTAGGTTATCTAGTTTTGCATACCACATAGCCGGCAAGTAAAAGTGGTTGGACAACACATTGATGCATCGTCCAACCACTTTGTGTAAAGATAGCAACCTTACATAAGATATATTATCGTACTTATCCACGGAGAAACGCGTATGCGCTCGTTGCCGCTATGGCTCCGTCCGAAACAGCGGTCACAACCTGGCGTAAACGTTTGGAACGGATATCGCCAGCGGCAAATAGACCTGGCGTGCGGGTCGCCATGGATTCATCAGTCAGAATGCCGCCATCAGGCGCCAGATCGACTAGATGCTCAACAAGCTCGGTATGGGGCTGCGTTCCGGTAAAGACAAAGATGCCAAACGAGCCGGGCTCAAATGACTCGGTATGAGTCTCGCCGGATGCATTGTCCTTAAAGGTAATCGTCGCTGGCATGGCTTCGCCCGATAGCTCCACAATACTAGTTTGGTACCTAACTGTAATATTGTCCTTTGCGAGTACTTTCTGAACAACACCATCGGGCGCACGGAACTGGTCGCGGCGCAGCACGATGGTCACGCTGTTGGCAAGGTCGGACAGGAACAGAGCCTCTTCGCATGCCGAATTGCCACCACCGATTACAAAAACCTGCTTGCCGCGGAAAAACATGCCGTCACATGTTGCGCAATATGAAACGCCACGACCGCGATACGTATCCTCGCCTGCGAAACCTGCCGGACGCGGCGTGGCACCCATGCAAGCGATAACGCTCGAGGCCAGCGTATCGCCCATATCGTGATGCACCGTAAACAACGCTGCATCGGCATCGTAATCGATACCCGTAACCATGCTCCATGTAACCTGTGCTCCCAGGCCCTCTGCATGCTGCTGAAAACGCTCGCCGAGTTCGGCGCCACTCAGGAGCGGGAAACCCGGATAGTTCTCGACCTCATTGGTTGTGGCGATCTGCCCTCCCGACATGCCCTGCTCAATCACGGTCGTCGTCAGGTTGGCACGCGCAGCATAAATGGCGGCAGCATAGCCCGCGGGGCCGCCACCGATAATCGCAACATCGATCGGCTTATCGGTAGTCATGAAACGTCCTTTCGTCGAAACGTTGTCGTTCTTTGCGCTCATACCCAAATTTACGTGAACGTGACACTCATGCACTACAATGATAAATCCGTATTACAAAGCTGAAGGGGAGTTATCGATGGACCAGGCGCAGACGAGTGACGACGCTCCCCTGCTCACGCACAGCACTCCCCAATCGGAGCAAACCACGCTCCTGGCTCAGCAAAAACCTCTCGTGACCATCGTGCACGCCTCCGTTGGCTCGGGCCACAAGGCCGCCGCAAATGCGATTGCGCAGGCATTCGACCTCATCCGCGGCACCAATGGCATCCCCGAGGATATTGAGATTGAAGTGCTCGATATCCTTGATTTTGGACGTATTAAATTCGACGGCAATAAGACCGCGGCTTCTTTTACGGGAGCCACGCGCCCCGTTTACGACCTGACCTGGCGATATACGCTTACGGGACATCTTCTCTGGGGTGGCGGAACGGCATGGTCGCGAATCATGTTCCCCGCCTTCAACGAATATATTCGTAGCCGCAGGCCCATAGCCGTGGTCGCAACGCACATCACAGCAGCCAATGTTGCCGTGGGTGCCCGCATAATTACGGGTATCGATTATCCAGTCATCTGCGTACCGACCGACTACGAAGTCGAGGGCTGGTGGCCCCACAAGGACACCGATCTATTCTGTGTTGCCAACGAATTTATGTCCGAAACGCTGCGTCCGCGCAAGGTGCCCGAGGCAAAGATTCGCATTACCGGCATTCCCATTCGCGCCGGATTCGACACGGATTACGATCGCGAGGAAGAGCTAGCTAAGTTCAACCTCCCCACCGACAAGACCGTCGTGCTGGTAATGGCCGGTGCCAGCTTGCCTCAACCGTACGTTCGCTTTCGCGCGGAGATGGACCGCACCCTCCCCTTCCTACGCAGCTTCGAAGACATGCACTTTGTCTTTTTGCCGGGCAAGGATAAGGAATACGCCGCCCGTCTCAAAACGCTCTTCGAGGCCATGAAACTCGAGAACGTCACGGTTCTTGACTATGTCGATGATATGGCAGCGCTTATGCACGGCTGCGACCTGGCAATTCTCAAATCGGGCGGACTCACCGTCACCGAGTGCCTATGCGCACATCTGCCGATGATCCTGCTGGGCAAATCATACGGCCAGGAAAAGGCCAACACCACGATGCTCACCGGCATGGGCGCCAGCATGCACGTCACCACGGCACGAGAACTCATCGTGACGTTGCGCCATCTCCACGATCATCCGGAGTCGCTCAAGGCACTGCTCATCAACGGCGAAGTTCTACGCCGCCCCCACGCAGCCGAAGACATCGCCATCGCCACCATGGAACTGGTAGGCAAACCCCAAAAGCGCAAACGAGCCTTCTGCCGCTTCTACTGGGGAGGAAAGCCCGCTCATATCCGCTAGTCGAATGTCCGCCGTTCTGCCGGAGCCGCCCTTATATCATTCCATGCTCAAACATTCTCGCTGCGCTGCGAAACTGCGCGTGGAACGATATAAGGACGGCTCCGGCAGAACGGCTGCGTTTACTTACTAGCAACTACTTCGGTATCCCCTCCATTAGAACCTGCAAAGGTAAAACAGGAAAATATAAATACATTAAGCCGATGCGACAAAGGGACAGCCCCTTTGTCGCATC
>CAUGJE010000023.1 GCA_959599915.1 uncultured Collinsella sp. | reverse complement strand
ACAGGAGGCCACTTAATGTGGCCTCCGTCGTGAGCAGGACTGTAGAGCAGGAAACTTCATCAGTGCCCGCCCCACGGGAAACCGGCGGGATAGACCGGTTTGGATGGGGCTTTGATGCATGGGTGGTCTGTTGGTGGGCAAATGGGTATCATACTGTGGTTATTGCATCGACTCTGCGATGCATGTTTGTACGTTCCCGGCGGTCGGTTTGCCAGAAGCGCCCCGTCGGTTGTTCCAGACCCGTTTCGAAGAAAGGAAACCACACTAACCTATGGCAGCTAAAAAATCATCTCCCTTGAAGATCATCCCGCTCGGCGGCCTTGACGGCATCGGCAAGAACATGACGGTCTTCGAGTGCGGCGACGACATGGTGCTCGTCGACGCTGGCCTCATGTTCCCGGATGACTCCCAGCCCGGTATCGACCTGGTGCTTCCCGACTACACCTATGTTCTTGAGAACGAGGAGAAGCTCCGCGGCATCATCGTCACCCACGGCCACGAGGACCACACCGGTTCGCTTCCGTATCTGCTGCAGGACCTCAACAATAAGGTGCCCATCTTCTCGAGCAAGCTGACGCTTGGCTTTATCGAGGGCAAGCTTTCTGAGTTCCGCATCCGCGCACCCAAGTTCCGCGAGGTCAAGGACGGCAGCCATGTCAACCTCGGCGGCATCTCGCTCGACTTCTTCTCGATGACGCACTCCATCCCCGGCGCTCTGGGCGTGTTCATCCGCACCAATCAAGGCACCGTTATGCACACCGGCGACTTTAAGCTCGACCAGACGCCCATCGACGGCGTCACGCCCGACTATGCCGCTATCAGCCGCTTTGCCAAGCAGGGCATCGACCTGCTTCTGTCCGACTCCACCAACGCTACGGTCCCCGGCTTTACCAAGTCCGAGGCCGAGGTTGGCCCCAATCTGCTGCATGCCATCAAGAATGCTCCGGGCCGCGTGTTCGTTGCGTCATTCTCGAGCCACATCCATCGTCTGCAGCAGATCTGCGACGCCGCCCGCAAGTGCGGCCGTAAGGTCGTCGTGACCGGTCGTTCCATGCTCACCAACACCCGCGTGGCACGCGAGCTGGGCTACCTCAACATCGATGATGCCGATATCATCGATGCCTTCGATATCGATAACCTGCCTGACGACAAGATCGTCGTCATGTGCACTGGTTCGCAGGGCGAGCCGCTGTCGGCTCTGTCCCGCATGGCCAATGGCGAGCACAAGACGCTCTCCATTCACGAGGGCGATACCGTTATCCTCTCGGCAACTCCCGTTCCTGGCAACGAGAAGGCCGTCCAGCAGGTCGTCAACAGCCTGGCCAAGCTCGGCTGCGACGTGTGGGATAAGAACCGCGCTCTCGTCCACGTCTCGGGTCACGGTAGCCAGGAGGAGCTCAAGCTCCTGATGGCCATGGCCAAGCCCACGTACTTTATGCCGGTTCACGGTGAGGCCGTGCATCTTCGCGCCCATGCCCAGCTGGCCCGCAAGATGGGCATCAAGGACGATCATATCTTTATCCTCGATAACGGCGACACGCTCGAGATGCGCGGTGGTATCGTCAAGCGCGGCACGCCCGTCGAGTCCGGCGTCGTCTACGTCGACGGTCTGCGCATCGGCGATACCGACCCCATCGTCCTGCGCGATCGCCAGAAGCTCGCCAACGACGGTATGGTTACGGCTGTCGCCATCGTCTCGCTCAAGCACAAGAAGATCGAGGCCATCGAGTTCTCGGGCCGCGGCGTTTCGTTTGCCATCGACGACCAGTTCTCCGAGGATGCCTCCGCGTCCATCATGAAGACGATCGAGAAGGGCAAGTTCAGCTTTACCAGCAGCGGTTCCGACGCCATTCGCAAGGCCGTGCGCGACTCGCTCTCCAACTTTATCTGGAGCCGTACGCGCACTCGCCCGATGATCATCCCGGTCGTCATGGAGGTTTAGTTTGGCGCGCGGATCTGCACAAAACGCCAAAGGCAATAAGGCCAACAACCAACCGGCATCTGCTAAGGGTGCCGGTTCCCATCTTCGTGCCAATAAGGGCCATGAGGCAGACTTCGACGATTTTGAGCCCTTGGTCGAGCCTTCGGCCAATCGCGATATCGCCGGTGTGGTCATCGCCGTTTTGGCGATCGCGTCCTTCATTGCCGTGATCTCTCCGGCAACAGCGCCCGTGACGGCTGCGGTTGCCGGTTTCTACCACCTGGGCTTTGGTCTGGGCGCCTACGTGCTGCCGATCGTCATCTTGCTGTTTGCCGCCACGCTCTTTTTGGGTGAGGACTCGCCGCTCAACGTGCGCTCTGTTGCGGGCGGCGCCTTGGTCTTTATCGCCGTCGTCTCCATTCTTTCGCTGATGGTGCCGGGCACGAGCGATTCGTGCGACCTTATGTTTACGCCGCAGAACCTTTCCGTGTCGGGCGGCTACATTGGCGCCTTTATCGCAAGTGCCTTGCAAAACGCTCTGGGTAAACCTATCGCCATGGTTGTCTTGCTGGGGCTTGTCGTCGTTGGTTTGGTCATTATCGGCTTTTCGGTGGGTGGCGTTTTGCGCTCCGCACGCGATCGCGCTGCCGATTTTGCCGAGCGTCGACGTGCCGATGTCAATGCGAGCCCGTGGGGCGATGAAGAGGCCCTGTCTGTTCCCGGCGTCGCTCGTCCGCACCTGAGCATTCTGCGCCAGAAGGGGACTGACGCCGCGGTGACCACGGTCATGGGTGGCGATGTCGACCCGGTTTTGGATGACGACGAGGACGATGACCCATTTGTCGACGTATCCGAGTCGGTTGAAGCCGAGCGCGCCAAGACCACGCTGCTGCCGCGCCGCCATGCCAAGAAGGGCAAGGCTGCGCCCAAGCTCAACACAAGCGAGCCCGACCCGTCTTGGTCCGATAGCGAGATTGAGCTCACCGAGGGTGACGACGAGGACGACGAGGCTCCGCTCGAGACCGCCAAGACAACCTTGCTGCCGCGTCGCCACGCCAAGCGCGGGCAGGTCACTGGACAGCTTTCGATGGAGGACGATCCGGACAAGGTTGACGAGTCCGAGCCGCCGTTTGCCGTGAACCCTGTTTCGGCCGCACCTCAGATTCCCGACTTCTTAAAGCATCCCAAGGTTGCCGATGCGCCTGCCACGAGTGCTATCGAATCGGCTGCGGCTCGTGATGGGGGAGTGGACGACGGCGCCGCAGATAACGAGGGCGAAGAGGAGGACGGCCTCAAGCTTCCGCCGCTCGAAATCCTGCATGCCAACCCGCAGTCGGCTTCCGCCGCGTCTTCGGACAAGGAGCTGGAGCAGACCGCTGAGTCACTGCAATCCACCTTGCTTGAGTTTGGCCGCAGTGCCCGCGTGGTCGGCTGGATCGCCGGCCCCACGGTGACGACCTTTAAGCTGCAGCCCGGTGAGGGCGAGCGTGTGAGCAAAATCTCGAGCCTCGAGGACGATATCGCGCTTTCGCTCGCTGCCCAGTCGGTGCGTATCTTTGCCCCGATCCCCGGCACCTCGCTCGTGGGCATCGAGATTCCCAACCGCAAGCGCCAGAACGTCAATCTGGGCGACGTGCTGCCCTATGTGAAGGGCGGTCCGCTCGAGCTCGCCATCGGCCGCGACGCCGAGGGCACGCCGGTTGTCGCCGACCTCGCCAAGATGCCTCACCTGTTGATTGCCGGTACGACCGGTTCTGGTAAGTCGGTGATGATCAACTCCATCATCACGACCTTGCTCATGCGCGCCCTTCCCGAGGACGTTCGCCTGATTATGGTCGACCCCAAGCGCGTCGAGCTTGCGGGCTATAACGGTCTTCCGCATCTCTATGTGCCCGTGGTGACCGAGCCTAAGCAGGCCGCGAGCGCTCTGCAATGGGCTGTGTCCGAGATGGAGCGTCGCCTGAAGGTCTTCGAGCGTCTCAACGTGCGTAAGATCTCGACCTACAACGAAAAGCAGGCTGCTGGCGAGTTTGAGCATTACGACAACCCGCCGCAAAAGATGCCCTACCTGGTCATTATCATTGACGAGCTCTCTGACCTGATGATGGTCGCCGGTAAGGATGTCGAGGCCTCGATCGTGCGTATTGCACAGCTGGGCCGTGCCGCCGGTATTCACCTTATCGTTGCCACGCAGCGCCCCAGCTCCAACGTGGTGACGGGCCTTATCAAGGCCAACATCACCAACCGCATCGCCTTTAACGTCGCCACGGGCATCGACTCGCGCGTCATCATCGACCAGATGGGTGCCGAGAAGCTCACCGGTTTGGGCGACATGCTGTTCTCCAAGGTCGACTGGGGCAAGCCCCGCCGTATCCAGGGCTGCTTTGTCTCGGACGACGAAATCAACGAGATTGTCGAGTTCGTCAAGTCGCAGAGCGAGCCCGACTACCACGAGGAGATTCTGTCCGCCGTGGCGCCCGCTTCCATGTCCATGGCTGGTGGCGGCATTGTCCGCACCGGAGTCGCCGAGCCGCAAGACGATGATCCGCTCATTTGGGAAGCCGCCCATATTGTGGTGGAATCGCAGCTGGGCTCCACATCTGGCCTGCAACGCCGCCTGAAGGTTGGCTATGCGCGTGCCGGGCGTATTATGGACATGCTGGAAGAAAAGGGTGTCGTCGGCCCGCCCGACGGTTCCAAGCCGCGCGAGGTCCTGTTGGACGAGGAAGGGCTTGCCGCGCTGGAATCTGTCGACGCCGAGATGGCACGTGAAGATCGTGAGTTTGGAGGATTCTGATGGCTGCACGCTTTGGTGACATGCTGCTCGAGCAGCGTCGCCGAATGGGCCTTTCCATTCAGCAGGTCGCCAACACCATCAAAATCAGGCCGCAGATCATCGAGTTTTTCGAGACCGGTAACTTTGCTTCGATGCCGCCGCGCGGCTATGCGCAGGGCATGATTTCGAGCTATGCTCGTTTTTTGGGCCTCAATCCGCGCGAGGTCGTCAATGCCTACTTTGACGAACTGATGGCATACGAACGCGAGACGTCGCAGCAGGGCGGTCGTTTCCAGGACGCCGCCGGCTACGTCAATTCGCGTTCCTCTGTCGATAACGGGCGCTTCCTGATGGTTCAGGGCGGTCGTTCGACTCGCTATGGACAGCGTCCTCAGCAGGCCGGTTATATTACCGAGACGGGTTCGGGCGAGGAGATTCGCTCGCAGCGTGACCGGTTCCGCAGTACGCCGATGCCCGAGGACCGTGCACTTCCCGCTGCCCGCGGCGTGGCGCGTGACCCTCGTGCCGGCTACGGCGACGGCGGCTATTCCGATCGCGGTCACCGTGGTATCTCTGCCGGTCGTGCTCGCGGCGGCTATGCGGACGCCGATACCACGCAGGTGACGCCGCGTCTTCGCTCTCAATCACAGCCGTATGGCCAGCGCTCTTCGGCTCCGCGTGCGGGCCAGCGTGGCTATCAAGGCCGCGGTGAACTTGCGCCCCGATCGGGTCAGCGCAGCCTTCAGGGCCAGGGTGGCTATCGCGGCCGTTCCGATAGCCATCGTGGCCGTATGCCTCAGGGAGGCGGCCGCAGCAGTTCCAGTCGTGGACGCGGCGGTTCCCGTGCTCCTCAAAACAACGGGCTCGATCCGCGTATCGTCTACGCCGGTATCGGTGCCGTGGCGTTGCTGCTGATCGTGCTCATCGTGGTACTTCTGCGCGGCTGCGCATCTTCGACGCCCGAGACCACGCCCGAGACGCCCACTGCTACCAAGACGACGACCAAGAAGTCTTCTAAGAAGACCGAAATCGTCGACGAGGATGAGGACACCGATGAGGCGACGGATGAGTCGACCGATTCGGACGCCACCAAGACGACGGCTAAAAAGGAAGAAAACGAGGTAACGAAGGTCAAGGTCTCCGTTGCCAAGGGAAAGACCGCCTGGATTGAGGTCAAGGTCGATGGCAAGTCGGTCTATGGCGCCCAGGCGACTGGCCCCTTTGAGCAGGAGTACACGCCTGAGTCCTCGATCGAGATCACCACGTCCAAGCCTTCCGATGTCACCGTTACCAAGAACGGCGAAAAGGTCCGTTACGATACCAAGACCTCGGGCGTGGCGCGTGTGACGATCACCGTTCCCAAGAAGGAGACGACTGGTTCCGAGAATGGTGAAAGTTCTGATGGTACCGACACCACCGATGGTACCGACACCACCGACGGCACCGATGCCCAGTCCACGGATGGCGCCGATACCGCAACTGACGGCCAGACGTCCACCGATTCTACCGACTATTCGTACGATAGCTACTAAGTCGCTCGTACGCGAAAGGAAACATCATGGCTAAAGATTCCAGCTTCGACGTCGTGTCCGAGGTCAACATGCAAGAGGTCGACAACGCCTTCCAGCAAACCACGCGCGAGATTTCCCAGCGCTATGACCTGAAGGATTCCGGCGCCACGATCGAGCTTTCGAAGGGCGACAAGCTCTTTACGATCAACGCCCCGGCCGACTTTGTCTCCAAGCAGATTATCGACGTGCTGAGCTCCAAGCTCATCAAGCGCGGCATCGACCTCAAGGCTGTCTCGTGGGATGCTCCGCAGGCGGCATCGGGCGGCACCGTGCGCGTGCTCGGCCATATCGTCGAGGGTATCGACCAGGCGACCGCCAAGAAGATCAACAAGGACATCAAGGACCAAAAGCTCAAGGTCAAGGTGACTATCGAGGCCGATAAGCTGCGTGTTTCCTCTGCTTCGAAGGACGCGTTGCAGACCGTGATCCAGTTCCTGCGCGACCAGGACTACGGCCAGCCGCTGCAGTTCACCAACTACCGCTAATATCATTCGAAAGGACTGCTCTCCAACATGGATACACCGTTGGGCTCCGTGCTCTACATCACCCTCGGGTGCGCTAAGAACGAGGTTGACACCGACCGCATGCGTTCTCTTTTGACCGCCGCGGGCTACGAGGAGGCATTCGACCCACAGGATGCCGATATCGCCATCGTCAATACATGCTCGTTCCTCGCCTCCGCAACGTCCGAGAGCATCGAGACCACGCTCGAGCTCGCCAACGAGGTTCAGGACGGCGTTCGTTCTTGTCCCATCGTCATGTGCGGCTGTGTGCCGTCGCGCTATGGCGACGACCTGCCTGACGAGCTGCCCGAGGTCGCTGCCTTTGTGAAGGCCGACGAGGAGGACGGCGTCGTGGCGGTCATCGATGGCGTGCTGGGTGTCGAGCGTGAGATCGCTGCCTATATTCCGCAAGTCAAGCGCACTGTCGAGGGCGCCGTTGCTTACGTCAAGATTTCCGATGGCTGCAACCGCTTCTGCAGCTTCTGCATGATCCCGTATATCCGCGGTCGTTATCACTCGCGCAATGCCGAGAGCATTATCTCCGAGGTACGCGACCTGGTTGCCGGCGGTGTGCGCGAGATCGTGCTGATCGGCCAGGACACGGGTATTTGGGGCACCGACTTTGCCGACGAAGACGCCACCGATGGCTCGCCGCGCAATCTGGCGCAGCTGCTGCATGCCGTCGCCGAGGCCGTGCGCCCGCACAACGTCTGGGTCCGCGTGCTCTATCTGCAGCCCGAGGGCATGACCGACGAGCTTATCGATACGATTCGCGATATGCCCGAGGTGCTGCCCTATATCGATATCCCCGTGCAGCACTGCGACGCGCGCATCCTCAAGGCTATGCGCCGTTCTGGTTCGCGCCAGGAGCTCGAGGACCTGTTCCGCGATCTGCGTGAGCGTATCCCCGGCATCGTGATCCGTTCCACGGCCATGGTCGGCTTCCCGACCGAGACCGACGACGAGTTCCGCGACCTTATCGACTTTATGGACACCGTCGGCTTTGACTACACGAGTGTCTTTGCCTACTCGCAGGAGGAGGGCAGCCTGGCCGCTAAGATGGAGGGTCAGGTCGATGAGGAGGTCAAGCTCGAGCGCGCCCAGGAGGCCATGGACCTGGCCGAGTCGCTCGGTTTTGCCGCCACCGCCGCACATGTGGGCGAGCGCGCCCAGGTGATTGTCGACGGCATCGAGGAGACCGAGGACGGCGCCGAGCTGATCGGCCATGCTTGGTTCCAGGCGCCCGATTCCGATGGCGCGGTGCACTTGGACGCCAGTGAGGCGTCCGTGGGCGATATTCTGACGGTCGAGTTTACCGATAGCTTCTGCTATGAGCTTATCGGCCATGTTGTGGAGTAGGAGAGCATCGTGGCAAACGAGAGCAATAAGGAACTGACGAGTGTTTGGACGCCCGCCAACATCGTGACGTGCGTTCGCATCGTCTTTATCCCGGTGTTCATGATCGTGTCGGCGCTGTCTCACACGAGCGTTGCCGGTACGGACTGGAGCACCTTCGACGGCCCGCTCGCCGCCGCCGCCTTTATTCTGTACGTTATCCTGTCGTGCACCGATAAGGTCGACGGCTATCTGGCGCGCTCGCGCAACGAGATCACCGACTTCGGTAAGTTCTTGGACCCCATCGCCGACAAGCTACTCGTGTTCTCGGCCCTGCTGCTGTTCCTCGATTTTGGCGCGGTGACCGTGTGGTCCGTGTTCATTATCTTGTTCCGCGAGCTGTTGGTGAGCGCCCTTCGCATGGTCGCGAGTGCGGCCGGTGTGGTCATTGCCGCCGATAAGCTCGGCAAGTACAAGACGGCGACCACGATGGTCTCCATCTGCGGCTACCTGTGCGTCTTTGCGATGACCGGCCTCCAGTTGGGGCCTGCGGAGCTGTTGCTCGGTGTCTATGGCGTTTCACGCTTCCTGTACGCTGTTGCCGTTGTCCTGACCGTTATCTCGGGCGCCCAGTACTTCTGGAACTGCCGCAAGATCGTCTTTTCGGTTTAGGTCCTGGTGGGTATGGCGGACTCTTTTGAGCAGATTTCCGCACATAACGAGGAGCTGGCGCGCGATATTGTCGAGCGCGCGAGCGCTCGGGGCGTGACGGTTTCTACGGCTGAGTCGCTGACGGCGGGTATGATCGCCTCGACGATTGCCGATATCCCGGGCGCCTCGGCGGTGCTGCGCGGCGGTGCGGTGACCTATTGCGATGAGATCAAGCATCGTGTTCTGGGTGTTGAGCAGGAGACGCTCGATCGGTTTAGCGCCGTGTCGCACCAGACGGCGCGCGAGATGGCCGCGGGCTCGCTGGACCTCTATCAGAGCGATGTGGCCGTGAGCGCAACGGGCTACGCTGGGCCCGGTGGTGGCACCGAGCAAGACCCCGCCGGCACGTTCTATATTGGCTGGGCGTATCGCGTGGCTGATGGGGAAGTGCCGATCGTGGACTCTGTGCGTTGCCACTATGAGGGCGACCGTTCGTGTGTTCGTGCCCATGCGGTCACGGAGGCATTGGGACGCATTGTCCTTGTGCTCAACTCTATGGAATAGGCGTGTTTTAAGGGGCCTTAAGGCCCCTTAATTGTGGAGATGGGGACCTCTGACGAATTTAGCGTTTGCGCTGGTCATAGGTGTATTTTTGTCTTTCTTGTTCTTATTTGCCCCTATGTGGTCAAGCATTTGGACAGTGTTTGGTCGGCGTTTGGTTGGGTTTTGGAAAGACTGCCTGCATATGATTGGTCTGAACGGTTGACCACGAACAGCCGTTCGTTTATTATCGATGCAGGTTGTTAAGAGGAGGGCTATTCATGGCCAAGAATTCAGGTCCCGTACGTACCGTTCATGCACCCACGACGGGTAAAGAGCGCGAAGAGATGATCGCCACCACCAAGGCCGAGATCGAGAAGAAGTTCGGTCAAGGCTCCATCATGAGGTATGGTGACGGCGGCCCCGAGCTTGAGGTTGAGGCCATCCCCACGGGCGCTCTGGCACTCGATGCCGCTCTGGGTATCGGCGGTGTGCCGCGCGGCCGTATCGTCGAGATTTACGGTCCTGAGTCCTCCGGTAAGACGACGCTTTCGCTCGAGATCCTGGCCGAAGCCCAGGCAATGGGTGGCGTGGTGGCATTTATCGATGCCGAGCACGCGCTCGATCCCACGTATGCCGCGCGCATTGGCGTGGATATCGACGAGGTACTGATTTCCCAGCCTGATACGGGTGAGCAGGCGCTCGAGATTGTTGACATGCTCGTGCGTTCCGGCGCCATCGATGCCATCGTCGTCGACTCCGTCGCCGCGCTGACCCCGCGTGCCGAGATCGAGGGAGAGATCGGCGATACCACGGTCGGTTTGCAAGCTCGTCTGATGAGTCAGGCGCTCCGCAAGCTCGCCGGCTCGCTGTCCAAGTCCAACACGACATGCATCTTCATTAACCAGCTGCGAGAGAAGATCGGCGTCATGTTCGGCAACCCCGAGACCACGACGGGCGGCCGCGCCCTTAAGTTCTTCTCTTCGGTGCGTATCGACATTCGCCGCATCGACAGCATTAAGCTTAAGGATGAGGTTATCGGTAACCGCGTGCGTGCCAAGGTCGTTAAGAACAAGGTGGCAGCTCCGTTCCGTTCTGCTGAGTTCGACATCATGTACGGTACGGGCATCTCTAAGGAGGGCTCGATTCTGGACATGGCTGTCGAGTGCGGCATTTGCAAGAAGATGGGCTCCTGGTTTGCCTATGGCGAGGACAAGCTCGGCAACGGTCGCGAGGCCGCCAAGGCGTTCCTGCGCGAACACCCCGATTGCGCCGACGAGATTGAGCATAAGGTCCGCCTTGCCTGCGGGCTTGAGTTTGATGACGATGCTCCGTCCGAGGTCGAGCTGACCGATCAGCCTGCGCCTGAGGAGTTTGACGAGCTTTACGCCATCGATGGTTCCGCCATGCTCGATGATGACGACGAGTAGCGGTTACGCTCATGTCGTATACGGTGACCGAGGCCACGGTCGTCTTTCCCGATAAGAAGGCGGCCTCCTCGTTCTCGAGCGGGTATGCGTCCAAAAAGCCATGCGCACATATCGATTGTGAGCTTGAGGGCGGTTTTGAGCGGTCCATTTGGATTCCCGTGCGGGTCGCGCGCCTGTATGTCAAAAATCGCCCCGATCTTCCCTGTGATTGGGATAACTTTCGTGAAGCGGTGCAGCTCATCGAGCGTAAATGTGCACTTACCATGGTGACCGAGATGCTATCGCGACGCGACCATGCGACGGGTGAGGTCCGTGACAAGCTGGCTCGCTACGGCTTTCGCCAGACCGCGATCGATTTCGCCGTCGAGCGTGCCACCGAGTATCGCTTTTTAGACGAGAACCGCTTTTGCTCGTACTTTATCGAGGAACGCAAGCGGCGCGGTTGGGGACAGCGTAAAATCGAGACCGAGCTCAAGCGCCGTCATGTCGTGCTCGATGACATTCCCGGTTATCCCGAGGATTATTTTGCCGTCGAAGACGATTTGGCGCGTGCGTCAGCCCTGCTCGCCAAGCGGCGTGTTCCAGAGACGCGCGGATTCGAAAAACTGGTTCGGTTTTTGATGGGCAAGGGCTTCTCGTATCACATCGCCGCCGATGCCGTTAAGGCTCGTCTTAATGCCGAACGCGAGGAATGTGCGGTTTAGGCGTATGCGTTTTGTGGCCCTGCCGTTCACCGCGTTTTAGCCGCCGTGCTGGGGCCATTTATTTGACAGTTGTTGTGGTTCAACGTACGATAAACACTGTCATTTGCTTTGTGATATGTGCTCATCTGTGATGAGTTTGTTTATATGTTTATCTGTATCCGACCCGCATAAGCTGCGCCCATATTACTCAAATGTCGCGAGCCGTTCGTAAGGACGGTTCGCTTTGTTGTGTAACGAATCCATAAAAAGGAGTGAGCATGCCTATCATCGCAGCGCTCGTTGGCATCGTTTTGGGTGCCATCGCCGCCATTGCCTACATGCGCACCGCCAAGCAGGGTAGTCTTCACGAGGCCGACGAAAAAATCCAGTCGGCACACGCACAGGCTGAGTCCCTGATCGGTGATGCTAAGCGTCAGGCCGAGACCCTCAAAAAAGAGGCTCTGCTCGAGGCTAAAGAGGAGATCATCAAGAACAAGCAGGCCGCTGAGGCCGAGGACAAGCAGCGTAAGAACGAGATTCGTACGCTCGAGAACCGCGTGATGCAGCGCGAGGAATCCCTCGATCGCCGCAACGACGCTCTCGACAAGCGCGAGCATCAGCTGTCCAGCCAGGCCGGTCAGGTCGAGAAGCGCTCCCGTGAGCTCGAGGAGCTCTGCGCAAAGCAGACCTCCGAGCTCGAGCGTATCGCCGACCTTACCCGCGAGGACGCCCACAAGGAGCTCCTCGATAAGGTTCGCGGCGAGGTCACCCACGAGGCCGCCACGATCATTCGCGAGTCCGAGCAGCAGGTTCGCGCCGAGTGCCACAAGACCGCCCAGGAGATTCTGTCTCTGGCGATTCAGCGCTGCGCTGCCGATCACACTGCCGAGGTCACCGTTACCTCCGTGCACATTCCCTCTGATGACCTCAAGGGCCGTATCATCGGTCGCGAGGGTCGCAACATCCGGACCTTCGAGCAGGTTTCCGGCGTCAACCTCGTGATCGACGACACGCCCGAGACCGTCGTTCTTTCGAGCTTCGACCCGGTCCGTCGTGAGACCGCCCGTGTCGCCCTCGAGAACCTCATCGCCGACGGCCGCATTCACCCTGCCCGTATCGAGGAGATGTATCACAAGGCCGCCGACCTGGTTCAGCAGCGCGTGCGCGAGGCTGGCGAGCAGGCTGCCTTCGATACCGGCATCCACGATCTGCACCCCGAGATCGTCAAGACCCTTGGTGCCCTGCGCTACCGTACCTCGTTTGGTCAGAACGTGCTTCAGCATTCCCTCGAGGTCTCTGATCTGTGCGGCGTGATGGCTTCCGAGCTTGGCCTGGACGTTGTGACCGCCAAGCGCGCCGGCCTGCTTCATGACCTGGGCAAGGCAATCGACCACGACGTCGAGGGCCCGCATGCCGTCATCGGCGCCGAGCTTGCCCGCCGTTATGGCGAGAAGCCCGTTATCGTCCACGCTATTGAGGCTCACCATGCCGATGTCGACCCCAACACGGTGCTCGATGTCCTGGTGCAGGCCGCCGATGCTGTCTCTGCCTCTCGCCCCGGTGCCCGTCGCGAGTCTGCCGAGAACTACATCAAGCGTCTTGAGAAGCTCGAGGAGATCGCCAACTCCCATGACGGCGTCGAACGTACCTATGCCATGCAGGCCGGTCGCGAGGTCCACGTCATGGTCCAGCCGGACAAGATCTCCGATGCCCAGTCCACGGTCCTGGCTCACGATATCGCCCATCAGATCGAGGAAGAGATGGAGTATCCCGGTCAGGTGCGCGTCGTCGTGATTCGCGAGAGCCGCGCTGTCGATATCGCTAAATAACATGTGCGACGCGAACGAGCTCATCTCATTTATCGCGTCGATGTCGGGGGAGGGCAACCTTCGCGTCGAGGAGAACCTTGGCGAGGGGTATGTCCGCCTCCGCGTTTCGGAGGCCGAGCGGCGCCAGGCTAAGCACGACATTCAGCATGTCGAGGACATCGTCATCGAAATGCTCCGTAATGCTCGCGATGCCGGCGCCGACAAGGTCTATCTCGCCACGACCAAGGAAGATGGCGTCCGCACGCTTGTCTTTCTGGATAACGGTTCTGGCGTTCCGCAGGATATGCAAGAGCGAATCTTTGATGCCCGCGTTACCTCCAAGCTCGAGAGCATGAAGATGGACCGTTGGGGCGTTCACGGTCGTGGCATGGCATTGTTTTCGATTAAGCAGAACACCGACGAGGCCCGTGTGGTCACGTCCGGCGTCGATCTTGGTTCAGCCTTCAAGGTGAGCGTTGCGGCCGACCGCCTCAGTGAGCGTGCCGATCAGTCCAGCTGGCCCCAGGCCGTCAAGGATGAGGACGGACGTTATGTCTGCGCTCGCGGTCCACATAATATTATTCGCGCTGCTTGTGAGTTTGCGCTCGAGGAGTTGCGTGGTTGCGATGTCTATCTCGGTTCTCCGTCTGAGATTGCCGCGACCCTTTATGCTCAAGCGTCAAGTCGGCTCGATACGTCTCGTCTCCTGTTCATTGATGACGAGAGCGAGCTTCCGGTTGTCGATCGTTTAGGCCTTGCTTCTGATGCCGAGGACTTTATCCGTATTTGTTCGGGTTTGGGTCTTGAGATGTCCGAGCGCACGGCCCATCGCATTTTAGCAGGGCAGATTAAGCCCGTTCGCGGTGTGACCGCGCGTCTGCTGCGCGAGCGTGATTCGTCCTCGCATGCGCCGGCTCCTGTCGATCTCGCGAAGGATCGTCGCGGGCTACGTATTGCCAAGGATGACATGGCACAGTTTTCGCGCGCTGTGGAACGCGACTTTAATGACCTTGCCACCCGGTACTATCTCAACCTTTGCGGCGACCCAAAGATCCGTGTTTCGCGTGATCGAATCACCGTGACCTTTGATCTTGCCAAAGAGGAATAGTGCCTTTACCGAGTCCACTCGGTACGATACAGTTATTGCAGTTAAAACGTACTTTTAAATGCAGGAGTTTCTTCATGGATTGCCTGAAGGTATCAAGCAAATCATCGCCCGCGTCCGTTGCCGGCGCCATCGCCGGCATGGTCAAGGATGGTGTACCCGTCAACATCCAGTGTGTCGGCGCCGGTGCCGTCAACCAGGCTATTAAGGCCGTTGCTATCGCGCGCGGTTTTTTGATTCCAACCGGTTTTGATATTTCCTGCGCGCCCGTGTTCTCCGACATCCTCATTAACGGGGAGTCGCGCACGGCCATCCGCCTTTCTATCTACGTTCACCAGATCAATCGAGCTGCTATGGATAACGTCGTCATTGATGATGTTAAGCCTGTGGCATAGCTTCTGCTTGCTTTGTTTCGCTCCCCATCGTTAGGACTTATGCACATGGACCAGCGTTCCGTACGCGATATTCTTGCCGGTAAAACCTACTTTATCCGCACCTTTGGCTGCCAGATGAATCAGCACGATTCCGAGCGCGTGAGCGGTCTGCTTGATTCGTATGGCTGCCTCATGGCGCTCGATCCCGCGCATGCCGATATCGTTGTCTTCATGACGTGCTGCGTGCGCGAGGCCGCCGATACTCGCCTGTACGGTCAGTGCAATTCCTGCAAAAGCCTGCCGCCTTCGCCTTCTGGCAAGCGCGTGGTTGCCGTTGGTGGCTGCATCGCGCAGCGCGATGGCGAGGGCCTGCTCACCAACGTCGATAACGTCAATGTCATCTTTGGCACGCATTCCATCGCGCATGTGGCCGAGCTCATTGCCGAGGCGTTCCTTGATGGCAAGCGTCATATCCGCACCAATGAGCATGAGGATACGGACGCCATGAGCATGCCGTGGCATCGCGAGACCCAGTATCACGCTTGGGTGCCCATCATGACGGGCTGCAATAATTTTTGCACCTATTGCATCGTGCCGTACGTGCGCGGTCGCGAAAAGAGCCGCCCCTTCGAGGAGATTGTCGACGAGGTGACCGGTTTGGTGCGCCAGGGCGTGCGTGAGATTACGCTGTTGGGCCAAAACGTTAATTCATATGGTCGCGATCTGTTTGGCAAGCCGCGTTTTGCCGATCTGCTGCGTGCCGTGGGCGATACGGGCGTGGAGCGTATCTTCTTTACGTCTTCGCATCCCAAGGATCTGCTGCCCGAGACCATCGACGCCATGGCCGAGACATCTGCCGTTATGCCGCAACTGCACCTGGCCGTCCAGTCAGGTTCGACGCGGATCCTCAAAGAGATGAATCGTCGTTATACACGCGAGGACTATCTGGGCCTGGTCGATCGCATTCGCAGCCGCATGCCCGATATCGCGCTCTCGACCGACATTATCGTTGGCTTCCCGGGCGAGACTGAAGAAGACTTTGAGCAGACGCTCTCACTTGCCGAGACGGTCCGCTATGCTCAGGCCTATACCTTCATCTATTCCAAGCGCGCCGGTACTCCGGCCGCCGAAATTGACGATCCTACGCCGCATGAGGTTATTCTTGAGCGTTTCAACCGCCTGGTTAAGGTTATCGAGACCACGGCACACGAGTATAACCAGGGCGAGCTTCATACTGTGGTTCCGGCGCTCATTGAGGGAACGAGTAAAAAGAACGACGCGGTCCTGCTGGGCAAGAGTCCCAAGAATCAGACCGTGCATGCTCCTATCCCCGAGGGTTACAGCATCGATCAGCTTGTTGGCAAGATCGTTGATGTTGACGTTGACGTTGCCAAGACCTGGTATTTGTCCGGCTCCGTTGTGGGCGAGCCGCGCTAATGGCTTCTCCTGGGGCAGGTCTTTCCGCCGTTGCGATCGTCGGTCCGACGGCGGTTGGTAAGAGTGATGTTGCCGACCGTTTGGCAGCTCGTCTTTCGTCCGAAGTGCTGTCGTGCGATGCGATGCAAATCTATCGCGGCATGGACATCGGTACCGCAAAGATGGCGCCCGATGAGTGCACGGTGCCGCTGCGTCTCGTCGACATTGTAGAGCCGGGTGTGGCATATTCTGCTGCGCTTTATCAGGCTGACGCTCGCGCGCATGTTGAACGTCTCCTTGGTTCGGGTTGCCTGCCGGTTTTTTGCGGAGGTACGGGGCTGTATCTCAAGGCTGCCCTCGATGAGATGGACTTTCCCTCGGGTGAACTTGAGGACGATCGCCGTGCGGGCTATCAGGAGCTTTTCGAGCGTATTGGCGAGGAAGAGCTGCATGCCCTGCTTGCCGAGCGCGATCCAGAATCGGCTGCTGTTATTCATCCCCATAACGTGCGGCGTGTGATTCGCGCGCTTGAGATGCATGATGATGGCGTCTCCTATGCGCAGCAAAAGTCGCAGTTTAGTGTTCCGCACGAGCATTATCATGCCCTATGGTTTGGTCTGACGCGTAATCGCGAGGTGCTCTACGAGCGCATTAACCTGCGCGTCGATCTGATGTTTGAGCAGGGTCTTGTCGATGAGGTCCGCGGTCTTATGGGCCAGGGGCTGGGTGATGCCCTGACGTCGATGCAGGCAATTGGCTATAAAGAGATCATCGATGCTTTCAATGGCGTGATGAGCATGGATGAGGCTCGCGAACTCATTAAGATGCGTTCGCGTCGTTATGCCAAGCGTCAGCTTTCGTGGTTTAAGCGTGATGACCGTATCGCGTGGTTTGATATGGATGAATGTACGATCGATGAGGTCGTTGAGGATATCCTGCATCGTATTGAGGCTGCCTAATGGCCCGTTTCCCCCTTGTTCCCACGGCACCCGAGCCCGAGCGTGCCATTTTAGTTGGTGTTGAGTGGTGCGACAATGCATGGCCGCTCGATCGCTCGCTTGGTGAGCTGGAGCGTCTTGCCCACACAGCTGGTGCCCAGTGCGTGGCACGCTTGTCGCAGCGTTTGGTAAAGCCGTATCCTAAATCGTTTATCGGTTCCGGTAAGGTTGAAGAGCTGTGCGGCCTGGTGCATCGCATGGATGCCGATGTCGTTATTTTTGACGACGACTTGACCCCCTCGCAGCAATCCTATTTGGAGAAAGCCGTGGGCGAGCCGGTAAAGATTATCGATCGTACAGCACTGATCCTAGATATCTTTGGCCTGCATGCTCAGACGCGTGAGGGACGCCTGCAGGTACAGCTGGCACAGCTTCAATATTTGTTGCCTCGCCTGCGTGGCATGTGGAGCCATCTCGCCAAGGAGCAGACGCGCGGCGGCATCGGCTCACGTTTTGGTCAGGGCGAAAGTCAGCTCGAGGTCGACCGTCGCCTCATTCGTAATAAGATCGCTGCGCTTCGTCGTGAGCTCAAGCAGGTTGAACAGCGTCGCGATGTTCAATCCAAGAACCGCATTGAGTCACCGGCGTTTCGCGTCGCGTTAGCCGGTTATACCAATGCCGGTAAATCGACGTTGCTCAATCGTCTGACCGGCTCTACGGTACTTTCGCAGGACAAGCTGTTTGCTACGCTCGACCCGACGACGCGTTCGTGTCGCCTGCCCGGCGGTCGCGGCATGACGATTACCGATACCGTCGGCTTTATTCAAAAGCTGCCCCATGGTCTGGTCGATGCCTTTAAATCGACGCTGTCCGAGGTTTTGGGTGCCGATCTAATTCTCAAAGTCGTAGATGCGTCTGACGAGGACTATGAGCGGCAGCTGGAGGCTGTCGACCGCGTGCTTGATGAGATCGGCGCCGGAGAGCGTTTAACGCTGACCGTATTCAATAAAATCGATCTTCTCGATAGCGTTGATCGATTGAGTTTCCGTCGTCGCTATCCGGAAGCCGTTCTGTTCTCGGCCCAAACGGGCGAGGGGCTCGACGATCTCGTTGATCGCATTGCTCGCGAGGCAGCTGCCACCGATGTGTTGCTTTCCGCTGATATTCCGTATCGCGAGGGCGCTCTCATCACGCTGGTGCATGAGCAGGGAACCCTTCTGCATGAGGAATATCTCGAGGACGGTGTTCGCATTGTGGCGAAACTGCCGGCTCGTATTGCACCGCGGCTCGAGCGTTATCGCACCGAGTAGACGAGCTCCAAAATGCCCAGAATGATGGGCTGATGCAGCAGATAAAAGGGGAGTGCGTGACGTCCAAGGCCGGCGAGCACCGGCAGGGGGTTGGCGTAGGCCCAGCTGGGGACGGTCTTATCGATTCCCTGCGCTATGTGTGCGGCGAAGTATCCTGCAAGATACATAAAGATAAACGGGATGATGGGGTAGTAATCACCTGAGACAAACCCAGGGCTCGGAAATCCCAGCCACGCCAGGTAGGGGACAGGGTAGATCGTTTTGGGGATGCTCCAGGTGAGGGCGAACAACACAAGGCATAGGGGCATGCCCCATCTCGCCGTTATCTTCTTAAGGACGGGATCGGTCAACGCCACGATGCCGGTGCATGCGGCCATGCAGTAGATGATGCCAAAATTAACCGAATCGTCGAATGAGACAAGTGTTGTTGCCAACCAGACAACGAGTGCTGCTAAGGCGTATTTGGCGGCACGTTTGATATTGTTGCGCGAAAGAGTGCACATCCAACCCGCGATAAACAAAAATACCCAGCTGATGCTGGCGCGCCAGACGTCTTGAAAGACAGTCTGGGTAAACCAAGGCATATCCCAGCCGTACAGGTAGGCGAGATCATAGCAAGCGTGAAAACCTGCCATAGAAATCATCGTAAACCCGCGGACGGTATCAAAGATGGTTATGCGTTTTTGCATTACGAGAACCGGCGCATCAAGCCGACGACTTTGCCCAGGATAACGGGATTCGTTGCATAGATAGGTTCCATGGTGTCGTTCTCGGGCTGCAAGCGCACACGCCCCTGCTCCTTGTAGAACGTCTTGACGGTCGCCGAACCATCAATCATGGCCACGACAATTTCGCCGTTCATGGCACTCTTTTGTTCACGGACGATGATGTAATCGCCATTGAAGATGCCGACATTGATCATTGAGCTCCCATGCACCTCAAGGATAAAGGAACCCTGATCAGTGGCGATTTCGGTCGGGATAGTAAACGTGTCTTCGATATTCTGCTCGGCCAGAATGGGAATCCCAGCCGCGACGCGACCAACGAGCGGTAGCGAGACCGTTCCGCGAGGTGCGGTGGGCTCGTCAGATTTGGAAATTGAGACAGAGGAACCATCCTCGTTAAAGAGTTCCAGGGCGCGCGGCTTGGTGGCATCGCGCTTGAGTAGCCCGCGCGCCTCCAGGGCAGAGAGATGGGCGTGCACGGTGCTGGGGGAGGAAAGGCCCACGGCAGAAGCCATCTCGCGCACGCTGGGCGGATAACCCTTCTCCTGCTGATATTCCTTGATGAAGTCGTAAATTTGCTGCTGACGCTTGGTAATTTTGCGAGCCATCAGGGCATCCTCTCTACCCATGTCAAACAAATGTTCGAATTTTGCTTGACAGGAACAACTGTTCGAAGATAATAATAACCGAACATTCGTTCTCGCGCTAGACATTTTTGTCCGCGCGGCTTGATAAAACTGTTCTCAGCAAAACACGCGAGAGGAGAACATGATGAACGCAACGAATATGGTCCAGGGAAACCTCGCCCTTAAGCTCGAGACGCCTGCAGAACCCACTTTTACGGTTGTTCAGGGTGGCCGCTCCGGCTTTCAGCCTTTGACCGTACAGCCTGCGCGCAATCAGCAGGCTGTAGTCGCGCCGGCCCGCGTTGCCCTGAAGGTTCCGACGATTGTCGCCGTCGCCGTTGCGCTTACGCTCTTCTTTGTCCTCGCTACGTCGGTCTTTAGCGCTCGTCATGCCGCGTATGCCGAGTCCGTTTCCAACGTTACATACGAGACCATTCGCGTTCAGACTGGCGATTCTCTTTGGTCGCTTGCCGAGGAATATCCAATCGAAGGCCTTTCCACGCAAGAGACTTCCGACATGATCCGTAACGTCAATCATCTGGAGCATGGTTCGCTCGCCGCCGGTGCGCATCTTAAGGTTCCTGCTCGTTCGTAATCATTATCGCGCTGCGCATGGTACCCTTGTTATCGTTTAAGAGGAGGTACCATGCGCTGTCCCAAATGCGGCAAGGCACATACCCGCGTCGTTGATTCTCGTATGCAGGAGTCAAATAACACCATTAAGCGCCGTCGCGAATGTTGCTCGTGTAACTATCGCTTTACAACGTTCGAGCGATGCGAAGACCCAATCGAGGTCATTAAGTCAGACGGAACCAAGCAGCGGTTCGATCGCAATAAGCTGCTCGTCGGCTTGATGCGCGCCACCATCAAGCGCGATATCGACACTAAGAAGCTCAATGAGATTATCGACGACATCGAGGTCGAGCTGCGCTCTCGCACACTGACGGCCGTCACGTCCCATGAGTTGGGTGACATGGTGCTCAAGCGCTTGGCCAAGATTGACAAGGTGGCGTACATCCGCTTTGCCTCGGTCTACCGCGATTTCAAAGACGTCGATGAGTTTCTGCAAGAGCTCGACAAGCTAAGGTGATTCCATGTCCAACATTACCGTCAACATAAAGCGTCTCGATCCCACCGTTGAGCTTCCCAAATACGCCCATCCCACTGATGCCGGCTTGGATTTGCGCTCCAACGAGGACTGCGTCCTGAAGCCCTTCGAACGCCGTCTGGTCTCTACGGGGCTGGCCATCGCCCTGCCCGATGGCTACGCCGGCTTCGTCCAGCCCCGCAGCGGCTTGGCCATCAAGCAGGGCCTGTCTATAGTCAATACGCCGGGCCTCATCGACGCCCACTACCGAGGAGAACTCAAGGTTATCCTCATCAACCTGGATCCCACCAACGACATCCAAATCAACAAAGGCGACCGCATAGCCCAACTCGTCATCCAAGAAGTCCCCACGGTCAATCTCATAGAAGTAGAAGAACTAGACAAAACCGACCGAGGCAACGGAGGCTTCGGATCCAGCGGCGTCGCTTAATCATTTTAAAGATGTAGGGTTGGCCTCTCACCCAGGGCCCACACATATCATCCCGTGCTCAAACATTCTCGCGGGGGCGCTCGTATCCCTCCCGCCCGTCTCTCACACATATCATTCCATGCTCAAACATTCTCGCTTCGCTTCGCTCGCTGCGAAACTGCGCGTGGAACGATATGTGTGAGAGACGGGCGGGAGGCTACTCGCTTGAAACAGTATTTACTTTTCTAGTAAGCCGATGCGACAAAGGGGCTGTCCCTTTGTCGCATCGGCTTACTGTAT
>CAUGJE010000022.1 GCA_959599915.1 uncultured Collinsella sp. | reverse complement strand
AAGCCCACTTCTCCGAGGAAGGGCACCGGCCCGGAGGCGGCCCCAGCGCGAGACAGTCCCGGATGCCTACCTACTCGTTGTCGCCCGCGGTCATCTGCGTTGCGGAGAGCGTGCCGTCGGCAGCAGTTGCAGCCGCAGCGTCGGGCCAGACCCAGTCGGTAAAGGCTGGGTGATCGAAGCCCTCGTCACACGCGAACTCAAAGGCCTCGGTGCGGAAGGCCTCCCACTCATCAATCTGCTCGGCAAACTTATTGGCGTCGACCATGCGCAGCACGTCAGCAGCCAGGGCCCAGCGGTCCATGTTGTTCAGGCGCAGCATATCAAACGGCGTGGTCGTGGAGCCCTTCTCCTCGTAGCCGTGAACGCGGAAGGCGTCGTGGCCGGGGCGGTTCCAGATCAGGCGGCGAATCGTGCCGGCATAGGCGTGGAATGCAAAGAGCACGGGCTTCTCGCCACAGCCGAACAGCTCAGCCCAACGCTCGTCGCTAATAGCCTGGTCGTTCTCGCAGACGTTCTGGATCTTGAGCAGATCGACCACATTGACGAACCACACCTTGATACCCAGCTCGCGCAGCATATCGGTTGCCGCCAGAGCCTCGAGCGTCGGCACGTCACCGCACGTGGCAACCACGACGTCGGCCTCGGCGAGCGAGTCAGCGGTCGATGCCCACTCCCAAGCCGCGACGCCCTCGGCGAGCTCGGCGCAGGCCTCGTCAACCGTCTGGAAGGTCGGGGCGGGGTGCTTGCCGCAGAAAATGGCGTTGACGCAGTCGGTGGACTGGTAGACGCGCTCGGCCACGGCAAGCGCCATGTTGGCGTCAGCCGGATAGTACGCATTCACGATATGCGTATCGTTGGCCTTGTTGAGCAGCAAGTCGATAAAGCCGGGGTCCTGGTGCGAGAAGCCGTTGTGGTCCTGGCGCCAGACATGGCTCGACAGCAAAATGTTAAGGCCGCTGATGGGGGCGCGCCACGGAATCTCGCGCTTGGTGGCCTCGAGCCACTTGCAGTGCTGGTTGACCATGGAATCGACCACGTGGACAAAGCTCTCGTAGGAGTTCCACACACCGGAGCGGCCGGTGAGCACGTAGGCCTCGAGGAAGCCCTCGCACTGGTGCTCGGACAGCTGCTCGACAACCTTACCGGAGCCGGCGAGCAGCTCGTCGTTGGCATCGTCCTCATAGAAGCCGGCATCCCACTGCTTCTTGGTCACCTTGTAGGCAGCCTGTAGGCGGTTGGACGCGGTCTCGTCGGGACCGAAGATGCGGAAATCCTCCATGTTCTTGGCCAGAACGTCGGCAGTGTACTCACCAAAGACGCGGGCGGCCTCGGTGGAGCCCCAGCCATGGCCCTTCTCAGCGACGGGAATCTCGTGGGCGTGAATATCGGGCAGCTCGAGCTCGCGGCGCACCTTGCCGCCGTTTGCATTGGGGTTGGCGCCGATGCGCAGCTCGCCGGTCGGCATAAAAGCCGTTACCTCGGGGCGCACCTGGCCCTCGGGCGTAAAGAGCTCCTCGGGCTTGTAGGAGCGCAGCCACTCGCGCAGCACGCGGAAGTGCTCGTGGGTGTCCTTGGCGCTTGCCAGCGGCACCTGATGAGCACGCCAGGAGTCCTCGGTCTTCTTGCCGTCGATCTGCTTGGGGCAGGTCCAACCCTTGGGCGTACGGAATACGATCATGGGGTAGGCCGGGCGGACCACGGTCTCACCTGCGGCGGCCTGGGCCTGTGCAGTAGCCTTGATGTCGCAAATCTCGTCAAAGACCTGCTCAAACAGGGCGGCAAAGCGCTCGTGGATGCTTGCGTGGCTCTCGTCGTCAAAGCCGGCGACAAAGAAGTGCGGCTTGTAGCCCATGCCCTCGAAGAACTTGGTGAGCTCCTCGTCGGACACGCGGGCGAGGATGGTGGGGTTGGCGATCTTGTAGCCGTTGAGGTGCAGGATCGGCAGGACGATACCGTCGGTTGCCGGGTTCACGAGCTTGTTGGACTGCCAAGAGGTCGCGAGCGGACCAGTCTCAGACTCGCCGTCGCCCACCACGGCCACGGCCAGCAGGCTCGGATTGTCCATGACGGCACCGTAAGCGTGGCTGAGCGTGTAGCCGAGCTCGCCGCCCTCGTGGATGGAACCGGGCGTCTCGGGCGCAAAGTGGCTCGGGATGCCGCCGGGATAAGAGAACTGGCGGAAGAACTTCTGCAGGCCTGCCTCGTCATTGGTGATGTCGGGGCGAATCTCGCGGTAGGTGCCGTCGAGCAGCGACTGAGCAGTACCGGCGGGGCCACCGTGACCAGGGCCCATCAAGAAGATAGCATTCTGGTTGTGGTCGGCGATCAGTCGATTGACGTGACCGAACAGGAAGTTGATGCCGGGCGTGGTGCCCCAGTGGCCAACCAGGCGGTGCTTAACGTCCGGACGACCGAAGTCGCGCACCTCACCGGTTTTCTCGTCGACAAAGTCGGGGCGCATTAGCGGGTTAGAGCGAAGGTAGATCTGACCGACGGACAGATAGTTCGATGCGCGCCAATACAGGTCGACGCCCTCGAGCTCGGAAGCCGGCACCTCGTGGCCCAGCTTTTGCCACGGCGTCCCCAGTGTTTTAGCCATTGTTTATGTCCCTTCGCTGTGCGGTCACCCTCCAATACGGCAACCTTTCGTTGGGACCAGTATATTTGCTAAAACGTTTTATCATGGTGAAAAAACGTTTTATCACCCTTATCAATCCCATCGATTAGCAAAACGCGACATTCACCTGCGGCGTTGATTGTCACAGGTGCTCCACATTCGGTCTCTGCAAATTGGTAAACGTGTTTAGTTGTGTTTAGTAAGCTCGAGCACGCTGTCCTTAACGATAAGCTCCGGCTCCAGAACGACCTCTTCGGCACGCCTGCCGCCCCTACCGGCAAGACGCTTGGACATGCAGCCAAAAGCATGCTCCGCAAGGACACCAGGGTCCTGCTCAATCGCGGTCAGCGCCGGCTCAAAGAGAACGTCGGCTGCCGAGTTGTCATAGCTCACCACCGAGATATCGCCCGGGATGCTCTTCCCCATCTCGTGTAAGCGCTTGAGCAAACCGAGGGCAATGTTATCTGAGCTTGCGAACACGGCAGTGGCGTCAGTTGCGAGCACTGCCTCCGAGGCCTCGTATGCGCTCGGAATGTAGTACTCGCTCTCAAACTCCAAACGCGCGTCGATCGGCAGGCCAACCTCGCGCAGCGCGCGCTCATAGCCGGCAAGTCGCTTGCGACCCGTATTGGAACGGCGGGCATTAACCAGGCAGGCAATACGGCGGTGGCCTTGCTCGATCAGATAGCGGGTGGCCATATAGCCGCCCATCTCGTGGTCGAACATCACCTTGTCGCACTCGAGCCCCTCAATGGCACGGTCGACCATTACGGCCGGGATGGGCAGGTGGCTGACTTCTTCGCGCAGGGCGCGATCATCGGAGAACTCGTCACCCACCACCAGGAAGACGCCATCAACGCCGCGCGTCACCAGCTGGCGCAGCAGCTCCAGATCGTCATCGGCGCTTCCGCCCGAGCTGGTAATGAAGAGCGCATAGCCGTCCTCGCGGCAGCGCTTTTCCAGGCTACCGGCGAGCGAGGCAAAAAAGCGGCTCTCGATGTTAGGGACGATAAGGCCCAGCGTGCGCGACTCGCGCATGACCAGGCTGCGCGCAATCTGGTTGGGAACATAGTGGTTGCGCGCCGCGACCTCTTTGATGAGCTTGCGGTTTTCTTCCGAGATGCGACAGGGCCGATTATTGAGAACAAGCGAGACCGACGAGGGGGAAAGCCCCACCTCCTGGGCGATCTGCTTGAGGGTGACTTTGTTGGCCATCTCGCTCCTTCCGGGTTTACGCGCAATCTCTTGAAAGTATAGCGACTACCCCTCTACCTCGGTGATAAACACTTTACCAATCCGGTGGACGGCTGTTTTATCGCCGCCAGCGCACCAAATCCGTCCGGGTGGGGTATATTGCAATCGATTGATGACAACGACCACCAAAAGGCGGATATTCGTATGCACGAGAACGATTTTTTTAACGAGGACCTGCTGTGCGCGCTCGCTGGCGTTGCCGGCGAGGACAACGTGCTGATGAGCGAGCCCATGCGCGAGCACACCACGTTTAAGATCGGCGGTCCGGCCGACGTCTTTGTCACGCCCGATACTGAGCAAGGCCTCGTCGCCACGCTCGATACCTGCTATCGCTGCAATCTACCACTCACCATCGTGGGCAACGGCTCCGACTTGCTCGTCGGCGACAAGGGCATCCGCGGCGTCGTCGTAGCGCTGGGCGAGGGCCTCTCCGACATTACGGTCGACGGCACGCACGTCACGGCGGCAGCCGGCGCCTTGCTTTCCGATGTCGCAGCCGCGGCAGCCGAGGCCGGCCTTACCGGCATGGAGCCCATCTCGGGCATTCCCGGATCGGTCGGCGGTGCCTGCTACATGAACGCCGGAGCATACGGCGCCTGCATGGCCGATGTGCTGGAGTCCGTGCGCGTCTACAAGCCCGCCCGCATGCTCGACGACGGCACCCGCGGTAGCGGCAGCATTATCGAGTTCGATGTCGATGAGCTCAACCTGGGCTATCGCAAGAGCCGCATTGCCGACGACGGTTTCATCGTGCTTTCGGCCACTTTCAATCTCGCCCCGGGCAACGCCGCGATGATCAAGGCCGACATGGACGACTACCGCCAGCGCCGCGAGGACAAGCAGCCACTCGACATGCCGAGTGCCGGCTCCACCTTCAAGCGCCCCGAGGGCCACTTTGCCGGCAAGCTCATCATGGACGCCGGCCTGCGAGGACACGCCATTGGCGGCGCGCAGGTGAGCGAAAAGCACTGCGGCTTCATCGTCAACGCCGACCACGCCACCGCCGCCGATGTCGACGAACTCATCCGCCACATCCAAACAACCGTCAAAGACCAATTCGACGTGGACCTCGAACCCGAAGTCCACCGAGTAGGCGAATTCCTCTAAAAAAGAAGGCCCCGAAAGGGGCCTTCACTTTCTTTTATTCAGACAACCAATCCGGTGCGTAGCGCCCCGAACCCGAGAGGGCCGCGTGCCCGCCCGCAATATATTTGATTGATCGCGAGTTCCGCACGCAAAGAAGGCCACTTAATGTGGCCTTCGTCTTGCGCAGGACTGCCCGAGCAGACAATCAAATATATTGCGGGCGGGCACGCGGCCCAGTCGGCTTTACGACAGCGCAATACCGCCAAGCCAGCCCCAACGCACGCCAGAGCCAGTACCATAGAAGCTAATAAACGAATCAAGCGACTTAGACGTAATGGCACCCTCGTTGCTCATAACGATGCCGCCGCCAACGTAGATACCCACATGACCGTAGATAAGGCCCGGAGCACCCGTGCCGCTGTGCGAGGAATCGGCCACGATCATGCCCACCTGCAGCGCCGAGCGGTCGGAGCTATAGCACCAGGCGTTGAACATGTCACACGCGTTGCCGCCAAAATAGCCCACGCCGGCATTGCGGAAGACGTTGGTAACCCAGGCAGCACACCAGCCCTGGCCGGGAGAAGGCGTCGAGTAGCACGCATTGACGACGGCCTGCTGCTTGCCCGAACCGCCCGTCTGTTGCGGGGTGCCGCCGGCATACGATCCACCGCCCGAGCTCGAACCACCCGAGTAGGAATTGTTCTTGTTCGCGGCGGCCGCGGCAGCGGCGGCCTTCCTAGCGGCCTCCTCGGCCTGGGCGGCAGCGAGAATCTCGGAATCACGCTGAGCCATGAGCTCCTTGACGTCGTCGGAAAGACCGTTCAGCACGGTCTGGACCTCTTGCTGCTTGGCCTGCATATCCTGCATCTGAGCCGTCTGCTGGTCCTTGAGTTTCTCCAGGTTGGCCTTTTGTGCTTCGAGCTCGGTCTTCTGTGCGTCGAGCTCGGCCTGAATCGTCTGGATGTCCTCGATGGCATCGCGGTCGCTCTTGTTGATCTTCTCAACGTAATGCGCGTTGGCGACGAGTTCCTCAAACGAGCCAGAGGCCAGCAGCAGCGACAGGATGTTCGTACCGCCGGACTTGTAGCTGGCGGCCACGCGATCGGAAAGGTCGTTGCGCTTCTTCTTGAGCTCGGCCTTCTTTTCATCGATCTGGGCCTGCGTGTCGTCAATCTTGCCCTGGACATTCTCGATGTCGTTGAGGGTCTGGGCATTCTTGTTGGCCAGCGCCGCATACTCATTTGCGATGCTGTCGAGCTGGGCCTGAACCTCGTCGAGTTGGGCCTGGGCGGCATTCAATTTATCGGTGGTTTCTTTGGAAGCCTCCGCCGCATGGGCGCGAGTGGGCAGGCCAAAAAGAACTGCCGCAGAAGCGGCGCCGAACAGGGCCTTAAGGGCAGTGCGGCGCGAGAGCTCCTGGGAAAGGATGGAATCGCTGTTTGGTGACATATGTACTCCGTTACATGCTTATTTATATGTCGCTCAACTCATACATATTAGCGTACATATGGCGCGTCCCAACGATTTCCACGAACGGCAGGAAACTACAAGGTCGGCGGCTCGTAAGCAATTGTCAAATTTGAGGTAACAATTGAGCAAGCTCTTATATGAGTACGTTAACATAATCCTCTGCTTTTCCTACAGTGCACCATTTGGGCGTCCCCGCCTGCGCTATACTCCCCTCTAGAAGTGTTCCTGATTCGATAGGAGACTACATGTCCAAAGCACTCGACCCCAAAGACACCTGCGTCCTCGTTACCGGTGGCGCCGGCTTTATCGGCTCGCACACCGTCGTTCAGCTGCTCGAGGGTGGCTACCAGGTCGTCATCGTCGATGATCTCTCCAACTCCAGCGCCGTCGCCGTCGACCGCGTCAAGACCATCGTGGGCGACGAAGCCGCCAAGAACCTCACCTTCTACAAGGCCAACGTGCTCGACCGCGATGCGATGAACAAGATCTTCGATACCCATCAGATCGACCGTGTCATCCACTTTGCCGGCTTTAAGGCCGTCGGCGAGTCGGTGAGCAAGCCCGTCGAGTACTACCACAACAACATCGAGAACACCCTGGTGCTCATCGACGTCATGCGCAACCATGGCTGCAAGTCCATCATCTTCTCGAGCTCCTCGACCGTCTACGGCGACCCGGACAACCCGCCCGTCACCGAGGAAGACCCCAAGAAGCCCGCAACCAACCCCTATGGCTGGACCAAGTGGATGATCGAGCAGATCCTTATGGACGTCCACACCGCCGACCCCGAGTGGGACGTCGTGCTGCTCCGTTACTTCAACCCCATCGGCGCTCATCCGTCGGGCCTGATCGGCGAGGACCCCAAGGGCATCCCCAACAACCTGGTGCCCTATGTCGCCCAGGTCGCCGTGGGCAAGCTCGAGGCCGTTCAGGTCTATGGCAACGACTACCCCACCCCCGACGGCACCGGCGTGCGCGACTACATCCACGTGTGCGATCTGGCCTCTGGTCACGTTGCCGCCCTTAACTGGATGAACGGCAAAACCGGCGTCGAGATCTTTAACCTGGGCACCGGCACCGGCACCTCGGTACTCGAGGTCGTCGCCGCCTTCTCCAAGGCTTGTGGCAAGGAGCTGCCCTACGTGATCCGCGAGCGCCGCGCCGGCGACATCGCTGCCAACTGGTGCGATGCCTCCAAGGCCGAGCGCATGATGGGCTGGAAGGCCCAGTACGACATCGCGGACATGTGCCGCGATAGCTGGAACTGGCAGAGCCACAACCCCAACGGCTTCGCCAACGCCGAGTAGCAAAAACCTACATACCGCTCTTGCCCCGATCTCACGTTGTGAGGTCGGGGCTTTTTCATGGCATGTAACCATTCGCCGAAAATCGACCAACTTTTTTATCTTGCCTGTACATGTTTAAACAACATGTTTTACAATAGGCGTATCGAATCAGAACATCGGAGGCGGACTGCACACCCATCGGCAGGCCGACCCCACAACAAGAAGGTTGGTGAGCGCATTCATGGAGCGTGCAAGCGGCGTCCTCATGCCCGTCTCATCTCTGCCCGGACCATACGGAATCGGCGGCTTTGGCTGGAATGCCTACGACTTCGTCGATTTTCTCGCCTCGTGCAAACAACATTACTGGCAGATTCTGCCCCTTACGACGACCAGCTATGGCGATTCGCCCTATCAGTCGTTCTCGGCCCGCGCAGGCAACCCCAACTTTATCGACTTTGCCGAGCTTATCGAGGCAGGGTATCTGGAGCAGCGCGATATCGATGGCGTGTATCTGGGATCCGACCCCAGCAATGTCGACTACGGTGCCATCTTTGGTGGCCGCCGTCAGATTCTCGACCGCGCCGCCGAGCGCTTTGCTGCCGACAAGCCGGCCGATTTCGATGACTTTATCCAGGCCAACGAGGACTGGCTCATCCCCTACTGTGAGTTCATGACCGTCAAAGAGGAGTGCGGTCTCAAGGCGTTTTGGGAGTGGCCCGCGGAGCTCCGCACCCGCGGCGAGGCTTCCGCCAAGGTCTGCGCCGACCATCCGGCGCGTATGCTCTACCACCAGATGACGCAGTACTTCTTCGATCGCCAGTGGAGCCGCCTCAAGGCCTATGCCAACGAGCGCGACATTCTCATCATCGGCGACCTGCCCATCTATGTCTCGCGTGACTCCGTCGAGATGTGGGCGACGCCTGAGCTCTTTAAGATCGACACCGCCGGCAATCCCGTGAGCGTCGCCGGCACGCCGCCCGACCAGTTCTCGGCCACCGGCCAGTACTGGGGCAACCCCATCTACGACTGGGACGCCATGGAGTCCGACGGCTTCTCCTGGTGGGAGGGCCGCATTCGCGCCGCCCTCGACATGTACGACGTCATCCGCCTGGATCACTTCCGCGGCTTCGAGGCCTATTGGGAGGTGCCGTTCTCCTCGCCCGATTCGTCCTACGGTTCGTGGACGCAGGGTCCCGGCCTCAAGTTCTTCAAGACGCTCGAGGAAAAGCTCGGCACGCTGCCCATCATCGCCGAGGACCTGGGCTTCCTCACCCCCGGCGTCATCGACATGCGCGACAACTCGGGCTTCCCCGGCATGAAGATCCTGCAGTTTGCCTTTGAGGGCACCAACTCGTACTACCTGCCGCATAACTACATCGCCAACACCGTCGCCTATGTGGGCACCCACGATAACGAGACGGCGCGCGGTTGGTTTGAGGGAACGGCCACCCCGCGTCAGCGCGAGCAGGCAGCCCTGTACACCCATCAGCAGGCCGGCGAACCCATGGCAGATGCACTCAATCGCACCATCGCCGCCAGCGTGAGCGACACGTGCATCTACACCATGCAGGACCTGCTCAACTTGGGCAACGAGGCGCGCATCAACACCCCTGCCACGTTGGGCGGCAACTGGACCTGGCGCATGCTCGACGGCGCCATCACCCGCGAGCTCGAGCACAAACTCACCGACTGGACCGAGACCTACTTCCGCATCCCGTCGGAAGCCGAAATCGAGCTTCCTCAATAGGAGCTACCGCGCCCGACCCCTCCCCACCGTGCGGACGCGCTTGCTTTTTCCCGCGCGAGGCCACCCCAATCCCCTCGCGCGGGATTCTTATGAATTGCAGACATGTAATCAACCCATTACAGGAGGAAACATGCCCCAAATTAACCTCATGGAACTCGCCGAGCAGTCTTTTGGCACCTCGCTCGAGCAGCTCGACGACCGTCGCATTTACAAGCTGCTGGTCAAACTCGTGCAGGAGCGCTCCGCCGCCTGCCCGCTCAACAACGGCAAGAAAAAGCTCTATTACATTTCCGCCGAATTTTTGATCGGCAAGCTGCTCATCAACAACATGATCGACCTCGGCATCTACGATGAGGTTAAGGACCAGCTCACCGCCGCAGGCCACGACCTCAACAAGATCGAGGAGTTCGAGGTCGAGCCGTCGCTCGGCAACGGCGGCCTGGGCCGCCTGGCCGCATGCTTCCTGGATTCCATCGCCACGCTGGGCTTGACCGGCGATGGCGTGGGCCTCAACTATCACTACGGCCTGTTCCGTCAGCGCTTTGTCGACAACCAGCAGAAGGCCGTCCCCGACGAGTGGCTCGGTGAGCAGGACATCCTAGTCGACGACGGCCGCTCCTACACCGCCGAGTTCGGCGATTTTGCCGTTACCTCCAAGCTCGTCAACATCGACGTGCCCGGTTACGGCCAGCCCACCAAGAACCGTCTGCGCCTGTTCGACCTGGCGAGCGTCGACGACGGCCTGGTCCCCGGCAGCTCCATCGACTTCGACAAGACCGAGATCGCCAAAAACCTCACCTTGTTCCTCTACCCCGACGATTCCGACGAGCAGGGCCGCCTGCTTCGCATCTACCAGGAATACTTCATGGTGAGCAACGCCGCCCAGCTCCTGATCGACGAGGCCATCGAGCGCGGCAGCAACCTGCACGATCTGGCCGACTACGCCGTGGTCCAAATTAACGACACGCACCCCACCATGGTCATCCCCGAGCTCATTCGCTTGCTCACCACCGAGCATGGCATCGAGTTTGACGAGGCCGTGACCATCGTACGCTCCATGGTCGCCTACACTAACCACACGATTCTTGCCGAGGCGCTCGAGAAGTGGCCGCTCGTCAGCCTGCAGAAGGTCTCCCCTGCCATCGCCGACATTATCGTCAAGCTCGATGAGATCGCGAAGGCCGAGCACGATGACCCGCGCGTCGCCATCATCGACGAATACGACACCGTCCACATGGCCCACATGGACATCCACTTTGGCTTCTCCATCAACGGCGTAGCCGCCCTCCACACCAAGATCCTGGAGGACACCGAGCTTCATCCGTTCTACGAGATCTATCCCGAGAAGTTCTCCAACAAGACCAACGGCATCACCTTCCGCCGCTGGATCCATGGGGCCAACCCCGCGCTCGCCAGCCTGCTCGACGATGTGATCGGCACCGACTGGCGCAGCACCGGCGATCTGAGCAAACTCGCCAAGTTCGCCGACGACAAGGATGTTCTTGAGCGCCTGGCCGCCACCAAGGTCGAGGCCAAGGCCATCATGCGCCAGTTCATGGCGCTCGAGCAGGGCGTGACCATTCCCTCCAACGCCATCATCGACGTCCAGGTCAAGCGCATCCACGAGTACAAGCGTCAGCAGATGCTCGCGCTCTACATCATCTGGAAGTACTTCGATATCAAGAACGGCAACAGGCCTAAGCACCCCGTCACCATCATCTTTGGCGGCAAGGCGGCGCCTGCCTACACTATCGCGCAGGACATCATCCATCTGATCCTGACGCTGTCGCAGTGGATTGCAAACGACCCCGACGTGGCTCCCTACCTGCAGGTTGTCATGATCGAGAACTACAACGTCACCGCCGCCGAGCGCGTGATCCCCGCCGCTGACATCTCCGAGCAGATCAGCCTGGCCTCCAAGGAGGCGAGCGGCACCTCCAACATGAAGTTCATGCTCAACGGCGCCCTAACCCTGTGCACGCTCGACGGTGCCAACGTGGAGATTGCCGAGCTCGTGGGCGACGAGAACATCTATACCTTTGGTGCCTCGTCCAAACAGGTCGAGCAGCTCTACGCCGACGGCACCTACAACGCCGGTGCGCTCTACCGCAAGCCCGGAATTAAACTGCTGGTGGACTTCATCACCAACCCAGCCTTTATGGCAACCGGCAACGCCGAGCGCCTGCAGCGCCTGCACGACGACATTAAGGGCAAGGACTGGTTTATGGCCCTGCTCGACATTGAGGAGTACATCCAGACCAAGGAGCGCGTGCTGGCCGACTACGAGGACCAGGACGCCTGGATGCGCAAGGCGCTCATCAATATCGCCAACGCCGGCACCTTCTCGTCCGACCGTACGATCTCCCAGTACAACGACGAGATCTGGCACCTGAGCTAATTCGGTTTCATCGCCCATCCTCTTGAAAACGGAGCCACGGCAACGCGGCTCCGTTTTTTGTGCCCGCACGTTACCCTGTGATCCGACTCGGCCAAACAATCTCGATCCATAACAACTACTCAACCAAAACGGTCCCAGCCGTTACAGATTGAGACATACCGGCCCTCCCCTTGGGTTCATCTCAATCTGTAACATCTGGCACCAAAAATTGGTTCTTCCTGTTACAGATCGAGACAAGCGACCGGTCAGAAAACCCCAGCACAAAGAAAGGCTCCCCTCTCGCCCAGTGGACGGGAAGGGAGCCTTATATGTGACCGCGGCAAAAGGATGGCAATACCGCAGTCGCCCAAAGGGAGGGCCTGGATGCACCGGGCCTAGATAAGGTTCTTGCCAGAGACTTTATCGAAGAGGTGGGTCGCGTTCTTCTCGAACTTGAACCAGATGGTGTCGCCAGCCTTGAGCGCGCCCTTGGCCTCGAGGTCGACGACGGGGATAATCAGGACAAACTGGCCGTCGGGAGCGGTCACGTGGACATGCTCGGTCGAGCCCATGAGCTCGGTCACCTCGACGGTACCCTGAAGCGCACCCTCCTCGCCCTTATCGGCAAGCAGGATCTGCTCGGGACGCACGCCGGCCGTAATCTCCTTCACGTCGCCGCCGTCCCAGTTGAGGGCAAGCTGAGCGCAAGTCTCGGGGGCAAGCGCCACGTTCATATCCTCGGTCTTGACGGTAAAGCCGTTGCCCGAGCGCACCAGCTGGGCATCGAAGAAGTTCATCTGCGGCACGCCGATGAAGCCCGCGACGAAGATGTTCGCGGGATGGTTGAAGACCTCCTGCGGCGTGGCGATCTGCTGGACAACGCCGTCCTTCATGACCACGATGCGATCGCCGAGGGTCATGGCCTCGGTCTGGTCGTGGGTAACGTAGATGAACGTGCCCTTGATCTCGTGGCGCAGCTTGATGAGCTCGGCACGCATCTGGTTACGCAGCTTGGCGTCCAGGTTGGACAGCGGCTCGTCCATCAGGAAGACCTTGGGATCACGCACGATGGCGCGGCCGATGGCGACGCGCTGGCGCTGGCCGCCAGAGAGCGCCTTGGGCTTACGGTCGAGGTACTCGGTAATACCCAGGATCTCGGCAGCGGAGCGAACCTTGCGGTCGATCTCGTCCTTGGGGACCTTCTTGAGCTCAAGCGTAAACGCCATGTTCTCGTACACCGTCATATTGGGGTACAGAGCATAACTCTGGAACACCATGGCGATGTCGCGGTCCTTGGGCGCCACGTCGTTGACGCGCTTGCCATCGATGAACACATCGCCGGAGGTGATGTCCTCCAGGCCGGCGACCATGCGCATCGTCGTGGACTTACCGCAGCCAGAAGGGCCAACGAGGACGATGAACTCCTGGTCGTGAACGGTGAGGTTGAAGTCCTCTACAGCGAGCACACCGTCCTCGGTAACCTTGAGGTTGTGCTTCTTCTCCTCGGTCTTCTTCTTTTTGCCAAAGAAGCCCTTCTTTTTTGACTCGTTGTTGGGATACACCTTCTGAACATGTTTGAGAACGATCTCGGCCATGTCTTTACCTTTCGATACGCGGCGCCGCGCTGAGAGGCGCCGCCAAAACTTGCAAAACAGTTACGGCATCAGCCCTTGACGGCACCTGCCACCACACCGTCGATGATGTACTTCTGGCAGAAGATGTACATGATGACGATGGGGATGACGACCATCATGATGCACGCCATCATGGGCCCGAGCTCGACGTGGCCATAGCCGCCACGGAAGTACTGGATCAAGATAGGAATGGTCTTGTACTTGGTGGAGTCGAGCGTAAGGTAGGGCAGCAGATAGTCGTTCCAGACCCACATGGTCTCAAGGATGCCGACCGAAAGATAGGTGGGCTTCATAATGGGAAGGACGATCTTAAAGAACACCTGGACCGGGTTGCAGCCATCAATCATGGCCGCCTCTTCGATCTCGAGCGGGATGTTCTTTACAAAGCCGGCGAACATAAAGACCGCCAGGCCCGCGCCAAAGCCAAGGTAGATAAAGCAGATGTTAAACGGCGTGTTGAAGCCGATGCGGTCCGCCAAATTGGACAGCGTGAACATGAGCATCTGGAAGGGCACGACCATCGAAAAGACGAACAGGTAATAGAAGAAGTTCGAGATCTTGCTGTTGACGCGCACTACGTACCAAGCGCACATGGAACAGCACACCAAAATCAGAACGACCGACGTGACCGTGATGATGAGCGAGTACATAAACGCCGAGGCAAAGCCCTGCTCGTTAAGAGCGTGCACGTAGTTTGCGAGACCGTTGAACGTCTCGGGCGTGAGCAGATCGAACGCCGTGGTGGTGCTGATTGCGGTCGCTTTCTTAAAGGAATTGAGCGCAATCATAAACACGGGGTAGATCCATGCGAGCGACAGAATCGTAAAGAAGATCGAGAGCGCGCGGTTGATAACCTTATCGCGTTTCATTACTGCTGCACCTCCTTGGACCTCGTGGCCTTAAGCTGGATCATAGAGATGGCTACGACCAGGATGCAGAAGATAACCGCCTTGGCCTGACCGATGCCCTGCCATGCGATGCCAGCACGCGAATAGAACGTGTTGTAGATGTTCAGGGCGAGCATCTCGGTGGAGTGCGCCGGGGCGCCACCGGTAAGGGCGAGGTTCTGGTCGAACAGCTTAAAGCCGTTGGTGATGGACAGGAACAGGCAGATGGTGATGGTCGGCATCAGGTTGGGGATCTTAACCTTCCAAAACGTCTGCCATGCCGTAGCGCCATCGACCTTGGCGGCCTCGATGTAGTCAGACGGGATGGACTGCAGACCGGCGATGTAGATGATCATCATGTAGCCGACCTGCTGCCACAGGGTCAGGATGATAAGGCCCCAGAAGCCAGCGGCGGAGTTGAGGGCGATAAGCTGGGCGCCCACGTTGGAGAGCAGGCAGTTGATCAGAATCTGCCAAATGTAGCCCAGCACGATACCGCCGATCAGGTTAGGCATAAAGAAGATCGTACGGAAGATGTTGGTGCCCTTGAGCGCCTTGCGGGTGAGCGCCTGCGCGATGGCCAGCGCGATCACGTTGATAAGCACCGTCGACAGGAAGGCAAACGCCACGGTAAAGAAGAACGACGTGGAGAACTGCGGGTCGGTCAGTGCGCGCACGTAGTTCTCGATACCGACAAAGTGCGCGTTATTGATGGTAATAAACTGGCAGAACGAGAGATAGAAACCCTGGATAAAGGGAATCACGAACCCGATCATAAACGCCAGGCACGTGGGCAGCATAAAGAGCGGCCACCAGCGTTTGAGTGCTTTGCCCATAGAAGGGTCCTTTCAATATGCAGGGGGCGGGCAAACCTACGTCTGCCCGCCCCCTGTCGCTAATCAGATAGCTTGGGCAGCAACTGCTTACTCGGAAGCAGCCTTCTCGGTCTTCCAGCCATCGACGAAGGCGTTCTTGACGCCGTCCCACTTGGTGTTGTCGGCAGCATAAGCGATGAGGGCCTGCTTGAGATTCTTCTTCCACTCCTCGGAGGGGATGTAAACGAAGTCCCAAGCGACGGTCTTCTTGCCGTCCTTGGCCATGGCAACGGCCTGCTGAGAGAAGACGTTGGTGGTCTCCTTAGCGCTCTTGAACGGGGCGGTCAGGCCCATCTTGTCAGCGATGATGCTGGTGGCGGTGTCAGAAGTGACGCACCAATACATGAAGTCCTCGGTGGCCTTCTGGGCATCCTCGGAAGCCTGGGAGCTCACGCACCAGTAGTTCTCGCCGCCGGAGCACAGGCCCTGGTTCTCCTCGCCGTCGACGCCGATGTAGATCGGCAGCATGCCGAGCTGGTCATCGGTCATACCGGCCTTGATGAGGTCGGCATAGGCCCAAGAGCCGTTCTGGTAGAAGACGGCCTTGCCGGTTGCGAACTCGTTGGTGGCGTCGTCACCGGTCTTGGAGGCGAGCTGCGAAGGATCGCAGGTGGAGTCGGTGATATACAGGTCGAAGATCTGCTTAAAGTTGTCGAGATACTCGCCCTTGATCTCGTCGTCCTCCTGATTGTGCTCCTTCTCGAACTCGTAGTAGAGCGGGAGGTTGGCGAGGTGCGTGGTGTAGCGCCAGCTGGAGGAGTCATCCATACCGGCGGAAGTGAAGGCACCGTCAACGCCGAGCTCGTCCTTGCGGGCCTGGATGTCATCGGCGCAAGCCTTCAGCTTGTCGAAGGAGTTGATATCCTCGGCCTTGTAGCCGGCCTTCTCGAGGAGCTCCTTGTTGTAGATGATGCCGTAGCTCTCCTGAACCCAGTCGATACCCAGATCCTTGCCGTCGGACTGCAGCGCCAGGGAGTCGTCGATGAGCTCGCCGCGGAGCTTGGTGTCGGAAAGATCGGCGCAGTAGTCCTTCCAGTTCTTAAGGCCGGTGGGGCCGTTGACCTGGAACAGCGTCGGAGCGGAGCTCTTGGACATCTCGGACTTGAGCTTCTCCTCGTAGGTGTTGGAGGCGGCGGTCACGATCTTGACCTCGACGCCCTTCTCCTTCTTGTACGCCTTGGCGATCTCCTTCCACTCCTTGTCGACCTCGGGCTTGAACTGGAGGAAGTAGACCTCGGCAGCGTCACCAGAAGCAGAGGAGCCGGAGCCGGCAGAACCACCGCAGCCCACGAGACCCAGACCAAGAACCGCAGCCGCGGAACCAGCAAAGCCCAGGAACTGCCTTCTGCTCATTTCGTTCTTCATTACAATCCACCCTTTCACACCGTGGCGGCACCCTTTGCCGCCGCCTTCGGAGATTGGCTCGGGGACTTTGCCCCTTTTGCTGATTTGTACAATACGCTATTTGGCTAGTTGTTTGAACAAGTATTACTAGAGCGGTAGAAAAACTTCGGTGAACGGTAATTTCGACTTGATACTTGACAAGTTTTGTATAAACAATTATTTGTTATCGAATGCAGAGAAAACGCCCGATCAAGCCGATGCATCGTCGGTTTGACCGGGCGTTTTCGCTTTGAGGGCATGAGTCTCGTCAGGCTGCGAGCTAGCCGGCTATCGCTTGGAATTGACGCGGTAATGGAAGATCTCGGGGTGTGTGCGGGCATGCGTGACCTCGAACAAGATGCCGTCCGAGGTGTACGACTGGCTCTCCATAACGGCGACGCAGTTGTACTTGCCAAGGTCCAGATAGCTGCAGTCCTCATCGTTGGCGAGCTCGACACTCACCGTACGACGGCTCGCCATCACTTTGACGCCGCGCTTGTGCTCCAGATAGCCGTAGATAGAATCCGCCGCGATCTCGGGGGTCAGGCCCTTGGCGACCGACGCCAAAAAGTAGCCATGGTCCACTTGGCGCGCGCTGCCGTTGAGGCTTCGGACACGCACTACGCGAATCAGCTCCTCGCCCACCTTAAAGCCCAGGCGGCGAGAGAGTTGCTCAGTGCAAATCAAATGTTCAAAAGACTTGACCTCGGTCGATGCGACGGCATTGTTGCGTTTTGCGAACTCGCCAAACGACTCAACCTCTTCGAGTGCGCCCAGCATGTCGGTTTCGCCCTTAAGCCAAATAACGCGCACGCCCTTACCGTGTATAGGCTGCACAAACATCTGGTCGGCCAGCATGCTCAAGGCGCGTCGAACGGTATTGCGCGTGCAGCCAAACTCCGCGGTCAGCTCGGCTTCGGTTGGCAGCATCTCCTGAAACGCATAGGTCCCGTTAATGATGCGCGAACGGATCTCGCGGTAGATTCCTTCGTAAATCGCTTTTGGCATGATTTCACCTCTAATGAATATGTATGGCTAGGCACGATAGCATTTCTTAAAGTTGTTTAAACCGATTATCGGTAAAGCACGGATTATTTACCGTCGACGGTTCCCCCGAAACCCAAATCGGACCGAATCAAAACCGTCAATGCGGCAAGCAGCCAGTCCTCTACAATGAGTTCATTGTTTAAACGTTCTTGCTCGCACAGCATGTTGCATCCGGAAGGCATATTATGCTGCAGAAAATCCAACGTTTTGGCGGAGCCATGTTCGCGCCCGCCATGCTGTTTTCTATATCAGGCCTCATGGTCGGCATCTCCGCCCTCGCCACGACCGTAGACATCGTCGGCGATCTCGCCGTATACGGAACCCCTTGGTACGTTTTCTGGACCATCATCCAGCGCGGCTCGTGGACGGTCTTTAAACGTCTCCCGCTCCTTTTTGCCGTAGCGCTGCCTATCGGTCTTGCCCAAAAGCAACCGGCACGCTGCTGCCTCGAGGCACTCGTGGCCTATTTTGCCTATTGCTTCTTTTTGAGCGAGATCATTAAGCTGAGCGGAGACAACCTTGGACTTAAGTACCCATCATCTTTGACCCCCGCCAGCGGCATCACCGTCATCGACGGCATCAAGACGCTCGACACCGGCATTATCGGCCCGCTGGCGGTGTCGGCAACCGTCGTCGCCATCCATGACCGCTTCTACGATGCCAAGGTTCCCGATTGGCTCGGCACCTTCTCGGGTTCCTCGCTGGTCTACCTCATCAGCTTTTTTGCCGTGTTTGCCCTTGCCGCCATCTCGGCCGCCATCGTGCCCTTCGCATACGCTGTGACCGAAACGCTGCGCCACGCACTTGCGGGCGTCGGCCCCTTCGGCGTGGGCATCTTTGTGTTTTTGGAGCGAGCGCTCGAGCCCATGGGGCTGCACCATCTGCTCTATATGCCCATCTATTACGACAATCTGGTCATTCACGACGGTATTTACGCCACGTGGACCAACCTGCTCCCCATTCTCTCCCATAGCACGCGCCCTTTAAATGAACTTGCGCCCTGGGCAGGTTTTACCGCCACCGGCTGGGGCAAGCTCTTTGGCCTTCCCGCCATCGCGGCAGCATTCTATTTCACCGCCAAACCCGAACGCCGCGCCGGCCTTAAAGTCATCCTTTTGCCCGCCATCGTCGCCTCGGTGGTCTGCGGCGTCACCGAGCCGCTCGAGTTTCTCTTTATGTTCACCTATCCCGGACTCTTTTTGCTCTACGCCGTCCTATCCTCCTGCCTTGCCATGACCATGAACTTCTTTGGCATCGTCGGCATCTTCTCGGGCGGTCTCATGGAAATGACGGCCTTCAACTTCATCCCACTCATGCGAATGCATGCCGGCTCCTACCTTTTGGCGCTCGGTATCGGTCTTGCCTTTAGCCTCATCTTTTTTGTTAGTTTTCGAGCACTCATCTTGGTCTATGACCTTAAGACGCCGGGCCGCGAGGATCATGTCTCCAATCGCGCGGCAATCGATCGTTTAACGGGAAGCGGCTTTGCCAAAGAGCAATCTCCCAATGGCGAGGTCAGTATTCAATCCGATCAAGATCACGTCCTCGCTGAGCGGGTAATTCAGCTTTTAGGTGGCGTTGGCAATATCGTGGGCGCAACCAACTGCGCCACGCGCCTGCGCGTCGAGGTCGCAGACCCTTCCATCGTTGCAGATAATGCGTCGTTTGTCGCGGTGGGCGCCAAGGGCCTCATCATTACGGGCAAGACCGCCCAGGTGATTATTGGCATCTCCGTTCCCCGCGTTAAAGAGCATTTTGACCAGATCATGGGCCTCGAGCCGGGATTTGTGCCCACCACCTCGGCCTCCCCTGCCGCCAGCGCAGCCCATAAGCGCGGCGATATCTGCTTCTTCGATATCGACGGAACACTCGCCTGGCAAGACCCTCGAGTGGCACAAGAGCTTCCCGAGAGTGAGCGAGACCTCTCCCCCTATCCCAATGAAGCGGTCTCGCAAGCCATCCGTGATTTTGTCGCCAAGGGCAATATGGCGTTTATCTGCACAGGGCGCACGCTGAGCTGCATCCATCCAAAGCTGCTCGAGCTGCCCTGGACCGGCATCGTCTGCCTCGCGGGTGGCTATGTCGAACTTGAGGGACACGTGATTCGCGATTTGGCGATGACGCCCGGCATGCTGCAGCGCCTTGCTCCCATTCTTGAGCAATCGGACGAAGTGATTCGTTTTGAGGGACTCAATGGCGTCGTTCGCATGAGTGCCGATGCGCCCGACGCCCCGGGATACGCCCGCACCGTGGGCGATGCAATTACGCAGCTGCAACATTACAGCGCCTACAAGATCTTAATGTCCACGTCGCTTGCCAACCGCATCGCTCAGGATCAAGCGTTTGAGCCGCTGCTCTGCTTTAACGAGCTCGAGCTCGAAGTGACCGAGATTTCGCCTCGCGAATGCACCAAGCGCGAGGGTATCCAGTCCGTACTCGACGCCCTCGATCCCCACCACGGAACCGTATACGGCATCGGCGACGCCAGCAATGACGTCTCGCTGATGAACGCCGTCGACGTTGGCATCGCCATGGGCAACGCGCCGGACTTCCTCAAGGAAAAGGCCGACTATGTCACCGACAGCATCGACCACGACGGCGTCGTCACCGCGCTCGAACACTTTGGGCTTATCTAGCCAAGCCCCTACCGCACTTGCGGCCGCATGGACCAATCGTCTTCAACCGCCGCGCTCGACGCCCTAATGTGGCAATATGTTGTCTGCATAATGCAACGATGCAACCTATCAAAGAATGCGAGAACCCGTGTCCAGTCCGTTTACCAGCTTTTTAGCCCAGCACTTTGACCAGATTAACGACTATCTGGCCACGTTCTTTGACGGACAGGCGACTTCCGCCGATATCGAGCGCTACCTGTATACCCCGCTCTCGGCATTTACGGCAAACGCTGGCAAGCGCCACCGCCCGCTCATCTGCATGCTCGCCGCCACTGCGGTAGGCGGCAGCTTTGAGAGCGCCCGCAGCGCAGCGGCGGCCATCGAGCACTTTCAGTCGGGCGCACTCATCCACGACGACATCGCCGACAACGGGCAGATTCGTCGCGGCAAGCCCTGCATGCACCTTACCGAGGGCACCGGTCTTGCCATCAACTGCGGTGACCTGGCGCTCACCATGGTCACCAAGACGGTTCTCGACGACCCCACGCTCAACGCAGACGTGAAGCTTCGCGTGCTCCACGAGCTTACCGAGATGATCGTCCGTACCATCGAGGGCCAGGCGCTCGACCTGGGCTGGGTCCGCGACGGGCGCTTTGACATTTCGGTCGACGATTATCTGGACATGGCGACGCACAAGACCGCGTACTACAGCGGAGCGACGCCGCTTGCCGCCGGAGCCATTATCGGCGGCGGCAGCGAAGAGCAGATTGAGGCACTGCGCGCCTTTGGGCTGCACACGGGCCTTGCCTTCCAGATTCAAGACGACCTGCTCAACTTGATCGGCACCAAGGAGGCCGCCAACAAGGACTTCCGCACCGATATCACCGAGGGCAAGCGCACCCTCGTTGCCGTGCATGCCCTGTCAGACGAGCGCTATCACGACGAGATCGAGGCAATCCTTTCCTCGGGCACCGAGGACCCCGCGCAGCTCGCACGCGCCGTGGAGATCTTCCAGGAGACCGGCTCCATCGATTACGCCCACACCTATGCGCTCGACCTGACCGCTAAGGCCAAGGCCGCTATCGAAGGCGTCGAGCTCGACCCGCATGCGCGCGAACTCTTCCTCTCAATGGCAGATTTCTTTGTGGAGCGTCTTAACTAGCGGGGGTCATAAAACCTGTGGGCAGCGCGTTTGGGTACAAGTTGCTACACTATTGAGTGCATGTTTATAAATTGTCTCGCGTTGTCTATCCGACACACGCTCAAAATAGTACGAATGGTACGCCGAAAGGGGTTCGTTCATGGAACCTATTACCACAGGCATGCAGGGAGCAGCCGTCGAGGACGTCCAGTCCCGCCTTCTGCAGCTCGGCTATACAATCGATGACGCCGAGGTTGTCGACAAGCGCTTTGGCACCACCACCGAGCAGGCCGTCAGCACCTTCAGGCTCGACAGCGGCCTTGCTGCCGGTCATGCCGTCGATATCCCCTGTTGGAGCGCCCTGGTCGACGCCTCGTATAAGCTGGGCGACCGCACCCTGTATCTGCGCATGCCCAATTTCCATGGCGCCGATGTGCAGGCCCTGCAGCGCGCTCTCAACGTTTTGGGCTTTGCCTGCGGCGAGGACGACGGCTACTTTGGTCCGCATACCGAGGCCGCCCTGCAGCAGTTCCAGGAAAATGTCGGCCTGTTTGCCGACGGCATGGCCTTCCAAGACACCTACGCCTACATCAACCGCCTGCATCATGTGTGGGAGGGCAAGCCCTCGGTCACCGAAGCCGAGTCCCGCATCGGTTTTGCTCGCGCCGCCAACGTGCTCGAGCGCTTCCAGATTGCCGTTATCGGCGAGGACCCCATCGCACGCAGCGTTGCTTCGCGCATGTGGAACATCGCCACGGCAACGACCGACAACAGCGGCATGATGCTCTGCGACTCCGAGGTCCCAACCGACGTTGACCTGGTGCTCGAGATCGCAAGCGACGAGCTGCCCGCCGACGCCGCGCCACGCGCCACTATTGCCCTCGCCGAGTGCCACAACCTGGCCCAGCGCATCCGCACCGCCAATGTCGCCGCGCAGCAGAAGCCGGCTCGCATTCGCATTGAGCTCACGGGCATGACGCGCTACAACGGCACCTTCACGGCCAGCGACGCGCAGACGCTCGCCGTACGCCTACTCGACGGCGTTTGCGATGCCCTCGCAGATTAGGTAAACTAGACGAGTTGCTTTTGGGCAACACCACACATTGGGACGTAGTTCAACGGTAGAACTCCGGTTTTTGGTGCCGGCTGTTGGGGGTTCGAATCCCTCCGTCCCAGCCATTAAAACTGAGCGCCCTAAGCCCATAACGGCCCAGGGCGCTTTCTTGTGGGCAAGCGGAGGAATTCGAACCCGCAAGGGTGCGGAGCTGAGGAAACGCGAAGCGTTTTCCAGCGCAGCACGCAAGGAGCGAAGCGACGCAGCGGGGCGCGGCCGCCGACCAGGCGGACGCGGAATCCCTCCGTCCCACACCAGCCAAGAGCCCCTCACGTCAAGCAAATCGAGCCAACGCCGCCAAGCGGAGGAATCCGAACCCGCAAGGATGCGGAGCGACGCAGCGGGGCGCGGCCGCCGCAGGCAGACGCGGTGCCGGCACTTGGGGACGCTCCTAAGTGCCGGCATTATAGGAACGTCCCCAAGTGCCGGCTCGGGACTATTTTCGAGGACCCTCCGAAGGACTGTGGCCAAAAAACGGCAAATATGAGTACTGTTACCGTTGTAGCTACATTATTTTCGTTAATAAAAGAAGATCTTAATGAGATTTATTCGCATCAAGGTCTTCCTTTAATGAACACTTGAGGAGATACGGCAGTTTATCTGCTCGATCGACACGTCAAATCACCTTAAATGTGATCAAAATTACTGCTACTAAAAGAGTATCAGTACTCATATTTGATGTTTTTTGGCCACGGCTCTTTATAGACACCCTGCACAGCGACGGTGGTAGATTTCGGAACGTGTCCGTCAGCCCCGTTCCGAAAAGCGAGCCGCGTGCAACGGCCAAGCCACGACAGCCCCCGGGAGAGCGGGGGCACCGGCTTAGGTTTATCGCGAGTTCCGCACGAACAGGAGGCCACTTAATGTGGCCTCCGTCGTGAGCAGGACTGTAGAGCAGGAAACCTAAGCCGGTGTCCCCGCTCTCCCGGGGCCGGCGGAATTTAGTTGTTAAGCATGCGGTCGAAGCTTCCCGAGTCGCCATCCCGATAGTCAGCGGTCATCAGAATCTCCTGCGGAATGCGCCCGCCTTCACGTAGCACGTTGCGGAACTGCACACGCGTGACCATGGGCAGATCCTTGATCGTCGCCGCCAAGTTCTGCGGCACGCCCTGGTTGGCAGCCGCGCGCTCGCACTCGCCGCCGGCCTTCACGCGACGCTTATGCTCGGCGAGCATGGCGCGGTACATACCGGCATGCAGGCGAATCTCAACCACATTGGCATTGCGAGCCTGCTCGACGATGCGCGCGCCCTCGCGGTCGATATCGCCCACGTAGTAGACGTAGTTAAAGCGATAGCCGATCTCGGCCAGATAATCGTCCAGGGCATGCGAGACGCTCGCCTTGCATCCGCCGCCAAAAATCACGCCGCCCACCTTGATGCCAAAGAGCTTGGCGTGCTTGCGGCCACGCAGCAGCCTAACGATCTCGTCGTAGGTGTCCAGGTTCTCGACCATAATGAACGGCTTATCGGCGCCCAGCGTAAAGAAACCCGTAAAGTGCACGGGGCGGTTGGGGGCGACCTTGATCGCCTGCATGCTGATGCCCTTTTCGGTCATGCGCCTTATCAGGCGCTCACCGTGCTTGCCGTCAAAAGCCTTCTCGTCGTTAAAAATCTGGTAGGCACGCTGGCGGCGCGAGGCAACCGGCGTATCGGCACCTCGGTTTTGCTCGATCCAAGCCTGGATGATTGCGATTTCCTCGGCAATCTTGCGGTTGGACATCTCGTTGTGCTGAGTGCGCTGCGGCGCCTTTTTGCCGTCCTTGCCCTCGACCTTAACAATTTGAGTCTGCTGTTCCTTGATCTTAGAGAGCGCCGTAGGCGTAGGGACAACTTTGAGCAGCTGCCTGCCCAAAACGCGGGCAAGGGCAAACGCCGATACCTCGCCGTGGACGGCCGACTCGGGCTGCTGGGTAGCACTATCTGCTACGGCAGACTCCGGCTTCTTCTGAGACTTGCGCTTAGAATCGCCTTGGAAATTGCGCTCGCGCTTTGGCATAGACGCCTGCTTCTGCGGACGATCGGACTTGCTCTCCTTCGCCGACTGGCGCTTAGGCTGCCCCGAAGAAACCTCGGCAGTCACATCCTCGTCCTGCGGCGTGGTCTTCTCGGTTGCAGTCTCGGCATGGGAACTGCGGCCCCCACGATGGCGACGGCGGCGAGGCTTGCTCGACGCGCTCTGCTCCGTCCGCTCATCAGTAAGCTGCTGGCCCTTGGCCTCGGCATCAACCTCAAGCTGCGGCTCAACAGGCTTCTGCTCGCGAGTCGCCGGCTCAACGGTTTTCTCGGTTTGTTCGGCCTTCTCGGCCTGAGCGATCGAAGCCGGCTCGCCCTTCTCCTGACGCTTTACGGGATACGCGCGTCCCGCAAAACCGCGGCCGGGACGACACGAACCCGGAGCCCTCTTGGCAGACTCCTCAACATCGTCTGCAACCTCGGAAGGCTCTTCAACCTCACGCGCGACATCCTGCTGCGCAGCCTTAAAGTGGGCACCACAGCGACGCTGGGGCTCCTGGGCCTCCACGGGCTTTTGCTCCTTCGCGGGCCTCTGCGACTCGGCAGCAACCTCGTTCTCAACAGCCTCGGCATCCGTTTCACCCTTTTGAGCAACGGCGCGACGGAAGCGCTCCTGCTGAGCGCGACGCTGCGCATCGCGCTTGCCACCCCCGCCAAAACCGCCGCGTCCTGCCTTGGCCGTAAAGGCACGCACGACGTTCTCATCGAGCAACTCATCGGTATCAACATGCTCACGCGGAGCAACTTCTTCCACAGCAGGCACGTCAGCGGAATCCTCGACGACAAAATCTTCGACGGACTCGGCAGGCTGCTCCTGAGCATCGCGGATCTCGACATTGATGGTATAGAACGCCGGGCGCCCGTTAATGCCGCTGCCCTCGATCTTGGTCACGATATTTGCCGCGATAAGCTCATCGCGCATCGCCTTGGTGTCGCATTCCTTATCGACGGAGCGGAAAATCTGCGCCAGCGCGCTCGACTTAATCTTGAGCGCCTTGCGGCAGAGCAGGTCGTAGGCAACCAGCTTGGCGCGCTCGGCAGAAAGCGACGTCTGGCTGCTCAGACGCTCAGCCAGAGCATCGACATTGTTTTGATTATCGGAATATACCGTCTTGGCCACGGGGCCCCTTTCATATGCACACATATACGTCCATATGGTACAACGCACGAGCCTATCCACGCAAAACATCTGCGAGAACGCCCTTGCACCACCTGTTCTCACAAGAAAAAAGACCGGGTCCGCTTGATTGCGGACCCGGTCTTTCCGAGTCAAATAGATGGGAGATTCAACCCGTCCGACCGACTAGGCCTTGGCGGCCTCGGCGTCGGCAGGAGCTTCAGCGGCAGCGGCGCGACCGTACTCGGCCTTGCCCATCTCGGACCACTCGGGCTCCTCATCAGGCATGGAGCCGGCCTCCTTGCCGAAGAACTCCTTGAGACAGTTGACGGCGACGATGAGGCCCAGGACCATCAGCAGGACGGCGAAAACGAGCTGCAAGCCCTTGGTGGCGGCGACGGAGACGGCGGCCGTGGTGGCGGTAGCCGGGATGGTGCCGAAGAAGCCGTAAGCCTGGACAGCGGTCATGCAGCCCATGGCGCTCTGGACCAGCGAGGTGAAGGTGCAGCAGAGCAGGAAGGCGACGGGCACGTAGAGCATCCAGCCCTTGCGGCCGGTGCACTTGCAGAACACGGCGAGGGTGATCATGGTCATGCCGCCGAGCAGCTGGTTGGAAGCACCAAAGAGCGGCCAGATGTTGGCATAGCCGCCAAAGGCGAGGGCGAGACCGGGAAGCAGGGTGACGACCGTGGCGAACCAGGGGTTGCCGAGAACCTTCATGTAGCCGGCCTTGGACTCGATGGCCAGGGCGTCGTTGGTCTGGGCAAAGAACTCGGAGAACGAGGTGCGGGCGATGCGGGCGACGGCGTCGAGCGAGGTCAGGGCCAGAGCGGAAACGTTCATGGTCATGAAGACGGTAGCGAGCGTGCCGTCAACACCGAAGGCCTGCATACCGCGGGAGATACCAGCAGCGAAGATCTGGAACGGGGTGGAAGCGACGCCAGCGTTGAGGGCGCCGGTACCGGCGGTGTTCATGTCGGAGAACATGATGCCGGCGACGATGATGGCAAGGATGCCGACGAAGGACTCGACGATCATGGCGCCATAACCGACCTTGACGGCGTCCTGCTCCTTCTCGACCTGCTTGGAGGAGGTACCAGAAGAAACGAGGCTGTGGAAGCCGGAGAGGGCACCGCAGGCAACGGAAACAAACAGGACCGGGAACATCATGCCGGAGGCAGTGGAGAAGCCGGTGAAGACCGGAGCGGTGATAGTGGCCTGGCCGTTAACGCCCAGGACGACGATGCCGAGGACAGCGCAGGCGATCATGACGATCATCATGATGGAAGTGAGGTAGTCACGCGGGGTCTTGAGCATCTGGATGGGCATGGCGCCAGCGAAGACCAGGTAGACCATGACGACGGCGAACCACTGGAACTTATCCAGGTAGACCGGGAACTGCATACCGACGGCGAACATGAGAACCATGAGGACCACGCCGGTGACGAACTCGGCGGCACCGGTGAGGTTGAACTTCTTCTGGGCCCAACCAAAGGCGATAGCGACGAAGGTGAACAGGATGGAGATGGTGCCAGCGCAGCCAGCGGCATAGGACTTGGTGAAGTCGATGGCACCGGTAGCGGCGCCAGAAGCGTCAACGGCCGGGGTGAACATGAACGTCTTGCAGACCATGTCGGTGAAGGCGGCGATGACGATGATGCAGAACAGCCAGCAGAACAGCAGGAACAGGCGACGGCCGGTCTTGCCGATGTACTTCTCGATGAGCTGGGCCAGGGACTTGCCGTTGTTCTTCATCGAAGCGTACAGAGCACCAAAGTCGTGGACGGCGCCAAAGAAGATGCCGCCGACGAGGACCCAGAGCACGACGGGCAGCCAGCCAAAGGCCATGGCGACGATCGTACCCGTGACAGGGCCAGCACCGCAGATCGAGCTGAACTGGTGCGAGAACGCGGTAAAGGCGGAGACGGGCGAGAAGCTCTTGCCGTCCTTCATGCGCTTGGCCGGCGTGAGGGCCTCTTTGTCAACGCCCCACTTGTTGGCCAGCCAGCGGCCGTAGCCCAGATAGCCACAGGCGAGCACCGCCGCGGCCACAACCATGAGCAAAACTCCGTTCATTACATTTCCTCCTCTAAAAAGAACTTCCTAGACATAAAAAATGAGGGCCGTCGGTTGCGCTCGACGGCCCTCATCTTCATCAGCCGCCCGTTATCGTACGGGCTAGCTGTATGTGCTAACCCGCATCAGATAATTACTACGCTGATAATGTTTAGCTGATGCGTGAACATGTCTAAAAAATCCTCTTCAATCATGATGCGAACGATCCGTGCGTGTTCACATCCCCCAGTGGTTGAAAAAGGAGTATGAAACTTTAGTTACCTAAAGTCAACGCAATTTTGTAATGAATTTTCAACTATTTTGAAAATTCTCGGTATAAAACGCCACTGACCTCGTACTTTACCAGACAAAAGTTTTTGCATGAGAGATGCCCCTGAGTGCCGCGGGAGCCGGGCGGCGCATATGAACTTTCCTGCTCTACAGTCCTGCGCAAGACGGAAAGCACATTAAGTGCTTTCCTTTGCGTGCGGAACTCGCGATAAAGTTCATATGCGCCGCCCGGCTCCCGCGGCACCCAGGGGCTCCCATCCCAAATGCGGAGCAAAGCTCCGCACACCAACTTTTTCTTTCAGCTAAAGAACGCCGGAAATTCGACGCTGGCTTGTTAACCTTGTTGGACGTTGTCGACGCCAAACCAGCTCAGAAGCTATATCGATACAGAAAGGTCCCCGGCCCTGACCGGCCCGGCGGCCCCATATGAACTTTATCGCGAGTTCCGCACGAACAGGAGGCCACTTAATGTGGCCTCCGTCGTGAG
>CAUGJE010000021.1 GCA_959599915.1 uncultured Collinsella sp. | reverse complement strand
ACACCCCCCCCTCCCGCCCGCCCCCACCCCCCCACAACCCCCACCCCCGCCCCCCCCACGGGAAACCTGCCAAAAAGGGACAGGTTTATTTTGGTCGGTTTTATCTGGGAAGATGCTGCTGCGGCTATCTACAGATCTGAAATCTGACTACTGAATAGACTGTCTAACTAAATAGCGAGCGGCACTAACCAGTCCTTTTGCTTGCGCCCGGGAGGGCCGCATATGAAGTTTATCGCGAGTTCCGCACGCAAAGGAAAGCACTTAATGTGCTTTCCGTCTTGCGCAGGACTGTAGAGCAGGAAACTTCATATGCGGCCCTCCCGGGCGCAAGCAAAAGGGCGACCCCTGTCCGGAGTCGCCCTTGCGGTGCTGCTTATGTGTAGCTATTACTCGGCGTCGTGGTGGCGGCGGGGCTTGCGGCCTCCGTTGTCACCGGGACGGCGCGGGCGGTCGCTGCGCTCGGAGCGCTCGCGACGCGGACGCTCACGGCGCTGGAAGTGCTCGCCGTCGCCCTCGGAGGCACCCTCGGCGCGAGCCGGGGCCTCGGGCTTGTCAAGACGATCGAGCGAGATCTTGCCGCGATCATCAACCTCGATGACGACGACCTTGACCTCGTCGCCCACATTGAGGACGTCCTCGACCTTCTCCACGCGACCCTTGGCAACGCGGGAGATGTGCAGCAGGCCGTCCTTACCGGGCAGCAGGTTGACGAAGGCGCCGAAGGGCTGGATGGAGACCACGCGACCGGTGTACTCCTCGCCCGGCTCGGGAACCTTGATGATGAGCTTGATGCGCTCGACGGCCTGGTCGACGGACTCGCCGGTGCCGCCGACAAAGACGGTACCATCCTCCTGGATATCGACCGAGGCGCCGGTCTCGTCCTGGATGCCGCGGATGACCTTGCCGCCGGAACCGATGACGTCGCGGATCTTATCGGTCGGAACCTGGATCGAAACGATGCGCGGAGCGGTGCTGCGCGTGGTGTGGCGCGGCTCGGGGATCACATCGAGCATCTTCTGCAGGATGAAGGCGCGACCCTCCTTGGCCTGCTGCAGGGCGCGGGCCAGGATGTCGAAGGTAAGGCCGGTGGCCTTGTTGTCCATCTGCAGGGCGGTGATGCCCTCGGTGGTGCCGGTGACCTTAAAGTCCATGTCGCCCAGGAAGTCCTCGAGACCCTGGATGTCGGACAGGACCACGGTCTTGCCCTCCTCCTGGATCAGGCCCATGGCGATACCGGAAACCGGGCGCTTAATGGGCACGCCGCCGTCCATAAGGGCGAGCGTGGAGCCGCAGGTCGAAGCCATCGAAGAGGAGCCATTGGACTCCATGACCTCGGAGACCACGCGGATGGCGTAGGGGAACTCGTTCTCATCGGGGAGCACCGGAAGAAGAGCGCGCTCGGCCAGGTTGCCATGGCCGATCTCGCGGCGCTTGGGGCTGCCCATGCGGCCGGTCTCGCCGGTGCAGAACGGCGGGAAGTTGTAGTGGTGCATGTAGCGCTTGCCCTCGGTGGGCTCAATGGTATCCAGACGCTGGCCCTCGTTGAGCATACCGAGCGAAAGAACCGAGAGAACCTGGGTCTGGCCACGCTGGAACAGGCCGGAGCCGTGAACGAGCGGCAGGTAGTTGTCCTTCACCATGATGGGGCGAATCTCATCGGCGGCACGGCCGTCGACGCGCTCGCCGGTCTCGACGACCATGGTGCGCATGGCCTTCTTCTCGAGCTTCTTGAGCGCCACGGGGATCTCGCGCTCCCAAGCGACCTGCTCCTCCTCGGTAAACTCAGCGCGGATGGACTCCTTCAGAGCCTCGACCTTACCGATACGGGAGAGCTTGTCGGCATCACGAAGGGCGGCCGCCATCTCGTCGTAGTGGGCAAAGATGCGCTCCTGGACCTCCTCGACGGGCTGGTCGAGCGGGTACTCCTTCTTGACGATGGGGCCGTTGACCTGCTCCCACTCGGCGACGAACTCGTCCTGAGCCTGGCAGAAGGCAGCAAGAGCCTCCTGGCCAAACTTCATAGCGGCGAGCATGTCGTCCTCGGAGATCTCCTCGGCGCCAGCCTCGACCATCGAGATGAAGTCAGCAGAGCCGCCCAGCTCCAGGTCCAGATCGGAGTTCTCGCGCTCCTCGTAGGTGGGGTTGACGATAAACTCGCCGGTCTCCACGTTGCGGCCGATGCGCACGCAGGCAAGCGGGCCCTCGAAGGGCACGCCGCCGAGCGTCATGGCCAGGGAAGCACCCATGACGTTGATGACGTCGAAGGGGTTGACCTGGTCGGCGACGAGCGAGGTGGCGACGATGTGCACCTCGTTGCGGAAGCCGTCCGGGAAGCTCGGGCGAATCGGGCGGTCGATCATGCGTGCGGTGAGCGTGGCCTTCTCGCTGGGACGGCCCTCACGCTTGAGGTAACCACCCGGGATGCGGCCGGCTGCGTACATCTTCTCATTGAAGTCGACGGTCAGCGGGAAGAAGTCGTAGTTCTTGCGCTCCTTGGAGACGACCACGGTGTCGAGCATCGTGGTGTCGCCCTGCTTGACCAGGCACGCGCCGGTGGCCTGCTTGGCAAGCTCGCCCGACTCAAAGGTGTAGGTCTTGCCGTACAGCTCAAAGGTCTTGGATACGAGTGTCATTGTTCTCCTTTACCCCACAGGCCCCTTGCCTGCGGGCTTCTCATGTGACGCGGGCCCCCTGCCCCCGCCACGCTTCAGAGCGTGATTGTTCGCGCCCTTACACAAAAAGAGCGCCCCGCTGCGCAGGACGCTCTTAGCATGTACAAATCCTTACTGGATGTTGTCGCGGATGCCCAGAGCCTTGATGAGCTCACGGTACTCGACGATGTCGTTCTTCTTGATGTAGGAGAGAAGACGACGACGACGGCCGACGAGCATGAGCAGGCCACGACGGGTGTGGAAGTCCTTCTGGTGGGACTTCATGTGCTCGGTCAGCTCCTTGATGCGCTCGGACAGGATGGCGACCTGAACCTTGGGGTTACCGGTGTCGACCGGGGTGTTACCGAACTGGGCAGTCAGCTCCGCCTTGCGCTCTTTGGAAACAGTCATTGTTTCACCTTTCGTTTTACGTCGCCCGCGGGCGACTCGATTCGCCTCGGACTGGGAAGCCGCCGGTGGAGCGAGCATCCAAGGTCGAGGTACCAACAGGTCGGTATGTTACCACAAGCAGCCCACGCCTGCGCATCATCACCGACCCAACATGAATTCCATCGCACGGAGGCGCTGATCGGTGTGCGTCGCAGCCCAAACATGCGAAAGCCCCAACAAAAAGGCAGCGGTATGGGAATCGACCCTCTCGGCCATGAGTGCATCGAAGGTCATGGACATGAGGGCGCGCAGCCACGCGACCTCACCGGTCGACACCAACTCGGCACCCGGAATGCTCGACGCGCACGACCCGCACATGAGACCGCCCGCCTGGGGCGAAAAATACGACAACATGGGGTCTCCGCACAGCACACAGGCCGAAAAATCGGGTCGATAGCCAACGTGCGACAGCAGCTTAAAGACATATGCCGCCACAAGCAGATCCATGTGCGCCGTGTCGAGCCCGCTGCCCACCAGAGCAAGCGCTCGCTGCGTTATGGCAAAGGTATACGGGTCCTCGGCGTCCTCGAACGAGCACACACGCGCGACCTCGGCGATCGCGCTTGCGGCGCAGGTCGTCTCGTAATCGGGTGCTGCGCCGAGCGGCGCCTCCATAAGCTCGGCCTGGGAAACCACGTCGAGCGACCGTCCATGCGCGAGCAGCATATCGACGGTACAGAACAGCTCGCTGCGCGCAGCCAGGCGCCCACCGGGTTTGCGGGCGCCCTTTGCCACGGCGCGAACCTGCCGACCCCGCTCGTCAAGCATCGTCAAGATCAGGTCCGTCTCTTTGAGCTTCGTCTTATCGAGGACGAGCACCTTCGTGCGATATGTCCGGGAGCCTGCCATGCGCGCCGCGCGTCCTTAGTCCTCGGCGTTGTAGCCAAAGCGGCGAATCTGGGCCTCGTCGTCACGCCAGCCGGCCTTGACCTTCACGTCCAGCTCCAAAAAGACCTGCGTGCCAAAGATGCGCTCAAGATCGCGGCGAGCGTCGATGCCGATATGTTTGATCATCTCGCCGCCCTTGCCGATGATGATGCCCTTTTGGCCCTCGCGCTCGACGTAAATGGTAGCGTGCACGCGCAGCACCTTCTTGGTCTGCTCGAGCGCATCGCAGATCACGCCAACGGAGTGCGGGATCTCATCACGGGTGCGGCGCAAGACCTTCTCGCGCACAAACTCGGCAACGAGTGTCTCATCGGAAGCGTCGGTACCCATGTCCTCGGGGAACCAACGCGGACCCTCGGGCAAAAAGTGCGCAACGGTCTCAATAAAGGCATCGACGTTGAAGTTCTTGACCGACGACGTCACGATCTCATCGTCATATTCCATGAGCTCGTGGGCGGCCTTAAGCTGCTCCATGACCTGTGCGGGGTCGGCCTCATCGGCCTTGGTGAGCACCAGGACCTTCTTGGAACGGGCGTTTTTGACGCGCTCGGCAACCCAGGCGTCTCCCCTGCCGATCGGCTTGGTGGCATCAATCAAAAACGCGACGACATCGACATCGTTCAGTTCGAACAACGCGCTCTTGTTGAGCTCGGACCCCAGGCCGTCCTTGGGCTTGTGGATACCCGGGGTATCGACAAAGACCAGCTGGTAACCGGGGCGGTTGACGACGGCGCGCATGCGACGGCGGGTCGTCTGGGCCACCGGCGAGGTGATGGCGACCTTTTTGCCATAGCAGGCGTTGAGCAGCGTGGACTTACCGGCGTTGGGGCGGCCGACCAGGGCCACGAAACCGCTGCTGAAGCCGGGTTCAACGTCGCCAAAGCCCGCGAGGCTGTCGTCCTCGTCGCACAGGGCGTCGAGCTCCTCGTCGCTCATGCCCTCAAACGGGTCGAACTCCTCGATCTCCTCGTATGCCTCGGCCGCTTCGGTATCCACCGCATCCAGGGACTCGTCATCCAGAGTTTCATCGATAGGCTGCATAGTGTCGAACATGGAAATCCCTTTCTAAATAAAGTCGAGCGCGTGGGCAAATACCAGCAATCCCACAATCGCGGCGGTGATGGAAAGTACGTATACGGAGGCGGCGGCGATATCTTTCGCACGCTTTGCCAGAGGATGGAGCTCCTGGGTCGCCAGGTCGACGATCGCCTCCATGGCGGTGTTGCACAGCTCGCCGTGAATCACCAGGCCACAGCAGATGATAACCGTGGCCCATTCGGCAATATCGAGCCCCACGATGCAGCCGGCAATGACGGTGCACACGCCCGCTACGAGCATGACCTTAATGTTGCGCTCGGTCTTGACGGCGGTGACGAAGCCCTCCATGGCGTAGGAAAACGACTTTAAGAAGGATGGATGATCCTTGTTCGATCCGGGAATCATAGACGGCTCCTAGTCGTGGGCGTGGTTGGTGATGGGGCCAACGTGGACCAGCTTGGGGTCCTCGCCGCGCTCGAGCGCCAGATCGCGCAGGATGGCGTCCTCGCGGGCCTCCATGACCTCGGCCTCGTCGTCCTCGATATGGTCATACCCCAGCAGGTGCAGCATGCCATGCACGAGCATCAGGCGGCACTCGTCGGCAGGGCTATTACCAAAGCCGGGGGCCTGACGGGCAATGACCTCCGGGGCCAGGATAATATCGCCGAGCTCGAGCGTCTCGTCGGCGGGAATATCCTCGTCAAAGGCCGAGTCGCACTCAAACGAGAGGACATCGGTGGTACGGTCGATACCGCGCCACTCGTGGTTGAGCTCGTGCATCTCGTCCTCATCGACATATGAAAGGGAAATCTCGACTTCACGCTCAACGCCCTCGGCGGCAAGCACGACCTCGCAGATGTGCTCTACCTCCTGCGCGTCGAGCAGCGTATCGAGCTCGGCATCGTTGCTGATCAATACACTCAACGGGACTCCTTTCGGTCGTGCACGCGTTTCTCGCGCACATCATCATAAGCATCGTATGCCTCGACGATACGCCCCACCAAGGCATGGCGCACCACGTCGGCACGCTCGAGGTGAGAAAATGCGACATCGTCGACACGAGCTAAAATTTGCTCGACGTCGGCAAGACCGCCGCGACGACCCACCAGGTCGCGCTGACTCAGGTCGCCGGTAATCACAAACTTGGAGTTAAAGCCCAGGCGCGTCAGGAACATCTTCATCTGCTCGGGCGTGGTATTTTGCGCCTCGTCGAGCACCACGAAGGCATCGCTCAGCGTGCGGCCGCGCATGTAGGCAAGCGGGGCGATCTCGATCACGCCGCGCTCCATGAGCTCATCGGTGCGCTCGCGATCCATCATGTCAAAAAGGGCGTCGTAAAGCGGACGCATGTAGGGATCGATCTTTTCCTCGAGGGTGCCGGGCAAAAAGCCCAGATTCTCCCCCGCCTCGACAACCGGACGCGTCAAGATCAGACGGCCCACCTCGTGACGCTTGAGCGCGGCAACGGCGAGCGCCATGGCCAGATAGGTCTTACCGGTGCCGGCAGGACCCAGGCCAAACGTGATGGTATGCGTGCGGATGGCATCCACATAGCGCTTTTGGCCGAGCGTCTTGGGGCGAATGACGCGGCCGCGATACGAAAGCAGCACGTCATCGCGAAGCGACGTAGCCTCGTGCTCACCGTCGCGCAAGACGGCCAGGCAGCGAGAGACATCGTCGGCAGACAGCGTGCGCCCGGCGGCCGCCTCGCAAAAAGCGTGCTCGAAAAAGCGCGCCACGAGTTCGACCTCGTCCGGGTCGCCGCTCACGGAGATGCTATCGCCACGGGCGACCACATGAGCGCGAACCAAGCTCTCGAGCGCACGAAGGACGCCGTCGCCGGCGCCCAAAACGCGCGAGGGATCAATCCCCTCGGGAACGGTAAGTCTAATCTTCGAGGCTTCCATGAACCTCCCTGCGTGCATGGACCAAGCCGGAATCATCGACTCCGATGATAGCAACATCGAGCAGGCACGGGGCTGTAAGTCCACAGGTATCGTCAAGACGGGCATGATGGAACGAGCCGAGCGTCAGGTTGTCGCCATACTCGAGCACGGCACGCTCGACCGTGCCCACGCGACGGCGAGCGTCGGCAATAGCGAGCTCCTGTGCAGCGGCCCGCATACGGCGGCTGCGCTCGGCCATAACCTCGGGCGGAACCTGGTCGGGCATGTCGGCAGCAAGGGTACCGGGACGCTTGCTGTAGCGGAACACGTGCATACGCGAGAAACCCACACGGCGGCACAGCGCCAGCGACTCCTCGAACTCCTCGTCCGTCTCGCCAGGGAAGCCGACAATAACGTCGCAAGAAAGTGACGCCTGCGGCAGATTGGCGCGAATCATACGCACCGTGTCCTCAAAGGCCTCCGCACTATAGGGACGGCCCATGCGATGCAGGGTCGCCGTGCAGCCGGACTGCACGGGCAGGTGCAAAAACGGGGCGATACGCTGCGGAAAGCGCGCCATAACCTTAAGCAGGCGCTCGGAGATATCCATGGGCTCGACCGAGGAAATGCGCACATGCGGAATAGACGTGCGCTCCATGATGGCCTCGAGCAGCTCATCGATTTCGACGTGCTCGTCGGTCGCGCTCTTGCCATCGTAGGCACCCAGGTTCACACCGGTCAGCACCACCTCGGGCACGCCGGCCTCCTGGGCCTCGCGAACTTGCTCGAGCACGGACTCGACGGGCACGGAGCGCTCGGGGCCGCGCGCCTTCCACACAATGCAATAGGTGCAGCGATGGTTGCAGCCATCCTGAATCTTCACGCCCAGGCGAGAGCGACCGAGCGCATCGACCACCTCGCCATCGCTGCAGGCGGGAACGCTATCGGACTCAACACCCAGCACCTCGCATACACGTTCGGCGACATCTATCTTGGACGGCTCGGCAATCACGCGATCCGAAAGCTCCGACAGCTCCTCGGGATGCAAATTGACCACGCATCCGGTCACGACCACATAGGGCTCGTTTGGATGGGCCAGCGCATGACGGACGGCCTTACGGGTCTTGGCCTCGGCCTCGCCCGTAACGGCGCAAGTGTTAATGACGATCAGATCGGCATCCTGGGGCTCCACAATAGCGAAGCCCAGGCGCATAAGATCGGCAGTGATACGGTCGGACTCAACCCGGTTGACACGGCAGCCGAGGTTGACGACGGAAATATGGGGTGCGAGCACGCGAGCTCCTTAATCGAGGATATCGTCGAGGGCGCTCTTGATGCGGTCGGTCACCGACTTCTTACCGGAAGCGACGTCATCGCCCATATCATCGGCAAAAGCACGGAGCAGCTCGCGCTGCTTATTGGAAAGATTGGTGGGAACGACCACGCGCAGTTGCACGATCAGGCGGCCACGCGAACCGCCACCGCCAATGCGCGGCATGCCGTAATTATTGACGCTCACGGTATCACCGTACTGGGCGCCGGCGGGAACCGTCACCTTAACGACCTCGTCGGGCATAATGCCCCCGACCTCGATCTCGCAGCCGAGCGCAGCCTGCGCAATCGAGATATCGCTCACCAGGTACAGGTCGTCACCGTTGCGCTTAAAGCGCTCGTGGTCGGCAACGCGCACGTTGACAATCAGGTCGCCCGAAGGCTCGCCGCGAAGGCCGGCCTCGCCAAAGCCGCTCACACGCAGCTGGCGACCGGTCGAAACGCCGGCGGGAATATCGATGTCAATCTTTTCATGCGAAGGCGTGCGGCCCTGACCGTCGCAGGTCTCGCAGGGATGGTCGATAACCGTGCCCTCGCCATGGCAGTCAGGGCAAGGCGAGGAAGACTGAACCTGGCCCAAAAACGAACGCTGAACCGTCGTGACGTAGCCCGTACCGTGGCAGCGGCCGCACTGCTTTTCCTGTGCGTCCTCTGCCCTACCGGTGCCATTGCAGTCCTCGCAAGGAGCAAGGCGGTCATAGCTGATTGTCTTTTTGCAGCCGAGCGCCGCCTCCTCGAGCGTCACCGAAAGCGAGATGGCCATGTCTCGTCCGCGACGACGCTCACGACGGCTGCGGGCGCCACCGCCGGCACCGCCGCCAAAGAACGACGAGAACAAGTCGTCCATGCCCATGCCACCAAAGATATCGTTGATATCGACGTAGCCCGAACCACCAGGGCCGTCGGCAGTGCCGTAACGGTCGTAGTTAGCACGCTTCTGCTCATCGGAAAGAACGGAATAGGCCTCGTTGAGCTCCTTGAACTTGGCCTCGGCCTCGGGGTCGTCCGAAACATCCGGATGTACGGTACGGGCCTTCTTTAGAAACGCACGCTTAATCGTCCGCGCGTCGGCATCCCTGTCGACGCCAAGCACCTCGTAGTAATCCCTATTTTCCGACACGACCGAATCCTTCCGACTTTCATTATTGTCACAGTGCGTCCTATACCCAAGCAGGGCCGACCGCAAACAGAGGGTTTGATGTTATTGCATTTGGTACGGCGAAAGCATGGCCCGTTGCGAGCAGCTCGCGAACCAAACCGACACGAGCGCGAACATGAAGCCGTTGGCAAAACCGTTGGCAAACTGCATCGCGCCGCGCTTCCACCACAGCAGGCTGCGATGAAGCACGCCGTCCGAAAGCACCATGAACAGGCCCATGGCAAACGGAATAAAGCACATCACGGCAAAGGCCGAGAACACGCCCGAGATGGCCGAGAGTACCAAAAACGGCGCCACGATGCCCATCAGGTAAAAACCGGTACGAGCTTTGCCTTCCAAGCGCTCGGCCTCAACATGGGCGCGGCCGACCAGATCGCCGCCCGCGGCACCGTTGGTGCCAGCATGACCCATGCCGCCAATGCGGACCTCGTCGCCATCGTGCGTGCCGGCAGGAAACTCAATCGTCTGCTCGGAGGTTACGCGAGTACGACCGCTGCCGCCGCAATCAGGGCAGGGGTCGGCCACGACCTTACCGGAACCGCCGCACTCGGGGCAGACCGACTGGAACGTGCCCGCACCAAACAGGAAGGACAGGTCGACGTCGATATGGCCGCGGCCGCCACAGCTTGGGCAGGTATGGGCATGCTCGGAGGAGACAGAGCCCGAACCGCCGCAGTTGTTACAGGTATCGAAGCGCGTGTAGCGGACGGTCTTGCGGGCACCGCCCTTTGCCTCCTTGGCGTCGAGTTTGATATCGACGACCACGTTGGCGCCGTTCTCGGGATTGTAGGCAGCCTGCCCGCGACGCGGCTGGCCCCAGGCGCCACCAAAGGGAAAACCGCCCTCAAAGGGATTGCCATAGCCCGCGCTGCCGGCGTAGCCGCCGCCATAGGGCGAAGCCGTAGGAGCGCCGGCGAAGGGGTTGCCCGAACGCATGGCGTCGTAGCGCGAACGCTTCTGCTCGTCCGAAAGCACGGCGTAGGCCTCGGAAACCTCTTTAAACTTTTCCTCGGCATCCGGCTCTTTGTTGACGTCCGGATGGAGCTTGCGGGCCTTTTGCTGGAAGGCCTTTTGAATATCACGCGAGGTGGCGTCCTTGGAGACACCCAGAATCTCGTAGTAATCTTTTTCGTTCATCGTCGCCATGCGCGGCAACCTCCTGCTCAAAGCAGCGTATATATTGCGGTAATTCTACCCGAGCGGTCTATGCTAGACCCCAAAACAGCTCGAACAGAACATTTCCATCGAGCCAACCTAGGTGTGTCGGCGCTAAACGGGCGCGGGCGCGGCCTGCGACGACATCTGCCGAAGTGAAGGATCCCTCATGGGCCCCGAGCGCCTCGGGCACCCACGTGGCAAGTCCCAATTCGAGCGCGTGATCGCAGGCAGCTGCCAACTCGCCCGTTGGGATGACGAAAGCTGCACGAACCAACAGGTCGGACGCGACACCGCGCGTCATGCGACAAGCGAGCATCAGGTCTTCAGCCGCAGCCTCGCGCTGCGACAGATATTCGGTCTCGAACGCCATCGCGTCATCGTCACGTTGCACCAGACGCACGCGGTACGCATCGCCTCGAGAAGACACGCCGGGGAACAAACCTGCGAGACGGTCGAAATCCTCGGCGTCGAGCATGCCCGCGGCAGAACGACCCAGGCCCAGATAGCCCCGTCCGGTCCAGTAGGCAATGTTATGGGCGCACTCATGGCCGTCGAGCGCGTAGCTCGCCACCTCATACGGGTGATAGCCGGCGGCACCCAGGAGCTCGCGTGCCAAGTCCATGCACGAAGCCTGAAAATCCTCGTCGGGCTCGAGCGACTCGTCGCGGCGCGCCATGCGATAAAGGGGCGTCCCCTCCTCAAGCGTGAGCGGGTAGACCGACACATGATGCGGGGCCGCCACCAGCACGCCATCGAGCGTGCGCTTCCAACTCGCTGCGGTCTGCCCGGGAAGTCCGCACATAAGGTCGCACGACACATCAAGCCCAGCGTTCTTGACCGTCGCGATGGCGGCGAGCGCCCGATCGGCATCGTGAATACGGCCGATGGCAGTAAGTTCGGCGTTATCGAGCGTTTGCACGCCCAGAGAGACGCGTGTGACACCAACCTTGACAAGTGCAGTGGCAAGCTCGGCGGTCAGCGACTCGGGATTGGCCTCGCAGGTAAACTCAACGGGGGCACACCACGCACGAATACGCCGCGCCAGCTCCACCAGGCGCTCCCCCGCCAGCGACGGCGTACCGCCGCCAACATAGACGGTGCGGATCTGGTCAAGGGCATCAGCCTTGCCAAAAGCATCGAGACGCGCGAACAACTGCTCAAAATAGGCATCGAGCGCAGCGCTCAGGTCGCACGGAGCAAAACTGCGCGAGTCAAAGTCGCAGTACCGGCACTTTTGGGCGCAAAACGGCACGTGCACGTACAGTGCGGTAACGGCCACCCTTAAGCCTCCAGAGGATGAGGGGGCACCGATTCGCCGGCGGCAAGGGCGGCCTCGCAGGCCACCACATCGCGCTCGATCTCATCGACCAGTGCCATAAACTCCTCGTAAGTGGAACAGCGCACCACATGGGCACGCCAAGCGGCGGCATGGGGCATGCCTTTTAAGTACCAGCTTGCATACGTGCGGGCACGCGACATGAGCGGCAGGAGCTCATGCGTCAGCGTTAGGTGCTCACGCAGGGCGTCCAGGCGCTCGACCGAGCTGCGCGGCGGCACCGGTATGCCATCGAGCGCAAGAGCGCGAGCATCACCAAAGACCCAGGGATTACCGTAGATACCGCGCGCGATAAACACCGCGCTGGCACCCGAGTTGCGCAGATGCTCCGCGGCATCCTCGGCCGAGAACACATCGCCCGAACCAATCACGGGAATCTCAACGGCGTCGGCAACCTCATCGACGACCGACCAATCGGCCTGGCCCGTATAGAGCTGCGTGGCGCAACGACCATGCACGGCGACTGCGGCAGCCCCTGCGCCCTCAAGCATCTGGGCAAATGTCGCGGCATTGCGGTCCTCGGCATAAAAACCTTTGCGAATCTTGACGGTCACGGGCACGTGCGCCGCGCCCACCGTGGCCTCGACGATCTTCTCCGCCAGGTCGGGCGTGCGCATGAGCGCCGAGCCCTCGCCCTTGGTAACGACCTTGCGGGCGGGGCATGCCATATTGATATCGATGAGCGACAGGCGATCGCCAACGCGCTCCTCGACGGCAGCGACGGCGCTCGCAAACTGATCGGGCTTGGAGCCAAAGAGTTGCACGCAAATCTGCTGCTCCTCGTCGGCCGGTAGCACCAGGCGCCAGGTCTTGTTGCTGGCATAGGCAAGGCCCGCCACGCTCACCATCTCGCTGTAGGCAAGGTTGGCACCGCGACGGCGGCACATGATGCGGTAGGCAGGGTCGGTCACGCCCGCCATGGGAGCCATAAGGAACGGCTGCTCGGCATAGGCGCCCAGCAGCCGCAGACTATATTCGGAAAGCGCCATAGACCTACTCGTCCACCTTGAGGATCGCCATAAAGGCCTCCTGCGGGACCTCTACCGAGCCGATGGCCTTCATGCGCTTCTTGCCCTCTTTCTGCTTCTCGAGCAGTTTGCGCTTACGAGAAATATCGCCGCCGTAGCACTTGGCAAGCACGTCCTTGCGGCGCGCCTTGACGGTGGAGCGGGCAATGATCTTGTTGCCGATAGCACCCTGGATGGGCACCTCGAACAGCTGACGCGGAATAATCTCCTTGAGCTTGTCGCATAGGCCGCGGGCAAGACCGTAGGCCTTGTCCTTGTGGACGATAAACGACAGCGCGTCCACCTCGTCGCCCGAAAGCAAAATATCGAGCTTAACGAGCTCGGAGGGACGGTACTCGTTGAACTCGTAGTCCAGGGAGGCGTAGCCCTTGGTACGGCTCTTGAGCTGATCAAAGAAGTCCAAGATGAGCTCGGCGAGCGGCATGTCAAAGCGCATCTCGACCGATTTGCTCGTGAGATGGATCATGTCGGTTGTAATGCCACGGTGCTCGATAGCGAGCTGCATGACGGCACCCGTATACTCGGGCGGGCAGATGATCTTAGCCTTGAGGTAGGGTTCCTCGATACGCTCGATGCGCGTGGCCTCGGGAAGATCCTGCGGGCTACGGACATCAATCATCTCGCCGTCAGTCTTGTAGACGTGATAGTCCACCGAGGGGCTCGTGGCAATGAGGTCCAAGTTGAACTCGCGCTCCAGGCGTTCCTTGACGACCTCCATGTGCAGCAGGCCCAGGAAGCCCACGCGGAAGCCAAAGCCGAGCGCCACCGAGGTCTCGGGCTCCCACACCAACGACGGGTCGTTGACGTGCAACTTATCGAGCGCGTCACGCAGGTTCTCGTAGTCCTTGTTATCGATCGGGAACAGACCCGTATAGACCATGGGTTTAGCCTCGCGGTAGCCGGGAAGCGGCTCGGGGCAGGGATTCGACGCCCACGTGAGGGTATCGCCCACGCGCACGGCCTCGGGGTCCTTCAGGCCCGTGACCACGTAGCCGACCTCGCCAACCGTCAGCGCGTCAACCGGGGTCTCGGCAGGACGCTTGACACCCACGCCATCGACCAAAAAGTCGCCCTTTGCCTGCATCATGCGCAAGGTATCGCCTTTTTTGATGGAGCCGTCAAAGACGCGCACCGTGGCGACGACGCCACGATACTCGTCGAAGTACGAATCCAGAATGAGTGCCTTGAGCGGCGCGTTCGCATCGCCCTTGGGCGGAGAGATCAAAAAGACAATGGACTCCAGCAGATCGTGGATGCCCTCGCCGGTCTTGCCCGAGACACACACGGCATCATCGGCAGGGATCGCCAGGTCATCCTCGATCTCGGTCTTAACCTCGTCGGGGTGTGCCGAGGGCAGGTCGATCTTGTTGATGGCCGGCACAATGTCCAGATTGGCGTTCATGGCGAGCGTCGCGTTGGAGACGGTCTGCGCCTCGACGCCCTGCGTGGCGTCGACAACGAGCACCGCGCCCTCGCAGGCTGCCAGCGAGCGCGAGACCTCATAGGTAAAGTCCACGTGGCCCGGCGTATCGATCAGGTTGAACTGATACGTCTCGCCATCGTCGGCGTCATAGGACACGCGAACGGCATTGGACTTGATCGTAATGCCGCGCTCGCGCTCGATATCCATGGTGTCGAGCAGCTGCGACTCCATGTCGCGCTCGTCGACGGTATGGGTGAGCTCGAGGATGCGGTCACTGATCGTTGACTTGCCATGGTCGATGTGCGCAACAATCGAGAAGTTGCGGATGTGGGAAATGTCATTTGAAGTATTCATGCGGACTATCTTACCCGAGCGATACAAAAAATGGAGCCTGTTCCATAAAACAGGCTCCATTTATGCGCGTAATCTGTGTGGTGTGAAATTTACAACTTAGGCGTTGATGCTGTTCACGAGCTTGGCAAGACCGGACTTGCGGTTGGAAGCCTGGTTCTTGTGGATAACATGCTTGGCGGCAGCCATGTCGAGACGCTTGGTGACGGTCTTGAGGGCGGCCTGGGCCTTCTCGGCGTCGCCCTCGGCGACGGCGGACTGGACGTGCTTGGTCAGCGTCTTGAGCTCGGACTTGACAGCCTTGTTACGCATGCGAGCTGCCTCATTGGTGCGGATACGCTTCTTCTGAGACTTGATGTTTGCCACTTCTGGAGTTCCTTTCGAGTTCCTTGCAAAAAATGTATGACACCTCTGAGACACGGTGAGGTCATGCAAGCGCCTACTATAGCACGCTCCCCCTCAAAGGGATAGAACGAATTTGCCAAATAGGCAGGTATCATCACGATTTTCTCAAGATGTTCGTAATCCAGAGCAAAAGCGCGGTCTCAGAATCGGCCGAACCCTTGAGCGCGAGCTCCACATCGACCGCTCCCTCGAGCGCTGCGACGAGCTCTGTCATCGAAAAGCGGCGAGCCCAGGTCAGGTGATTCTTGACCTGCCAGGACTGGAGCTTAAGCGTTGCGGCCAGCTCACGACCCTGTCCGCGCGCATCGAGCGCCTTGGCAACGATAAGCTCGCGAATACGGCCGCACAGCAATGTGTAAGTCCACACGTAGCTCTTGGCGGGCAGTAGATTGAAGAGCTCGAGCGAGCGGCGCATGTCACGGGCCGAGACCGCATTGAGAAAGTCCCAGGGCTGAACCTCGGCCGTACGTACAATCCAGCGCTCAACGTCGGCAAGCTCAATCTGGGGCGCCTCGACCATCTGGGCAAGCTTAGCCAAATCGTTATCGAGCATGCGAGTGTTTTCACCCGAACGCGAGACGAGTTCCTCGGCGGCCGCCGTCGAGATCGACTTGCCATGCTGCGTCGCCATCTGCTGAACGCGGCGCGGTAGCTCCCAGCGCTTGGTGCCGGAGCAATCGATCACGGCCTTCTTGTCGATCTTGGCGATCGCCTTATACAGGCGCGTGTTCTTGGCAAGCGAGTCGGCGATGATGAGGCAGACCGTTGTGGGGCTGGGACTTGCGAGGTACTCGACGAGCGGCTCCGAGACAGCCTTAGCGAGCTTTGAGCAGCCATCAAGGATTACCAGGCGAAACTCGCTGCCCATCGGAAAGGTGTTAAGCGATCCGATAATGGACTCGATATCGGGGTCCTTAGTCATGTCGCGCTCGTCGAGGTTAAACTCGACCATACCCGACTTTTCCAGACGCGCTTTCATACGCGAGACGGCGTGATCGCGCTTGACTCCGTCGGTACCGACGATCAGATATGCCGGCAGCAGACCGGTTTCGGACATTGCGCTCCCCTCCCGCAGGCCTTCGTATTCGTTCCGTGCCATTCTAGCCCAGGGGCCCACCACACGCCAACGACGTCGTCACGGTCGCTGGCATCGCATCGCAAAGCCATTCTCAGTCGGCGTGACGGTAATGTCGCCGTGTTCGATGGTGCACGCGAACATGCCACCCGCTTCCTTCACGGCATCGATGCAGGCATCGGACGGATGACCGTATCGATTCCCCTCGCCCGCGCTCGCGAGGGAAAGCTCGGGTCTCAGAATCTCCAGCAGCGCGGCATCGACCGAAACCTTGGAGCCGTGATGCCCGAGTTTAAGGACATCGATATCCCCCACCTCCTGCACGAATTCCCGTTCCTGGTCGAGCTCGGCATCACCGGTGAGGAGCATGCGCAGGCCCTTGTCTTCCTGAACATAAGAGAGCAGCAGGACAAGCGAGTCCTCATTGCCCTCGCCATCCACGGACTCGAATGGCCACATCACGCGGGCGCAAAATGAGCCGATGTCGACCGTATCCCCATGGCGCACCTGCCGATACTCCACGCCAGGTCGGTTCAATACCTCGGCAGGAGCATCCTCCAGCGCATCTGCCGCCACGGCAATCGTTCCGACCGAAAACTGTTCGAGCACGGCAGGCAGACCACCCCAGTGATCCTCATCCCAATGCGTCACAAAGACGGCATCGATATGGTGCACGTTATTGCGAACCAACGCCGCCACCACGCGCTCGTCGAGCCCGCAGTCGACGAGCGCTACTGTGCCGCCCTGGCGGATAAGAATCGCATCGGCCTGGCCCACATCGAGCACCGTCACCGAAGGCGGAGCGAACCGATCCCAGTAGGCGTACGGAATCGCAGCCAAGAACACCAGGCACGTAAGCCCCACCGCCATAGGACGTGCACGGGGACGCGGCCACCAGACCAGCAGAACCGCCAGCAAACACGGCACTAGGTAAATCCACATGCTATCGGGCGGCACACTCACGGATGCACCCGGCACGGCGGCAAACAGCTGCTCGAAGAACAACGCGCAACGGGCGGCAACCATGGGCACAATGAGCGCCCAAATCCGCAATGGTGCCACGAGCGAATAGGGAACCAGTACGATCGACACAGCGAGCAGTACGCTCACCACCGGACCGATGACCGCATTTGCCAGCGGAGCAATGAGCGAGAACGTACCGAAGGCAGGAATGGTAATGGGGAGCGTCGCCAACTGCGAGCACAGCGTGACGGAAAGCATGCTGGCAACGCCCGACGGCACACCCAACTTACCCAAAGCGTAGGTCGCATAGGGGCAAAAGCACAGAATGGCTAAGACGCTGGCACATGAAAGCTGAAAGCCCATCTCGAACAGCACCGTCGGCCGCAGTAACACAAAGATGGACATGGTTACGAAGAGCGCCGATGCGCCGTGCCGGCGACGCCCTGCGCCGTTTACGACAAGCGTCGCGAACACCATGCAGCACGCGCGCACGGCCGAGGGAGACGCGCCCGTAAAGGCAGCGTAGCCCACAAGCGTTATCGCCAATATCACCCGCCGAAGACCACGTGAACACCGAGTCTTTTGCAATACGCCCTCAATTACAAACCCCACGATAGACAAATGGCTGCCGGAGACGGCGATAAGATGCGCCGTACCCGTCACCGAAAACCAGTCGCCCGCCGACTGGGCGCGCAGCTCGGCCGAACGACCGCAGACGACACCGGCTATGAGTGCACGCGCCGGGTCGGTCGCAGGCGCGATGGACGCAAGCAGCCCATTTCGTAGCCGAAGCAGCGGCCCCGGAGAGCCCTCATCGACCGACACAATCCGAACGGCTTTTACCTTGCATACCTCGCCTCGGAGCACGCGCGATCGTCCATATGCATCGTTCTCAAAACGCGAAACGCGACCGATAACACGCACGTGCGCCCCGACCTTGAGCTCACGATCACACGATAGGCGAACCGTTGCCAAGTTCTTACCGTCCGCGCGTGCCTCACAGGTATAGGAATACACGTCGTCGTTTATGGATGGATCACCCTGCACGACAAACTCGAGGCCGCTTGCCGCTCGACCGTCGAGCGCCTTCGAGGCGCTGAGCACACCCACAGCCCACCACGCCGAGACGACCGCTCCCGCCACGAGACCGGCGGACGCGGCATACAGCCACCGCTTCAAAGGAGCAAGCCGCGCACAAGAGTGAGCCAGCACAACGAAAACCGCTGCCGCAACGGGAATGGCCCATAGCGGCCCGACCGCCGTCGCCCGCTCCCTCAGCAGCGCATCAGCGGCTATGCTGAGCACCAAGGCGCAGCTCACGCACATGCCGGCACACAGGGCCATCGTCCACGGAATCAGGGGCCGCGGAGGCATCACGTGCTCTCGCTCGGTCGCACTCATACGCAGATGCAATCTTTGATTTTGGCAAGCTTCTTCTCGCCGATTCCCGACACGCGCATCAGATCGTCAACCGAAGCAAAAGCACCGTTCTTTGTCCGCTCATCGATAATCGACTGTGCCATTGAGGGACCGATTCCCGAGAGCGTCTGCAGCTCTGCCGAGCTTGCCGTATTAATGTTTACTAGGCCTGTTGCGCCACCGACGCCTGATGATGCGGAAGTCCCACCATCAACACCGGCTTCCGCAATGGACGCCTGCTGCTCCCCTACCGTTGGAACGTGAATTTTTTGTCCATCAGTGACCTTGGATGCACGATTAAGCCCCGTAACGTCTGCTTCGGGCGCCAGCCCGCCGGCGGCATCAATCGCCTGAGCCACCCGCGCCCCGTCTTTGAGGCGATATACACCGGGTGACACCACGGCGCCATCAACATCGACATAGACCTCTGCCGCGGCAGACGCCTTAGGCGAAGAGCCTTCGGATGTCTTTCCGCTCGAAGCATCGCCGGATCCCGGCTCCACTAACGTGCCCGAACCATCAGTGCGCTCAAACGACACACCGCCGGCACCGCCGCCAAGGTTCGCCATCGCCAGTCCACTCGCCATCGCAATGACGACCAGTATCGCCATCACCACTGCCTTATGACCGAGCAGTTTGCCCGCCCAGCGGTCCATCTTTTTGACTCGTTCGTGTTGTTCGCGCTGCGCCATAGCAAAACCTCCCAACACCATCGTGTCAGGAAAGGAGCTCCACAACAGCCACGCCCCAAAACCGGTTTTTGCGGTCAAACCAAATACCGACCAAAACCTTGCACAAATCTGTCCATTTATTCAGGCACACGTCAGCAAATGAACGCTTAGCCGCAAAATGCCCAGATAGCAAAAGACCGACGATGCAGGCGCATCGTCGGTCTATGCACAAATTTACTCGTAATCTTGGTAAATCTCACGCGGAGCAAGCTCCGAATGTTTGCGTTTTAAGGTCTTAGGGGCCTTATACGTGTTGCTCTCGAAGTCGATGTACTCGGTCTGCTTGAGCAGGCGCTCGATCATCTCCTCATGATCGAACAACTCCCAGGCCTCATGCACGGCATCAAGTTTAGCGTGCGTCTCGGGTCGGCGCGGCATAAACAGCGTGCAACAGTCGGGAGCGGCCTCAGTCGAGATATCGAACGTACCGATCTCCTCAGCACGCGCGATGATCTCCTGCTTGTCCGAACCGATGAGAGGACGGAACACGGGGATCTTCACGGCCTCGTTGACGGCCATGATGTTCTCAAGCGTTTGGGAGGCAACCTGCCCAAGCGATTCGCCCGTAACGATGGCCTTGGCGCCCTCGATGTGCGCAATGCGCTCGGCAACCGAATACATAATGCGACGATACATGATCACACGCAGGTTGCTGGGGCAGGTGACCGAAATCTCACGCTGGCAGTCGCCAAACGGCACCACGTACAGGCGGCCGATCTGGACACCCGGCTCAAGCGCACGGATGATATCCTGCACCAAATACTCACTCGTATCGGGCGTCTGCGGACGACCGGAGAAATGTACCGGCACGCAAACCGCGCCGCGGCGCGCGAGCATCCAGGTCGCCACCGGAGAATCGATACCCGAGGACAGCAGCGTCACGACCTTGCCGGCAGAACCCACCGGCAGACCGCCCACGCCGCGCTCGGAGCGTGCGTACACGTAAACGCTACCCTGGACCACCAGTACGTGCACCATTGCATCGGGGTCGTGCATTTGAACCTTTTTATCGGGGAAGGCCTCACACAGTACCTCGCCCACCTGACGATTGATATCGATCGAGGTGAGCTCATAGTCAGTATTGGAGCGCTTGGCGTGCACCTTAAACGAATCGAAGGAACCAAACTCGCGCAGCGCCTTCACGGCGGCGGCGCAGTACTCCTGCGGGTCGCGGTTGGTGTGATACGCCAAAGACACACGGGCAACGCCGGGAACGGTGCGAATGACACGCGCCGCCTCGTCGGCCTGATGTTCGTTAAAGGTCACGAGGATATAACCGGAAATTCGAGACACGGCGTTCACGGAAAAGGCGGCCAAGGCCGCCTTGATGTTATCCATGAGGATATGCTCAAAATGTGCGCGGTTCTTGCCCTTCAGTCCAACCTCGTGATAGTGGACCAGGCAGACGCGAGCCGCCATTTAGGCTTCAGCAACCTTGTGGCCGAGCGCCTTCTCGTAACGGGCCTCGTCGTAAGAGATGTCACCGTCGACAATCTCGTCCATAGCCATCGAGATGGTATCGGCACCGGAAAGCCCGATGGTGATGTCATCGACATCCTGGACGGCAAGCACGCGGTTGTGCTGGCCACGCAGCATGCTATTGATGTCGCAGGCGCGCTTAGAGGCAAGCGAAGCGAGCAGGAAGCGGTTGTGATCGGTCTTCTCCAGAAGATCGTCAATGCAAGGCTTTACAACGGACACGGACCTCAGATCCTTTCATGCATATCGAGAACGCGAACGAGCTCATCGGTCGCGCGGTCGAGATCGTCATTCACCACGACGTCGTCGTAGCGGTCGGCAAGGGCAAGCTCATCGGCGGCGTTTGCCATACGCAGCTCAATCGTCTCGGGCGTCTCGGTACCGCGACCGACCAGACGCTCGCGGAGCACCTCAAGCGAAGGCGGCTTGATAAAGATCAGCACGGCCTCGGGGAACCGCTCCTTCACCTGCAGGGCGCCCTGGACATCGATCTCCAAAATCAGAGACGAGCCCGAGGCGAGCTTGGATGTGACCTCGCTCACCAACGTGCCGTAGCAGTTACCGTGGACCTCGGCCCACTCAACAAACTCACCGTTTGCCACGCGGCGGTCGAACTCCTCGCGCGTCAGAAAAAAGTAGTTGACGCCGTCGACCTCACCTTTGCGTGGTGCTCGCGTGGTAGCCGAAACCGTCAGACCCAGGTTCGAGCGGCGCTCGCGCACACGAGTGACGAGCGTACCCTTGCCTGCGCCTGACGGTCCAGAAATCACAAAGAGCTTGGAATCCTGAGCGCTCACTTATTTGGTCAGCTGCTCGAGGAGCTGCTCGCGCTGACGGACGCCGAGGCCCTGGACGCGACGAGTAGCGGAGATACCGAGCTCCTCCATGATCTTGGCGGCCTTGGCCTTGCCATAACCGGGGAGAGACTCGATGAGGGTGGAAACCTTCATGCGGGAAGCGATGGGGTCATCGGAGTTGAGCACGGACTCGAGGGACTTCTCGCCCTTCTTGATCTGCTCGCGAAGCTCAGCGCGGGCGTGACGTGCGGCGGCAGCCTTCTCAAGAGCCTGCTTGCGCTGCTCGTCGGTAAGCTGAGGGAGTGCCATTCGTACCTCCAAATAGTTGGGTTATATCTGATTCAATAATTGGCATTTTAGCACGTAGAACGTACAAAATGCCTAATCGCGGCTCCATAGGTTAGACGATACCCGCAAAAAGTGCAATATACTGCGCCCAAAGTTAAGCCCCTGACCTGCGATTCCACACAAAGGATGGGAAAGTTTACGCAGGCACAGGGGCTATTTTGTGCTAATGAGACCCAAAAGTGGTGACTTAGGGGAATCTTTTACGCGACGTTTTCGACCAGCTCGGCGACGATGGCGTCAAAGGCGGCAACCGGATCGTCGGCACCAGTGATGGGACGGCCCACCACAATGTGGCTTGCGCCACGCTCGATAGCCTGGGAAGGCGTCGCCACGCGGGACTGGTCACCAAGGGCGGCACCCACCGGACGCACACCCGGAGTCACGATCAGGGCATCAGGACCCAGCAGCTCACGCATGTCGTGAGCCTCCATCGGTGAGCACACGATGCCATCGATGCCGTTAGCCTGAGCAAGCTTTGCCAAGCGGGCGGCCTCCTCGGCCACGGGCGACTCGACGCCGATCTCGCTCAAGGCATCCTGATTCATGCTCGTGAGCACGGTGATGGCGACGAGTTTGGCGCGGTCCTCACGCGCCTCCTCGGCACCCTCGCGGCAGGCAGCGAGCATAGCACCCGAGCCCAGGCCGTGGACCGAAAGCAGGTCGGCACCGGCAAGCGAGGCCGAGCGGGCAGCGCCGCGCACCTGATGCGGAATGTCATGGAACTTAAGGTCGAGGAAGACCTTAAAGCCAAGGTCCTTAAAGGTCTTGACGATCTGGGGACCCTCAGCGTAATAGAGCGTCATGCCGACCTTGAGCCAGGCGGCATGGCCCGAAAGCTCGTGGGCGAGCTCGAGCGCACGCTTACGGTCGCAGTCGAGGGCGACGATAACACGGTCGCGGGCATCGGTCTCTAGCATTCGAAAGCACCCACCAGCTCGTTGATGTCCTTTACGCCCTGGGACTCGGCCCAGGCCTCGAGCTCATGCGCGATCTTAAGCGAAGCACACGGATCGACGAAGTTGGCCATGCCGACCGACACGCAGGTGGCGCCGGCCAGGATAAACTCAGCCGCATCCTCGCCGGTCATGACACCGCCGACACCGTTGATGGGGATATCGACGGCCTGAGCAACCTCCCAGACCATGCGCACGGCGATGTGGTGGCACAGCGGGCCCGAAAGGCCGCCCTTGGGCTTGGCCACGCGGGACTTGCGGGTATGGACGTCGATGGCCATGCCCTGGATGGAGTTGATGACCGAAAGACCGTCGGCACCGGCAGCCTCGAGGGCCTTAGCGATCTCGGCGACGTTAACCGGCGCCATCTTTACGAACAGCGGCTTATCAGTCACCTTGCGGCAAGCAGCCATAACGGAAGAGGCGCCCTCGGGCGTGGAGCCCATGGCGGCACCGCCGGCGGCGATGTTGGGGCAGCTCACGTTGATCTCGTAGCCGGCAGCCCAGGGGCATAGCTCGACATACATCTCGAGTGCGCGGACAAACTCGTCAACGGAGTGACCGGCAACCTGACAGATGACCTGGCAGCCGTCCTTGGACAGCTGTTCGAGCCACGGACCGGACTCGCGGGCAAAGGCGGCCACGCCGGGGTTCTGAAGACCCACGGAGTTGATCATACCGCCGGGAATTTCGGCCATGCGGGGCGCGGGATTGCCGGGCCAGGGCTCGGCAGCGCAACCCTTGGTGGTGATGGCGCCCAGCTGGGAAACATCAAAGAAGTTCTGGAACTGCCAACCGTAGCCAAAGGTACCGGCTGCGGTGTTAATGGGGTTCTGCATCTTGACGCCGCCGAAATCGACGGCCATGTTCACGGTACCCACTAGAAGACCACCACCTTGGAAGCATCGAACACGGGGCCGCACATACAAGCACCCTTCATACCGTCAACCGTCTCGACATTGCAGGTGTTGCAGGCGCCAAAGCCACAGCTCATCATGCGCTCGAGCGACACCTCGCAGTACACACCGGCCTCGGCGGCAGCGGCGGCGACCTTCTTCATCATGACGGCGGGGCCGCAGCTGGCGACGTAGTCGTAGCCGCCCTCTCCAAGCAGCTCGGCTGCCGGATCGGTGCAAAAACCGTGCGTGCCGAGCGAACCGTCGTCGGTGCACACGTTAACCGTGGCGCCCAGCGCACGGAACTCATCGACACCCACGACTTTGGAAGCGGTGCCAAAGCCCAGGCACACGTCCACATCAACACCCTGCTCGGCAAGCATGCCGGCAAGACACAGCACAGGCGGAACGCCGATGCCACCGGCGACGAGCAGTGCCTTCCTGGTGCCCTCGGGTACCATCCAGCCACGGCCACCGGGGCCCAACAGGTTAGAGGTGGAGCCAGGGCCCATCTGAGACAAACGGCGGGTATCGTCGCCCACGACGGCGTACCACAGCTCGACGGTGCCGGCCTCGGCGTCGGCGCGATAGAAGCTCAGGGGCACGCGAAGCAGCGAGGAGGCATCGCCGGGCACGGCAATGTTCACAAACTGACCGGGCTTGAGCGCACTTGCAAGCTTGGGGGCCGAGATTACGAGCGAGAAGATGCCGTCGGCGATCTCCCGGTTCGAGACGACCTCGAAGTCGTGCATGCGTGCAGTGGAAGGTGTGGGCATAGACGCTCCAATCCCCCATGCGGTTGCATGGTCTAAACGAACAGAAAGCGCGGCACCGCAAGGGCGCCGCGCACAAAAGCGATAAGGCTATGCTAGCAGATGCAGCCGTCGGCGAGCGTCTGCTTGCCACCGACAAATACATCGGTGGCACGACCGGTGAGCGTGCGGCCGGCAAAACCGGAGTTCTCGGCGCGCGACTCGTAACCGTCCTCGCCAACCGTCCAGGTTGCGGAGGGGTCGAACACGGTCAGGTCGGCGACAGAGCCCGCCTTGACCTGAACCTGATCGAGGCCCAGAATCTCACGCGGCTTGATGGCCATGAGCTCGACCATGCGGCTCGCGCTCATCTTGCCCGTGTTGACCAGCTCAGTGAGCACGAGCGACAGCGAAGTCTCGAGGCCAATCATTCCAAAGGGCGCGAGCTCGAACTCGCGGGCCTTCTCCCACGGGGTGTGGGGAGCGTGGTCGGTAACGATAGCGTCGACGGTACCGTCGATGACACCCTGACGGATGGCCTCGGCATCCTCGTCGGTGCGCAGCGGCGGATTGACCTTGAGCGAGGTGTTGTAGGTCTCGTCCAGGTCGTTCTCGGTCAGGAACATGTGGTGCGGGGTGGCCTCGCAGGTCACCTGGACACCGGCAGACTTACCGGCACGCACGAGCTCCAGGCCATGAGCGGTGGAGATGTGCTGGATGTGCAGCTTGGCACCGGTCAGCTTGGCAATCTCGATGTCGCGGGCAATCTGAAGCTCCTCGCCGGCGGCCGGCCAACCCTCGAGGGCCAGACGGGTCGAGACCTTGCCCTCGTTGATCTGGCCGTGGCCGACCAGATCTTCGTCCTGGCAGTGGCTCATAAAGACCTTGCCGAACATCTTGCCGTAGTCCATGCAGCGACGGAGCATGCCCGCGCCCTGCACGCCGCGACCATCGTCGGTGAAGGCGACGGCGCCGTGGGCGACCATATCGCCCATCTCGGACATGGCCTCGCCCTTAAGACCGCGGGTCATGGCGCCCGACGGATAGACGCGGCAGTGGCCGACCTCGGCAGCGCGGGACTTGACGAACTCCACGACGGTGCCGTTATCGGTGACGGGATCGGTGTTGGGCATGGCGCACACGCCGGTGAAGCCGCCCTTGGCAGCAGCGCGGGTGCCGCTCTCGATGTCCTCTTTGACCTCGTAGCCAGGCTCGCGCAGATGCACGTGCATATCCACCAGGCCGGGGACGAGATACTTGCCGGAAAGGTCGCGGACCTCGGCTCCCTCGGCGGCGAGGTTCTCGCCGACCTCGGCGATCTTGTCACCGTCGATCAGGACGTCGACGACACCGTCAAGCTCGACGGACGGATCGACGACGTGGGCATTCTTAAGAAGCAAGGCCATTATCGGCACCTCCAAGCAGCAGATACAGGATAGCCATACGCACGCAGATACCGGCGTAGACCTGCTCCAGGATGACGGAGCGTTGCGGGTGGTCGGCCATATAGGAGTCGAACTCAACGCCGCGGTTGATGGGGCCCGGGTGGCAGATAATCGCATCGGGCTTCATGAGCTTCTCGCGGTCCTTGGTCAGACCGAAGAGCTTGTGGTACTCACGAATCGTGGGGAACGGTGCGCCCTCGAGGCGCTCCTGCTGCACGCGCAACATGTAGACGACGTCCAGCTCGGGCAGGACGGAATCGAGGTCGCTCGTCACGTGGTCGCAGCCCAGGACCTCGGGCGCCGGCGGCAGCAGCGTGCCGGGGGCGACGGCGTAGGTCTCGCAGCCCATGATCTTAAGTGCGGGGATCAGCGAGCCGCACACGCGGGAGTGCGCGATATCGCCGACGACGGCGACCTTCAGACCGTGGAAGTCACCCTTGTGCTCCCAGATGGTGTACAGGTCGAGCAGGGCCTGCGTGGGGTGGTTGTGCTTGCCGTCGCCGGCGCAGATGACGCTCGCGGGCGAGTTCTGCGTGACGATGTAGGGAGCACCGGCGTGCTTATCGCGAACGACGATGCAATCAATCTTGTAGGCGTTGAGGGTCTCGACGGTGTCGACGAGGCTCTCGCCCTTGACCGTGGAGGTCGAGGAGCCGCCAAAGTTGAGGCTGTCGGCCGAAAGGCGCTTCTCGGCGAGCTCGAAGGAGCTGCGGGTGCGCGTCGAGGGCTCGTTGAACATGTTGACGATGGTCTTGCCCTTGAGCGTGGGGACCTTCTTGATCGCACGCTCGTTGACCTCAGAGAACGCCTTGGCGGTCTCGAGGATGAGCTTGATGTCCTCTTCGGAGTACTCGGTAATGTCGATCAGGTGCTTATGGTTGAACGCCACGGTACTACTCACCTCCCAGCGGCGCGGAGCCCACGTGGGAACCCGGCGCGACGTCGTTAATCTCGACGGCGGTGTGGCCGTCGACTTCCTTCATATATAGGTGCACGTTCTCCTCATGCGACGAGGGAACGTTCTTGCCGACAAAGTCCGGCGAGATGGGGAGCTCACGGTGACCGCGGTCAACGAGAACTGCCAGCTCGATGCGGCTCGGACGGCCCAGGTCCATGACGGCATCCAGAGCGGCGCGGATAGTACGGCCCGTATACAGGATGTCGTCCACCAGCACGACGCGCTTGCCGTCGACGCTGAAGGGAATGTTGGTAGCGTGGATCGCGGGAGCGAAATTGGTCGCATAGTCATCGCGGTAGAAGCTGATGTCCAGGCTGCCGAGCGGAACGTCGACGCCCTCGATCTCCTTGATCTCCTCGGCGAGCTTCTTTGCCAGAAGGTCGCCGCGCGTGACGATGCCGACCAGAGCGAGGTCTTCACAGCCCTCGTTGCGCTCGAGAATCTCGTGCGCGATGCGGGTCATCGCTCGATTGACGGCGGTCTCGTCCATGATGACCGCCTTGGGGGAAGTCGTGCCCATCGATCTCCTTCCTCACATGTCTTGACTGCTGACACAGTCAAAAAAATAGATGCCCGACCGCTTAAAGCGGACCAGACACCCACAGGAAGGGCTGCTCTTTGGCAGCTATGTAATTCCATGTGGGTATCTCGTACCCCTTTAATGGTCAAGAGATAGTGTAGCCAACCTCGAGCTTAATTGCGAGCATAAATACAGAACAATCCGTAAACGGAGCCCAATGCTCCATAAACCTATATATATTTGTGGGACGAGCTTGAAAACGCACGCACGAGCTGGCATAATCCCCTCTGCTGCACGCAAATCGGATCTACGTCCAGGGCCGTGGCGTGAGCACTATCGCCAAAAGAGGAATATCTCTGTGTAGATTACGCACAGGGAGCTGCTTCTGTGCTATAGTTCAGGCTTGTTTGTTAACGCGACATGTTCGTTTGTCGCCCAAGGAGGGTCAGTTATGTCCAAAGTTTGCGAAGTTTGCGGTAAGCACCCCGTTGCCGGTCGCTCCATCAGCCACTCTCACCGCGTCACCAACCGTAAGTTCCGCCCCAACATCCAGCGCGTTTACGTCGTCGTCGATGGTCACCGTCGCAAGATGAACGTTTGCTCCACCTGCCTCAAGTCCGGCAAGGTTGCGCGCTCCTAAATAAGGTCTTACCAACAAGTACCTCGGACTCTCCGGGTCAAAGACCTCGCGTTCATATAGAACTATAAGAAACCGCTTTCTTTTGAGAAGGCGGTTTCTTTTCTATCTATCCAGGAATGCAAAACCAGAGTGAAAATGAACTGCGTCCCAAATCTTGGACGCCCTAAATAGCGACTAGGCCGCGAGGGCCTGATTCCGGAACTCCTCCGGGGTCAGGCCCTTCAATCTTACCTGCCTCCGGCTCGTGTTCCAGTGGACTATGTATTCCTCCGGGTCGCGTTTGAAATCCTCGAACGTCTTCCACTCGCGGCCCCGGTAGAACTCGTCCTTGACGTGGCCGAAGAGCTGCTCGGTGGCGGCGTTGTCGATGCAGTTCGCCTTCCTGGACATGCTCTGGACGATGCCGGCGGCCTCGAGCCTGGATGTGTACGAGGCGTGCTGGTACTGCCAGCCCCGGTCCGAGTGCATGGTCGGAGCGGCGCCCTCGGGGATCTTGGGCAGCAGCTCGTCGAGCATCCTCACCTGCTGGGCCATGTCGGTCGTGGTCGATATGTCGCTCACCACGATCTCCTTGGTGCAGAAGTCCAGCGTCGGGGCCCAGTAGGCCTTGCCGCCCGCCACCTTGAACTCGGTGACGTCCGTTCACCAGCTTCCGCCACGGGGCCCCGGCGTCGAAATCCCTCGCGATCACGTTCTCGAACGTCCTGCCGACGACGCCCCTGTACGAGTTGTACCCGTGGTAGGCCGTCTCGCGTCTGATGCCGCAGCGGATCCCCATCTCGCGCATCATCTTGAGCACGGTCTTGTCGGCTATCACGGCACCCTCTTCCGCCCTGAGGCACATCGCTATCTGCCGGTGCCCGCAGCCGTTGGCGGTGCGCGAGAAGATCTCGGCGGCCACCGGCGGCCTTCTGCTCGTATGTGTACCTGCCCCGCTTTCCGTCCATGCGCAGCAGCACCTCGCTCCCGAACGCGCGGTATATCTCCTGCCAACTTCTCAAGGCTTCCGCGGGAAGCGAAAGGGCAATCGCGGCGGATTTATACCCGTGCCCGAGCTCGAAGAGCCCTATGGCCGCCTTCCTGGCCTCGACATCATGCTTCACTCTCAAGTCAACGCGCATAAAGAAAGCCTCCCATTTCTCATGTCCAAGAAATGGGAGGCAGTTCATTTAAAGCCATGGCTGGCCATTATTTATTTATCGTTCCACCTCTTCTTGCGGTTGTATTCGAGCAGCAAGCCCAAAGAAGTCAAAGCAGATCCGACAACTGCCAGCGGAAGAACCGGCAGCAGTCTCTCCCCTGTCGAAGCCAGAGCACCCGGCTCGGTGGTCTTGGTCTGGGAGGCGGGGTCGGCCTTGGTCTCGCCGCCGT
>CAUGJE010000020.1 GCA_959599915.1 uncultured Collinsella sp. | reverse complement strand
CCTTGATCCCGCAAAACAAAAGGCAGGATACCATCACCACGATGATACCCTGCCTCTGTTCGTTCCTGTTTACCGTTCCGAGTAGTCCTTCCGCAGAATTTCCGATAAACAAAAAAACGTACCCGAACCCTTTCTCGTAAAGAATCGGGTTCGAGTACGAACTGAATGCTGGAGCAATAAAAAACCACCAGAAAGGTGCCTGTCTCCTTTGTGGTTGTTTTGGGCCAGTCCTAGAGCGTGTGGCCGTAGACGTTGGCGGCCTTGATAGCGGCGGCGAACTTTTCGTCGGTGAAGGGCTCAGGGTTGCCCTGCTTCCACTCGTTGGTGGCGTGCGCATACTCACACAGCGCCGGGATGTCGGCCTCGGAAAGTCCGATCTGCTCAAGCGTTACGGGTAGACCCATCTGCTTGTTAAAGGCGGCATAGCGCTCAAGGTTCTCGGTATCGCCCGTATAGGCAAACAGCACGAGCACGCCCAGGCTCACGACCTCGCCGTGCAGGTAGGAGCCTTCGCGCGGAATGCTGCACGTGGCGTTGTAGAACGCATGCGCCACGCTCGAGTTGTAGTAGTAATCGTTTTGGTTGGTCAGGTTGGAGACGTAGCCCGTGTTGACCACGATGTCGAGCGCGATCTGCTTGACGGCCTCGCTCGACAGATTCTGGTGCACATCCTCAAGACCCTGGACGCCATAGGTAAACAGCGGCTCGGAGCAGGTGTGGGCAAGCGCCAGGCCAAGGCCGGCCGTGTGCTCCAGGTTGCCGGCGCTCGTGGCGTACTCGACCTCGGGCTGCTTGGACAGGGCATCACCCACGCCGGCCCAGAAGTATTCCGCCGGTGCCTCGGCGATGATCTTGGGGTTGATGAAGATGTGCGCCGGGCGGTTGGGATACGAATAGCCCTCGAGCGAGCCGTCGTCGTTGTACACGACGGCAATGGCGGTCGCGGCGGAGCAGTTAGAACAAATCGTCGGCACCGTAAAGACGATCTTCTTGAGCTCGATGGCCGCCGTCTTGACGGTATCGAGCGCCTTGCCGCCGCCACAGGCAATGAGCACGTCGGCTTCCTGGCAGGCGGGGGAGTTTACGACCTTGGCGATATTGGCACGCGTACTGTTGGTGCCATAGACGCGCGTCTCCAGGATCTCGACATCGGTACCTTCAAGTGCCGCCTCGATTCCCGGCAGCGCCGCAGCCAGGGCTCGCTTGCCGCCAATGATGGCGACTTTCTTTGCTCCGTACTCGGCCAGGGCGCCGGGCAGCTCGTCAAAGCAAACCTCGCCGACGGTATAGTCGCTCATTCCAATCGTGCGCATAGCAACCTTCTTTCGTTCGATAAAGTGCTTTCAGGTATTTTGCTCCTAGAGAAGGGCTGTAATAGCGAGAAATTTCGAACGTATAAAACCAGTGTTGAGGGTTTTTTGCCGGCGTTGACCGTGCTACCATACAGCGCATAAGCGTTGATGGGGACGAGTAGTCGGCCGTCCGCATGCTACAGAGAGCGGGGAGCGCTGAGATCCCGTGCATGCGACCGATGAAAATCACCCCGGAGCTGCGGTCCCAACGGATGTGTCGTGCAGGCTCGTCTTAGTAGACATCGCCGAGATGGTCGTCGATACAGGCCAGCCGAGTAACGGATGCGAGCGCGCGAATACGCGGGCGAGGGCATCTAAGCTGGGTGGTTAAGCGAAGAGCTTTTGCGGGCGTGCAGCCCGTTTGCGGCGCTTCGTCCCAGCTTGTAGGGACGGGCGCTTTTTTGGTGCCCAGAGGGCGTGCGCGCCCATGACATGAAAGGGGTACCGTGGCAAACGAGTACAAGCAGACGATGAATCTGCCCAAGACCGGTTTTCCCATGCGTGCCGGTCTTTCCAAGTCCGAGCCCAAGCGACTCAAGGACTGGCAGGACAACAAGGTCTACGAGCAGGTTCTGAAGAAGAACGAGGGTCACAAGAAGTTCGTGCTGCACGACGGCCCTCCGTACGCCAACGGTCCGATCCACATCGGCCATGCCATGAACAAGATCTCCAAGGACATGATCAACCGCTACTGGATGATGCAGGGCTATGAGGTTCCCTATGTCCCGGGTTGGGACTGCCATGGCCAGCCGATTGAGCATAAGGTCGAGGAGAAGCTCGGCACCGAGAAGTTCAACCAGACCTCTACGGCTAAGATCCGCGAGCTCTGCAACGAGTTCGCTGTCGAGAACATTGAGCTGCAGAAGGCGGGCTTCCGTCGCCTGGGCGTGCTCGGCGATTGGGACAACCCCTACCTGACGCTCTACCACCAGCACGATGCAGCCGACATCGAGGTCTTTAAGGCCATGTTCGATAAGGGCATGATCTATCGCGGCCACAAGCCGGTTCACTGGTGCAAGCACTGCCACACCGCACTCGCTGAGGCAGAGATCGAGTACTCTGACGAGACGAGCCCCTCCATTTTCGTGCGCTTTGAGATGACCTCCAAGCCCGCCGGCCTCGAGAACTTCGACGGCCCGGTTGACTTCATCATCTGGACGACCACGCCGTGGACCATTCCCTCCGACCAGGCAGTTTCCCTCAAGCCCGGCGCCGCCTACGTCGCCGTTGAGCATGATGGTCGTGCCGAGGTCATGCTCGAGGACCTGGCTCCCAAGTGCTGCGAGGAGTTTGGCTGGGAGTACACCCCGGTTATGGTCGACGGTAAGCCCTACGTGGTTCCCGCCGAGACCTTCCATCACATCCACTACAAGCAGCCGATCTTTGACGGTGTCGAGGGCGTGGCGCTGCTGGCTGATTACGTCGGTGTCGACGACGGTACCGGTATCGTCCACAACTCGCCCGGCCACGGCGTCGACGACTACTTTGCCTGCCTCAAGGAGGGCATCACCGACATCTGCATGCCGGTCGATGACGACGGCAAGTTCTACACCGGTGAGGAGTTTGGCACCGGTGGCCCCTTCAGCGGTATGGATACCGATGAGGCCAACCCGCACATCATCGAGTTCCTGCGCGAGCGCGGCACCCTGGTTCTCGAGAAGAAGATCACGCACAGCTATCCGCACTGCTGGCGCTGCAAGCACCCGGTGCTCTTCCGTGCTACCGACCAGTGGTTTGTCTCGATGGACAAGACTGGTTTGCGCGAGCAGGCTGGCAAAGAGGTCCGCGAGAACGTCAAGTGGTATCCGGCCCACGCGGCAAACCGCATCGGCGCCATGGTCGAGCAGCGTCCCGACTGGTGCATCAGCCGTCAGCGCAACTGGGGCGTGCCTATCCCGAGCTACACTTGCGCCGACTGCGGCGAGAAGGTTATGAACGACGCCACGCTCGACGCCGTCATCAAGCTCTTCCACGAGAAGGGCTCCGACGCCTGGTTCACCGACGCTCCCGAGAGCTACCTGGGCGAGGCCTGCGTCTGCCCCAAGTGCGGCGGCCATCACCTCAAGGCCGATAAGGACATCCTCGACGTGTGGTGGGATTCCGGCGTCTCCTGGAAGGCCGTCTGCGAGTACCGTCCCGAGCTGGAGTATCCGGCGGACGTGTATCTCGAGGGCTCCGACCAGCACCGCGGTTGGTTCCAGAGCTCGTTGCTCACCTCGGTGGGTGCCAACGGCCACGCTCCGTACAAGGCGGTCGTCTCGCAGGGCTTCACCCTCGACGGCCAGGGTCGAAAGATGTCCAAGTCGCTCGGCAACGTCATCGACCCCAATAAGGTCTGCGACGAGATGGGCGCCGACATCATCCGTCTGTGGGTTGCATCTGTCGATACCAGCTCCGACGTGTCCATCGACCACGAGATTCTTGCTCGTACGTCCGATGCCTACCGTCGTTTCCGCAACACGCTGCGCTTCCTGCTCTCCGAGCTCGAGGGTCAGTTTGAGCCCGAGACCGACGGCGTCGCCTTTGCCGACCTGCTGCCGCTCGACAAGCTCATGGTTGCCCGTCTGACCCAGGTTCAGGCCGAGGTCGACGATGCCTACGCCAGCTACGAGTTCCCGCGCGCCTACCGTGCGCTCTACGACTTCGTGGTTACCGAGCTCTCCAACGTGTATCTCGACGCCCTGAAGGACCGTCTGTACTGTGAGAAGCCCGGCTCGCTCGAGCGCCGCAGCGCCCAGACCGTGCTGGCCGAGCTCTTCTCGATGCTCATGCGCGACCTGCAGCCGATCCTGTCCTACACCGTCGACGAGGCCATGGCCTATGCGCCCGCCGGCTGCGTCGATCACCAGAAGTACGCCGCGCTGCTCGATTGGTACAAGTCGCCCATCACGTTCGACGAGGCCAATGAGTTTGAGGGCGTGCTCGAGGCTTCACTCGAGCTCCGTAGCGCCGTGACCAAGGCCCTTGAGGATGCCCGCTCCGCCGGCACTTTCACCAAGAGCCAGCAGGTCCGCGTCATGGCGGTCGTTCCCGCCGAGATGTACGCGCTGCTGACCGGTGATAAGGCCGTCGACCTGGCCGAGTTCTACATCGTTTCCGATGTTGAGCTGACCCAGGGCGAGGAACTTTCCGTTGCTATTGAGGCTGCCGAGGGCGAGTGCTGTGACCGTTGCTGGAACTATCGCACCACCGTCGGCGAGTACAACGGCCACGCTCACATTTGCAAGCGCTGCGCGAATGCCCTTTAAGGCACGGTAACTCGGCATTTTAGTTATTGGGAGAATTTGGACGCCTTCGGCCCATTTGCTCCGCTGAATAAAAGCGGCATTCTGTTTTTCGGAATGCCGCTTTCTTTTTATGCTGGTTATTTATCTGGCGTTAGCGAATATGTCGTGCGCTCTGCGTGTGGCAATATAAGATGGTTAATTGCGTTAAACGGAATTCGATGTTCTTGAGGCTAGGGGATTGATTTGGGTCGTGCTGGGGATATGACGCCGCCTTTGCGTTGGCGGTTGGGTGTTGCTGGTGGGGTGGCGCTGGTTGTGCTGCTTGTTGACCAGCTGACCAAGCTTGCGGTTCGTGCCGTGGGCGACGCCTTGCATGTGACCGTCATCCCCGGTGTTTTCGACTTTATGTTTGTCCGCAATATCGGTGCTGCCTTTAGCATGGGCGAGGGGCATGGCATCGCGTTTGCCGTGCTGGCGTTGGCGGTCATTATCGCTATTGCCGTGTACCTCGTTCGTGCACCTCAGCTCGCCCATCTTGAGGTTGTGGGCATGGCGATTGTTGCGGGTGGTGCTATCGGCAACGCTATCGATCGTTTGGCCTTTGGCTTCGTGACCGATTTTATTGCCACCACCTTCATCGACTTCCCCGTCTTCAATGTGGCCGATATCGGCATTACGGTCGGTGTGGTGCTGGCGCTCTTCGGTTACATGTTCTTGAGCCCCGCGGCTCGTGAGGTCGATGCGACCGCCGAGCTTAACGCCCGTGACGAGGCCCGCGCCAAGCGCAAGGCTAAACAACGTGGGGAGCGTGCCCGCAAGATTCGCGAAAGGACTGAGCGCTAATGGCCGACATCCATATCCTTGTTGCCGACGATGCCGCTGGTCAGCGTCTTGACGCCTATCTGGGCGCCAATGACGGCTGCCCTACGCGCTCTGCCTGCGCACATCTGATTGAGGGTGGGGTCGTAGTGGTCAATGGCGAGACCTGCCTGTCCAAAAAGTACGCCGTGCGAGCCGGTGACCGTATTTCGGTTGATTTGCCCGAACCGCACGATCCCACCGACGTGATTCCCGAGGCCATCCCGCTCGACATTCGCTATGAGGACGACTACCTCATCGTGCTCTCCAAGCAGCGCGGCCTGGTGTGCCATCCTGCGCATGGTCATGAGAGCGGTACGCTCGCGAATGCGCTGGTCTATCACTGCGGTATCGACCATCTGGGCACCGTGCAGGGCGAGGACCGCCCCGGTATCGTACATCGTTTGGATCGCGATACCTCGGGTCTTATGCTTGCGGCAAAGGACGACGATACCCAGCGCGCGCTCCAAAATCTTATCCGTACGCGCACGCTCGACCGCCGCTACATTACGCTCGTTCACGGTCATATCGCCATGGATGAGGGCACCATTAACACCGGCATTGCCCGTTCTACACGTGACCGTGTCAAGATGGCGGTTTCCGATGATCCTTTTGCACGCCAGGCCATCACGACCTTTAAGGTCCTTGAGCGCTTTGATTCCACGCGCTTTGATGACGGCTACACACTCGTTGAGTGTCACCTGTTTACCGGTCGCACGCATCAGATTCGCGTGCACATGCGCCATATCAACCACGCCTGCGTGGGCGATCCGCTCTACGGTAAGTGCGATGCGCGTGCCGATCAGGGTCTGACCAGGCAATTCCTCCATTCCTGGCGCGTGGCGTTCGATCATCCCGTGACGGGAGAGCGCATTGAGTGCCGCGACGAGCTGCCGTGGGATCTCGCCGCCGTCCTCGACGACTTAGCCCCGCGTTCGCTTGGCCGCACTGCTGCCGGCGACGAAATCGTACCGCAGCTCGGCCTGCTCGAAGCCTAGCCAGTATTAGGTGGTTTCTTGAACTCGGTAAGCCTGCGGTAAGATATACGGTTGTTTACGTAACACGTTCCTGGGAGCCTGCATGCTCGCCTTTTTACAAACCAACACACCCATCGTGATCTTCAACCAGATTGTCGTCACGCTGCTCACGGTCTGCTTCTTGTACCAGGTGGTCTTCTTTGTCATCGGTGCTCTCCGCGGCGAGGTCGCGCCTCCCAAGGCCAAAAAACTCCACCGGTATGCCTTCTTTATTGCAGCACACAACGAGGAGGCCGTTATCGCCAACCTCGTTCGCTCCATCAAGGACCAGGATTATCCTTCCGAGCTCATCGAGGTCTTCGTGGTCGCCGATGCCTGCACCGACAATACGGCGCAGCTCGCGCGCGAGGCGGGCGCTGTCGTGTACGAGCGAAACGACCTGGCCCGTAAAGGCAAGAGCTGGGTCATGGACTTTGGTTTCGATCGTATCCTTAACGAGTATCCCGACACCTTTGAAGGTTACTTTATCTTCGATGCCGATAACGTTATCGCCCGCGATTACGTGTCCAAGATGAATGATGCCTTTGACCAGGGCTTCCATGTGGTCACGAGCTACCGTAACTCCAAGAACTTCGGAAGCTCGTGGATCTCGGCAGCGAATGCCACTTGGTATCTGCGCGAGGCGCGTTTTCTCAACAACGCGCGCAACATCTGCAAGACGTCCTGCGCCGTATCGGGTTCGGGCTACCTTATCTCGGCTAGCGTTATTGAGGGCATGCACGGCTGGCAGTTCCATACGCTGACCGAGGATATTCAGTTCACCACGTTCTGCGCTATTCACGGCATTCGTATTGGCTATGCGCCGGCGGAGTTCTTTGACGAGCAGCCCGTGACGTTTAAGGCGTCCTGGAAGCAACGTATGCGTTGGACCAAGGGCTTCTACCAGGTCTTTTTTACCTACGGTAAGCATCTGGTCAAGTCGACCTTCCGCTATCATCGTTTTGCCGCCTACGACATGTTTATGACGATTGCCCCTGGTATGCTGTTATCGCTGATTTCGATGCTCGCCAACGCCACGTTCCTGATCGTCGGTGGTCTTTCGCATGGCTTTTTGGCTACCGAGGTCGAGATGCAGGCTTGTGCCGCCTCGCTCATTATGACCTTCGCGATGATGTACCAGACCTTCTTTATCCTGGCGCTACTTACGACCATCTTCGAGTACAAGCACATTCATTGTGCGCAAAAGTGGCGCCTGGTGACCAACCTGTTTACCTTCCCGATCTTTATGTTCAGCTATATCCCCATCACGGTGGCTGCACTGTTCCTAAAGGTCGACTGGGTCCCGACGCAACACGCCGTCAACGTTACCCTCGACGAGGTCATGCAAGGCGCCAAATAACCACTACCAAAACCACCACAAAGGTGCATGCACCTTTGTGGTGGTTTTTGCTTTTGAGTGACTGCCCAAGGAGGTGTTCAATGGTCTATATCCCGTTTTGGATTTGTATCTTTGCCGGCGCGGTGATTGATGCCCGTGAGCGGCGGTTTCCCAATGAGCTTGCCGGCGTGTGTGCGGTGGCGGCGTTTGCAGGCGTTTGGCTCAACAGAGGTGTTAACACGGCGCTTGATCACGCCGGTCTTGCGGTCATCGTCTACCTTGCCCTTGTGCTCACTGAGTCGCTCTGGCGTCGTGTTCGCCAAGCCCCCGGCATCGGCATGGGGGATGCCAAGGCGCTTTTCGCGCTTTGCACGCTCGACCCTCTGGGCGGCATCGTGGCATTTGCCGTTGCGCTCCTGGTCCTGGCGCTCTCCTGCCTCTTCACAAAATCGCGCTCCCTGCCATTGCTCCCGTTTTTGGTGCTGATATTTGCCATAATCGAGGTCGTGAGCTGGACATTGTAACCGATTGCGCATCCTTTTTAAGGAGCATGCCATGGCAACTAATCAAGAAACGGCCGTCATTAAGGCGCGCATGGACCGCATTCCCGCGGCGTTGTCGCCCGAGCTGGTCGAGCGTATCGCCGCCGACCGCGCCTCGGGTGTCGTTAATCCTTATCGATGCGGTGACGACCAGGTCATCCGACGTGTCGATCGGGCCGCAGACAAGGGCACGCTCATGCGTCCGGCATTTATACGCGATACCGAAAAGATTTTGCATCTGCCCGCATACACCCGTTATGCAGGCAAAACGCAGGTCTTTAGTTTCCGTAGCAATGACGATCTGTCACGCCGCGGTTTGCACGTGCAGCTTGTCTCCCGCATTGCGCGCGATATCGGTCGCGCCCTGGGGCTCAATTGCGATCTGATCGAGGCGATTGGCCTGGGTCATGACTTGGGACACACGCCTTTCGGCCATGCCGGCGAGCGCTTCCTCAACGATATCTATCATGAGCGTACGAGGCGTTATTTTTTCCATAACGTGCAGTCGGTCCGCGTGCTCGACGCGCTGTATGGCCGCAACGTGTCACTCCAGACGCTCGATGGCGTGCTATGCCATAACGGCGAGTACGAGCAGCGCGTGTTTGAATTGTCGGATATGGGCTCCTTTGACCAGTTCGATCAGGCGGTCGAGGACTGCATCGCCATGGGCTATGGCGCCATTGGGCACCTGCGTCCCATGACGCTCGAGGGCTGCGTCGTTCGCATCTCGGATATTCTTGCCTACGTCGGTCGTGACCGTCAGGATGCGATCGCGGCAGGTCTGCTTTCGCCCGACGCTTTTGACGATGGTCGGGGCGGCGCCTATAATAGCTGGATCCTCACGCACGCTTCCATCGATATCGTTGAGCATAGCTATGGTAAGCCGCGCATCGAGATGAGCGAGGACCTGTTTGAGGAAATTCGCCGAGCCAAGCGCGAGAACTACAAGAAGATCTATAGCAAGGGCGGTATCGAAGGCGATTCCGAGGCGGAGCTGCGCGAGGCGTTCGAAAAGCTCTACGACCGTTGCCTGCGGGATCTAAACAGTGGCGACGAGTCCTCTTATATCTTTAAGCACCATATTTCGCGCATTGAGCAGCAGCTTTCCTACTACGATCGTACCTATGCCTGGCAGGACGGTAAGGATCAAGCCGTGGTGGATTACATCGCGAGCATGACGGACGGTTATTTCTGCGAGCTGACGAGCAAGCTGTTCCCGGGTCTAAAGTTTCCGCATCGTACCTATATTAACGAACGGTAGTTCGTATTTATTCGGTATACTGTTTGTGGAAAACGTTTTTGATTGATGCACGGGATGGCTATGGACGACCTTTTTTCTGCTTCGACGCGCGAGCGTTCCTTTCAGAATGCGCCGCTTGCGGTGCGCATGCGCCCCAATTCGCTCGACGAGTATGTGGGCCAGCAAAAGGCCGTCGGTAAGGGCTCATGGTTGCGTGCCGCGATCGAGCACGACGTGCTTTCGAGCGTGATTCTGTACGGGCCGGCCGGTACGGGTAAGACGACGCTGGCCCACATTATCGCCAACCATACCAAGAGCGAGTTTGTCGAGGTCAGCGCCGTGACGGGCACCGTAAAGGACTTGCGCCGCGTGATCGATGAGGCTAAGACCCGTCTGAACACCTACGACCGCCGCACCATTCTATTCATCGATGAGATTCACCGCTTCTCTAAGTCGCAGCAGGATGCCCTGCTGCATGCAGTTGAGAACCGTACCGTCATTATGATTGGCGCTACGACGGAGAACCCGTACTTCGAGGTCAATTCGGCACTGTTGTCGCGCGGACGCGTGGTGGAGCTTGAACATCTGAAGGATGAGGATATCGCCACGCTTATTGAGCGTGCGCTCGAGGCACCACAGGGCTTGAACGGAAAGTTTTCTGCCGATGATGATACGGTCAAGACCATCTGCACGCTGGCCGCGGGTGATGCGCGCTCTGCCCTGACGACGCTGGAGCTGGCGAGCGAGATTGCCGTCACGCGTCCCGATACCGAAGGGGCGCCAGCGCCGGCGGCGGGGGAGCGTTATCCCATCACCGTCGATGACGTGAAGATTGCCAACCCGCGCCGCGGTTTTTCGTATGACAAAAACAGCGACATGCACTATGACATTATCAGTGCGTTCATCAAGTCCATGCGCGGCAGCGACCCCGATGCCACGATCTATTGGCTCGCGCGCATGATTGACGCGGGGGAGGATCCTAAGTTTATCGCCCGTCGCATTATGATTCAGGCTTCTGAGGATGTTGGCAATGCCGATCCGCAGGCACTTTTGGTGGCACATGCCGCGTTTAAGTCTGCCGAGGTCATTGGCTATCCCGAGTGCCGCATTAACCTGGCTCAGGCTGCACTCTATGTGTGCTTGGCGCCTAAATCCAACGCGTGCGAGGCTTCGATCGATGCGGCGCTGGCCGATATCCACTCTAGTGGGCTTCGCGAGGTGCCGAGTTATCTACGCGATCGCCATCGCCCGGGCAGCGATGAATACGGTGTGTATAAGTATCCGCACGATTATCCCGAAGGCTGGGTCGACCAGCGCTATTTGCCCGAAGGCTTAGAACGCGGTGCATTTTGGCAGCCTGCCGGCCGCGGTTGGGAAGAATGGCGCGTAGAGCAAAGCGAACGCGACCGCAGCGGGAATGCACCGAAGTAGCTGCTGATAATTTTGTCCCACGTTGCTGCTCTTGGCATGTTCGGTCCCCTTTGGGGTACCATGGAAAGCGTTTGTATTTCGATTTCTTTGGGAGGCTTGTATGAGTCCCATTCAAATCGCCTTGCTGCTGCTTGCCGTTGCCGGCGTGTGGGCTATCGTTGAGCTTGCGCTCACCCTGCGCAAAACCCGCACCGTTGTCGACTCGCTCGACAAGACGGTAACCGACCTCAACAATACGATTGCCGAGGCGCAGCCCGTGGTGGCAAAGCTTGATGGCGCCGTTGATGAGCTTACGCCGGCACTTGCCCAGATGGAGCCGCTCCTCAAGTCGAGCAAGACTGCCGTTGATGCTCTGACGTCTAACCTCGTTGAGGTTGAGGCGGTCGTTCGCGACATTTCCGAGGTCACGGGCAGCGTGGCCGAGGCCAGCAATGCCGTATCGAGCGTGACTGATTCTGCTGCTGGCGCCGTGCAGAAGCTCTTCAATAAGGTGAAGGCTCCTGCAGCCGACGCCGATCGCAAGCTCGCCGCTGCCGCTGCCGAGGCCGAGCAGCCCACTGAGCGCGTTCTGATTGGCGACGACGATGCCGCTGCTGACGACGATGATGTTCAGAAGCCCGCTGCTAAGCCTGCTCAGTATTACACCTATACGCCTGCCGAGACCTCCGAGGAGTCCTGCGATGAGTAGCGAAGCAACCTGCCCCATTACGCTGAGCGTTGCCGGTGATCCGCGTCTCGCGCGCTTGGTGCGCATGACGGCCGCCAACGTCGGCGCCCTGTGCTCTATGTCCGTCGATCGCATCGAGGACATTCGTATGGCTGCCGAAGAAGCCTTCATCTTTGGCTGCACGGCTGTTGATTCCGACGATATCTCGATCAAATTCGATGTCGACGAATCGCATGTGGGCATGACCTTTACCTTTGGCGACCAGGCGACTGTCGATGAGGATGACCAGGCTGCCGTGTATGCCGAGCTCATTTTGGCGAGTGTGTGCGACTCCTACGAAAAGACTACAGCGCCCCTAACGCTTTCCCTCGACCTCAAGGCGGATATCTAATATGACCGAACGCTCCCGGAGCGGCAAGACCGCTTGGGACAAGGAGAAAACCCGCGAGCTGTTTCGTCGTTATAAGGAGACCGGTGATCCGGATGCTCGCGAGCAGCTCGTCATGTCCCATATGAACCTGGTAAGGTTTCTTGCCAACAAATTCAAGAACCGCGGCGAGCCGCTCGATGACCTTTTGCAGGTCGGGTACTTGGGCTTGCTCAAGGCTATCGATCGCTTTGATCCCGAGCGCGGACTCGAGTTCACGACGTTTGCCACGCCCACCATCTTGGGCGAGATTAAGCGCCACTTCCGCGACAAGGGCTGGAGTGTGCGCGTGCCGCGTCGTCTGCAGGAGCTCTCTGCCAAGGTTAACCAGGCCACCGACAAGCTCACCAACGAGCTTCAGCGTTCGCCCAAGGTTGAGGAAATCGCCGATTATCTTGGCGTAACCGTCGACGAGGTGCTCGAAGCCATGGAATCGTCCTCGGCCTACACCTCGGTGCCCATCGAGGCCCCCGGTGCGTCCGATTCCGATGATGCGCCTTCGATTCTCGATCGTTACGCCGACGATGACAACGAGCTCGACTTTACCGATGACCGTCTGGTAATCGAGGAAGCCATCCGCGATTTCTCGCCGCGCGAGCGCGAGGTTATCGAGCTGCGTTTTGTGAAGGGCATGACCCAGATCGAGATTGCCAAGAAGCTGGGCATCTCGCAGGTGCAGGTTTCGCGTCTGCTGCGCCGCACGCTTAAGAAGATTCAAGATAAGATCGACCCCGACGGAGTGATGGTTCGTTCATGAGTGAGCACCCCCAACAAATCGACCGCACGCTTCGCGATACCCGTATTCTGACGCTGCGCATTTGGGGCGTCGTCGGCTGCATTGTCATCGCTGCCGTCATCTTTAACCTTATGGGCATCCTGGCACCGGTCATCGAGTTTTTGGCAGTCGGTTCCATCATCGCTTTTGTCATGTCGCCGATCACCAACTGGCTCGAGCATCACGGCGTGAATCGCGGCATCGGTTCGCTTATCGCGCTCATTGTGGTTGTTGCCGTGCTCGTCGGCGTCGTCTGCATCCTCTCGCCTATTTTGCTCGGTCAAATCATGGAAGTCCTGAGCCGCCTGCCCGAGCAGCTTCGTGTTGCGGGTGGCGATCTCAACGAGATGCTCTCGCACGCTAAGACGCTCAACAACACGCCGCTCAAGGAGTATCTGGACGACAATCTTTCTTCGCTGGTTACCGTAGCGTCCAAGTACGTCTCGCAAATCGCAGCGGAGCTCGGCCGCGGCGTGTTTCCGCTCATTACCAACACGGCCTCGCAGCTGTTCGTCATCTTCCTGGGTCTGGTGCTTGCCTACTGGCTTGCCTGCGATTTTCCCCGCATGCACCACGAGGTCTGCACCATCATCGGACAGGAAAAAGAGACCTCGTACCGCTTTATGGTTGCCATCCTTTCACGCTCGGTTGGCGGCTATATGCGCGGCATGGTCGTGACGTCCATCTGCGGTGGCTTTTTGGCTTTTATCGGCTTTACGCTCATTGGCCATCCATACGCAGCGCTCATGGCCATCTTTACCGGCATCATGCATTTGGTTCCGGTTGTCGGTCCCTGGGTGAGCGCGGCGATCGCCACGGTGCTCGGTTTTATGTTCAGCCCTATGCTGGCGTTATGGACGCTTGTCGTGACCATGGTGGCTCAAAATGTCACCGATAATGTCATTTCGCCTAAGGTCATGCAGAGCTCGGTGCAGGTGCATCCCGTTATGAGCCTGACGGCCCTCGTTATCGGTTCGGCACTCATGGGTCCCATCGGCATGGTTATCGCCATTCCGCTGTGCGCGGCCCTCAAGGGCATCTTCGTCTACTGCTTTGAGAACGAGACCGGCCGTCAGCTCGTGGCATACGACGGCGCCGTGTTTAAGGGCACTCCGTATCGCGATACCGAGGGCAACCCGGTCGCCGCCTACGACGCGCTCGGAGACGATACGTTCATCTATGAGTCCGAGCTCATCGGCAACGAGACCGCGCCCGAGGCCAAGGCCATGCCCAAGCCCGAACTCGATAATCCCTGGATTAAGCTCTCTGGTCTGCAGCCCGATGCCACGGGCTTCTTCAAGAACCCCTTTGCCAAGGACGATGACTCCAACACTGACGACGATACCAAAACCGGCATCGACGGCTCCATGGACGACTCGGATTCTAAATAGGTCCTATTAACGTTTCTTGAAGTTGAAAATGACAAGAAACGCGAGCAAAGCGATTGATAAGGGGCCGGCAACATAGAAAAAGAGAATGTCAATTGCGCGTAGAGTGTAATAAGCCTTATCGCCGGACATTACTGCATACAACACGTAGCCAAATGCTGTTTGGTTTGCGTACCAGCAGGTGAAAGCCAAAAGCGTTAAAAGTGCCGCTAACAGAAGTGCATTGAGGAAAAATCGTTTGCTTTTCATTGATCGCTCCTTCCGGGTGACTCTTATATGTAATTCTACAGCAGCCCTTTTTCAAAGGATCGCACAGTACTAAATAACGTGCACTTTCGCTGGAGGGTCGCTGTTTGGCGGCCCTCTTTTTTGCACAGGCGCGGTGGGATGGTAATATCGTTACGTTTGAACTGTTTCGATGTGAAACCGAGGAGATTCCCTCTATGAGTGCTGACTACCCGTCAATGACTACGGCCGAGATTCGCTCTAAGTTCCTCAACTTCTTTGAGGAGCGCGGTCTTAAGCTCTATCCTTCTTCGTCCCTCGTCCCCGACGATCCTTCGCTGCTGCTTGCCAACGCCGGCATGAACCAGTTTAAGGAGTATTACCAGGGCAAGAAGACCATGAAGGAGATCGGCGCAATCTCCTGCCAGAAGTGCGTCCGCACCAACGACATCGATTGCATCGGCGAGGACGGCCGTCACCTGTCCTTCTTTGAGATGCTCGGCGACTTCTCCTTTGGTGGCGTCTCCAAGCAGCAGGCCTGCGCTTGGGCCTTTGAGCTCATTACCAAGGAGTTCAAGCTGCCGCTCGATCGCCTGTACTTCACCGTCTTTACCGAGGACGACGAGACCCATGACGTGTGGCGCTCCCTGGGCGTTGCCGAGGATCACATCTCCCGCCTGGGCGAGGACGACAACTTCTGGGCCGCTGGCCCCACCGGCCCCTGCGGTCCGTGCTCCGAGATCTACTTTGACATGGGCGAGGAGGTCGGCTGCGGCAGCCCCGACTGCAAGCCCGGCTGCGACTGCGACCGCTTCCTGGAGTTCTGGAATCTCGTCTTTACCCAGTACGACCGCCAGGAGGATGGCTCCATGCCGGAGCTGCCGCACCGCAACCTCGATACGGGCATGGGTCTGGAGCGCATGGCCGCCATCATGCAGCACAAGACCGCTAACTACGACGGCGATCTGATGCAGCACCTCATCAAGCTGGGCGAGAAGATCAGCGGCAAGACCTATGACGCCGACGATTACTCCGGTGCTAGCCGCTCCCTGCGCATCATCGCAGATCACTCTCGTGCCGTCGACTTTATGATCTCGGACGGCATTCTCCCCGGTAACGAGGGTCGCGAGTACGTCCTTCGCCGCCTGCTCCGCCGCGCCGTGTTCCACGGTCGCCTGCTGGGCATCGAGGGCGCCTTCCTGACCAAGTTCATTGACGAGGTCAACGCCCAGATGGGCGAGGCCTATCCCGAGCTGCTCAAGAACGTCGCGCTCGTTAAGGGTATCGTCGCTTCCGAGGAGGAGCGTTTCTCCACGACGCTCGACAACGGCCGCGTCTACCTGGATGAGGCTCTGGCCGCGCTTGCCGAGGGTGCTGTCCTTCCGGGCGACGTCGCCTTTAAGCTGCATGACACCTTTGGTTTCCCCATTGACCTGACCGTCGAGATTGCCGGCGTCGCTGGCCACGACGTCGATATGGACGGCTTCACCGCTTGCATGGAGGACCAGAAGGCCCGCGCTCGCGCCAACGTCAAGGGCGATGCTTGGGGCAGCTTCAACGACGTGTGGGTCGAGCTTTCCGACAAGGTTGCCGCGACCGAGTTCGACGGCTATGACAACGATGTGATCGAGGGTGCCAAGGTTGTCGCCATCGTTCGCAACGGCGAGTCCGTCGAGTCTGCTTCCGTCGGTGAGGACGTCGAGGTCGTGCTCGACCGCACCCCGTTCTACGCCGAGATGGGTGGCCAGCAGGGCGATACCGGTGAGCTTTCCGCCGAGGGCGTTGCGCTGACTGTTGTCGACACCAAGAACCACAATGGCCTGTATGCTCACGTCGCGCACGTTGCCGAGGGCACACTGACCGTCGGTGCTACCGTGACAGCCGCGCTCGACGCCGAGCGCCGTGGCTTCCTGCGCCGCAACCACACTGCCACGCACCTGCTCGACGCCGCGCTTAAGCAGGTCCTGGGCGAGCATGTCTCCCAGGCTGGCTCGTTGGTGACGCCCGAGCACCTGCGCTTTGACTTCACGCACTTCGAGGCCCTGTCCTCCGAGCAGCTCAAGGCTGTCGAGGACCTGGTCGACCAGCAGATCTTCGCTTCCAAACCGGTCGTGACCCGCGTCATGGGCATCGACGAGGCCAAGGCCGCCGGTGCTGTCGCCCTCTTTGGCGAGAAGTACGGCGACGTCGTCCGCGTCGTCTCCGTGGGCGCCGAGGATCAGCCGTTCTCCCGTGAGCTCTGCGGCGGTACGCATGCCGCCAATACTGCCGAGATCGGCCTGTTCAAGATCATTTCCGAGTCCTCTACGGGCTCCAACGTCCGCCGTATCGAGGCCGTGACCTCCAAGGGCGCTCTCGACTACATGGCCGACCGCCTGGCGCTCGTTGACGCCGCTGCCGCTGCGCTCAAGTGCCGTGTTGACGAGGTTCCCGCCCGCGTGGAGAACCTGCAGGCCGAGCTGCGCGAGACGTCCAACAAGCTCAAGAAGGCACTCACCGGTGGCTCCTCCGACGCTATCTCTGGCGCCATCGAGGGCGCTGTCGAGCTGAACGGCTACAAGCTCGTCGTCGCTGAGCTTCAGGGTCTTGAGGCTGCTGACCTGCGCAATGTGTGGGATACCGTGCACCAGAAGGTTGCCGGCCCCGTCGCCTGCGTCGTTGCCAGCGTTACCGAGAAGGGCACCCCGGCCCTGCTCGCCGCCGGCTCCGATGACGCCGTGAAGGCCGGTTTCCACGCCGACAACGTGATCAAGCAGATCGCGGGCCTGGTCGATGGTCGCGGTGGCGGTCGTCCCAACATGGCCCAGGCCGGTGGCAAGAATGCTGCCGGTATCGCCGATGCCCTCGCGGCCGCCAAGACCGCGCTCGGCGCCTAAGAACCTAAGTAGTCGCTGTGGTCGCGCTCGCACTGGACATAGGGGAGACCAGGATTGGCATTGCCGTCTCGAGCCGTGATGGCAAGATGGCGATGCCTGTCAAGGTGCTTCCGGCTGCCGAGGTCACTGGTATGGCAAAGACGTTTCGCTACCTGGTCGAGGACTATGAGCCCGATATCCTGGTAAGTGGACGTCCCTTGACCATGGCAGGTGAGCCCGGCCCCCAGGCCGAGCGCGTCGCCGCAGTGGCCCAAAAGATTGCCGACGAGCTCGAACTTCCGCTGGAGTTTGAGGACGAGCGTCTGTCCTCGCAGGAGGCCAAGCGAATCCTGCGAGAGCAGGGACTCAACGAAAAGCAGATGAGGGGCAAGATTGACATGATCGCCGCCAGCCTGTTCTTGCAGACATGGCTCGATCGTAAAAACGAGGAGGTTTCGCATGCCTAGCGCTTCCGATCCACGCCAGCAGAATCGTACACGGCAGCCTGCGCCGCGCCCTGCTCAGCCTGGCCAGCGCCCGGCGCAGCCGACGCAGCGTTCGGCTCAACCTGCTCAGCGTGCCGCTCAACAGCCCGCAGCTCGTCCCGCGCAGCCCGCTGGCGGCGCTCGTTTTAAGCAGCAGGCTCCTGCCCAGCGCACGCAGGGGCAGGCCCGGCAATCACGCCCCCACGCACATCATGCTCATGGCTCGCACGGCGTTGCTCCGGCCACGCGCTCGAGCTATAACACGCATGCCCGCCGTGGCGTCCAAAAGAAAAGCTCTCCGGTGCCTATGATTATCGGTGGCGTCATCGCCGTGCTTGCGCTTGTCGCGATCGTTTTCTTTGTTGTGCCGGCCGTCAAGGGCTTCTTTGCCGGCGAGGATGCGAAAGTCGCTGCTGGCCAGCAAGTTACTATTACGATTCCCGATGGCGCCTCGGGTGATGCCATCGCTTCGATTCTCTCCGAGAACCATATCGTCGAAGACCCCAAGGATTATTACGCGGCGGTCAAAAAGCTCAATGCCGATATGTCGCTTAAGCCTGGCACCTACTCGTTTACCACGCTCATGGACGCGACCAAGGTTGTTCAGCAGCTCATGGAAGGCCCCAATGCGGGCTCCGATGCACTGACTATCCCTGAGGGCCTGACGGTCGACCAGGTCGCCGATCGTGTGGCCGCGGCATACGACAGCATTTCTAAGGAAGATTTCCTTAACCAGGCCAAGGCGAGCAATTATGTGAATGATTACGCTTTCCTTAAAGACGCTGCAAACGATTCACTCGAGGGCTTCCTATTCCCCAAGACCTATTCGTTGGGTAAGGACTCTTCTGCCGATGATGTGATTCGCGCCATGCTTGACCAGTTCAACACCGAGTACAAGTCGCTTGACTTTGCGAGCTGCGAGGCCATGATCAAGGAGCGCTATGGCGTGGAGATGTCCGATTACGACATCGTTAACCTTGCCTCGATCGTCGAGCGCGAGGGCCTCAACGCCGATCAGCGCGCGCATGTGGCATCGGTTTTCTATAACCGTCTGGCGGGCAAGCTCGATGGCCTGCGTTACCTCAATAGCGATGCGACCATGATGTATGTCACCGGCGGAGAGGTTACCGCCGACGACCTGCAGAGCGATAGTCCGTATAACACCTATAAGCACGAGGGCCTGCCGCCCACGCCCATCTGCTCTCCGTCGCTCGAGGCGCTCAAGGCCACCCTTGAGCCGACCGACTCCGATGACCTGTATTTCTACATTACGCAGGACGAGGAGTATTTCTCGAAGACCTACGAAGAGCACCAACAGTCTTGGAATTGATCATGAGGATTTTTAGCCCCAAACGATACGTTGCCTCGGTCGATCGCATCGACCTTGATACCCTGTGGGCCGACGGCAAACGCGCCATTCTGCTCGATCGCGATAACACTCTGGTGCCGCGCGACACCGAGCAGGTTCCCACTGCGGTTTCCGCTTGGCTCGACGCCGCCCGCGCCAAAGGCTTTAAGCTGTGCATGGTGTCCAACAACTGGCATCGCGACCAGGTCATGAGCTCTGCACGCGAGCTGGGACTTGAGGCCATTAGCCACGCCATGAAGCCCGCCCCGTTTGCCTTGAAGGCGGGTCTTAAGCGCCTCGGCGCCACGGCAGACGAGGCGGTGCTGATCGGCGATCAGCTGTACACGGACGTGTGGAGCGGTAATTTTGCCTGCGTTGACACTATTCTGGTCAAGCCGCAGGCAACCCAGGACCTGTGGTACACGCAGATCTTCCGTATCTTTGAGCGCCGGGCCCTGCGCGACCTTCCCTGCGAGGAATAGGTTTCGCCATGTCTCAGCACATCAAACACGGCTGCGACCATATCTTCTTTATCGGCTTTTTGGGCGTGGGCAAATCGACGCTTGCGCGCAATGTGGGCACTATGTTCAAGCGGCGTTTTATCGATACCGATCGTTTGGTTGTGCGTCGATGTGGCAAGTCGGTGACCGAGATATTTGAGACCGAGGGCGAGGATCGTTTTCGCGAGCTTGAGACCTCGGCACTCCGTTCGCTTCAAAGCGAGCGCAGCCTGCTGGTGTCGTGCGGGGGTGGCATCGTCGAGACGCCGGTGAACATTGAGCTGATGCATGAGATGGGTATATGCGTGTACCTCGAAGGCGACTTTGAGGACTCGTTGCGCCAGATTCGCCGCTCCGATACCCGGCCCGATTTCCGCTCGCCCGAGCACGCTGCGCGCCTGTTTGAGCATCGCCGTCCGCTGTATCGCCAGGCCGCCGATATTACCCTTGATATTCGCAACAAGTCCTTCGAGGACGTTTCCTACCTTTGTGCCGAGATGCTTTTGGAGCGTGGACTGCTATGATTCGCCGTCAACTTATCAATTTCCAAAACCGCAGTGTCGATGTCCGCGTTGGATTGGGCGCGTTCGAGGAGCTGTCGCGCATGTTTGCCTCGGCCGTGGGCAAGCCTAAGCGCGCGATGGTGGTTTGGAACGACGCTACATCCGAGCGTTTTGGCGAGGTCGTCGAGCATGCGCTGGTCGACGCCGGTTTTGCCGTGTCGCTGCTCGTCCTCGAGGTTTCTCCTGCCGGTGCTACGCTGGCCGATGCCGATACCGTCTTTGGCGCCCTGTCGGCTAACGGCATTACCTGCGACGATCTCGTTGTCGCTGTCGGTGACACGGCGACCTGCTCGGTCGTTTGTTGGTGTGCCAATCAGTGGTGCGGTCGCACCGAGTGCGCCTTGCTGCCGACGACGTTCGACGCCATGCTCACGGTTGCGACGACCATGAAGCCGCTTGTCGCCTCGTCTACGAATGCGCTTCCCGCTATCGCGTTCCGTCCCGAGCCGGGCTTGGTCGTGTGCGACCTCGACCTTGTTCGCGAGGCGGACCCCGAGGACCTCAAGCTCGGCTATGCGGTACTTGTTGGCACCATGCTTTCGAGCAGCAAGTCCCGCTGGAATCAGTTTGCTGAGACCGTCCCCGAGATTCTCGCGGGCGAGGAGGTCGCGCTCGTCAATGCCGTTCAGTGGTCTCAGACTGCCCGTAAGGACGTACTGATGGCCACGAACCCGAGCGCCCGCCATGCGCTCGATTTTGGCAAGACAGGGGAGCGTACTCTGCGCGTCTGCCTGGGCAAAGCCGCGGCGCAGGTTCCTGCCTACCAGCTGCTGTCCGAGGGCATGCGCTTTGAGGCGCGCCTAGCACATGATGCCTGCGACTTTGATATCGATTACGTCTTTGAGGTCGATGACTGCCTGGAGGACTTTGGTATCGAGGAGCTTGCCTTCGATCTGGAGCCTGCCGCATATATCGAGGAGTTCCGCAGGCAGCAGTTTGTTCGCTCGAACCGCAGCATGTTGCCGCTGCCCGCGGCGCTCGGCGCCATTCGTCTAACGAGCGTTGAGGACGAGGTTCTCGACCGCCATGCTCACGCATACTTGGCTTCTCGTAAAGAACTTCTCTAGGATTTATTGACATACATCGTCTTTCGTATCATGTTGAGGGGCGGGTTTCCAATCGGTTGCGAATCGCGCGCGATTCCATCTTTCGATCGAGGCCCGTCCCGCTTTTATGAGGACAATAAGAAAGGAATCTGCATGTCTGAGTTTGCTGCCGGTCCTGCCGGTCGTATCGAGCGTGTCCGTGCCCTGATGGCTGAGCGCGGCTACGACGCTATCGTCGTGCGCGACGAGGCCAACCTTCGTTGGCTCACGGGCGTGAAGGGCGTCTTCGACTACACCTTCGAGTTCCCGCACGCTGCATTTATTACGGCCGACCAGTGCCTGTTCCATACCGACTCACGCTATCTCAACAGCTTTGAGGAGAACACGTCCGCCGGCAGCCCCTGGGTCTACGACATGGACGAGGGCACCATCCCCGGTTGGGTCGCCGGCAAGATCGCGGCTAACAAGTGCCGTGTCTGCGCTATCGAGGACGACATGCAGATCAACTTCTACCAGGGTATCCAGCGTGGCCTTGAGGATCGTTCCGTCGCCTGCATGCTGCCGCTGATGCATGACGACATTCGCAAGATGCGCGCCATCAAGGACGCCGAGGAGATCGAGCTCATGCGCCATGCGCAGTCGATTACCGACGCCGCCTTCCAGCACATGCTCGGCTATATTAAGCCCGGTATGACCGAGAAGCAGGTTCGCAACGAGCTCGAGAACTTTATGTTCGCCAACGGCGCCGACAGCCTGGCCTTCGGCTCCATCGTGGCGAGCGGCCCCAACACCGCCAACCCGCATGCCGTCCCGAGCGACCGCGTGATCGAGAAGGGCGACTTCGTTCTCATGGATTATGGCGCGGGTTATTGCGACTACCGCTCCGACATGACTCGTACCGTCGTGATGGGCGAGCCCACGCAGGAGCAGCTCGACTTGTACGCGCTCGTGCGCCGTGCGCACGAGGAGTGCGTCGCCGCCATCCATCCGGGCGTCGAGGGCAACGACATTTTCAAGCTTTCCAAGAAGATCATTGGCGATGCCGGCTATGGCGATTACTACAACCATGGTCTGGGCCACGGCGTGGGCATTGACATCCACGAGCTGCCCAACTTCAACCGCAGCAAGAATATCATCGAGGTCGGCTCGGTTATCACCATGGAGCCCGGCGTCTACCTGCCCGGCGTGGGCGGCGTGCGCCTGGAGGACTACGGCGTGGTCACCGAGAACGGCTACGAGCCCTTCACCAAGACGCCGCATGACCTTCACGTCATCGATTGCTAGTCTACTTCGGTAGATAGTTTGGGGCGGGGCCTCCGGAGCAATTCGGACGCCCCGCGTTCTCTTTTTATGCGCTCGCTGCAGGCGCCGTCTGCAAGTGTATAATTTCGCTCGTATGTAATTTGGACGCTTGTGCGTTCTGCCCATAACAAGAAAGGTCGCTATGCCTACCATTTCTACCGCCGACTTCAAGAACGGCCTCGGTCTCCGCATTAAGGACAAGGTCTACACCATCGTCGAGTTCCAGCATGTCAAGCCGGGCAAGGGCGGCGCGTTTGTGCGCTACAAGACCCGCGACATCAAGAGCGGCCGCGTCGTCGAGAACACCTGCAACGCCGGCACCAAGTTCGAGAGCGTCATGCTCACCACCCGTGAGTTCCAGTACCTCTACAACGATGGCACCGACTACATCTTCATGGACAACGAATCCTATGAGCAGGTTCCCGTTCCCGAGGACATGGTGGGCGAGAACTCCAAGTGGCTGCGCGAGAACGACATCTGCCAGCTGCTCTTCGCCGACGATGAGCTCATGGGCGTGACTCCGCCGATGTTCATCGAGACCACCATCGTCCAGACCGACCCGGGCTTTAAGGGCGACACCGTCCAGGGTTCCACCAAGCCGGCCACGATCGACACCGGCGCTGTCATCCAGGTCCCCATGTACCTCAACGAGGGCGAGGTCATCAAGGTTGACACCCGCGACGGCAAGTTCGTCTCCCGCGTCTAGCAACCAACTCTTCTAGGAGGACTCATGCCCCAGGAAATCAAGATTGACGGCATCGGCATTTCGCCCGATGTTCTGACCGCCATCGTCTCGCGCGCCGTGTCCGATGTCGAGGGCATCGCCTCCGTTGGCGTCAAGGACCTTGCCACCAACCTTGTCTCCATGATGCTCTCGTCCAAGGCCCCGGCTTCCGAGCCGGCGGTCGAGACCGAGGTCGTCGGCGACAAGCTCGCACTCACCGTGCGCGTTGTGGTGTTCTTTGGCTATCCGTTCAAGAAACTCGCCGAGGCCGTTCGCGCTGCCGTGGTCGCTGCCATCGATGCCCAGGTGGGCGTTGAGGTCGAGCGCGTTGACGTTTGTATCGACGGCCTCGTTTTCCCCAAGGAGTAACCTTTGAGCCTTAAGGTTTATCGCGGGCGTACGCTTGCCCGCAGTCAGGCGCTGCAGCTGCTGTTCCAGGCCGAGGCCACGGACAGCCCGCTCGAGCGCGTCCTCGAGGGCGATTTCCTGATCTCGAAGGGCCCCCTCGACCCCTATGCGCTGGAGCTGTGCCGCGGTGCCTACGAGCATATCGATCGCATCGACTGTGCCCTGCGCGCCGTCGCCAAGAACTGGGATCTTATGCGCATGCCCGGCGCCGACCGCAATCTGCTGCGTATCGCCGTCTACGAGATGCGCTTCCTCACCGACGAAGAGGTCTCGGACGCTATCGTGATCAACGAGGCCGTCGAACTTGCCAAGGCCTATGGCACCGACCAGTCCGCGTCGTTCGTCAACGGCGTGCTGGGCAAGATCGCGCGCAGCGAGGAGTTGCCGGGCGAGGACCTGTACCAGGAACTGCTGGCCGAGGATCGCGCTCGCGAGGAGGCCCAGGCTGCTGAGGCTGCCGCCAAGGTCGCTGCCGCTCAGGCTACCGCCGGTGTACTTGCCGAGGATGTGGACGCTGCTGAGGCCGTCGAGGCCGACTCCGTCGAGGAGTAGCCATGCCAGAGGGTTCTGTCCGCAACTTTGACGAGATTTCGGACCGTCTGGACCAGATCATCGCTACCGTTCGCTCCAAGGATACGTCCTTGGAGCGTTCACTCGATCTGTTTGACGAAGCGATTGAGCTGGGCTCCCGCGCGGTCGATATGGTCGACAAGTTTGAGCTGACGCCGCGTGAGGCCGATAAGCTCGAGCAGGAATACGATGAGGATGCGGCAAACGAATCCCAGGATAGCTAGGCCGCATCTCCGGATACGAATGGTTGATGGCATTCATGAAACGCGTGCGTCTTGATGACGAACTGATTTCACAGGGCATCTGCGCCGATCGCGCGGATGCCCTTCGCACTCTTATGGCCGGATTGGTCTCGAGTGGCGGCGAGCGCTTGACTTCGCCGGGCCTTAAGGTGATTCCGGGTCTGCCACTGCACGTGAAGGGGCGCATTCCCTATGTTGGCCGCGGCGGTCTTAAGCTCGAAGGCGCGCTTGATGCGTTTGGCATCAATCCGACGGGCCTTAGCTGTCTGGATGTGGGCTGCTCTACCGGCGGCTTTACCGATTGCCTGCTCAAGCGCGGAGCTGCGACCGTTGTCTCGGTGGACGTGGGTCGCGCCCAGTTCGATTGGTCGTTGCGTCAGGATGATCGCGTGACGCTGCATGAGCGCACAAACGTGACGCAGCTGCCTGAGCTTGGCTATGCCGGTGCCATCGACCTGGCTGTATGTGATGTCTCGTTTACCGGCATCGCGAATATCATCGACGCCGTGCTGGCGTGCCTGAAGCCTTCGGGTTCGTTCTGCACGCTCGTAAAGCCCCAGTTTGAGGCGCCGGCTGCGCTGGTGGGCGAGCGCGGTATCGTGACCGACCCCGCCGTCCGCCGCGATACGCTCGTGGCGGCGATTGAGCTTTTTGCCGCCAAGGGCCTGTTCCCGCTTGACGTGTGCGTGTCGCCCATCCATGGCGCTAAGGGCAACGTTGAGTTTTTCCTGTACGGCACAAGGTTTGCCCCTGGTGAACGCACCGACGATGAGCTGCAATCCCAGGTATCGGCTTTGAGCGAGAAAGCTGCAACGCTATGAAGGTCTTTCTGGTTCCCAATTACTACAAGCAAGAGGCGGTCGAGAGCGGCCTGATGCTCGAGCTTTGGCTTTCGCGCCAGGGCTACGAGGTCGCATGGGCTGCCGACCAGCGATCGAAGATTCAAAGCACGCCTGATATTGATGGCTCAGATCTGGTCATTACGCTCGGCGGCGACGGTACGTTGCTGCGCGCTGCCCGCATCCTCAACCATCGCGAGATTCCTATCCTTGGTCTTTCCTATGGTCACCTGGGCTTTTTAACTGCTGCGAGCCCCGAGGAGCGCGACATTCTGCAGGTCGTGAGCGATGCTCTGTCCGGTGAGCTGCACGTGAGCCGCCGCGCCACCATCGCCGCGGATATCGTGTCCGTGCGCGACGATGGCACGAAGGATGTCGTGCGCACGTTTGCCCTCAACGATATGGCACTTACGCGCGGCCCCCTGTCCGATATGGTTGAGTTTGACATCACGGTGTCCGGCCATCATATCGATCGCCTGCGCGGCGACGGTGTCGTCGTTTCGACGGCGACCGGCTCCACCGGCTATGCGCTTTCCGCCGGCGGTCCCATTGTCAGCCCCGATTACACGGGTATGGTCTGTGTGCCCATCGCCCCGCATACCATTCAGGCTCGCGCTTTTTTGACCTCGCCGAGTGATGTCGTCGAGATCTTTATGTCTGATGACCGTCCGAGTGTTCCGGCGATCGCTATCGATGGACAGTTTATTACCTGCGATGGCACCGTTGAGAGCGTGGCGGTGCGTCGCGGTCCCGGAGATGTGCTGCTTCTCGATTACGGTCCCGAGAGCTTCTATAACTCCGTGAGCCGCGTGTTCTACGGAGTGCGTCATGATCGATGAGCTGCAGGTTTCCAACATTGCACTCATTCGCGAGGCGACGTTGGTTCCGAGTGCGGGCCTAACGGTTTTGACCGGCGAGACCGGCGCCGGCAAGACCGCGCTGCTCTCGGCCCTCAAGCTTATTTTGGGCGAGCGCGCGGATTCGTCGACGGTGCGCGAGGGCGAGGCGCTGGCGAGCGTCGAGGCGCGCCTGTTCGACGGTCCGCACGACACGGAGGGGTTCACCGTACAGCGTAGCCTTTCTGCCGAGGGCCGCAGCCGCGTGAAGATTGACGGTCGCATTGCCAGCGTGCGCGAGCTTTCCGAGCGCGTCGGCGTGATGATGGATCTGTGCGGCCAGCATGAACATCAGCGCCTGCTCGATCCGGCACATCATGTTGCCATGGTCGATGCCTGGGCTGGTCGCTCTGCGCTCGAGGCGCTCGACCGTTACCGTGCCTGCTTTAAGGCGTCGCGTGCGGCTGCCAAGGAGGTCCGTCGCGTAGAGGAGGCGTCGCGTGCGCAGGGGAGTCGCGTCGAGGAGGCGCGCTTCGCCCTGGAGCGTATCGCCGAGGTCGACCCCAAGCCGGGTGAGTATGAGGAACTCGAGGAACTGCTGCCGCGCTCCGAACATGCCGAGGTACTGGTTGCCACAGCTAACGATGCCCATGCATCGCTTGCCGCCGAAGGTGGAGCGCTCGATGCCGTGAACAGCGCCGTGGCAGAGCTTTCCCGTATGGCTACCGTCGATCGCAAACTGGGCGACATTGCCGATGCGCTTTCGGATGCCTGCATCTCCCTTGAGGATAGCGCGAACGAGCTTCGTGCCTATCGCGATGGCGTCGCCTTCGACCCGCGCGAGCTCGCTCGCATGCGTGAGCGGTATTCCGACCTCAAGGGCCTGTTGCGTCAGTGGGGTCCCACCATGGACGATGTTTTTGCCATGCGCGATCGCTCACAAGAGCTGCTGTCCCTGGTCGATGATGGCGATGAACAGATCAAAAAGGCGCGTGAGGCACTCGGGAGCGCCGAGCGCGAGCTGTTCGCTGCCGCCAAGGCACTCAAGCGTGCGCGTAATACCGCTGCTCCGCGTTTTTGTCACGAGGTTGGCCGCCAAATGGCGCGCCTGGAGATGGGCGGCGCCGAGCTCGTTTGGGAGTCGCGCGATCTTCCACGCGCCGAGTGGACGCCGGCGGGTCCTTCAAGCTACGAGCTTTTGTATCGCAGCGGTGTCGGCTTGACGCCGCGTCCCCTGCGCCGCATTGCCTCGGGCGGCGAGCTCAGCCGCGTCATGCTGGCGAGCAAGGTGGTCTTGGGTAATGCTGACGGCGTCGACACACTGGTATTTGACGAGGTCGATGCCGGTGTCGGCGGCTCCACGGCTCGTGCTCTTGCTGGTGTGCTGGCCGATCTTGCCGCTACGCATCAAGTGATTGTCGTAACCCACTTGGCGCAAGTCGCCGTTATGGCCGACAAGCATTATGTTGTCAGCAAGGAGCCGGGCGATGTTCCCCAGACGCATTTGGACGAGGTAACCGGCGAAGCGCGTACCGCCGAGATTGCCCGCATGTTGAGCGGCGATCAGTCCGAGGCAAGCTTGGCCCACGCAAAGCAGATGCTCGAAGAAGTTCGAGGCTAGGTCGTATCAGCGGTGTTGGTGGGACAAAATAGACTGAAATTTTTTGTCCCACTACGCGTTTTACTCAACGACCTTGTCCGGCTGGATGAGCTCCTCGTAGTAGCTGATATGTTCGCGAGCGTCTTCAATCTCGGGCAGCAGGAAGTTGTAGATAACTTCGATGATCATCGTGGCGCTGATCTTGGAGAACGCAAAGTCACCCGTCGTCAGCAGCGCCTCGTGGTTGACGGTATTAAAAGTGTAGTCTGCCAGGCGCGCGAGTGGAGACTTGCTGTCGCTGCTGATGACGACTACGGTGGCACCGCAGTCGCGAGCTGCTTTTGCCATGCGATTCAGTCGGCGCGATTTGCCGGAGTTTGAGATGAGCACGATGACGTCACCGGGGCGCAACGTGAGTGCAAAGCCGATTGATGTCTCGCTAATGGTGCTCGCCATGCAGCGCAGGCCCAGCTGCGAAAACTTAAACGTCGCATCGAGCGCGACTGCGTTCGTATTGCCCACAGCCGCAAACTCAATAACCCCTGCATACTTAAGGGCATGTACAACAGCCGCCAGCGTATCGTGGTCGATCCCGTCGATGGTCGCATTAAGCTCGCTCACCTTTGCAGCCAGGATGTTCTTAAGGCTCTGCTCCATGTTGTCGAGCGAGACTTCGTCAGTCAGGCCCTCGTTGCGCTGACTCTCCAAGTCGCGCGCCAACGAAAACTGAAAGCTGCGGAAGCTGCCAAAGCCCAGCTTGCGGCAGAAGCGCGAAACCGTCGCCTCGGACGTGGCGGCGGCTCGTGAGAGCTGGGCGGCCGTCAGGCGCGGCGCCTCGGACTGGTGCTCCAATATATAGTCGACAATGCGCTGCTCGGACTCGCTGTATCCCTGGTGGGTACTAATGAGGGAAAGTGCGCTCTTGCTACTATCGGTCATGGATGGCTCCTGGTTGGCATGAAAAATGGACTCGTTTGTAATGTCATAGTATAGGGGGATTTTCAATTACAAGATACACCTTGCCGTTTCAAGTGTTGATGGTAAACTTTCATTTACCGTTTGCGGTTATGAAAGAACCTTTCACCGGAGAATTGCGCCTTGTCTCTTCTCACGCGGACGGTAGGTTGGTATCTTTCAGTTGTGGAAAAGCGCGCAAGGACGCGCGTGTAGGGGAGCGCCTGCGGGCGCAGTACTCAAGAAGGAGGGACACATGGCTAAGTTTGACATCATCGCCGCCACCGGTTGCCCGACCGGTATCGCGCACACCTTCATGGCGAAGGAGGCGCTAGAGAAGGCAGCTGCCGAGCGCGGTCTGACCATTAAGGTCGAGACCCATGGCCAGGTCGGTGTCGAGAACGAGCTCACCAAGAGCGAGATCGCTGGCGCCAAGGCCGTTGTCGTCGCAGCCGATAAGGATGTCCAGGCTGAGCGTTTCGCCGGCAAGCCCATGGTTTCCGTTGGTGTTTCCAAGGCCCTGTCTGTTGAGGCCGCCGGTAAGCTGATTGACCGCGCGCTCGCCGCCAAGAGCGACGGCACGGTTGCAGCCGCTGCCGATGTCGAGGACGAGGTCGAGGAGAAGGAGTCTATCGGCCACGTCATCTATAAGCACCTTATGAACGGCGTCAGCCATATGCTGGTCTTCGTCGTTGCCGGTGGTGTTCTGACCGCCGTCTCGTTCCTGTGGGGCATTACGTCTTTCGATTCGACTGCGTCTGACTACAACAGCTTTGCTGCGATGCTCAAGATCATCGGCGGCATCGCCATGAACCTCATGGTTCCGGTGCTTTCCGCCTACATCGCCGAATCCATCGGCAAGCGTCCTGCGCTCGTCCCCGGTTTTGTTGCCGGTATGATCGCCATCCAGGGCCTGCCTGTTAACGCCGAGACCGGTATGATCGACGCCGGTGGCGCCGGCGTGGGTTTCGGCTTCCTGGGCGGCATCGTCGGCGGCTTCCTCGCCGGCTATGTCATCCTGCTGCTCGAGAAGGTCTTTGCCGGTCTGCCCAAGAACCTGGACGGCCTCAAGGCCATCTTCCTGTACCCGCTGTTCTCGACGGCTATCGTCGGCCTGGTCATGCTCGGTATTTCCGGCCCCATGGCTGCCATCAACACCGCCATGATGGACTTCCTCAAGGGCCTGTCCGCCTCTGGCGCCGTTGTCCTGGGTCTTGCCATCGGCTGCATGTGCGCCTTTGACATGGGTGGCCCGGTCAACAAGGCTGCTTACGTCACCGGTACCGCTATGCTCACCGAGGCACTGGCTGCTGGCGTTGGCACCGATACCTACAACTTCGGCACCAACTTCATGGCTGCCGTCTCCGCCGCTTGCATCGTTCCGCCGCTGATCACCACCTTCGCCGTCGTTGTCGGCAAGAAGTACTTCAGCCAGGAGGATCACGACGCCGGTATCGTCAACCTCATCCTTGGTTGCACCCACATCACCGAGGGCGCCATTCCGTTCATGACCAAGAACATCTGGCCCGTCATGCCCATCATGATGCTCGGTTCCTCTATCGCTTCGATCCTGACCATTATGTTCAACGTTCACGACCCGGCGCCTCACGGTGGCTTCCTGGTCCTGCCCGTTGTCGAGAACGGTCCGCTGTGGGTCCTCGCGATCCTCATCGGCGCTGTGGTCGGTGGCATCCTGTTCGTGGCCTTCAAGAAGTACGACTTCGAGAAGAACCAGAAGGCCGCTCCTGCAGCCAAGCCGGTTGAGGCTCCCAAGGCCGCTGCCGTCGAGGCCCCCAAGGCCGAGGCTGCCGACTTCGTGAAGGTCGAGAATGTCTTTGTCGCCGAGGACTTCGCTTCTCGTGACGAGGCTCTGAGCTTCGTTTCCAACCAGGCCGTCAAGGCCGGTATCGCCAGCGACGCCGACGCCGTCATGAACGCCTTCCTGGCCCGCGAGGCCGAGGGCACCACGGGCATGATGGAGGGCTTCGCCATCCCGCATGCCAAGTCCGACGCCATTACCGAGGCTGCCGTCATCGTCGTCAAGGACGAGTCCGGCGTGACCGGTTGGGACACCATGGACGGCGCTCCCGTCAACGTGGCTATCGCCCTGCTCATCCCCGGTGCCCAGGCCGGCACTACGCACCTCAAAATCCTGTCCAAGGTCGCCGAGGCGCTCATGGACGAGGACTTCCGTGCCACCGTCAAGGGTTCCACCGACGCCGCCGAGATCGCCAAGACGATCAACGCCCGCCTGGTCTAATTCCGCAGTACGCGAATAACATCGCCCCCTGTAACAAAGGCGAGGACTCCCTACGGGTCCTCGCCTTTTTTCATACCACCCGGCACTCAGGGACGTTCCTTTCCTGCCGGCACCCCGGGACACTCCTTAGTCCCCGACAGGGCATAAATAGCCCTCATCGACTGAATCACCCACGCGAACAATAATTCAGCCAGAATTCCTTTTGCACGATATTTCTTGGACGGAAGCATGTTCCCGCAGCTCGCCTGCCGGGCGGGGCGGTTAAGTTTGTCGCGAGTTCCGCACGCAAAGGAAAGCACTTAATGTGCTTTCCGTCTTGCGCAGG
>CAUGJE010000019.1 GCA_959599915.1 uncultured Collinsella sp. | reverse complement strand
GCCAGCCCGTGGGAGGCCAGGGCGCCGCTGACCGGTGGACGGCACCGAGCCGTCATCGAACTTGGAAGGGGGAGGCCTCGCGGCCTCCCCCTTTTTCGCGTTTAAGGGCGTAAAGGACTCAATTACACTAGACAATCTTATTGTTTTTGGTATTGAGCCTTTATTTAAAGAAAATAAATCGAATAACAAGGGCAACTGCTATGGCCACAATGATCAAAAGCAGGATTGTCAGTCGATGCTGCTTGCGTCGTTTACTTGACGAAACGAAGATTGATTTTCCCTGTTTTGGCGTTTCGAGATAGCGAGCCGAATGCGTCAAGGTTTGCTTTGGTCGAGGACCTCTATGTTGATTGGCGGCGGATGCTTTCAGTGGCTCCTCACTAGCTGCGCTGTTTTTAGATAATGGTGCGTCTTTCAGATATACAGGGTCTCCCGAGGCCACGCCCATATGTTTACGTCCCGTTTGGGCATCCTCGAGTGTTTGATATCGATTTCTCGTCACATACTCGGGCTCCGGATCATTAATGGGCTCTTGCGAGATGTGGGGGCGATGGAACCGTGGCGGCTGCGTGGAAGTATCTTCCCCCTGCGTCGGCATAAATATTTTGTTCTGGTTTTGGTCGTCCATGATGCCCTTTAGCTCGTTACCAACAACGTGTACGCGCTCATTGTAAGCCCCTTGCTATTTGTAGCTGCGAACATACTTGTTATTTAGGCTCTGGTTCAAAGAACCTTAACCTTACTAAAACCTTAGTCGCACACACTTAGATATGCTTATAGTACTGGACTCAAAAAACTTTATAGTCCATGTATATATAAGCACTGTGTGGGCATATATAAGAGCGTCAAAAGAAGTCCCAGTCACCTAGAAGATGGCTCGGCAGTCCTAAAAGGAGTGGTAAACATGGCAAGCATGGTTCCTTATCGTTCGGTTTTTGGCGTCCGTCCTTCTGCAAGTTCGCTGTTCGATTTGTTTGATGACATGACCGACCTGGCGAATAGCTCGATTGCCTCCAAGGCGTTCCCCGTTGACGTTGAGGACAAGGGCGATGGCTACGAGGTCAAGGCGTATCTTACCGGTGTCGCCAAGGATGACATCGACGTCGAGCTCAATGAGGGTCGCCTGTCGATCAGTGTGAACGTCGAGGAGAGCGCCGAAAACGAGGGCAAGAACTTCCTCCAGAAGGAGTTCGGCTCGTACAGCGCGACGCGCGGCGTGTATTTGAAGGACGCTTCGAGCGAGGGCCTTTCGGCTAAGTATGCTGACGGCATCCTGACCGTTACGGTTCCCAAGATTGTCGAGAAGAAGAACGTCACGAAGATTTCTATCGACTAACGATGGCTCTGCTTCAATCGAGAGTATGAATTAAGGGGGCTGGGAAGTGATTCCCAGCCCCCTTTTGTTGTCTTGAGTGGGCTATTGAATAGTTGTCGGTTGATACTGACTTGCAGGGCGTATCGAGAGCTTCCGTGGCACTTGAAGACAGGTGGCAGAACTGCCGAGTTCATCATCGAGACTTGCATCAAGCGCGCTGGCATAGCTTTTGACGGTAAGGCTTGGACGATTATTGTCCTGGCTGATATGCATGGCGATGAGCTGTTCGGTGCGATCGGTAACGAGTTCGCGCGCGGCTTCGGCGGCTTGGCCATTGGAGAGGTGTCCCCTTGCAGACAGGATGCGCTCCTGAAGAAAGCGGGGATATTCTCCCTCGCGCAGCATGGTCACATCGTGGTTACTTTCGAGCGCGAGGACTCGACAATCTTTGAGGGTGTTCATGGCTTGGCTCGATAGCTCTCCGGTGTCGGTGGCAAACCCAATGGAATCATCGAGAGCATTAAATCGATAGCCGACAGGATTGATGACATCGTGCGATGTTGAGTAGGTTTGCACGTGGATGCCGGCAATGTGGAGCGTGTCGCCGGGGTCAAATTCCTCTACGGGCAGGTGCGCGAGGTTTTCTTTGCATGAAAGGGTGTCCCTGCTGGCAAAGAGGGGACCATGCCAGTGCTTGCACCATACATCGAGCCCCTTGATATGGTCACCATGCTCATGGGTGATTACTAGAGCGGCGACGTCGTCTGCCGAGAGGCCAAGCTCCGCCATGCGTTTAAGTGTCTCGCGGCGGGACAGGCCGTTGTCGATCATGATGAGCCCCTGAGGCCCCTCGACGAGTGCGCAGTTGCCTTTTGAGCCGCTGCCGAGGATATGAAGGTGCAGGCGAGACATAAGATTCCAAAGGATACAATGGGTGCGGACGAATAGAGGAGGAAGCGAATGCCAACGGTATCTCAGCACTATGGACATCATGCCGCGCCGAGGACGGATAAGAGCGCCCTGGCAACGCGGCAGGCCGCTGCCCCCGTAGTGCTCATGGTATCAGGCGGTGCGGACTCGACGGCGCTGCTCCTTATGGCTTGCACATCAAAGCTGGATATCCAGGACGGGCGCGGCGTCGCTCCCATTGCGCGCGAGCGATTGCACGTGCTGCATGTAAACCATCATCTGCGCGGGGAGGCATCCGATGGCGACGAGGCCTTTGTACGTGACCTGTGCGCGCAATACGGCTTGCCGCTGTGTGTTGAGCATGCCTATTTTGATGACGAATCGGGCAATATCGAGGCTGCGGCTCGCGAGGTGCGCTATGCCGCGGCACGGAGATATGTTCGCGAACTTTGTGCCGAATCGGGCGCACCGCGGACGGCGGCTCGTATCTGTACCGCGCATACTTCGTCGGACCGCGCGGAAACATTTTTGATGAACGCCATTAAGGGGTCGGGCCCGGCTGGGCTTTCGAGCATTCCCCGTCGAAGGAATATCGTGGTGCGCCCCTTGCTTGACCTAACTCATGGCGAGCTCGTGGGCTATCTACAGGTACATGGTCAGCCGTGGCGTGAAGATGAGAGCAATGAGGATGTCTCGTATCTGCGAAACTACGTGCGCCATAGAGTGATGCCAGTGGTGGCGCAGCGCAATGCGAGCGTCTGCAAGACGATTGGCGCCGCCTGCGAGATCTTAGGCGATGAGGATGCCTTTCTTTCTCAGCTTTCGGCACAGGCGTTTCGAAGCTGCCTGCGCAAGGAAGCGGCGGGCGCACTGGTGCTCGATGCGCGCCGTCTTGCCGCCGCTGAGGTTGTGATTGCACGGCGTATCGTGCGGTTGGCGATTAAGCGCATCGATCCCGACGCGCGACCGGAGATGCGGCACGTGGAGCGCGTGCTCGCCTGCGTCGCTGCGGGCTTGGGCTCGGTAACGCTTCCTGCGGGAATTGATGCCCGTGTGGAGTTTGGCATGCTGGCGTTCAAGGCCCCGGCGGCGCGCGAGGGCTTAGTGGCCGACTGGATCTCCGTTCCCGGTCGTCTGCCGCTGGGGGCGGGGCGTATGCTGACAGCAGAGCCGATGGCTGTGGAGCCGGGACGCGATATCGTGCACCGTGCCCGCGAGCTTGCTGCTGCCGGAGAGGTTGCGGCCTTGGTGGATGCGGCGGCCCTGGGGTTCGCCGACCGCGATAGCGAGCGGATGCTAGCCGGCTCGCGCGGGGAGATTCCCGCCGAGGCGCGATTGGCGCGCCTGTGGGTGGATAGCCCTGTGCCGGGAGACGTGATGTGCCCGTTGGGGATGAACGGCCGAAGCAAGAAAGTGTCAGACCTGTTGAACGAGGCGCGCATTCCTGTTTCAGACCGCTCTGGCGTACCCGTGGTAAGAACGGCTCCGGGAGGTGCCGTAGTATGGGTCGCGGGCGTTCGCGCGGACGAGCGTTTTAAATGCACGGCCGCAACGCGCGTGGCATATCTGCTTCGTGTGGTCGATGCGGAATAGCGCTTCGCGCCAGCTATTCTGTGAGACGTTGACGGTATTCCCGCTCTGATGGCGCACGTGCTGGTAAATATACCCCGTGCGCTGCTAGAATGTGTAGTTCGCGTCCATGCGGCGGTGCGTGGGCGATAAGCACAAGAAAGGGTTGTCATGGCTTCTCAACATCCGGATATCGAGAAGGTTCTGTTTACGCAGGAGGATATCGACGGTATCGTCTCTCGCCTAGGCGAGCAGATTACTCGCGACTACGCGGGTAAGGATCTGGTGCTGATTGCGGTCCTGCGCGGCGCCGTGGTCTTTATGGGCGACCTGATGCGCAAGATCGAGCTGCCGACCAACATCGATTTCATGGCTGTTTCGAGCTATGGCGACGGTGTGAAGTCCTCGGGCATCGTGCGTATCATTAAGGACCTGGATATCGACATCCGCGGTCGCGACGTGCTGATCGTCGAGGACATTCTGGACTCGGGCCTGACGCTCAAGTATCTGATGAAGAACCTCGAGAGTCGCAAGCCCGCCTCGCTGGAGGTTGCCGCCTTCCTGTGGAAGGACGTTGAGGACCGTACCTCGGCCGTCACGCCCAAGTATGTTGGAACCCATTGCCCCGATGCCTTTGTGGTGGGCTACGGCCTCGACTATGCCGAGCGCTATCGCAACCTTCCGTATCTGGGCATTTTGAAACCGGAGGTTTATTCGTAAGATGCCCGACGACCGTAACGATAACAATTCCCAGACTCCCCGGGAGCCTAAGATCCCGGGGGTGCCCGGAGGCAAGAAGCCCACGCGTACGGGCTGGCTGTATTTTATTTTGGCTTGCGCGCTTCTGGGCTACGCCTTCTTTAACATGGGCTCCGGCTTTGCCAGCTCCAGCAATACCGTTAAGCTCGCGACGAGCGAGATGGTGAGCGCCATTAAGCAGGATCGCGTCGAAGATTTGACCTATACGGTTCAAGACGGAAGCGTGGCGGGTCATTACTGGAAGACGAAAAAGGACAAGGGTGATACGAGCGAGCTCAAGAGCTTCTCCTCGACCTATGTCGGCTCCGATTCGCTTGCCGAGCTTATGGCGGAGCACCCCGACACCAAGTACATCGTCAACACCAACGACCCCGATTTTTGGGGCGACTTGGCGATGAGTGTGCTGCCGACGATTGCCCTGATCGCCATCATGTTCTACTTTATGCGCCAGATGATGGGCGCCAATAATAGGAACATGCAGTTTGGCAAGACCAATGCCAAGACCAACGAGGCTACGCGTCCCAAGGTCAAGTTCGAGGACGTTGCCGGCGTGGACGAGGCAGTCGAGGAGCTCGAGGAGATCCGTGACTTTTTGAGCGATCCGGATCGCTATCGCAAGCTGGGCGCCAAGATCCCGCGTGGCGTGTTGCTGGTGGGTCCTCCGGGCACCGGTAAAACGTTGCTGGCCAAGGCCGTTGCCGGCGAGGCGGGCGTGCCGTTCTTTAGCATCTCGGGTTCCGACTTTGTCGAGATGTTCGTGGGTGTCGGCGCCAGCCGTGTGCGTGACCTCTTTAAGGAGGCCAAGTCTCAGGCTCCGTCAATCATCTTTATTGACGAGATCGATGCCGTGGGACGTCAGCGCGGAGCCGGTTTGGGCGGCGGCCACGACGAGCGCGAGCAGACGCTCAACCAGCTGCTGGTCGAGATGGACGGTTTTGAGGAAAGCGAGTCGGTCATCCTGATCGCCACTACCAACCGCCCCGATATTCTGGACCCGGCATTGCTGCGCCCCGGTCGTTTTGATCGTCAAGTTACGGTCGACCGTCCGGACGTGAAGGGCCGCGAGCAGATCTTGCGCGTGCATGCTGAGAACAAGCCGATGGACGAGGACGTTAAGTTTGAGAAGCTCGCCCAGATGACCGTTGGCTTTACTGGTGCCGATTTGGCGAACCTGCTCAACGAGTCTGCGTTGCTGGCCGCTCGCCGTCATCGTTCCGTGATCTCGATGGACGAGGTCGAGGAGTCGATGGAGCGCGTGATTGCCGGACCGCAACGCAAGGGTCGCGTGATGACCGAGGCCGAGCGCACCACGATTGCCTACCATGAGAGCGGTCACGCTTTGGTGGGCCACATCCTGGAGCACTCCGATCCGGTTCATAAGATCTCGATCGTCAGCCGCGGTCAGGCCCTGGGCTACACACTGCAGCTTCCGCAGGAGGATCACTTCCTCAAGACCAAGAACGAGATGCTCGACGAGCTCGCCGTGTTCTTGGGCGGTCGCGTTGCCGAGGAGCTCATGTGCGACGACATCACGTCGGGCGCGAGCAACGATCTGGAGCGCGCGACTAAGATGGCGCGCGAGATGGTCACGCGCTTGGGCATGAGCGAGGAGCTGGGCACGCAGGTCTTTGGCGAGGCGCAACATCAGGTGTTCCTGGGTCGCGACTACGCCGATCACCAGGATTACTCCGAGGAGACGGCGCGCCGCATCGATATCGAGGTTCAGCGCATCATGCGCGAAGCCCATCGCCGTGCGGTCGAGATTTTGGATGCCCGTCGCGATCAGCTCGATCTGATGGCGAAGGTGCTGCTTGAGCGCGAGACCGTCGAAGGCGACGCCGTGAACGCCCTGCTCGACAACGAGTGGGATGCTTACCTTGAGCGCGAGGGCGATATCCTGGCGGCCAAGGAGGAGCGCAACGCCAAGGCGGCCGGCATGCCGACCAAGAAGCGCTCGCCTCGCATGAGCGAGGAGGAGCTGGCGGCTGATGCTGCGGCCTTTGCGCAGGCGGCCATGCAGGAGGATGCCGAAGCCGCATCCGATGATGCCGGTGATGGCAATGCTGTCAACGCTGACGGCAACACCGACGCCGACAAATAGTTCTTGTAGCGAAAGCCTCTGCGGGGAAACCTGTGGAGGCTTTTTCTTTTGAGCGATATGTTGATTGGGGACAGACTTAAATGAGCGTTTTCACGCATTTAAGTCTGTCCCCAATCAACATTGCTGCGGCACTTTGCTCAGCTAAAGCGTACAATAGCGCCTATGCGAAAGGGGAACAGATGATCAACGAAACTATGTATGCTCGCGGTGCGGAAAGCTCCATCATCCGTGAGATCTTTAGCTACGGCCTTGAGCGCAAGGCACAGATCGGCGCGGAAAACGTATTCGATTTTTCGCTGGGCAACCCGAGTGTTCCGGCGCCCGCTGCTGTTGCTGAGTCCATTAAGAAGGCATTGGAGCTGCCGAGCGACCAGCTGCATGGATACACGCCTGCGCCGGGTCTGCCGCAATGTCGAGCGGCCGTCGCCGACTCGCTCAACCGTCGCTTTGGCACGAGCTATGAGGGCAAGGACGTCTTTATGACGGTGGGTGCCGCGGCTTCGCTCACCTGCACGCTCAATGCCGTTACGAACCCGGGCGATGAGGTTGTTGTTATCGCCCCGTACTTTCCGGAGTATCGCGTGTGGATTGAGAAGGCCGGCTGCACGTGTGTTGAGGCGCTCGCCGATGAAGATACGTTCCAGCTGAGCGTGGATAACGTGCTCAAGGCGATTACCGATAAGACCGCTGCCGTCATTATCGACTCACCCAACAACCCGACCGGTGCAGTGTATACGCGCGATACACTGACGCGACTGGCCAATGTTTTACGCGAGGTCAACGCCAAGCGCGATTCCGAGAACCCAATCACGCTCATCTCTGATGAGCCGTACCGCGAGATCGTGTACGGTGCCGGGGTGCCTTGGGTGCCCTCGATCTACGAGAACACCGTGGTGTGCTACTCGTATTCCAAGTCGCTTTCGCTGCCGGGCGAGCGCGTGGGCTGGATTTTGGTTCCCAATACCAATCCGCAGGCTGCTCGCCTGATGCCGGCCGTTGCCGGTGCCGCCCGCACGCTGGGCTTCGTGTGCGCACCGGCCCTCTTCCAGCGTGTAATCATCGACTGCATTGATGAACCGAGCGATGTCGAGGCCTATGCGCGCAACCGCACCGCGCTTACCGATGCACTAGCGGAGTACGGCTACACCTATGTTGAGCCGGATGGTGCATTCTACTTGTGGGTGAAGGCGCTGGAGCCCGATGCGAATGCGTTCTGCGAGCGCGCAAAGAAGTATGAGTTGCTTGCGGTTCCCTCGGACAGCTTTGGTATGCCGGGTTGGTTCCGCTTGGGCTACTGCGTGAGTTACGAGACGATTATCAATTCGCTACCCGCTTGGAAACAGTTGGCGGACGAGTATCGTTAAAAGTAAAGCGCTCTGCCTACAATGTTTTACGTGAAACGGGGTTTGGTGTTAAGCCGGACCCCGTTGTCATGGACGTTGTGTCTTTGGGATGGAGTGGTTTTACGACTATCGAAGGCTATGCGTACAATGAATATAAGCGACGGCCGTGCCAGATAAGGAGACCTGATGCCCTACCTGCTTTCTTGTGACATTCATACCCATACGATGTTCTCTGCGCATGCATATTCGACCATTGAGGAGAACATCTATTGGGCGGCAGAGCGCGGCCTTCAGGTGCTCGGTTCCGCCGATCATTTAAGCTCGATGGTTACGCCTTGTCCCAATGACCTGCGCAGTTTCCAATTCTTTATTAACCAGGATATCTGGCCGCGCATTTGGAGCGGCGTGCTGGTGCTGCGTGGTGCCGAGGCCGATATCGTTTCGCTGGATGGAGGCCTGTTTGGCGAGGACATTCCCGTTTCGCTCGATATTGCCGGCGATTCGTACAGTCACCAGCATTCGCTGTTCGATTTGGTGACGCGTAATTTGGATTATTTGGTGGCAAGCGTGCATAACCCGCAGTTTGCCGAAGGCGCGACGCTCGCCCAGACAACCGAGATGTACATCAATGCCCTGGATCACCCCAAGGTGTTCATGCTGGGGCATACGGGGCGCTCGGGCGTGCCGTTCGATATCGATGAGGTGCTGCTGGCGGCCAAGGCCAAGCACAAGATTATCGAGATCAACAACCATAGTCTTGAACACGGTGTCGACACTGAGCATTGGGCCGTATGCCGCAAGATCGCCGAGCGCTGCGCCGAGCTGGGCGTGGGTATTGGCGTGTCGACCGATGCCCACATCGGCATGGCCATTGGCAAACTCGATCACGCGCGCAAGATGCTTGACGAGATTCACTTCCCGCTGGATTTGATCGTGACGCGCGACCGCGAGACGCTGCTGCGCGAGATGGCGGCAGCCGGCGTGTGCGACCTGCGCAAGGGGATGTAACGAGACTCATATGCCCAACGAAAGGGGGCGGTTCAAACGGGCCGCCCCCTTCTTGTCCCAAAAATCTACCGGTGTTGGTTAGCGGCGCTCGAGGACCGCGACGGTCTCGGTGTGGTCGGTATGGGGGAACATGTCGACGGGCGTGATCTTGAGCAGGCGATAGCCTCCGTCGAGGAGCTGGTGCAGGTCGCGCTCTTGGGTCACAGGGTTGCAGCTGATATAGGTGATGCGGCGCGGCTTGAGTGCGCAGGCAGCTTCGAGGAACTCGGGGGTGGAGCCGGCGCGCGGCGGGTCGATGGAAAGGACATCGATCCGCTCGTTGTTGTCGGCGGCGTCCAGGATGTAATCGGTGGCGTCGTCGGCCATAAACCAAGCGCTGCGGGTGAGGCCGTTGAGCTCGGCATTGCGACGTGCGTCGGCAATGCCCGCCGGGTTGCGCTCCACGCCGAGCAGCATAATGCCGATGCCCTTGTCCTGGGCATCCTTCGCGGCGCACAGGCCGATGGTTCCGCTGCCGCAGTAAGCGTCCATAAGAATATCACCCTGCTGCAGGTCCATGCCGTCAATGGCAAGTCGATAGAGCAGCTCGGTTTGCTGCGGATTGGTCTGATAGAACGCGGTGGGGGAGATATCGAACTCGCAGCCGAGCAGCTGGTCGCGCATGCATTCGGCGCCATAGACGATACGAGTCTCCTCACCCAAGATGGCATTGCCGGGGCGACCGTTGATGTTCTGAGCGACGGTGACGATATGCGGATCGAGTGCGGCGACAGCCTCAAAGAACTCCTGCGCATGCGGCAGGTCGCGCTGAGCGGTCACGAGGGTGACCATAATCTGGTCGGTGCGCCAGCCGCAGCGAACGACGGCATAGCGAAGCAGCCCCAGATGCTTGTCTTCGTTAAAGGCGGGAATATGCAGACGTTCGGCCTCGCGAGCGATGCCGTTGAGAATCTGACGAGCGCCCGGCGCCTCGACAGGGCATTCAGGAACAGCAACGATTCTGTGTGTCCCACGTTCAAAAAAGCCGCAGCGGACAGCGCCCTCTTTGCCGGGAGCAAACGGAGTGGCAGCCTTATGACGAAAACCACGCGGCGCAGGATATTTGCCCGGGTCTCCCAGGGTGACTCCCATACCGCGAATGGGGTCGACGCTAATGCCCTCGCGCTCGCAGAGCTCAGCAAACAGCTCCTCCATAGCAGCCTGCTTGGCCGCCAACTGCTTCTTATAAGGACGATTGAGTGCCGTACACCCACCACAAGCTTTCATGATCGAACAGGGAGACTTGGGATCCACGGCCTTACGCGCAGACGAAACCGGATCTTTATGCGAGCGCTTGGAGCGAGTCTGAGATGCCTTATCCTCGCTCCGACGAGAACTGGGGCGCTTGGTCTTAACCTTGCCCTTCGCCGACTTACCCTTCGCATCCTGAGACGACTTGGATTTCTTAGAAGATTTTTTCTCCTCCGACCCCTCAGCCGCCTCGATCAAAGCACGACGAGCCTTACGCTCCGCACGAGATTCTGCCATCAATAACTCCACTAATTCATGAATTAAAAGCTGCAAGCATTGTACCGTGCCAAGCGAGCGGGCGATATGCAAGCGCCCATTTCCTGTCAGTGATAAGCCCAACGACGTTTGCCCGGCGCGGGCGGGGAGCGGCGCGGAATTAAGTTTATCGCGAGTTCCGCACGCAAAGGAAAGCACTAAATGTGCTTTCCGTCTTGCGCAGGACTGTAGAGCAGGAAACTTAATTACGCGCCGCTCCCCGCCCGCGCCGGGCAACCCCAACCTTGTGCTCCATCAAGGTAAAGTGTATGATTCTGGACGTTACATGACTCACTTTACCTAACTAAAGTGCTATCGAGGGGGAATACCATGAATACCGATATGTCTCGTCGTCAGTTTGTTGGTCTAGCCGGCTCGTTTGCCACGGTGCTTGGCCTTGGTCTTGTCGGCTGCGGCGGTGGTGCCGGCAAGGGCTCCGCTGCTGGCTCTGCCGCGGGCAAGGATGTGAAGGGCGCTGCGGAGTCCAAGAAGCTCGTCGTGGGCTTTGACAAGTCCTATCCTCCGTATGGCTTTGTGGGCGATGATGGCGAGTACACGGGCTTTGATCTCGACCTTGCCAAGGCCGTTGCCGACAAGCAGGGCTGGGACGTTAAGTATGAGGCCATCGATTGGGATGCCAAGGACACGCTACTCAACTCCGGTGCCATCAACTGCATCTGGAACGGCTTTACCATGGAGGGCCGCGAGGACGACTACACGTTCTCCGAGCCTTACATGCTCAACGAGCAGGTGCTCGTGGTCAAGAAGGACGCGGGTATCAAGAGCTGGGACGATCTTGCCGGCAAGACCGTGATTACCCAGACCGATTCCGCCGCACAGGATGTGCTCGAGGGCGACCAGAAGGATCTGGCCGCGACGTTTGCCACGCTCGATACCATCGGTGAGTACAACACAGCCTTTATGCAGCTCGAGAGCGGCGCGGTCGATGCCGTAGCATGCGACCTTTCGATTGCCCAGTATCAGCTTGCCGCCAAGCCCGATGCTTATACGCAGCTTGATAAGCCGCTGTCTAGCGAGCACTATGCCGTCGGCTTTAAGAAGGGCGACAGCAAGTCGGCTGACGCCGTGACCGAGTCGCTCAAGGCGCTCTATGAGGACGGTACGGTCAAGGACCTGTGCGATAAGTATTCAAGCTATGGTCTTTCCTTCGACAACTGGGTGCTCAAATAGCGGCTTTCCCAGGCACCCGATTTTGCCGTTCAAACCGTCGCTTGCGTACATTTAGTACGCGGCGCTCCTCTTTCACGGCAAACTCGGGCACCTGGAAAACCCGCTTTAGCATTGGGTTCGCTGTTCTGTTACTGTGAAAGAGAGCTTGGGTTGTCTATTCAAGTCATGATGCAGATGCTTGGCCAGGGCTTCTTGGTCAGTTTGCAGCTGTTTGTGCTGACGCTGCTCGGGTCGATTCCGCTGGGAATCCCCGTGGCGTTCATGCGCATGAGCAAAATTGCGCCGCTCCGCTGGATCGCGCGCATCTATATTTCGGTGATGCGCGGTACGCCGCTCATGCTACAGATGTTTGCCATCTACTTTGCCCCGTACTACGTGTTTGGCATCTCGCTCACGCCCGATTCCAAATGGACGGCGTGTGTCGTGGCGTTCATCATCAACTACGCCGGCTACTTTGCTGAGATCTATCGATCGGGCCTGCAGTCCATTCCGCGCGGTCAATATGAGGCCGCCGAGGTGCTGGGCTATTCGCGCCTGCAGACGTTTTTGTACATTGTGATGCCGCAGGTCGCTAAGCGCATTTTGCCGGCGATGGGCAACGAGATTATCACGCTGGTCAAGGACACATCGCTGGCGTTTGCCATTGGCGTGGGTGAGATGTTCTCGACCGCCAAGGCGCTGGTTGCCTCGCAGGTGAGCATGGTGCCGTTTGCGATCGCGGCGCTGATCTACTGGGTCTTTAACTTCGTGGTCGAGATGCTGTTGGGCGCCGCGGAGAAAAAATTGGATTACTACCATGATTAATTCGGTAATGAATATATCGAACGCGCGCAAGGCGTTTGGCGGCAATGAGGTGCTCAAGGATATCTCGCTCGAGGTCAAGCGCGGCGAGGTCGTGGCGATTATCGGGCCTTCAGGCGGCGGTAAGTCAACGCTGTTGCGCTGCGCGACGTTACTCGAGGCACTCGACGGTGGCTCGCTTTCGTTTGGCGACCTTGCCGTTGCGACGGATGCGGGATCGGGCGCGGTCTATGCGAAAGGCGATGTGCCCAAGCAGGCGCGCTCGCGGTTTGGCCTGGTGTTCCAGAACTACAATCTGTTTCCGCACTATACCGTGATGAAAAACATCACCGACGCTCCGGTCCGCGTGCTCAAGCGCCCGCGCGAGCAGGCGGAAGCACGCGCGCGTGAGCTGATCGCGCAGATGGGGCTTACGGGCAATGAGAACAAGGTGCCGTGTGAGCTTTCGGGCGGCCAGCAGCAGCGCGTGAGTATCGCCCGTGCCTTGGCGCTCGACCCGGAGATCTTGTTTTTTGACGAGCCGACCTCGGCGCTCGATCCCGAGTTGACGGCCGAGGTGCTGCGTGTCATTAAAGACCTCGCCGCGCAGAATATGACGATGGTGATCGTGACCCACGCGATGCAGTTTGCGCGCGATGTTGCCGACCGCGTGGTCTTTATGGACGGCGGCCGCATTGTCGAAGAGGGTTCTGCCGAGCAGGTTATCGACCATCCACGCGAGCAGCGCACCCGTGAGTTCTTGAGCCGTATCGAGGGCTAGACTCAACTATGTAATGAGGCGAAGCCGCCGCAGGTCTTATGGTCTGCGGCGGCTTTTATTTGTATTGATGGGGTTTAATAATCGTCTCGCCTGCTCGCCCCATCCTCTCGCCGTCTGTATTCATACGTGCGCCGAAAGGTGTGCATGGACAGGCGGATGCAAGGGTAGGGTGGTGGCATAGGACATTTGGAGGGTGAGTCGGCTCGGCTGCCGACCATGCTGCTCCCGGGACGGCACCGACCGCGAACCCTCCCCGTTGGCGTCGCGCCTTGCGCGCGGCCCTGCAAGGAGGTCATCATGGGTGCTCCCAAGACCGGTAACGTAAGGAACGTGGTGCTCGTAGGCCAAGGCGGGGTGGGCAAGACTTCACTCGCCGAGGCCATGCTCCACCTTTCCGGCAAGACCGCCCGCCTGGGCGGCCACGACGGCACCAAGCCCACGCTCGATTATGACCCCGAAGAGGTCAAGCGTGCATTTTCCATCTCGACGACCATTGCGCCGATCGACTGGAAGGGCGCGCGCATCAACGTGCTCGATGCCCCGTGCTATCCCGATTTTATCGGCGACGCCTATGCCGCGATGAGCGTCTGCGAGACGGCTCTGTTTGTGGTCGACGCCGAGGCCGGCCCGCAGCCTACGACGGTTAAGCTCTGGTATGCCGCCGAAGACCTGCGTCTGGCGCGTGCGGTGTTTGTAAACCGCCTGTCGCGCTCCGAGGCCAGCTTTGCGACCACGATGGACCTGCTGCAGGAGCGCTTTGGTACGCGTCTGGGCGCCGTGACCCTTCCCTGGGGCGAGGGCGAGGACTTTGACGGCATCATCGACCTGGTGCGCATGAAGGCGCGCCATTGTAACGGCGCCGAGGCCGTTGAGTCGGAGATTCCCGAGGAGTATCGTGCCCAGGCCGAGGAGGCCCATGACCATCTGTGCGAGTTAGTGGCCGAGGCCGACGATGAGCTGATGATGAAGTACCTGGAAGGCGAGGAGACGCTGACGCAGGAGGAGCTCGAGGGCCTGCTGTCGAAGGCGATTGCCGAGCGCATCTTTGTGCCAGTTTTTGCGGGCGATTGCATTAAGGAGCAGGGCGTCAACTCGCTGATGGACGACATCGCCACGTACTTCCCGGCGCCGACGGACTACGGTGAGATGCCGCTCATCGACGGCGATTCGCTCAAGATTTCGAGTGACGACGACCGACCGGTGGCGTTTGTGTTTAAGACTCTGGCCGATCCGCAGCAGGGTCGCATCAGCTTTATCAAGGTGCTGACGGGCACGCTTGAGCCGGGCCTTGAGCTGGTCAATGCGCGCACGCGCAAGGGCGAGCGTCTGGCTCACCTGTATGTGATGTGCGGCCGCGACATGACCGAGGTCGGGCACGCGTATGCCGGCGATATCATCGTGGCGCCCAAGCTGGCTGCCGAGACGGGAGACACGCTCTCGATTACCGGCAAGGTCGAGGCTGCGGCGTTTAAGTTCCCCAACTCGCAGTACCGCATTGCCATCGAGGCCGAGAATCGCGGCGACGAAGAGAAGCTCTACACGTTTATCGAGAAGGCTTGCAAGGCCGATCCGACCATGAGCATCGACCGCGACGAGGAGACCGGCCAGACCATCATCTCGGCGGTGGGCGAGGCGCAGGTTTCGGTCCTGCTCAATCGTCTGGAGGACCGCACCAAGGTTGCTGCCAAGAGCGTGCCGATCCGTATTCCGTATCGCGAGACCATCCGCCGCACGGCAAGTGCCCAGGGTCGTCATAAGAAGCAGACCGGTGGTGCCGGTCAGTATGGTGACTGCTGGCTGCGTGTGGAGCCGATGATTGCCGCCGACGGTACGAGCGACGGCTATGAGTTTGTGGACGAGGTCGTGGGCGGCCGCATTCCGCGCTCGCTGATCCCTGCCGTGGACAAGGGCGTTCAGGAGACTATGAAGGACGGCATCATCGCCGGCTACCCGCTCACGGGCATTCGCGTGGCTGTGTACGACGGCTCGTATCACAGCGTCGACTCCAACGAGATGGCGTTCCGCGCGGCGGCTCGCATCGGCCTGCGCAAGGCGTGCGCCGATGCCGACCCGGTGGTGCTGGAGCCCATCGAGGAAATCACGGTGACAATCCCCGAGAGCTACGCCGGTGCCGTGATGGGCGACATCTCGGCCTCGCGCGGTCGCGTGACGGGCATGGAGACCGATGAGCGCGGCGACACCGTGGTCATTGCCCAGGCGCCGCTGGCCGAGCTGACGGACTATTCGACGCGCCTGCGCTCTATTACGCGCGGCACGGGCGACTTTACCATGAAGCCCGCAGGCTATGAGCAGGTGCCTTATGACGTTCAGGCCAAGCTCGTGGAGCGCTATGAGGAGGGCCGCGCCAAGTAGCGTGGGGCTTTGCCTGCAATGTAGGTGCTGACGAAAAGGCCGCCCTGGGTAACCGGGGCGGCCCTTTTTGGTCCCCGGTGGGGTTGCAAATCGGTTCTTGTCGTGCTGAGAGGCTAGTCCCCCGAGGCCTGGTTGCGGCCGGTGGTGTAGTCGATCTGCACATGCGGCTGCAGGTTGTAGCAGTACACGTGGAAGCACAGCGTCTTGCCGTGATCCTCGACCGATTGCGCCTCGAGGCGGATGCCGCGGCAGACGAGTTCCTCTTCGTTGTACATGGGCGTGACGCGGTAGAGCACATGGTTACCCGTATCGCGAAGATAGTTGAGAATCTGCTCTTCAAACGGTAGCATGCCCGTCTCGTTGAGATAGCGCGTGCCGGTGAGGAGATTCTTACGGTTGGCGTTTTCGCCGCAGAGCGACCAGGCGATGAGATGGCAGCGGTTGTAGAGGCTCTGGCCTGGAATAAAGTCGTAGCGCTGCTGGTGCCAACCGGCAGGATGGATACGCGAGATATCGCCGCGCTTTCCCTGTCCGAGCGACTCGGGGCCTACGCAGGCGAGCGCCTTGCGAGTGCGGCCCAAGCTGTCGAGTTTAGAGAACTTCTTAAAGCAGCCTTCTTCGGTGGCGCGTTCGTATTCATCGAGCGTGAACGACGGCGTGCCGAGCGGATGCGTGCCGTCGGCGCGAAGGGCGACGTAGGGGTTACCGGCGTAGTCGGGAATGCTACTGAGATATACGCCGCGGGCGCGGTCGAGGTCGGGGTTTTCGACCTCGTCGATGGGGGTGGCGGAGCTGTCCTCGGCAGCGCCGTCGCCGGTGTCGGTTGCGGCGGAGTCGGAGTCATCGCCAGAGTCTTGGCTATTTTGAGAGTCCGAGGAACTCGCTGTTCCCGATTCGAGCCGGGCGACCAGGTCTGCCTCGTCGTCGGTGCGGCTGGGGCTCTCGCTTTGTTTTTCGGCCAGAGCCGCCGCCTGTTCATCGCTTTGCGGCGACAGCAGCTTGGGCGCCCCGTCAAGCGATCCCGTAAACAGTGCAAACCCCAGCACCACGGCGGTGCCGATGGAAAGTACTTGCTTGTAGGCGGACTTGCGCGACATTGAGGCTCCTGGAGGGACGGTTGGGAATCTACCAGTCTAGCAGGAGCCGGCAGGGGCCGCTCCACCGAACAAATACTCAAGATTTGGGACAAACGCTACTGATTCATTTGCCCCCATGTTGGGCTTATAGCTAGATTGAGGTGGAGCCGAGCCAATTGAGCTTGCATTCGAGAATGCGCTGCTCGCCGGGCGTGCTGCCGCCGTCGAGCAGCGCGAGGAGCATTTCGGCTGCCTCTCTGCCTTCCTGGTCGACGGGCTCGATGATCGTGGAGACGGTCGGGGTGGTGAGGTTGGTCCAGTCTTCGCAGTTGAGTCCCAAAAGGCCGATTTGCTGCGGAAGTAGATGGGCCATGGGCTGGAGCGCCTTGTAGACACGGGGGAGTGCCCACTGATTTTGCACGAAGATAAGTGTGCGCTTGGCGGGATTGAGCTTGTACTTAAAGTACTCGGTAAGCTCATTGACCGACGGCTTGTTGTGGTCGATGGGAATGGCTTTGTAGATTTGCCCGCTGGCGGCCAGCGCCTCGGCATATCCCTGAAAGCGCTCCATGCGGGTGCGCATTTCGGTCATGTTGGCGGCAATGGAGAAAAAGTCCTCGTAGCCGGCATCGAGAAGCGCCTGCGTGGCATTGTACACGCCGTCATAGAGGTTGGTCTTGATCCAGCTGGTGCCTGGGCTGTAGATGGCCGCGTCAAAAAAGACGACGGGCTTGCCGGCGCGCTTGATACGGTCGTGGACGGCCTTGAAGTTGGCCGTGGGCTGAATGATAAAGCCATCAACGCCCAACGAGAGCATCTTATCGACATACATGAGCTCGGTCTCGGGGTCGAAATTGCTGGTGCAAACGACCGTCTGGTAGCCCGCGGGGAGCATGACCTGCTCCATGCCGTTGAGGACGAGGCCCGCCCATTTGTTGGTATTGTCCAAGATGATGATGGCGATGACGTGGGTCTGTTTGCCGGTGAGCGTTTGCGCTTGGGCGTTGGGGACATAGCCCAGCTCTTTTATAACGCGAGCGATCTTTGCCTGTGTTTTGTCGCTGAGCTTGTCTCGTTTGTCGTTGAGGTAATACGAGACGCTGGCTGTTGAAGTCCCCGCCTCGCGGGCGACGTCTGCGATCGTAACGCGCTGTTTGGTCACAGCGACTCCTTCCGACAAATTGCGTTGTTTGGCGCGGTGGTTCACGTTCGGGTTGCGGGCACACGATTCTGCCTGTCCTTTCGCCCCTTTATGAGTATGCAACAATACCGTATCCGTTGGGTCCGAAATTCGTGGTGGCTATGCAAGCCTGCCGTCTACCGAGAAATCCAAATACTTCTTGACTTTTAAAAAAGAGATCAAAAACGCAGGATTCATTTTTGGTTAAACGCATAACTAAATCGCATAACTAATGCCCTGACCTGCGCGTTTACCGAATTGAGCTGGTTTTATCAATGCCAGCACCCTATATTGGTCTTGTCGAAAAGACAGCAAGTCCAAACGGCAGGGGATGCTCCGGAGGCCTCCGCAAACGGTGTCTTGCGCACGCAACTCTATGAAAAGAGGGAAGCAATGAAGATCGTAGGCGTTGCCGCCTGTACCGTGGGTATTGCCCACACGTATATGGCCCAGAAGGCGATTCAGGATGAATGCGCCGCTCGTGGCATCGAGTGCAAAGTCGAGGCTCAGGGTGGTCTGGGTATCGAGAACGAGCTGACGCAGGAAGACGTTGATTCCGCCGACCTGGTGCTCGAGTCCGTCGACGTGGGTGTCGAGAATGAGGATCGTTTTGAGCAGAAGATGGCCGAGGGCAAGTTCCTGAAGGTTGGTACCTCGGATGTAATCGCCGATCCGGCAAAGATCATCGACCAGGCTATTGAGATCATCAAGGCGACGGGCGGCTCCGTTGACGCGCCCAAGGCCGAGGCCAAGGCAGAGAAGAAGGCCGTCTCCGCTGCCCCGCAGGCCCCGACACCGGCGTCCAAGCAGTCCATCTTTGCCGATCCTGGCAAGACGCTGCTCAATGCATTCAATACCGGCGTTTCCTATTTTATCCCCATTGTTGTTATCGGCGGCGTGTTCCTTGCCTTCTCGCTGGCATCCGGCACCGCCGGCGCCAATGGCATGGAGGTTACGAACCCGTTGATGGTGAGCCTTAACACCATCGGTATGGCCGGCATCTCTATGATGATTCCGGTGCTTGCGGCATACATCTCCTACTCGATGGCCGGCAAGCCCGCGCTCGCCCCTGGTTTTGTCCTGGGCTACCTGGTCAACAACGCGGTCGTTACCCCTAATGGCAACAGCGTTTCGACGGGCTTCTTGGGCGCCATGATCATGGCGGTCATCTGCGGCTACTTTGTCCGCTGGATGAAGACCTGGAAGGTCAACAACACCATCCAGACCATCATGCCCATCCTGATCATCCCGATCCTGACCTCGCTTGTCCTGGGCATGGCCTATATCTACATCCTGGCCACGCCGCTTGGCTTTGTGATGGACTGGCTTACCAGCGTGCTTGGCAGCCTGCAGGGCGGCTCCGCTGTTGTCCTTGGTCTGGTCATTGGTGTTATGACCGCCTTCGACATGGGTGGCCCCATCAACAAGACCGCCTCGACCTTTACCATGGCCATCATGGCATCCGGTATCTATGGTCCTAACGGTATGTTCCGCGTTGCCGTCGCCGTTCCCCCGATCGCCTGTGGCCTCGCTGCGCTCATCGCCAAGAACAAGTTCGATGACGCCGACCGTCAGATGGGCATCTCCGCACTGTTCATGGGCTGCATCGGTATTACCGAGGGCGCCATTCCCTTTGCGGTCAAGGATCTCGGCCACACCCTTCCCGGCATCTGCATCGGCTCTGCCGTGGGCGCTGCTCTCGCCGCCTTCCAGGGTATCGACTGCTACGTCCCGCACGGTGGCTTTATCGTCGCCCTTGCTACCAACAACGTCGCGCTGTTCTGCCTGGACATCGTGATTGGCTCTGTGGTTGCCGCTGCAATCCTGATTGCCATGAAGCCCACGCTCGATAAGCAGGCCAAGTAAACCTTTAAGGACTCCGGTTGTGCGGAGGGATGGATTTGACTCCGCACAACCGCCCCTACACAACAAAATCCATCCGCACTGATAGGGCCCGTATCTGGGTCCCAGGGAACTTTTGTCAAAAATCCTCTGGAGAAGGAGAACAAAATGTCCAATCTCACCATCCGTCAGGCCGTTCAGGGCATGCTCAAGCTGCAGGATAGCGGCGATCACGCAACCATGGTCGGCATTGGTCCCATGAGCCCCAACCTGATTCAGGCCGTGTTCGAGCTTGCCAAGGACGAGGATTTCCCGCCCATGTTTATCGCCAGCCGCAACCAGGTCGATATGGACGAGATGGGCGCCGGCTACGTCAACGGTTGGGACCAGACGCGCTTTGCCGCCGACATCAAGAAGGTTGCCGACGAGGTGGGTTACACCGGCCCGTACTACCTGTGCCGCGATCACGGCGGCCCGTGGCAGCGCGACGAGGAGCGTAACGCCCACCTGCCCGAGGACGAGGCCATGGAGCTCGCCCGCAAGTCCTTCGTCGCCGACATGGAGGCAGGCTTTGACCTGCTGATGGTCGACCCCACCAAGGACCCCTATCAGATCGGCAAGGTTATTCCGCTCGACGTGGTGCTTCGCCGCACGATCGATCTTATCGACTACCTTGAGCAGTACCGTCGCGAGCATAACCTGCCCGAGGTCGCCTATGAGGTCGGTACCGAGGAGACCAATGGCGGTCTGACCTCCACCGATAAGTACGAGGAGTTCATTTCTCAGCTGCAGCCCGAGCTCGAGAAGCGCGGCTGCCCCATGCCCACCTTTATCGTCGGCCAGACCGGTACGCTCACCCGCTGGACCGAGCAGGTCGGTCATTATAACTTCAAGAACGCCCGCGAGCTTGCCGACATGGCCAAGCGCTATGGCGTGGGCCTGAAGGAGCACAACGCCGACTACCTGGATGACGCGACGCTGCTCGAGCACATCCCGGCTCACGTGACCGCCTCCAATGTTGCTCCCCAGTACGGCACCGAGGAGACCCGCGCATACCTCAAGCTTTGCGCTACCGAGCAGATTCTGGTCGACAACGGCCTGTGCGACGATCCCTCCGACCTGTATCACACGCTGCTGGTCAAGGCTATCAAGACCGAGCGCTGGCGCAAGTGGATGACCGGTGACGATGTCAACCTGCAGGTTGACGACATCCTGGCCGACGAAGAGCTCAGCCTGAAGATTCTGGATGTCTCTGGCCACTACGCGTTCAACGATCCCGAGGTCAAGGAGCAGGTCGAGAAGCTCTACCGCAACCTCGCTGCCCAGGACATCGACGGCAAGCGCTTTGTGATCGAGCACATCAAGCGCCCGATTAAGCAGTACGTCGTCGGTCTTAACCTCAAGGGCGTCACGAGCCGCATCGAGAAGGCTCTCTAAGTAGCTTTTCTTACACGACGCCGGGTCCGGGGCATGTCCCAGCTGCGGGCCCGGCACATAGGACAAAGGGACTCCCCTTTGTCCTATTTTTTGAGTTTTGGATTCCTTCGAAGGAGTTTGCACCATGAAGTTCTTTATCGATACCGCCAACCTTGACGAGATCGCCGAGGCCAAGAGCTGGGGCTGCCTGGCCGGTGTTACCACCAATCCGTCCCTGTACGCCAAGACCGGCGGTAAGCTCGCCGACTTTGAGCCCCATATGCTCAAGATTGCCGAGCTCTGCGAGGGTCTGCCCGTGTCTGCCGAGTCTACCGCCACCACGGCCGAGGGCATGATCGAGGAGGGCAAGCGTCTTGCCGCCTTGGCTCCCAACATCGTGGTTAAGCTTCCCGTGTGCGAGGCCGGCCTTGCAGCTTGCCGCGCCCTGGCCGATGCAGGCGTGCGCGTCAACATGACGCTTGTCTTCTCGCCGACGCAGGCCCTTATGGCCGCCAACGCCGGTGCCCGCTACATCAGCCCGTTTGTCGGTCGCTTTGACGACATCGCCGAGGACGGCATCTCGCAGCTTGACAATGTCGTGACCTGCATCAAGAACTATGACTGGACCGGTAAGAACGTCGACGACACCGTCGAGATCATCACCGCTTCGGTCCGCACGCCCAACCACGTGACCCAGGCGGCTCTTCTTGGTGCCGATATCGCGACCGTCCCCATGGCCGCTCTCAAGAAATGCCTGCATCACCCGCTGACCGACCAGGGCCTTGCCTCTTTTGAGGCTGACTGGCAGAAGGTCGTCGCTCAGGCTTAACGAGTGGATTGCCCCGGCATCGCGTCATCCGGTGCCGGGGTTGTTCTCAAGAGAGGAATTCGTATGACCAACCAGGAGCTGGCGAAGGTCGCCAATGAGGTCAGGAAGGGTGTCGTGACTGCGGTGCACGCGGCCAAGTCGGGACATCCGGGTGGATCGCTCGGTGCTGCCGACATCATGACATATCTGTACTTTGAGGAAATGAATATCGATCCTGCCGACCCTCACAAGGCCGATCGAGACCGCTTTGTGCTCTCCAAGGGTCACGCGGCGCCGGGCCTGTATTCGGTGTTGGCAAATCGCGGCTATTTTCCCGTCGAAGAGCTCGAGACGCTCCGTCATATCGGCAGCCGCCTGCAGGGCCATCCCAATATGAATGACACGCCGGGCGTCGACATGTCTACCGGATCGCTCGGTCAGGGTATCTCCGCCGCGGTTGGAATGGCACTCGCCGCAAAGCACTGGGGTGACAGCTACCGCGTCTACACGCTGTTGGGCGACGGTGAGTGCGAGGAAGGCCAGGTGTGGGAGGCGGCAATGTTCGCCGGCAACCATGCACTCGACAATCTTGTTGCCGTCGTCGACCACAACGGCTTGCAGATTGACGGCAGCATCGATGAGGTTAACTCGGCTATGCCGCTTGCCGACAAGTTCCGCGCCTTTAAGTGGCATGTGATAGAGCTAGCCGATGGCAATGACATGGCGCAGATTGAGGCGGCTTTCGCCGAGGCTCGCGAGGTGACCGGCGCGCCCGTCGCTATCATCGCCGAGACGGTGAAGGGCAAGGGCGTCTCCTTTATGGAAAACCAGGTGGGCTGGCACGGCAAGGCGCCCAACGATGAACAGTTTGAGCAGGCCATGGCCGAGCTCGCAGCAGCAGAGGAGGAGCTCTAATGGCAGACGTCAAGAAGGTCGCCACGCGCGTTAGCTACGGCGAGGCACTTGTCGAGCTGGGCAATGAGCGCGATGACTTTGTAGTGCTCGATGCCGACCTGGCCGCCGCCACACAGACCGGTAAGTTTAAGGCCGCTCACCCCGAGCGCTTCTACGATGCCGGCATTGCCGAGAGCAACTTGATGGGGCTTGCCGCCGGCATTGCGACCACGGGTCGCGTCGCCTTTGCGAGCACCTTTGCCATGTTCGCCGCCGGTCGTGCGTATGAGCAAGTGCGTAACTCCATCGGCTATCCGCACCTCAACGTCAAAATTGGCGCTACGCATGCGGGTATATCGGTCGGTGAAGACGGCGCAACGCATCAGTGCTGCGAGGACATCGCGCTCATGCGCACGATCCCGGGTATGACGGTGATCGTTCCCGCCGATGACATCGAGGCTCGCGCTTGCGTGCGCGCCGCCTATGAGTTTGAGGGACCGGTCTACATGCGCTTCGGCCGCCTGGCAACACCGGTCATCAACGACCGCGAGGACTATGAGTTCAAGATTGGTCGCGGCGTGGTCGTGCGCGAGGGGTCCGATGTGACCATCGTCGCTTGTGGCCTCATGGTCGCCGAGGCGCTTGAGGCTGCCGAGGCGCTCGCTGCCGATGGTATCGACGCCGAGGTCATCAACATGCACACGATCAAGCCGCTTGATGAGCGCCTGGTGGTTGCCAGCGCCAAGAAGACTGGTCGCGTGGTCACCGCCGAGGAGCATTCGATTATCGGCGGTCTTGGCGAGGCCGTGGCCTCGGTGCTCGCGGAACAGCATCCGGTGCCGATGCGACGCGTCGGCGTGCGCGATGTATATGGCGAGTCCGGCCCTGCGGTCGATTTGCTGCACAAGTACGGTTTGGACGCCGACGGCATCGAAGCCGCGGTCAGGTCCGTGTTGTAAGGAAGGTTTTCCATGGGGTTTGTATCTGCCAACCAAGTGACGATTGGCTACGCCGCCGCCTCGCGCGAGGACGCGCTGCATTATCTGTCCGAGCAGGCTGTTGAGCTTGGTTTTGCCGATGACGCATCTGCTGTAGAGGCGGCTTTTATTGCTCGCGAAAACGAGGCCGAGACTGGCCTCGTCGCCGGTTTTGCCGTTCCGCATGCCAAGAGCGATGCGATCCATACGCCGGGCGTGGCCGTGCTTAAGCTGGTTGAGCCCGTTGAATGGCCGAGCTTCGATGGGGTGCCCGTCGATGTTGCGCTCGCGCTGTACGTGCCCGCCGGCGAAGCTGGAACTACGCACCTGCGTCTGCTCTCCAAGGCTGCCGTGATGCTGATGGATGCCGACTTCCGTGACAAAGTGCGCGCGAGCACCGATCCCGTTGAGATTGCGGAGCTCATCAATAGCGGACTCGAAGACTAGAACGGTCGTCCCGTTCAATCAATCGATCCTTCTCCAAGGAAAAGGGCCGCGACGCCATATAGGTGTCGCGGCCCTGTTTGCGTTTCCCCAGATAAAACCTGCCAAAATAAACCTGTCCCTTTTCAGCAGGTTGGCGCGATATGATATATACGTTATATACAAGTTGCAAAGTGGGGGTAGGGTTGCGGTAACGCAAGCCGATGAAGGGGCCGATATGATCAAAGCTGTTATTTTTGACATGGACGGAACGCTGATCGATACCGAGCGTTTGGACATGAGGGCATGGAAGGTGGGCGCGGCCGAGCTGGGGATTGCGATTGATGATGCGTTAATCCATCAGTTTATCGGCCGTTCGAATGCCGATGTTAAGGACATCCTTGAGGCACATTACGGCAAGGGCGAAACCGCCGACGCGATTTTTGCCCGCAACATTGAGCTTCACACTGAGATGGCCAAGACCGACCTGGAGCTTAAGGCCGGCGCCGCCGAGTGCCTCGATGAGCTGCTGGCCGCGGGCTATCACGTGGGCCTTGCGACGTCGTCGCGCCGCGTTGCGGCCGAGCGCAACCTTAAAACGGTCGGCCTCTTTGACAAGTTTGAAACGGTGACCTTCGGCGAGGATGTCGCATATGGCAAGCCCGACCCCGCGATTTACCTGCTCGCCTGCGAGCGCGCGGGCTTTGCTCCTGAGGAGTGCGCCGTGGTCGAGGATTCCCGCAACGGCTGCGTCTCGGGCATCACGGCCGGCTGCCATGTCTTTGCCGTCCCCGATATCGTGCCGCTGCCGCAGGACGTGGCGGATGGCTGCGAGGCCGTGCTCGATACGCTGTTCGATCTGACAGCGGCGGTCAAGGCCGTGCGCTAAAGGTATGCGCCGAGGTTGATGACGGTAGCTTCAGCGTGGCCCCGCTTGCGTTTTCCCAGATAAAACCTGCCAAAATAAACCTGTCCTCTTTTGGTAGGTTGGCGACAATTTATGTAGCCCAGGTTGAGCATAAGCGAGCGAGCGGGTTCCGGGTGCGGCAAGGTGACGTGAAACAAGCGGGCGCTGACCTTTTGGTCGCGCCCGTGAAGTTGAACGTCAGTTTGCCGTGCCCGGAACCTGCGCAGCGCCGAGCGGTTACGCCGTTTGTAAAACGGCGTAACTTAAAGGTTCATGTTGCCGTGGATGTAGGGGGTGACCTCGGGGGAGATATGGCCGCAGCCTAGGTTACGCAGGGCAGATTCGATGGCGGCAGGAAGCGGGGCCTTGCCCCCGTCGCTGACCGCGGTGTTGCCGAGGGCGGCAATCTTGGCGACGTCTGCCGGCGCGGCCTCGATATGCATGCAGCCGCCGACGAGGCGTGCGCGGACCTGGTCCAGGCCAAGGTCGTGCAGGTAGTCCTCGCAGGCGCGGATCACATCGACCTTCTCGCGCGTGAGCTCCTCGCCCGTGGGGACGCGCGTGGCCAGGCAGGCTCCTGCCGGCAGGTTCCAAACGGGATAGCCCCAGGCGCGCAGCAGCTCGCGCTCTTCGTCCTTGGTAAAGCCGACCTCCATGAGGGGCGAGCGCACGCCGAGCTCCTGGGCGGCGCGCATGCCGGGGCGGTAGTCGCCGCGGTCGCTTGCGTTGCTGCCGTCGATGACGGTGGGAAAGCCCAGCGACTTGGCGTGGTTGACGATGGCGGTAAAGCCGGCGCGCTTGCAGTGGTAGCAGCGGTCGGCATCGTTGCAGGCTACTTGGGGGAGCCGCAGCTGATCGACCGAGAGGTTGAGCACGGGGAGCTTGAAATGCGGCCCCTCATCGGTCTGCCCGTCAACCGCCCGCTCAAACGAAGCCTGCTCGGGCGTGCCGATGAGCGGCGTGGTGAGGTGAACGAGAAGCGTGCTGGCGGGCATGATGCGGGCGCAGACCGCGGCCAAAAAGCTGCTGTCGACGCCACCGGAAAAGCCGATGGCGACGCATCCGTATGCCAAAAGCAGCTGCTCGAGCGCTGTGAGTTTGTCCTGAAGCCCCTCTGCAGGTGCGGTGGTGTCTGAAAGCATGAATCGATCCTTGCCGTTGAGTACTCGGTCGAAAACTATAATCCTACCGAGCCGCTTGTCATAAGACTTCTATCTATGTAACGAAAGTGCAATATGCTATATACGTTATATACAAGTTTACAGGTGCGGTAAAGTTGCGGGAGTACAGCAGCGCGAAGCGATGGGGGACCGATATGATCAAGGCCGTTATTTTCGACATGGACGGAACGCTGGTCGATACTGAGCGTTTGGGTATCAAGGCGTGGAAGGCGGGCGCGGCCGAGCTGGGATTCGCGATTGATGATGCGCTGATCCATCGGTTTATCGGCCGCACGCTGCCCGATGTCATGGAGATCCTTGATGGGCATTACGGCGGCCGCGAAACCGCTGAGGCGATCTATCGTCGTCACAAGGAGATTCGCGACGAGATGGTCAAGACCGATCTGGAGCTTAAGGGCGGTGCCGCCGAGTGCCTGGACGAGCTGCTGGCTGCGGGCTATCACGTGGGTCTTGCGACGTCGTCGCGCCATGTTACCGCCGAGCGCAACCTTAAGATGGTCGGCCTCTTTGATAAGTTTGAGACGGTGACCTGCGGCGAGGACGTCGTACACGGCAAGCCCGACCCTGAGATGTACCTGCTCGCCTGCGAGCGCGCGGGCTTTGCTCCCGAGGAGTGCGCCGTGGTCGAGGATTCCCGCAACGGCTGCGTCTCGGGCATCACGGCCGGCTGCCACGTCTTTGCCGTTCCCGACATCGTGCCGCTGCCGCAGGACGTGGTGGATGGCTGCGAGGCTGTGCTCGATACGCTGTTCGATCTGCCGGCGGCGGTCAAGGCCGTGCGCTAGCGTTTGCACGCGAGTCGCCATGCCTCGCGCCCGATCCCGCAGGACGGTGACGGTAACGGCGCCTGCGTGGAGGCGCTGACGCAGTCAGCCCCTCTTATCACGCCAAGATTGCTGTTTTGGCCGATAAGAGGGGCATTGTGCGTTAAGCGACTGGGGCTGCGGCCTTGGTAAGGAGCTGGCGGAGGGTTATGACGTTACAAGTTACTCCAGGAGCCAGTCGATCACGTTGCGCTTGCGGACTCCTTCGTAGTTCGCGTCCGCAAACAGCGTGTCGAGCGTAAGAAGCGTCTTGGGGTAGTTGTCTCGGACTTTCTTAAAGGGGGCCAACTCTCGATTGAGGGTAGTTTCGTCGAGCGTTGTGGCTGAAACCTGAAAATAGGCTGTCTCGTCTGAGTTTAGGGCAACAAAATCAATTTCCCCGCCGTCGATATCGCCCACGTAGACGTCGTATCCACGGCGTAGGAGCTCGAGATAAACAACATTTTCGAGGATATGACCGATATCGCTGCTTTGGGTTTTGACGAGAGCGCCTCTAAGTCCAAGGTCAACGGCGTAGTATTTGCCGTTTGTTGAAAGAAGCTGCCGACCGCGCAGGTTATAGCGCGGAGCAAAGTACAACACAAGGCTGTCTGTTAAGCCTTTGAGGTACTTGGCTACGGTTTTCTGGTCGGTTTTGTTGCCGTTGGACGAGAGCGTGTCGGAGATTTTTTTAATCGAGATCCGGTTTCCAATGCTATGGAGTAGGAACTTGGTGATATCGCGCAGGGTCGGGACGTCCGAGACCTTCAGGCGTTCGATAACGTCGCGTATGACGATGGTATCGTAGAGGCTCATAAGATAATCGCGCGCCTGGGGTCCCTGAATACCCGTCTCGGCGATAAAGGGAAAAGAGCCCCGGGTGATGTACTCGTCAAACAGCTGGGTAGGAGCCTTTCCGCCATTGGTTTTTGCCGAGCAAAACTCTTTAAAGGAGAGGGGCAGCATCTTGAGCTCTACGTAGCGACCGGATAGTAAGGTTGCCAGCTCGCTCGAGAGCAGATAGGCGTTGGAACCGGTTATGTAGAGATCGACATTGTCCCTGATAAATAGGCTGTCGACGGCTTTTTCGAAGTGCTCGACATGCTGTATCTCGTCCAGAAAAACGTAGTTCATCTTATCGGGGACGAGTCTGGCGGAAACGTAGTCGTAGAGTGCTCTATACGACGTAAGAGACTCGAACTCCAGATCTTCAAAGTTGAGGGATATAACCTGGGCATCTGTGGTTCCATGGTCGCGTAAATGACCACGGTAAATCTCGAATAGCTTCGATTTGCCGGACCTACGCACGCCCGAAACGACCTTGATAACATGCGTGTCTTTCCACGACATGAGCCAGTCGAGGTACTGTTTGCGGTCAATCAAATCCATAAAGCCTCTCCCTGGGTCTGAAACATTGGAACAAAATCAATATTTATATGAAATTACAAAAAATATGGAACCGAATCCATTTTATCAAAATATCTCATGAAAATATGGATTACATTCCATAAATATCCGTAGCTACAGCCTTGGCTAATGGGCGTGGGACAAGCAAAAAAGCGCCGCAGCGGGGTTGTTTCCGCTGCGGCGCTTTTTTGCTACAGGTAGGCGCCGAGGTTGATGGCGGTGGCTTCGGTGTGGCTGCTTGCCTGGGTGCTGGCACGCTCGAGGAGGAACGGCCGCACGAGTTCTTGGCGGTTGATGTCCTCGATGGCCGTGACCGCGGTGACGGTGCGCGCGGCAGAGCCGATGCGGACGTGCTTGGTCTTCGCCGGCGCCTTGTTCTCGATTTGCTCCATGAGCAATTGAACGCCCTTGCGGCCAATCTCGTAGCCTGGGGGTGCCACCGTGGTGAGCGGGACCGACCCGCTCCAGGCGAGTGGGTTGCCGTCGCAGCCGGCCACACGGACCTGCTCGGGGACGGAGATGCCTTTGTCGACCAGCGCCGAGATAACGCCCGAGGCCAACACGTCGGTCAGGCCGATGACAAAATCGGGGCGTTCGTCAGCAGGACGCTCGGCAATCTGGGCACCGATGCTGTAGCCGTCGGCAGCGGTATTCCATTCGCCGGCGTCGATGACTTCGATCTTGATATCGGGGTGCAGGGCAAGGGCCTTATGAATGCCAAGCACGCGCAGAGTGAGCTGCATAAATGCCGCTCTGCCCACAACGGTGATATGGCGTGCGCCGCGGGCGATGGCGAGCTCGGCGATGATGCGACCTTGGGCTTCGTTGTCGGCGGCCACGTAGTAACCGGGTTCTGAACAATGGACGTCCAGATGGACGATCGGCACGGGCATTTTAGTCATGGCCGGGTGCCAGTCGGGGGACGCCATGGGCTGAACCATGACGCCGGACATCTGCGTGCCCATAAAATAGCGCAGGTAATGATCCTCGAGAATATCGTCGTTATCGGCATTGGCGATGAGCAGGTCGTAGCCGTGCTTGCGGGCCTCGTTGTGGGCGCCGCTGGCGATTTGGAGCGAAAAGCCGTGGTCGAGACGGGGGAGCACCAGGCCAAAGGACTTGGTGGCGCCGCCCGCGAGCTGACGAGCGCTTTGGTTGGGCAGGTAGCCCAGGCGATTGATGGTCTCGTTGATGAGCCTGAGGGTCTCGGGGCGCAACTTCTCGGGATGGTTGAGCGCGTTGGAAACCGTGCCCAGCGAAACCCCGGCCTCGCGCGCGACGTCGCTGATTTTAACCTTTGCCATAGCGGCCCCTTTGATGCGTTTCAAGTACAAACCAGATTGTAGCATCGCCCGCCCCCAGGGTGTCAAAACCTGCCAATTAGGGACAGGTTTATTTTGGCAGGTTTTATCTGGGCAAACGCCGTTGCCAGCGCGACTACCACGAAGGGGACAGGTGCCTTTGTGGTGGTTTGAGCTGCCCGGGCCTTCAATTGTCTCGATCTGTAACATCTGGGCGGCAAAACCGGCTCTACCTGTTACAGATCGAGACATGGTGTAGGGGCCGAACCGTAATGTCTCGATCTGTAACACTAAGCCGGCTTATTGCGGCCTAGATGTTACAGATCGAGATCTTTCGCCGGGATAGGCCGCCGCGACGCCCAAAACCACCACAAAGGTGCCTGTCCCCATCGTGGTGGTTTGGGCATGTGTGCATCGAGTGGTATCTAAGTTGAGATACCACTTCTGGTATATCAGCTTGCGCTTGCGTGAGTACAATACTCGAACGTTATACGTCTCAGCGCCCCCTGTGCGTGGACGTCTTGCAGTCACGCGAACGAAGGGATTTATCCTATGTGCGGAATTGTCGGCTACACCGGCTCTGATATTGCAAAGAACATCCTGGTCACGGGCCTCAAGCGCATGGAGTATCGCGGCTATGACTCCTCGGGCGTCGCGCTCGAGGTGGGCGAGGGCGCCGCGGCGCACCTCGACGTCATCCGCCGCGTGGGCAAGGTCGCGGGCCTGGAGAGCGAGCTTTCCAACATCGACAGTGACGCTACCTGCGGTATCGGCCACACCCGTTGGGCCACCCACGGCAAGCCCTCCGTCGTTAACGCCCATCCCCACACCAGCTGCGACGGTCGTATCGCCATCGTCCACAACGGCATCATCGAGAACTTCGCCGAGCTGCGCGAAGAGCTGGAGGGCCGCGGCCACCACTTTAAGAGCGAGACCGATACCGAGGTCTTCGCGCATCTGATCGAAGAGGCTTATGCCGAGACGCACGACCTGATGGCCTCTGTGCGCGAGGCGTGCACCCACGTGGTCGGTGCCTATGGTCTGGCCGCCGTGTGCGCTGACGAGCCCGGCGTGATCGCCGTGGCCCGCAAGGATTCCCCGATCGTGGTCGGCGCGGGCGAGACCGGCGCCTATGTCGCCTCCGACGTCATCGCGCTCATCGACGCCACCCGCGATGTCGTGGTGCTCGAGGACGGTCAGTTTGCCAAACTCACGCCCGCAGGCGTCGAGTACACCGACGAGGCCGGCAACGTTATCGAGCCCAAGGTCACCCACATCGACTGGGACCTGGACATGGCCGAAAAGGGCGGTTATCCCGACTTTATGCTCAAGGAAATCCACGAGCAGCCGCGCGTCGTGCGCGACACACTGGTCGGTCGTATGACGCCGGCCGGCGAGCTCGACATCGACGAGCTGGGCCTTTCACTCGAGGAGCTCAACGACATCGACCGCGTCTACGTAATCGCTTGCGGCACCAGCTATCACGCTGGCCTCATTGCCAAGAATCTCATTGAGGGCTGGGCTCGCATCCCCACCGAGGTGGAGGCGGCCAGCGAGTTCCGTTATCGCAACCCCATCATTACGCCGACGACGCTTGTCGTTGCCGTGTCCCAGTCGGGCGAGACGGCCGATACCCTTGCCGCCATTCGCGACGCGCGCATCAAGGGTGCCAAGGTCTTCGGCATCACCAACGTGGTGGGTAGCCCCGTGGCGCGTGAGAGCGACGGCGTCATCTACACCAAGGCCAACAAGGAGATCGCGGTCGCCTCGACCAAGAGCTTCATCGGCCAGGTCGTGAGCCTCACGCTTTTGGCTCTGCTGCTAGCGCAGGTCAAGTACCGCCTGACCACCAAGCAGGCGCGCATGCTGTTCCGCGAGCTTTCCGATACGGCCGAGCAGATCCAGTGGATTTTGGATACCCAGACCGAGGCCGTGCATGAGGCCGCCCTGCTGTGCAAGGACGCGCAGTCCGCACTGTTCGTGGGTCGCGGCATGGGTGCCGCTATTTCCTACGAGGGCGCGCTCAAGCTCAAAGAGGTCAGCTACCTGCACGCCGAGGCCTACGCCGCCGGCGAGATGAAGCACGGCCCCATTGCCCTGATCGACCCGGGCTTCCCCGTCATCGCCGTGGCCACCAAGAGCGCCACCTACGACAAGACCGTGTCGAACCTTATGGAGTGCAAGGCGCGCGGCGCCAAGGTCATCGTCGTTGCCACCGAGGGCGACGAGGAGATCAACAAGATCGCCGACTGCATCATCCGCGTGCCAGCAGTCCGCGACGTGTTCAGCCCCATCACGGCGAGCGTCCCGCTGCAGCTGCTCGCCCGCGAGGTGGCCATCCTGCGCGGTTGCGACGTTGACCAACCTCGCAACCTGGCGAAAAGCGTCACGGTCGAATAATTGTTGTTCCGCCGTTCTAGTGACCGAGGCCCGGCTCCGTTGCAGCGGAGCCGGGCCTTGTTGCATTTGCCCAGATAAAACCTGCCAAAATAAACCTGTCCCTTTTTGGCAGGTTAGCGGAGCTTGCTGGTCTCGAAGTACTCGGGGAACTGGTCCAGAACCTCGGTTTGGTTGCGGAACATCATGTGCAGGTGCTTGCTGACCAAAAAGCTCGCTTCGATGGGGTCGCGACCGGCGATAGCGCGGCGAATCTGCTTGTGCTCGTTCACGATGTCCCGATTGTCGAGAACCTGCGTGGCGGCGCGCAGCCAGCGGAAGCGCTCCAGGTCGGCATTGGTCTCTTCGAGCCACGACCAAACGGTGCTGCGACATGCGATGCTAAAAATCATGTGATGCATGAGGTTGTCGCTCAAAAAGAAGCCGATGCGATCCTCTTCGGCCATGGCTTTTTCCTGCAGCACGATGGCGCGGTCGAGCTGCTCGATGCCGGCCGACGTGGCTCGCGCACAGCACTCCACAATCACCTGCTTTTCCAGATGTTCGCGGATGTAGCAGGCACTCTCGGCAAGGGTGAGGTTGATGGGTGAGACGTAGGTGCCGCTCTGGGGCACGGTGCGCACCAGGCCTTCCTGCGCCAAGCGAACCAAAGCCTCGCGCACGGGCGTGCGCCCCATATCCAGGTCGTCGCAAAGTTGCTTGACGCCCAGCTTTTCGCCCGGCTTGTAGTCCAGGTAGACGATTTTGCGTCGAATGGTGTGGTAGGACTGGTCCTGTAGGCTCGTTTCCTGCTCGCCGACGTGCATCGATTCTTCCATAGCGCCTCGCAACTGTTCTATCAAACTCATATGTCAGTTGTTAATTATGCCGCGAATCAGCTCTCCGCGGTGGGTAATTCGGCTGTTGCCCAAGAACTATTGCGGCATCTTAGTCTGTGTTTGCGCAAGGCTGCGCTCAATGTTGCCGTATCATAAGCCGTCGCAAACGTGAAATAGAAAGAAGGAATCCCATATGCAACTGGCAAATATCGTACGCGAGCGCTGGAAAGGCGTTTTGTTCTGCCTGATCATCGCCATTCCCGCGACGTTGCTCGGCAAACAAATTGAGGTGGTCGGCGGTCCGGTATTCGCCATCCTCTTTGGCATGGTCCTGGCGCTCGTCTTTTCCAAGAATCGTCGCGAACAGCTCGCCGCCGGCGTCACCTATACGTCTAAAAAAGTCTTGCAGTACGCGGTAATCCTGCTTGGCTTTGGCATGAACCTCTCGCAGATTCTGTCCAAGGGCGCCCAGTCGCTGCCGATTATCGTGGCGACAATCTCGACTTCGCTTGTCATTGCCTTTGTGCTCTGCCGCGTTATGAACGTGCCGAGCAAGATCGCGACGCTTGTGGGTGTGGGCTCGTCGATTTGCGGCGGTTCTGCCATCGCCGCGACCGCGCCCGTCATCGATGCCGACGATCGCGAGATTGCCCAGGCTATTTCGGTCATCTTCCTGTTTAACGTTATCGCGGCGCTCGTGTTTCCGACGCTCGGCGGTATGCTCGGGCTGACAGACGAGGGCTTTGGCCTGTTTGCCGGCACCGCCATCAACGACACCTCGTCCGTAACGGCTGCGGCGAGCGCCTGGGACAGCATGCATCCCGGCGCCAATGTGCTCGAGAGCGCCACGGTGGTTAAGCTCACCAGGACGCTGGCCATTATTCCCATCACGTTGGTCCTCGCATGCTGGCAGATGCATCTGGCGCGCAAGGCCGGCGGCGACGCCAAAAGCACGTTCTCGCTTAAACGCGCGTTTCCCATGTTTGTGCTGTTCTTTGTGCTGGCGAGCGTAATCACCACGGTGCTTCAGCTTCCCGTGTCCATCACGGCGCCCATCAAGGAGCTGTCGAAGTTCTTTATCGTGATGGCCATGGCGGCTATTGGCTTTAATACCGATATCGTCGAGCTGGTCAAAAAGGGCGGCAAGCCCATCGCGCTGGGCTTTTGCTGCTGGATTGGCATTGCGTGCATGAGTTTGGGAATGCAGCACGTGCTGGGAATCTGGTAGAGGAGTAGCTTATTTGCGTGCTGGTTGCTGGTGGGCGCAAGCTTGCGGTGGAGCGATAGGAGCTCTTGCGGGTATGGCTTGTCCGCAGGTTTATAAGTCCCGAAGAGCTCTTATCGCCCCGCCAGGATGGCGATGCGGGGCAACACCTATACTCGCAGGACGGCGCTTTCTGCCCTATAGTGTTTGGTGAGCAATATCGTTCAATTTTGAAACACTCGGTGGTGCGACCGTCGGCGGTTGCACGTCGCCGCGGACAGGGGCAAATCATGGATAGCGATGCCAAGCTGAACATCTTGACCGAGGCCCTGGCTGCTGCCGGGGCCTCGGCATTGGCAATTGATGCGCGTGGGGACGTCGCGATTTCGACCATGAATGACGCGGCGCTTGAGCGGGGTGTGGCGGCTTTTGTTGCCGAACGCCTCGACCGTATAGGAGACGGCGCGCGTCTGGTTATGGGACGTGCGGGTACGCGCTTGAGCCTGACCGTTCGCCCCACCGACAAAGAGGGCGGGGGCCTTTGGGCCGTCGTGGTCCGCGAGGTGCGCGGCGCCGCGGCACATGCTGGCATCGAGTGGCTCAATGCCGACGAAGTTGAGGCCCGCTACGAATCGAGCGCGTACGGCATCGTTGAGGGGGCAGCTTCGGTGGCTGCGCCGGTCGCCGAGAGCTATGCGCGCGGTGTGCCCCTTATGCTCGAGGGCGAGCTGGGAGCGGGTCAGGTCGAGATTGCCATGCGTCTCTATCTGGACGGTCCTTTTGTCGATCAGCCCTTTGTTGCCGTTGCGCTCGATGAGCTTACCGATCGCGGTTGGCGCCACGTGCTCAAAAGCGCCGAATCGCCGTTGTTCCAAACGGGGCTGACGCTTTGCATTGCGGGCTGGAATGCGGTTGGCCCCCAGCGCCTTCGCGAGCTCGTTTCCACGATGGCCGACACCGCGTTGGCGACGCGCTGCCATGTGGTGCTGACGGCGAATGACATGCCGGGCGGCAGCGAAAGTGATCAAGCCGCCTTTGTGACCGAGCGCTTCGCCTGTGCGGTGAGCGTGGCGCCGGCAATCGTCGAGCAGGGAGCCGCGTCGACGAAGGTTGCGCGCTATTTGGAATATCTCGCTGGTGCATTTGGGACGGCAGCGCCCACGCTGTCTGCCGCGGCGACGAAGGCGCTCGATGCTTACCGCTGGTCGCGCAACTATCTGCAGCTCCGCGAGGTCTCGGAACGACTGTATATATTGGTGGGGACGGGCACGGTGGATCGCGCTGTGGCGGAGGAAGTGCTCGCCCAAGAGGACGTGATTAAGACCGCAACCTTTGGCGCCCCGACACTCGAAAGCGACCTGTATATCCTGCGACCGTTGGCCGATACCGAGCGAGATATCGCGCATCTGGTTGTAGATCATCTCCACGGCAACCGAACCCGTGCGGCGGAGGTGCTGGGCATAAGCCGAACAACGCTGTGGCGCTTGCTGAAGGACGATGACCGTTGAGCGAGGCGCCCGTGACCGCGCGCGACGCGTGTGCTACAGTCCAAAGCGTTATTGTTTCGATTTGGTTACGGCGTGCGGGGGCGTATGGCTGAGACTACAAAACCGAGCCGCAGAAGGCGGAGTGCCGCGCCGGTCAACCGACGCACAACACCGGTGACGTGGGGCAAACACGCCTCGGGGTTTGATGGCTCGTTCAAGCGCACTAAATACGGCTATCCTTCGGCAAGCGCCCGCTTGGCCATGCAGACAGAGTCCTCGTTGTGGGGCCGCAAACGCGTGGTGGGCTCAAAGCTCAAGCACGACGGAACGCTCGGTTACATCAGCCGCGGGGCGGCTCGTCGCAGCGGACTCAATCCGGCTGGTTGGCATCGTTATGTTCCGATCGCGGTCGTCGTTGCAGTGATCGTCATCGCGCTCGCAGCGCTTGGCTACGCCGGCGGTGGCGCCAACTTGGACGCGATGTTTAAATCGCCCGAGCTCGCGCATGCAGGCACAGAAATTGTCGAGGGCGCTCAGACCCAGACGGGCGTCGCGCCCCAGCGCGGTATCGTTGCGGCGGCCTCTACCATCGCCGACGCTCAAAAGGACGAGGACGAACAGGGCGACGGTGCCGAAACGACTCAAACGAACGAAACGACGACAACTCCACCGGCAAGATAAGTTGCGAGCGGGTCCGCCGTTCGTTAGAACGGCGGAACTAATTACTTTACATACACCACGTTGTCGCGGCGGGGTTTGGGCTCGGGTAGCGTGTCCTCGGCATAGCCCAGAATGCAGTGACCGACACCGCGCAGGTTGCCGTCGGCGGGCAGGCCCCAGCTGGCCAGCAGCTCCAGGCCCTCGGGCGAGTCAAAGACCTCGTGCGCGCGGTGAATCCAGCACGAATCGACACCCAGTGCATAGGCGGCGTTGAGCAAGTTGCCCATGGCGAGCGAGCCGTCTTCCAGATGCGTGGGCACGCTGCGGTCGACCAGTACCACCACAACGGTCTTGGCGCCATAGAAGGGGTCGCTGTTGCTGCCCATGACCTGGGCGTTGAGCTGTGAGAGACGCTCGACGGTCGCGGGGTCGGTGACGGCGACAAACGTCACCGGTTGGCGGCCCATGCCGCTCGGTGCATATTGGCCGGCTTCGATAATACGTGCAAGCTTTTCGGCCTCGACGGGACGATCGCTGTATTTGCGGCAGCTGCGGCGGTGGATGAGCGCTTCGATAGTCTCCATGGTGTCTCCTTGCGGTGGCGTTGCAGATGCCCCGTTCATACCCGTCGGGCTCAAACGATAGACGGTCAATTGCCCGGCCAAAAGGGTAGATTCCAATTGGGAAAGTAGGTTTGCATAAAAGTACCTTCAGAATGTGACAAACAAATGGGATGGTTAAACGTTTTATCCCGTCTACCCTGCGGTTTTTTACCACTTGCCTAAATGACGAACGCATAACCTCTGATAAAGGTTTTACTAAAGGAGTACCAGCGTTTATCAATGCGCCGTGGTGGCGCCGGGCCAGGAGGTAACATCATGTTCCAGGCTGGAGATGTCGTCGAGACCGACTTCGAAGGATTTCTGAAGCTGCTGCGTTCCAAGACGCGCGCTTTTGTGACGATTGACGATCACGAGTACTACATCACGCACACCGATGGCTATTGGCGTGTTCAGGATTGCGAGGCCCTCAACGATAAGGGGCACTTTACTGACTGCTCCGAGCTGGTCAACACGGTCTGCGAGGTCGTCGAGCTGCCTTGGATCTGCGGCAAGAGCCTGCACGACAGCTTCTCGGGCGCCACGGTCTACGAGGCCGTCGCTGCTTAACAGCCAACAATCGATATTCTCTCGCAACCGTCGGCGCCGCCCCGCGCCGGCGGTCTTTTTGTCGATATGTTATATAGGTCGCACGTCTTGCACGGCCGCCCTTGACGATAGTCAAAACTCGGACTAACCTGAAACTACAATTAGGGTTGATTTTCAATCTCAACGCAACAGCCTGAACGGGCCCCGCGTTTCCGCAG
>CAUGJE010000018.1 GCA_959599915.1 uncultured Collinsella sp. | reverse complement strand
AATCCAAGTTAGACCATTTCAAATGGTTCGATGTCTGCCCGGATGCGACACTGAAGTAAGTGTCCATCCTCGCAGTATCCGGTTCTCAAGGTGCACGCCTGGCGGCTGATCCGGTTCGACCGGGCCGCGCGGCAAGGAGATATATTGCCAGACCGGAGGGGCCTCCGGAGCGGGAATCACGCACTCCATATTTTGTTCACAAATGAATAGAACCCTCAGTTGCTTCACTGAGGCCGTATTCGAAGCAGCAGCTTCTGATATTGGCGATGACCAGCTGGTTTATAGGTGTTAAGGCATCGGTCATCTCTGGAGCGCCACTTTACTCCAAAAGCATGAGCTATTTGTTTCCCGTCGGTAAAAGGCAGGTTTTGTTCGCCAAGCGTTCTTATATATAGAGAAGTTCGGGTTCGAACCCGTGGCGCGGCAACAAAAAAGCGGCCGGCATCCGCCAGTCGCTTTTCTTTTCTATGGTGGGCCGTCAGGGGTTCAGCCTGCTCCGCAGGCGGCCGCTGCGGCGCTTTCGCGCCTTGCGCGCTGCGCTGGGAAACGCTCACGCGTTTACTCAGCTCCGCGCCCCGACGGGTTCGAACCCGTGCACCGGCAACAAAAAAGCGACCAACCGGAGTTGATCGCTTTCTATTCCATGGTGGGCCGTCAGGGGTTCGAACCCTGGACCTTGGGATTAAAAGTCCCCTGCTCTGCCAGCTGAGCTAACGGCCCGCGGGTGGCATTGTACCACGGTCTGGGACTATTCCCAACTCCATTGGCCGTTCTGGAAAATCACAACTTCACGTCCATCAGGCGTAATGCCCGTAATATCGATGTCGTCCGTGCCGATCATAAAGTCGACGTGCGTGCTCGATACGTTAACGCCATGCTCCAGAAGCTCCTCCTTGGACATGTCATACCCGCCCTCGATGCACTCGGGGAAGCCGACACCCAGCGCAAGGTGGCAGCTAGCGTTCTCGTCATAGAGCGTATCGTAGAACAGAACGCCACTTTCGCGGATCGGCGTGTTCTTGGAAATGAGCGCGACCTCGCCCAGATGAGCGGCACCTTCGTCGGTGTCAATGATGCTCGCAAGCGTCGCCTTGCCCACGCGGGCATCGTAGTCCACTACGCGGCCGGCCTCGAACTTAATCCAAAAATCGTCAACCTTGTTACCGTGGTGAATGAGCGGCATAGCCGAGTACACGATACCGTCGGCACGCATGCGATCGGGCGAAGTGAAGACCTCCTCGGTGGGAATGTTGGGGAAGAAGGGATGTCCGTCGGGCGTCTTGCCCTTGCCGCCGGCCCACTCGTGACCTTTCGTCATGCCAATCGTCAGATCGGTTCCGTTCGAAGCGGTGTAGTGCAGGCAATCAAATTGATTATCGTTTAGGAAACGCAGGTTCTTTTCGAACGCCGCATCATGAAGCTCCCAGTCGCTCTCCGGGTCCTGGCCATCGGCGCGAGCGGTATGCAGAATCGCATTCCACAGCTTATAGATTGCAACCTCATCGGCGTCTCCCGGGAACACCTCGTGCGCCCAAGCCACGACCGGAGCGCCGGCGATGCACCACGGATTGATGTTGTAATCCAGTCCACGGCGGAAGACCTTGCACTGCGTATTCCTCGCCTTGGATGCCGCGGCCGGCTTGGCTGGATCGATGCCCTTGAGGGCTGCAGGATCCGCACCCTCAATAAAGATAAAGCAGGCACCGTCCTGGGCCAGGGAATCCAGCTGCAGGCGCTTCCACTCGGGCGTCTGCTCAAAATAGCTTTTATCGACATGCTCGTACGTGAGCCTCGTCACGGCATCATCGGCCCAAATGACCGTCACGTGGCCGGCGCCGGCAGCATAGGCCTCCGCGACCACCACGCGCGCAAACGGCGCGCACTCGACTGGAGACTGAACGATGACCTCCTGGCCGGGCTTGACGTTTACGCCCTTGCGAACGACCAGGCGCGCGTAGTTTTTAATCTTGGGCTCCAGGGCCTTCATGCCCTCCAGAGCTTCTTCGACCGTCAGGGCAGCTCGAATCATGTGCCACTCCATCTATCTATAGAACAGTAAAAAGGCGCGCCGCAAAAACGACGCGCCTTATATCTTAGCGATAAGTATGTATGCAAACGCTACTTCTTCTTGGAGGCCTTCTTGTCCTCCTCGGCAGCCGAACGCTCGATAATGGCGTTGAGCTTGTTATCGGACATACCCTCGGCCTGCGTGCGATACATATTACGCAAGGGACGGATGCGCACGAAGTCGTAGATGAAGTCGCCCAGAATGACGACGTAGGACAAAACAATGCCGACCATCTGGACGGGGCTGGACACCATGCCAGCAGGAGCGAAATACAGCGAAGCCCAAATGGCCACGACGAGCACCATACCGATGGCGAGCACGGCCCACCAGATGCGACGGCGCTTGGTGTAGTCCTCATCCTGCTTGAGGAGGATATTCGACACCGTGTAGATGCGGTCCTCCTTGGCGCGCTGCTTAGCCTTGCGGGCGCGCTTCTCCTCTTTAGAGAGGCCCTCGAGGCTCTCGCCCTTCTCGAGCTCCTTGCGGCGTGCCTTGGATGATGCTGGCACGACGTGAACAGAACTCGCTGCCTGGCGAGCGGGCTTGGCGGATGCGGCGGACTTGCGCGCAACCCCGGTAACCTCGTGGGATTGCGTGCGCTTGTTCGTGGCGCTGCGGGTACTCACTTACGCGTTCTCCTTCATGCTTGTGAACTGGGAGCCCGTGATGATCTGGAAGGCCTCGCGATAGCGCTCGGACGTGCCATCGATGACCTCGGCGGGCAGGTGCGGGGTCTTCCCCGTCATATCCCAGTTGGCTTTGAGCCAATTGCGGACGAATTGCTTGTCGTAGCTAGGCTGGATCTTGCCCTCCTCGTAGCTGGCGGCAGGCCAGAAACGGCTGGAGTCGGGCGTGAGGCACTCGTCGATCAGCGTGACCTTGCCATCGATGACACCAAACTCAAACTTGGTGTCGGCGATGATGATGCCACGGGTCGCGGCGTACTCAGCAGCGGCCTTGTAGATCTTGAGAGACAGGTCACGAATCTGCGTGGCGATGTCCTCGCCCACGATCTCGCAGCAACGCTCGAACGAGATGTTCTCGTCGTGGTCACCGATCTCGGCCTTCGTGGACGGCGTGAACAGCGGCTCGGGAAGCTTGGAAGCCTCGGTCAGGCCCTCAGGCAGCTGGATGCCGCAGACGGTGCCGTTCTCGTCGTAGGTCTTCTTGCCCGAACCGGTCAGATAGCCGCGGACGATGCACTCGATAGGAATCGTCTGGGCCTTCTTAACCAGCATGGCGCGGCCAGCGAGGTAGTCACGATACTCAGCAAACTCCTCGGGGAAATCCGCCGGGTCGATGGAAACGAGATGGTTGGGGACGATGTCGGCAAACTTATCGAACCAGAATGCCGAGATGCGATTGAGCACCTCTCCCTTAAACGGAATCTCGTCGGGAAGAATGAAGTCGAACGCAGAAATGCGGTCGGTGGCGACCATCAGCAGGTTTTCACCGGCATCGTAGATATCACGAACCTTGCCACGGGAATCCGGACGACGCTCCATCGTTGTCACGTGAGTCACTCCTTACCTAAATACGACAGAAATGCGGGTTCTTTCCCGCACGTTTTCGCAAACTCGGAGCGGCAGGGACGAAACCCCTCCTTCACCGAATAGCGAAAAGCTAGTGCTCCATTGTAGTAGATGCCGCGTCCGCCGTGTGCTCGCGAGGCAGATGAATCGTAAAAGTCGTACCCTTTCCAAGCTCCGACTCCACGGATATGTAGCCGTGATGACGCTCGACAATCTGCTTGGTCACGGCGAGACCCACGCCCAGACCACCCGCCTCACGGGCGCGGCTGGCATCGGCGCGCCAAAAACGGCCGAAGATGCGCGACAGGTCTTCCTTGGCGATACCGATGCCCGTGTCCGAGACCGCAATATCGACGTGTTTACGATCACTGAGCACCGACACCACGACCCATCCGCCCTCGGGGGTGTAGCGCATGGCGTTGCTCATGAGGTTGATGACGCATTGCGTGATCATGTCGGGATCGGCTTCGACGACATCGTCGTGCCCCTGGGTTTCATCTGCAAAGCGAAGACGAAGGTCACGGTCGGCAAACAGACGCTCCTGGCCGTTCACAATCGATCGCACGAACGGAACCATGTCCACCGGTTCTAGATTGAGCGGAGCCGTGCTGTTTTCCATACGCGATAGGTCGAGCATCTGCTGCACCAGACGAGCCAGGCGACGCGTCTCGGAAGCGACCGTCTCCAGGTGTTCGTCGTCGGTGGGATACACACCGTCTTGCATGGCCTCGACCGTTGCAAGCATGGCCATGAGCGGCGTGCGCAGCTCGTGGGCAACATCAGAGGTCAGGCGCTTCTCGTGTTTCATATCCTTCTCGAGCGAAGTGGCCATCTCATCGAAGGTCTCACCCAGCTGATCGATCTCGTCATCACCGCGCAGTCCCGTGCGAGCCGACAGGTCGCCGTCACGGATTTGCTTTGCGGTACTGGTGATGCGATGAATCGGCTTGGTGAGCATGCGCGACACGAGCGATCCGATAACGACCGAAATGCAGATTGCAACAACCGCGGCGAGGGCCATGGCGTTAAAGGTCTTCTCCCTAAACGCAGAGTCCGCCTTGGTGAGCAGCGCGTCGGAGCCGATGGCCCACAGCTTTACCTGTCCGACATGCTCGCCGGAAGACGTTACAATCTCGACGTTAGCAACGCTATCGGAGTCGGTTGGAGCAGACGAGACCGGGCTATGCGATGCCCTCTTGCCGCTCGTGTCGTCGGTCGTAGCCTGGTTTTCGCGTACATCGGCGGTGGCGCTTGCCGAGGGCCAGGAATCGTCATAAACGATCACGCCCTTTTTATTGACGACCTGCATACCCAAATCGTCGGAAACCAAACTCGACGTTGCGACCGTGCGCAGTTCCCCCGCAGTCCAAGAGCCGTTTTCCTCATATGAGGTTGCCAACTTCTCGGCAGCGGAATTTGCGATTTCGACGATATTGGAGCGTGTGTAATCCGAAAAGACCGTGCCCCACACAACAGAGACAACGCCCACCAGCACCAATACCGTCATGAGTGATGTCAGAGCAAAAGCAAGTGCCATGCGCGAGGGATAGCTCATCGTTGGCCGTGAATCGGAACGAGGCGTGTTCCAACTAGCCTTGGAACCCGCCTCGCTCTCCTGCTTGTGCTTTTGTCCGATTTCAAAGCGCGCAGGTGTCATATGTGATTTCCCTATTTCTCGTCCGACTTATCGGTCTTAGCCGGAGCCTCGAAGCGATAGCCGACACCATGGACGGTGTAGAGCCACTTGGGCTTCTTGGGATCATCGCCCAGCTTGGCGCGAAGGTTCTTCACGTGGCTATCGATGGTGCGCTCATAGCCCTCAAAGTCGTACCCGAGCACCTTCTCGACCAGCTCCATGCGGTTATACACACGGCCGGGATGGCGGGCAAGCGTGGTGAGCAGCTTGAACTCGGAAGCCGTCAGATCGACTTCCTTACCCTCGACCAAGATCTTGTGGCCCGAGATATCGATGACCAGATCGCCGAAGTCGAGTACCTCGACGGCGGGCTCGTCGGCCTGATGGGCACGGCGGAACAGAGCGCGAACGCGGGCGACGAGCTCGCGCGGCGAGAACGGCTTAATCAGATAGTCGTCGGCGCCGAGCTCAAGACCGATAATACGGTCCTCGATCTCGCCCTTAGCCGTCAGCATGATGATGGGGACATCCGAGGTATCGCGAATGGTGCGGCAAACGCGCTCGCCGGGGATCTTGGGGAGCATAAGGTCGAGCACGACCAGGTCGAACTGATGCTTCTCGAACTCCTCGATCGCGGACTGGCCGTCGCCGACGCCCACAACCCAGTAGCCTTCGCGCTCGAGATAGGCAGCGACGGCGTCACGGATTGCCTTCTCATCCTCGACCAGCAGAATCTTTTTTGCATCTGAAGCCATAACACGGCCCCCCCCTGTCTCAATTAGCTAAGAACAAGCCCATTTTAACGCACCTGAGCCCGCCGGATGCCGCTATGACGCGGCAGCTCGGCGGGCGGTACTCACAATTACAACGCGTTTATTCCCCTGTTGGCGCCTTTTTAACCCCTCTAAGCTTAAAGAGAAAATAGGCGTGCAGTGACCGTCTCTGGTATACCCTGGCTGTTGCGCACCGTGGCGTACGTAAGGAATGAGTCCGATTTTCCCGCCGTAGCTGGATAATCGCCATACTCCAAAGCGCGGTCGGGCGACAGCAGCGAGCCATAGGTCTTGGCAGAGGTGTCGATCAGGAAATGCGACGCCTGTACCTTAACAAGGTATTTATTCTTCTTGCCAGCCGCACATGCGAGCGGCTCGCGTGACAGGAAGAGGTACGGCCCTCCCTCATTACCGATATACGTGCCCATATTGCCCAGGCTGCCCACGCCACTATAGGCCGCCTCGATAGAAAACACGAAGGTATCGCCCATATACACGGCCTCGAAAGGCGAAACTGACGAAGGGAGGACCAGCTGGGCACGCTTGGTGTTGTTGCCGTCGGTCAGATCAATTGCCGTTATGCCGTAGTAGACGCCCTCGTCGTTGCGGACACGCGGCGAGATGGTCAAAATGCCGTCGCTCGCGCGCGGGGCCGATGCAAAGCGGCCCGTCGATTTCCAAATTGCCTCGGCCTTGGATTCATCAAGCGAGCGACGATAGCAAAACGAATCACTACTCGTTTTATTGCCGCCTGCCGAAGGCATTTTATACCAGATAACCGATGACCCAAACGCCGTAAACAGGGGCGGATCATAGTCCTTGCCACCTCGATCGAGCTCAACCACATCGCCAGAGAGCGAAGCGCCCGATAGATTTTGAGCGTAGAGTTTCCACGATGAATTGGCAAAGTTCATCTCAACCCACGCGAATACGCCGTCGCCGGCACGGACATCGTAGAATGCATATCCCGCGCCCTCGATAGGATCCTCGATTAATGTGGTAAGCGAGCCATCGCCCAGGTTGAGCACACCGAGTGTGTTGGCGTGCAGTGCCGATGCGGGCGCCATCATCGCCGCGGCGTAATCGCCGTCGCAGTAGTACAGCAGCGTACCCAGAGGCAGCGTCCACGACGCCGCCGGCTCAAGATCGATGTCGACTGCCTCGTACTCATCCGTAATCGAGATGATTTTGGAATCGTCCTTGATAACCTGCGGCTCGCCGGCGGCATCATCGCTGGTACCCGGTTTTTTCGAGCATCCGGCAAGCACCGTGGCAGCGCCCGCGGCAGCCCCACCGAGTACAAAGCCGCGACGCGATATTCCGTTCTTGATGTGATCGGCGATACCCATTAGGCGATCTCGGCGCGAGCGGCCTCGATAGCGCGCGTAAGCTGGTCGGCGCAGGAGGTCTTTTTCATACCGCAGGTATTACCGGCGAGGACCTCGATTACCCGATCGGCAGGAGCACCCTCGACCAGCTTGGAGATAGCCTTGAGATTGCCGTCGCAGCCGCCGGTAAACTCAACGCCCATCACCTTGTTGCCGTCATCGGAAAGGTCAAGGTGAATATTGCGAGCACACACGCCCTGAGGCTTGTAATCAAACGAAATCATGCGATCCCCTCTCAGAATGTTATTCGAGACGACTATTATCCCCGTCTTTCCCTAAATGCAACGAGGCGCTTTGCCGGCAACACACATTACCAGCAAAGCGCCCTAAAAAGCTAACGTTATGCCCGAACCTACTCGAAGCTCAGCTGCTCCAGACGATCAAAGACCGTGTCGATACGGGTGAGGAAGTCCCACGGATCAAAAATCTCGTCGAGCTTCTCCTGGCTGACGGTGCAGCGCGGGTCAGCCTCGAGACGCTCCTTAAAGGTAGGGCCGGAGACACAATCCTGTACCTCGTGCCAGGTTGCCATGGCGTTCTCCTGCACAATGGCGTACGCGTCCTCGCGGGTGATGCCCGTGTCGACGAGGGCGAGCAGCACCTTGGAGGAGAAGATGAGGCCGCGGGTCTTATTGAGGTTGGCCATCATGCGGGCAGGGTACAGCTGCAGGCCGTCGATAACGCGAATGAGGCACTGGAACATGTGGTCGAGCGCGATGAAGCTATCGGCCTGGGCGACGCGCTCGGCAGAGGAGTGCGAAATGTCACGCTCGTGCCACAGGGCGACGTTGTCGAAGGCAACCTGCGCGTTGGCCTTCACGACGCGCGACAGGCCGCAGACCTTCTCCATGGTGATGGGGTTGCGCTTGTGCGGCATGGCGGAGCTGCCCTTTTGACCCTTACGGAACGGCTCCTCGGCCTCGAGCGTATCGGTCTTCTGCAGATTGCGAACCTCGGTAGCGATGCGCTCGCAGGTGGCCGCGGTGGTGGCGAGAACGCCGGCGAGATAGGCGTGATGGTCGCGGCTGATAACTTGCGTGGACAGCGGGTCGTGAACCAGACCCAGGTGCTCGCAGACATACTCCTCGACAAACGGCTCGATGGAGCTGTACGTGCCGACAGCGCCCGAGATGGCACCGAAGGCAACATTCTTGCGGGCGTCCTCAAGACGATCCAAATCGCGCTTGAGCTCCCAGGCCCAAGAGCCAAACTTCATGCCGAAGGTCATCGGCTCGGCGTGGATGCCATGAGTGCGGCCGGCACAGAGCGTATTGCGCTCCTCGAAAGCGCGACGCTTGCAAATCTCGCCGAGCTTCTTGACGTCCTCGATGATCAGGTCGCAGGCCTGGGTGAGCTGGTAGCACAGGGCCGTGTCGCCCAGATCGGAGCTGGTCATGCCATAGTGAACCCAGCGGCTGGGCTTGGGGTCGCCCGCGGGAACATCGGCATCGATGTATTCCTTCATGTTGGTCAGGAAGGCAATGACGTCGTGGCGCGTGACTTCCTCGATCTCATCGACCTTCGCCTTCTCAAAGTTGGCATGGTCGCGGATCCACTGGGCCTCGTCTTTGGAAATACCGATCTTGCCGAGCTCCGCCTGGGCCTCGCAGGCCAGAACCTCGATTTCCTGCCAAATGGCGTACTTGTTCTCGAGGGAGAAGATGTGTCCCATCTCCGGGCGGGTATAGCGATCGATCATAGCGGCTCCTTTTTGGTTATTGGCACGTTGGTCGTAACCCAACCATTGTACCGTGCGCAGGTGCAGGTATGGGCAGCAGGCATGAACCTAACATTTTGGAATTGGAGCGGCCGAGAGGACGTCCGCGTATTTGCTTCGCAAATACGCACCGGCTGCGGTCGGCATGCTCCGGTCCGCAAAGCCGTCGAAGGAGACCGGATCGAACCGAGTGTCCCAGCATCCCCCTTGGCTGATGGAGCGGGCAACGGGACGTCTGCGTATTTGCTTCGCAAATCCGCACCGGCTGCGGTCGCCTATCGGCGCCCTTGCCTGCTCGCTATAAACGCTTCGCGTTTATTTAACGCTCGCACCCTGTCGTGTTCGAGTCCCGGCACTTTATTGAAAAAAGCACGGCACCGTGATGGTGCCGTGCTCGTGCTCTTAACTGGAGCGGGCAACGGGACTCGAACCCGCGAGTGTCAGCTTGGGAAGCTGATGCCTTACCACTTGGCGATGCCCGCTTGTGTGTTGGCTAGTATAACGCGGTTGTCTTGTTCGATACAAGGGTGTCGATGCTTGTTTTAGCTGTGGAGAATCGTTTGAAAACCGCGCCAATTGTGGAGATGAGGACCTTTGTCTTTCTTTTCTTACCATCTTCTACCTGCATTTTTATCTGATTGTTGTATTTGAGCTCGATTTGTCAGAAATCGGGCAAGCTTTTGGTCAGCTTCTGGTACTTACCCGCATGAACCATGGCGGTAGCCTCATCCCAAGCGCCGCAGCCTCCCCGTGCGGCGCACGAGGGATAAGGAGCAGCCATGTCCAACGCACCCACGCACTCTGTCCACAGCGCAATCGCAACAGGTCCGCTGCTCCTGCTCCTCTTCCTGCTTTTCGGCTGCCTGGCACCGGGAGCCGCATTTGCCGTCGATGGCTACGACCAGCTCGGCTTCCGCACTATTAGCGATGATTGTGGGCCCTTCTTCATCGGCAAGTATGAAGCTCAAGACGCCTCAATTGCCTACTGCATGAACCAGGAGCGCCCCGGCCCCACCAAGCCGGGCGGCCCATGGCTCAACTTTGATCAAGGCTGGGTGTGGCTCGACGACGAGTTCGCGGCAATCGTTTGTCACGGATATCCTACCGCCACGTCATTTGGCGGTTACCATCTTTCACCCGATCGCGCCCGCGCCGCCACCCAGCTTGCCGTATGGATGCTCAACGGCACTACCCATGTCGACGGCACCTACTCCTACACGACCGCTCAGGGCAAAACCAAGAGCGGACACTTTACCGCCGACAATGAAGTCGTGGCGGCTGCGCGGTGGCTCCACGACAGCGCAAAATCAGGAAGCATCAAAGCCGCTCCGCACCGCGCGCGGCGCTATCTAGGAGCCGTATCGGGCGGCAGCAAACGTCAAGACATGCTCTATGTACTGCCGGCGGTCTCTGTTTCCTTCCAAAAGCAGTCTGCGAACACCGTTATTACCAGCGGAAACAATACCTATCAGTTTACCGGGGCAACATTCGATATTTTTGAGAGCACCAGCGGCGCGCGTGTCGGCACCATCCAGATGGACAGCAACGGTCAAGCGCAAGCAACACTTCTGCCCAACACGGCATACTACCTAGTTGAAGCGAAGGCGCCGGCCGGCTATGTCCCCCGCCACGATCGCATTGCCTTTACCACGGGGAATGACGGCGGGCAGGTCGCCATCGATGAACAACCCGGCACCATCAACCTGCGTATCGTAAAACTCGATGCCGCGACGAATGCCGGCCCCCAGGTGGGATCTTCACTCGCAGGAGCAGAGTTCACGTGTGTGTCGCAATCAACCCCTGGATGGTCGCAAATTCTCACGACTGACGAAAGCGGTCGGGCTACCCTCGCCGATGTCCCCTTAGGAACCTTTACCATCTATGAATCAAAAGCCCCCGAGGGCTACCTACCATCCAACGACAGCTGGACCTATACCGTCGGAGCCGATCAGCTCGGCGATTCAGACGTGGTCGAGATCGAATCTCGCGTTTCCGATATCCCCATTGCGTTTAACCTTGAGATTTCCAAATTCAAGGATTGCGGCAATAGCGACCAATCCGGCCTGGAGCAGCCGGCGGGTGGTGTTGTCTTTGAGGTTGTCAGCAACAGCTCTCAGCAGGTTGTTGGCACACTGACCACAAACATCTATGGCTTTGCCTCCACCAAAGATCAGCCCGAAGCATGGTTCGGCACAGGCAAGCGACCCGCCAGTGTCCACGGAGCCGTCCCATACGACCGTGCCGGCTACACGATTCGCGAGGTTCCGGAAACCGTCCCCGAGGGTTTTAAACGTGCAGGGGAATGGACCGTCGGGGCCAATCAGATTTCCAACGGCGCCGTGCTTCAATATATCGTGGACAACCATGCTCTGTCGACGCATCTCCAGATTGTAAAATGCGATGCCCAAACAGGCGCTTCTGTTCCACTAGCCGGATTCACCTTCCAACTCCTCGACAGCAATCACGAACCTGTCTCACAAACTTGCTGGTATCCAGTACATAACGTAATGGACACCTTTACGACTGACGCGACCGGGACCGTCACACTGCCCGAATCGCTCGTGCCGGGCACCTATTATGTACGAGAAACCTCGGCCAAAGAGCCCTATCTTGTCGGCGAAGAGATCGAGGTAAACATACCCGCCGACATGAACCTAACGCCCGTTGCAATCGCCTCGTATTATGACCACGCCGCGACCGGAAACATCAGGATCGTTAAAACCGATGCCATAGACGGCAGCAGCCTCGCGGGCGCCGTCTTTGAGATCCGTGCCTCGGGTGATATCGTGCGCCCCGACGGTAGCATTGCCGCGCTCGACGGTGAGACTGTCACTACCGTCACGACGGATGAAACTGGAGAAGCACGCGCGGACAACCTCCCGCTGGGACCTGGCACCGCACGCTACGAGGTTGTCGAGACTCAAGCGCCGGCAGGCTTCTTGCTCGATCGGACAACCCATATTGTCGACCTTACTTATGCCGACCAGAAAACACCCGTTGTAGAAGCACGGCTTAACGTATCCGACGATTACACCAAGGTTGATATCTCCAAGGTCGATGCAAGCGGAGAGCAGGAAGTGAAAGGCGCACAGCTCACCTTATATGGTCCCGATAAAACCGAAATAGACTCCTGGACCTCATCCGACAAGCCGCACCGCATCGAACATCTTGCACCCGGCACCTACTCGTTGCGCGAAACGATGTCTCCGCGGACCTATGACCTTGCCGAGGAGATAACGTTTGAAATAAAGGATACGGGAGAAGTCCAATCCGTCGCGATGAAGGATGCGCCCATCGAGATCAAAGGACAGGTCGACAAGCGTCAGGAACTTGTCCAACCTATCGGGAAGGGTCTGTTGGCTAACGGCGATGGAAAAAACCGCGCCGCGATGCAAACCAATACGGATGGGCTTTTCTCCTATACCATCGATGCTCGAAACGATTCCGCTACTTGGGTTGATGAGTTTACGATTACCGATGATCTTGAGTGCGCCAAAGACGGCACGGCGAGATTCGTCTCAATCGAAACCCCCGTCGCCATCGGCGACCTCAACGGTCTGTGCAACGTGTGGTATCGCACGACGCCGTTGGACTCGACAGACGTCGATGAGCCGGCAAACGCGACACTTGACGATGGGCACGAAAATCTTTGGCTTGAGTCCGACGAAGTAAAAGAGAGCCTGGGTGAGGATTGCCGCCTCGTCGATTACGACGGCTGGCACCTCTGGAAGGCGGATGTCTCGACCACGGAATCCACCACACTCGAGGCGAAAGAACTTGACCTTGCATCCAATACCGTCGTAACGGACATTCGCATTGAATACGGTGCGGTAGCCGCCGACTTTACGACTCGAAGCGATGTGGATTCTTGGACCCGTGATGATCTCAAAGATGAGCACGACGACCTTGACGATGCCAAAGCAATCCTTGGCACAGACGCTCAGGGCGCAGTCGTGCACATGCAGGCAACGTCGGCTTATACGCCCCAAACCGCACTCACCAACAGCGCGCGCGTCGATCTTTGCCGCAACGGCGGCAGCGATAAACTTGAGTCACATGACGAGGACCGTGTCATTCAACGCTGTACCCTACCGCAGGACCTACCGGCAACAGGATCAGTCCCCATCGCCGCTTGCATCACCGCGCTTCTGACCTCGGGTGCCGCAGCCCTATGGTTCGCTCGCCTTAGGTCGATCCCAAAGAAGCTCTAGCGCGATAAAAAAAGCGGGCGAGCCAGTCCCCCGGCTCGCCCGCTTTCAATCATTTAAATCGCCGTATCTACTCTGCAGACGAAGATCCACCATCAACGATTGCCTGCTCGGACTCAGGAATCCCATCGGCACCCGTGCTCTGTTCTTGCTCCACCTCTTCGCTGATTGCGGAGGCGGGGGTCGAGCCCTTCGCACCCACGATGTAGGCAGCCCCAAATCCTAACGCAATGGCGATCAAGGTCAAAATCACGTAGACAGGCCAATGGCGCTTAATATACGAAAACACGTTGACTCCTTAGAGCTCCGTCTACGAACGGCGGATAACCTCGGTCACGACCTCGGATACCGTGGCAATGTTCGTCGGGTTGACATTGTGGGGCAGGTCGTCCTCGGTACGAGCACAAGCCAGGCGCGTGCCGTCCACGCCGGCGATGGTGAGGGCTCGGCGGCTCGCCTCGAGCGCGGCATAGGCATCGGTCTTGGCATAGGGCATCTCGAGCGCGCCACAATCGACATGGAACGACTTGCACACCTTGCTGACCAGGTTCATGATGCGGCGATCGCCCTTGAGCAGCTGCTGTTCGCCCTCAACCGTCACCACCGAAAGCCTACCGGCGCCGACGGATTCAAGATTGATGAAGAAGACGCCGCGGAGCTTATCGCGATGCGAAGCCAAGAAGGCCTTCATACCGGCGCCATCACAATCCGAGGCGCCCGTTGCCACAAACCAGATATCGTGACCGAGCAGCTCATCGTCGCCCATAGAGGCGACAGCCGAGAGCATATCTTCGGAAGAAGCGCCGTCGGAAGACGTAGCGCCGCCCTTCCAGCCATCGTTATCGTCCTCGAAATTATCCCACGAACCGATGCCGCGACCGGACTTCTTGGCATCGTAATCGTCTTCGACGCCCAGCCAATCACTCATGCTGTCCTGTTCATTTTTCTTTTTACGACCGAACAGGCCGCCCAGGCCGCGCTTGCGAGACTTGGCTGCCGCCGGGGCGGGAGCCGAAATGGTCTCGATCGGCTGAGCGCCCGACGCAACGGGCCTAGGAGGCGCAACGGGTGCCGATGTTGGTTCGGGACCCTGAGCGGTAGCAAAGGGGTCGTTGACCTGTGCGGAGGGATCGGGAAGGTCGAACAGCGACGTGCGAGACGCAACGTTTGCCTGCTTCATCGACGGCAGCGACGGATCGGGGACCGAAGCCAGCGGAGACGAGGAAGGTGCAGGCGACGGAGCCGACGCCGGATCGGGAACATTCATCTGCGGACGCGGTGATGCCTGGAAGGAAATCTGGGCCATAAGGGAATCGACCGTTTCGTCCTGGGTGGGAGCGACATTGGCAACCGTGGCACCGGAACCACTCGGGGTCGGCATGGTGAAAATCTGCGTGGAGTAAGGCCTCGACTCATCCGTCTCGGGAGTCTCGGAAACCGCAGGCACCTCCTCCTGCTCGACCTCGGCCGAATCACCTTGATCGGCTGCCGCGTATTGCTCTTCGTCAGAGTTGACCTCGACGGACTCGTCCTCGGCAGCATCCTGAATTTCGGCAGCATCAATGGGCTCGTCATCGTCTGCCGCGTCGCCCTGCTCATCGGAAACAGGAAGGGGCTCGGCAATCGCGGTGCCTTGCTTTTCAAACGTTATCGTGGAATCGAACTGCGCGGCATCAAACGACATGGTGCTATCGACGTGCTGCTGAGCCTCGAAAGACGTCGTCGCCTCAACAACATCCGTGGACGCCGGTTGCTGGGACTCAAAGGACGTTGTAGCTTCGGCAGCGTCGACGGGCACGGACTGCATAGCCTCGTTCTGCTCGAGCTCTTGCGCCGCGCGCTCACGTGCCGCCTCGGCTGCCTGCTGCTGAGCGATAGCCTCCTGCTCGGCAGCCTCGCGTGCGGCAGCGCGCTTCTCCTCGAAATCGTCGACAAATTTCTTGCCCTTTGCAAGCGCACCCTTAAAGAAGTTGGAAGCACTGGCGCCAATCGAAGAGAACGCGGATGCAATATCGGCATGGGGCGTTGCCGCGGGAATCTCGGCCGAAAAATCAGTATCGCTCTCGTAAGACACGCGCCTCGGCTGTTCAACGTAATCGTCGTCAGGCTCGTCCGCAACGTCTTGCGCCGGCGCGGCGGGGGCCAAAATGTCCAGTCCTGCCGCGGGATCGATCGCGGACACCGCCTCGGGCTCGGCAACGGCAGCGGTAACCGCGGCAGACTCATCATCCACGGCGACAACGGGCGCAGATGCAGTCACGACGGGGGCAGGCTCGGGCTCAAACGTCGGCTCCTCGCCTTCCTCGTAATCGAGCGTGCAGGACTCGGGAAGCATTCCGAGCGCACGGATGGCATCCGAACCAAAGCGGATGTTGCCGGCGGCATTGCGATAGAGCCTGGGCTCGGGCTCGGCCGCGACAGGCTCCTCCGCCGGCTCGGCAGTGGGAACCTCGTCATTGAACTCTTCGGCCTGGACAGCCTGATTCTGATCCTCGGGCACGATGGCGCCAATCAGCGTCTCGTCGGCAGACGCACCCTCAAAGCCCTCGATCTGCTCGTCGAAAGCCTCGCCCTGTTCGGGCTCGGTCTGAGCGTCGGGAGCAATCGGCTGACCGAACTCGTCCTCGGCGTAGGTAGGCTCTTCATACTCGATGGTGTTGCCGTAGTCGTTTTGCTGTTGGGCCGCGGCATACTCCGCTGCTGCGCGCGCCATCTCCTCGGCACGACGCTTCTGCTCCCCAAAATAGGTATCGAACGGAACATCGTCGGGAAACTCGTTTTCGCCCTGGAAGGGAGCAACGTTGTCCATAACGCCGAGCATAGCGGCGACAGAAGACTTGTTGCACACTGCGCCGGACGTATAGGGAAGCACAAAACGGTTAGAAATGATGTTTGCCGCGTTGGCGAGCGCAACGAGGGAAGCGAGGATCGCGACAATCCACAGCAGAACCTTGAGCGCGCCGGGGAGCGGCAGGATACGCAAGATGGCAACGGCAGCAGGGGCAACCGTGGCAACGGGCAACAGCTTGGCGATGAGCGCACGATACGAAGCATAGGGCTCGCGGGCGAGCAGCTCAGCACGGGGAGAGTCGTAGTGTGCGACAACGACCACCGGGCGGTTGCGCGGAGACGCGAGCGGGCCCGAGGCCTTGTGGTAGGCGATGACATTTTGGCTCACGCCCGTCTTGCCCAGGCGCGAAACCACGGGGTGGCCCGTGCGCTCGAGCACGTAAAGAACGGCGCCGACAATGGCCAGCAAGGTGCCGACCAAGCCGATGCCGCCACCGATGCCCATCAGCAGGGCGCCGGCAAACGCAAGAATACCGGTAACGGCAAATGCCAACCTGCTGGGCGCCGGGGCATTGAACTCCTGAACCTCGGGATCAAAGCCGTGGTTGCGGAAGATCTGAGCGATATCCTCGGCAGCCAAGCGCTCTTCTTCGCTGCATGCCGGCGTGATGCCGGTGTTCTGCAGCAGGTGGTTAATATAGTTCTGGGTGTTCGCCATGTGCGCTCCACATCCATAATCCGACAAATAGGCCCAATGCATGCACATTAGAACCGTATATAGTCGAAAGTATACCCCGAGCGAGCGCAAACGACCGAATTCGGGCCATCTTAACGCCCCGAGCGGACAAGGATATAGCCTAATCTCCATATCGGACTAAAATCATGGCAGCAAACCACCTTCTCATGCGAGGACTCTATGACGGCAAGCGACGCGACCGCGACAATTAAAAAGGGGAATTCGGAGCCCAGTTTCGATAAAACGGCTCAGCGCATCCTCAATCTTTTCTTTGTGCTCAACAGCTCCCCCGAACCGCTGACGACCGAGCAGATCGTCTTGGATTCTGACCTGGGATATGGCTCGGGCAATATCGACTCGGATAAGCGCAAGTTTCGGCGCGATCGTGACAAACTGCTCGAACGCGGCATCTTAATCAAGGAGGTTCGCCCCGCCGGCGCGCAGGAGACCGAGGAAAGCTCATGGACAATCGACCGCGAGCACACGTTTGCGGCAGGCGGCCTCATCACCGCAGACGACGCCGATATCCTGCTCAACGCTATCGACCAGACAATAGCGGCCGGCTCATCCACTTTTGCCGCGCCGCTTGCCGATATTCGTTCCAAGATTGCCTACCTCACCGGCAGGACGACGGCGGACGAAGCACCGATCCGCCGCTCTCCCACCGTCGATGCGGTATGGAGCGCCTTTGCCGAGCGATGCGCGCTGCGATTTTTATATCAGAACGGACGCGGCGAGCAGAAAGAGCGTACCGTCTGCGTCTACGGCATGTTCGAGCGCGAGGGCGTGGCGTACTTCTGCGGCCTCGACAATGTCACCGACGACATCAGGACATTCCGCTGCGACCGTATCGTTCGCGCTTGGCGTCCTTCGAAAGCCTACGCCATCCCTGCGGACTTCAATCTCAACGACTATCTGTTCTTTGAATTCGATTTTGCCGACCGACCGCCCGTTGCAGCTACGTTCTCGTTCGCCCCTCAGACGCAGATCGATATGATCAACGGTCTCACGCGCGGGCGAGGCGAGCTCGCACACACCGATTCGGGATGGACTTGGACCGTTGACGTGCGCAATCTTGAAGCCGCCGCCTCATTTTGCATGGCCCACGCCATGGACGGCATGAGACCCGTGGCCCCCAAATCGCTCAAACAGGCGTGGAACCGCCTCATTGAAAGGACGGTGCACGAGCATGCCCGTGCGTAAACTCACCAGCGAGCAGAGGCTCTCTCGCGCCATCGACATCATGGAGGCCCTCTACGCCGCCGGCGAGAGCGGCATGACACGAACCGAGATTTGCAGCCGCTTTGACATCACAGGGGTGTCGCTCGACGAGATTCTCGAGATCGTCTCGACGCTCGCGGACCGAGAATCGGGCGCGCGCATCATCTGCGAATGCCGCGGCGAGCGTGTGGCCCTCACCGGTGACGCCGGGCGTGTGCTACCGCTGCGCCTGAGTGCCGCCGAGGGCGCTGTGCTCAACCATGAACTTGAATCGTTGGGGATCGAGCCACAGACGGCAGCTCGGATTCGACACGCCCTTCTACCCGAAGAACTCGGCTATAACCAGCGCGTCTTTGACACCGTCAACCACGGGTCGCACTGGCAGCAGCTGAGCTGCGCCATTCAGGACGGCGTTCGCTGCCGCATTTCGTATCGCTCGATGGACGATGCGCGGCCACGCGAGCGTCTGGTCGACCCCTTGCACATTACGGCAAATGGCGACCAAACATATCTGATTGCCTGGGACATCGCGGTCGATGAGCAGCGCACCTATCGCATGGATAAAATCGAGGGACTCACCTTGACGGAAGACTCCGTCGTGCCTCACGCACCGGACGCTGCATCCCTCCACGATTCCCTTGCCCGGACGCAGCGTAGCGCAAAGCTCTTGATGCCATTCGATATGGCGGAGCATCTGGACTGGGCCGGCATCACCCTCATCGAGCGCAGCGGGGCAGACATGGCAACGGTAACCGTGCATTACGGCTCCGAACGTTGGCTACTGAGCCAGATAATCGCAGCGGGCGGAGCCATCCGCATCTTGGATGACCCCGCCTTGTCAAAGCGTCTGTGCGAAATGGCAAAAACCCTCGTCTGTCCGCTTTAGCGCCGCCGCTCGTGGCGTGCGCGCCACAGTTGCAGATAGTGACCGATCTGCGCCGATTCGATGCGCTGATAGGAGCTCGTGGGCAGCGACGTTAAGAACTTCTTTCCGTAGCCCTTCGTCACCAGGCGCGGGTCGGCCAGAATCAGCACGCCGCAATCGGTCGACGAGCGGATAAGGCGGCCGGCCGCCTGCTTGACCTCGAGCACCGCCTCGGGCAGCGAATAGCGCGCCCAAGCGCGGTCTTCGCGCAGGTTGCGCTCGCACGAGAGCGGGTCCGTGGGGCTCGAGAACGGCAGCTTGGGAATGATGACGCAGCGCAGCGTCTCGCCGCTGGCGTCGAATCCCTCCCAGAAGGCCTTAAGCGCAAAAAGCGACGAGGTCGGCTCGTTGATAAACCGGTCGCGCAGGCGACGAGGAGATGAGTTGCGCTGCTGGCAGTTGAGCTCCAGACCCGCACGGGCCATCTTGGGCTCAACGCGGGCGTACAGGTCTTCCATGTCGCGTCGATTGGTGAACAGCGTGAGCACCGATCCGCCCATGGCAATATGGGCGTCGACCAGCACGCGCTCGAGCGCCGTAAGATAGCTCTCACGATCGCGCGGATCGGGGATATCGCCCGCAACGACTACAGCCATGTTCGAATCAAAGTCGTAGCTCGAGTCCAAGTGCAGCGATGAGGATGTTGAAGCACCGATGCGATCGAGGCCAACCGCGTGGTTAAAGTGTTCAAAGCTTTTGGACACCGTCATGGTCGCCGAGGCAAAGATAGCCGTGTGAACCTCGGGCAGCCACTCGGTTGCCAAGGCCTCGCCAATATCGATGCGCTCTGCGGTCATCGACTCTCCGCCGGCACGCAGCCTGCGATTGACCTGCAGCGAATACACGTAGTGTTCATCGATGCCATCAATGATGAGTTTGAGGTTCTCGGCCAGCTCGTGCAGGCGGCGCGAGATATCGCCCAGGTCGACGACGACCTCGGGCTTATCGGCAGCGACGGCTTGCACCAGAGCGTCGACGCTCTTGTCAGCTTGCTCCAATGCGTCGATGGCAGCGTAGGCCGACTGTAAGAAATCATGCCAGTCGTCAGATTCGCGCAGCTCGGGGCCAATCCATAGATTGGCATTGTCATAACCCCCACGGGCACGGCGGCCGAGCTCGCGAACGCCATCGAACACGTCGGCGATCGCCATGCTCGCACGCGCAACCGTCGAGGTCGCCTTGGCAGTAAGGCCCAGATAGAGCGTAGAGCCCTCGGAGGTTGCCAAATCACGGGAAACCTGGCTTAGCGCGCCGGTGCTCGAGCCACCCAGGCGCTCAAACAGAACGCGCGATTCGTCCGCCGACACCACGCGCGCCCACTGGCGGCGCGCCTCGCGCTCGATGGAATGGGCCTCGTCGATTACCCAATGACGAATCGGAGGTAAAATCCTGCCCTCGGCCGCGACATTGCGGAACAGCAGGGAATGGTTGGTGACCACCACATCGGCATGTGCCGCACGACGGCGAGCACCGTGGACCAAACATTTATCAGGGAAAAACGGGCAGAGGCGACGGGCACACTCGCGCGAGGCCGTCGTAAAGTCGGGGCGGTTGACGCTGCGCCACCGAATGCCGAGCGAGTCGAGGTCGCCATCGGCTGATTGGCAGACGTACGCCATAATGACCGCGACCGCCGTGAGCGTGTCCGCCGGATCGCGCTTGGTGGTGATCTCGACCTGGCCGCGGCTCATGCGCTCGAGCTTGCGCAGGCACGGATAGTGGTCATACCCCTTGAGAGCGCAAAATGACAGACCACCGTTCAGTTGCTCGGCAAGTTTTGGCAGCTCATGGTACATGAGCTGGTCGGCAAGATTGTTCGATTTGGTCGCAATACCAACCGTGATGTTGTTACGGCGTGCTGCCTCGGCAAAAGGCACCAGATAGGCCATCGATTTGCCGACGCCTGTGCCCGCCTCAATTACACGATGAGTGCCCGTGACCAGCGCATCGCGGACCTCGAGCGCCATCGCGATCTGCTCATCACGCGGCTCGTAGGTGGGATACATGCGATTGACCAGGCCACCCGGCGCATAGTCTGCCTCAATCTCCTCACGACTCGGCATCTTGAGGACCGGCAGTTCGTCGGCGTCCACCCGATCGTCGGCGCGATCGGCCTTGAGAACGTCAGCACGAGCGGCGCTGAGAGAGAAGATAGAACCAGGGTTCTGTCCCGCCAAGAATGAGAATATAGGACGATAGGACCAAGGCACATCCGGGTGCATGTCGGCTAGGCGCGCCATGAGGCCCTGGGGCAAGTCGGTGAGCGCCACGAGCAACACGCGCCATACGCCACACAGGGCGTCGACGTCGGCATTGGCACGGTGTGACACCGAGTCACAGCCAAACAGATCGGCCATAAAAGACAGCTTGTGCGAGGCCAGGCGCGGAAGCGCGATGCGCGACAGCGCCAGCGAATCGATCCAAATATCGCTCACGTTGACGCCGCCTTTGACCGACTCGATAAACGAGCGGTCGAACGTGGCGTTGTGTGCGATCACCGGGCAGCCACCGACAAAATCGGCGAGAGCGGCGACGGCCTCAACCGCCGACGGGGCATCTGCCACATCGGCATTTGTAATGCTCGTGAGCTCGGTAATCTCGGCGGGAATCAGCTGTTTGGGATGCACGAAGGTATCGAAGCGGTCGATGACCTCGCGGCCCGAAAGACGGGCCGCCGAGATCTCGATCAGCTCGTTGTCCTGCACCGAAAGACCCGTGGTCTCGGTATCGAGGACAATCACATCTTCCTCGATAAGGCCGAAGGACTGCGTTTTGGCGCGGTCGGCAAGCGTGGCATAGGAGTCGATGACAAACTGCGGCGTTCCTGACGAAACCGCGTCCTCGATTAGCATGCAATGCCCGCTCGACGAAGGCCCATACGGATCAGACTGTCACAGACCTGCGGGAACGTCATGTCATCGGTGTGGCGGATCTCATCCGGATACAGCGACGTATCGGTCATGCCGGGAATGGTATTGGTCTCGAGGATAACGGGGCCGTCCTCGCTCACAATAAAGTCGCTGCGCGAGATGCCCAGGCAACCGAGCGCCTTGTGAGCGGCACAGGCAAGCTCCTGGGCACGAGCGTAATTCTCGGGTGAAATCTGCGCCGGAATGCGATGGATATCCGTAGGGTCGACATACTTCACGTCCAGATCGTAGAACTCGCAGTCCTCGGGCTTACGAATCTCGACAATCGGCAGGGCGCGCACGTCATCTTCGCCGTATACGCCGACGGTGATCTCGGTACCCTCGATGCACTTCTCGACCAGCACTTTGTCGCCGTACTCAAACGCCTTGGCGATTGCCGAGGGCAGCTCGGAGGGCTCATGGACCAGGGAAATGCCATAGCTGGAACCGTTGACGGCCGGCTTCACAAAGCAGCGCTCGCCACAAACCTCGACGATATGATCGATATCGACTTCATCGCCCACCTCGAGCGCAAGGCCGGGGGCAATGGGAATGCCCGCCTTGGCGTATAGGAGCTTAGAGACCTCCTTGTCGGCACCGCAGGCGCTGGCAAGTACGCCCGAGGCCGTGTAGGGGATACCCAGGGTCTCCATGGCACCCTGCATGGCGCCATCCTCACCGCCGGCGCCGTGCATGGCGATAAATGCCACATCGAAACCGCCGGTCGCCATGGTTACCATAAAATCATCGGCAGCCGTGTCGATCAGCTCCACCGAAGTGTAGCCGGCCTCCTTCAAGGCAGCCACGACGTTCTTTCCCGAATTGAGCGAGATCTCGCGCTCAGCGGAATGACCGCCCGCCAAGACCGCTACGTGCATGTTCTCTAGGCTTTTACCCGGCATGGGCAGACTCCTCCTCTATAATTTCTGCAGCTGATACCATATTGTAGCGATACCCTCTACGTTTCCCCAAAATCGAAAGGCTTCCATGAATCCCAGGACTAAATCTCAGGACATTCGCGACTTGAGCCAAAACGATATTCGCGAGCTCGTGACCGAACTTGGCCAGCCTGCCTTCCGCGCGAAGCAGCTCATCGAATGGGTCTTCGAGAAGAACGTTTGTTCGTTTGACAATATGACCAACCTCCCCAAGGCTTTCCGTGAGCAGCTTAAAGAGGCTTTTGCCTTTGATACGCCGACTGAACTCACCAAGCAGGTTTCCAAAGATGGCTCGCGCAAGTATCTGCTCGAGTACCACGATGGCATTTCCGTCGAGACTGTCGGCATGCCCCGTCGTAACAAGCTTTCCGTCTGCGTTTCCACCCAGGCAGGCTGCGGCATGGGCTGTGCCTTTTGCGCTACCGGTCTCAACGGCCTCAAGCGCTCTCTGACTGCTCAAGAGATCGTCGACCAGGTGCTTCATGTATCCAACGACTTTGGCGAGCGTGCCACAAGCGTTGTCTTCATGGGCCAGGGCGAGCCGTTTGCCAACTACGACGAGGTTCTCAAGGCATTGCGTATCCTCAACGACCCCGATGGCATCGGTATCGGCGCTCGTCACCTCACCGTCTCTACCAGCGGCGTTATTCCCGGTATTCGCAAATTTGCCGATATCCCCGAGCAGTTCACGCTTGCCGTTTCCCTGCATTCCGCCATCCAGTCGACGCGCAATAAGCTCATGCCCGGTGTTAAGAAGTACACGCTGCTTCGCCTTCACGAGGCGCTTCAGCTCTACACCGAGAAGACTGGCCGCCGCCCGACCTATGAGTATGCCATGATCGAAGGCGTCAACGATACGAATCCCGAGATGCAGGCACTCTGCGACTTCTGCGAGGGAACGCTGTGCCACGTTAACCTGATTCAACTTAACGACATCGAGGGCAGCCCGCTCAAGCCGTCGCCGATTCATAAGGTTGAGGATCTTCAGCGTCGTCTTGAGTCCCGTGGCATCGAGACCACGATTCGTAACTCCCGTGGTAACGATATTGACGCCGCTTGCGGACAGCTGAAACAGCGCTTTAAAGTTCAGAAGAACGCATAGGGGAGTCGCACTCCAAAACGTTTCATGTGAAACATCGAACGGCCCCGGTTGCAGGATATGCAACCGGGGCCGTTTCATTTATTGACCTCAATTTTGGAGCAGCTGCTACCTTTCCCATTTTTTACGGACAAAATAAAGGGCCCTTGTCTCATGAATCAGACAAGGACCCCTCAAAATTTACTGAGTAATTATTAGGTACCTAATAGCCCACATTTTCCCATTGGTTGCTAACCCAACCTTGATTAATCTTGGGATTCTTCGTTACCTGAGCAGTACGCATGGCAACATCTTCTGTCATAACATCCATTTTCTTCTTGGACGTATCAACGATATCTTGCGCGCCACGAAGCAAACGACCTCGAAGTTCATCGTCCGTCGCGATCTTATAGCCAGCGAAGGCACCAGCCGCGACAGTCGTCGCCAATGCAATCGCAGTTAAAATCTTATTCCTCATCTTGGCCTCCTTGATCAAACTGAATCATTTCGCCAAGAATACGAGAGAGCTCTTCCTCGTCTTTAAACTCAATCTCGATCTTATTCTTTCCACGCGAGCTCTTCACACGCACGTTGGTATTAAAAACCTGACGAAGCACGCGGGCAGCCTTTTTAAAAGACTGAGGCGTTGCAGGCCTCGGTGTCTTAGGTGTCTCTCCGGCAGAAAACAACGGAGCAAGATTTTCTGTCGCTCTAACGGAAAGGCCTTCTGCAACAACCTTCTCAGCAAGTCGAATCCTTGCATCTTCATATGGAACTGCAAGAATCGCTCTCGCATGGCCAGCAGTAAGCTTGCCCTCGAAAATCATCTGCTGTACGACTTCGGGAAGATCTAGCAAACGAAGCGAATTTGTAATTGCAGAACGAGACTTACTGACAGCCTTTGATAACGCCTCTTGTGTCATACCGCTAGCATCAATGAGCTGACGATAACCCTTCGCCTCTTCGACGGGATTCAAATCAGAACGCTGAAGATTCTCGATAAGAGCAAGAGCGAGCATCTCCTCATCATTAACTTCCTTAATGATGACAGGCAGTTCCTCAAGACCAGCAAGCTTTGACGCTTGGTAACGACGTTCACCAGCAATGATCTCATAGCCGTTTCCGTGCTTGCGAACCAAAAGCGGCTGCAAAACACCATGCTCTTGGATTGACTCACTCAACTCGCGAAGTTCAGTTTCGTTAAAGTGAATTCGCGGCTGATTAGGGTTGGGAACGATATCCTCAATAGGGAGTTTTGTTTCAGATGCGGCATTTGAAGCAGATGCAGCCGAACCACCGGTCTCATATTCGGCCTCTGAGACCAAAGCATTGAGACCACGTCCTAATCCGCCACGTTTCTTTGCACTAGGCACGCTTGATCACCTCTTTTGCAAGGTTCATATACGCTTTTGCACCCTTATTTTGAGGTGCATAGGTAATTACCGGTTCTCCAAAAGACGGAGCTTCGGAGATTTTAACTGTACGGGGGATCAGCGTCTTAAACGCCTTATCACCAAAGTACGATTGAACCTCCTCAACAACCTGATTCGATAGAGAGGTACGCGAGTCATACATGGTCATAAGCACACCATAGATGTCTAAGCCCTTGTTCAGACGTGATTTGACCATTTTCATTGACTCAAGCAGCTTTGTAACGCCCTCGAGTGCATAATACTCGCACTGGATCGGAATCAAAACGCTGTCTGCTGCTGTCAAGGCGTTGATAGTAAGCAGGCCGAGCGAAGGGGGACAGTCAATGAAAATAAAATCGAACTCGTCTTGAATCGGCTCAAGCAAATCTTTGAGGCGGGTTTCACGAGCGATTGCGCTTACGAGCTCAATTTCCGCGCCTGCAAGCTGAATTGTAGCCGGAATTACGAATACCTTTTTGCAATTTGTATCAAGAACAAGCGATTCTGCCGGCACATCATTCAACAATGCATCATAGATGCAGTGATCAAGGTCTTCTTTTTCAATTCCGAATCCACTAGTGCTGTTTCCCTGCGGATCAAAATCGACAATCAGTGTCTTACGACCCTGCTCACCCAGTGCTGCTGCAAGGTTCACAGCCGTCGTTGACTTACCGACGCCGCCTTTTTGATTGATGATTGCAATGATACGCGTGTCTTTTGCGCTCTTAGAACGTTTAACGTCGCGAAATCCCACGGTCCCTCCTGGTGTGTATTAAAGCTGTCAAACGGAGGATGTTTCACGTGAAACATTCCGATTCGATATCAACCGCCATGTTTCACGTGAAACACTGCAAGTTGTTAGTATCCATTATGTTTCACGTGAAACATCTAGGCAAGCGGATTCTTCTTTGCCATGCCATTTGCACGAGGCAATGAGACAGATGCTGGATGACTCTTCTTAAGAACAATGAACTCCCTGTGGCCCAAGCCCTCAGGCAAATCGATTGCGTCATTCAGAAGCAAAGTAAAGCCGCAAATCTTAGCTGCTGACATGCCGGAAGCAAGCTCCTCATCCGAAGGATTGCCCTTGGTGATAACAAATAGCCCTCCATCCTTGAGGAACGGAGCCGCATACTCAACAAGAATCGGTAGAGGGGCCAGTGCGCGGGCGGTTACGACAGAGAACTGCTTCTTATGGTTTCGAGCATATTCTTCAAGACGATCATGGACCGCATGAGCATGTTTCAATCCAAGAGCATGGACAAAGGAATTGACAGCATCAACCTTCTTGCCAACAGAGTCAATATAAGTAGCTTTACGATGCGTGGCTATGGTTAACGGAATACCAGGGAAGCCCGCACCTGTACCCATATCGAGCAAAGCTCCCTCAGGAGCCTTATTGATATAGGGGAGTAAAACAAGTGAGTCGAGGATATGAAGTACTGCAGCATCTTCTACGTTGAGAATACGGGTGAGATTGGTTGTCTTATTTGTTTCCAAAACCAAATCCAAATGCTTGATACATTTCCTCAGCTCAACATCAGTTACGCTCGAGGAATACTCTTTGCAATAGGAAGTTAGGCGACTCAACATCTCGTCAGCTTGCTGCTCAGTAAGTACTAACAACGAAAGCTCCTTTCTGACAAAAATCAGTGTATCGAGAACTTTTGACAAAAAAAGGGGACGTGGAAACCACGTCCCCTTAGCATAAGCTCGAGTAGATTATCGAGCAACAATCACCACATGGCGATCGGGGTCAGAACCCTCAGAATGAGTATCGACGGCATCATTGCCACGAAGTGCAATGTGAACCAGTCGGCGCTCGTAGGCATTCATGGGCGGAAGCGAAACACTCTTATGAGTGCGGATGGCACGCTCGGCAGCAGACTGAGCCATGGAGGCAACCTTGTCCTGTCGGCGGCTCTTGTATCCCTCAACATCCACTACAACCGGATACCTAAAGCCAAGCTTGCGGCTCACCAGCAAAGAGAACATAACCTGAAGGGCATCAAGGGTACGACCATGACGGCCAATGAGAACAGCAAGATCAGGAGCGGTAACATCCAAAATCAGCTCGCCCTCGTCACCCTCGTACTCATCAATAGGAGAGTTGGCGGCATCGAAGTGCGAAAGGATGGAACGCAGAATGGAAATCGCAACATCGGCGATGGTGTCGAGCTCCTCATCGGTCAGCTCTTCACCGGCCTTGTAGCGCTGTGCAATCTCGGGATAATCGCCCGCAATCTGCGGGGCAACCTCCTCAAGCATATCCTCGATGATCTCTTCAGACATAACGTACTCCAAAAGTTAGGTACCTAAATAAGATTGATATCCCGACTACTTCTTCTTGTGCGGGCGCGGCTTCTTCTCTCGACGAGTGACCTCAACCTGCAGCGGCGCGTTCTTAAGACGCTCCTCCTCATCGGCCTTCGCCTTGTCGATGACCTTCTGCGTCACAAAAATCTGCTGGATAACCTGCCAAGCAGACGAGACGTCGTAGTACAGCAGAACACCAACGGGAAGGCTCCAGCCCATCCAAAGCATCATGACTGTCATGACAACGGCCATCATACGCATGCTCTGGGCCTGCTGGCCGGTCTGGTTGCGCGACATATAGAGCTGCGGAATCAGGGTCAGGACGGCGAACAGGATCAGGCAGACCAGCGCAGGCAGTGCAACCATAAAGCCATCGGCAAAGGAAGCGCTCGGCGTGGTGGTCAGGTCGGGCAGGATATTGAAGAACGAGAACGTGCCCTCGTTAAAGTACTGCGGCAGGTTACGAAGCAGCGTAAACAGGGCAAACAGGATAGGCATCTGAATCAGAAGCGGCAGACAACCAGCCATGGGGTTGAACTTGTTCTCGCTGTAGAACTTCTGCATCTCCTCGGCCTGACGCTGGGGATCGTCGGCATAGCGCTCCTGGATCTCGAGCATCTTGGGCTGCAGCACCTGCATGCGAGCCGTCGACTTGGTCGACTTGAGCATAAGCGGCGTCAGCAGCAGACGGATGATGACCACCAGGATGATGATGGACAGGCCCCAGTCGACCGCAAAGGTCTGGATGAGCTTGAGCAGCTCGAAAAGGATGTTAACGATCCAATCCCACATGTAAGTTTTCCTCCGATAGCGAGTGCCCGCTAGGGCACAGGGTCATAACCGCCGACGTGCAGGGGATTGCAGCGAGCGATGCGCCTCACGGCAAGCCAGCAGCCTCTCAAAACACCGTACTTCTCAATCGCCTGGATGGCGTATTGCGAGCACGTTGGGTAATAAATGCAGGCGTCAGGCAATAAGGGCGAAATAACCTGTTGATATATGCGAATAGGAGCGATGGCAACACGTCGCAAAACGTGATTGCTCATCGCTCCTCCCCGGCAACGCCGGCGCGTTTCATAAGCGAACGCAATGCCTTGTCCATCTCCTGCGGCGAGGAAACCCTCGTCTTGGGAGTTGCGAACAAGATGATGTCATAACCCGCAACGGGAAATCCACAGCTGCGGGCGGCCTCGCGCATCACACGCTTAGAACGGTTGCGCACGACAGCACAACCGAGCCGTTTAGCACCAACGAAGGCGACCCTTCCGGAGTCGCCTTCGCCAACCGATTCACATATGGTCATTCGAATCAGAGGGTGATTGAAACGACGCCCCTGACTGAACACATGCTCGAAATCTTGCCGAGACTTAATAGTCTTCATGCGAGATGTGTGTATCGCTGCTAGACAGTGAGACGCTTGCGGCCCTTGGCGCGACGACGGGCGAGCACGGCACGACCACCCTTAGTGGCCATACGGGCACGGAAGCCATGGGTCTTGGCACGCTTACGCTTATTAGGCTGATACGTACGCTTCATCTTAAGTTCCTCCTGCTGCATTTCGAGTGTCCGCGGGGGCGCGGACGCAGATATAGACACGTGAGCTTGAAGATTGTAGGGAAATCAATGTTCAAATGTCAAGAAATCAAAGGTAAAAGGTTGCGCAGTTCACACGGTTCCCCCATAAGCCAAGCTCGATTTAGCGATGTATGGCAACTTTTCACGATATTTCATCGAGTTTTCAACAGGTCATGTTGGCAATGTTGAGAACTTTTCGCCCGTTTTCCAAAGTTTTCAACAGGTTTTGCAAAGTTGTCGAAAGATGAGAAACATTGCACAGTGAGCTACTATTTGTTCGAAACCTTATGAAAGATTGCGAGCGGCATGTCTGACGACTTTTACACCATGGTCGATTCCGGAGACCCGGCACCCGACAACGAGCACATCACCGGCGTGCGCGAGGAGCGTGAGGAAGGCGAGCAGACGACCACGCAGGCGCCAAAAGCCATGTACGCCGCACGCATCGCCGTCTATGACGACATGCTGTCGACACCGCGTGTGATCGTCATTGATCCGCAAGATGTCCGCACGTATTTGGAAGAGACCACCAACACCGTCTACCAGTGCATGAAAGAACAAGGTGGCCATATCTCGCTCATGGTCATCCGCGAGATTGTCGAAAACTTTATCCACGCGCACTTTGCCGAGCCCATCATCTCGATTCTGGACGGCGGAGACACCATCCGATTTGCCGATCAAGGACCCGGCATCGACGACAAGGAGCGCGCGTTCGACTTTGGCGTTACCAGTGCAAACAGCAAGATGAAGCGCTATATCCGTGGAACCGGAGCAGGGTTTCCCATGGTGCAGGAGTATTTGGAAAACGCCGGCGGTGCCGTATCCATCGAGGACAACATGGGCAACGGCACCGTGGTTACGGTAAGCCTGAACCCTAAACGCGTGCAGGAAATCGAGCGTGCCGGCGGACGCGGTGCTGCCGTGCGGCCCGAGACGGAGCATCCCACATACCCCCTGCCGGGAGCTTTTGCTCAGCAGCCCATGGCAACGCAGCAGATGCAGCCCCCCGTGGGACAGATGCAGCAGCCCGGAATGTTTCCTACACAAGAGCCCCAGGCGACATCGATGTCGATGCCGCCAAACATGCCAGAGACCATGCCGCTGGCGGATCAGGATGCAGCAGCAATGCAGCAGGCGACGGGGGCACCGAGTGGCCAGCAAATGGGCTATCAGCCGTACCAACAGGGATATCCATATCAGCAGATGCCATCACTGGGGTATGGCCAGCAGTTCCCGCAACAGTACCAGCAGGGATATCAGCAGCCGTACCAGCAGATGCCGCAGCAGCAGTACAACCCTTGGGCCCAGCAGATGCCTCCGCAGCCTTACCAACAGTGGCCTCAAAGTTTTCAACAGCAAATGCCACCGATGCAGAGTTCTCAACAACCAGCAGCTCAAATGATGTATCCTAATGCAGCAAATCAGTATGCGCAGCCACAACCGGACGTGTTCGTAAGCGATCGCGGCAACGCCGCGCTGGGCTATCTGGCGCAAAATCAAGCGTGCGGTGCAACCGATCTGGCGAGGGCGTTTGGAAACTCGGCCCCCACTTGGTCACGCACGCTCAATGACTTGGCGCAGGCCGGCTTGGTCATCAAGCATGGCCAGAAATACCATCTGACCGAACTCGGCGCCGCTCGCGTGCGAGCTCAGGGCTAAAGAACGGGAGAGACAGTGGACGAGGAAGCAAGCATCATCCTGGGGGATGCCATCGCCTTTTGCCAGCGCGACGGCCAAGATGCACGCCTCATCAACATGCTGGGGCAATCGCGCGCCATAAGCCTGACCGAAGATACGCTCACGATCGAGGCCCCCTCGCGCTTTGCCATCGCGCAGCTCAAAAAGCATCAGCCGACTATTGAAGCCTATCTGGAAGAAATCGCCTTTGCACCCATTGCGCTCGACATCGTGGCACCGCAAGGCGCTGCGACGGAATCCGCTGTCGCGACGGCGGCCGCCGCGGCTCCCGCTGCTTCCCCGGCGGTGCCGGCCTCCGCAGGCGACGTGCCGACAATCGAGCACCAGCACAGCGATGTTTCCCGTGAAACCACGGCACCGTTGCCGACCGCGGCGGCGGCGCCAGCGAACGCACCCGTCACGCACATGCCCATCGCTCACGACGCAGCGGCGAGCGCGGATTCGGGCATTGCAATCAAGAACACACTCTCGGCCGATGATTTTCGTCGCATGATGAACCAGATGAAGGGCGGAGCGCCGGCTAAATCCACGCAAGCTGCGGCCCCCGCTTCACCCGTGCCAGCACCGACCGTGCCGGCCGAGCAGAATACGGATGGAGCCCCGCTCGCCGCGAACTCAAAATTTACCTTTGAGAACTTTGTCTACGGCCCCGAGAACAGCCATGCCTATCGCTCGGCACTCAAGTTTGCCGCCCTCGCGGACGAGCGCGGCACGTGCACATCGTTGTTCATCTACGGCAAATCGGGCCTGGGCAAGACGCACCTGCTGCTTGCCATCAAAAACGAGCTCGCCGAGAAGTCGCCCGAGATCAAGGTCAAGTATGCCAACTCCCAGGCATATCTGGACGACCTGATGACCGAGTTCGACCGCCAAAAGAAGAGCAACGCCCCCATCATGCAGGCATACCACGGCGTGGACGTGCTCATCATCGACGACATTCAAAACATCATCGGCAAGCGCGCGAGCGTGGACTACTTTTTCCAGCTCATGGACGAGTTTATCCGCAACAACAAAAAAGTCGTCATCGCAGCCGACCGCGCTCCCAAAGACCTGAGCATGGACGAGCGTCTGACCAGCCGCTTCAACGCCGGCATGCTCTGCCTGGTCGCAGAGCCCAGCTACGAGATGAAATACAAGATCTTGCAGCGCTATTACGAGAACACCATCGTCGCCGCTCCCGAGGCAGGCGACGACTCGCTGCTGGCGGCCTATGGGGGCGACAGCGGGCACCTGACCGACGAGCACTTTAAACACATGGCAGAGGTCTCGGGCACCAACATCCGCGAACTCGAGAGCTTTTGCGAGCGCTGCGCCGGCGAGGCGGGCGACCGCGAGCGCGAGGGCGGGGAGCTCACCTTTGACGATATCGACGCCATCGCCAGCCAGTACTTCGACACATCGGCCAAAAAGATCAACGTCCAAACGGTTCAGTCCGTCATCGAAGAGCAATACGGCGTGACGCACGAGGAGCTCATCGGCCCGCGTCGCAACGCCAATATCGCCAAGGCACGCCATATCGCTATCTACCTGGCCATCGAAATGTGCGAGATGACGACCACGGCGGTAGGCGCCGAATTTGGCAACCGCAACCACTCGACCGTCAGCACAAGCTACAAAAAGGTCCAGAAGATGATCCAGGAAGACCGCACCGCCACCGAAGACCTCAAGTCGCTGCGCGATAAAATTACACTGCGCTCGTAGGGAAATAGAGACACCTGTTGAAAACTTGTCGAAACCACGGGCATAAGGTGTCTAAAACCCAACCCGCGGTGATGAAAAGTTTTGCGCAGGTTTTGAACGTGGAAAACCACCCCTGTTGCACACAGGTTGATGTCGATTCTCTTTCTGGGTCTGACCTGCGTCTTTGGGAGTAATCAACAGTTTCGTCAGTGCTATTACTATTATTAAGATATTTATATCTATAGAAAGGTATTAAAAGATGAAGTTCACCGTCAGCCAGAGCTCGCTTACACAAGCCATCGGCGTCGTTATGAAGGGTGTCGCTTCGGCATCCACCCTTCCCATCCTGTCGGGCGTGCTCGTCAAGGCGCAAGACGGCATCTTGGAATTCCAGACCTCTAACTACACCATCTCGATCCGTCATCGCATCGCGGCGCATGTCGAAGAAGAGGGCGAGATGGTTATCCCCTGTAAGATGCTCTCCAATATCACCAAGACCCTCCCCGATGCCCCGGTCACCTTTGAGCTGTCCGAGCGCCAGGTGCTGATTGGTTGCGAGAAGAGCTCTTTCCGCCTGAACACGCTCGATGCCAATGACTTCCCCGAGTTTCCGGCCTATGCCATCGAGAGTGCCGTGGAGCTGCCGACCGATGTCTTGTCCGAAATGGTCGGCCGCGTGTGGCGCGTCACCTCGACCGACAAGGCTCGCCCCATCCTGGGCGGCGTGCACATGAAGGTCGAGAACAACACCGTACGCCTGGTAGCGACCGATTCCTTCCGCTTGGCCGTGTGCGATACGCAGGTCGAGACCTCGACCCTCGAGGGCTCCTTTGAGCTCAACGTTCCGGCTGACGCCTTTAACGACGCGCTGAACATCATGGCCAGCCAGGCGACCATCATGATCGGGGCTACCGACACCCAGGTCGTCTTCGAGGCCGGCAACACCACCTACGTGTCGCGTCGCATCGAGGGCGTGTACCCCAACTACAAGCAGCTCATCCCCGATTCGTGCGTGACGAGCGTCAAGATCGACGTCGCCGCCTTTAACGCCGCCCTCAAGCGCGTGGCCGTTATCGCGAGCGCCAACCCCGCCGTCAAGTTCGAGATCGATGTCGAGAACGGGCAGATGGGCCTGTCCTCCATTTCCAATGACCAGGACCTTGCGCAGGAGACGATCGATGTCGGGGCCGAGGGCGAGTCGGGTACCATCGCCTTCAACTACCACTACATCTTCGGCTGCCTCAATGCCCTGTCCAAGGAGAAGGAGATCACGCTGGAGCTCAAGAGCTACTCGCAGGCGGGCATCTTCAAGTCCTACGACAAGATCAACTACCTGTACCTGGTCATGCCGGTCCGCATCTAGCACTGCGCCATGACCATGTTCGCCCGCGATCTTTCCGTCGCACACTACCGCAGCTTCGATAGCTATCACCTTGCCCTGGACGAGGGCGTGACGATACTTGCGGGACCCAACGCGGTGGGAAAGACCAATCTCATAGAGGCGCTGCAGCTGCTGACGAGCGGCGCCTCGTTTAGGCATCCGACCGCAGCCGAGCTCGTCCATGACGGCGTGGGCTCGTGCAAGATCGAGCTGAGGCTCGAGGGCGACGGCCGCGTGCTTGATATGGGATTGAGCGCGGAGGACGGTAAGCGCTCGTTTAGCCGCAACGGCAAGAGATGCTCTGCCGCCGGTGTGCGCGGGGTTCTTCCGAGCGTGCTGTTTTGCCCCGACCATCTGGACATGGTTAAGCGTGGCGCCAGTGTGCGCCGCGCCGCCCTCGATGACTTTGGCATGCAACTGAGCGCACGCTATGCCGATCTTGCGAGCACCTATGGGCGCTGCGTGACCCAGCGTAACGCCTTGCTCAAGGAGACCTGGTGCTGCCGCGAGATGCTCGGCGCGTGGAACGATTCGATTGCCCGCGCGGGCTCGGCCCTGCTCGTGCACCGGTTGGCTCTGCTCGACCGGCTGGCGGGCCATGTGCACACTGCCTACGGGCAAGTAGCGTCAGGTGAGGCCGCCAACGTGACCTATGCGTCCACGCTGGGGGCTTTGCCCCAGGTCGAGGATCGCGAAGAGCTGAAGGGTTGGGCGTACGAGCGCATGCTGGCCGCCCTTGACGAGCATGCCGACGAGGAAATTCGCCGCGGCGTGACGTTGGTGGGACCGCATCGCGACGAGATTGAGTTTACCGTGGCGGGTCGCTCCGCCCGTTCATTTGCCAGCCAAGGACAGCAGCGCACGCTGGTGCTGTCCTGGAAGGTGGCCGAGGTTGCCGTGGCTCGCGATGTCCTGGGCACCGCCCCACTGCTGCTTTTGGACGACGTGATGAGCGAGCTCGACGGCGAGCGTCGCGGCGCTTTCCTGCGGCTGATCGGCGATGATATCCAGACGGTCATAACCACGACCAACCTGGGGTACTTTACTGATGACCTGCTTGATCGAGCCAAGGTGGTGAGCATGGGTGAGACGTGCTAATTACGAGCGCGAGAGCGAGACGGTCGCCTTCAGTGGCTTTTTGAACGCAGAGCGCCAGCGCATCCTGGCGGCTGCGACCCCTGAGCGCCGTGCGCAGATGGAGGCCGCCGAGGAGTCGCGCGCGGTCTATCGCGCGTGGAACGCGGTGTGCTCGGGCACGCGCGAGGGGCGGCATGTGACGGGCCTGCGCTACCTGCCCGAGTCCAATGAGCTGCTGGTATATCTCGACTCGCCCTCGTGGACGCAGGAAATGACGCTGCTGCGCGAGATCATCCGCGCGCGCATGGAGCGCGCCGGTGCGCATGTGGACGGCCTGGTGTTCAAAACCACTGCGCACGGTCACACGCCACCCGCCGCCAAGGAGCGTCTGCGCCCGGCGACGACCGAGCGCCCGCCGGCTCCGCGCGCCGACCTAAGTGAGGACGAGCGCACCGAGATTGAGCGCCAAGTGGCGCCCATCGAAGACCAAAAACTGCGCGAGGCCCTCGAGAACGCCATGAGAGCCAGTGCCGAGTGGGCCAAGGGCGTGCAAAGCAAAAAAGAGCCTTAAATCGCATCTGGTGGCCTTGTAGAGCCAAATACCCTCGTTCCCGAGGGTATTTTTTTACGATAAACTAGTAAGGCTGTACACATTTTCTTGACTGAAGGAGGACGTGTGGCAAACGAAAACGATTACGATGGCGGCGAGATTAAGATTCTCGAAGGTCTCGAGGCCGTTCGTAAGCGCCCGGGCATGTATATCGGCTCGACGAGCGCCAGCGGTCTGCATCACCTGGTGTGGGAGATCGTTGACAACTCCGTCGACGAGGCCATGGCCGGTTTCTGCACCGAGATCCAGGTGACGGTCCACGCCGACAACTCCATCACGGTCGTCGACAACGGGCGCGGCATCCCCGTCGACGAGCACCCTGTTAAAAAGATCCCGACGCTCGAGGTCGTCATGACGATCTTGCACGCCGGCGGTAAGTTCGATAACTCGGCCTATAAGGTCTCGGGCGGCCTGCACGGCGTGGGCATCTCCGTCGTCAACGCACTGTCCAAGCGCGTGGTCGTTCAGGTTCGTCGCGATGGCAACACCTACGAGATGGAGTTCTCGCGCGGCAAGACCGTCAAGAAGATGGAGGTCGTGGGCACCTCGGATTCGACGGGCACCACCGTTACCTTCTGGCCCGACGACGAGATCTTCGAGACCTGCATCTACGATTTCGATACGCTGCACAACCGTCTGCAGGAGACGGCGTTCCTCAATAAGAACCTCAAAATCGTGCTGACCGACGAGCGCGAGGCGACTCCCCATGTGGAGGAGTTTTGCTACGAGGGCGGCATTATCGACTTCGTCAAGTTCCTCAACGAGGGCAAGGACGTCCCCGAGGCCTTCAAGGAGCCCATCTACATCGAGGGCAAATCGGACCCGGACGCGCCTGTGGCCAAGATGGGCGAGGTCGAGGTTTCCCTGCAGTGGAATAGCGGCTACGGCGAGAACGTCATGTCGTTTGCCAACGACATCTACACTCCCGAGGGCGGCATGCACCTTGAGGGCTTCCGCACCGCGCTCACCCGCGTGATCAACGATTACGCGCGCAAGCAGAACCTGCTCAAGGAAAAAGACGCCAACCTGACCGGCGACGATGTGCGCGAGGGCCTTTCGGCCGTTATCTCGGTCAAGCTGCCCGATCCGCAGTTTGAGGGCCAGACCAAGGCCAAGCTCGGCAGCTCCTATATGCGCGCGCTCACGCTCAAGATCGTGACCGACGGCCTTGCCGATTACCTCGAGGAGCACCCTAAGCCCGCTCGCGAGATCGTCAAGAAGGCGCAGCAGGCCTGCAAGGCGCGCAACGCCGCCCGCAAGGCGCGCGAGGCGACCCGCCGCAAGAGCCTGCTCGAGACGGCGTCCCTGCCCGGTAAGCTCGCTGACTGCTCGGTGCGCGATGCCGAGCTGACCGAGCTCTTCATCGTAGAGGGTGACTCGGCAGGCGGTTCGGCCAAGGACGGCCGTCGCCGAGACATCCAGGCGATTCTGCCCCTGCGCGGCAAGATTCTGAACGTCGAACGCGTTGGTGACCATCGCGCGTTCTCGAGCGACACCATCCAGTCGCTGATTACCGCGATCGGCTGCGGTGTCACGACGAGTGCCGGCGACGGCGGCGACTTCGATATCACCAAGGCGCGCTACCACAAGATCATCATCATGACCGATGCAGACGTCGACGGTGCGCATATCCGCATCCTGCTGCTGACGTTCTTCTACAAGTACATGCGTCCGCTGATCGATGCCGGCTACGTCTATGTTGCCTGCCCGCCCATCTTTGGCATTAAGGTGCGCAACAAGATCCACTACGTGTATCCCAACGGCCGCCAGCCCGAAGACGAGATCCTGCGCGACACCATCCAGAGTCTTGGCCTGAACCCCGACGACAACGACGAGGACGGCAAGGCCAAGGACGGCAAGATCACCAAAAAGCGCAAGGGCTATACCGTCCAGCGCTACAAGGGCCTGGGCGAGATGGACCCCAAGCAGCTTGCCTCGACGACGATGGATCCCAAGACCCGCATCCTGCAGCGCGTGTCGATCGAGGACGCCGTGGTGGCGGACCGTGCCGTGCGCGAGCTGATGGGTTCCGAGGTCGGCTATCGCCGCGAGTACATTGAAAAACATGCGCATGACGCGCGTTTCCTTGATGCTTAAGAGGAGGTAACGTGGCAGACGATATCAACAATAACGAGGGTATGGACGAGGCCGGCGATGCCGGTATGCCCGATGATCTGAAGCGCCTGCTTGCCCGTGCTGAGCAGGGCGAGGACGGCGACCCGGACGCCTATAACCCCGATGCCGATGATGAGGAGGAAGAGGACGACGACGCCGAGCTCGAGGAAAGCTTTGGCGAAGTCGACCGTGGTGCCTCGGCCGGCGAGGATATCAATGGCGGCCAGCTCCAGATTTCGGAGTTCGGTCGCGAGATGAAGCAGTCGTTTATCGAGTATTCGATGTCGGTCATCACAGCGCGCGCCCTGCCGGACGTGCGCGACGGCTTAAAGCCGGTGCACCGCCGCATCCTGTACGCAATGAACGAGAGCGGCATCTACCCCAACCGCCCACACAAGAAGTCGGCCTGGACGGTCGGCGAAGTTATCGGTAAGTACCACCCGCATGGCGACTTCGCGGTCTATGAGGCCATGGTCCGCCTGGCGCAGTGGTTCTCCATGCGCACGCCGCTCATCGACGGTCACGGCAACTTCGGTAACATCGACGGCGACGGCGCGGCAGCTATGCGTTACACCGAGAGCCGCCTGGCCAAGCCCGCCATGGAATTGCTGCGTGACTTGCAGAAGGATACCGTCGACTGGCAGCCCAACTACGACGAATCGCTCGCCGAGCCTCAGGCGCTGCCTGCGCGCTTCCCCAACCTGCTGGTCAACGGCAGCCAGGGCATCGCCGTCGGCATGGCCACCAATATCGCCCCGCATAACCTCACCGAGGCGATCGAGGCAACCTGCTACCTGATCGATAATCCCGACGCCACTGTCGACGAGCTCATGCAGATCATGCCCGGTCCGGACTTCCCCACCGGCGCCATCATCATGGGCAGTGCCGGTATTAAGCAGAGCTACGAGACCGGCCGTGGCTCCATTACCGTGCGCGCCAAGGCTCACGTGGAGTCCACCAAGACCGGCCGCAGCCGCCTGGTCTTTACCGAGATTCCCTACATGGTCAACAAGGGCACCCTGCAGGAGAAGATTGCCCAGCTCGTCAACGACAAGCGCATCGAGGGTATCTCGGATATGCGCGATGAGTCCAACCAGAAGGGTATCCGTCTGGTCATCGAACTCAAGAAGGGCGTTATCCCACAGGTTGTGCTCAACAATCTGTACAAGTACACCTCGCTGCAGACGACCTTTGGCGCCAACAACCTGGCGCTTGTCAACGGCGTTCCCAAATGCCTGAGCCTGCGCGAGATGCTGCAGCACTACATCGATCACCAGGTCGACGTCGTCACCCGCCGCACCCGCTTCGACCTTAAGAAGGCCCAGGCCCGCGCGCATATCCTCGAGGGCTACCTGATGGCCCTTGACCATATCGATGAGGTCATCAGCATCATCCGCTCCTCGCAGACCGACTCCGAGGCCAGCAGTCGCCTGATCGAGCGCTTTGGCTTTACGCCCGAGCAGACCACGGCCATCCTCGAGATGAAGCTGCGCCGCCTGACCGGCCTGGAGCGCGACAAGATTCAGGAAGAGTTGGACGGCCTGCGCCGCGCCATCGCCTACTACGAGGACCTGCTGGCGCACGAGGAGAAGATCCTGGGCGTCATCAAGGAGGAAATGCGCGAGATCTCCAAGAAGTTCGGCGATAAGCGCCGCACCGAGATCAGCCATGTCGAGAAGGATCTGGACGTCGAGGACCTCATTGCCGACGAGGACATGGTCGTGACCATCACCCACACCGGCTACGTTAAGCGTATCCCGGTGGCCGCCTACCGCGCCCAAAAGCGCGGCGGCAAGGGCGTGTCGGGCGTCAACCTCAAAGAGGACGATGTCATCGATGAGATGTTCATCGCGTCCACGCACGAGTACGTGCTGTTCTTCTCGAGCAAGGGCAAGGTCTATCGCCTGAAGGTGCACGAGCTGCCGGTGGGTACACGCCAGGCGCGCGGTACCGCGATCGTCAACTTGCTGCCTTTCGAGGAGGGCGAGAAGATCGCGAGCGTCATCAGCTGCCGCGAGTTCCCGGCCGACGAGTACCTGATGTTTGCCACCAAGAGTGGCATGGTCAAGAAGACCGTGATGAGCGCATATGACCGCAGCCGCCGCGACGGCCTGATCGCTATCAACCTGCGTGACGACGACGCGCTGCTGAACGTGCGCCGCGTGCGCGAGGGCGACAAGATTATCCTGGCCACCACCGCGGGCAAGGCGATCATGTTCTCCGAGGAGCAGGTGCGCGCCACCGGCCGCGATACCAGCGGCGTTCGCGGTATCGGTATGAAGGACGGCGTGAGCGTTCTGGGCATGGAAGTCACTAACGGCAACGGCGATCTGTTCGTCATCACCGAGCGCGGCTACGGCAAGCGCACGCCGGTTGCGGACTACCCGGAGCAGAATCGCGGCGGCCAGGGCGTCTACACCATCCAAATGACCGAGCGTAAGGGTAACCTCGCGGCCATGAAGACGGTGGGTCCGCAGCACGAGCTGTTCATCGTGACGGAGGGCGCGACGGTCATTCGCGTCAAGACCGACGAGATCAGCCAGACCGGCCGCGCCACCCAGGGCGTCAAGATGATGACCGTCGACGACAACGACCGCATCTGCGCCGTAGCCCGCATGACGGCCGCCAAGGAGAAGCCCGAAGGCGAAGGCGCCGAGGCCGCAACCGACGCCGAAGAGGCCCCAGTCGACCTAGGCGACGGCAACGACATGCCAGAGGATCTCCTAGACGAGTAAGAGGCCCTAGCTGGTAGAAAATATCAGACCCCATATATCGGCGGTCGGCGCACCTGCGCGCCGACCGCTTTTTTGAAAACCTTGGGACCCCATGGTCGCCGGGCTGACGAGATGGTTTTGGTTTGTCGCGAGTTCCGCACGCAAAGAAGGCCACTTAATGTGGCCTTCGTCTTGCGCAGG
>CAUGJE010000017.1 GCA_959599915.1 uncultured Collinsella sp. | reverse complement strand
CAAAGCTCCGGCCTCACTAACTTTCCTATTAGATTAAGTGAGCGATCAAGGAATCTCACTCCCCTCTGCCGCGTTAACGCAGGGCCCGCCCTGGTGTTGCTTTTCAGAACATTCCGCAGGACGGAGGAAGCCCCACAGCGCGTAGCGCGCAGCGGGGCTTCCGACATGTCCGAGGACGTTCTGAAAAGCAACACCAGGGCGGGCCCGGACGAGAACAACCGACTACAGGTCGATGTGCGATTCCTTGATCGGGAACGGCTCGGCGAAGTGGCACGCGCAGCAGTGGCCCGGGGCAACTTCCTTAAACTCAGGAAGCTTCTCGGAGCAGATGCCCTGCGCGATCGGGCAGCGCGTGTGGAAACGGCAGCCGGTCGGCGGATCCAGCGGCGACGGCGGATCGCCGGCGAGGATGATGCGCTTGCGGGTCTTCTGAATATCCGGATCGGGAACCGGCACGGCAGATAGCAGCGACTGCGTGTACGGATGGTGAGGCTCGCTATAGAGCGTCTTCCAGTCCGAAACCTCGACCATCTTACCCAGATACATAACGGCAACGCGATCGGAGATGTGCTGCACGACGGACAGGTCGTGGGCAATGAAGAGATAGGCCGTACCGAACTTGTCCTGAAGTTCCTTGAGCAGGTTCAGAACCTGGGCCTGAATGGAAACATCCAGAGCGGAAACGGGCTCGTCGCAGATGATCAGCTTGGGCTTCAGAGCGAACGCACGGGCGATGCCGACACGCTGACGCTGACCGCCCGAGAACTCGTGCGGATAGCGGTTGATGTGCTCGGGGTTCAGACCGACGACGTCCAGCAGCTCACGGACACGCTCAATGCGCTCCTCCTTGGTGCCCACGCCATGAATAGTCATGGGCTCGGAGACGATCTCGCCGATGGTCATACGAGGATTGAGCGAAGCATAGGGGTCCTGGAAGATGAACTGCATCTCACGACGCATGTCCTTGATCTCATGCTTGCTCATCTCGGCAACGTCTTTGCCCTGGAAGAACACCTTACCTGCCGTCGGCTTGGTCAGGCGCATGATGGTGCGGCCCGTGGTGGACTTACCGCAACCAGACTCGCCGACCAGGCCAAAGGTCTCGCCCGGATAAATCTCGAACGAAATGTCATTCACAGCAGAGACGACGCGCTTGGAAAAACGCTTGGCGAACATGCCGGACTCTGCGGGGAACTCCTTAGAAAGATGCTCGACCTTCAGCAGCGGAGTGCGCTCGTTATTGTCTGTCATTTACGCCTCGCCTCCCTTCTTGGAATCCTTGCGCGTGCGGGACGTCTCAGGGGCGTTCTTGAGGAACTCGGGGTCACCGGAATAATGGCACGCAGAATAGTGGCCGGACTCGGTGACAACGCGCTCGGGGCGCTGCTTGCGGCACTTGTCCGTCGCATAGGGGCAGCGAGGAGAGAAGACGCAGCCCTCGGGCAGGTTCATGAGCGAAGGCGGGTTGCCGTGAATCGGCGTCAGCGGCTTCTTCTCATCGATGGCCTGCTCCGGGATGGAGCGAATAAGACCCCAGGTGTAGGGATGGCGGCTCTCGTAGAAGATTTCCTCAGCAGTACCGAACTCGACGGGACGGCCGGCGTACATAACCATAATCTTATCGGCCATATCGGCGACGACGCCCAGGTCATGGGTAATCATAATAATGGCGTTGCCGTTCTTCTCCTGCATCTCCTGCATGAGCTCGATAATCTGAGCCTGAATGGTAACATCCAGAGCCGTCGTGGGCTCGTCGGCAATCAGGATATCGGGATCGCAGGCAAGAGCCATAGCGATCATGACGCGCTGACGCATACCGCCGGAGAACTGGTGCGGATACTCATTGACGCGCTTCTCGGGCTCGGGGATACCCACGAGGTCCAAAAGCTCGGTGGCGCGCTTGAGCGCCTCCTGCTTGGAGTAGCCACGGTGCAGACGAAGGCCCTCGCCCACCTGCTTGCCGATCTTATAGACCGGGTTCAAGGAGGTCATAGGATCCTGGAAAATCATCGCGATATCGTTACCGCGAATGTGCTGCATCTCTTCCTCGGTCATCTCGAGGATAGAACGACCGCGATAGCGAACGTCGCCGCCCTCAATCTTTCCCGGAGGCATCGAGATAAGACCCATGATGGTCATGGCGGTCACGGACTTACCGGAGCCGGACTCACCGACGACACCGAGGGTCTCGCCACGATCGAGCGTGTAGGAGACACCGTCGACAGCGCGAACAACGCCATCTTCGGTGTGGAAATACATCTTAAGGTCATCGACCTCGAGCAGATGCTGGCCCTCGGGAACCGGCTGGTCCTTCAGGTCCACATAGTTCTTGTTCTTCTTCATCCTTATGCGTCCTTCATCTTGACGTCGAGGGCGTCGCGCAAACCGTCACCCAGCAGGGTGAAGGCGAGCACCGTCGAGAGAATTGCCAGACCGGGCATGATCATCATCCAGGGAGCAGTCAGAAGATACTGCTGACCGTCCTGAATCATGGAGCCCCACGAAGGCGTAGGCGGAATAACGCCCATGCCGAGGAAGGACAGAGCGGACTCGGTCAGAATAGCGCCGCCGATGTTCATGGTCGCGTAGACCACGATGGAAGCAACGGAGTTCGGGAAGATATGGCGCATAACGATACGGGCATCGGATGCACCCATGGCACGGGCGGCGTCAACATAGTCGTTCTCTTTGACCGTGAGGATCGCGGATCTAAAGACGCGCGCAATCGAAGGCCAGCCGAGAATACCGATGGCGATGAAAACATTTTGAAGACCACGGCCGATAACGGCGATCATGGCGACGACGAACAGCACGTACGGGAACGCCAGGAAGATGTCCGCGCAGCGCATGATAATCGTATCCCAGATGCCGCCATAGAAACCGGCAAGGGCGCCCATGACCAGACCGATCACCGTAGAGATGGCGGTGGCCATAATACCGACGGAAAGCGAAACGCGTGCACCGTAGATAACACGGACGAGAATGTCACGACCAAGAGAGTCGGTGCCAAACGGGTGCTCGGCACACGGAGCCAGCAGCGAAGTCTCGGCCATGGTGGTCGAGTCAGAAGCCGTAGGAGAGCCGAGCCAGGGCTTAGCCCACAGATCGGCGGTCAGGGCGACCACAACAACGATGATGATCCAGCAGACACCGATAACGGCGAGCTTGTTCTTACGAAGACGCTTAAAAGCGTCGCCCCACAGCGTGCGGGACTTGGCGGGAGCAGATGCGGCCTTGGTGGCGGTAGCCTGCTCCTGAGACTGAGAATCAGTTTCCTGCATGAGACGTACCTCCCTTAGGCCTTATCCGACGGACCGCCAAGGCGGATGCGCGGGTCGAGGAATGCATAGCTAATGTCGACGAGCAGGTTGATCACCATAACGACGACAACAATGAGCGTAACGCCGCCCATAACGATGGGCCAGTCGCGCATGCTAATGGCGCGGTAGACCTCGAAGCCGATGCCGGGCCAGTTAAAGACCGTCTCGGTCAGGATGGCGCCCGAAAGCATGCCGCCGAAGTCGACACCAATATAGGTAACGACGGGGATGAGTGCATTCTTAAGCGCATGCTTGATAATGATCGCGCGATTGGAGAGACCCTTGGCCTTTGCCGTACGGATGTAATCCTGGTTCATGACGTCAAGCAGCTGCGAGCGCATAATGCGGGCGGCATAAGCGGTCGAAACCGAAGCCAGCGTAATGGTCGGAAGCACATAGTGCATCCAATCCTGATACTGAGAGCTGGAACCGCCGGCACCCGAGATCGGCATGGAGAATGCACCGCCCGTGGCGTCCTTGAGAATGACGCCAAAGAACAGCTGCAGCAACATACCGAGCCAGAAGGCCGGGACGGCAACGAGAATCGACGTGGTGAGCGTTACCAAAATATCCCAGAAGGAATAACGCTTGACCGCCGAAATGATACCCGCACCGATACCCATGATTGCCTCGAGCACGATAGCGCACGCGGCAAGTTTGACCGTATACGGATACTTCTGGGCAAAGATTTCCGTAACCGGCAGCTTGCGCTGGTACGAATTGCCCAGATCGCCATGAAGCAGGCCGTTCATGTAATACAAGTAACGGTCCACGAGCGACGTTTGAACGGGGTCGCCGTTCTCGTCAAGGATCGCGTTGCCGTCCTCGTCCGTCTGGACCAGGTGATAGCGAACGCGAAGCTGAAGCTCTACCTCGGGGGACAGAGCCTTGTCTCCACCGATCAGCTTGATCGGATCTCCCGGCACGATATTCTGGAGGGCGAACAGAATCAGCGTAACGCCCAAAAACACCGGGATGAACTGAAGCACACGTTTAACGATGTACTTACCCATACCACTCCCCTATCTAGGGATTAACCTAAATGGGATGCCGATCGCCAGACCGGCATCCCAAAATTACCATCAGCCAGTTTACCCCAGGTTAGGGAGAACTGTATGTTTCCCATGAGGTCTACGTAAATACTTGACCCTCACGGAAGCTGCAAAACCCTTAGGCGAGCTCGGCGGTACCCAGATCGGCGTGCTTCTGCGGATCAACATAGAGATGCTTGACGCGGTCAGAGCCAGCGATGGTGTGCGTGTAGAACATCACCGGGATAACCGGGCAGTCAGCGGCGACCATGGCGTCGGCCTCCCGCATCTTGGCGATGCGCTCCTCGTCATCAACCGTGGTGCGGGCCTCGTCGACCTTGGCATCGAACTCGGGGTTGCTGTAACCGGAGCGGTTGTCGCCACCGAGGGAGTCGGAGTGGAACAGCGGGTACAGGAAGTTGTCCATGATCGGGTAATCGGCGATCCAGCCCAGACGGCCGAACTGATAGTTGAAGTTCTGATACTGCTCGAGCAGGGCAGACCACTCAGGGGTATCGGAGACAGCGGTAACGCCAACCTTGGCGAGGTCGCCGATGATGGACTCCATGATCTCCTTGTGACCACCGTCCTGGTTGTAGGAAAGGGTCACATTAATGCCACGATCGCCGTTAGCGCCAGCGGGAGCGACCTTGTCGAGGTACTCGTTAGCCTTGTCGACGTCATAGGCGCAGAACTCCCATGCGCCCTCCTTGTAGCCGGCGATTCCCGGAGGAACGATGCCGTCAGCGGGGGTACGGGTACCCTTGAAGATGGTCTTGCAGATGGCCTCACGGTTGATGGCCAGGGAGATGCCCCTGCGCAGGTCGGCGTTATTGAACGGCTCGGCCGTGGTGTTGCAGGTCAGATAGTACGTGGAAGGCTCGGCACCGAGCAGCATATGCTCGCCGTCACCCATGGTGTAGCCGTCCTTGGACTCGCCACGGTCCTTCTTTGCGGCGTCGATCTGAGCAACGGGAACGTCGCAGACATCGAGGTTACCGGCCTGGAACTCCTTGTAAGCGGTCTCCATGTCCTTGATGACCTGGAAGTGGATGGCGTCGATCTTGGCCTTGTCGCCATAGTAATCGTCAAACTTCTTGAGGTTGATCTCCTGACCATCCTCCCACTTGCCGTCCATCATGAACGGGCCGTTACCGACCGGGGCAAGGTAGAAGCTCTTGACATCGGACTCGGCGCACTCGGGAACCGGGGACAGAGCCGGGTGAGAGGCGACGAAGGGGAAGTCGGCGTAAGCGGAAGACAGCTTGACGACGAGGGTCTCATCGTCGGGGCAAGTAACACCGCTGAGCTCGGTAGCGTTGCCGGCAAGCAGATCGTCATAGCCCTCGACCATGGAAAGGTGGTAGGAGACCTCGGAAGGACCATACTCGGTAGCGATGGCCGACTTGGTGTTGACCAGGCGCTCCCAACCGAGCTTGAAGGACTTGGAAGTAACGTCGTCACCGTTGTGGAACTTGGCCTTCTTGATCTTGAAGGTGAACTCGGTGGCGTCGTCGTTAGCCTCAAAGGACTCGCAAGCCAGCGGAACGATCTCGCCCTTCTCGGGGTCGTACTCCGTCAGAGCGTCGAAGAGCTGGTACTCGACCTGAGTGCCCTGATCCTCCTGGACGTTGTAGGGGTCGATGCAGACCGGGTTGTTGATGTAGAAGTTCAGCGTCGAACCGGAGTCAGATCCGGAAGCGTCGCCGCCCTTCTTGCCGCACGCGGCAAGAAAAGCCATGGAGCTCGCAGCGAGGGTGCCGCCAACAAAGGCGCGACGACCCATAACGGGCTGGTGGAACATAGAATCAGCCATGCCATCCTCCTTATGAGATAGGACAAAGTGAATTCGGCCGGGCAACGTCGAGACAGCCCATTCGAACCATTCAAACGCGGTCCGCCGTTATGGCTGGTTATGCAGTGCGGACCAACGTTTCGCAATACAGTAGCGCATTTTATGCACAATATGGCGCTAATTCCGGTTAACGGTCGAGAATTTCTTTAGTTAGGCGAAGTATGTGGGGATATTTTGACTCTATTACAAGTCTGTAAACAAAAAGGGCCCCGCACATGCGGGACCCTTTACAAACGTATATACGCCGATGCTTAGTAGCCGACGATGCCCTGCGGGAAGAAGAACATGCACAGAACGACACACACAGCAAAAACGACGGCCATAATTACCGTCAGGCGATCGAGGTTCTGCTCCATGACGCCCGTGGCAGAGCTGGAGTTATACAGCGAGCTAGCGATCATATCCGAAACGCCGGTACCCTTACCGGAGTGCATCAGGACGAGAATCGTCAGCGCCACGGCAGAGATAGCCCAAACGACAAACAGAAGAATCTGGAACGGACCCATAGATAAGCTCCTTAATAGAACAATTTAAACTCCAGTACTGTACCACAACCCCCAACACTCCCCCACCTGCCATTTAGGGACGGGTTAGAAATGGCAGAAATACCAAAAAGGGGGTCGTCCGGTTGTGGACAACCCCCTTACTAGAAAACGGTATTTGTTTTCTATTAGGCCTCGGTGGCGAGCACGCGGCCCGTCATCTCGGCGGAAGGCTCAATACCAGCCATCGTGAGCATGGTCGGGGCGATATCGGAAAGACGGCCATCCTCGATACCGGTGAGCTTGGCCTTATCATCAACGATGATGAACGGCACGCGGTTGGTGGTGTGAGCCGTAAACGGATGCTTGGAACCGTCGGAAGCAACGTCAAACATGTGATCGGCGTTGCCATGGTCGGCGGTAATCAGCGCAAAGCCGCCCTTGGCGAGAATCGCCGGGACAACCTTGGACAGAGCATCGTCAACAGCCTCGACGGCCTTAACGGCGGCGTCGAAGACACCGGTGTGACCAACCATGTCGCAGTTCGCGAAGTTCACGATGTAGAAATCAGCGCGATCCTCGTTGATGGCGGCGACGAGCTTCTCAGTAACCTCGGGAGCGCTCATCTCAGGCTGCAGATCGTAGGTAGCGACCTTGGGGGAAGCGACGAGCACGCGCTCCTCGCCCTCCTTGGGCTCCTCGATGCCACCGTTGAGGAAGAACGTCACGTGAGCGTACTTCTCGGTCTCGGCGGTGTGCAGCTGCTTCAGGCCATTGGCTGCGATGACGTCGGCCAGAACGTTCTCGGGGAACGTCTTGGGGAAGGCGACCTCGACGTCAAACGTCGGATCGTACTCGGTCATCGTCACAAAGTGCGAGAGCTTGATCTGCTCGCGCTCAAAGCCGTCGAACTCCTTGTCCGTGAACACGCGGGTCATCTGACGGGCGCGGTCGGGACGGAAGTTGAAGAAGATGGCCGCGTCACCCTCGTGGATGCCCTCGTTGTGGGCAGCGAAGGGCTCGACGAACTCGTCGCCGCGCGGGTCCTTCTCGTAGTAGGCCTTGATACCGGCAACGGGATCGGTATCGGCGTCGGACGCATTGACCATGACGTCGTAGGCACGCTGGATGCGCTCCCAACGGTTGTCGCGGTCCATGGCCCAATAGCGGCCCGAAACGGTGGCGACGCGAGCGTCGCAACCGGTCTCCTCGGAAATCTTAGCCAGGAAGGCGCAGAACTCGCTCATGTAGCCGGCACCGGACTGCGGGTCGACATCGCGACCATCCATAAAGGCGTGGACGCGAACGCTCTTGACGCCATGCTGGGCAGCCATCTTGACCAGGGCCTCGACATGGTTCATGTGAGAATGAACGCCGCCGGGGCTCATAAGGCCCATGAGGTGCAGGGTCTTGCCTTCGGCCTTGACATCGTCCATGGCCTTGACGAAGACCTCGTTCTTGGCGATAGAGCCATCCTTGATAGCGTTATTGATGCGCGAAAGCTCCTGGAACACGATGCGGCCGGCACCGATGTTGAGGTGACCTACCTCGGAGTTGCCCATCTGACCGTCGGGAAGGCCCACGTCCTCGCCCGAAGCACCGAGCGTGGTGTGGGGATACTGAGCGTACAGGCTATCAAGGAAGGGCGTCTTGGCAGCGGCGACGGCGTTCTCGCCATCAGCCGGAGCAAGGCCGCAGCCATCCATGATGATCAGGAGTGCAGGAAGATGACGCTGTGCCATATGTCCTACTCGCCTGCCTTGACGACCATAGAGGCGAAGTCGGCAGCCTTGAGCGAAGCGCCGCCCACGAGGGCGCCGTCAACGTCAGGCTTGGCGACGAGCTCGGCAATGTTGCCGGGCTTAGCGGAACCACCGTACAGGACGCGGATACCGTCGGCGAGCTCCTCGCCGAACATCTCCTTGAGGGTCTCACGGATAGCGCCGCAGACCTCCTGAGCGTCCTCGGCGGTAGCGGTCTTGCCGGTGCCGATAGCCCAGATGGGCTCGTAGGCGACGACGACCTGCTTGGGGCAGGTGATCTCAAGACCAGCAAGGCCAGCCTTGACCTGGTTCACGACGTGCTCGACATAGGTGCCAGCCTCGCGGACCTCGAGGGACTCGCCGCAGCAGAAGACGGGAACAAGACCGGCGGCGACGAGGGCCTTGGCCTTCTTGTTCTGATCCTCGTCGGTCTCGTGGAAGTAGTCGCGACGCTCGGAGTGACCGATGATGCAGTAGGTGCAGCCAGCGGACTTGAGCATGTCGCAAGAGGACTCACCGGTGAAGGCACCCTTGGCCTCCCAGTACACGTTCTGAGCACCGAGGGCGATGGGGGCAGCCTGAATACGGTCATGAACCGTGGTGATGTCAATGGTCGGAGGGCAGACGAGCACCTCGACGCCAGCCGGAACCTCGGGCAGAGCCTGAGCCAGCTCATCGGCGAGCTTGGCGGCCTCGGCGACGTCGTTGTTCATCTTCCAGTTACCAGCGATAAGAAGGGTGCGATTAGGCATCGAGAAGCGCCTCCACTCCGGGCAGGGCCTTACCCTCGACGAGCTCCATGGAAGCGCCACCACCGGTGGAGATCCAGCTCATCTTGTCGGCCAGGTTGAACTTGTTGACAGCTGCGACGGAGTCGCCACCGCCGATGATCGAGGTGCAGTCGGCCTCGGCGACGGCCTCGGCGATAGCCTGGGTGCCGTGAGCGAAGTTGTCGAACTCGAATACACCCATGGGGCCGTTCCAGAACACGGTCTTGGCGCCCTTGACGGCCTCGGCGTAGAGCTCCTCGGTCTTGGGGCCGATGTCCATGCCCTCACGATCGTCGGGGATAGCGTCGGAAGCGACAACCTCGGGGACAGCGTCCTCGCCAAAGTGATCGGCAACGCGGTTGTCGATGGGGAGCAGGATCTTGACGCCCTTCTCCTCGGCCTTCTTGAGCATCTCGCCGGCGCGCTCGACCCAGTCCTCTTCCTTGAGGGACTGACCGACGGTCAGGCCCTGAGCCAGGAAGAAGGTGTAGGCCATGCCGCCACCGATGATCAGGGTGTCAGCGGAGTCGATGAGGTGATCGAGAACGCCGATCTTGGAGGAAACCTTGGAACCGCCGACGATAGCGACGAAGGGGCGCTCGGGCTCGGCGAAGATGCCGGTCAGCGTGTCGACCTCCTTCTCGAGCAGGAAGCCGGCGACGGCAGGCAGGTAAGCGGCGGGGCCCACGACGGAACCCTGGGCGCGGTGAGCGGTGCCGAAGGCATCGAGAACGAAGACGTCACCATAGGAAGCGAGCTTCTTGGCGATCTCGGGATCGTTCTTCTTCTCACGCTTGTCAAAACGGACGTTCTCGAGAACGAGGACCTTGCCCGGCTCGACGGCGGCAACAGCCTCAGCAGCCTTCTCGCCGTAGGTGTCGGCGACAAAGGCAACATCGAGACCAGAGAGCTCAGCGAGCTTCTTGGCGACGGGCTCGAGGGACAGCTCGGGCTGGAAGCCGGTGCCATCGGGACGGCCGAGGTGGCTCATGAGGATGACGCGAGCGTTGTGCTCAACGAGGTAGTTGATGGTGGGCAGGGCAGCCTTGATGCGGGTGGTATCGCCAACGACGCCATCCTTGATAGGCACGTTGAAGTCAACGCGGACGAGAACGCGCTTGCCGTCGACATCGATGTCGCGGACGGTCTTCTTGGTAAAGGCCATGTTTGCTTCTACCTTTCGTACGTGTCTGCCTCCCATTACGGCAGACGATTTCCTATAAAAAGGGCGCGACCCTAGGGTGTAAGCCCTATGAGGCCGCGCCCTTCTTTAGACGCTCAACGAGCTATTCGCTAAAAGCTAAATTAAGCAACGAACTTCTCGAAGTACTTGATGGTGCGGACCATCTGAGAGGTGTAGGAGTTCTCGTTGTCGTACCAAGAGGTGACCTGAACGAGGGTCTGGCCGTTGCCGAGGTCAGAGCACATGGTCTGAGTGGCGTCGAAGATGGAGCCGTGGGTCTCGCCGATGATGTCGGTGGAGACGATGTCGTCCTCGTTGTAACCGAAGGTCTCGGAGATGGTGGAAGCGTAGGCCTTCATAGCGGCGTTGACCTCGTCGACGGTGACCTTCTTGTCAACGACAGCGTAGAGGTTGGTGATGGAGCCGGTCGGCGTCGGGACGCGCTGGGCGGCACCGATGAGCTTACCGTTGAGCTCGGGGAGAACCAGGCCGATAGCCTTGGCAGCACCGGTGGTGTTGGGGACGATGTTGACGGCGCAGGCGCGGCTACGACGCTTGTTGCCCTTGCGCTGCGGGCCGTCGAGCGGCATCTGGTCGCCGGTCCAGGCGTGAATGGTGGTCATGATGCCGGACACGATGGGAGCGAAGTCGTTCAGACCCTTGGCCATCGGGGCGAGGCAGTTGGTGGTGCAGGAAGCAGCGGAGATGATGTTGTCCTCAGCGGTCAGCGTCTCGTGGTTGACGTTGTACACGATGGTGGGCAGATCGCTGCCGGCCGGAGCGGAGATGACGACCTTCTTGGCGCCAGCGTTGATGTGGGCCTGAGCCTTAGCCTTGCTGGTGTAGAAGCCGGTGCACTCGAGAACGACGTCGACGTCGAGGTCGCCCCAAGGCAGGTTGTTGGCGTCGGCCTCCTTGTAGATCTTGATCTCCTTGCCGTCAACGGTGATGGAATCCTCGCCAGCAACGACCTCGTGATCGCGAGCGTAGTTGCCCTGCGTGGAGTCGTACTTCAGCAGGTAAGCGAGCATATCGGGAGAGGTGAGGTCGTTGATAGCGACGATCTCGGAGCCCTCATGACCGAACATCTGACGGAAAGCCAGACGACCGATGCGACCGAAGCCGTTAATAGCAACCTTTACTGCCATTGTGTCTCCTTTCGTAAGGCCCCCGCAAGCTACAGCGCCCGCCGTTGAGGCCCACAAACTAACCACTCGCCTAATATACCTTTTTTTTGACTTGAATTTCACGAGAATGCTCGAAATTGAAAATCAAATTTACGTTAAAACGTTTTAAAGAATAAAATAGCAGCTAAATCCGTATATAAGTCGATACTTTAAACTACCCGTTTGCTTCAATGAGCTTTTCAAGCCTCAAAACTCGATGGTAGAGGGCCGACTTCGACAAGGGAGGGTCAGCCATCTCCCCTAAATCACGCAGCGACAGATCGGGATAGCGCTCGCGCAGGTCGCAAAAGACCGCCAAGGCATCCGGAAGCGCATCGCGAAGGCCGCGCTGCTCGAGCTCATCGATAAGCGCAAGCTGATGTTGGGCAGCACCGGCGCTTCTGGTCTGGTTGGCGAGCTCGGCGTTCACGCGACGGTTCACATCGTTCTTAACCAACTTGACCGCGCGCGCCTCCTCAATCTCGGCAACGCTGCGCTTGGCACCAATCAGCTTTAATAAATGCTCGATTTCCTCGGCGCTCTTAATGTACACGGCATATGACCCCCGCCGCGCATTAACACGAGCATGGACCCCAATCTGCCCCAACAGGTCGCAAAGCCCCTTGGCATATTGCTCGCCCTGCACCGCGATCTCCAAATGAAAATCGCCGCGTGGATCGGCCACGAAGCCGCCCGCGATGAGCGCGCCGCGGATGTAGGCAAGCCTGCAGCAGGGACGGGCAACGATGTGTCGGGGAACACCAGCAACGAGCCCTCCCCTGCGGTCTAGAATGCCCAGCAGCACCAGAGCCTTGTCCAGGTCGGGTTGATCGGGCAGGGTAATGAGATAGTTACGGACCTTATGCAAGACCGATTTACGAACGGTGAATTCCGTTTTGAGCTTAAGGATGCGATGCGTCAGCGTGATCATCGTGCGCGCGACGGCTCCCGTCTCGGTCGCGACCGTCAAACGATACCGCCCGGAGCCGGCCAACGAAAGCGTACCGCTCACACGCGTCAGGGCGGCAAGCGTCGACAAATCGCAGTATTCACATTCGGGTTCGCAGCGCGCAAGCTCGTCGCGCACCTCAGCGGTAAACGACATGCAGGCCTATGCCTTCGTGTTGGCGCGCGACAGGTCGCGGTGGGAGATGCTCACGTGATACTGGGCGCCTTCCAGGTAACGGGCCGTGGCCTCGGCAATGGCGACGCTACGGTGCTGTCCGCCCGTGCAGCCGATGGCGATAGAAAGCTGCGGCTTACCCTCCGCGATATAGCCCGGCATCACCGTATCGAGCAGCTGCGTCCAGGCCTTCCAGAACTCCTGGGTCTTGGGATGGTCCAGAACAAAGTCGGAGACTTTCTTATCGAGACCGGTCATGGTACGCATCTCGGGATCGTAAAACGGATTGGGCAGGAAGCGAACGTCGATCATAATGTCCGCCTCGACGGGCATACCGTGCTTAAAGCCAAACGAGAACACGTGAACGTCCATGAGCTGCTGGTCGGACAACTCGGAGAACGCCATGCGCAATTTGTTGCGCAGGGCAGAGGTGCGCAGGCGGCTCGTGTCGATAATCATATCGGCTCGATCGCGCACGCCCTGCAGCTGAAGGCGCTCGCGCTGAATGGCATCGGCCGTAGTCTCCCCCGGCTTGGCAATGGGATGACGGCGGCGATTTTCGCTGTAGCGACGAATCAGCACCTCGTCAGAAGCCTCCAGGAACACGATGTCGCAGCTCATCTCGCGCTCTTCGAGCGCGGCGACCGCATCGAGCAACTCGTCAAACAGTCCCTGGCTACGCAAATCGCAGGTGACGGCGAGATGCCTGCCCACGCCCGTATTGATGCCGACGAGCTCGGCAAGCTGGGCGATGAGACGCGGAGGTAGGTTATCAATGCAAAAATAGCCCATGTCCTCGAACACGTGCATGGCCTGTGTGCGGCCCGATCCGGACATTCCGGTGATGATGACGATATCGGGGATGCGCTCCGAGCGCTCCGCCGCATCCATGGCATCTCCCTTTTGCATGTGCTGCCTCCCAAAAACAAGCGCGGGACCCAGCAACCCGGATCCCGCGCGGTCAATTGCCTATATTGAGTATACCGCCCCGAGCGGATACGAGGCCTGTCTTACGCCTCAAGCGCAGCCTTGAACCAACTCGTAATACTCGTGGGGTGCGTGATGGCGGTGCCGACGACAACGGCCCAGGCGCCAGCATCGATCGCAGCGCGAGCCTCCTCGGGCGTGTGCACGCGGCCCTCGCAGATGATGGGAAGACCGGGGAATTCCTCGGTCGCCTGACGCAGGAGTGGCAGGTCGGGGCCATCGGCCATGGTGCAGTCGATGGCGGCGACGCCGTGAGAAAGCGTGGTGGATACCAGGTCAAAGCCCATATCAACCGCACGGCGAATGTCCTCGATGGTGGCACAATCCGCCATCAGGAGCACGCCCTCCTCGTGCAGCGGGCGGAAGGTATCCTCGACCGTCTTGCCATCGGGACGCGGACGATCGGTGGCGTCGATCGCCACGATATCGGCACCGGCAGCAACGCAGGCGCGAGCGTGACGCAGCGTCGGCGTGATGTAAACGCCCTCGTGTCCATCCTTCCACAGGCCGATGACGGGAACCTCACAGCGACCCTTAATAGCGGCAATGTCGGCAAGGCCCTGACAGCGAATGGCGGCGGCGCCGCCAAGCTCGCAAGCGCGAGACATTTGAGCCATGGTCTCGGGCGTACGAAGCGGCTCGCCCATATACGCCTGAACGCTCACGACGAGCTTGCCCTTCAGGGACTGGATCAAAGGATCAACGGTCATGTTCGACTCAACCTTTCTCAAAACAGCCTTCTGAGACACCGCACCTTGACGTTCAAACCGTCGCTCGCGTACCGAAGTACGCTTCGCTCCTCTTTCACGTCAATCTGCGGCACCTCAGAAGGCGCACTTGGTAGTTATGTTTACTTCAACGACGCAAGAAGGTGTTCGGCGGCGCCGATGAGCGGCGCGTCGCCCTCCAGAGAACCGATGAGGATCGGCGTGTCCTGAAGCGGGTCGAGCGCCTGGCTGGCATAGCCCTCGTGCACCGAGTCCTTCCACGTTTGCGAACGCCAATCGGGACCCTGGTGAATCACACCTCCCGAAAGCACGATGACCTCGGGATCCAAGATGTTGGCAAGCGAGCCCAAGCTGGCGCCCAGCGCAAAGCCGGCGTCATGGATGACCTCGGTCGCCTTTGCGTCGCCTGCACGGCACAGGTCGTTCACATCGCGACCGACCGAAGGACGGCTGGGGTCGACGCGGCCAAAGCGCTCATCGTACATACGACCAATGGAAGTGCCCGAAGCAACCGACTCCAGATGGCCGGAACGCCCGCAGGCGCAGGGAATGCCGACGGCAGCCGAGCACTCGATGTGGCCCATATGGCCAGCAGCACCATGGAAGCCCTGCATCACGCGGCCGTTCTCGACATATGCGCCGCCGATACCCGTACCGATGCCAAGACACAAGACGGAGAACTTGCCCTTGCCGACACCCCAGTGGGCCTCGCCCAGAGCATGAGCCTGCACGTCGCCCACAACGGCAACGGGAAGACCAAGGTCCTCGCGCAGACGCGGCCCCAACTGAACGCCGGACCAGCCGGGCATGATCTCATTGGCATACGCAATGGCGCCCGTCTTGGGATCGACGACGCCTGCGGCACCGATACCGACACCGAGAACCTCGACATCGGGATTCGCCTCAAGAGCGGCCTTGATAGACGCCTCGATACGCTGGAAGACGGCCTCGCCGCCCTCTTGGGCCTCTGTGGGAACCTCGGCCTCAAAAACGGGATGGGGCACACTACCGTCAGCCGGGTACTCCATGATGGCAGTCGCAATTTTAGTTCCGCCGATATCGACAGAGCAGACGTACTTGTTCTCCATGTCGCTCTCCTTCGGAGATAAAAACAACTACAGGAAATGCGCCGTCAGGCTAGCCGTCACAGCGCAGTAAAGGTTTTCCAGGTGTCCGAGATCGCCGAGAAACCGTGTGGCCATTGACCTAATGGGTCATGGCCACACGGTTGAACGGCGAGGTCGGGTGCCTGGGAAGCTTTACAGGAGACCGTTGTCCTGAAGGACCTTCCTAATCGCCTCGACGTTCTCGCCGGTCATGGCCTTCACCGGGCGCGGCATGGTCGGGCTGTCGAAGATGCCCATGAGGTTCATAGCGGTCTTGAAGGCGCCGACGCCACCGGCATAGCCCTGGACGCCCGAGGTGACATCCCAGATGTGGGAGATCTCGTTGAGGCGATCCTGCTCGGCCTTGACGGTAGCCCAGTCACCGGCCTGAGCGGCCTTCCACTGGCGCACGTAGCCCTCGGGCTCAACGTTGGCAAGGCCCGGGACAGAACCGTCGGCGCCACCGAGGTAAGCGCCGTCGACGACAACCTCGTGACCGGTGAGGATGCTCATCGGATGGCCGTTCTTCTCGTTCTCCTGAACGAGGTAGCGGAACGAGATGTCATCACCCGAGGAATCCTTGACGCCAGCAAGGACGCCCTCGGCGCCGAGCTTGGCAAGGAGCTTCCAGGGGAGCTTGGTGTGAACGCAGACGGGAATGTCATAGGCAAAGATGGGCAGGTCAAGCTCCTCGTGCAGGATGCGGAAGTGCTCCTCGACCTCGGTCATGCCCTGCAGGGCATAGAACGGGCAGGTGGCGACAAGCGCATCGGCGCCCAGCTCCTGAGCGACCTTACCGTGCTCGATCATGCGCTCGGTCTCGGTATCGATGATGCCGACCAGGACGGGCACGCGATGGTCGACGATACGAACGGCCTCGGCAATGATCTGGCGACGACGCTCATCGGTGGAGAAAACGACCTCGCCCGAAGAGCCCAGGAAGAACAGGCCATCGACGCCGGCATCGATCATGCGGTTGATGCTGCGCTCAAAGGAGGCAACGTCGAGCTGGTGATCTTCGGTATCGGGAACAACGACGGGAGGGATAACGCCGGTGAATTTCTGAGTTGCCACAAGAATCTCCTTAGTTGTCTGGCGGGCGGCCCTATGCCACCCACTCTTGTTGGCAGTGTCCAGGCCGTCTAGGCCAAAGAACACGGGTAGAACGTTTGGTTAAAAAAGTCGATGACTTCGTTTTCGAACGCATTGATGCGCTCATGAGCGTATTTGGCATAGATGATATGCCTCCGGTCACACTCAAGACCGTTGAATACGGCAAACTGGCCCTTGGGATCGCTCACGGCATCCATGAGCGATGTGCCCATGAGCACCGATCCACGCACCCGAGACGACAACGCCTCGAGGCCACCGGGAATTGGATTGGCAACCGCCGTGCAGGCGAGGCCCCGCTCGTCCAGAGCAGAAACCGCCAGCGCGACTCCGCCGCCAAGGCCCTCGCCCCATGCAAAGATGCGGTCGGGGTCCACGCCATCAAGATTGCGCGCCACCTTCGCCATCGCGCAACCCCAACGGACGCGCTTGACAAAAGCAGGAGAGGCAATCCCCTGCTGCAGCTCGCTGGATCCAATCGCCTCATCGTCCAGCGCAAGCACGGCATATCCCATGGCCGCAAACCTCGTCATGTGATGCCATCCCCGCACGGGTCGGTCGATGTCGTGAAACATCAGACATAGCGGCACAAGCTCGGATGCTCGGGCGCGACCGGCAGGCTCAATCAAGCGTGCGTGGACCACATCGCCACCAAGCTCAAAGGAAACCTCGGAGTAGCGGGCATACGGATTGGCGAAATCGATCGCCGTAATACTCGGCCCGCAAACCTCAAGGTCCGAAGCGGCTATCTCTAATTCGGAAACATCCGCAGAAGCATCACCGCGCCAATCCCGGAAATCAGCGAGCCTTGACGAGACCGTTCCGGGAATCCCCACAAGGTCGGAGACAATCAGCTCATTGACATTGCTCTCGCACTTAGACATAAGCCTCCCCTCCCTTGCAGAAAAACGGAATGATCAGATCGTCAAAATCCTGAATCTCCTCGTGGCCAAAGCCTTCAAAGAACTCATGACGCTTTTCACAGGTCAGGTTGTTATAGACCGCAAACTGCGTCGCTGGCGGACAGACGGTATCGGCTGTGCCGGTGCCAAACAGCACGGGGCATTTGACCATGGGGGCAAAGTTCTTGGAATCGAAGTACGCCAGCTTGGCATAGGCTTCCTCGATACGAGTCGAGTCCTCGTCAAACCAACGCGACCAATAGCGCAGACCCTCGTAGGCAATATCGTCGGCATCCAGATCCCAAACCAGGCGGAAGTCCGATAAGAAGGGATAGAGGATAGCCGCGCGGTCAACCAAATCGCTATTGAGCGCGCAGGTTGCAATACCCAAACCGCCGCCCTGCGATGCGCCGTTCACAAATACGCGGGTAAGATCGATGCCCTCGAGCTCGCGAACGATGCGGCACAGGATGCGAATATCTTGGTGCAAGCGGACATAGTAGAGGTTAGCCGGGTCGCCGTCGATACCGGCGACGATATGGCCCGCGACCGTTGTGCCCTCAAATCCACCAATGTCCTCGGAGGGACCTCCTTGACCAGGACAATCGAGAGCGATCAGCGCCATGCCCATACCAGCAAACGACGCCTGCTCAAACCAGCTGCGGCTTGCACCCGGATACCCATGGAACTGAAGCACCAATGGCACGGGCTCGTCCGAGACGGGCTTAAGGTACTTGGCATGCAGGCGGGCGCCGCACATACCGGTAAACCAGAGGTCGAAAAGCTGGCAAGTCACAGCATCGGCGACCGATGCCGCCTCAATCGCATAGTCAAGCCCAACGGCGTCGGCCTCGGCCATGCGATCTTTCCAAAAGAAATCGAAATCTGATGGACGGGGCATGGCGCCTCGATATTCACCAAATTGCTGTTGTAGCTCCTGAGCACTTGGCATGGCTCGTGAACCCAACCTTTCGAAATCGCAACGGAGGTGCGCCCGGCAAGGGAACCGGGCGCACGGGAGGGAAAGCGAGGCTACTCGCCGAGCTTGGGATGCAGCAGCGACGGCGCAGCGCCGAGCAGCATCTTGGTGTAGGGGTCCTGGGGGTGCTGGAAGACCTGCTTGGCCTCGCCCTGCTCGACGATCTTGCCGCCATTCATAACGATGATGTCGTCAGAGATATAGCGGACCGTCTGGATGTCATGGCTAATGAACACCATGGCCAGGCCGAGCTCCTTCTTAAGGTCGGTCAGCAGGTTGAGGATCTGCGCGCGGACCGAAACGTCCAGAGCCGAGGTGGGCTCGTCGGCGATGATAGCGTCGGGGTTCAGCGACAGGGCACGGGCAATTGCCACGCGCTGGCGCTGACCACCCGAAAGCTGGCCGGGAAGAACCTCGGCGGCAGAGCTGGGCAGACCGGTGAGCTCCAGGAGCTCCTTGACGCGCTTCTCCTGCTCTGCCTCGGTGCCCAGGTTGTGGACGCGCATGGGGTCGAGCAACTGCTCGCGAACGACCATGCGGGGGTTGAGCGCCGTGGCCGGGTTTTGGAACACGACCGAGATGACGCGACCCATGTGGCGACGGTCCTCGGCGGTACGCTTGGTAACGTCCTTGCCCTTAAAGTAGACCTTGCCGCTCGTGGGGGCCTGCAGGCCGCACATGACGTTGGCGGTGGTGGACTTGCCGCAACCGGACTCGCCGACGATGCCGATGGTCTGTCCGGGCATGAGCTTAATCGTTACACCCTGGACGGCGTGAACCAGGTTGGGGTGCAGAATCGAACCGGTACGGGTCCTAAAGGTGACGTGAACATCATCAAGGAAGATGATCGGCTCGACGCCGTTGACTGCGGTCTCGCTCATCTACATCACCTCCGCGTGAGGGGTCAAACCATTTGCCTTGAGCACCTCGTCGGGGAGCTCGGAATAGAAGTGCTCGGTGCCAGGCACGCGCTTGAAGACCGGACGGGTGTCCAGGCCGATGCGCGGATGGCTCGAGCGGGGCGCGAAGCGATCGCCCTTGGGGAAATCGCGCGGGCTCGGAACGGCGCCGGGCACCTGGTGCAGGCGGCCCGAACCGCTCTCGATGGACAGAACGGAGCCCAGAAGACCGCGGGTGTACTCGTGAATCGGGTTGGTGAGCAGCTCCTTGGTGGGCGCCTGCTCAATAACCTGACCGGCGTACATAACCGTGATGTTATGGGCAACCTCGGCGACCAGAGCCAGGTCATGCGAGACGAAGATCATGGCAAAGCCGAGCTTGGCCTGAAGATCGTTGAGCAGCTTGATGACCTGCTTCTGGACGGTAACGTCCAGAGCGGTCGTGGGCTCGTCGCAGATAACCAACTTGGGGTCGCGGGTAAGGGCCATAGCGATCAGGACGCGCTGACGCTGGCCGCCGGAAAGCTCGTGCGGATAGCTCTCGAGCGTACGCTTGGGATCGAGGCCGACGAGCTCCAGGAGCTCCTCGGCGCTGCGGGTGCCGCCGCGCTTGGTGAGCTGCTTCATCTGAGCGGAGATGAGCATCGAGGGGTTGAGCGAGGACAGGGCGTCCTGATAGACCATAGCGATATCGGTACCGCGCAGGCCGAACCACTCCTTCTTGCTCATCTTGAGCAGGTCACGGCCTTCCCAGAGGACCTCGCCGGAAAGATGCTCGTCCTCATCGGTCAGGCCCATGATGGCCAGTGTGGTGATGGACTTACCGCAACCGGACTCGCCCACCAGACCCATGGTCTGACCGGGGCGCACATCAAAGTTGACATGGTCGACGACGTTGATATCACCGTGGTGCTCAAACTGGATGCAGAAATCGCGGACCGAAAGGATCGGCTCGACAGACTCATCGGGCACGTGGCGGTCGTTACGCTTGAGCTCGACATCGCGCAGGGCACCAAGGCGAGCGCTCAGGGACTGAGCCTGCTCCTTGTAGGCACGAACGGGGTCGGAGACCAGCAGGTCGGCCTCGCGGCGCTTGGAGGAATCGGTCGGATCCAGGGCAGCGGAGGGAGCGGCAGCCATAGCGTCGGTAATGCCCTCGGACAGGATGTTGAGCGCCAGGCAGGTGATCATAATGGCCAGGCCCGGGAACAGCGCCTGCCACCAACGGCCGGCGAGCACGCCACCGCGGGCGTCGGCAAGAATGTTGCCCCACGTAGCGGTGGGCTCCTGGATGCCAGCGCCGATGAAGGTCAGCGAAGCCTCGAAAATGATGGCGTCTGCGACCAGGGTGACGGTAAAGACCATGATCGGGGCGATGCAGTTGCGCAGAACATGCTTGATCAGAATCCACGGAGCCTTGGCGCCGGACACGATGACCGCGCGGACATAGTCCTCGCCGTACTCGGAAACGATGTTGGCGCGCACGATGCGGGCGATCTGCGGGGTGTACATAAAGCCGATCGCAAAGATGATCGACGGCACGGAATTGCCCAGGATGGAAACGAAGACGGCTGCGAGGGCAATGCCCGGGATGGACATGATGATGTCCAGGATACGCATGATCGCCTCAGAGACAGACTTGCGCGAAACCGCTGCAAGAGCGCCGACAACGGAGCCGCAGACCAAAGCCATGGCGGTAGCACCAAAGCCGATGATCAGCGAGTAACGGCCGCCGTAGAGCATACGCGAAAGGATGTCGCGGCCCTTGTCGTCGGTACCGAAGATAAAGCCACCACCAGGCGCCTGGCGCGCGGTGAAAATATCGACCGGGCTATAGGGGGCAAGCAGGGGTGCCAGGATCGCAGTCAGGGCGACCAGCACCAGCACGACGGCGGCAATCTTGGAAGATAGCGTCATCTTCTTCCAGCCACCGAGCTTGAGCCCCTTGGAAGCAGCCTTCTCGAGCTGCTCGGTTTGCTTCTCTCGAATCTTTACCATAATCTACACCGTCCTGATGCGCGGGTTGATGAGCAGGTAGAGCATGTCAACCACGATGTTGATGATGATGAAGGCAAGAGCAACGACGATGACGACGCCCTGAACCAGGTTCGCCTCGTTGCCCTGAACGCCCTGCAGGATCGCGGTACCCATGCCCGGGAGGTTGAAGATAACCTCAATGACGACGGCACCGCCCATGAGGTAGCCGATCTTAAGGCCGAGGGTGGTGACCGGGGTAATCAGCGCATTGCGAAGAACGTTGATACCGACGACGACCTTTTCGGGAACGCCGGCACCGCGAGCCATACGGACATAGTCCTTGTCGAGCTCCTCGACCATGGCGGTACGCACGATACGAGTCATCTGGCCCGTCAGCGGAAATGCCAAGGCGATGGCGGGCATGATCATGCGTCCCAGATAACCAGCCGGATTCGTGGTGAAGTGAGGCAGGGCGCCCGATGCCGGGAGCACCTTAAGGTAGGAAGAGAACAGCAGGATCAACAGAACGGCAAGCCAGAACGACGGGGTTGCCAAGCCGGCGATGGAAAAGACGCGGATCACTTGGTCCGGCCATTTATCGCGATACAGTGCCGCGATGACGCCGAGCAAAAACGAAACGACCGCGCCGATGGCAAGACCGATAAAGGTCAGCTGCATCGTGACGGGCAGGGCCGTGGAGATGCGCTTGGCAACAGAGTTGCGGGCAGCGCCGTAGGTGCCCATGTCGCCGTGGATCAAGTCGCCCATGTAGCGCACATAACGCACGGGCCAGGGGTCGTCCAGACCATACTTCTCATGGTACTCGGCAACCGCCTCGGGCGAGGCACCGTCACCCAACGCCGTGTAGGCGGGGTCGGTCTTGGAGAACGACATAAGGAAGAACACCAGGACGGTGACGCCCAATGCCATGATCGGCAGCGCGACAAGACGCCTTCCAATCAAACGTAGAAAGTTGTTCACGTTCTCTCCCCTTTCTTTTGTCGGTAGGACCAACTGGTATATGAGTACGGATACTCATTACAAGACCCGAGCGACATCGAGGTCGCCCGGGTCTTTGTTTCAACTATGAGGACGTTGCCTTACGACCGACGCCCCACATATGACTCAAGCGAGTCTTACGCCTTGACGGTCGCGACGCCCTTAAAGGACATGCTCGTCGTGCCGATGCCCTTGAAGCCATCGAGGGCCTCGCCGTTGGGCGCGGTGGACGGATCGTCCCAAGAAGCGGAGACGGTCTTGACGTGGACAACAGGGTACAGAACGGCGTTGTCGGCGATGATGTCGAAGCACTCGTTCCACTTCTTCTGCTGCTCGTCGCCCTCGGCGGCAAGAGCCTCGTCCATGAGACCGTGGAGCTTCTGCCACTCCTCGGACTCCTTCCAGGGGCAACGAGTCTGCATCCAGACGTTGTCGCCGTACCACCAGTTGAGCAGCAGGTCGGGGTCAGCGCCGAAGCAAGAAGGATCGCCAGGGGCAAGGAGGATATCGTAGGCCTCGCCGCCGTCGATGGCGGCGTAGGTGGCCGCCGAAGTATCGGTCTGGATGGTCACATCGAAGCCGAGAGCGTCGAGGTCGTTCTTGACCTGGGCGGCCATGCCCTTGATCTGCTCGTTGTCGGTAGTGCGCAGGGTGATGGCGCCCGGGGTGATGCCAGACTCTTCGATGAGCTTCTTAGCCTTCTTGGCGTCGGTCTTGTAAACCGTAGAGGCCTCATGATAGTTGGTGAAGCTCTTGGGCAGGTAGCAGCTGGCGGCAGTGGCAAGGCCGGCGAAGGTGTTGCTGATCATCTTCTCGGTGTCGAGCGCGTACATGACGGCCTGACGGACCTTGACGTTGTTCCAAGGCTCCTTGGCGACGTTGAACATGATGAAGCGGGTGCCGAAGCCCTGAACGTTGTCAATCTTGCAGCCAGCGCTCTCGAGCTGATCGACGGCGTCAGCGGTAACGAGCTCCATGACGAGCGTGGAGCCTTCCTGCTGAGCAGTGACGCGAGCGGTGGGGTCAGTCAGGATGCTGTACTGAATCTTCTCGTCCTCGGCAGCATACTCACCGTTGTACTCGGGGTTGGGAACCAGAGTGATCTCGGTATCGGAGATGGCATCGTACATCCAGGGGCCGGAGCCGATCGGCTGCTTGGCGCGATCCTCCTCGGTCTGGGTGGCCGGGGTAACGCGGATGATAGCCAGACGATCCTTGAGCAGGGAGAAGTTGGGGACCTTGGTCTTGACCGTCACGGTGCTGGCGTCCTTGGCCTCGATGGACTCGAAAGGCTGGAAGAACGGAGCATAGGTAGCGGAAGCGGCGCAAGCGGTGTAGGAAGCGACAACGTCGTCAGCGGTGACCTCGGTGCCATCGGAGAACTTGGCGCCCTTACGGATGGTGACCTCGAAAGTGGTGTCGTCCACAGACTTGGGATCGTCAGTGGCGAGCTCGTTGAAAGTGCTGTAGTCGTGGTAATCGATGCCGTAGAGGCCCTCGATGACATGCCAGTTGGCACCCAGGCCAACAGCGGAACCGGTGGTGGCGGGATCGAAGCTGGACGGAGCGTAAGCGGAACCAGCGGTGATCACGCCGCCGCCACGGTTGGCGGAATCGGTGGAGCCGGAAGCGGAACCCTCGTCGCTAGAGCTGCCACCGCAGCCAGTGAGACCAAGGCCGGCGACAGCAGCGACGCTGCCGGTGAGGCCGAGGAACGAACGCCTGGACATACCCTTGTTGATGATGGCCATGTCTTCTCCTATCAATAGAGAATCTTACTCGGGAGCACCTAGACTTGCCCCCGCGCAACTTGCGGACGATATATACCTTACCTACCGACGAACCCAACTGAGGTGCCGCGCTCGGCGACCGATACATACATACGCTTGAACGGTATTTACTACCGTTCACCGAATTCATTGACAAATGATTCGCCAGACAGTATGTATCGACGAGGTGAGATATCAGTCTTCGTCAACCCGCAGGATAGCAGGGTTTTCACTTGGGTTAGTCAAACGTTTTAGCGTTAATTAAACCCGAAACCAGCAGGCAATCGTGGCGAAATAAATGGTTGAAAAACGCGCAATCATGTATATCAGCTGTTTAGGCTCTTGTTTAGTTTTCGGATTGCTTTGCCGCCGCCCCGGTACGCTCGGCATTCCATGCAACAAGTGCCTCGTGGACCGCTTTGGCGACATCGGCCGGAACGCCTCGAACTTCTGCAATCTCCTGCTCGCTTGCCGCACGCAAACGCTTCATCGAGCCAAAATGGCGCATAATGGCACGTTTTCTGGTGGGTCCCACGCCTGGAACGTCATCGAGTACCGAAACCGTCATGGCTTTATCGCGCAACTCGCGGTGGAACGTGATGGCAAATCGGTGGGACTCATCGCGTACCTGTTTAATTAGATAGAGCGAAGCAGACCCGGTCGGCAGCACGACAGGAGTCTCGTCCCAAGGCACAAAAACTTCCTCGTCGGCCTTCGCCAAGCCACAAACTGGTATATCGAGCCCAAGAGCCTCAAGTTGCTTGATCGCAGCGGTCAATTGCGGCTTACCGCCATCGACAACGAGCAAATCGGGGCGCGAGCCAAAGCGCTCGTCGGCCATGCGCTCGGGAGCATAGCGTCGTCCCAAAACCTCGGACATCGACACGAAGTCGTTTGCCTCGTCCAATTCGGCCTGAATTTTAAAACGACGGTACTGGCTCTTGTCGGCGCGCCCGTTGGTAAACACCACCATCGAGGCGACCGTAAAGGTGCCATGCAGTGTAGAGATATCGAAGCACTCGATACGCAACGGCGGCGATGGCAGCGCCAACGCACTTTCGAGCTCCAGGAGCGCTTGATTGGTGCGGTCGTCAGCGTACCCTGTTCGCATCATGTAGCGCATGAGGGCATGGCGCGCATTTTTGGATGCCATATCGAGCAGACGGTGCTTTTCGCCACGCTGCGGCCTATGGAGATGGCAGGAACGCTCGCGCTTGCCCGCAAGCCACTCCCCCAGCGCCTCCGCATCCTCAAGCTCGACGGAAAGGTTGACCTCAGCTGGAATATCAGCCGTCTCGTCGTAATAACGCTTAAGAAAGCCCGACTGGAGCTCTTCCTCGTCAACATCAAGGCCCTTGTCGAGAATGAACTCGCAGGTGCGAACTGTTCGGCCCTCGCGAACGACGAAGACGCAAGCGGCGGAGATGGTCTCCTCGCGATAGAACCCGATGACATCGATATCGACACTGGAGGGAAAAACGACTTGCTGACGATCGTCCAGACCCCTGATGACCTCCAAACGACGTTTGACGCGTGCCGCGCGCTCAAAGTCGAGCGCCTCGGCGGCATCCGTCATCTCGGAGGTCAGCTCATCGACGACATCCTTGCGATGGCCCGACAAAAAGCGCTCGACACGCTTGACGTTCTTGGCATAGTCTGCCGGGGAAATCGCGCCGACACACGCACCCGGGCCGCGCCCGACATGGTAGTCAAAGCAGGGACGCCCGTTTTGCGCGCAAATCATATTGACGATGTCTTCCTCGCCCTTGTGGGACTCGACGATACGACGACAACGACGCCACTCCGCACAGGATGCGGAGCAGATAGGGATAACCTTGCGCAGCGTATCTATCGTCTCACGTGCCGCACGGCTATCGGTATAGGGTCCAAAATAGCGCGTTCCCGGCTTATGACGCTCACGCGTGTATTTGATAGCGGGATACAGGTCGCCCTTTGTAATGGCGATAAAGGGGTAGCTCTTGTCATCCTTGAGGTCGACGTTAAAGTACGGATGGTACTGACCAATCAAATTGCGCTCGAGCACCAACGCCTCATGCTCGGTCTCCACCACGATATAGTCAAAGCTCGCCACCAGCTGCATCATCAGCGGGATCTTTTGACGCTCATCCTGCAGTGTCACGTATTGACGCATGCGGGCGCGTAGATTTTTCGCCTTGCCCACGTAGATGACATCGCCCTTGGCATCCTTCCAAAGGTAGCAGCCGGGCTGCGTGGGAACGCGCGAAACCTGCTCGGCAAGCGTTGGAATGTTGTCGTGACCGGCCACGCGAACCTACTTGCGACGAAGCAGCGCCGAGACCTCGGGCATCTTAAGGACGACGGCAAGGCCAAAGGTAACAGCAAGCGAGACGACACCCGCAACGCAAACGTAGCCAAGAGTAATCAGAATCGAGCCGCCAAGTACCCCGACAAAGTGCTCAAGCGCCCACATGACGCCGGCGCCTGCGGCAGCACCCAGGCCACCGAGCAAAAGGCCAAAGAAACCGCCATGCAGGATAGATTTGACCTGAAGGCCACGTAGGCGACGACGCAGCCACCACAGCGAACAACCGACCAAGATCACGTAGTCAACGACATACGAAAGCGCGATTGCCGGCATACCGAAGCCCAGCACAACGCCAAACAGCAGAACCGAGCCGGCCTGGCCGATGGCGGAATACAGGCAATAGCGGCTATAGGGCTTCATGTCGAGCAAGGCAGAGAAGCTCTTCTGCATCAATACGACCACGCCGTAGAGCGGCAGCGAGAACGCCAGGTAGACAAGGAATTCGGACACCAGCGCCACACCGGACTCATCAAACTTGCCGGCACAGTAAATCATGTTGAGCGGACGCGCGAATACAATCAGGTACAGCGCGAACGGAATCAGGAAGAACAGCATCTGGGCGACGCCACGCGAAATGCCCGTGCGAACGCTGTCGTAATCCTTCTCCTGTGCGTCGTGAGAGAGCTCGGTATAGAGCGCCGTCGAAAGCGAGGCGGCAATCAGCGCGTAGGGCAGCGTGTACCACAGGCGCGCATAGGCGATGACGGAAGGACCAGTCTCGGGCTGGACCACCAGCGCAGCAGCGTTGGTGATAGAAGTCGAGACAAACATGCACACCGTGGCGAGCAGCGTCGGGATACCGAGCGCAATCGTCTGGCGCAGCGCGGGGTCCTTAAAGTCGATATGGATATGGGGATGCACGCCGTGCTTGCCAAGCGCGGGGATCTGACATGCCATCTGAACAAAGACACCGAGGGTCGTACCGGCCGCAATCAAGATGATGCCGGCACGGTCTCCAAACTGTGCGGACACGGGCGCAAAACCCATAAAGCTCGCAATGACGATGACATTGTTGAGGACCGGGGCAAACGTCGACCAGAAGTAGTCGCGGTGTGCGTTGAGAACGCCCGAAAACACCGAGCCCAAACCATAAAACAGAATCTGGATGGCAAAGAAACGGAACATGAACGCAGCAGTATCCATGCTGCCGCCGTCACCCGAGAGGAACGATTGCGTCCAGATAAAGCCCGGGGCGAACACGGTCCCCAGCAATGAAATGCCACCCAGCACCAAAAGCAGAATGCCGAGCAGGTTGCCCACGTACTCGTTCGAGGCCTCGCGACCCTGCTCACGCCTCACGCCCATGTACACGGGCAAAAACGCCGTCACGAGCATGCCGCCCATCACGAGTTCGTAGAGCATATTGGGCAGGTTGTTGGCGACCTGATAGGAGGACGAGAGTAGCGACATGCCGATAGCGGCCGCCATTGCCCACGTGCGGATAAAACCGGTGACGCGAGACACGATGGTCAGGATGGTCATAAGCCCGGCGGAACGACCAACCGTGGAGTAGTCCGACGAGCCCATGTCGTCAGTGTCATCTCGCGACGAAGAAGCTTCGGATGAGGGTGTCTGAGGCGCAGATTCTTTTGCAAAATGAGCTCCGCGCTTCAATTCTTCCTGCGGCATCGCTCAGTCCTCTCTCGTAATCGCGGCAACCGTCGCCCCGCAAAAAGCAATTAAATCATCGGGTGCAAGCTCGAGCTGATAACCACGCTTGCCTCCCGAAATAAAAATGGTATCCCAAAGGACACATGTCTCATCAATGAGCGTCCGGTAGCGTTTTTTCATACCGACCGGGCTGCAGCCGCCGCGAACGTAGCCAGTCGCCGCAAGCAAATCCTTCACATGCATCATGGCCAAGGACTTCTCCCCCGCGGCACGCGCGGCGGACTTTAGATCGAGCTCGTCGGCAACAGGGATGCAGCACACGACATAGTCGTTGGACGGCGTCACGCAGACCAAGGTCTTAAATCCTTGACCGGGCTCCTCGCCAAGCTGCTCCGAAATCGCGACCCCCAGGCCCACCGACTCATCACCATCGTCTTCGTACGTATGTAGAACATAGGAAATGCCGGCGCTTTCCAGCTCGCGCATCGCATTGGTTTTTGGCATCTTTACAGCCTTTGCCATGGCATATCCTTTCCCTCGCATTCGGACGCAAGGTTTAAGTATATGTCCAATTTGGCTGCATACGTCACTTCGACACAGCAAGCGCCATCGAATCACAAGGAGTCGATGGCGCCCATAAACTGAATCGCCTATTTATTGAGCATCAAGTTGAGCCTGGCGCTCCCGATCACGCCTGAGCAACGGCGCCAAAAACTTGCCCGTATAACTCTGCGGACAGTCCGCAACCTGCTCCGGTGTACCCGAAACCACGACGGTTCCGCCGCCGTTACCGCCCTCGGGACCCATATCGATCAGGCGGTCGGCAACCTTGATGACATCAAGGTTGTGTTCAATCACCAGCACCGTGTTGCCCGCATCGACCAAGCGCTGCAGCACATCGAGCAGCTGGCGGACGTCCTCAAAATGAAGGCCGGTCGTCGGCTCGTCCAAAATATAGAACGTCTTGCCCGTCTGGCGTCGATGAAGCTCCTTGGCGAGCTTCACACGCTGCGCCTCGCCGCCCGAGAGCGTCGTGGCGGGCTGGCCCAGGCTCACGTAGCCCAAGCCTACATCGTACAGCGTCTGGAGCTTGCGCTTAATCTGCGGGATATTCCCAAAGAAGGCCAGCGCCTCGGTGACACTCATGTCGAGCACGTCCGAGATGGTCTTGCCACGGTAGGTGACCTCGAGTGTCTCGCGGTTGTAGCGTTTACCGCCGCAAACTTCGCAGGGAACGTAGATATCTGGAAGGAAGTGCATCTCGATCTTGATCTGTCCGTCGCCCTTGCACGCCTCACAGCGCCCGCCACTCACATTAAAGGAGAAACGGCCCGGCGAGTAGCCGCGCGCCTTCGACTCCGGCGTACTCGCAAACAGCGCGCGAAGATCATCCCACAGGCCGATATAGGTAGCAGGGTTGGAACGCGGCGTGCGGCCAATCGGCGACTGGTCGATATCGATAACCTTATCGATACACTCGATGCCCTCGATTTTCTTATACGGACCCACAGGGCGCGTCGAACGGTGAATAGCATTCGTAAGGGCAGGCGCAATGGTGTCGGTAACCAGGGAGCTCTTGCCCGATCCCGACACGCCGGTAACAACCGTAAGCGTACCAAACTCGATCTTGGCGGTAACGTTTTTGAGGTTGTTGGCTCGAGCGCCCGTAATTTTAAGGCAGCCGCGACCGGGCTTGCGTCGTTCATCAGGCACTCGGATCATTCGTTTGCCGGTCAGATAAGCGCCCGTCATCGACTCAGGACACGCCATGATATCGGCAGGCGTTCCCGCCGCGACTACGTGTCCGCCGTTGACGCCGGCGCCGGGTCCCATGTCGACCACGTAGTCGGCGGCACGGATTGTATCCTCGTCGTGTTCGACGACGATAACGGTATTGCCGATATCGCGCAGGCGCTCGAGCGTCTTGATCAGGCGCTCGTTGTCACGCTGATGAAGACCGATCGAAGGCTCGTCCAGAATATAGAGCACGCCCATGAGACCCGCGCCGATCTGCGTTGCCAGGCGAATACGCTGCGCCTCGCCACCAGAAAGCGTCGCCGAGGCACGATCGAGCGTCAGATAGTCGAGTCCAACATCGACCAGAAAACGCAAGCGCTCCAGGATTTCCTTGACGATGCGCCCGCCGATAAACCGTTGACGCTCGGTGAGTTCCAAGCCCTCAAAAAACTCGAGCGACTCACGGCACGACAGGCAACAAACCTCGTAAATGGACTTGCCGCCCACGGTGACGGCGAGCATCTCAGGGCGCAAACGAGCGCCGTGGCAGCTCGAGCACGGTTCCTCGCGAATGTACTTCTCCAGGCGCGCCTTGGTGTTCTCGTTCGTCGTCTCGGTATAGCGTTCGTACAGGATGTTGCGAACGCCCGAAAACTTGGTATCCCACTGGCTGCGACGTCCGTCGAGCTTTTGGTAGTCGACCGAGATCTTCGTATCGCCCAGGCCATCCAAGAATGCACGACGCACGCGAGGGGGCAAGTCCTCCCACGGCGTATCGGCGCTCACCTTAAAGTGTTTGCAGACCGCAGCAAAAATCTGCGGATAGTAGTTCGAATTGCCAAACAGGCTACCAAAGACTCCGTCGGCAATGGACTTCGAGGGATCCTCAATCAGCGCCTCGGCATCAACGGTTTTCTTAAAGCCCAGGCCGTCGCACTCAGGACATGCGCCATAGGGAGCGTTGAACGAAAAATCACGCGGTTGAAGATCGTCAATGGAGTGTCCATGCTCTGGGCACGCCAAGGCCAACGAATACTCCAGCAGTTCGCCCTCGGTCCCCTCGGGAGCATCACGATCGGGCAGCATGTACACGTTTACATTGCCGTGAGCCAGCGCGGTCGCCTGCTCAACAGACTCGGCGATACGGCCCAGAGAGTTCTCGCGGATCACGATGCGATCGACCACGACCTCGATATCGTGCTTGAACTTCTTGTCCAGATCGATCGGATCGTCGAGCGAGCGCACTTCACCGTCGACACGCACGCGGCTAAAGCCCTCGGCGCGAAGGTCCTCAAACAGTTTAGTGTACTCGCCTTTTCGCCCGCGCACCACCGGTGCCAGCACAAACGCGCGGCGACCCTCCCCCGCGGCCAAGACCTTGTCGGCAACCTGGTCGGTCGTCTGGCGCTCAATGACGCGGCCGCATTCGGGACAGTGTGGGGTGCCCACACGGGCGAACAGCAGGCGCAGATAGTCATAAATCTCGGTTACGGTGCCAACCGTCGAGCGAGGGTTTTTAGACGTCGTCTTTTGGTCGATCGACACCGCCGGCGAAAGGCCGTCGATTGAATCCAAGTCGGGTTTGTCCATCTGGCCCAAGAACTGGCGCGCATAGCTCGAAAGGCTCTCGACGTATCGACGCTGGCCCTCGGCATAGATAGTGTCGAATGCCAGCGAACTCTTGCCCGAGCCAGAAAGACCGGTAATGACCACGAGTTGGTCACGCGGAATGGAAACATCGATATCACGGAGGTTGTGCTCACGAGCGCCGCGAATAACGATAGAAGAATCAGACATGGAAGCTCCTTGCCTCCTATTGCATCGAATCATACTGCCGATGAGTTTAGCGCACTCGACGCGCACAGATGTTCGTAATACAAGATTCGCAGACCTTTAGCTTTGCGTATCGGGTGCTTTGTTTCTCGAAATGCCGTGGAAAGGTTGCAGTAATCTAATACTGAACTTAATTTGCCGTAACAGAGGAACGTCCATGACCGAAGATATCCCCCTTGAAATCACTTCGAGTGACATGGCCAATCTGCCCATATTCATCGCCGTCCTTATCGTGGCCACCGTCGTCGTGCGCGTGTATTTTTCAATCAAACACAATGAAAAGCCGCCCATTGCCCGCGTCTTTTGGTGCGCGACGCTCCTCATCCCGCTCGGCGTGGTAGCTGCATGGATTACGAATCAATTGCTCGTAAATGAGGACAGTTCCCTATGGGTCCTTTCTTATTCCGCACTCGGTGCTGCCGCCGTCATACTTCTTGTCGAACCCTTGGTTTCGGGACTTATCGACCAAGCCGATCTTGCGACGGGAACGGTTGCCTGTATTTGCCGTGACATCCTTGTCATCGCCGCTGTTTCAGCGCTCTCGTTCGTTTCACTCGAAATTGCCTGTAACGAAACGTTCTATCGCATTCCCGCCAACTCATTCGGGTTTTCCGTCGGGCTGCTCGCAACGGTTCTGCTCTCCCTTTATTTGCTGGGACAGCGTCATGGAGGCGTCATGGCCCTCGTGCCCGTCGTCTGTTGCATCCTTGGCATTGCCGAGCACTTCGTCATAACGTTTAAAGGCGAGGCCATCCTGCCAAGCGATATCTTGGCCCTTGGCACCGCAATGGAAGTGAGCGAGGGATACGAATTTACCTTTACCGCCGGAATCGTAATCTCTCTCGCCCTGCTGGAGATTTCCCTGGGGCTTCTTTCGCTTATCCGACCGCGAAAGCTCCGTACGCCCACCCATGTCTTCCCCGCAATCGCCAGTAACCTCTGCGCTTTTCTGCTCGTGACCGTTGTGGGGCTCTCGGGCTTTTCCAGCATCGACTTGGAGCAGGCGCTGGATTTTGGATTTGACCGTTGGCAGCCCATCACCACATATGCGTCTCAGGGTTTTATCACTTCGTTCACCGAAATGGTCAACGAGTTGCCCATTGAGAAGCCCGAAGACTATACGCCCGATGAGGCGCAGAGCATCGAGCAGGAGCTCGCCGCCGCCTACGACAGCACGTATGGCTCGAGCGAGCAGCGCGCGGCGGCCGTTGCCCAGTTCAATGAAATCAAGCCGACGATTGTTGCCGTCATGAACGAGAGTTTTAGCGACCTTTCGTGCTTTGAGCAGCTCCAGGCGGCCGGGTACACCGGCCCCTCATTCTACAACTCGCTTCCCGACACACTTGTTCGCGGCACCATGCTCGCTTCGGTCACCGGTGGCGGAACGGCAAACTCCGAATTCGAATTTTTGACCGGAGCGACAACGGCCTTTGTCGGATTAGGTAAGATCCCCTATCATCTGTATCAGATGAATGGCGTCAACAGCCTGGCAAAGGACCTTAAAGAGCTTGGGTATACCACTACCGCTATGCACCCGCAAAACCCAGTCAACTACCATCGAGATAAAATCTATCAGCAGCTGGGCTTTGGAGACTTTCTTTCAATCGGCGATTTCGGAGGTGCGCCCTATTACCATGCCGGCGTATGCGACTACGCCACCTACGACAAGATACTCGACCTGCTTAGAACCGACGAAGCGCCGCAGTTCATCTTTGACGTCACGATGCAAAATCACGGCGGCTACGACTATGGCACCGTTCCCGCCGAAGAGCTGACAAACTATTGGGTCGAGGGAGCCAGCGAGGGCGCCAATAGCGCGCTCAACACCTATCTCACCTGCATCAACGCATCCGACCGGGACCTCGAGTACTTTATCAACGAGCTCCGCAATATCGGCAGGCCGGTTGTCCTTGTCTTTTTTGGCGACCATCAACCGAGCGCCGCAACGGCTCTCAACGACGAGTTGCACCCTCAGGAAGACACGGCAAGCCACGCTTTCCGTGTCTATCAGTCGACCTATTTCGTCTGGGCTAACTATGAAATCGCCGGCAATACCGAGCTCAACGTCTACGACACCGTCGGGGCAAACGAGATCGCAGCCATTACCCTTAATAAGATCGGCGCTCCGCTCTCCGACTATCAAAAGGCCCTGCTTGCAACAAGGTCAGATGTGCCCACCATCAATGTCGCCGGCTATCTCGGTGCCGACGGGCTGCGCTACGACTTGGAATCTGAAGACAGCCCCTACGCCTCGACGATCGACAAGCTGCAGCGCATGCAATACCTCGAGTTCGCCAGCAAAGTTCAGTAAGCCCGCCCATTCGCTTGGGACCATCGTATTGCAAGCACGATCCGCCCTAACGCATCGCAAATGACTCCCGCTCGCAAACGAGGGTACAATGACGCTCGTGTCACATCGCGGGGCCCCGGCCCCAACATATACAAAGGAGTCATACATGGGTTGCGAACACGCACAGGCCGCCGGCGGACAAACGTCGCCGTCGCAATTTGAGGAGAACACGCTGTCCGAGGTCAAGCGCGTCATCGCCGTGCTTTCCGGCAAGGGCGGTGTCGGCAAGTCGTTTGTCACCGGCGCCATCGCCACCGAGCTTGCCCGTCACGGCCACAAGGTCGGCGTCCTCGATGCCGACATCACCGGTCCCTCCATCCCCAAGATGTTCGGTATGAGCGGACGCCACGTCCATGCCCTTGGCAACCTTATGCTGCCCGAAATCTCCGAGTACGGCGTCAAGGTCATGAGCTCCAACCTGCTGCTCCAAAACGAGACCGACCCCGTCCTTTGGCGCGGTCCGGTCGTCGCAGGCGCCATTAGGCAGTTCTGGAGCGAGACCTCGTGGGGCCCCATCGACTACCTGCTGGTCGACATGCCTCCGGGAACAGGCGACGTCGCGCTCACCGTCTTCCAGTCGTTGCCCGTCGACGGCATCGTCATCGTCACGAGCCCGCAGGATCTGGTCTCGATGATCGTCGCCAAAGCGGTCAACATGGCCGAGAAGATGAACGTCCCCATTCTGGGCATTGTCGAGAACATGAGCTATATTGAGTGCCCCGACTGCGGCAAGAAGATTGAGGTCTTTGGCAAGAGCAAGCTCCCCGAGGTCGCAGATCGCTATAACCTCGACATCTTGGGCCAGCTTCCCATTAATCCGGCACTCGCCGAGGCCTGCGATAAGGGCGAGGTCGAGACCGCGCTGCCCGATGGCATGTTGCCCAAGGCAGTCTCTGCCGTCGAAGCCATTACCCCGCACGAGACCGACGAGGCCTAAGTGAACGCGAGCGCCTTCTATGACGTCCTGGTAATCGGCGGCGGGGCTTCAGGCCTCGCCGCTGCCATTACAGCCGCACGCGCTGGCAAAAGCGTCTGCATCGTTGAGCGCGATGTCGCCTGTGGCCTTAAGCTCCTTGCGACCGGTAACGGCCGCTGCAACCTCTCCAACGAATCGATTGATCCTCGGCGGTATAACCACCCCGCATTCGTCGAATCCGTCATGGGCCCCCAGCCCGAACAAGAGCTTATGGGTTTCTTCTCCTCGCTGGGCATCATGACAACCTCCGAGGAAGGCCGACTGTACCCGCGCTCCCTTCGCGCCGAATCGGTGCGCGACGCGCTTCTCAACGTTTGCGACCACCTAGGTATCACCTTAATCTGCGGAGCCAACGTTGCCTCGGCGCACGAAGCTTCCGAAGGCTGGGCACTCCAAATAGACCGTCCAGCGCGGGCGCTCAAGGCAAAAAAGCACGACGACCGAAAATCGGAGCTCCGCTCGCTTCGGAAAGCGCTCGCCGATGTCCCTCGCAAGAACGAGGCCCTGCAGGCACATGCCGCAATTATCGCCACGGGCGGCAACCCCACCGGTATCGCCGATACGTTTCGCCTCCCCCTCACTTCGCTGCGCCCCATCCTCTGCCCCGTATCGGCAACGGTCGTTGGCGATCGGGCGGCACTCAAGACGTTGGATGGTCTGCGCGTCCGCGCCCGCTTGACGCTCGCCCGCAATCATAATGAGCTCTGGCACGAAGACGGTGAAGTCCTGTTTCGAGCCTTCGGCATCTCGGGCGTCGCTGTCTTCAACCTCTCCCGTCGTATCCAGCGCGGCGATACGATCCTGCTCGACGTTTTCCCCGACCTCTCCAAAGACGAGCTGCTCGATATGCTCAACCGGCGCGTTGGGCTGCTCGGCGGCTTTTCGCCCCGCGATCCCCGTTGGCTCGACGGCATGCTCGCCCCGCAACTCTCCCGCGTCGTCTGCACGGCGTTCGAGCAGTGCCATCCAGGCTCCAACGATGTCATCCACCTGGTCTCGATCCTCAAGCACTTTAAGTTGCTCGTCGAGGGAACAGCCGAGGAGCGCTCGGCGCAGGTCACGCGTGGTGGCGTATCTGTCGAGAGCATCTCAACACCCAGTCTACGCGCGCGCAGCGCTGTCGACGCCCCGCTTTACGTCTGCGGCGAAGCGCTCGACATCGACGCCGATTGCGGAGGCTTTAACCTTGCGTGGGCCTGGCTCTCGGGCATTCGCGCTGCAAGCAGCCTGTAGCCGCGCAGTCTATAATCAAAAACGCATTCGGGCCGTCTGGGATACCGGACGGCCTCTTTCTTGCCTCTAAGGAGACCTCGATGATCGAAATCACCCAAGTCAACGCGTCGCTCGATGAAGCCGGCGATGAAAATGCCTGCCTCATTGTTGGCAAGCGAGTCGCCAAGCGCGTCTTACGTTGCAAAGACTCCGAGATCAAGTCCATCGAGCTCCACCGCAAGTCAATCGACGCTCGCAAAAAACGAGACGTCCATTTTATCCTGAGCTTTCGTGTTGAGCTGACTAGTCCCCACCTCGAGCGAAAAGCGGTCGACAGCGTTGCCGAGCGTGACCGCTCGCGCGTACGCGCGATAGAGGACGACAAGCCTTCATTCCCCTCCCCCGTCTCCGACGCGCCTCAAGAACGCCCCGTCGTTGTCGGTGCCGGATGCGCCGGCCTTTTCGCTGCGCTTACGCTCGCCGAAGCAGGTCTTAAGCCCTTGCTCATCGAGCGCGGCGACCCGGCATTTCGCCGCTCGCAGGCGATCGACCTCTTTCTAAAGGAGCGCATCCTCGACCCCGAGAGCAATATCCAGTTTGGTCTGGGCGGCGCGGGGACCTTTTCGGACGGCAAGCTCAATACGGGAACAAAAAATCCCGCCCATCGCCTTATCCTCGAAACCTTCGTCGAGGCGGGTGCGCCCCGCGATATTCTGTGGGATGCCAAGCCGCACATTGGCTCCGACATCCTTCCCACGGTTGTCACCGCTATATCCCAGCGCATCGAGCAGCTCGGAGGTGTCGTCCGTTATCGAACGAAGCTCGTCGACATTCGCATCGACGCGTCTGGCGCCATCACCGGTATTGATGTCCAATCGTCCCAAGACGCCGCTTACGAGCCAATCGAGACAAAGCACCTCATCCTCGCCTGCGGGCATTCTGCTCGCGATATTTTTGAGCTCCTTAAGGACCACAACGTTGCCCTCGCGCAAAAGACCTTTGCCATGGGTGTTCGCATCGAGCATCCACAGCGCGACATCGACCGTGCCCAATATGGCCCTTCGGCGGGGCACCCGGCACTCGGAGCGGCCCCCTACAAGCTTGTTGCCCATCTCCCCAACGGCCGCAGCGTGTTCTCGTTTTGCATGTGCCCCGGCGGACAGGTTGTCGCGGCTTCTTCCGAGCAGGGTCATCTGTGCGTCAACGGCGCCAGCCTCAATGCCCGCGACGGGCGCAACGCGAATGCCGCCCTACTCGTTAACGTCACACCTGACGACCTTCCCAGCGATGATCCGCTCGCAGGCATTGAGCTCCAGCGCGCCTGTGAGCGAGCCGCCTATCGCCTGGGTGGTTCCAACTGGAACGCGCCGGCACAGCTCGTCGGAGATTTCCTTGCGGGACGCGCCAGCACGGCACCCGGAAAGGTAAAACCAACCTATCCACTAGGCGTGACCTGGACGGCGATCGACGAAGCCCTGCCGCAGCATATCGTCGAATCGCTTCGTTTGGGAATCCCCCTGCTCGGTAAGAAACTGCGTGGCTATGACCGCCCCGATGCCGTTCTTACCGGCGTGGAGACTCGTTCGAGCTCACCGGTTACCGTCACTCGAGACCGAACGTGCCACGCCGTGTCGGCCCCGGGCCTCTACCCTTGTGGTGAGGGAGCTGGATATGCCGGCGGCATCATGAGCGCGGCCACCGACGGCATTCGCTGTGCCGAAGCCCTGATCGCAGACCTCTAACGCACGAATTCCAACGCGCAAAAGACACAGGCTCCGAGCTCCACAGGGAACTCGGGGCCTGTTTGCTATTTCTTAAACCGTGCACCCTGGCGTTTTCTGCCCGATGCGAACGTGGAACCCTTGCGGGCCTGCGAACGCAAGCGCTCGATCGTCTCGTCCTCAGACGCACCCTCGAGCATCGCCCGAATCTGAACGACGGCATCGCGCAGACGTGCCGCCTCCTCAAAGTCCATGGCGGCGGAAGCGTTACGCATGTCTTCCTCCATGGTCTCGACGATCCGTACGAGCTCGTCATGCGGCAGCCCTTCCAGCTGCTCGGCAAGCGTCTGCTCGGGTGCCACCGTCTCCGGCGCGGCACCCTCGCCGTTTTCGTCGGGTGTATAGAACGCACCGTGACCCAGCGAATCGCCTCTCGAGCGCCCCTTCGAGCCCACGGTCTTTTCGGCCTCGGCAATAAAGCTCGAAATGTCGTTGATGGCCTTGTGCACCGTCTTAGGCACAATGCCATGCTCTTCGTTGTATGCCATCTGAATCTCGCGACGGCGCTGCGTCTCCTCGATGGCTTCTTTCATCGAATCGGTCACAACGTCTGCATACATGATGACCTCGCCATCGGCGTTACGGGCCGCGCGGCCAATCGTCTGAATCAACGAACGGCGGTTGCGCAAGAAGCCTTCCTTGTCAGCGTCGAGAATTGCCACCAGCGAGACCTCGGGAAGGTCTAGACCCTCGCGGAGCAGGTTGATGCCAACGAGAACATCGATCTTGCCCTCGCGCAGCGTTCGCAGGATCTCGACACGGTCCATCGTCGCCGTATCGGAGTGCATGTAATTGACCTTAATGCCGGCATCAAGCAGGTGGTCGGTCAGGTCTTCGGCCATGCGCTTGGTCAACGTGGTCACCAGCACACGCTCCTTGCGGGCAACGCGCTCGCGAATCTCGTCCTCAAGATCGTCAATCTGGCCTCGGACCGGACGAACGTCGATCCTGGGATCGAGCAGACCGGTCGGACGAATGATCTGCTCAACGTCGTTCTGGCTAACCCGCAGCTCATAGTCGCCCGGCGTGGCCGAAACATAGATAAACTGGGGGATCCTTGCCTCAAACTCATCGAAACGAAGCGGGCGGTTATCGAGCGCCGAGGGCAGGCGAAAACCGTGTTCCACCAGCGTCACCTTACGCGAGCGGTCACCTTCGTGCATGCCGCGAATCTGCGGCACTGTCACATGGCTCTCATCGATGATGCAGAGCATGTCCTTAGGAAAGTAATCGATCAGGGTAAACGGCGGCTCACCCGGCTTGCGACCGTCCAGATGACGCGAGTAGTTCTCGATGCCGTTGCAAAAGCCCATCGTCTCGAGCATCTCGAGATCATAATCGGTGCGCTGCTGCAGACGCTGCGCCTCGAGCAACTTGTCGGTCGCCTTGAGCTCCGCCACGCGCTTCTCGCACTCTTCGCTGATCGATTTCAGAGCCGCCTTGACCTTCGGCTTCTCGGTCACGTAGTGCGATGCCGGCCATACGGGGATGGCCTCGTACTCACGCAGCATTTCACCGGTGACCTCATCGATCTCGGCAATCAGCTCGACCTCGTCGCCAAAGAACTCAAACCGCAACGGATGCTCGGCATAAGGCGGATACACGTCGACAACATCGCCGCGCACGCGGAACGTGCCGCGTGCCAGGTCATAGTCATTGCGATCATATTGAATGTCGATAAGTGCATGGATAAAGTCATCGCGCTCGAGCGGCACCTTCTTGTCGACGTTCGGGGCTAGGCCCGCATAGTCCTCAGGAGAGCCAATGCCATAGATACACGAGACCGATGCGACGACGATCACATCTCGTCGAGAGAGCAGCGATGCGGTCGCCTGATGTCGCAGCATCTCGACCTCTTCGTTAATCGAGGAGTCTTTCTCGATATATGTATCGCTTTGCGGCACATACGCCTCGGGCTGATAGTAGTCGTAGTACGAGACGAAGTAGACCACAGCGTTGTTGGGAAAGAACTCTTTGAGCTCGCTCGCAAGCTGAGCGGCGAGCGTTTTATTCGGAGCCATGACCAGCGTCGGCTTTCCCAGGGCCTCAATAGTCTTTGCCATCGTGAAGGTCTTGCCCGAACCAGTCACGCCCAGCAGAACCTGATAGCGGTCTCCGTCCCTCACACCCTGCACAAGCGACTCAATGGCTTTAGGCTGAGAGCCTGCAGGGTCATAGGGAGACACGACCTTAAACGGCACGTCAGAGCCTTCAACGCCAAAGCGCTTAAGTTCACCGCCAACGCGTTCTACTTCAAATTCCGCCATGGATACTCCTAACTCATATATCTGCAGTATACGCAGGCGGCAGGCATAGTCCTATACGAACCGATCGGGATAGAGGGTCTTATAGCGAACCCAGGCATTATTGACGCGAATCAGATACGCCTGCGTCTCGGGAAAGGTGATTGCATTGTGCAGCGACGTACTTTGCTGCGCCCATCCGTCGACATTGCCCATGCCGGCGTTATAGGCGGCAATAGCGCTATCCGTCGACCCGTTGAAATACGTTAAGAGATACGAGAGGTACGCACAGCCAAACTCGATATTCGTAGCCGGATCGTTAAGGTTGTCGGCCGAATACTCCCCACCGTCGACAAGACCCTTGGCGATCATATCCTGAGCAGTCACAGGCATCAGCTGCATCAATCCCTGAGCACCCTGATTCGATTCGGCCTCGGGATCCCAATTCGATTCCGACTTAATGACAGCGCACACCAGATACGGATCCAGATTATGCGAAATACTGGATTGCTTTACATATGCCTCGTAGTCAATCGGATACAGCGGCTTAAAGAAGGCGGCAGGAGCACACGAGTAAACGAATGAGATAAGGCCGAAGGCAAAAACGGCAGCCAGCGGAATAAGGCGATACCACGCAAAGAAACGTGTCTTAGGCATCGGAATCCTCCTTATTCGCAGTGTCTATAAACCCATGGCATGCAAGCCATGAGTCAAGCTGCTCAAAGAGCGAATTATCGCCTGCGGCATTATCAATCACCGTTGTAGCGAGATTGCACAGCGCAGACTCATCGGGCTGGCAAGCAGAACGGGCATCGAAATCAGATGGCTCCATGCCACGCTGAATAGCACGCTCGCGACGAACTGACAAAGGGGCGCTGATGACCAGAATTTCATCAGCCAAGCCAAATGCATCCTCAAAACCAGTCGGAGCAGAAACCTCGACCACCGCAAAGGGATAACGGGGGGAAGAAACCGTGCAGCAAACCGGATCAAGAATCCTCAGTGACAGCTGCTCAATGAGAACGGGGTGCACAATGCTATTGAGCCTCGCGACCGCATCAGGAGAAACAAAAGCTCGAGAAGCGAGGATGTTACGGCGAACGCCGCCCTCCTCGTCCAAAATATCCCAGCCAAATTCTTCCGCGAGGGCATTGACGATATCGGAGCCTGGCACATACAGCGATTTGGCAAGCTCGTCCAGATCGATAAGCATGGCGCCATGAGATTCGAAATAGCGGCAGGCAGTCGACTTACCCGAAGCAATATTGCCCAAGACAAATACGGTAAACATCAAGCCCTCCCTAACGCCAATGCGAGTAATTATCGCTCAAATACACTAGAAGGACTCAAAATACAGCCAAACAGTAAGAGCGCATACGGGGGAGCTAGGCCCCAAAGCACAACGTGTCTATAACGCAAAAAAGGGGGAGGCCGCGAGGCCTCCCCCTTCTTCAGTATCGCTGACGGCTCGGTGCCGTCCACCGGTCAGCGGCGCCCTGGCCTCCCACGGGCTCACCCCGCAGTACTCTCGGCGCGATGGGGCTTAGCTTCCGGGTTCGGAACGGGACC
>CAUGJE010000016.1 GCA_959599915.1 uncultured Collinsella sp. | reverse complement strand
CTGCGGAAACGCGGGGCCCGTTCAGGCTGTTGCGTTGAGATTGAAAATCAACCCTTAACGAACAAATACAACCGTTCGCGGCTGTTTGAAGTTGTTTTGTTTCTATACATCCCAGCCGGATGTTAACGTGCTCATTGTCAAATGTTCACGTGCTCATTTTGGTTCTAATCATTTTAAGATAGTGTTTATCGGGCTTTTTCACCGCTGAACGCTAACCAGGGAGCCTCCTGAGCGCAAACGCACAATATCGAACAGCGAGACGAGAGGGTGTATGCATATGTCTTTGCTAAACCGCGTACAGCAGCTGCCGAAGGGCTTTGTTTGGGGCGCCGCAACCGCCGCGTACCAAACGGAAGGTTCCACGAAGGTGGCAGGCAAGGGTAAGACCATGTGGGACGATTACCTTGTCGCCCAGGGTCGCTTTTTGCCCGACCCGGCCAGTGATTTCTACAACCGCTACGAGGAGGATATCCGCCTTTCTGCCGAGCATGGACTCAACGCCATCCGTGTGTCCATCGCCTGGACTCGCATCTTCCCCAACGGCGACGATGCCGAGCCCCTCGCCGAGGGCGTTAAGCACTACCACGAGTTGTTCGCCTGCTGCAAAAAGTATGGCGTCGAGCCCTATGTGTCCCTGCATCACTTTGACTCCCCCGCCGCCCTGTTCAACCAGGGCGACTGGCTCAACCGCAAGACCGTCGACGCCTATGTGCGCTATGCCGAGTTCTGCTTCCGCGAGTTCCGCGAGGTCAAGAATTGGTTCACCATCAACGAGCTCATCAGCCTCTCGCACTCCCAATACATCCAAGGCAACTTCCCGCCCAACCATCACTTTGATGTGACGAGCGGCATCCAGAGCCAGCACAACGAGCTCGTTGCCCACGCCCGCGCCGTCAACCTGTATAAGGATCTTGACGAGACCGAGCACCTGGGCGGACGCATTGGCATGGTCAACGTCCTGACGCCGGCATATCCTGCCACCGACTCGCCCGCCGACCAGCACGCCGCCGACCTGTACAACGCCTTCTACACCGACTTCATCATGGACGGCGCCTTCCTGGGTCACTACTCCGCGCGCACCCTCTCACTCATCAACGAGATTCTGCGTGCCAACAACGCCACACTTACGGTTGAGGACAGCGACATGGAGGAGCTCGCCAAGGCGGCGCCCCGCAACGATATGTTCGGCCTCAACTACTATCAGTCGGCGTTTATCGCCGCATACGATGGCGAGTCCACCAACAGCTTTAACGGCACCGGAGACAAGGGCACCTCGTGCTTTAAGTTTAAGGGCGTCGGGCAGCAGGTCGATATGCCGGGTATCCCCACCACCGACTGGGATTGGCTCATCTACCCGCAAGGCCTCTACGACACGCTCAAGCACATCAGCGCCACCTATCCCAACCTCCCCGTCATCTATATCACCGAAAACGGCCTGGGCCACAAGGACCCCGAGCCCGACGCAAACGGCATCGTCGCCGATCCCGAGCGCATCGACTTTGTCGACCAGCACATGGAGAAGGTGCTCCAGGCGCGCGCCGAGGGCGTCGACGTCCAGGGCTACTTTATCTGGAGCCTGCAGGACCAGTTCTCGTGGGCCAATGGCTATAACAAGCGCTACGGCCTGTTCTACATCGACTTCGACACGCAAAAACGCTACATCAAGCAGTCGGCACTCTGGTACAAGGAGCTCGCCGACACTATGGCGGACGCGCAGTAGCGCATCGCCTCGCTTTCCCCCGAGAAGGGAGCGGCCCTATGCGATACAAACCCAGCCGCTCCCCTCTCTCCCCCTGGGACCGGCCCCGCCTGCACCCGGGCTTTTAGCAAGCGGGAGACCATATAGGTTTTCAACGTCCATGCCATTAAGATTTCATGCAAAGAGGAGCGTGAACTATGGAATCGATCGTTAAGTTCTTGGAGAAAGGTCAGCCGTACTTCGACAAGGTCTCTAAGAACATCTACCTTCAGGCCATTAAAGACGGCTTTTTGGCAGCAATGCCCATTATCCTGTCTTCTTCTGTCTTCCTGCTTATTTCGACCCTGCCGGGCGTTGTCGCCACGGTCGGCGGCTTTACGCTGCCCGACTGGTGGAACGTCGACGTCGTGAACTTCTGCAACAAGGTTTACAACTTCACGATGGGCGTCGTGGGCATCATGGTCGCCGGCACCACCGCAAGCGCGCTGACCGGCTCCAAGAACCGCCGCATGCCTGCCGGCAAGGCCATCAACGCCACGAGCACCATGGTCGCCGCCATGTGCGCTATGCTCATCTTGGCCGTTACCCAGACGAGTGCCAAGATCGACGGCGCCGATGTCTCGGTGTTCTTTACCGACAACATGGGCACCAAGGGCCTGCTGAGCTCCTTTGTCGCCGCATTTGCCACGGTCAACATCTATGCCTTCTGCATTAAGCGAGACATCACCATCAAGCTGCCCAAAGAAGTCCCCGGCGCCATCGCCCAGAACTTCCGCGACATCTTCGCCTTCAGCTTCTCCATCCTGTTTGTCGCCGTCATCGACGTTATCTGCCGCACCTGCTTGGCCGTCCCGTTTGCCAACGTCATCTCCACGCTGGTGAGCCCGCTGTTCGCCGCTGCCGATTCCTACGCCGGCCTCGCCCTCATCTGGTTCATGATCCCGCTGTTCTGGTTCATGGGCATCCACGGCCCCTCGGTCGTTAAGCCTGCCCTCAACGCCGCGCTGTTTGGCAACATCACCACCAACCTCGCCACGCTGCAGGCCGGCGGTCACCCCGCCCTCGCCCTGACCGAAAACTTCGGTAACTACATCGGCGAACTCGGCGGCACCGGCGCCACGTTCATTGTCCCGATCATCTTCCTGCTCTTTATGCGCTCCAAGCAGCTCAAGGCCGTCGGCAAAGCCTCTGTCGTGCCCGTGATGTTCGCCGTCAACGAGCCGCTGCTGTTCGCCGCGCCCATCATCCTCAACCCGTACTTCCTGATCCCGTTCCTGTTTGCCCCCGTGGCCAACGTCCTCATTGGTAAGTTCTTCATCGACTTTTTGGGCATGAACGGCTTTATCTATGCCATGCCGTGGGCACTCCCCGGACCGATCGGCACCTTCATCGACACCAACTTCCAGCCGATCTCTCTGGTCCTGGTTGTCGTCCTGCTGGTCGTTGACTTCTTGATCTACTACCCGTTCTGCAAGGCCTACGACAACGTCCTGTGCAAGCAGGAGGCCGAGACCCTGGCCGAAGAAGAGGCCGAGGAGACCAAGGCCGTCAAGACCGCTGCCGCCCCCGCCGTTGAGGCTCCTGTTGTCGAGACCGCTTCTGCCACTGAGGCCTCCGCAGCTCCGTCCGCCCTTAAGGGCAAGGATCTGAGGGTTCTGGTTCTGTGCGCTGGCGCCGGCACCTCTGCACTGCTCGCCAACGCGCTTAAGGAAGGCGCCGACGAGCTGGGCATCGACATTACCGCCAACGCCGGTGCCTACGGCAGCCACTACGCCATCATGGACCAGTACAACGTCATCGTCCTGGCTCCGCAGGTTCGCACCTATTACAACGAGATGAAGGCCGACACCGACCGCCTGGGCATCACGCTGCTGTCGCCCAAGGGCAAACAGTACATCGACCTCACTAAGGATCCCAAGGGTGCCGTCGCCTGGATCGAGGAAAACCTCGAGGCATAAGACGCTGACACCACCTGCCGCTTGCAGACAATAAATGGCCCGTGCATCGATGTGTGATGCGCGGGCCATTTTGTTTAGACCGCACCCGTCCTCCTGTTCATCTCAATCTGTAACATCTAGCCGAGTTTTTCGGTCCTAGCTGTTACAGATCGAGATGAACGCACAGGCCAAGCCGAAAATCTCAATCTGTAACATGTAGACCACTTTTGACCGCTTAGATGTTACAGATCGAGACAAACAGAATATGCCGGACCGAATTGTCTAAATCTGTAACAACTAGCTGAGATTTTCGGCCCTACCTGTTACAGATTTAGACGAACAGGCCGAGCAAGTCTACGCCCGCAGGTCCTTTACGCTGGAACGCTCGACCAACACGCCCGAGACGAGCGTGCGGCTTCTTGAGCTCGGAGCCCCAAGACCTGCGACGACCTCGTTAAGCGCACGGATGCCCAGCTCGCAGTGGCGAAACTTCACCGACGTCAGAATCGAGTTGGGAATCGTCTTGTAGAGCTCATCGTCGAAGCCGATCACGGACACGTCGTCGGGCACACTGAGTCCTTTGTCATGTAGAGCCATCATCACACCATTTGCCATGCAGTCGTTAGCAGCGAGGATCGCCGTGCAATCGGGTTTATCAGCAAGCACAAGGCCCGCGGCATAGCCACTATCCGCATTCCAATCGCCTTGCAGAGGCTCGGGCGGCTCAATGCCACGCGTCTCGAGTGCCGCACGCCAACCTTTCATACGGCACTGGCTCGACAGCGACTCTTTCTTACCAGAGACGAAGTACACGTTCTTGTGCCCGCGATTCAAGAAGTACTCGCATGCCATGCGCGCACCACCCTCTTGATCGTCACTAACGGTAGAGCAGGTAGGATGCTCCATCGGCGTGATAATCACCGTCTTGAGGTCCTTCGGTGCCTCAAACGTATCAAAGTCGTCGACCATCTGGCGCAGATTGAAGATCATGCCATCAACAGGCAGCTGCGACATCCTGCGCGCTGCATCGGCAAGGGTCATCTTCTCCCCTGCCCGCTTTTTGATCATCGTCAGCGCAAAACCACGCTCTTCGGCGGCATCGGCGATACCGTCAATCATGTCCACGGCGCCGCCCGACAAGTGAAACAGCACCACGCCGATACACCCGTAACGGCCCAACTTGAGCGAACGCGCGGCAAAGTTGGTTCGAAACCCGAGCGCCTCCATTGCGGAATGGACTTTATCGCGCGTCGACTCGCGCACGCTATCGGGCTCATTGATCACACGCGACACCGTCTTGAGGGAAACACCCGCGGCAACCGCCACATCGTTCATTGAGACGCTTTTCTTGTCCATCGTTGCCACTGCTTCTCCAGTCGGTTCCCTATCGATCGTTCTTTGCGTTCTAGCATACACTACCTGCCCGACTGACAAATCAGCCGTTTATCGGACAATATCGACCGTTCACCCGTAAATCCTTGTTGCTCTTCCAAAAATGTCTTACGTTGTCATTAACGAAATGTCCTACGTTGTCATTTCGCAATGCCTTCCTTAAGCAGGAAGGTTTCCGGGCAGTCCTGACCATCCATCGACGACCAGTTCCATCCACATGCATCGCGCATCAAGCAGCAAAGGAGCTCTATGGACGCCATCGTAAAGATGCTCGAAAAGCATCAACCGTTCTTTGAGAAGATCTCAAGGAACATCTACCTCCAGGCCATCAAAGACGGATTCCTTGGGTGCATGCCCATCGTCCTCACCTCTTCGATCTTCCTGCTGATCGCCACGCTTCCCGGCGTGGTTGGCATCGCGCTGCCCCAACCGCTCATCGACTGGTGCAACAAGCTGTACAACTTCACCATGGGCGTCATGGGCATCATGGTCGCCGGCACCACTGCCAAGAACTTTACGGCTTCTATGAACCGTCGCATGCCCGCCGGCAAAGTGCTCAACGACGGTTCCACCATGGTGGCCGCCCAGTGCAGCATGCTGTTGCTCGCAGTCACGCAGTTCACCACCAAGCTCAACGGCTCCGAGCTTTCGGTCTTCGATTGCACCAGCATGGGTACACGTGGTCTGTTCTCGGCCTATATCGCCGCGTTCATTACCGTGTGGGTCTATAAATTCTGCGTCTCGCGCGATCTGACCATTAAGCTGCCCAAGGAGGTCCCGGGCGCCATCGCTCAGAACTTCCGCGACATCATCCCCTTTGGCGGCGCCGTCATCATCTGCGGCATCATCGATGTCATCGTGCGCAACCTCATGGGCGTTCCGTTCTCCGAGCTGCTTATCAAACTGCTCTCCCCGCTCTTTACCGCTGCAGAAACCTATCCTGGCCTCATCCTTATCCAGGCAGCCACCGCGTTCTTCTGGTTCATCGGCGTCCACGGCCCCTCGATCGTCCAGCCGGGCATCGACCCCATCCGTCTTGCCAACCAGGCCGAGAACCTGCAGGTTCTGCTGGCAGGTGGCCACCCCGCTCACTCCCTCACCTTTAACATGTCACTCGTGGGTGAGTTCGGCGGCACCGGCGCCACGTTCATCGTGCCACTTCTGCTGATTCTCTTTATGAAGTCCAAGCAGCTCAAAGCCGTCGGTAAGGCCTCGATTGTTCCTGTTGCCTTTGCTGTCAACGAGCCGCTGCTCTTTGGCGCGCCGATGATCCTTAACCCCTACATGCTCGTCCCCTTTGTTGCCGCCGGTTGCGTCAACGTGAGTGTTGCCAAGTTCTTTATCGATAATGTGGGCATGAACGGCTTCTCCTTCGTGGTGCCTTGGGCTACCCCTGCCCCCATCGGCATCTTCATCACCACGAACTACCAGCTTATCGCCCTGGTATTTGTCGCGATTATCATCTTGCTGGACGCCATCATCTACCTGCCGTTCTTGAAGGCATACGATCAGCTGCTCTGCGACCAGGAGGCCGAGCGCGCCGCCGAGCTGGGTCTCGAGTCCGATGGTGCCGCTGCCATCGCCGCCAACGCCCCTGCGCCCGCTGTCGAGCAGGCTACCGCTTCCGTCGAGACGACTGTTGCCGCCGCCGACAGCAAGCCTGTCGCCGATCAGCCCGAGCCCGCTGCCGATGCATCCGCCAAGAAGGATGTCGATGGCCTGAAGGTCCTCGTCCTGTGCGCCGGCGCCGGCACCTCTGCCATGCTCGCCAACGCCATCAAGGAAGGTGCCGCACAGACCGGAGAGAACATCGCTTCCTCCGCAGGCGCCTATGGCCAGCACACTGCCATCATGGATCAGTACGACGTCATCGTGCTCGCCCCGCAGGTTCGTAGCTACTACAACGACATGAAGGCTGACACCGATCGTCTGGGCATTAAGCTGCTCGCTCCCCGCGGTAAGGAATATATCGACCTTACTCGCGACCCCGCTGGCGCCATCAAGTGGCTCCGCGAGAACCTCGACTAGTTCCTCCCTCTGTTGGTGCCCGGATCCCCAGTTCGGGCACCTCTCCCTATTCGTATCCCACAGAAAGGATGTCTCATGACCAACCCTATGCAGTTCCCCGACGGCTTTGTGTTTGGCGGCGCCACCGCCGCTTACCAGGTTGAGGGCGAGACCCGCACGCACGGCAAGGGCAAAGTGCCCTGGGACGATTTCCTGGCTGCTCAGGGTCGCTTCTCCCCCGATCCTGCAAGCGATTTCTACAACAAGTATCCGGTCGATATCGACCTGTGCCAGCGCTTCGGCATCAACGGTATTCGCGTCTCTATCGCTTGGAGCCGTATCTTCCCCAGCGGCACCGGCGAGATTAACCCCGAGGGCGTCGCTTTCTATCACGAGCTTTTCGCCACCTGCAACAAAGCTGGCGTTATCCCCTATGTCACGCTAGATCACTTCGATACGCCCGAAGCCTTTTATCAGAACGGCGGCGAGGGATTCCTGACGCGCACGACAATCGACGCCTTCGTCGAGTACGCAAAGTTCTGCTTTGCCGAGTTCACCGAGGTCAAGCACTGGTTTACCTTTAACGAGATTCCCGCAACTGCCGAGGGCAGCTTTATCGTCGGCAACTGGCCGCACGGCGAGAAGTACCGCCTGGACAAGGCCTTCCAGCTCATGCACAACATGATGGTGGCCCACGCCAAGGCTGTCGTCGCCTTCCATGAGGGCGGCTTTGAGGGCGAGATCGGCATTGTCCAGAACCTGGAGCCCAAGTATCCCCTCGACCCCAACAACGCCGCCGACTGCGAGGCAGCTCGCATGGCCGACGTCATCAACAACCGCTGGGTACTCGACGCCACCTTCCGCGGCCACTATGCAGCCGACACCATGGAAGCTGCGACCAAGCTGGCCCATATCGCCGGCGGCGAGCTTGACGTCCGCGACGAGGACATCGCCGCGCTGACCGCCGCGCTCCCCTACAACGATTGCCTGGGCGTCAACACCTACAAGTGCCAGTTCCTGCGTGCCGCCGAGGGCGAAAACGACATCAACCACAATGGCACCGGCGACAAGAGCTCCTCGCGCTGGTTCCTCAAGGGCGTGGGCGAGTCATGCGTGCGCGAAGGCGTACCCACCACCGATTGGGACTGGATTATCTATCCCGAGGGCCTCTACGACCTGCTGCTTCGTATTAAGAACGATTACCCCAACTACAAGAAGATCTACATCACCGAGAACGGCATGGGCTATAAGGACGACTTTGAGGACGGCTTTATCGACGACGCCCCTCGTATCGATTACATGCGCCAGCATCTCGCGTGGATCCTCAAGGCAATCGACGGCGGCGTGAACGTCGACGGCTACTTTGTGTGGTCGCTGCAGGACCAGTTCTCCTGGACCAACGGTTATAACAAACGTTACGGCCTGTTCTACATCGACTTTGAGACCCAGAAGCGCTATCCCAAGGCGAGCGCGTACTGGTACAAGAACGTCGCGGAGACCGGCCTGCTCATGGCCTAACTTTTGCCGCATACCCCCTGTCGGCCGCATGCGAATCCCTCCACGGGTTCGCATGCGGCCTTTTTTGTTTTGAATCAGGCCTAGCGTGCCGCTCATCTCAATCTGTAACATTTGGCCGAGTTTTTTCACCCCCAACCGTTACTGATTGAGACAATTAGATAGTCAAATCCGCGCTTTCCGAGCAGCTGTCATGCGCACCTCTTACCTTGTTTTCAGTATCACGAACATACTTTCGGTATCATTTCATGTTATTATGATACCGAAAGTATGTTCGTGATACTGAAAGGAGCCACATGCGCCAGTTTGATTACGCCACAGTCCCAGCGGAACTCGAAGCAACCCCAATCACCAATCTCCTTCTCTCGATACGCGAGCATAAAGGCCGACAACTTGTTCTGAGCCAAGTCAAACCCGAGCTTCTATCGTCCCTTATGGAGGAAGCTAAGATCCAAAGCACCCAATCCTCCAACGGACTTGAAGGAATTGTTACCACCCAAAAAAGGCTCAAAGCAATCATGGCGTATTCCACCAAGCCAAGCTCCCGTGCAGAAGAAGAAATCGCTGGGTACCGAGACGCGCTGTCGCTTATTCACGAGCAGCACGATTTCATTCCCGTAACACCATCGGTCATTTTGCAGCTGCATCGTGACCTCATGGCACACACAGCAATCTCGTATGGGGGCCATTGGAAAGACAGCGATAACGAAATCGTCTCCATCGACGATCAAGGTAATCGACTTGTGCGCTTTAGACCTCCTTCGGCTCTAGCAACCCCGGGACTTATCGAAGAAGCCTGTCGGTCCCTCAACGATGCCCTATCTCGCCAAGCTTGCGATCCCCTCCTTATATCACTCCGCTTTATCTTCGATTTTGTCAGCATTCATCCCTTCAACGATGGCAATGGCAGGATGAGCCGACTCCTTACAACGCTACTGCTCGAAAAGACTGGATACGACGTTGCGCGCTACGTCAGCATCGAACGACTTATTGAAGACAACAAGGCGCTCTACTACAGTGCCCTCGCTGCAAGTTCCACTGGATGGAATGAAAACGAAAACAGCGAGGTTCCCTTTATCCGGTTCATGCTCGGAACCATACTGGCGGCTTACCGACAGCTCGAACAGCACACCCTGATTGAATTCAACACTCGCCCCATGTCGAAGCAAGCGCGCATAGCTGCTCTATTTCAGGAGAAACCCGGCGTCATTAAGAAATCCGACATCCAGTCCAACTGCCCCGATATCAGCGAGGTAACCGTTAAACGAACCCTCAGCCAGCTTGTTAGTTGCAGTGCAATCGAAAAAACAGGAGCGGGTCGTTCGACGGGCTACATACTTAAAGACGTCCATGCTCTGGAATTATTCTTGCAATCTGTAATACCCAATAGCGAGCCAGCAATAAAACAAGGGCCCCCAAAGGATAAACTCCTTGAACGCATGAACCGCGCCGAAGATGAAAGCAGAGGCGGACTCTACGAAGACTACGATTCATTCTCAAGGGATATCAAAGCGAGATACGGAGTCTAGCCATATCTCAGAATGGCCTCACCCTTGTTGCCCAAAACTATTTGCACGTCATTTCACGTCACTTTGACGCGTAAAATAACGCGCAAATTTTTACGCGCCATCAAATTTGACGCACAAATGGTGTTTTTACTTATTACGTGTCATTCTGCACGTCATATTGAAGTGATAATCCCCGCGCCGGCAGAGGGCAGCAGTGTCTCCCGCAGCACTTGCTAGCAGATGACCTGCGTGTGCTCCTCGATGGCGGCGCGATCTCCATCAGCAATACCCGGCTCGCACACCACGGCGTCCAGGCTGTCCAGACGGCAGAAGGTATAGAAGTCGCGCTTGCCGATCTTGCTGGAGTCGGCGATCAGATAGCGCGAGTCCGCCTTGCTAAAGGCGAGCTGCTGGATACGGCCCTCGTCCATGTTGGACGTAGACACGTCACCGTCCAAGATGCCGTTGGCGCCGATATAGGCTGCGTCGATTCCCAGCGCGCGCAGGGTATCCTCGGCCATGGGCCCCACAAAGGCGGCGGTGCGGCGGCGATACATGCCGCCCACGAGGCACAGGTCGCAGTCTTCGCGCGCCTCGAGCAAGTTAAACACCGAAAGCGAATTGGTCACAATGCGCAGGCGAAACGCCGGCAGCATCGAAGCCATCTGCTCAACCGTGGTGCCCGTACCCAAGAAGATGGTCGAGCCTTCCTCGATAAGCTCCACGGCACGGCGTGCGATCTGCAGCTTTTCCTCGGCATGCTTAGTGCGCTTTTCGCTGTGCGAATACTCATGGCGCAACATAGCGTGGGGACGGCCCTGTGCACTGCGGGCTCCGCCATGCACGCGCTCGATCTCTCCTAGGCTCGCAAGTTCTTCGAGGTCGCGGCGGATTGTCATGTCCGATACGCCCAGCGCATCCGAAATCTCTTTGACCGAGACCGTGCCCTGCTCCTCGAGCAGCTGACGAACCTTATCCTGTCGCTCTGCCTTAATCACGATGAATCCTCGCCGTTCTTTGCGCGCATATCATTCAAACAGTAACGAACAAATTGTATCAGACTCGTACGCGTCAAAAATGAACGCCCGCGCAGCTCCAATCATCACTTTTTTGAGAAAAATACCCCCAGCTTTAGTGGGGTGTAGTGATAATCTCGCCTGTTCGCGCTACAGTTTGTCGGAAATACCTCGATGTTAGGAACCAAATGATCACTTCCGAGCTTTTCGGCACCGCGCCGTGCGGTACCCCCGTTCATCGTTACACCCTCAACGGGCCCGAGATCTGCGTTCGCATTATGGACTATGGCGCCACCGTGCTGGGTATCGATGTGCCCGACATTCCCGGCAACGTGCGAGATGTGGTGCTAGGCTTCGATAAGCTCGAGGATTACTTTGACAACCCCGCCTGCTTTGGCGCAACCATCGGCCCCGTGGCAAACCGCACTGCGGGTGCCACGATCACCATCGATGGCACAGACTGGCATCTGCCCGCCAACGAGGGCGCCAATAACCTGCACAGCGATCTTGAGCATGGCCTGCACAAGCGCGTGTGGGATGTTGAGCTCGACGAGGTCCACAACGCCGTGCGCATGACCACCTCGCTTGAGGATGGCGAGCTGGGTCTCCCCGGTAACCGCACCTTTACGGCCGTGTTTACCGTGACGCGCACCGGCGCCTTTCGTATCGAGTATGGCTGCGAGAGCGACTGCGCCACGTACGTGTCCATGACCAACCACACGTACTTTAACCTTGCCGGCCATAACGCCGGCATGGACTGCGAGCACTTCTTTGTTGCTAATGCTGCTCACTACCTGCCCATTAACGAGCAGAACATCCCCACCGGCGAGATCGCTCCGGTCGAGGGCACGCCGTTTGACTTTCGCGAGCTGCGCCCCGTCGCGCCTGGCATGGAGGCCGACGATCCGCAGATTAAGCACGCCCGTGGCTACGATCACTGTCTGTGCATCGATGGCTATCAGTATGGCCGTAATCTGCGCCGCGCGATGCACGTCGAGGAGATGTGGACCGGCCGTGAGCTGGACTACTACACCACCGCCCCGGGTGTGCAGCTCTACACCGGCAACTGGCTGGGCGACGAGCACGCCAAGGACGATGCCAACTATGGCTGGGGCGCCGGCTTTGCCCTCGAGGCAGAGATGTACCCCGACACGCCGCACCAGCCGCTGTTCCCGCAGGGCATTGTGGGCCCGGGCCATCCCTACAGCAATGTGATCGAGTACCACTTTATGAGGCACTAAGCCCGCAACGCGACATATCGCACAGCAGCGCCCGCCGGCACCACCGCCAGCGGGCGTTTTTCTACCTAGTCATTGGGGACGTTCCTAAACGACTAGTCGTTGGGGACACTCTTTGCCGAATGTGGCCGCCGCATCATCGATGATGCCGTGTCCTCGCGCGCAATGGTGGCGTCCGTCCCGCTTCGACCGTCGCGTTACGGCGCGAGAACATCCAGCGGAACAACTTGGACGTCACGCTCGGTAACATAGGCTTGCGAACCAAACCCGATGATCACGACTTTCGAAACCGGCGGGTTGTTTCCGGCGGCAACCATGCGTTTCTCGACAGCAACAAGGCTGTCAGACGCCTCTTCGATTTGAGCAGAGCTGAGTTTAACTTCGACCGGAATCCACGTTCCGCCGGGAGCCGCAATGACCGCATCGACTTCTAGATCGCGAGAATCATGATAGTGATAGAGGCCCATTCCGTTTGCTCGCGCATAAACCCACAAATCATGAAGCACCAGCGATTCAAAAAGCAGTCCGAGCGTCTTGAAATCTAGCAGTAGTGTCTCCGGGGTCGCCCCGAGTGCGGCGGCCGCCAGCGACGGGTCGGCGAGGTGATGCTTCTTTGAGTCTCTTAAATGCACCGGAGATCTCATTGCAGGGTTCCACGCGGGAATATCGCGAACGAAACTAACCCGAGCAAGAAGAGATATATATGATGCCGCCGTCTGTCTCGACACCTCTCCGCCAAGATCGGCTACGAGCGTCTTGAGTGACGCCAAAGTGGATTCATTGCGCGCAAGCGATTCGATGACGGCTTTGACCTTCTCAGGGTCGCGTCGAGAGCCATCAACACGAGACAAATCTTCTTCGGCGACTATGCCGATGTAACGTTTCGCCATCGCCGACGCAGCCAGCGCATCGCGACCGACCGCCGCGGGCCATCCACCACGGACAACGCACTCGGCAATCGAGGCAGAATCCAACGACCCGAAAGCTCCATTGAACTTTTCGCCAGAAATAATGCCCGACAGCTTAACCGCGCCGCTAGATTTCCCAAGTTCGAAAAGCGTCATGGTGTCCATGCGCAGTTTGGCGAATCTTCCAGCGCCACTGTGCATCGGACGTTCGTCGTCTCGCGGTGTCGCCGACCCCGTAAATATGAACTGACCAGGCTCGCCGCCGCGGTTGTCGCACTCAAACCGTGCCGCGTCCCAAAGTTTCGGAACCTCCTGCCACTCGTCAATCAGCCGCGGCACCTCGCCGGAAACGGCAAGAGCCGGATCCGTCTCGGCGCGTAAGCGATTCTCGAAGTTGCGGGACGGGTCCATGAGAAGGAGCCTGGACGCCGCACGGGTCTCGGCCGTGGTCGTCTTTCCACACCATTTCGGTCCTTCGATGAGAACGGCACCGAATATACCCAGCAGCTGGTCGAGCTCATTTTCGACAATTCTGGTGTAGTACTTTTTTGGCATATTTATCACCATTGCTACCAGCGCGTTTAACCTAATTTACAGTTTACATTTAACCAAATTTCGGTTCTCTGATTAACCATATTTACGCAATTCAATTAACGAAACAGATTTAGGAGCCATTTTTGCGAACGGCTTAAGCTGTGGTGCAGTCATTGACGTTCTAAAAGACTAGTCGAAAGGGACACTCTTTTCATAGCTCCGACACATGTGCCAACATGCCTGAAATCGGCGCGCTACAGATTGCGCCCATCTACTACTTTTACTCCCGCACCCCTGACCATACGCCCCTATTTTCAAAAATCGCACGTTCGCTACCTGCAGTTTTAATATTGCGATTTTCATCGTGCTTCGAGGTAAGCGACCAAAAGTAGTAGATGGCCCCAATTCCTGGCCGAGGGCATCTCGCCGCTCCTCCACGGGAAAATACGATCCGTTTTCCTCTGCCCCCAGGTAATCACGCGAGCAGGTTCTCGATGGGATCGGGGTCGGAGCTGGGGAGATAGCGGATTTCTAGTTCTACGCCGAGCTTTTGTAGCTCTCTGAGAGCAGCGACGTCTGCATCGCCTATGGCGACTGCGGGCGTTACAGAGCGCTTGCCCTCCCCTGCTTGCATATGGCCAATGCTAATCTTGGTGATCGGCACACCGCCCTTAACCAGCGCGAGTGCATCCGTGGGCGACGCCACCATGATGAGAATCCATTGACGCGGCGTTGCGGTATGAATGATGTCGATAGTCCTTTGCACCGAGAAAAACCGCGTCCAAACGCCTTCTGGCACCGCCACCCTCATTGGTGCCCATTGGCGCGAATCCCCCGCGATCTCATCGTTGACGATTAGGACAAGGTTGGAACCCACGGCTTCGTTCCACAGCTCAACGTCTTGCCCGTAAATGAAACGGTCATCGATACGCGTAAGAAGAATCTTGGGTTGAGCCATGGCTGCCCCATTCTGTTTGAGACCCATACGAGCGGGACGTCGACCACCAACTCAACAGCAGGTCAAGTAACAAATGGGCACTGCAGACATCACGCCTCTAATATTAGTGCATTTAAAGTGAGAAAAGCCGTCAGAACACTTGCGCGGATGAGCGATGTCCCGTATCATAGACAGCCGTTGACGCCTCAGTTGCGTCACCACATGGCCGCCAGCGTAGCTCAGTTGGTAGAGCACCGCTCTCGTAAAGCGGGGGTCACCGGTTCGAGCCCGGTCGCTGGCTCCATTGCACAAGATAGCCGCCTTCGGGCGGCTTTTTTGTTTTCGATTTTGAGTGCGTGTGTGCCAATCCAAGCATCGCCACGTCAACAGCGGCCCACTCGGTGGACTTCGGGTTTAATGCTTAGGGGCGGGGATTTACCAAAGTGAAATCTTAATGAAAAGAAACCCAGCTGCAACAATTGCCATGATGAGGGCTCGAATTGGCCATATAGATCTAAAATGGTCACAATATACAAATGTCGAGAGACATTGGGGATATAGATGAAAAGAACTAAGGGTTTTCTTTTGTTGGTATTGATGCTGCTCGGACTGTTCTGCCTGAGTGGCCCTTCTTGGGCCAAGGCTGCCTGTCCTGAAGGTGAGCCTCAGCAGTCTTATACGGGCAACCTGCTGATAACTGCTAAGGAGGGCGATGCCGACTCCCAGTCTGGGGTAAATCCCCTTGCCACTTTTGAGGGGGACGGCGGAACGGTCAAGCTTGACCATATTGGTAGCGGGATTTTGAGGTGGCAAGTTCTTCCGGACAAAATTGCGAACGATCCCTTCTCTTTTGCTGGAACGATATATCTATACAAGGTTGTGAGCGGAAAACAAAAATACGTCGATTGCTATCCGACAAACGGGTCTGGAATTGCATTCACCGGCATTTCAGAGCAGATTGATACACATGTACGAAAGGGAACCTATATGGTGCGTTGGGTTGGAGCTGCTGCAGGTCCGATATGGATTGCGGTCTTGCGCCCCGATGTCCAAATAGGTTTCTCTCTCTAGACGGGAAGTTGCTCATGGACGCCATATATGACGGGGATGACTGGGTCGATCATTATACTTGGCGCCTGGTCGGCTCGAACGACAATGGGGATGTGGTGTTTGATGGACTATGTCCAAAGCATCTCCATCCTTTTGTCTCGTCGTTAATTGAGAGTTCCGCTCGTGTTGCCCCCTACAGCTCGGCATCGCTTCATGATACGGACGTTTTGAAGACCATAAGGGAATCAATTGACGATGGCACGATGAGCGGCCCGCTGTTTTCTCGGCTTGTGGGGCTAGATGAGATTGGCTCGAAACGACTGCTTGCGGGCGAAAAAGTGGAACTCACTTATCGGTCGATGATTTCAATCCTGCGGCTAGCCGATGTTCTTCGCAAATAAATGAGGCTTCCCTATTCAAAAACCGAAAACCCCGCCAAACGTGATTTCCCTAGGGAAAACCCGTTTGGCGGGGTCCTAGCGTGATTTCCCTAGGGGAATCACGCCATCAGACGAACAGCTCAGCCGAGCAGCTCGCTACTCCTCCCAGTAGGCGTCGGCAAGCAACTTAAAGCAGATCTTCTTGACCGGCTGTGCGCCATCGCCCGGGAACTCGAGCGTGGGCATGTGGGGCTCGCCGGCAACGAACAGCGCGAATTTGTCGTCGGCAAGATCGCCGGCGATCGAGGCGTCGGAATCGACCAGATCATAGTCGTCCTTCTCGTCAAACTCCTGGACCAGCGTCAGGCTGCCCGTAGCGACCTTGAAGGCCTCGCGACCCTCGACGTCGATCTGCAGGTCGTGATAGCGCTGATGTGTCTCGTAGTGAGCCTCGGCCTCGGGACGCGTCGTGGGAGCCATGACGTTCGCAAAGACCTTGTCGCCCAGAATCGGATGGCTGCCGACCTCGAGCTCTGCCGGGTCGTTCTCCTCGAGCCAGTCGATCAGCACGTCGAGGCCCTTGAGCATTCCGCGGTACTCCTCGATATCGCCCAATGCACCGTAAATCATCTAAATCCCCTCTCGGATCGTTTCTTTGGCGGCTACTCGGCAAACGCATTGCCGACGCTGTTGCCACCCACATACGTCTCGACCAGGGTAAGGTCGGGATTGAACACGACAGCATCGGCGTCGCGCCCCGGCATAATGCTACCGCACTTGTCGTCGACTCTAACCACAAGCAAGCAACCGATGCCGAGGCCGCGGCACAAGCTCCTACAGCTCGGTCACGACAACGCCGTTGTAAACCTCATCCCAACGATCCATAACCAAGTGGCCGGTCATGGGATCCATGGCGTTAAGCTTGCCGCAGGTATTGGCGGTACGCAACACCGTCTCGTCGTCTGCGCCAGCAGCGATGGCATGCGCGAAGCCGGCGATAGTGGAGTCACCTGAACCCGTAGCGTTAACGGCAGGGATATCGGGGGTCTTGGCGCGGAATGCACGGCCATTATGGAAGCCCACGGAGCCGGCAGCGCCCATGGACACGACGACCCAGGGGATATCGGAGAAGCGGGCATCAGAGGCGAGCGCGGCGCGGAGCTCGTCCACATCGTCGGTGGTAAAGCTCGTGCCCAGAAGGCCGTTAATCTCGGTCAGGTTAGGCTTGACCAGCTCGGGCTTAATTTCGGACTTAAGGGCGGCCTCGAGCGAAGCACCCGAGGTATCGAGCAGCACCTTGGCGCCGGCGTTCTCGGCAATACCCGTGATCTTGGCGTAGTAGCCCGCCTCGACACCACGGGGCAGCGAACCCGAGATGGTAACGACAGCGGCCTTGCTCGCAAGCTCGGCGAACTTGGCGGTAAAGGCATCGAGCTCCTCGGGGGCAATCGTCGGGCCGCTCTCGAGTAGCTCGGTCTGGTTGCCGGCGTGGAGGATGTTAAGGCAAATGCGAGTCTCGCCCTTGATGGGTACAAAATCATTCTTAATGCCGTTGGCATCCATGAGCTCGGCCATGTAGGCGCCCATGTGGCCGCCGAGTAGACCGGTTGCCACAACGTCGTCGCCCAGCTGACCCAGTACACGGGCCACGTTGAGACCCTTGCCGCCGGCGGTCTTTTCGGGCGTCACACGGTTAACGTCGTCGATAATGAGCTCATCGAGCTGATAGCGTGTATCGACGGACGGGTTCATCGTAACGGTGAGGATCATTTTTAGCTCCTTATCTCGCAGGCTCCTTGTGCCTCGCGATACGAGTCGACAAAACGGAATTACAGAATCTCAATCGTGAACGAGCGAACGACGGTCTCCTTGGGCTTGGCGACAAGGCAGCCACGCTTATGCTCAAGCACGTCGTCCTCATCGGAGCAGGTCGAAAGGCCGCCCCAAGGCTCAACTGCCACAAAATCACCCTCGGGCTTGCTCCACACAATGAGATATGGGAAGCCCTCAAAGCTCAGGCGGACGCCCTTGTCCTCGCCCTTTTTGGAAAGCGTGACCTGGCGGCTCTCGAGCACGTCAAAGATGGTCTCCGCAAAATCGAAGAGCTCGTGCGACAGGGGCAGCGTCTTTCCCACCATGGGGTTCTTGGAGCGCTTGTCCACGTCAATCAAGCCAGTCGAAGGGACAGCGGTGCAAAGCTCTGCAGCCTCTTCTTTCTCAAAGCGCAACTCGTAGTCCGTATAGGCCTCGCCCTCATCGAGCGGGCACCTAAAGCCGGGATGCCCACCGATAAAGAACGGCATGTCCTCGGTGCCCTCGTTGGTAACCTCATAGGAGACACGCACGGCGGCGTCCTCGAGCGTATAGCGGGCGACGAGCCTAAACGGATACGGATAATCGCTCAGCAGCGCGGCGTTATCCTCCGAAGCCAGGCACATAGCCAACTCGTTCTCGCCTTGGCTCAGCAGCTTCCACTCCTGCTTGCGCGCAAAGCCGTGGCGAGCGAGCTTTACATGATGCCCGGCAAACGTCATGGCACTACCATCGCGCAGGCCTCCGCAAATCGGAAAGCAGACCGGCGCCTGGCCGGACCACACGGCGGGGTCACCCTGCCACAAGTACTCGCGACCTCCGGCCTCAATCGAGGTAAACGAGCCACCAGCCGTGGAAACCTTAATAGAAATCGAATCGTTGGAGAGAGCGTATTCCATTGCCCATCCTTTCGAACAACTGCTTTTTGCTCGCAAGAACCCGTCTCGGCCCTGACCAAAGGACAAACCCGCACGTTCATCGATGCGTCCGATATCCCAGCCATGCAACGGGGTACCATAGAGACATTGATGCAATTACAGCTGAAAGGCCTTCTTATGCGAACCATCATCCTTTATGCCTCACGCCACCACGGCAATACGAAAAAGCTCGTGGACGCCATCGTCGAGGCGCACCCCGAAATCGATACCCTCGACGTGAAGTCACTCGGTAAAAACGAGTACCCCGACCTGCACGAATACCATCTGATCGGCGTCGCCACGGGCATTTATTACTCCGAGATCGACAAAGATATGGCGCGCGTGCTCACGAACGTGCTGCAGCCGCAGGATAAGGTGTTTGGCCTTATGACCTACGGTGGCAAAAACAAGTGGTACGGCAAGGATATCGATGGCATCTGCCGCATGAGGCAGGCCATCTTTATGGGCGTCTACGGCTGCCCTGGCTTTGATACGTGGGGGCCGTTCAAACTCACCGGCGGCGTCCAGAAGGGACACCCGACCGCTGAGGAAATTAAGGGCGCCGTCGACTTCTTCGACAAGATCGAAGACGAGTATGGCGACATCATCGTCGAAGAGTACGCCAAGCGCGAGAAGCGTCTAGCATACGAAAAGGAGCATCCCGCGGGGGGTCTTGTGGCCGGCGTCAAGCGCACGGCAAAGAAGATCGCTAACAAGCTGTAACTGTTAAGGTGCTTTTGAGCGTTTAACCCATACGGCGGGTCCGAGCAGATTCGGGCCCGCCGTCTTTTTCTATCGTTACTCGGTAAAGGCGTTGCCGACGCTCTGGCCGCCAACATACGTCTCGATGAGGGTGAGCTCATGGTCGAACACGACAAAGTCGGCGTCGCGACCCGGCATGATGCTGCCGCACTTATCCTCGATGTGCGCGGAGCGTGCCGGCACCTCAGTTGCCATGCGAATGGCGATATCGGCGCTGGCGATACCCCAGTCTACGATGTTCTTGACGCCCTGGGCAAGCGTGAGCACCGAGCCGGCAATGCTCTTGCCGTCGGCGAGCCAGCACAGGTTGTCCTTCATGATGACGTCCATGCCGCCACTGGTGTAGCTGCCCTCGGGCATGCCGCCGCAACCCAGGCAGTCGGTGATGAGCACCGTGTGCTGCCAGCCCTTTGCCTGCAGCAGCGCCTTGATGGCGGCAGGGTTTACGTGCTTGCCGTCACAGATGATCTCGGCGTAGGTCTCGGGCGTGGACATGGCAGCGCCCACGACACCGGGCTCACGGTGATGCAGCCCGCGCTGGCCGTTATAGGTATGCGTAAAGCAGCTGGCACCGGCGTTGATGGCGGCGATGCACTCATCGTAGGTGGCGTCGGAGTGACCGATACTGGTCACCACACCCTTGGCGTTCAGAGCAGCCGCATAAGCAGCGGCACCGTCGCGCTCGGCGGCCATGGCGCTCTTAACGATGCGACCGCCCGCAGCCTCCTGCCACTGGTCGAAAACCTCCTCGGAGGGGTCAATCAGGTAAGCGGGGTTCTGCGCGCCCACGTGCTTCATGGTAAAGAAGGGGCCCTCCAGGTAGATGCCCTGAATGCGGGCACCGCAGAAGTCGGGGCCGCGGCCCTCGTCCGCCTTGGCGATAGCAGCGCAGGCGTCCTTGATCTGTTCGACGCCATCGGTGAACGTCGTGGGCAGCCAGCTGGTGGTACCGCGACGGGCGAGCTCGGTTGAGCTGATATCGATGCCCTCGGGATCGTTATCGGTAGTTGAGTGGTTGTAGAAGCCATGGATGTGAGTATCGACCATACCCGGTGCGATCCACGATCCCGTGTAGTCCTTAATCTCGCAAGAGGGCTCGTCGGCCTGCCAGGCACCAAAAACGCCATCCTCGACCATAAGATAGCCGCCCAGTTGCGGGCCTGCCGGCAAGAAGAACTTGTCAGCCTTAATTGCGTACGTGCTCATATGCACTCCTTGCTTCTAAAGCAGTTGACTGTGGTGATGCTTATACCCAGCTCACGTAAAACAAAAAGCGCCCGCCCGCCGTTATGAGCGGACGGGCGCCCTTACAGGGGGACGCGATTAAGCGGTGAAGGGGTGAATCGTCACGCCCTTAACCACGCGGTTGACCGTACCGGTGGGGCTCGGCGTATCGGGCGTGTTGCCCACGCGCACGGAGTTGAGCAGGCTGATAGCCTGAGCAAACATCACGAACGGCAGAGCAAGGTAGCCCTCGGGAAGTGCCTCGTAGCCCTTAAAGGTGAAGGACTCACCCTCATAGACGGTGGCACCTTCCTGCTGAACGGCAACGGTGTGCTGAGCGATCTCGTCGCCACCGATCTCGTTGAGGATGTCGATGTCGTACTGACGGGTGTAGGCGTCGTTGTTGACGAACACGAAGACGAGCGTCTTATCGTCGACGAAGGACTTAGGTCCGTGACGATAGCCCATGGAGGTGTCGTAGGAAGTAGCGACCAGACCGTGAGCGAGCTCGAGGATCTTGAGCTGGCTCTCCTGGGCAAGGCCACCGAAGGAGCCAGAACCCAAGTAGGTCACGCGGTTGAAGTCGCCAGCCAGGTAATCGGCGATCTCGGGCTCACGGGAGATGACCTCCTCGCCCATCTTGGCGATGGTCTCAACCCACTCGGCCTTCTGCTCGTCAGAGGCAGTGTCGAAAATAAGGGTGGAGAGCAGGGTCATGCAGGAATAAGAACCGGTCATGGCGAAGCCCTTGTCGTTGGCGCGCGGAATGAGCAGCGTCAGCGCGTTGGGATCATCGGCAGACTCGACGGCGAGCTTGCCCTCGGGAGCGCAGGTGATGTTGAGGAACTTGACGTTGTGGACGAGCTCCTTGGCAACGGCAACGGCAGCAAGGCTCTCGGGGCTGTTGCCAGAGCGGGCAAAGGAAACCACGAGCGTGGGATCCTCGGCGCGCAGGAAGTCGCGCGGGGCGCTCACGATATCGGTCGTGGCGATGGGCTTAAAGTCGTAGAGATCAGTGTTGCCAGCGTGACGCAGGTACGGGGCGCAGGTATCGCCAACATAGTCGGACGTACCGGCACCGGTGAAGACAACGGACAGACGGCCCTCGCCCATAGCGCGAGCCTCAGCCAGAAAAGCCTCGATGGCCTCCTTGTTCTCGCGATAGATGTTGAGCGTATCACGCCAAAGCTCGGGCTGCTGAGCAATCTCGGCCGTGGTGATCTGGGCGCCGAGCTCGGTGAGCTCCTCGACACTCTTCTCGAACATTTCTAATACCTCTCTCTAGAAGTAATCCTCTGACGTGCAATTATACACTTCGGTTGGTTATCTGGTAGTAACCAGTTAAATACAAAGAATCATCATATGGAAACGGTGCAGACACTAATCGCTACGCTGGTGGTAAACCTTGTATTTAAACTGATCGGCACGAGCAACCGAGAGCGTATACTCCACAACCTCGTTTGACTCGTTATACGTAGTCCTAACCAAATCGAGCACAGGCGAGCCCTCGACGATTTCCAAAAGGTGGGCATCGGTGGGACGGGCTATGCTCGCATAGAACTCCTCTTCGGCCACGCGTATTTTTTGCTTAAAGTCTTGCTCAATCACATCGTAAAGCGGCTTACGCTCCAGCAGCGGTCGCTTTAGGGACAGAAATTGACGAACCGGTAGATAGCTACGTTCGACCATCATGGGCATGTTGTCGGCAGAACGAAGGCGCTTGAGCTTAAAAATGCGATCACCGATACGTAATCCCATATGCTCGGCCAGATTCTTATCGGCCTCCATCTCGCAAAAATCGAGAATCGTGGTCTCGGGGTCGCGACCCATCGCACGCATCTGCTCGGTAAAGCTGTAGGACTGCATAAGATTGGTTGCCTTTGCCGAACGGTCGGTCACAAAGGTACCGCGACCGTGCTGCCGAACCACCAGTCCTAAACGCTCCAGTTCCTGCAGAGCCAGGCGTACCGTAGTGCGCGAGAGACCATAGCGCTCCGAAAGTTCGCGCTCGGAAGGAATCATGTCACCGGCGCGATATTCATGGTCAATCTTTTCGGTCAGAATATCGACCAGCTGATCGTACAGCGGTTGCTTGCGCGCTCCGATCGCCATCCTATCCTCCCTTTTGCTCAAACTAGGCTACTACCTTGGGTGTTTAGCATTATCTGTCTGCCACACCCGAATCATCAAGAAAACAAAAGCCGCGCGCTCTTTCGAGCACGCGGCTTTTAACATACACATGGCTTAAGGGGTCGGGGTGTGAGCCGCGTAGGGACACACCCCTCAAGCTAGAGCCTTACCAGATGCTCGGCCAGAGACCAAGCGGGCCAGCGCCCAGGATGCCCAGGACGAAGAGCAGCAGAATGCCCTTGGTCGGGGTCCAGCTGTGCTTAGCGAACATGTAGTAAAGCAGCAGCGTAAGCATAAGCGGGACGAGCTTCGGGACGATGGTGTTGAGGGTGTCGGCAACGGAGAAGTTGACCGGATCCTCGGTGACGGTGCCGTAGGTAACGGACGCCATGCCGTTGCCCAGATCGGTGACGCCGCACTCGACAGCGTTGCCGTCGGCATCGGAAGCGGTAAGAGCGTTACCGTCGGCATCGGTCATGGCCATGGTGCCAGCCTCAGCGGTCTCGGTATCGATGCCCTCCATACCGGTGAAGTTCTCGGCCTCCTTCTCGGAGACGATCACGGTAGTAGCGGAGAGGCCACGGGTGGTGCCGTTGGGGATCTGGAGGTTGATCTGGGTGCCACCCATGGTGACGACCAGGCAACCGACGACGAAGACGCCCATGATGGAAGCGGCACGCGTGAAGGCCTGCATGTTGGCAGTCAGAGCGTCAATAGCGCTGGTGCCAAGCTTGTAGGACCAGTTCATGAGCCAGAAGCGCAGAGCGAACTGGACGACGTTGAAGATCACCAGGAAGATGATCGGCGCAGCGGCGTTGCCGTTGATGGCCATGTTGGAGGTGATGCCGGCCGTGATAGGCACGAGCGTCAGCCAGAACAGGGCGTCACCGATACCACCGAGCGGGCCCATTGCGGCGACGCGGACGGCGCGGATCGTGGGGATGTCAACCTTGTTCTGCTCGAGCGAAAGCACGATACCCATAACAAAGGTGACGAGGAACGGGTGGGTGTTGAAGAACTCCAGGTTGTGGCTCATGGAAGCCGCGAGGTCGTTCTTGTTGGTGTGGATCTTCTCCAGACCGGGGATGATGGAGTAGAGCCAGCCAGCGGCCTGCATACGCTCGTAGTTGAACGAGGCCTGCAGGAAGCAGGAGCGCCAAGCCATCTTGTTGAGGGTCTTCTGGTCGAGCTGCGGAGCAGGAGTGAGATCCTCGTAGTGCTCCGGGATCACATACTCATTAGATGCCATCTTCGAAGTCACCTCCGTCAGAAACAGCTGCACCCTTCAGCTCGGTCTGCTGCTGGAAGTCCCAGAAAGCGATGCCGAAGCCGATGAGAGCGAGGATGAGCAGGGCAGGGGTTGCCAGAGAATCGTTGGCAACGGTGATGAGCGCGAGGCCAAAGCCCATGAGGAAGAAGCCCCACATATCGCGGTTCATCATAACCTTGAGCAGGACGGCGAAGCCGACGAAGCGCATCATGCCGCCTGCAGCGGACAGACCGGTCTGCAGCCAAGTCGGGATGGCGGAAGCGATGGTCTGACCGATGGTAGCGCCAGCGATGAAGAACAGGGTGACGACGACAGCGAAGATCAGGCCGAGCAGAGCCATGGCGAAGTAGTTCAGACGCTCGATACCCTTGGTGTCAGCGTTGTGAGCCATGTTGTCCGCGGAGGACATGAGCGGCGACATAAGCGTGAAGACCAGGGTAACGCCGAGCTGACCAAGCAGAGCGAACGGAATGGCGAGGCCGACTGCCGCGTTGGGCTCAAGGCCCGTAGCGATAGCGAGAATGGCTGCCATGATGCCGCCGATAACAGCGTTAGGCGGCTGAGCACCTCCGATCGGCATGTTGCCGATCGTCATGAGCTGATAAGTACCACCCACGAGAAGACCGGTGTTGAGGTCGCCAAGGATAAGACCGATGACGGCGCCGGTGACGATGGGCTGATAGAGAGACTCGAGGAAGTTAAACTGGTCGATTGCCGCGACGAACGTGACGATGAAGACCAGAGCGACCTGGAAGATCGTGTATTCCATCTTGCTCCTCCTTTCAAAATGTATGTACGCACTTTGGATTTCACGTACAGAATGTCAGGGTTTCACTCCTGACAACGTGGATCACGAGGATTACGAGAAGAGCTTGCTCGTGTCCTCAACAGGCGTGCTCGGAACGCGCCTGATCTCCAACTCCACCCCCAATTCCTGCAGCTCTTTAAACGCAGCGACATCCTCGTCGTTAACTGCGACGGAGGTGGCGACTTGGCGCTTTCCTTCCGACATGTGCATGTTGCCGATGTTTACCTTCTTTATAGGCACACCGCCCTTGACGAGCGTAAGCACGTCTTCCGGTGTTTCGGCCACGATGAAGATCTTCTGGCGCGGGCTCGCCTTGCCGATGACGTCGATGGTCTTCTGCAGGGAGAAGAAACGCGTAGCGACGCCGGTGGGAGCGGCCATCTTCATGAGGTTCTGACGCATGGTGTTGGTCGACACGTCGTCGTTGGCGACGAGGATGAGGTTGGAGCCCAGGGTGGAGTTCCACTGGGTAGCGACCTGACCATGGACCAGTCGGTTATCGATGCGGGTAAGAAGAATGTTGGGTTCTGCCATGTTGATCAGCTTCCTTTCGTTATTTGCTGACGACAGTTACTTGATCTCCTGAATCGCGTAACGCGAAACATCTACGACGGCACCGGATCGGACTTTAATCTGGACCTTTTCGCCTTCGATGCCCTTGACGGTTCCGTAGATACCGCCGGCGAAAAGAACCTCCTGACCCGGCTTGAGCTCGGTGTGCAGCTCCTTGAAGTACTTCTGCTTCTTCTTCATGTTGATTTGCGACCAGATGGTGTAAATCAAGCCCATGACGACAAGCAGGCCTAAAAGGGCAACCGAGGAGCTCAGGACGTTGGCTCCGAAATCGGCCATTAGATGCCGTCCTCGTCGCCGAAGATATCCTCTTCCTCGGAGCCGGCAACGGATGCGACCGTCTGGGCGGTGATGCCCGTCTGGCCAACGGTCACGGCCTGCTCGCCAAGCTCGGCGAGCGTGGCGTTACCGCGGAGGAACAGAAGCTCAATAACCATGGGAAGGTTGGTGCCAGTCAGAACCTCGACATTGTCGACATCCTGGGCAATCATCATCGACTGGTTAAACGGGGTACCACCGAGCAGGTCGGTAAAGACGAGCACGCCATCGCACTCCTCGCGCATGGCGGTGATAGCGGCGCGGAGATCCTCACCGTAGGAAGCAGCCTGGTCGCCCTCAAAAGGAACGACGGTAAAAGCGGGCTGGTCGCCGGCGACCATAGCGATAGCGCTTGCGAGGCCGGGTGCGAACTGTCCATGACCGGTAAGAATAAAGCCAACCATTCAAATTTCCCTTCCGAAGGTATGTGCAATACGAGTCCGATGATTTTCGGAAGCCAGCGGGCGCTCGCCCTTAAAGCTTCTTGGAAAGCGTTCGTTGAAGACCAGTGGTTTCTAAACTGGTAGTAACCACATGACGTGTTGTTGTCACTATATCACCCCAGAAGAGGACGCTTTCGTTGATTCATACAGTAAAACGTTTTTGCACCGCTCACGGTGATAAATCGACCGTTCACCGCTCGTTAACACTTCTACCTGCAGTTTTGAAACCGTTTCGAAATGCTTTGGCAAAAGATCGGATCTTTTCCTGTGTCCAAACAACGTAGGGCGGCTAAATATAGCGTGTAGAAAAAATGCAGGTCATTGTGAAGATTTGTGAATTGGTCTTTTTGATTTAATACCAGTTAGAACCAGTTTTGAGATTATCGGTGAACGGTAGTTTTCGACCGCTCAACGGTTATTTGCAATCGTTTACGGCCGTTTTCCCGGATGAATTGGGAAACCCGATGAAGCACTTGTACGGTTGCAGGATATTTCAATACTCGTCCATCCCCCGCGCGCCAAACTCCCACTCCCTGAATGTGCCATAAGCTCTCGCTATTCGTCTTACAAATATTACTTACTCTATTATGTAATTGTTTATCGTTTGTCGTTAAGCATGTTATAAGATACAAGTATCATCCAAGACATTGGTTGGAGGAGCTATGATCCGCTGGAACGTATCCAAATCGAATGAAGCCATCGACCGTGAACAGGCAATAGCCAAACTGAGGAAGCTCACTCGCTACTGCAAATGGGGCACAATCTGCACCATCGTGGCGCTCGCTCTGGCACTCCTCGCAGTCATTGCAATCGAAGATCTAGTCATATTGCCTAGCCTCTCCCAAGGGTTCTGCCTCCAATCCGTAGAGCTTAATGCCGGTGAAGGGCCATCTCTCGCTCTCGTCGGCGCCAATGAACAGACCCCTCTTATGCTTGTCGCGCACGACGGTCATACTGCCATAGGGAGCGCCATGATGACATGCCTTGCGCTTGCCATTGTGCTAAGCGCATACAGGTTTTTCTCCGCCATTGAAAAGGCGGGCAGGCCCTTTGACCTCGAATGCATCCGCATACTACGTCAAGTAGGACATTTGTTCCTTATTGGCGGCGTTGCTGTGAAGCTTCTTGGTGCCATAGTCACGGGGCTGATACTCTCAGGATTTGGCGGCAACTTTACGGATGCGCTTGGCGGCCAGCACCTCGACCTCTCTATGGTCTTTGCAGGCCTGATTATTAGCCTGATTGCCAGCGTCTTCCAGTACGGGTGTATCCTGCAAATACAAGATGACGAGTTGCTCTAGGGGGAATCCATGATTATTCTGCGGCTCGACCGCATGCTCGCCGAACGCAAGATCTCATCCAAAGAGCTTGCGGAACGCGTGGGCATCTCCCAGGTCAATATGTCGCGTATCAAGACGGGCAAGGTTTCTGCCGTGCGCTTTTCAACTCTTGACGCGATATGCCGGGCACTCGACTGCCAACCGGGCGATGTACTGGAATATATATCCGACGATGAAGCCGATAGCCTTTTTGGACTTAAAGATGAATAGCCATAATTAAGCCGCCAATCACGCCCTCAACGCAAATTGCCCGCCAGAACGACTTCCGTACTGGCGGGCAATTTGTTTTCTATCAGCTAGATGCTCGATGAGCCGTGCAACTCTTTACGCAAACAGGCCGTAGATGCTGATGTTGGCCTTGGCGTAGAGGCCGTTAGCATACTCGGTCCACTTGGAGCTGGCACTCGAAGCCTGCGAGGAATACTGCTGGTAGGCGGTGTAATAGGCGGTCATGGCCTGCTTGTAGGTGGCGCTATCGGCCGTAAAGGCATCGTCAGCGAAGGCCTTGGCATAGGTGCTGTCGGCATCCTTCCAAGTGCCCTTTGAGCTATCCCACTCGTCGCCGGCAAGGTTGATGATGTAGTCGGCGTAGTCCTTGCTCGCGGTCTCCTCGTTGCCGTCAGCAGGCTCGGTCGGGGCGGTTGGCATGCTTGCGGAACTGTCGCCGACCTTCTTCTTGTAGAGCTTCTGCAGCGTCGCGGACTGGCGGACAATCTGCTTGGCCTGGTCCTTGGAGACGCCATACTGCTTGGCCATAGTATCGTAGTCCGAAGTGCCGATAGAATCCTCGGCGTACTTCTTCATCTCCTTAGAAGAGACGGTAATGCCCTCGTTCTCGGCAGCATCGAGCAGGATCTTGTTGCGCACGTAAGACAGGATGACGTCGGCGGAAGGAGCCGTGTAGTTACCATCGCTATCCTTGACGGTATCCAAGCTGTACTGGCTCTCGATGGCCTCGCGCGCGGTGATGTCGCTCTTCTTGCCGTTGTAGCTATAGCTTGCCACGGTCGAATCGAGCTGGTCCTCGGTCAGGGTCGACGAACCGACACCCTTGCCGCCAAAGCCGCCATTGCCAATAAAGAAGCCGACCACGGCAGCGATCACGACTGCGACCACAAAGGCGGCAATCATCGTCTTCTTGTGCTTGGATGCGCGATCGCCCTCATCGGAATCCAGGGCATCGTCGTCCTCATCCTGGGCCTCGGGCATCAGGTTCTCGTCAGCGGCATCTGCGGCGATCTGAGCCTCCAGACGGGCGTCCTCTTCCTCGGCCGTCGTGCCAGCTGCAATATGCTCGGCAGACGTACCGGCGACCAGGTCGATCTTCTCGTCCTCATCACCATTGGGGCCTTCGCCGCGCTCGATGATCTGGATGCCGTCGATCTCGTCCTTTTCGTCCTTCTTTTGAATCAGACCCATATCAGTTACTCCTTGTTAGGAAACATAGTCCCTCATAGAATACGCCCGACAGAGCGCCGGGCGTATTGATTCTTAGGTTATACGCAAACACTTAAGTACTATTTAGGCGTTTGCAGCCCGCATGCCCTAGGCCAGGTGCGCGATAACGGCATCGGCAAAGGCCTGCGTACCCACGGCGCCCTTAACGGAGCCAGTCTGGGCACGACGCACGTCGCCGGTAACCTGCTCGCCCTCGTCGAGCGTGGCAGAGACGGCGGCGCGGATGCGATTGGCAGCGTCGTTCTCGCCCAGGTGATCAAGCATCATCGCAGCAGAGAGAATCTCGGCTGTGGGGTTGGCGATATCCTGGCCAGCGATATCGGGCGCGGAGCCGTGCGTCGCCTCGAAAATGGCGCAGTCGGCGCCGATGTTGGAACCGGGAGCCATACCCAGGCCGCCCACCAGGCCGGCGCACAGGTCGCTCACGATGTCGCCGTACAGGTTGGGCAGCACCAACACATCGAAGTCGTTGGGGTTCTGGACCAGGCCCATGCAGGTGGCGTCGACGATCTTGTCGTTGAACTCGATATCGGGATAGCTGGCGGCCACCTCGCGCGCAACGCGCAGGAACAGGCCGTCAGTCGCCTTCATGATGTTGGCCTTGTGCACAGCCGTCACCTTTTTGCGGCCGCAGCGCCGGGCGTACTCAAAGGCGTACTCCACAATGCGGCGGCTCTTGGCGATGGAGATGGGCTTGATCGAGATGGCGGAATCGGCGGCGAAGGTCTTCTGACCCGAGCGCTCGACGAGTTGTGAGAGCTCCTCGACCTCGGCAGCGCCCTCATCGAACTCGATACCGGCGTAGAGGTCCTCGGTGTTCTCGCGCACGATGACCAAGTCGACGTCACGGAAGCGCGAGCCGTCGCCCGGCTGCGACAGGCAGGGGCGCACGCAGGCGTACAGGTCGAAATGCTTGCGCAGGGCCACGTTAACGCTGCGAAAACCCGTGCCGACCGGCGTGGTGATGGGGCCCTTGATGGCGACTTTAGTCTGGGCGACGGCATCGAGGACGTGCTGAGGCAGTGGCGTACCAAACTCGTCCATGACGCCGGCACCGGCCTCCTGAACATTCCAATTGATCTGGACACCGGTGGCCTCGACCACGCGGCGCATGGCCTGCGTAATCTCGGGACCGATACCGTCGCCGGGAATCAGGACTACATCGTGCGCCATAATCTGTTACTCCTCGTCTTCGGCGTCGTCAGATTTTTTAACGCTAGCACGCTTCTTCTTTTTGGAGAGTTCCAGGCCAAAACGTTTAACAAGCATTTCGCAAATCTCGCTCGAACGGGCCTTGAGATAGCTGCCCTTGCCGTTCTCGGCGTCGAACTTAAGGCGCAGCGCGAGCTTCTCAGCGACCTCGGCGTCGATCTCGCCCTGGCCAAACTCGTACAGGCAACCGAGCATGTCGCGATACTCGAGGTCACCGTGGTAGCACTGGATGGCCTCGTCCAGGATGGGCCAAGCCTCGCGCGAACGCTCGACGCTCGTGGCACCCCACACGCACAGCAGGCGGAAGGCGGCATAGCGCAGCGTAGAGGAGATCTCGTCGAACAGTGCGGTCTCGGCGCCCTCAAAGGCATCGCCCAGCTGCTCGGGGCAGGTGGTGGCGAGTGCCGCCAGGGCATCGAGAGCCTCCCAGCGGGTCTGAGCCTCGGGGCGGTCGAGCGCCTCGATCAGCGCGGGCACGCAGGGCACGACGCGCTGCGGATCGCGCTCGGCAAGCAGGTGCAGCACGCGGGCGGCAAACTGGCGGATGCGGCGCGTGGGGCAGCCGAGCTCCTGGACCAGGCGGTCGACAGCGTTCTCGTTCTCCTCTGCCAGCTGAAGCTGTGCCAGCTCCTCGTCGGTGAGCTGTTCGTCTTTGTTTTCTGCCATAGTTACCTCTTCTTACTATTTCTTAGCGTGCTTGCCAGCACCCTTGCTGTCATCGGTGACCGAGATGAGCTGTCGGTCGGCCGCGCCATTGCGACGCGCGCGGCGGCGCTGCTCGGCGTCGCCCGCGTCGGCGGCGGCACGATGGGCCTTGTTGACGTTAAAGACCTCGTCGTGCTTGCGCCACGGACCAACGGACTCGCCAAAGCTCATCTTAAGGCCGGCGATAAAACCGCCGAGCCAGCCGATCGGCGCAAACTGCACCAGCGGTAGCAGCGAAAACACCCAGGTCAGCAGGACGACTGCCGCCGCTCCTGCAAAGTTGGCAATCCAGTAGTCGCGCTTGGTGATGACGCGCTTTTCGCAGGCCCACTGGCCGCACAAAAAGCCAATGTAGATCGCAAAGAGAAAGAGCACCAGCGCAAGCACCACGAACGTCCAGCTCATGGGCGCTACTCCTCGTGATGGTGGCCGCAGCAGCACTCGTGGCCGTCGTCATGGCCGTGGCCGCCGCAGCACTCGTGGTCCTCGCCGTGGTGGTGGCCACAACCGCACTCATGGTCGTCGCCGTGCTCGCCGCAACCACAGCCCTCCTCGTGAGCGCCATGCTCCTCGGGGCGATACTGCGACCAGTCCAGACCGGCGGCGATGGCGTCGGCCTCCTCCTTGTAGAGGACCGTGATGGCCTGGGTGCCCAGCTTGGCGCCACCGATGGCGTCGAGCATGTCGTAGAGCGTAAAGGCCACGTCGGCACCGGGCAGTGCAAGCTCGCGGTCATCGGCGTAGGCAAGGGCCAGGCGCAGGTCCTTAATGAAGTGCTCGACCATAAAGCCGGGCTTGTAGTCGCCGTCGAGCGCCTTGGGCGCCAGGCTCTCCATGGCGCCGGACTTGCCGGTGCCGCCCAGGATCATCTGACGGGTCTTCTCCAGATCAAGGCCGCTCAGCTCGGCAAACGCCATGGCGTCTGCCATGCCGACCATGCAGGCGCCCAGCGACACCTGGTTGGCAAGCTTGGCGGCCTGGCCCTTGCCGGCGCCGTCGAAGCAGCAGATGTTGGCCGCAAAGGTGGAAAGGATGTCGCGGACCGGGGCGATGTCGTTCTCGGTGGCGCCCACGATGGCCGTGAGCGTGCCAGCGATAGCACCGGACTCGCCGCCGGTGACGGGGCAGTCAAACGCCATGCGGCCGGAAACCTGGGCGGCCTCGGCAATATCGCGCGCGAGCTCGGGCGAGCTCGTGGTGAGGTCGATCAGGACCGCGCCGGGCTTTGTGCACGCGAGCAGGCCGTCGCCCGCCAGGTAGAGCTCCTCGACCTCGGAGGGATAACCCACCATGGTAAAGACGACGTCGGCGTTCGCCACGGCATCGGCCGGCGTATCGGCCCAGACGGCGCCGCGCTCGATAAGCGCCGCGGCCTTGGACTTGGTGCGGTTGTTGACCGTGACGGAATAGCCGGCGTCCAGGATGTGGCCGGCGATGGGGGCACCCATAATTCCGGTGCCGATAAATGCGACAGAGAGCTTGTTTGCCATGAAACCTTTCCTTTTGGGTTGGGTGTTATTACCAGGTTGAATACTCGGTGCCAGCGTTTGGGCTGTGAGTTGGGATCGATTACGGCCGCGCTACTTGCCTACTGACCGCGCACACGGCGGGCGATGCGGTCGGAAAGCGACGCCTTGTCGGCACGGTTCTTACCCCAAAACGCGCAGGCCACCATGCCGGGGCCCACGTGCGAGCCGATGGTGGGACCAACGGAGCTGCGGATAATCGTGACGTCGGCGCAGCCCTCCTCCTTGCGGATGGCAGCCTCGAGCCAGTCACCGTCCTTCTCGGCATCGGCCGTCATGATGGCGATGGGCATGGTGCGGTCGGGCACGTAGTTCTCGCGGAACGACTTGAGGATGGACTTGAGCGCCTTCTTGCGGCCGCGATTGACGCCGATCAGCGACAGCGAGCCGGCCAGGTCGTAGGAGAGCTCGGGCTTGACGTCGAGCTTTGCCGTGAGCTGCGCCGCCGCGGGCGGAATGCGGCCGCCGGCAGCCAGCGCGTCGAAGCTCTCGAGCGTAAAGTAACCGTGCACGTAGGTCTTGGCCTCGTTTGCCCAGTCGACCAGCTGCTTGGCGGTCAGTCCCGCCGAACGCTGACGTACGGCCTCGAGCGCCAAGAGCTCGCCGGTCGCGCAGGGCAGGGCGTTGTCGACCACATAGAGCTCAAAGTCGGGATACTCGGCGCGCACGGCGTCTGCCGCCTGGCACGCGGAGTTGTAGCTCGACGACAGCGCCGAGGTAAAGCACAGGTAGACCGTGGGCGTGCCCTCTTTAGCACACTCGGTAAAGAACTCGATATAGCGACCGAGCGACACAGCCGAGGTGGACACGCGGGCACCGGCGCGCATACGGTCGTAGAACTCCTTGGGTGTGATGCTCGACCAGATGTCGTCCGTGCGCTCTTCGCCATCGATAATGAAGGGGAAACCCAGGATATCGACATCGAGGTTCGCGGCGACCTCGGGGCTAAAGTCGCAGCAGGTATCGACGACGATGCGGCAACGGTCCGAATGACCGGCGGATGCGGCCTTGTCCATCAAAGCGACTCCTTACGTAAAAAGGCGGCCACCCGCATGGGATGGCCGCCAGCCGTTAACTCATGCAAGTTAACGTATTTTACTCGTCAAGTGTTTCGATGCGGGGCTTGATGATGCCATATCCACCATTCTTACGGTGATACACCACATTGATAAGGCCGGTCGTCGCGTTCTCGAACACGTAGAAGTCGTGACCGAGCAGATCGGTCTGCACCAGCGCCTGCTCCTCAGTCATCGGAGTGACGTCGATAACCTTCTCGCGGACGAGCAGGTCGTCTTCCTCCTCGGGCAGCAGCAGGTCGGCCAGATCCTCGACGCGCTCGACCGGTGCGACATCCGCGGCGCTGGCACCACCCTGGCGGTTGTCCACGACCTTAGTCTTGAACTTGCGCAGCTGGCGGGTAACCTTATCGGCGGAGAGGTCGATGGCGGCATACATATCTGCGCCGTGCTCGGCAACGCGAATCACAGAGCCGCGGGCACGAACCGTGACCTCGACGATTGCCGGGTTGGGGTTCGAGGGGTTCTTCTCATAACGAAGCACGACGTCGACTGTCATGGGCTCGATATCGAAAACCTTGAGCGCCTCGCCGATCTTCTCATCCACATGCGCACGCAGAGCATCGGTTACCGTCGTCTTGCGTCCAGAAACCTTGATATCCATACGTGGCTCCAATCTGCCTCGGGGACTTACTGTACTGGCTATGTACCCATTGCCGTGCATTTAATCACGCGGATTCCTAAAGACCCGAATAACGATTGCTTAATACCGCATACCGAAGTCTCGCACTTTTCTGTGGCAAAGTGCGCTATGGGAGGGCGTCGGCGACTTTGTATTTGGTCCCGAAAATTGGCTTTGACCTGCTGGTTTTATAGGGATAAAAAAGCCGGGCTCCCCTATTGGGGAAACCCGGCAGTGCGTGTTGAAACCGTGAAGAGGTGTCCTTTCCAACGTATAGGAGACACCACCCCTAGCAATAACTAGCTATTAAGTTTGTTAATGTCGTCGTCAGTGATGGTGCCTTCCTGGCTGGACGATTTGTCCTCGGAGGATGCGGTCTCATTGTTGGAATCGGAGGACTCGCTGCCGGAGGACGTGGTCTCACTGGACTCAGAGTCGCCCGGCTGCACGTTAGCGCCCGAAACCGTCTTAGTGGTGAGGTCGTAGGGAATCTGGCCGTACCAGACGCAGTGAACCGCCTCGAGCGTGCCGTCGACCGTGATGTCGTCGAGGGCATCACTCACGGCACGGCACAGTTCGTCATTGGACGAGAGGCCCGCAACACCAAGCGTCGAGGGCGCCTCGAGCGCACCGACATAGGAGACCTCGCTCATCAGGCGTGCAAGATAGCCGCCGGCTGTGGAGTCGCAGATCACATAGTCGACCTCGCCAGACTCGAGCGCCTCAAAGCACTCGTTGATGTTGGAGTAGGTCTTTTGGTTGGCGGTGATGCTCTGCTTAGCAAGCGCCTCCTGCGAGGCCGAGGACATCTGGACACCCAGAGTAGACGTGTTAAGGGTATCGGTGGAAACGCTTAGCGACCCACCATCGCTGGTTTTACCGAACACGGAAGCGGCATCGTACAGGCAGGTGCCGAGCGAGCTAACGTCCCCGTCCGTGGAGTTGATCTCGCCGATAAAGATATCAGCCTTTTTGTCGCCGAGCGCGGAACCTGCCGAGGACGCATCGACAAAGGCGACCTTAAGGCCCATGCGGCTTGCGAGGGCGCGGGCAGCATCGACTGCATACCCCGTAAGCTCGCCGTCGGCGCCCTGCATTGCCTGCGGCGCATCGGAAGTATCGAGGGCGACCGTCAGGGTTCCGGGAGTGACCAGGGCATCGTCCGACACCGCCGGCGTGACGGTCTCGTACTCGATCTGGTCGATCGTGGGAGTCGTGAACGTAGACAGCGGGTTGAACGCGCATCCGCTCAGGCCCAAAACGGCAATGACCGCTGCGGTCCCAGCACCTAACCGAGCCGCGTGCATCAAGCTGCCCCTCACCATGTCCACTACCCTGCCTTCTGTGTCGTATACGATCCGTGCGTTGCGCGGAATATCGGGTTGTTCCCACCAGCTGACCTGGTATTTGACCCCACACTTGCGCACCGGGGTGTTTGCTCGGGAGGCCGCAGCCACCCTCACGACTGGCCCGCTCGCCCGCGAGGCGGTATTGCCCCAAAGAAAGTAGAACGGACGGTGCGGCTTACATCTAGGACGCGCCATGATCGCGCCGCGCGCACGCGGTCGCTTACGTGGATCCCTTTGACCGCGTCTGTCTTGGACTAGGACGGGCATTTCGTCCGTCCGCAACCACAGCCTGGTAGGAACGTAGCGCATTATAGCTAAGTTCAAGCTAAAGTTTAAGGTTAGGGGCGTCATTCGCATCGCGAGTACAGATTTCGCAGGTCGGAGTGGGCTATTCGTGCCTCTGTGAAGCCCGGAGCTCCCCTATGGGGAGCTCCGGGGCACCCTTCCTAGGGTGCCGTGGCCAAAAAATGGCAAATATGAGTACTGTCACCAATTTAGTAACAGGCAATTTTGGCCTCTCGGACAGATTATGCGCTCAGTGTCGCCAACCTGATGCTTAGTTATTCTACATTTGTTTATTATCTTCTTACTTTATGACGCCTCCGAGTCCTAAATTCCTTGATTTTGCTGTTACTGATTTAGTGACAGTACTCATATTTGCCATATTTTGGCCAGGGCATATGATTAACCCCCTATTTTCGACGTGAATTAGACCGGCTTAAGCCCAAAACACGCCCGCAGCGCGTTAAGCAACGCCTCTTGCTTCTTCCTGCGGGCATCGACACGATTCCGGTACCGCTTTCGCATACGCTGGTGGATGCGCCATGCGAGCGCTTCCATCGCTTCCATGTCGCAGAGCATTTCGTTGTTGACCGTCGCGACCTCGATTCCCATAGTAATCAAGCCCGTGTTGCGTTTTTCATCACGGATACGTCCCCTCCGGGAGGAATGGCCCAGCTCACCGTTGTATTCCAGGTCAAACCGGGCTGCCTCTTGATACGCATCGCAAACTGCATGCGGCATCCCCGAGATTGCCTGCGCGCGGTCATCGAACTCGATCTTGTAGTCGGTCTTAAAGGGACCGCAAGCAAATCCGCCATAGGGAAACGGAAGCGAAAACAGAGCGAGCATGATGCACTCCATGGGCGAGAGCAGGTTTTCCGAAAGATAGGGACACAGACGCAGCAGCTGTTTGGCCACATTCCCCTTGCATGCCGCAAGGTAATCTGCCAGACGATCGGGCATCAGCACCGGCTCGACTTCAAAGTAGCCCACGTCTGCTAGCTGGTCCTTGTCCTTTGCAAGCCTATTCGCAACAGGCGAGGTGTAGGGAGGCAGATACTTCCCGCGATCGCTCAGTGAAATCTTGGAACACAGTTCCTGGGCCAGGGCAAATGCCTGGATACAGCCGACCTCGCGGGCGATGGCAACACAAAGGGCCTCGGGAGATAGGCTGTATACCCCCGGTTCCACCTCTAGAATCGAGCCTGCGGGCAACCTGGAACACACGGACCAGCCTACGCCAGGCATGCGGCGGCGCTGCGCCGCAGATCCCACCAGCAAGCACAGATCTTCTTGCACCTCGCCACTTTTGGCTCCAATTCGCACCAAGTCAGGAAGATAGATATCCTCGGTCGAGGGCGACGACGTGCGCAGCACACGGCGCTCTTCATCGAGATTAAGGTCCTTCCAGCTGATATAGCCCATCTGCCGGCGCTCGGCGCGCATCATGCGCAGCGCTGAAGCGCCTGTTAGGATTACGGAAGCCGCTAGCTGTTCGCCTGTCGGCTCGTTGCGCCGCTCAATCTTCACTGCCACAAAACCACCCCTACCAAACACGTGCGATAGCAAGGCCATCGACTGCCGCAGCGCCGGCACGCTTGAGCTCCGCCGAGGCTGCTGCCATGGTCGCGCCCGTGGTGATAACGTCATCGATAAGCAGTAAGCGGCGGCCGTGCACGTCCTCAACCGTCTCGTACATGCCTTGGGCACGCTCGCGACGCTCCTCACGACCGAGTTCGCGCTGGTCGCCATGCCCGTACTTGACGAGGGCATCGAGCAGGGGAACACCCGACAGCTCGCAAAATGGGCGCGCAATGGCCTCCATATGATCAAAGCCACGCCGCCGAAACGCTGCCGCCGTCGCAGGCACAAACACCACCGCATCCGCACCGGACAGCACACCTCCCAAGCGTTCGGGCGCTACGACCTGGGCATGCAGGGCGGTGTCGTAGAGCAGCTCCGCCAGATACGGCGCCAGGCGTCGCTCGCCCGCGTCCTTGTACGCTTTAATGATGCGCGGCAGCGGATGCGCATAGACGGAGCACGCCAGGCACCGGTCGAGTGCCTCCGCCATTGCCGAGGACGTGCCCTCGACCGAACACTCAGTGCACAGCAAATCCCCAAACGGGGCGCCACATCGGGTGCAGCTATGCCGTGGGTCGATGAGCGTGAGCGCAGCCAGGCAGTCTTGGCAAATAAGCGCATCGGCGCGCTCGCAGCCGGCACATCGTGTTGGCGACAATGCCTCGAGCGCCTCGCGTGCCGCCCGCTCGGCAAACGGTAGCAATCCGTCCGCAAACGGTAGGGCGCCGGCACCTTGCAGGCATCCCAACACATTCAAATGTCTCTTCACGACACAACCCTCCCTACGTTCGATCGCAGGGAGGGTTGTTGATTCAGCGCTATGGTACCCCGACGCGATTGGGGCAAGGCTGGTTAAATCCGCTCGCGGGCGTTATTCGCCGGCAGGCGGTTGTGGTGCAGACGAAGACGGGGCCGAGCCCTCGCCACCATCCTGGCGCGGCTTGCGGGAACGGCGACGGCGACGGCGCTTTTGACCCTGGTCGGCCGAGCCCTCGCCACCGCGATCCTCGCGCGGCTCGCGCTCGTCGCGAGCGGCGCCACGCGAAGCCTTGGCAGCCGCTCCCCCGCCATCTCCGGGACGACGGCGCGTGACCTTGACCTCGCCATCCGAGACCTGATCGGCAACGGAGGGCACTGAGGGCTTCTGCTGCGCGCCCGAGGAATGGCGACGGCGCGAACGCGGCGCGCGCTCCTCCTCGCCACGTGACTTGCCGCCCTTGTCGGCAGGCGCGTCGGAGGCCGAGGCGCCCTTGGAAGCGGCACCAGCCTCGCGAGCAGCTGCGGCGCGGAAGGCGTCCTCGCGCTCCTCGCTCGACAGATGACGGCGACGACGGCGCGTGGGGTTCATGCCACCGCCGCGGTTTTGCTGCTGGGGCTGTTGAACCTCGCGCTCGCGAGCTCCGTTCTTGCCGGCGGCTGCGGCCTCGCCGGCATCGGCAGAGCCCGCACGCTTGCGGCGGCGACGGCCACCGGCGGTATCCTCGACCTCAGGCGCCTCGGCCTTGCTGCGGCCCTTTCCGCGGCCACGGCCCTCGCCCTGCCCCTGACCGGCGCGAGCATCGGATTCAGCATCGCGACGACGGCGCTTGGGCATCGACGTACCGGCCAGACGGTCGGCGCTCGACAGGCCATCGCCCACGTCGACGCCGTTCTCGCGGTCGAGCTCCATAAGCGCCAGACGCATCTCGGGCGACTCGATGCGCTCGAGCACGTCGCGCGTCACGCAGTCGGGGCGGCAGTTGCAGCCCTGCTCGGCGGCCTTCTTTTTGCAGCCCTCCGAGCAGGTCATATCGGCCAGGTTGACCTTAAAGACCTTGCCGTTCTCCAGGCGCAGCACCAGCTGCTCACGCGGCGTGTCATATTCCTGAATACGCGCCTTGCCGAGCGGCGTATCGATGAGCGTCTTCTTTTTGGGCGCACGGCTCTTAAAGTCCTTGTACGCTTCGAACTCATAGCGCAGGCAGCACATCAGGCGGCCGCAAACGCCGCTGATCTTGGAGGAATTGAGCGGCAGGTCCTGCTCTTTTGCCATGCGGATCGAGACGGGCTCAAACTGTCCGCCAAAGCGCGTGCAACAGAGCTCCTGGCCGCACTGGGCATAGCCGCCCACCAGGCGAGTCTCGTCGCGCACGCCGATCTGGCGCATGTCGACGCGAATGTGCAGCGTCGAGGACAGATCCTTGACGAGCTGGCGAAAATCGACGCGCTCCTCGGCCGCAAAGTAGAACACGGCCTTCTCGCCGCCAAACAGGTACTCGACGCCCACCGGCTTCATCTCGAGGTCGAGTTCTTTGACCAGACGGCGGAAATCGACCATGGCCTCGTCGCCCTGGATGGCAAGATCGTCGGCAAGCTGCAGGTCGATGTCGCTCGCCACGCGCAGCACGGGCTTGAGCGGCTGACCGATCTCGTCTTGCGGCACCTCGAAGGGATCGGCCGTAACCAAGCCGATCTCGGTTCCGCGCTCGGTGGAGCAAATGGCATAATCGGCCTCGAGGATATCCAGGTCCTGCGGGTCAAACCACAGGTCGCGCGAGGCGTAGGTAAACTTAACGGGTACGACTAACGGCATTTCAGTGCCTTCCTGATATCGAACAGCATGACCTCGATGGCCAGCTGGGGAGTAACGTTTCTGGCGATGTTGTGCTCGGCGGTTGCGACCGCCTCGAGCGCCTGGGTGGCACCCGCAACATTCGTCGCAGCGGCAAGCCGACCGATCGTGTCACGCACGTCTTCGTTCACCACGTCGGCCGCCTCGTCCTGAAGTGTCAGCAGCACGTCGCGCATGAGCGTCCGCGCGCTCGCCAGCGCTTCCATGATACCCGAACGCTCGCGCGCGTTGAGTTCGCGCTTGTTGCGGTCCTCAAGCTGCTTCAATGCTCCACGCGACAGGTAGTCGGCATTTTGCTCGAGTACCTTTTCCTGCGTGGACTTGACCTCGGCGAGCGGCGCCTTGACGGCGACGATGAGCGACTTGGCGCGACTGAGCACGTCGGCCTCGTCGGCGGCAATGAGTGAGTCGATGGCACGGACCATCTGACGGCGGGCGTCCTGGCGCTCGGCGCTCTTAAGAAACTCGATGCCGCGTGTGGGGCTTCCCGCCACGGCGACCGCCATGCGGCAACGCGCGGGGTCCTGGCCGGTGGCGCGGCTCACGGCCTGCGCGGCGACGGCGGGCGACACCAGCCGAAACGGCACGCACTGGCAGCGGCTCACGATGGTGGGCAGCATCACGTCTGCCGAGGTGCCCAGCAAGATGAACATAACGCCCTCGGGCGGCTCCTCGAGTGTCTTGAGCAGTGCGTTGGCGGTGTTGGCGCGCAGTTGCTCGGCACGGTCGATGATGTAGACCTTGGCCTTGGCGCGAATGGGTGCCAGCGGCACGTCATCGAGCAGCTCGCGGGTCTGGGCAATAAGATAGCCCGTGGCGCTCTCGGGCGTGTAATAGTGCACGTCGGGATGCGTATGCCGAGAGACGCGCACGCAACTGTCGCATGCGCCGCAGCCGTCCTGCTCGCACAGGAAGGCTTGGGCGAGCGCCCACGCGGCATCGAGCTTGCCCGCGCCGGGCGCGCCCAAAAACAGGTAGGCGTGCGATGCGCGGCCGCTGGCGACGGCATTGGTCAAAAAGTCGCGCACGCGCTCTTGGGTGTCGAGCTTGGCCAGCAGGCTTGCCTGAGCGGGGGCCATGTTACTCGGCCTCCTTGGCAAGCGCGGCGGCGACAGCATCCTGGGGGATATCGAGACCGTACGCGCGAACCTGCTCGACCGTCTTCTCGAAAACTACCTCGACGGTCGTAGTGGCGTCGATGAGCTTTACGCGGTTTGGCTCCTCGGCAGCAATGGCGCAAAACCCCTCGTAGACACGCTCCTGGAATGCCATGCCCTTAGCCTCCATGCGATCTGCCGCGCCACGGGCTGCCATGCGTAGCGCCGCCTGCTCGGGCGTGATGTGGTAGACGAGTGTGAGCGCCGGGTGCGTTCCCGCGACGGCCAGGTTGTTGGCGTCGCGCACCATCTGGCGATCGAGGCCGTCGGCAAACGCCTGGTAGCAGGTCGTGGAATCGTAGAAGCGATCGCACAGGACCACCTTGCCGGCAGCGAGGGCGGGCGCGATGACCTCGTGCACCAGCTGGGCACGCGCGGCCTCGTAGAGCAACAGCTCGCAGGTATCGCCCATCGCCATATTGGCGGGGTCGAGCAGCAGGGCGCGGATCTTTTCGCTGATGGCGGTGCCGCCCGGTTCGCGCAGGCTCACAACCTGGTGGCCAGCGAGCTCGAGCGCGCGAGCAAGCAGGCGCGCCTGCGTGGACTTGCCGGCACCGTCGACGCCCTCGAGCGTGATAAAGCTATGTTGAGCGGGCTCAAAAGCCATGGACGCAGCCCCTTCCTACAAGGCGCGTAAATGCGGATATATCAACCAAGCCATGATACCCCAGGGACAGGCGCGCCCCAACGATTAGCCGACAGTTAGGGACGTTCCTAAACTGCCGGCAGATAAGGAACGTCCCTAACTGCCGGCTTCTTGGGGCAGTGGGTATAATCGTCGTATTGCATTGAAATGTGGCGAAAGGAGTGGCAATGTCTCGGTATTGCGCCTCGTGCGGCAAGCTTCTTGAAGATAATGCCAAGTTCTGCACCTCGTGCGGTGCACCCGTTGAGCAAACAGCCGCGAGCGATAGCCAGCCCGCTTTTGAGCAGACCGGCTCCCTTGATACGCCGCAAGCCAAGGCGGACGACCCCCTCGCCTATAGCCCCGACCCCGCCGCAAGGACCGAGGCCGTCGAGACCACGCAGCGCATACCCGTCGCGAGCGGCTCGCCCCAACAGCAGCCGGCTCCCGCATACGCGCCCGCTTCGCCACAGACCCCCGCTCCCAAAAAGAGCGGCACCGGGCCGCTTATCGCCGTTATCGTTGTGCTGGTGGCGATCATCATCGCCCTGGTCATCTTCTTTGCGATCAGACCGTTCGACAACGCCGCCACGCAGACGACTGCCGAGGTAGCTAAGCTGCACCATGACGTCGACGACGATGACCTAAAGCCTCTCGGCAATCCCAACAGCCTGTACGACGATGATGACGATGACGACGAGGATGGCGGCGAAGCAACGCTCTCCGAGCAGAACCTCTACCGTCGCCTGAGCGAATACTACGACCTGCTCGAAGATCTCGACAGCCAGGTCCGTGGCTGCGCGCAGAACTTCAACGGCAACTATCTGGAAGAGGATCGAACCACCCGTCAAAATCTCGCCGACGTCGCCGAGCGCACGGAGGACACCATCGAGCAGTATTACGACATCGTCGAGGACCTGGACGTCCCGACGAACTCCAAGAACTACAGCTCCTGGAAGGATATCATCGCCCTGTACGACGACCTGGATCACCGCATTGACGCAATCTGTGATGCCTGGGAGATCAGCCTGAAATACGCCAAGCCTGCGGACCACAAGAATGAGATCGTGGCGCCGCTGGCGCGCGACAACGTGGCGGGCACCAATGACAATAAGTACCGCCTAGACTTTGAGGAGCGCTATCCCGGCGCTAAGCCTGTCGAGGTGAACTAGTCGCATGCGACGTTCTTAAACGACTAGTCATTAAAGAACGTCCCCAATGACTACCTGAGGCGGCAGTTGGGGACGTTCCTAAACTGCCGGCAGAAAAGGACAGCCCTTGCCAACCCGGACGGCAAACCGGCCAATCGGCAAGGGCTGTCCCCGATCGCTAGTCGTTTAAGAACATCCACGACGACCGGGTGGCAAGGAGTCTCCCCAAGCACCGGCTGGAAAGGAACGTCCCCAGGTGACGGGTCGTGGATAGGCGTGGATTTGGCGCTGATGCGGTCTCAGTCATAGAAAAATCCTCTCCGCCCACAGATAAGCAGACAGAGAGGATGGCACCCGCTGAAATGGATTCGAAATCGAGCGGACTGACCGCCTACTCTTGTTTGGTTCGTTCAATAACCTTTTTGAGAGCCTTTATCAACTTGCAAACGAGATAGATCACCGCAGCGACGATCCCGATCTCAACCAGAACTATTGCCAGGAGGGAAACCTCTCCGCCAATGTTGATCTTGCCCAACACGCCCATATTGAATCACGCTAGATATGTATGCAGCCGAGAGCCATTTATTTCAGCTCCAAGAGTATAAGTCGCAGACGCCATACCGCCTACTCCGGTAAAAAGAAAGCTCCACTTTGTTCGTTTGGAAGAAAAACTCTTACTGAAATTCGATAAGGCACCGCTAACGGAAGATGCTTTATGGCCCCACCACGATGTAATGTTGTAGTTCTTGATTGATATCCAGTACTCAGCATCGAGCACTCCAGTATAGAAATAAACCTTCCAATTCCCATCAGTAGCGTTGTAGTAGCCGTCCCAAATCGGGGCAACATCAGCTTGCTCTTTCTCTATCCCAAAAACACCTGTAGAGCCATCTGACAGCTCGATAGTACGTTCTTGTTTCGGCCCATCATTCAAATCGAAGCATGCGTCGGCGGGCGTCAAATACTCAGAAGCATTTGCGGAGGGCAATAAAATAAATCCGGTGGCGAAAAATAGGACAACCATTGCTAACAACAACTTGGGCATTTTTTTCATCATGTCCTCCTGTCACGTGTCATATGTAACGACAGCCGCGGCAATTTAATTATCGCCTGGTTCTGACAATTTATTTTCCGGCACAGCAACTAATCCGCAAAAGGCGCCATTTTGTCCGTTAGCGGTTTCTTTTTTATCAACAGACGACCAGGTTCCGACAACTATGTATCGGGGGCGCTCTTAAACGGCTGGTCGTTGGGCGCACTCTTTCGCCGCCCGGCAGAGACGATATGAGCAGGACATAAAAACATTGGGAGCCCCCGGCATGAAA
>CAUGJE010000015.1 GCA_959599915.1 uncultured Collinsella sp. | reverse complement strand
GCTGCGGAAACGCGGGGCCCGTTCAGGCTGTTGCGTTGAGATTGAAAATCAACCCCCGCGTTGTCATCCTGCTATCGAAGCCTTGATTCTCATTCTCATTGCAACAGCCTTGGGACACCGAGCGCAACGCGTTGCGCTCGGTGTCCCTATTTTCATGAAAGGCCCAGCAGAAGGACGCAAGCAAAGTAGGCTTTTTAGTTTTGGTGATCATGCCAGAGGAGCTGATTTCAGCCAGCTTGGCTTGCATTGCGGCCTTTGCTTCTGTCTCAGTCTTGCAGTGAACCGTATAGGTTGGGGATCGTTTATTAAAGCAAAGCGCCCGTTTGCCGGGGGAGCAAACGGGCGCCATTGAGCGAATGTGTTTGCGGCATCAGCCGCTGTGGGCAACGTGTTGATGGCTAGTTGGTCGTGCCGGAATCGTTGCCTGAATCGGTACCAGAGCCAGAAATCGAAACCGTCAGCGTGATCGTGCTGTCGGTGGACTGCTTGCCGGTAGGGGAGACGCCCGTAACGGTGGCGTTTTCGTTGCCGCTCACGGGGTTGCCGTTCTGATCGCAGAATGCGATGTTGTAGAACCCGGCGTTGTTGAGCGCGGTGACGGCGGCGGAGATGCTCTTGCCGTACAGGTTGCCCGGAACGCCGGCCTTGCCGGACTTCTTGGCGATGACGACGGTGATCGTGGCGCCAGGCTTCTGCTTGCCGCTGGGGTTCCAGCTAATGACGGTGCCCTCGGTGACGGAATCGCTCTCCTGGTAGCTCACGTCGACGCCAAAACCGGCCATGTCGAGGGCGTTGCGTGCCTGGGCCTCGGTCATGTCGGTCAGATCGGGGACGGAGGTGGTGTCAGGACCGCTGGAGACCTTATACGAGATGGTCGTGCCCTTCTCGACTTCCTTGCCGGCATCAGTGCCCTGCTCAAAGACCTGGCCTTCTTCAGCCTCGTTGGCCTCCTCGGTTGCGTTGCCCTTCAGGCCCACGCTTGCCAGTGCGGCCTCGGCCTGGTCCTTGGTCAGGCCGACGAGCTGCGGAACCTCAACTTTCTCGGAGGGCTTGGGGCCCTTGGAGATCACCAGGTTCACCTTGGTGCCCTTGGGCTTCCTAGTGTTGCCGTTGGGGGTCTGCTCGGCAACTTTGCCCTCGTCGACATCGTCGTTATAGCTCTGGTCGATGGTGCCGACCTCAAGGCCGGCCTCCTTGATCTGCTCGATAGCGGTCTGCTGGTCCTTGTTAAGCACATCGGGTACCGTGACCTGCTCGCCGCCAAAGAGCCCGGTGGCGAAGGCCACCACAACGCCAACAACGGCGATTGCGGCGACTACGGCGGCGATAATCTTGTTCTTGTTGGACTTGGGCTGATCAACCTCGTAGGAGCCCGTGGAGCCCGAAACGGCGCTGCGGGCGTTGTTCTGGCCGCTCACACCCGAGACGGGGCGTACCATGGCGCGCGTCTGATCGGACAACTCACGGGTCTTGGTGGCGCCCAGGTCGCCGGCGGCGCCAATGATACGCGTGGGCTCGGAGACGTTGACGGCGCGGCCGGACAGGTAGTTGTTGAGCACCTGGCGCAGCTCGTCTGCCGTTTGGAAGCGGTTCGCCGGGTCCTTCTCCATGCACTTGAGGATAATGCGCTCCAGATCGGCATCGACGCCGGAGTTGATCTGGCTCGGCGGAACCGGCAGTTCGTTTACCTGCTTGAGCGCCACCGAGATGGCATCGTCGCCGTCAAAGGGGACGCGACCGGTGGCGCACTCGTACATCACGACGCCCAGGGAGTAGATATCCGAGGTGGGACCGAGGTCCTGGCCGCGCGTTTGCTCGGGGCTTACGTAGTGGGCGGTGCCCAGTACGTTGTTGTCCTGCGTGAGGTGGCTGTTCTTTGCGCGCGCGATGCCAAAGTCCATGACCTTGATGTTGCCGTCGGGCAGCACCATGATGTTTTGCGGCTTAATGTCGCGGTGGATGATCTCGTGCTTGTGGGCAACCGAAAGCGCGGAGCTGATCTGCGAGCCAATCTGCGCGACCTTCTTGGGATCGAGGGCGCCGTGGCTCTTGATGCCGCTCTTAAGGTCGGTACCGCGCAGGTACTCCATGACGATGTAGTAGGTATCGCCGTCCTTGCCCCAATCGTAGACGCCCACGATATAGGGGGAGGAGAGACCGGCTGCTGCCTGGGCCTCCTGCTTAAAGCGCGCGGCAAAGGTGGCGTCGCCAGCGTATTGCGGCAGCATGATCTTGACGGCAACCGTGCGGTCGAGGACCTGATCTTGCGCACGGAAGACGGTCGCCATGCCGCCCGTTCCCACCTTATCCTTGAGGAGGTATCTTCCCCCGAGGACCCTCTGTTCCATTCCTGCTCCTAACTAACTTATTCGCTCAACGATGTGTGTAGTACCAAATCTATGGCCGCTGGGGCCGCGTGGCGCCTTGCCGCTAGCTTGTTAACTGTGGTGCGCCACATGCTCGTGCTTCGATCACGGGCATCACGCTCCTTGGGCGGCAAGTGCCGCGGTCAGGACGATGCCGGCAATCTTGGCTGCCTCGACGTCGTGTTTGTCGTAATCCTCCAAGGCAACCGAGATGGCGACCGTGGGTGAATCGTAAGGTGCGAAGCCGACGAACATCGAGTTGACGTTGGTGCCGCCGGTCTCGGCCGATCCGGTCTTGCCGGCGACCTTGACGCCCGGAATCTGGGCATCGGTGCCGGTGCCGGACTGGACAACCGCGAGCATGGCCTGCTTGACCTGATCGGCCGTGGTGGCGCTGACAGCCTGGCCGAGCGAGCGGGACTGTGTGGTCTTGACCACGGTCCCGTCGGGGGCAAGCACCTGGGCCACGAAGAACGGGTCCATGACCACGCCGCTGTTGGCGATGGCCGCCGCTATCACGCAGTTTTGCATGACGGTGGTCTGCGGGCCGGGCGTGTGGTCCATGCCGACAGGCTGGCCGGCGCCGGCCCAGGCGGTCTCCCACTCGGTCATGAGTGAGGGGTCGGCCATGATGGAGGCCGTGGTGGTCAGGTCTTGACCGAGCTTTTGGCCGTAACCAAAGGCGTTGGCAAACTGGACGAGCGAGCTGGCGCCGATCTCGTTGGCCACCTGGCCAAAGACGACGTTGGACGACACGGCAAAAGCCTGCTGCAGGCTGATGGTGCCGTAGCTCTCGTTGGCGTAGTTGGTGACCGGCGCGTTGCCGATATCCATGGAGCCGGGCGCCTCGTAGGTGCTCGTAAGGCTGGCAGTGCCGGTCTCGAGCGCCGCGGAGAGTGTGACGACCTTAAAGGTCGAGCCCGGGGTGTACAGCGCGTCCATGGCGCGGTCGTACATGGAGCCGTCCTCGCCACCGCCCGACTGCATCAGGGCATCGATGTTGGTGTTGTCATAGGTGGGCGAGCTTGCGCATGCGAGGACCGCGCCGGTGCGCGGATCCATAACCACCACGGCGCCCTTAAAGCCCTTGAGTGCCTGCTCGGCAGCCGTCTGGATGCGCGAGTCGATGGTGAGCTTGGCGGTGTTGCCCGGTTGGTTTTGGCCCGCGAGCGACGCGAGGGCGTTGTTCCAGCTGGAGTAATCCTTGGAGCCGGTGAGCGTTTCGTTCATGACGCTCTCGACACCAGCTGTGCCGTACTGCTGGCTTACATAGCCCACCACGTGAGCGGCCATATTGCCGTTGGGGTAGGAGCGGGCGTAGGTTCCGTCCTCCTGCTGTAGCGACTCGGCCAGTGTCACGCCGTCGGACGTGATGATCGAGCCGCGCTGGATGTACTTGGAACGGGCGATGGTGTGATTGTTGGTCGGCATATCCTGGTAATCCTTGGCCTTGATGACCTGGACATAGGTGAGGTTACCGATGAGAATGGCGAACAGGGCCGTAAAAGCAAACACCGCGCGGGTCAGGCGGTTGGCGAGCGCCACGCGGCCGAGCACGCCAGACTCAGGTGTGTCGAGCAGGCGACGACGCATGCGCGAACCGGTGGAGTGACTACCGCGGCCGTAGGAAGACGAAGAGGCGAAGCGCGTGCCGGTCGGAGCCGCGGCAGAAGCGACCTGATCGTCGGTGATGGCGGCCATGGTGCCGGTGCCGGTGAGCTCGGCCTCGCGACCGGTTGCCTCGTCACCGGCGCGCAGCAAAAGCGCGACGATGATAAAGCTTGCCAGCAGTGAGGAACCGCCCTGGCTCATAAAGGGCAGGGTAACGCCAGTCAGCGGAATCAGGCGGGTAACGCCACCGACGATCAAGAACGCCTGGAAGCTGATGGCGGCCGTAAGACCGGTAGCGCTAAAGGCGGCAAGGTCGGACTTGGCACGGGCTGCCGTGGTCAGGCCACGTACGGCAAAAAGCATAAACAGGATGAGCACGGCGCCGCCGCCCAAAAGGCCCATTTCCTCGCCGATAGCCGAGAAGATAAAGTCGGACTCGACGACGGGGATGTTATTGGCCATACCGTTGCCAATGCCCACGCCAACAAGGCCGCCATCGGCCAGCGAAAAGAGGGACTGAACAATCTGGTAGCCCTGGCCTTGGGCGTCCTTAAAGGGATCGGCCCAGATCTGGAAACGCACCTGGACGTGCGACAGGAACTTGTAGGCGCCCACAGCCCCCACGGCCAAGAGCGCAAGGCCGATGATGACATACGAGAAGCGACCCGTGGCAACGTAGAGCATCAGCAAGAAGATGGTGTAGAACAGCACGGCCGAGCCCAGGTCGCGTTCGAAGACGACGACGAGCAGGCATACGCCCCAGACTGCGAACAGCGGCAGCAGCAGGCGCAGGCGCGGAATCTTAAGACCCAAGATCTTGCGGTTGGAAATAGAGAGCAGCTCGCGGTTCTCGGCCAAGTAACCGGCCAGGAACAGCACGATAAAGATCTTGGCGAACTCGCCGGGCTGAATGGTAAAGCCGGCGATGCGAATCCACAGTTTGGAGCCCGAGATCGTGGTGCCGATAAAGATGGGCAGCATCAGCAAGATGATGCCGATGATGCCAAAGGTGTACTTGTAGCGCATGACCACATCGAGGTTTTTGACCAGCGCAAGCGTGCCTACCATCAGCGCCACCGAGATAAACAGGATGACGAGCTGCGAGATAGCGAGCGTGGGCGCCAAGCGCGTCACGAACGTGATGCCGAGGCCCGAAAGCACAAAGACGATGGGCAGGATGGCCGGGTCGGCGCCGGGCGCCAAGATGCGCACGGCGATATGTGCCGCGGCGAAGGCGGCAAAGAGGCCGATCGGCACCGCGAGCGTCTCAAAGGAGATGGCGGCGCCCGCGGTGAGCACGTACATCGCATACAGCAGGATGACGGGGAACGCCGAGGCGATGAGCAAGAGCAGCTCGGTGTTGCGGCGACTCATAAGCGGCACTCCCTTTCTAGTTCTTTTCGGAGGCTTCGGCCTCGGCGGACTGTTCGGCGGTTTTCTCGGAATCTGATTCGGAGGTCGATCCCTGATTGGTGTTGTCGCGAATCGTTTGCGCGTCGATCACCTGGCGGGTCTGCTCTTCATCGATCTGGTGGCGGTACTTGGATATCGTGTCCTGCGCATCGTCGACACTTGTTTGCGGAATGCCCGCCTTGAGGCGGTTTTGCGTGTCTTCGGGCAGGTCGGACAGCTTGATGCTGGTTTCGCTTTCGAGCCAGTGGAGCTTGAGTCCGAGCGGCTTGCCGGGAAGGCCGCGCCAGACGGCGACATTGCCCTGGTAGGTACCCAGGTAGTACGAGCCGGTGACACCCGTGTAGGCCCAGATGCCAGCTGCCAGCACAAAGACGAGGGCCAGGATGGCGGCGATAGTAATGTTGCGGCGACGCACGCGTTGCGCCTCGCGCATAACGCCATCGTCAACCAGGTCAACGACTACTACGGTCACGTTGTCGTGGCCGCCGGCGGCAAGCGCCGCGTCCACTAGGTTGTCGACGCAGATTTGCGCGGTTGAGGACTGCGTGGCGATGTTCTCGATATCGCTATCGGGAATCATGCTCGAAAGGCCGTCGGAGCACAGGATCAGGCGGTCGCCTTCCTCGATATGCAGAGTAAAGTGGTCGGCATACATGGCGGGGTCCGAGCCCAGCGCACGGGTGATGACCGAGCGGTTGGGGTGGACGCGAGCCTCGTCTGCCGTAATCTCGCCGGCGTCCACGAGCTCCTCCACGTAGGAGTGGTCGCGGGTCACGCGGATGAGCGTGCCCTCGTGGAGCAGGTAGGCGCGAGAGTCACCCACGTGGGCGATGGCGAGCGTGTCGTTTTCGATATAGGCGCAAGTGGCTGTGCAGCCCATGCCGGGCTTGCCCAGGCCATTCAAGGCGGCCTCGATTACGGCGGCGTTGGCTGCCTCGACGGCTGCGGCCAGGCGTGCTGCGTCGGCGGACTGCGGGGCCGTCTTGGCAATAGTCTCGACGGCGATGGAAGAGGCTACCTCGCCGGCGGCGTGACCGCCCATGCCGTCGCATACGCAAAAGAGCGGCGACTGCACCAGGTAGGAATCCTCATTGTGCGGGCGTACGCAGCCAACGTCAGAGCGGGCGCCCCACATGAGTTGCGTGGTGGTGCCGGCATCATAGGTTGAGTCGGTCTCGATGCGCTCCTCGGTCAGGGGCTCAAAGCTCATGGTCGAGCCGGGGTCTTTGAGCTTGGCCTCAACGGCGGCAACGTCGATCTCGGCTGTGTCACCGGGAGAGACAGTGTCGGTCTCGGCGTTTGATTCGGAATCGCCGGTGTCCGGGGAGCCGGGCTCTTCGGACGCGCAGGCGGTCGACTCGTCGTCTTGCGGGCTGGCGTCTATAGGCTCGGGCGTCGCAAAGTGCGACGGCGCGGGTGTGCTTTGCGACTGGGCGGCGGGCTCGGCCACGGCATCGGACTCGCTTGCGGGCGCAGGCTGCGGGGCCTTGGGTGCGGGGCCGTCCTCGGGGGATGGCCCCGCCTCGGGCGCCGGCGTAGACGCGGGCGCAACCTCGGATGCCGGGGCTATGGGAAACGCCGGCGCGGCGGGTTCGGGTGCCGCAAACACCGCAGCGCTCTCGTTGATTGCCGCGGCGACGGGCTCTGCAAAGTGAGCCGGCGCCGGGGTTGCTTCGGGCGCTGTGGGCTGTTCCGCAGCATGTGCGCCGATGGGCGCCGCTACGGCATCCTCTTCGCCCTCGTTATCGGCGAGATCCGAAATATCATGCGTAACATGCGAAAGAGGCAGGGAGAACACGGTGTCCTCGGGCTCCACGGGTGTGGAGTCCGCCGGAGCGGCGTGGGCCGGTGCAGCTACGGCGGCAGCCGGTGCCTCGGTCATGGTTGCGGACTTGTTCTCCTCGTCGATCATCGACGGTTCACCTTCATGACCACGTCGCCAATCTGGACTTCGTCGCCCTCACGCAGCGTCGCGGGCTCCACGAGCTGGCGGCCGTTGACGAGCGTGCCGTTAAGCGAGTTGAGGTCCTCGATGATGAGCGCCGGGCCCTGCAGCGAAAAGCGCGCATGCGAGGCCGAGACGAACGGTTCGTTGATGCAGATGTCCGAAGATGGCGAGCGACCGACGATGACGGGGCCGAGCATGTCTACGTGGATGCCGCGGATACCGCGCGGACCCTTGTCCACATCAATCGTCCAGATAGCCGAGTCGCGGCGCTGCCCGCGCACGAGTCCCACGCCGGTCTTCATGACGGCGAACAGGAAGATATAGAGCAGGGCGACCAAGACGATGCGGCCTGCAAAAAGGACGATATCGATGTTCATAAGCGACTATCCCCTAAATTCAAAGGTACTCAGGCCAAACGTTAGCAAATCGCCGTTGCGCAGCGGGCAGCGCGTAATGCGGCGGTTGTTGACGAGCGTGCCGTTGGTGGAATTGAGGTCCTCGATCGACCAATCCGAGCCCGTAAAGGTGAGCTGGGCGTGGCGGCGCGACACGTTGGGGTCGCGCAGGGCAATGTCGGAAACTGAGCGCTCGCGACCGATGGTCACCTGTGCGGAGGTGATGCTATGGCTCTCGCCGCTCACGACGTCGACGAGCTGGGCGAGCGGGCGCTGCGGGGCGCGAGTGCTCGCCATGTTGGAGGCGATGCCGGCTGCGGCGCCTAGGCCCACGGCGGCACCGGTCGCGGCGGCTCCGCCCATGCCGGCAAGCGCGTCGCGCGAGATGGTCTGCGGCACCGGGATGGGTGCTGCGGCGGGGTCGGGGACGCTAGGCGCGAAGGGGTCTGCCACGGCAAGCGGGTCGGGAGTGGCGGCGCGAGGCGTCGGCTGCTGCTGGGGCATGGCGGCGGGGCGCTGCTGCTGCGGGGCAGCAAACTGCTGCTGGCCGGCGCGCGGGGCGCTGGCGGCACGGCTTGCCGCGGAGTTGTTCTGGCCCAGGCCGTTTTGATAGGCGCGCTCTTCTTCGTACAGGCGGCCGAGCGTGGGGGCATCGACGTTCTCGGCAAAGACCGAGAACTTGCCGGCGCGCAGCTGCGGATCGATCATAAAGCGCACGAGGGGCTCGCCGACAAAGACATAGCGGCGCTTTTCGGCCTGCGCCTTCACGAACTCGCGGACCTCGCGCGAAAGCTCGGGGTAGAACGGGGCGAGCATGGGATCGTCGTCGGCGGCGATAAGGATGGTATAGAGTGCCGGCGCCGTGTTGACGCCGTTGATCACCAGAGTCTGATCCTCCATGTCGCGAGCGGCCTGCTTGGCAAGCTTCTTAAAGGAGAACGGGGCACGGGTGGCACCGAAGATGCCGGCCACGTGGTCCTCGAAGATGTTCAGGAAGTTCACGAAAGATCACTCTCCGTATAGGTTCTTTGGTATCCGAGCAAATATAGGCATATCCCAACGATTATAGAGGATAGGGTTCCCGCAACCGCCGCCTTGGCGACGACCGCGGCTGCAAGGCTGGCAATTTCCATATGGTGTGCAAGACAGGACGCCGCTGCGCAGCCGATGCCGGTGACAGCGATGGCGGCGATTGCGGCAAGGTTTGAGCCCTGATCGGCACGCTTGGCATGGGCATTGAGCAGCGCGGATGACGCTGCGGCAGTTGCCGCGACCAGCACAAAGGCAGCCCAAAGGAGCGGGTCTCCCAGCGCTGCGGCAACGTTACCGAGCCCCAGCACGCCTCCGGCTGAAAGCGCGACCGTGGCCAGACGGGCAAAAAGCGCGCCCATGCCCGTTGCCGCGGCGGCGCTTGCCGGGCCGAGCCAAAATGACGCGACGCCGGCGGCGACCCCAGCTGCCAGGAAGGTATTGCCGGTCAGACAGCCAAGCGCGAGTGCACAGGTGAGCGTGGCGCTCGCGGCAGCCTCGGTGCGACCCCAGGCGATCCACCAACCGGACATGGCGGCGGCAAAGATCACCGCGACGGGCAGCATCGACAGGATGCCCTGTGCCTGCATGGTGGCGTTGGCCATGAGCACCAAAAAGCCCACAGCCGAGATGGCCGAGCCAATCTGGGGGGCCAGGCCAGCCGCCGCTCCGATCGCGATGGCCGCAATGACCAGGCCGGGAAGCGCCGCGACCCCGGCCGTTTGCATCAGCAAAAAGCTAAAGGTGCCGCACGTTAGCGCCGAGATAGTGCGCATGGTGTAGTCGCGCGCATGGCTCCAGCGCGTGCCCGCCCAGCCGAGTGCGGGGTCGACCTCGATGGCGTCGTCCTCGTAGTGCGACGGCTCGATATCGTCGAGCTCCTGCTCGTCATCCGAAAGTTCGCCAACCATTTGCTCCAGGCTGCGACGGCCTTCGCGCACGCTGCCCAGACCGGCAAGGAGCTGGTCGCAAAATGCCTCGATGCTGTTGGGGCGGTCCTGCGGCATGGGGGAGAGCGCGCTCATGAGCGCGGCCTCGGCTCCCGGGGGAAAGTGTGGTATCAGCTCGCTGGGATAGGTGGCGCCGCCGATGATGCGGCCGAGCGAGTCGGCGGGCGTGGCCGCCATAAAGGGAGCGCTGCCGCACAGGCCCTCGTAGATCACACAGGCGAGGGCAAAGACATCGGCGCGCTCGTCGACCGTGCCGGTCTCGATATCGAGCTGCTCGGGCGGCATGTAGCCGATGGTGCCGCCGCGTGAGCCGCCAAAGCCACCGGCAGACGACAGTCGCGCCATGCCAAAGTCGGTGAGCTTTACATTGCCCGAGTGGTCGATGAGCACGTTGGCGGGCTTAATGTCCAGGTGGAGTACGCCATTACTATGGGCGAAGGTGAGCGCCTGGCCCAGGGCATCGGCAATGGCCGCGGCCTCGTCAAAGGTAAGTGAGTGGCCGTCCACGCGGTGCAAAAACTCGGCCAGCGACATGCCATCGACATATTCCATAACCAGGTAGGCATAGGCTGTGTCGTGCGTAAAGTCGATAACCTGCACGATGTTGGGATGTTGAAGCATGGCGGCAGTGTGCGCCTCGCGCAGGACATCCATGATGTCGCTAGCGGGCATGCCGGCACCGTTGATAAGGGGGATGCGTTTAATGGCGACGCGGCGGCGCAGGTGCGTGTCGCGGCAGATCTCGATGGAGCCAAAACCGCCGGTCGCAAGTGTCTCGAGCGGCTGGTACCGCTTGAGCAGCTCGCGAGAGCTGGTGCCCTCCAAAGGAACGTCCGGCGAGAACCGGGCGGTATGTTGCGAGAAAAGCGGCATGGCCAACCCTCGTGCGTTTAAAGTTCGTTTGCGAGCGGCGGGCGCGGGGCCGAGCCGTTCGCGGTGGCATAGATGCTGCTAGTGTAGCACGCTCGGGCAGATGGCGAGGATAGCGGGATGCGAGGTGGCCCGATCGATTCGGCCCGTTTCGGCTCGTTTGGAAAGCGCATCTCAGTTTTCAGCCAAATTATGGGATGCGCTTTCCAAATGGGGTGGGCTGCGGAAACTGCATCCCAGAATATTGCCCTGGAACGGGATGCGCTTTCCGAACCGGCGTCCAAAAGGAAACCGCATCCCGCTTTGATGTGGGGACTGCGAACAAAAGCCGGACCGTGATCTGGCGCGGATTGGAGTTCGCCTGAATCATTGATGCTGGCTGGTGTGAGAACAGAGATAAACGAGCGGCTCGAGCGATATAATGACACGCTATGGAGGCCGTATGCTCTTTTCCCGCCGTTCTGCTACATTTGCCTGCGCCATTGCGCTTGTCGTAATGGCGGTCACCCCTTATCACCGGTTTTCATCTTCAATCGGCCTAGCGTCAGGTGCAATGACCTGGCTCGTTATCCTGGGCGCATGCCTCGCGGCGTTTGTTCATGGTGCTGCGCTATGCAAGGGGGGAATGAGAAGGCCGAGGCATCTCGGTGCCATCGGTGTTTTCCTTGGTGTTATTGCAACGGTTCCCGAATGGGCCGACCTGGCTTTCTATGCTCGCGGAGACTCTATTCCAATCGTGTTTGCACCGATTTGGTTGTTACATGGCGTTTCGTGTGTCTCGTGCTTTGTTGGGTCGCTGCTTCTCTCATATGTTATTTGGGGCACGGCGGACTCTCCTTTGACGCAGAGGTCGACACGGACTGACGAAAGGGAAACTCGTCACCCGCAGGACGCGATTTTTACAGAAACAATAGCCGTCATGTCTTGCCTGCTGTTTTGCTGTCGAGTTTCATGGAGAGTCGTTCCCGAGCCATGGGGGATGCCCCCTGTAACGGCCGCGTCAATTGGCCTTGCGCTTTTAATTCCGTTGGTCTATCTCGCATTGACTGTGGCCCCGCCGTTTTGCCGCCCTCGTGCCTTTGGCCATGGGCGGCGCGACGTGTTTGCCTGTTCTGTGCTCGTAGCAGTTCCTATTGGTCTTATTCCGGCTGTTGAGGCGGCATACTTCGCAAGCGATGCCGTGATCATTGCATTGCTGGCGATGGGGTCCGTTATCGCTGCTGCCTTCGTATGCATGTTGCTAAGGGGGAAACGGGACAACAATTCGGATATCGCCTGTGCGTCCGACACATTCGATGCGGGGGTGTTTTCCCCTGCCCTGTCGCCTAGAGAAGAGCAGTTTGTTCGACTGCTGCTCAAAGGGAAAACGCCGGCGGAAATTGCCAAGGAGACGGATACGAAGCCATCGACGGTGAGAACAACGCTTCACCGAGCATACGGGAAGGCGTCGGTTGCGGGCTCACGCGAGCTCGTGGCGCTGTTTGCGGGTGAGGGCGATACTGTAGGGCATGAGCTACCGCAGCGGCATGCTGACGATATAGTGGCATCAGCTCGAACGCGCCGGCTGTTTCGATACCTGCTCACATTATTCTTTATCCTCCTTGCGGCGGGGCCCTTGGTAATGGCGGATAGCGATTGGGGGTCCGGTGTTTCGCGGGCTGTCGCCTTTTCCCTCTTAAGCTACGCATTGGGTCTCGGACTGCTTCTGTCGCTACGCTACGCGGGTGGAAAAGCGAATCGTGGCGCTGCGCTGGATAGAGCGGGTGAAGCGATTTGGCTCGGAAGCCCGTACGTATGGGCGGTGCTATCTGCTGTGGAATGGTCTTTTATCTATATCGCGGCATTGATGTGCATACGCGTTCCGTTGATGGCTGTGCCGGTCCTGTTTTGCGGCGTGGCGTCTACGGCTTCGCTCGCTGTTGGGCTGCGTCCGTTTAAGGTGCATGCCCATGCTCGGGCTATCGTGCCGTTGGTGTCAATGGGCATGGTTGCCTTAATCTATGCGGTCGCTAGGGGGCGAATCCATGGACTTGCGGTGCTGACGGGGGTGCTGCTCACATATATAGTGATGCGAAGCTGTCCGCAGCGCAAAATGCTTGGGATATGGATGCTTTGCTTCGGGGCGACGGCTCCTGTTTGGGCTGTCTTGCTCAATATGGTGCAGGATCTGACGGTTTTCGAGCCGTTGTTCCTCGCGTCGTTGTTGGGGCAAAGTTCGGCTGTCAATGTCGTCGTGGCAACGGTGATTGTTTGCTGGTCTGTGCCCATGTTCGTTACGCACATCGCGCTCGCCCGCTCGGTTGAGGACGAGAAGGCCGTCTTGGAGTACCGGGCGAACGGGTCCACCGAAACGGCCCGCGTGCGCCAGCTGGCCCTGCTTACGTCGCGCTCCCTTTCTGATGTTCAGTCGCAAATTTTGCTGATGACGGCAGAGGGGGCAACGACAAAGGCCATTGCGGAGGATGTCGGTTACGCTGCATCTACGGTGCAAGCGCTGCGGTCTGCATCTTACCGCCAGTTGAAGATCAAGAATAAAGCGGAGCTTGTTTCATTGTTATCGCAGGTAGATAACGTGTAAACGCCTGAGCGATCAACTCAATAGCGAGTGTTTACAGACATCATTCTCTATTCATGCAAAGGTTGCCGTGCGTCGACGCATCATTAACCGCTTGTGATTAGGGCCGGGCCGAGCGTTACTGCTCGGCCCGGCCAATGGGAGGGTGATGTCGGTTGAATAAAAAACTAATTCGGCACGAGTTGTCCAAGATATCTGGAAACCCAATATTTGCGTTGGCTCTTACTTTGGCGACAGTAATTTCGATGGCAGCTGCCGTCGAGGCGTGGTGGACGCTCGAGACTGAACGCAAACAGCTGCTATCTTTTGGCTACGGCATTGGTCTGCAGTCTCAGACATACCTCGGCCAAACGCGTGAAAGTAGCTTTGGCAACTGGATTGTTGTGAGCGCGAACGCGCCGTTGTTAGCATCAGTGTTTTTCTATGCGCTGCCGTTGCTTGCCATGCTGGCCGGGTCGTGGTCATGCCTGTCCGAGCGTTTGAGCGGTTACGAGGCGCAGATCTGCACACGTGTTTCTAGAAATGCATACGTGAACGTGAAGATGCTGTCTGCTTTCCTCTCTGCGTTTGCGGTCACGGCTATTCCGCTACTCGTGAACTTCCTGATTGTCTCAATGCTGTTTCCCGCGTATCTCCCCCGGGTCGACGAATCGACTTACGTCGGGCTCTATCTGCATAGCTATTTTTCTGGCCTGTTTTATTCCCGGCCTCTGTTGTACGTGCTGGTTTATACACTGTTCGATGCGGTGACGCTGGGGGCTCTATCCATGGCCGTGACCGGTCTGTCGGTTGTGTTTCGCAGCAGAATCAAGGCGATGGTCGTTCCATATCTGATTATGGTTGCATGGCACTTTGTTAACGACTGGATTTTTAGCGTCCTTTCATGCGTCGGCTTTAACTGCAACATTCTTAACAGCATCAGGTCGGAATCACTAAATAACTGGCCCGACATTCGAGCAGGGTTTGCAGAAATCATTTTGCTGTTCGTCTTTTCTTTGATTTTCGCGAGATTCTTAAAAAGACGCGAGGTGGTCTGATGCTGTTTAGGCTGGTCGCCGCGGACCTGAGGACCGTTTTGAAGAAGAACATCCTTACTTTTATTGCGATTGCGGCAGTGACCGTTGCGAACTTGGTGTACGCCTACGGCTTGTCTTCTGTGTATGGGGTTCGGACGAATGCCTTGGGGTTTGCTGATAATCTCGCGCTCGTATTTGCCGGATCCGCTCCGTTTGAGCCTAGGCCCGGGCTCATGTTTGTGCCTCCGTTAGGATGGCTATTTGTCATTCTGCTTATTCTCTATACAACACTCGATTATCCGACCGAATCGTTGCACGGGTTTGGTTTGCAAGCGCTTGTTCGATGCCGGTCAAGAACCCTTTGGTGGGTCTCGCGTTTTATCTTGGTGGCGGCGGTAACGGCATTTTCGCTGCTCGTGGTGGTTTGCTCTGTTGTGATTTGGAGCTTGATGGTGAGCGCCTCGTTCAGCGCGGTCATTCATGGTGAGTCGCTTCAGCTGGCTAATTTGGCGCCGTGGTTTCTCAAAGCTGGCGAGGCGGATGCGCTGCCGTTTTTCACAGGTCTCTTTTTTGCTTTCGAGGCGCTTGCGTTTGCGCAGGCAGTGATTGGCTTTGTACTTGGGCCGTCGGTCTCGTTTGTGGTTTTAATGAGCTACCTGATCTGCTCGGCATATGCACGGCATTGGGCGCTATTGGGTAACGCCTTGATGCTGTTGCGCTGGGGCGGAATTGTCAAAGATGGAATCGCGGCGGGCTCGAGTGGCTTGTTTTCAATTGTGATTATGTCGTTATGCCTATCGTTGGGTGGACTGTGGTTTCTAAGGGCCGACCTTATAGAAAAGGGGGACAAGATATGAGCGTGATCGTTAGGGACGTATCGAAGCGCATGGGCAAAAACGATGTTCTGCGCAACGTGTCCATCGAGGTTGACCCTGGGACTGTGGTCGGTCTTCAGGGGATAAACGGTTCGGGTAAGACCATGCTTATGCGAGCGGTCTGCGGATTGATCAAGCCTACCGAAGGCGAAATCTCTATCGATGGCCAAAGGCTTGGGGCGGACATCTCTTTCCCGCCGAGTCTGGGGATGTTGATCGAGGCGCCTTCCTTTTTGGGCTATCTGTCTGGTTACGACAATCTGGAGCTCATTGCTCAGATCAAGGGCGTTGCAACCCGCGAGGACATTCGCTCTGCCCTGCGGCTCGTGGGGCTCGATGCAGACGAAAAAAAGAAGTTCCGAGCATACTCGCTTGGGATGAAGCAGCGTCTGGGGATAGCTGCGGCAATTATGGAAAAGCCGAAGCTGCTTGTTCTCGATGAGCCGACAAATGCCCTCGACGAAGCGGGCGTGGAAATGCTCAAGCGCGTTGTGGCGATGGCGGCATCAACGGGTCGCGAGGTTATTCTGTCCAGCCATGACGGAGAGGTGCTCGAGGAGCTGGCCGATCGGGTTTACTGCATGCGCGACGGTGCCGTTGTGAAAGTTCGGGAAAGGTCGTGAGCGCGATGAAGAAGACCCTGTGGACAAGAAGGTCGGCGCTTGCGCTTTTCGGCTGTGCTGTTACTGGCCTTGCGGGCATGAGGACGAGCGTCGTTAACGGGAACCGGACGGTCATTCCTGAGAAATATTATGCGGAGGGCGAATGGCTCTCGATGGATGGGGCGTTTCTGGGGTCGAAGGATGTGGTGACTGACGGGTATTCGTTTTGCATAGACGGGGCAGAGCTGCTCACGCCGCGCGAGTATCTCAAGCGTGCGCATGATGATTATTCAAAATATGGCATCGTGGATACGAAAACGAAATTGAAGGACGCCGACATCACGTGTGTTATCGCCGTAAAGATGCGTGTCAGGAATAAGGACAATGTCGAAGGCGGAATCAAAACGTATGTTTGGCATTTGGTGCCGGAGTCTGCGCCAAACTATGACTTTGTGGTCAATACCGATCTGATAACGCAGGCAATGCCGGCTCTGGGCGGTTCTGCTGCGTTTGCTGTACAGGTTGGGGCGGAGAACGAGTTGCTTGTCCCATTCATGATGCAGAACACCAACGACTATTTCGAAGGTTACGAGACCGTCCGTTTTGAGAAAGCATTTCCCGGGACTTACACGATGAAGATGACCGATCTGCCGGAGCGGAGGCTCTTAAGGTTTGAAGTGAAATAGCTCGAGAGCAAGGCAAAACGGGTCCATTGGCGGTACGCGCGCCCGATTCCAGGCGCCCCGGCCCGGAATCGGGCGCGGGACGAGGCGCCTTCGGTGTCGGCCGGCCTACCGCTTCTTCTTGCTCTTCTTCTGCTTGCGCTGCTTGCCCTTGGTCTCCTGGGGCTTGTCGCCCTGTTTTGCTTCGGCAGCGGCCTTTTCTGCCTTCATCTTCTTGCGTTTGGTCTCGATGCGGAGTTTTTTGTTGATGCGCGCCTTAAGGAAGGGACCGAACTGCTCGGCATCGCCGCGGACAAAGGTGTCCTTAGGGATCGTCACGCCCTGGTCGGCGAACATGGCCACAAAGATGCGCTCGCCGTCGAGCACGTGGTCGAGCTTTTCAAACGGGAAGAACTGCGACTTGCCGCTCGTGCCCCAAACCATCAGGCCGTCCTCGTTGGCGGCGACGCGGCGATAGCGGCCACCCATGGACTCGTCGGCCTCAACGGCGTCGATAAAGTCGCGGGCGAGGGTGTGGTGCAGGTTTTTGCTCCACCAGGCCAAAAAGGCGCCGAATACGATCAAGACGACGCCAAACTTGATCCAGTTGCCGCCGGCCACCAGCATGCCGATGCCGATGAGCGCGGCAATTGCCGCGGCGACATACAGCGAGCCGCGACGCCTGGGCGAGGCGACCAGGCGGGCGAAGTCGGTGACGAGGTCGTTTTCGTATTGGTACTCGTTGAGGTACAGGATGCCGTCGTCGGCTGCGGCCTGCTCCTCGAGCGCGACCTCGACCTGGTCGGCTGCTTCGGAGGGAACGAGGTTGCTCTCTGCGTCTGCCATGCTCTTTGGACTCCTATCGCGGCGGGCTCGCCGTACGGGTTATTATGGAATGCAGTATGCCGTGCGACCGCATGGCCGCCGCGGCAACAAGACTCAGTATACCCGGGGGAGCACCCATGGAATCGTTGTACCGAAAGTATCGCCCGCTCACCTTTGACTCCGTGGTGGGCCAGCAGCATATCGTCTCGACGCTCGAGCACGCCATCACCGAGGGGCGCCTGTCCCACGCCTACCTGTTCTGCGGACCGCGCGGCACGGGCAAGACCACCATGGCGCGCATTCTGGCCAAGGCGCTGCTGTGCCGCAATGCCGAGGCGGCGCGCGCCGAGGGTGCAAGCGGCTGCATGCCCGACGGTACTTGCGAGGAGTGCGAGCTCATTGCCGAGGGTAACCACCCCGATGTCTACGAGCTCGATGCCGCCTCCCGCACGGGCGTGGACAATGTGCGCGAGGAAATCATCAACTCCGTCAACTTTGCCCCGGTGCGCGGCAAGTACAAGATCTATATCATCGACGAGGTCCACATGCTCACGACGGCGGCGTTCAACGCGCTGCTCAAGACGCTCGAGGAGCCGCCGGCACACGTGATCTTTGTGCTGTGCACCACCGACCCGCAAAAGATTCTGGAGACCATCCTCTCGCGCTGCCAGCGTTTCGATTTCCATCGCATCGGCAACGAGGATATCGAGCGTCGCCTGGCATACGTGTGCGAGCAGGAGGGCTTCGATTACGACGATGAGGCGCTGGCTATCGTGGCGCGCCATGCCAAGGGCGGTATGCGCGACGCGTTGTCCACGCTGGAGCAGCTGAGCGTCTTTGGCAACGGTTCTGTGCATGCGGACGACGCCCGCTCGCTTTTAGGCGAGGTTTCGGACCAGATTCTGGGCGAGTTTTCCCGCGCCATTGCCGATCGCGATGTTGCCGAGCTCTATGGACTGATCCGTGCGCAGGTCGAGGAAGGAAACGACCTGCTGGAGCTGACGCGCGACCTGGTGGCGCATGTGCGTGACGTGTACGTTGCCTGCGTTGCCGGTGCCCGTGCCGAGCTGTTTGAGGGCGGCTCCGAGCAGGCCGAGGCGCTTGCTGCCGAGGCCGCTGCCTTTGGCGAGCATCCTGCCGACCGCCTGGCCCGTGTGCTGACGGTGCTCGACGATGCCGCACTGGAGATGAGGGGCGCGAGCGACGTGCGCCTGGTGCTCGAGATCGCCTGCACGCGCCTGGCACGTCCCGAGGCCGATTTAACGATTGAGGCATTGGCCGAGCGCGTGGCCCGCTTGGAGGCCATGGTTGCCAACGGCGCCGTGCCGGCGAGCGTGGCTGCTGCTCAGGCCGCCGCGCCTGCAGCATCCGTACCCGCTGCTGCCCAACAGCCGACGCTAATTTCGGGCGCTCGTGCTGCCGCTCCGGCGGCATCCGCTGCCCCCGCTGCTACGTCCGCGCGCCAGGGCGGTATGCCTTGGGACCGTGGTGCTGCTGTTCCGGCTGCCCAGCCTGCGTCCCGTTCTGCGTCCGTGTCAGCTTCCAAGCCTGCAGCGCCTGCACCTCAGCCTGCGCCGACTCCGACGCCTCAGCCCGTTGCGGCCCCCGCGCCTGCCACCGCTCCGGCACCTAAGCCCCAGTCCAACAATGCCGCCCAGGTTGCCGCCGCCGGTACTGCCGAGACGCCCGCGGTCGAGGATGCCGGAGAGCTGCAGCGCAAATGGGCCGAGGTTGTCGAGCGTGTCAAGGCGCGTCAGGCTTCCTACGCGGGGCTTTTGCTCAATGCCCGCGCCACGGCTGACGACGGCTCCAGGCTCACGGTCTCGTTCCCCGCGGGCTCGACCTTTGCCATCAAGATGCTTGGACGCGCCGACACGCAGTCGGTGGTCCTGCCGACAGTCAGTGCGGTCTTCGGTCGTCGTACCGTCGACTATGTCCTGGATGGGGGTGGCACGCCGGCTCCTCAACATGAGGAGCATTCTCCATCTGCACGGGCTGCGGTATCTGCGGACCCGCAACCCGTGTCCTCGGCGGCCCCTGCATCCTCGAGCGCCAGCGCGACGCAGCCAAAAGCAGCACCGATAGCGGCGCCGACCCCGTCGGCGCCTAAGCCCGTCATGGCCAAACCGGCTGCTCCGACACCCGCGCCCAAGCCTGCCTCGCCCGCGACCAAGTCGTCTGACCTGGGCAAAGCCCCCTGGCTGCGCTCCGACAACCCCGCCGGCGCTCCTGCCACGGGCAAGCTCCCGACCGAGCCCGCGCCCCGAGCGCCCGAGCGCGCGTCCGCTCCCAAGGCTCAGCCCGCCGCGCCGTCTGCGCCATGGGAATCCGAGCAGGTTCCCTACGACGATGCCATGGTTGGCGGTTTTGTTGCCGATGCTGGTGGGGACGATCTGTCTCCGTTCGACGTGCCGGGTGCGGCGTCCGCGCCCAAGTCCGCTGCAACTGCCCCCAAAGAGGAGGACGCTCCTGCAGCTCCCTGGGAGTCCAACTCCGGTGCGGGCGGCCCCTTCGGCCATCAGGGTGCAGCCCCGAGCATCCCGCAGACCGAGGACGAGGCCAAAGCCCTCATCCGCAGCGTCTTCGGCCAGTCCACCATCTTCAAGCCGGTGGAGTAGCTGCGCAGGCGGGTATACTGCTCAAGAAGAGAACCCCTTGCCCGGGCGCATCTGTATTTCGGACATGTGCAACGTGGTGCCGCGTATATCGCATTCGAGCAGACAGGCGCGTGACGGTCGGCCTAGGATGCTGAGGTCGATACGATACGTCGCATGGCTGTCCGTGTACTCGACTTGCTCGGCGTTGACGGTTGCTCCGATTGTAAATAAAGAGCCCAGTTCGGCATCGACAATCTTGGAGTCCTTTATCTTGACCTTGAACTCTTGGTAGAGGGACGGGCTGTTGTAGTAAATGGTTCGGGTTCCGTTGGTGCATTCATCGGTCGTCTCCCATTTGACGACGGGCTGGTCCGAGCTGGCTATCAGCAGTTCTGCTCCAAAAGCTATGGCATGGGTGATGATAACCAGTAATACCCAGACGACAAAGAGATAGAGAACCACATATGCAACGGGGTGTTTTGAGCGGATGTTTTGGAGTACGGCTGGGACATTCACGAGGGCACCTCCAAATCGTCATCTATGATAATCAAATTATACCCAGCCGCCATGCGTGCCGCCTCGAGCAGCGGCTCGGCATTTTGCCATGTAGCCTTGTAGCCCTACGCATAAACTGCCTGGTTCCAGCTCTGCTAGATGTAGCTTGAGATAATTATGCAACCTTGCATAATTCGGCCTTGCATAATCTTTGCGCGTGGTTTGTATTGGAGGACATGTATATCGACTGAGGTAGCGTGTCCGCCCCGCTTGCTTGCCCCGCGCCGTGGTACGATTTTTGAGTTTGAAAGTCCCGCCGCGCTCCGGCTGCCCTTGCAGCTCGGCGTGCGGCCGCACGTAAAGGAGCCATCATGGCCGGTATGAACATGCAGCAGATGATGAAGCAGGCTCGCAAGATGCAGGAGCAGCTTGCCGCCGCGCAGGAAAACCTTAAGTCCCAGACCGTCGACGCCTCTGCCGGCGGCGGTATGGTCAAGGTGACCGTTAACGGCGAGATGGAGCTCGTCAACCTTACCATCGACCCCGATGCCCTCGATCCCGAGGACGTCGATATGCTGCAGGACATGATCATGGCTGCCGTCAACGAGGCCGTCCGCGGCGTTAACGAGCTCGCCAACAAGCAGATGGGCGCCATCACCGGCGGCCTCAACATCCCGGGCATGCCGTTCTAAGACACGCATATATATGAGTGCGAATCACAGTCTGCAAAAACTGCTCGATGAGCTGGGCCGCCTGCCGGGCATTGGTCCCAAGTCAGCTCAGCGCATCGCCTATTACCTGTTGGAGGCTGACGCCGAGGAGGCGCGCCGCCTGGCCGAGGCCATCCTGGAGGTTAAGCAGGAGGTTCACTTTTGCAGCCGCTGCTTTAACTACGCCACGGCCGACGAGTGCTCCATCTGCCAGGATTCGATGCGCGACACCACTCGCATTTGCGTGGTGGGCGAGCCGCGCGACGTCCAGGCGATCGAGCGCACGGGCAGCTACCACGGTCTCTACCACGTATTGGGCGGCGTGATCAGCCCCATGGACAAGATTGGCCCCGAGCAGCTGCACATTCGCGAGCTGCTGGCACGCTTGGGTCACGAGGACATCCACGAGGTCATCATCGCCACCAACCCCAATATTGAGGGCGAGACCACGGCGAGCTACCTGGCCCGCACTATCAAGCCGCTGGGCGTCGAGGTGTCGCGTCTGGCGAGTGGTCTGCCCGTGGGCGGCGACCTGGAGTATGCCGACGAGATTACGCTCGGGCGCGCCATTGAGGCCCGTCGCACGATTTAGGTGGCGAGCCTGCTCCTGCCGTATGTTTTCCTCGCGACGCACGGGGTAGTCATAATTTCCCCGTGCGACTGTAAGTTTGTTGTGCAACAAAGATGCTTTGTATCCGCTTATCGCATGGATGCTTCCACTCGCATCCTTAATTTGCCCATTCGTTGCGCAACCTTTTGGGTTCGCTGATACACTCAAATATGGATTCGAATGAATGCGCCGCTCCCGAGCGGCGTGTTTTTGTTGGAGGAGAACGCATGCGGCCCGGTGGCACTCAGACAAAGCGCGGCGCCGCGGTGCGCATGCGACGCCGACTGGGCTTGGCGCCGCGGGCGTACGCACTGCTGTCTTGCTCGCTGGTGCTGGTCATAGCTGGCGTTTCTGCCTATGGCATGACCGTGCCGTCCATGATGCAGGCACATGCCGCACGCGAACCGCGCGTGGGGCATGAGGTCAAAAGTGATCTGGGCACCACGACTGGATATGCTTGGGCAAGTGTGGTCGCGCATATTGTGTTTGGCGCCGACGACGCGGACGGCGCCGAGGCCCCGGACAACGAAGTCACGCTTGCCAATGGCAAAACCATCGTGCTCACCAACACCAAGATCATCGATCGGTTGTCCAACAATAGCGTGGCGGCAACGGTGAATAAGGTCGAGCGGCAGAAGGAGCAGGACGCCCAGCAGTCCGGAAAGCCCGGTAGCTCGGATACTTCTGGCTCCGGCTCGGATTCGTCGAGTTCGGGCGGCGGCTCTGGGTCGGGTTCCTCTGCCGGAGGGTCTGGAAACGGCGGCTCGACGGGCGGCAACGCTGACAACGATGCAAACTCCGGTGGCCTTTCCGCTGCTGAGGAAGAGAGCATTCACAGTTGGCTTGTGACCAAGTACAACATGCTCGACGGCTATGTTTCTCGTGCCAATGACGTGGTCTCGACCTATAACTCTACGGGAGATCCCAGGCCGTGCGACAGCCTGGTCGGGGAGATGTTTGTCATTCGAGCCGAGTTTGGTCGTCAGACATTCTCGCCCCGGTCAAAGTGGTATCAGCAGTATGCCAATCTGTGGGGCTGTTACACCAACCTATGTCAATGGGTCGGCCATTACGGCGATGATGACGTCGCGCTCGGTAACTTCAACAATAACGTGGCGGCGCTTGCCCTATGATGACCGATCTTGCATCCACCACACCACAATCGCTCGGTCGCGATCCCATGGTCGGCTTGCGCCTGGCGCGTGTCGACGGGTTTGAGCCGGCCATTGCGCTCGGTCAGGACGAACTGCCTGCCTATCTGCGTCGTTTTACGATGCTGTTTGCCGACGATGCCACCATGCGCCGTGGCGGTATCGGCCGCGTGACGCGTGCCGTCAACGCCCAAGGCGAGGCCGTAGCACTCAAACAGCTCATCTTGCCGACGCGCGATGAGTTTGACGACGATGCCGCCCATGAGGCGCTGGTCGCCAAGTTCAAAGCGGCGTTTCGCGAGGAATACGAATGCTATCGCGCCCTTTCGGGCCTTAAGGGCTTTCCCCGCCTCTATGGCTGGGGCGAGGTCGACGGTGTGCCTGCAATTGTCATGGAATGGGTCGAGGGCGAGACGCTCGCCCGCTTGCGCTCGCGCTTTGCCGTGGACGATGCCGGCCGCCTATCGCCGCTTGTGGCGGCGCGTCTGGGTCGCGACCTGTTCGATCTGCTCTGCCGTATGAGCCTGGTGGGCGAGGGCTTTGTCCATCGCGATATCTCGCCCGCTAATATTATGGTGCGTACGGCGCGTCTACCGCTTGACCGGCAGCTTGCCGAGGGCACCTTTGACCTGTGCCTGATCGACTTTGGCTCGTCGCTGGCGCTTGAGCCTGCGTCGGCCGTGGCCGGTACCGGCGGCAAGGCGTCGTTTACGGAGCGCTATGCCACGCTGCGTCGCGCGACGGTTGCCTATGCCCCGCCCGAGATGCTCACCGACGATATTCCCGACCTGCGCGCTTTGCGTATGTCGCCGGCGATCGACGTCTATGCCGCAGCAAGCACGGTTTACGAGCTCATTGCCGGCGCCGCGCCATACGAAGCCGCGCCGAGCACTTCGGGCACCTCGGGTTCGCGCAAAAAGACGCGCGACATCGCCAGCCCCTACCGTCTCAAGATGGACACGCTGCCCGACTATCCCATTGGTGCCCATGCGCCCGGTTGCGATTTGACTCAGCTGCTTCGTCGTGAGCCCGATGTGGCGCTCGCTGCGGCCGAGCAGGCCCAGCAGCTGGGGCTTGAGCCGGATTCCGAGGAGCTACGCGATGCGCTGGCGTTTGTCGATGCCCAGCTGTTCGACGTGGTGATGGCCTGTCTGTCCAGCCATCAAAAAGATCGTCCCGAGCCGGCGGCGGTCGAGGCGGCGCTCTCGGCGTTTTGTGACCACTATGCGCAAAATGTCGGTCGTTCGCTCCGCGGCGAGCCGCTCACGCCGTGCCCCATGGATGCGTCTGGCCGCGCGGTTCGTCGCGCGCTGATGGTCGGCGCGACGGTCGTCTGTGGCGTGGTTTGGGCTGTGGTCGTGGTTTCGGCCGCGCTGCTGGCGTCGGGCGCTCGCGTGACGGCGACTTTGGGATCGCTCGTGTGGTCTGGGTCGCTACCGGGTATTATTGCCGCACTGGCGTTGGCGCTGCCAGGCATAGCCGGCGTTGCCGCGGGGGCACTTGCGCGCGATCGGCGCTCGGGCTTCCTGCAGGGTGTGCTTGCGCTTTCTGCCTGCGAGGTTCCGGTGCTGGTTGTGGCTGCATGTAGCGTATTTTCCCAACGCGCCGTGATGGGCGGCCTTGTTGCCGCTCTGGTTGCAACCTATACGCTTACGTGGTTTTTGCTTGCGATGGGCTTTGCCTTTGAACTTCCCGTTTCGGCACCGCGACGCACAAAAGCCCAGATGGCGACTCCGCTTGCCGGTGGAGCCGCAGCTGTCCGTACTTTTGGCGGACCTGTCGAAGTATCGTCCGATTCTATTTCTACGACCAAGGAGGCCTAGGTCATGGCATCTCAAGTTGAGCTCACCCCATGCGGGGCCATGTTTGACATCTTTAAGCGCGCAGCGCATCTGAGCCATATCGAGCTGTGCGGCTTGGTGCTTTCGTCCCGTCCGCTCGCCGACGGCCGCAGCCCGCAGAGCCGAGCCGCCGATCGCTCTTGGGTTTCCCGCTTTATCGTTCGCGCGCCGGTCGGCACGCTTCAGCAGCGCTACTTTGCCGAATACGGTACCTCGGCTGCGCGTATTATGTCGCAACTGGCCCTGCGCCAGCGCAATCCCATGGACTCCACGGCTGTAATCAATATGGTGTGCGGTCCTGCAGGTGAACCGATGGTACGCGCGCTCGAAGAGTGCCACCAGGACACGAATCTCTATCGCAACGCGCTCGATCGCCTGTCCCAGGCGGCGGAACTCATGCCCGCCGAGCGCGCCGAGGTCGTGCTGGTGCTGTTTGTCGCCGTCGGTTGTTCGGCGGATGTGCGGTCCTCGGTGAACTATGCCATCGACTACGCGAACGCGACCTGCGGCGGAGGCACATCCACGCCGCGTTCGCTTGGCATGTCGCTGACTGCGGGCGAACGCGAACCCGCCCCGGCGCACCCTTTGGGCTTGCTGCGCGTGCAAAACAGTTTTGTCGTGAGCGCCCCGCGCTGGATTCAGCCGAGTGAGCAGGGTGTTGAGATTGGCGCGCTGGCCACTGGTGAGGGCGATATTACCGACGTCGGCGACGATGTCTCGGCCCGCCATGCCCATATCTGGTGCGATGCTCAAAATATCTGGCACGTCGAGGACTTGTCGTCCACCAACGGAACCGTGGTGGTAAACGGGGCCACGCGCGTTTGCATTCAGGTCGAGCCCGGCCGTTCCGCCCAGCTCAATCCCGGCGACGAGCTCAAGCTCGGCGAATCCACTACCTACGCTATCCTCTTCGGTGCTCTCTAGCCGGCAGATAGGGACGTTCCTTTTCTGCCGGCTGGGGACACTCCTTGGCGCGCCAGAGTCGGTCGTCTGGGGATGGAGAGGCCATTTTGGCCCTTGGCAGTCACCCGAGGTAAACCTTTACCGCCCGCCTATATTTGCCGAAATTACACTTGACGGCGGGGTACAATAAGCCCGCATGCGGATTTCCGTTGCGGGCGCTTCCCATCGCCGGGGCGTGCCCGGGAGCATCCGGCATGCGGCCTTTGCGGCGCTCGGTCATGTGCAAGACGGGCGGTCGGGTCTGTGGGGCGCATCAGTTGCCCCTCGCCTCGGCATGTCTTCTCTCCACGCCACGTACCTGCTGCTGAGCCTGCCTGCCAGATGATTGGAAGCAACAGCGTAAATCCCATCACGCCAACATCCCGGCGATCGCCGGGGCCTGTATACCTATATGAGAGGAGAGGGGTATATGGCGCGTAAGTTTAAGTCTATGGACGGCAACGAGGCGGCCGCATATGTTTCGTATGCGTACACCGAGGTAGCGGGAATCTATCCCATTACGCCGTCCAGCCCGATGGCCGACCATGTCGACCAGTGGGCGGCCCAGGGTCGCAAGAACATCTTCGGCACCCCGGTCAAGGTCGTCGAGATGGAGTCCGAGGCAGGTGCAGCCGGTACCGTTCACGGTTCGCTGGGCGCCGGTGCTCTGACCACCACCTACACGGCTTCTCAGGGTCTGCTCCTGATGATCCCGAACATGTACAAGATCGCGGGCGAGCAGCTCCCGGGCGTCTTCCACGTCTCCGCGCGTTGCGTCGCTTCCCACGCCCTGAACATTTTTGGCGATCACTCCGACGTCATGGCCTGTCGTCAGACCGGCTTCGCCATGCTCGCCGAGGGCAACGTCCAGGAGGTCATGGACCTCTCGCCGGTGGCTCACCTTGCCGCCATCGAGGGTAAGACCCCGTTCCTTAACTTCTTCGACGGCTTCCGCACCAGCCACGAGATCCAGAAGGTCGCCATGTGGGACTACAAGGATCTTGCCGAGATGTGCGACATGGACGCCGTCCAGGCTTTCCGCGACCATGCGCTCAACCCTGAGCACCCGCACACCCGCGGCAGCCATGAGAACGGCGATATCTTCTTCCAGAACCGTGAGGCCTGCAACAAGGTCTACGACGAGCTTCCCGCCGTCGTCGAGGGCTACATGAAGAAGATCAACGAGAAGCTCGGCACCGATTACGGCCTGTTCAACTACTACGGCGCTCCCGATGCCGACCGCGTCGTCGTGTGCATGGGCTCCTTCTGCGACGTGCTCGAGGAAGTCATCGACTACCTCAACGCTCACGGCGAGAAGGTCGGCCTGGTCAAGGTTCGTCTGTTCCGTCCGTTCTCCATCAAGCACTTCGTCGACGTTCTCCCCGAGACCGTCCAGAAGATCGCCGTCATGGACCGTACCAAGGAGCCGGGTTCCATCGGCGAGCCGCTCTACCAGGACGTCGTCTCCGCTCTCTACGAGGCTGGCAAGACGGGCATCAAGGTTGTCGGCGGCCGTTATGGTCTGGGCAGCAAGGACACGCCTCCCGCGTCCGCGTTCGCTGTCTTCGAGGAGCTCAAGAAGGACGAGCCCAAGCGTGAGTTCACCATCGGCATTGTCGATGACGTGACCAACCTGAGCCTGCCCGAGGCCGAGGATGCGCCCAACACCGCAGCCCCCGGCACCATCGAGTGCAAGTTCTGGGGTCTGGGTGGCGACGGTACCGTCGGCGCCAACAAGAACTCGATCAAGATCATCGGCGACCACACCGACAAGTACGTCCAGGCCTACTTCCAGTACGACTCCAAGAAGACCGGCGGCGTCACCGTCTCGCACCTGCGCTTTGGTGATTCCCCGATCCGTTCGCCGTACTACGTGACCAAGGCCGACTTTGTCGCCTGCCATAACCCCAGCTACATCGTTAAGGGCTTCAAGATGGTCCGCGACGTCAAGCCGGGCGGCACCTTCCTGGTCAACTGCCAGTGGAGCGACGAGGAGTTCGCCGAGCACATGCCCGCCGTGGCCAAGCGCTACATCGCGAACAACAACGTCAACGTCTACCTGATCGACGCTATCGACCTGGCGGCCAAGGTCGGCATGGGCAAGCGCACCAACACGGTGCTCCAGTCCGCCTTCTTCGCGTTGGCCAAGGTCCTGCCCGCCGAGGATGCCCTGCAGTACATGAAGGACGCGGCTACCAAGTCCTACATGAAGAAGGGCCAGGCTATCGTCGACGCCAACCACAAGGCCATCGATGCCGGCGCTACCGCCTTCCGTAAGTTCGAGGTTCCGGCCGACTGGGCTACTGCCGAGGATGCCGCCCCCGTCGAGCTCTCCGAGGAGACCAAGTCCGCTATCGCCCAGCAGGTCAAGAACCTGCTCGAGCCCATCGATCGCATGGACGGCGACAGCCTGCCTGTTTCCGCCTTCGTCGATTGCGCCGACGGCCAGTTTGAGCTGGGCGCCTCCGCATACGAGAAGCGCGGCGTCGCCGTGGTCGTTCCCCACTGGGACGAGACCAAGTGCATCCAGTGCAACCAGTGCGCCTACGTGTGCCCGCATGCCACCATCCGTCCGTTCGCGATGACCGAGGACGAGGCTGCCGCCGCGCCCGAGGCTACCCGCACGCTCGATGCCATGGGCCCCAAGGCCAAGGGCATGAAGTTCACCATGGCTGTGTCCCCGCTCGACTGCATGGGTTGCACCAACTGCGTCAAGGTCTGCCCCAAGGGCGCCCTCGAGATGGTTCCCACCGAGCAGGAGATGGACCAGCAGCCCGTTTGGGACTACATGGTCGAGAACGTCTCCGAGAAGAAGGAGCTCATCGCGGCCAACGTCAAGGGCAGCCAGTTTAAGCAACCCTACCTGGAGTTCTCGGGTTCCTGCGCCGGCTGTGCCGAGACCGCCTATGCACGTCTGGTGACCCAGGTCGCCGGCGACCGCATGTTCATTTCCAACGCCACCGGCTGCTCCTCCATTTGGGGTAACCCCGCTGCCACCGCTCCTTACTGCAAGGACAAGGACGGTCACGGCCCGGCGTGGAACAACTCCCTGTTCGAGGACAATGCCGAGCACGGTCTGGGCATGGCCGTTGGCTATGAGGCCGTTCAGCACAAGCTGATCGCCGCTACCCAGGACATCATCGCTGCCGATGGTCCGTCCGATGAGCTCAAGGCCGCCGGTCAGGCTTGGATCGACTCCGTCAACGACGCCGAGGCCTCCAAGACCGCTGCCGCTGCCTACGTTGCCGAGCTCGAGAAGTGCGGCTGCGACGCTTCCAAGGCAATCCTCGCCGACAAGGCTTACCTCACCAAGAAGTCCTTCTGGATCTTCGGCGGCGACGGCTGGGCCTACGACATCGGCTTCGGTGGCCTGGACCACGTCCTGGCTTCCGGCCACAACGTCAACGTCTTCGTCTTCGACACCGAGGTCTACTCCAACACCGGCGGTCAGGCCTCCAAGGCCTCGAACCTGGGCCAGGTCGCTCAGTTCGCCGCTGCCGGTAAGGTGACCAAGAAGAAGTCTCTGGCCGAGATCGCCATGAGCTACGGCTACGTCTACGTGGCACAGGTTGCCATGGGTGCCAACCCGGCTCAGACCCTCAAGGCCATTCACGAGGCCGAGGCCTACGACGGCCCGTCCCTCATCATCGGCTACAGCCCCTGCGAGATGCACTCCATCAAGAAGGGCGGCATGCAGAACTGCCAAGCCGAGATGAAGAAGGCTGTCGAGTGCGGTTACTGGAACCTCTTCCGCTTCAACCCCGAGGCTGCTGCCGGCAAGAAGTTCTCGCTCGATTCCAAGGAGCCCGCGGGCGGTTATCAGGAGTTCCTGATGAACGAGGCCCGTTACGCTTCGCTGACGCGTTCCTTCCCCGAGCGCGCCGAGGAGCTCTTCAAGGAGAACGAGCAGGCCGCTATGGACCGCTACGCTCACCTGTTGAAGCTCAAGACGGTGTACAACGAGGCCTAGGTCTCCCACCGCAGGATCTGAGGGCTAACCTTCGCGGACGTCCTCGGACATGAAAGAACCCCCGCTGCGCACTACGTGCGGCGGGGGTTCTTTCGTCCTGCGGAGTGTCCGCGAAGGTTAGCCCTCAGATCCTGCTACGACTACGTCCTCGGATTGTGGGGCTGAATGAAGGACGTGGCTGTGGGGGTGCCTTGTCCCGGTCGCTGTTTCGCGGCGTGGCCGCGAAACCACGCGCCACTTTGGGCATGGAGGGCTAGCTGATTGTGGCCTTCTGCTGCCCCAGTGCTGTTTCGCGCTTTGCGCGAAACATCGCAGCACTTTGGGCATAGTGGGGGAGTTGGTTGTCGCTGCCTTCTATCCCCTTGCTGTTTCGCGCCTTTGGCGCGAAAGGCGCAGTACTTTGGGCGTGGGGGCTGGCTTGCGGACTCAGATGACCTAGAGAGATATGGGTGCAAACGAGAAATCGTTGTTGGGGTCGTCCTTTTCCATAAACTCATCGAGACAGAATGTCATATAGATTGGAACGTAAAGGATCTTGCCCTCTTTGCAAAGGTTTTCGTGGCTCAGCACAACGGCCTCGGGAATTTTGTACTCGCCCACACTCATCAAACGGTCGAGGGCTGCATGTGCTCGAACTTTCTTGCCCGATTTGACTTCGATTGGGACAACATGCCCGCGGGCACCTTCGATTACAAAGTCGACTTCACCGACCTCACGCGTTTGGTGGTACCACGTATCTGCTCCGAGGGCAACGAGTTCCTGTGCGACCACGTTCTCATAGAGGCCGCCGAGGTTGGGGGTTTTCATGTCAAGGTAGACGGCGCGTGCCGTGCTGCCGGGATACCGCGATGCGAGCATACCTGTATCGGACTCGTATAGTATAAAGGCCGTCGTTTTCTCCGTCCTCTTGAGAGGACTTCGTGCCTCCGTCACCTGGGGGACCATCAATCCAACGCCTGCGTTCACCAGCCATAGGAAATCCTGCTCGTATTTTTGAAGACGAGCTCCCTCGCCTAGAGACGAGACGATAAAGCGATGGGACTCCGCCTCAAGCTGAACGGGAATTTGCTCGAAAATGGAGCGAACGTTAAACGCTCGAGTCGATGCATATTTAGAGATATCGCTTTTGTACTGATCGACTAGCTGAATTTGAAGCTCACGCGTTCTCACGAGCGAATAGCCCGAATCGATATAGTTCTGAACGACCTCCGGCATGCCGCCGCAAACGATATAAGCTCTAAAGTTTTTGAGCATCGCCTCATGAATAAAATTTTCGACGGGACGCCTCTCGACAAGGCAGCTGCGGATGTCTGCAAGCACATTCTCGCTGATGCTGTTTGCCCAACAAAACTCTTCAAAATCCATTGGCCGCATAACAATGTGCTCGACATACCCCACCGGGAAAGAAGAGATCCCCTTAAACTCAGTCCCAAGCATAGACCCCGAGAAGACATAGCTAAAGCGTCCGTCCTCGACCAGCGCCTTCATAAGTGTAACGATCTGCGGATACTCCTGAATCTCATCGACAAAGATAAGCGTATCTCCCTCAACAAGCGGTGCATCCGCAAGAAGGGCCACACGGTTGATGAAGTCAATGGAGTTCTTAGCGCCAACAAGTACGTCTCTTGCCTCGGCATCAAGTAGCAGATTGACCTCATAATACGAAGCGTAGTTGCTCTTTCCAAACGCGCGAATCGCATAGCTCTTGCCAATCTGACGCGCACCGGTAACAAGCAGGGCCTTATGGGAGTTATTCTTCCAGCTCAAAAGCCTATCAGTGACTTTGCGGCGTAGCATTAAAACACCTCATTGACAAAAATTGGCAAATAGATTTGACCCAAATCATACAAAAATTGACAAATAGATTTGACCCAAATCATACAAAAATTGGCAAATAGCAAAGCTCACTTAGGCCTCAAAGCCAGCGAGCCAGCACGGTACTTTGCGAAAAGGCTGGCGGCGCCGTTGTTGAGGGTGGCCAGGTTGACAGTGGCGCCGTTAGCGTTCTCGGCTGCTTGGGCGCGCAGGAGCGAAAGGGCGTCGGTAGCGTTCATGCAGAAGCCGACGGTAAAGTTCCATACTGCGAACTCGCAGTCGCTTGCCGCGGGGTGAAGCGCGATCGGCTATCCCTTATGTTGGATGAAAAGCCCCATGTTTTTGCAGGGGTGCATACTCGTCAAATTAATGTATAGAATCGCGTATAGTGCGAGTAAGATATTGCGCTGTCCGTTTTGTGTTTAGCAAAGATATAGTTTGCATAATCTGGTCTAATCCCTGCTCTATTTAAATAAAGTTGCACGTAAATGGCGTAGATATGCCTGAACTGGGCTTCTTTACGCTGAGCGGGTAAAATCGACCGTTCGCCGCTTAGGTATTTTCAAAATGAATAAAATGAGCGATAAAGAGAATATAAACCTTAATAAACTCGCGTATCGCACGGACGCGGGTTATTAATGGGTTGTAGGCCTTTTACAGAAAGGATTCCAGCAATGTCTAAGCCTCTTGGCAAGCCCGATCGTATTGTCGTCGCCCTCGGCGGCAACGCCCTCGGCAACAACCCCGTCGAGCAGATCGAGGCCGTGAGCAACACCGCCCACGCTCTCCTTGGTCTTATCGAGCAGGGCAACGAGATCATCATCACCCACGGCAACGGCCCGCAGGTCGGCATGATCCAGAACGCCTTCGCCGCTGCCCACGATGCCATCGGTACCCCCGAGATGCCGCTGCCCGAGTGCGGCGCCATGTCCCAGGGCTACATTGGTTATCACCTGCAGCAGGGCATCGGCCGCGAGATGCACAAGCGCTATAAGCGTTGGCACGCCGCCACCGTCGTCACCCAGATCGAGTGCGATCCCGACGATCCCGCGTTCAAGAACCCGACTAAGCCGATCGGTCCCTTCTACACCGAGGAGCAGGCCAAGGAGTTCATGGCCGAGGATCCCTCCAAGGTCTTCGTCGAGGATTCCGGCCGCGGCTGGCGTCGCGTCGTCGCTTCTCCCGATCCCAAGAAGATCGTCGAGGCTGACTCCATCCTCAACCTGCTCGACAACGAGTTCATCGTCATCGCCTGCGGTGGCGGCGGCATCCCCGTCGTCCGCGACTACGAGAACAAGGGCTGCTACAAGGGCGTTCCCGCCGTCATCGACAAGGACCTGGGCGGCGAGCTGCTGGCCGAGGACTGCGACGCCGACGTTCTGTTCCTGCTGACCGCCGTTGAGCATGTCGCCATCAACTTTGGCAAGCCCAACCAGGAGGAGCTCGAGGACCTCACCGCCGACGAGGCCGAGCGTCTGGCCGACGAGGGTCAGTTCGGCAAGGGCTCCATGGAGCCCAAGGTCCGCGCCGCCATCAAGTTCGCCCGCTCCCGCAAGGGCCGCACCTGCATCATCGGCGCCCTGGACAAGGCCGCCGAGACCATGGCCGGCCTCTCCGGTACCCGCATCCACGAGTAGTCTCTACTCTGTTGCCTCTCTCGTGGGCGCCAGGCAAAGCGCCCACAAACTAGCCTCTCTTCATGAGCCCCGCAGTCCGCTCCGACTGCGGGGCTTTTGCTATTGAGGTAGCTGTTCATGGGTAGTGCTGCGGGCCGCGCCAAAATGACGAGAGTGGATAATCTCCCACTTTGAGCCTGCAAACAGGCCAAAAACGGGAGATTATCCACTCTCATTCTGCGGGTACTCATTGGGGACAGACTTAAATGAGTAGCCGTTGGGGACGTTCTTAAACGACTGGTCAAAAAATGACTACTCATTTAAGTCTGTCCCCAATGAGTGCCCAATGACTAGTAGTAGGCCCACATGGCTTCGACTTCGTTAAGGACCTCTACGACGCCCCAGCGACGGGCGCTGCGGCTGGCCGAGTTGGGGTCGTAGACGCCAATCTGGTTGGCATCGTCGATGCCGTAGAGCACGATGTAGTGGCCTACGTTGGTAAACGTACCGGGGCGCACTGCGGCGATAACGGGCGCACCCGCGCGAAGTGCTTGGGTAATCGATTCACGATCGTTATAGAGCTGTGTTCCGTTGAGTCCCAGCTGCCACGCACCGCCTGTCATAAACGACCACTCGGTGGCACCAGTGGGGGCGTAGTTGCCGGCTTCGGCCAGTGTGCATATATCGACCGGCGTCTTATCGGTGTGGCCGGTCTTAAAGATATAGACCATGGTGAGGCAAGTGGGGCCGCAAGCGTTTTCGCGAATAGTGCCACCGGCATAGGGCAGCTCCGACCATGCGGGGTCAATTTGGTAGATGTGGGGCATGGTGCCGGCCTGCCATTGCGAGCGTGGGGTCGAGAACGCAAAGGAGTAACCGGGCGCGACGGGAGCTTTAAGCAGCTTGTCCTCGGCAGTGGGCTCAAGACCGGCTGATCCGTGCAAGATACAGGATCCCAAAAACACAAAGACGAGGCAGGCGGCAATGGAGCAAAGCGCAAGGCGTAGGCGGCGGGCCGGAAGTGCGTGGCTTGTGGTGTGCGACGCGGGGCGAGGGGCGGAATTGCCGCGATTGCGTTGAGGTGGCGAAAAGGAGCGCTTAACGTAGTGGTCGGTCGTACGGCAATCGTAGCGGCGCGGCTGCGATGTGTCGATCTGGCGTTGGCGTGCGCTCGTGCTCACGCGGTCTGACTGCTGCACGGTACGGCTTTGTTGCCGCGAAGAAGCCCCGAGTTGCTCTTGGGGGCGCTGCGGGTTGCCGTTGTCGGAGGTGCTTCTGGGCGTTGGCGTGGTGCGGCCGGCAAGGCGCACGCTTTGTGGCCGTTGGTCGCCGTCATTGTATCCGTATGCCATTCGAATCACCTTGCCTCATGTGTAACTTGTCTATCCTACATAAAAAGATGCACGACACATGGGTATGTGCGCCAAAAGCCTGACAAATGGTATGAACGTTGCCGCGCCGCGCGCCAAGCGTCACGGCAACAGGTATTCAAAAGCAGGCAAGATGAAAGCGTCCAAGACGAATGACGTCTCCCGCCGTTCGTCCCAAAAACGGTGCCGCTCGTTTTGCAGTTCTGCCTTCGGTCGAGCTGCGAGCGGCGCTGCTGCGCCAAGGCCGTATTGTAAAGCCACGAAATAAAAGCGCGCGGCAAAACAGACCGTGCAAGGGGTGACGTCAAAGAGGCGTCAATAAGGAAAGGAGGGGAACAATGGCGGACAAGAACGCAGAAGTTGCAGTCGAAGGTAACGGTGGCATGAAGAAAACGCTCTCGCTCTGGAACTTCTTCACCATCGGTTTCGGTGCCATCATCGGTACCGGTTGGGTTCTGCAGGTCGGCGACTGGATGGTCGTGGGCGGCGGTCCCGTTCCCGCTATGATCGCATTCCTCTTGGGTGCAATCTTTCTCGTGCCCGTCGGAGCTGTTTTCGGTGAGCTCACGGCTGCTATCCCCATCTCGGGCGGCATCGTCGAGTATGTCGATCGTAGCTTTGGCCGTACGATGAGCTACATCACCGGCTGGCTCCTGGCCCTGGGCAACGGCATCCTGTGCCCGTGGGAGGCCATCGCCATCTCGACCCTCGTGTCCGAGATGTTCGGCAGCCTGCCCGGCCTTGAGTGGCTGCGCGCCGTCAAGCTCTACACCATCCTGGGCGCCGACGTTTACCTGTTCCCGACGCTGATCGCGCTCGGCTTTGCAACCTACGTCATCTTCCTCAACTTCCGCGGTGCCAGCTCGGCCGCCAAGCTGCAGGCCTTCCTGACAAAGGCCCTGCTCTGCGGCATGCTGCTCGCCATGGGCGTCTCGCTGTTCACCGGCTCGCCTGACAACGCCATGCCCGTGTTCTCCCAGGTCACCGGTGCTGGCGGCGGCAAGCCTGCTACCGAGGGCACCAGCCTGTTCGCCGGTATCGTTTCGGTCCTGGTTCTGACCCCGTTCTTCTACGCCGGCTTCGACACCATTCCTCAGCAGGCTGAGGAAGCAGCCGAGGGCCTCAACTGGAACAAGTTCGGTAAGATCATCTCCCTGGCCCTGCTGGCCGCCGGCGGCTTCTACATGGTCTGCATCTACTCGTTCGGCACCATCCTCGACTGGCATGAGTTTGTTAAGAGCCCGGTTCCCGCGCTTGCCTGCCTCAAGGGCATCAACATGCTCCTGTACCTGGCCATGCTCGTCATCGCCACGCTTGGACCCATGGGCCCGATGAACTCCTTCTACGGTGCCACGAGCCGCATCATGCTCGCCATGGGCCGAAAGGGCCAGCTGCCCGAGAAGTTCGCCGAGGTCGATCCCAAGTCCGGCGCTCCCAAGCTCGCCTGCGTCGTTCTGGGCGTCATCACCGTCGTCGGTCCGTTCCTGGGCAAGAACATGCTCATCCCTCTGACCAACGTGTCGGCTCTCGCCTTCATCTTCTCCTGCGGCATGGTCGCCCTCGCTTGCCTGCGCATGCGCTTCACCGAGCCCGACCTGCCTCGTCCCTACGAGGTGCCCGGCGGCAAGTTTGGCATCAGCCTCGCTATCGTTGCCTGCGGCACCATCATTGGCCTGCTCGTGATCCCGTTCTCTCCCGCCTCCCTCAACATGGTGGAGTGGAGCATCGTGATCGGCTGGCTGGCTGTTGGTCTGGCCCTCATGGCCTTCACCAATTCCCGCAAAAAATAACGCCGAGCCGGGGCGGATCGGGTGCGCGGAGCCCTCTCTTCCGCGCACCGAACCCGGCGCCACTTGGGTAGTTTTGTGAGGCCTTAACCCAACGCGGCCTCGCCCACTATATGGATCCATAAGGAGGAACCATGTCCACTAAGTATGCAATCGTTGGCGGCAAGCTCATCGACGGTACCGGTGCCGAGCCGGTCGAGAACTCCCTCGTTCTCGTCGACGACAATGGCAAGATCGAGTACGCCGGCACTATGCAGGACCTTCCCGAGGGCGTTGAGGTTATCGACGCCGCCGGCAAGACCGTCCTTCCCGGCCTGATCGACACCCACCTGCATTTCTCGGGCAACCTGACCGACGATGACACCGACTGGGTCATGCAGCCGCTCCTCGAGAAGCAGGCCGTCGCCGTCAAGCAGGCCTACGACTGCCTCACCCACGGTCTCACCACCGTCTGCGAGATCGGCCGCTTTGGTATCCAGATCCGCGACTGCATCGACAAGGGCGTCTTCAAGGGCCCGCGCGTTCTGGCCACTGGCCTCGGCTTCTGCCGCGTTGCCGGCCACGGTGACTCCCACCACTGCAGCCAGCAGCTCAACAAGGAATCGCACCCCTGGGGCGACCAGGTCGACGGTCCTTGGGATCTGCGTAAGGCCGTCCGTCGTCGCCTGCGCGAGAACCCCGATGCCATCAAGATCTGGGCTACCGGTGGCGGCATCTGGCGCTGGGATTCCGGTCGCGACCAGCACTATTGCTCCGAGGAGATCCAGGCCGTGGTCGAAGAGGCAAAGATGGTCGGCATCCCCGTGTGGAGTCACTGCTACAACAACCACGCCGCCGCCTACGACTCCGTTCGCTTTGGCTGCGAGCAGCTGATTCACGGCTTCGATATCGATGAGCGCACCATGGACCTCATGGCCGAGCAGGGCACCTTCTTCACCCCGACGATCGCCTTCCTGCCCACCTGGTACGCCACCTATCCGCCCGTCTACGTCCCCGAGCTGCACGACAAGTACGAGGGCACCCTGGTCGAGAAGGAGCTGCAGCGCAACTACGACTGCCTGCGCGAGGCCAAGAAGCGCGGCGTCGTCATGACGATCGGCTCCGACTCCTTCTCCTTCGTCACCCCGTACGGCACCTGCTCCATCGAGGAGATGTACGAGTTCGTCGACAAGATCGGCTTCACTCCGGTCGAGACCATCACCTGCGCCACCCTCAACGGTGCCAAGATGTGCCACATCGAGGACGAGACCGGTTCCATCGAGGCCGGCAAGTGCGCCGACCTGCTGGTTGTCAACGGTGACGTCGCCGCCGACATCCACGTGCTCAACACCGACAACATGGACGTCATCATGAAGGACGGCTGGATTGTCGAGGCTGGCACCTTCGGCGAGGCAAACAAGTACAGCGCCTAAGCTACCGTTCATCGATGGCTTGATGTAAAACACAGTATTTGATTGCATAATGCAATAAAGAGGGTCGCTTGCGGCCCTCTTTATTGCTATGGGGTGCGTCAGTAAGAAGGAGATGACGGTGGATCTCAATAGGCTGATTCTGGGCAAGAGCTACAACTCTACCAAGGTCTTTCGTACCGCTCAGCATGTGGTTCAAGCCATCTTGCTCGGTATTGTCGTTCCGCTGCTTATCCTGCTGCTCATCTGGGATCTAACCGATAATCCCAATCCCGTTCCGGCCGTTGTCGTCATTGCCGGCTTGGTCATGCTGTGCTTCTTCTTCTCGTACGTCTTTGTCGTTCCCGACGACCTCACATCGAGCGCTACCGACCGTACGCTCGCCATCGCGTCGAAAATATTCGCCTACACGTCGCGCGGCCTTACGCCCGAAGCTGCCCTGGGCGCCTCTAAGATCATCCTGTCCGAAACCATCGCCTCTGCCATCTGCTTTACCGACGGCAAGCAGGTGTTGGCAAGCTGGGGCGAGGACTCGGCAAAATGCCCCGCGGGCACCCCGGTGGTGCTGCGGACCACGCTCAATGTGATCAACAGCGGTGAGCAAAGCGTGTTCTCGCGCGATGCCTCGACCGAGACGGGTGGCTACTTTCCGCGCCTGCGCGCCGGTATTGTCGCACCGCTTACCGTGCGCGGGCATTGCGTGGGCACGCTCGAGCTGTATTATCCCCGTCTGAGCAGCATCGATATGCGCCAGACGGCGCTTGCCTCGGGCTTTGCCGACCTCATTTCCACGCAGCTTGCGAGCTTTGAGCTCGAGCGTCAGGACGAGCTTACGGCCCGCGTGGAGCTGCGCGCCTTGCAATCGCAGGTCGATCCTCATTTTCTGTTTAACACCATCAGCACCATTGTGTCGCTCGTACGTACCGAGCCGGACAAGGCCAGGTCGCTGCTCATCGACTTTTCCAATTACTACCGTCAGACGCTTTCTGATTCCGATACCCTCACAACGCTCGAGCACGAGGTGGAACAGGGCACTCGCTATATCAATCTTATGCAGGCTCGTTATGGCGACGGCCGTCTGCGCGTCTCGGTCGATATCGACTTTGAGGTGCGCGACAGCCTGGTGCCGCCGTTTATCTTGCAGCCGCTGCTCGAAAACTGCATCAAGCATGCGCAGCGCGAGACCGAGCCGCTTTCTATTCATGTTAGGGCTTTCGAGACCGATGACGGTTTGGAGATCATCGTCGAGGACGACGGCATCGGTATGAGCGAAGAGGTCTGCGCGCATCTGTTTGAGCAACATCGCCGAGAGGAGCCCGAGAGCATTACCGCCGACGGCTCCGTCAAGCGAGGTTGCGGCCTGGCGCTCTTCAACGTGCTTCAGCGCATCCATTTCTTTTACGGAGAAGATTCCGGCATGCGCGTGAAGTCCCAGGAAGGCGTGGGAACACAGGTCATCGTTGAATTGAACGGCGAGCCGCATGAACCGGCGCCGTTGACGGTGTAGCACGCGGTTGGATTGAGAAAAAAGAGGGGAAGCACATATGTCCGAAGGCTGGAACATCTTGGTGGTTGATGACGAGCCTCCAATTAGGGCTGAGCTACGCTATCTGTTGGAAAAGGATGCACGTGTGGGACAGATTGCCGAGGCGGGCAATGTCACCGAGGCCGTGGAGTCGATTCTGTCGAACAAGCCCGACGTGCTGTTTTTAGACATTACCATGCCCGGTCGCTCGGGAATTGAGCTTGCCGAGACGCTGCAGAACCTAAAGACGCCGCCGGTCGTGGTGTTTGTGACGGCATTTGCCGAGTATGCGGCTGATGCCTATAACCTCGATGCCGTCGATTATGTCGTCAAGCCGGTTGAGGACGCACGCCTGTCAAAGGCACTCGACAAGATCGAGGCGGCCTTGGGTGTCCGTCGTGTTATCCACGCTCCGCGCCAGCCTTTGCGTCTGACGGTGGACCGCGGGGGCAAAAAGGTGTTCATTCCCGTCGCAGACGTCTGCTACTTTGAGGCGCGCGCCGATTTTTGCAACGCCATCTGCGCCGAGGGAACGTACCTGATCAATGAGTCGATCTCTTCGCTCGAGCGTCGCTTGGACTCCGAGGGCTTTATTCGCGTTCATCGCAGCTACCTGGTCAATTTGGAAGACGTGCACAATGTTGAGATTGGCTCCACGGGGTTGATGGAGCTCAGGCTCGACCGCGTGAACTCGACGGTACCGGTGTCCCGTCGTCGTGCCGCCGAGGTCAAGTCGCACCTGGGGCTTGCGTAAGAGGCTTGCGTGCTGTCGTTTACCATCGCAGGTTTGGCATGGGCGCGCGGTGGGCATAATGGGTGGCATCGAATGAAATCGAAAGGATCATTATGCCCGCGCTTATCACCCATCATCTGTTTGGCGAGGAAAGCATCGACCGTCTTCCGCAGGGCGTCATAACGTCCGATGAAGAGCGCATTGCCTTTATCTTGGGCAACCAAGGCCCCGACCCGTTTTTCTTTCACATTCTGACACCGCGTGTTTCCGACTGCACGCTGCTGGCGCAGGTCATGCATCGGTCGCGCATGTCTCGCCAGTTCGCGTGCCTGCGCGACGGCGTGTCGCATCTGCTGCCGCGTGACGCCAGCTTGGGTCGCGCCTTTGCGCTGGGCCTGCTGTCTCATTACGTGCTCGACCGCAACGCCCATCCCTTTGTCTATGAGCAGCAGTTTGGCATCGTGGAGTCCGATTCAGAGCTTGAGGATTCGAGCAGTCAGGTCCATGCCGTGATCGAGAGCGACCTGGATGTACTGATGCTGCAGCTTAAACGCGATGGCGCTACGGTCGACGATTACCCGCCGGCGGGCGAGATCGTCACCACCGATCGCATCAATCGCGTGGCCGGCGTGCTGATGAGCTATGTTGCCGGACGCGTGTACGGCATTGACATTCCGGCGGGGGAGTACGGTGCTGCCGTTGCCAATATGCAGCGACTTTACCGCGCGATTGAGCCGGCCGGCTCCGCAAAGACGCGCGCGATCTCGCTGGTTGAGGGCTTGGTGCACGACTACTCGCTGCTCGACGGCCTTGCGCACCGCGTGACGACCGAGCTGACCGAGCGTACCGGCAACCTGGGCCACTTGGCATGGAAGAACCCCTTTACCGATGAAGTCTCGACCGAGAGCTTCCCCGAGGTCTTTGACCGCGCGCTGCTCGATTACGAGTGCACGGTTGCCCGCTTTATCGAGACCGGCGATATGGAAGCCGTGACCAACCATGTCAATTACAGCGGTCGCGTGCTCAATGCCGATGAGGAGTTCGACCGCGAGGAATAGGGCTCATGCGTGCCCCTTTGCCGAATCCTTACCGGTGCTTCTGGACAATTGGGGTACGATGAACTAACTGCATATCGGGCAAATACGAAGGGTCCCTGTCCATGAAATACACCAAGCTCGAGCGTAACTGGGTTATGTACGATGTGGGCAATTCGGCCCTCGTGCTGCTCAATACCTCGGTGGTGCCCATTTACTTTAACGCCATCAATACCGGCGCTTCCTCGGCCGACCTGGTGGTCGCTTGGGGCAATGCGCAGACGATCGCCTCGCTGGTCATCGCCATGCTCATGCCCATTCTGGGCGCACTTGCCGACTACGCCGGCAACAAGATCAAGTTCTTCTTGGGCTTCTTCCTCACGGGCCTGGTGCTTTGCCTGGCGCAGGCTATCCCAATGTCCGCCATGGCATTTTTGACCGTGTACGTGCTGTGCACCATCGGCCTTAACTCTTCTATGACGTTCTACGACGCCATGCTGCCTGACATTACCACCGACGAGCGCATGGACGCCGTGTCCAGCTCGGGTTATGCCTGGGGCTACATCGGTTCCACCGTGCCGTTCGTCATCTGCCTGGCGCTCATCATGGGTGGCCCCGCTCTTGGCATCCCCACCATGCTGGCAACGCGTCTGTCGTTTATCATCACTGGTGCCTGGTGGCTCATCTTTACCCTGCCGCTCATTCGCACCTATAAGCAAAAGTACGGTCGCGAGCGCGGTCCCGAGGACACCATCGGCCACATCGTGGGCGGTGTGTTCTCCGAGGTCGGACACACCATGCGCGAGATTGCCCACAATAAGACCGTGCTGGTCTACATGATCGCGTTCTTCTTCTATATCGACGGTGTGCACACGGTCATTTCCATGGCCACCAGTTACGGATCGGCCTTGGGCATCGATTCGACGCAGCTGGTGCTGGCGCTGCTCGTTACGCAGTTCGTGGCCTTTCCGTCCGCCATCATCTACGGCAAGCTCGCCGGACGCGTGGGCACGCTCAACATGATCCTGGTGGCGGTCGCCGCCTACATGGGGATTGTGCTGTTCGCCGCGTTCTTCCTAAAGACCGCCTTTGAATTCTGGGTGCTTGCCATTATGGTCGGCCTGTTCCAGGGCGGTGTGCAGGCGCTCAGCCGTAGCTACTTTGGCCGCATTATCCCCAAGGAAAAGTCCAACGAGTACTACGGCTTCTTTGACATCTTTGGTCGTTATGCAAGCGTTATGGGCACCTTCCTGGTGTCGGTCGTCACCTCGCTGACCGGCAACCCGTCGCTGGGCGTCCTTTCCATTGGCGTGCTGCTGGTCGTTGGCTTTATGCTACTGGTCCGCCTGTCCCGCATGACTCGGGCGGCAGAGCATGCCGCATAGGAGCGAGCGGCTATTGTGCCTGTCCACGGTACTCTTTTGGGGTTATCCGCAATAAACATTGCGACTTGCGAGCAATGATTTGCCCAAGTGGGTATGCTGGAATCAGCTAGGTCGCGGGGCGTCGCCTGTGTTTGGCGGCGTCCCGTTTTTGTGTTGCAGGGAGGGTAAGGCATGAACGCCACGGTCGTGATTCCAACGTATTGGGCGGGCGATGACGCTTGCGCAAACGCCCCTGGCACCTATGACCATTCGACGCGACTCAACGCCGACAATCCCGAACTCGACCGCTGCCTGGCCTCGCTTGAGCAGGTGTGCGACATCCCGCGCATCATCCTTTTGGTGGTCTGTCCTGTTTCTGCCACAGCCGATGTGTCGCTGCGCGTGCACGAGATTGTCGACGCGCATCCCACGCTCAAGGTCACCGTTGTCACCAACACCCAGGCCTCGCGCATCGCAGACCGGGTTGCTCAGATCGCGCCCAAGGGTTCGGGCGAGTGCGTGAGCCTGCGAGGCTACGGTGCCATCCGCAACATGGGGCTAGCCTGTGCCGCTGTGCTGGGGCATGACGCGGTTATCTTTTTGGATGACGATGAGACTGTCATCGACGCCGACTTTATGAAGCGCGCGACCTATGCGTTGGGGCAGCAGACGCGTCAGGGCTTGCCGATCTTGGTCAAGAGCGGCTATTTCTACGATCGCGACGGCTCGCCGCTGGCTCCCACGGACAAGGCGGGCATCTGCCATCGTTGGTGGACCAAGCGCATCGAGTTCAACCGTTGGATGAAAAAGGCGCTCTCGGGCACCCGCATCTCGCGCTCCAACTACGTGTGCGGCGGCCTGATGGCCCTGCACGCCCGCGCCTTTACGCGTGTGGCCTTTGACCCGTTTATCACCCGCGGCGAGGACTTGGATTACCTCTTTAACATGCGTATGTTTGGCTACGACGTGTGGTTTGATAACGAGTGGACCGTGCGCCATCTGCCTCCGGAGTCCGAAAAGCGCTCACCGCGCTTTATGCAGGATGTATACCGTTGGTACTACGAACGGGCCAAGTTGACGTTCGCCGCGCATCAAAAGGAGCTCATCCCCGTTACGGCGGCATCGCTCATGCCCTACCCGGGCCCGTGGATTTCGCGCGAGCTCGACGACCGCGTGCGCAAGACCGCTATGGTCCGCAGCGTGTTTACCCGCGAGCATGAGGGCTACCTGCGCATCTGGCGCCATGGTATCGACGAGGCAAAGGCCTATGCGCGCCAAAACGCTGCAAGCTATCTGCGTTTCCAGAGCTTTTGGCCCAAGATCATGGACGGGCTTTGGCGTGACGCACAACTGATCAGTATTCTGGAGGGGGCCGAATGATCGACCGCCGCGCCCAGCGCGATAGTTCAATATCAATCTTTCGCATCATTGCCGTCGCCTGCGCCATTTGCGTGCTGGTGTACTTTATTTTCGCCTTGGTGACCGGTGTCGAGCCGATCGCCACGGTGATTGCCTGCGCGCTGCTGTGTATCTTTCTGTGCATCTTTATCTTTTTGACGCTCAATCCCGATTCGGTGCGCTCCCAGTACACCGAGGAGACGCTCTCGGTGGCCTCGGCCATGCTCGAGGACATTAAGGGCGGTCTGACGCAGGAGTCGGCGCGTTTGGTGTGCCGGCGCATTTTGCCCGAGACGCGCGCCATGACGGTGGCCATCACCGACGAGGACAACGTGCTTGCCTGCGCGGGCGAGTTTGAGGAAAAACTGCTGCCCGATACTCCCATCCACACGCTTGCCACACGCTACGTTATCGAACATGGCATCGTGCAGTCGTTCAACCGTATGGTGGATGTCGTGGGCTCGGACGGCTCGCACAACCAAGTCCCCGCCGGCATTATCGCCCCCATCAAGGTGGGCGATCGTACCGTCGGTACGCTCAAGTTCTACTACAAGACCCCGCGCGCCGTCGACCGTACCCAGTACGCGCTTGCCTCGGGCTTTGCCGAGATCTTGTCCACACAGCTCGCCATCCACGAGCTCGAGGTGCAAAAGGAGCTCACGGCGCGCGCCGAGGTGCGTGCGCTGCAGGCGCAGATTAACCCGCACTTCCTGTTCAACACGCTGAACACCATTGCATCGTTTACGCGCACCGACCCGCTGCGGGCCCGCGAACTGCTTCGTGAGTTCTCATCGTTCTATCGTGCCACGCTCGACAACTCGGGATCGCTTATTCCGGTCTCGCGCGAGGTCGCACAGACCAAGCGCTACCTTACCTTTGAGAAGGCCCGCTTTGGCGAGGACCGCGTGCTTGCGACGTTCGATGTGTCCGAGGACGTGGAAGATACGCTGGTGCCGGCGTTCGTGATCCAGCCGATTGTCGAGAACGCCGTACGTCATGGTATGGGCGATGACGACGCCCTGAGGATCGACGTGACCGTTCACCAAGACGGCGAGGATGCAATCTTGATTGCCGTGGCCGATAATGGCGTGGGCATGGATGAGGGTACCGCCGCCAGACTGTTTGACGAGCGCTCTGCCCGTCCCGACGCCAGCTCTCCCCAGGGTGGCGGCGCCGGTGTGGCCATGCACAATATTTCGGAGCGCATCCATCGCTTTTTTGGGCCGCACTCCTATACGCGTGTCGAATCGGCGCCGGGCAAGGGCACCAAAGTGCTTCTTCATCTTGATTTGTCAGAGAGCATCTTTGACATTCAAGAGTAAAATAAAAGGCTACGGGCTCAACGTCATGCGACGGATGCCCGGCGTAGTTAGTTGACGAAAGGTTTTATCCCTATGCTGCGTGCGATGATTGTGGATGATGAGGCGCCGGCTCGCTCGGAGCTTCGCTTCTTGCTCGAGCAAACGGGCAAGATCGGCACGATCACGGAGGCGTCGAGCGTCCGCTCCGCCATCGAGATGCTTATGGAAAGTCGCGTGGATGTTGTGTTTCTCGATATCTCGATGCCCGGTGCCTCGGGCCTGCAACTTGCCGAGGCGCTGCATAAGCTCAAAAATCCGCCGGCGATCGTATTTGTGACTGCGTATAGCGACCATGCGGTCGAGGCATTCGACGTGGATGCCGTCGATTATCTGATGAAGCCGGTCGAGGAAGCTCGCTTGGATCGCGCGATCGAGAAAGTCATGCAACGCGCCAAGCCGGTTACGGACAGCAAGGTGACCATCGAGCGTATCCCGGTGGAAAAGGGCGGCCGCAAGGTGCTCATTCCCGTGGACGACATTCGCTTTATCATGGCCAAGGACGATTACTCCTGCATCTATACCGTCGATGATCGCTTTTTGTCGACGACCTCGCTGGCGCAGTTTGAGGCCAAGCTCTGCGACTTTGGCTTCTTCCGTGTTCACCGCCGCTATATCGTCAACTTGGCGTGCGTTACGGACGTCGAGACGGTGCCCTCGGGCGCCATCCAGCTGGGCATTACGGGCGTCGACGAACGCGTGCCGGTTTCGCGCCGCCGCGTCGTGCCGCTCAAGAAGGCCTTGAGTCTCTAGCACACTGGCCCCGCAGCCCTGTAGACCCATCGTCTGCGGAGCCGTGGGGCCTTTTTTGTATGTATCTGCCGAATCGTTTTTTGCGGAAGGGATCCCATGAACAGCGCAAGCGCCAAGCGTATCGACATCATCTCGGACACCCACGGCTATTTATCGCCTGCGCTCTTGGATGAGCTTGAGGGCGCAGACCTGATCATCCACGCCGGCGACCTCACGTCAGAGATGGACTACGAGCACCTGTGCACCATCGCCCCTGTGCGGGCCGTATTGGGCAACAACGATTACTACCGCGACTACGGCCCCGATGTAGACCGTCTTGCGCTCTTTACCTACGAAGGCCTCAAATTCGCCGTAGCCCACTACCGTGAAGACCTGCCTGTGGGATCCGTAGACGTAGCCATCAACGGTCACACCCACGTAACCAAAGAAGCCCAAGTGGGCCGCTGCCTGGTCCTCAATCCCGGCAGCGCCAGCTATCCAAGAGGCAGCCGAGGCCCCACCATGGCCAGAATGCTCGTCAAAGACGGCAAAATCATAAGCACCAAGTTTATTGACCTAGAGTAACCGCAACAAAAACGGGGGATGCAGATTGCATCTCCCGTTTTTCTTTGAGCCAAAGGTCGAAGTCCAACAAGAACCATCAGACCAACCCCGCCACGGAGAACGGGGCCGCCGAGCCGCGAAGCGGCGAGGAACAACAACAGCTCGAACAATGTGACGGCAGGGAGGGTCTCCGGGGCCGGCGGGCGCGGGTTAAGTTTGTCGCGAGTTCCGCACGCAAAGGAAAGCACTTAATGTGCTTTCCG
>CAUGJE010000014.1 GCA_959599915.1 uncultured Collinsella sp. | reverse complement strand
GTAACCTCATAAAAATAATTTACTTTTTTCTCTATCCTTATTGACAAAACCCGAATGACTACATTGCGATAGACGACCACGTTTGCCCAGATAAAACCTGCCAAAATGAACCTGTCCCTTTTTGGCAGGTTTCGACCAAGACAACGTCGATGTTTCGGCAACGACAGCGAGCGCCCACCAGAGCGAACAAATTGGCATGAAAAGAGGACGGCATAGACCTTCTGGTCATGCCGTCCTCTTTGAATGACAAGTTGTCGCTCTGGTGGGCGCGCAGCGTCAACTAGTTACGCGGTTTGGTAAAACCGCGTAACCCCTAGAAGCGGTTGCCGCGGAAGCCGCCGCCGTTGCGGCCGCCACGATCGCCACCGCGACCGCCGCGGTCGTTACCACGGTTGCCGCCGAAGCCGCCACGGTTGCCGCCGCGGTCGCCATAGCCACCACGGTTGCCGCCAAAGCCGCCGCGACCACCACGGTCGCCGCCACGGTCACCAAAGCCGCCACGGCCGCCACGATCGCCACCGCGACCGCCGCGGTCACCGCCACGGCCACCGCGATCGCCAAAGCCGCCGCGACCGCCACGGTCGCCGCCACGACCACCGCGATCGTCACGGCCGCCGCGAGGACCGCGGTCCTCGTCCAGGCCCATGGCGACGAGCGGAGCGATGACCTTATCGAGAGCGGCCATCAACTCAGTGGCCTCCTCATAAGAAAGCTCGGGCAGGAGCTTCTCCTTCTTGTTGGCAAGCTCGACCAGGCCCTCAGCAGCATCCTCGGCAGCGAAGACGACGATCTTGCGCATATCGCCCTCGGCGTCGTCGATGCGGCCGACCAGATCGGCAGCCTCGGCCTCGGCCATCAGGCCATCAAGCTCACGAAGGCGCATGCCCAGCAGGTCGGACATCTCCTTCTGCTCCATCTTGGGCTTGAGGTCAAGGAGCTTGATGGCGCGCTCGATGTTTGCCATGCGCTCGGCCTTGGCCTCCTCCTCCTTGGAAATAGCAAAGCGACGGCTACGCAGCAGGCGGGCGGCCTTCTGCATCTTGTCCATCAGCTCTTCGTCATCGTAATCAGCGGTGGCCTCGACAACCTCGGCCTCCTCCTCGGCGGAAACCTCGTCAGCAGCCTCAACCTCGGCAGCTTCGGTCTCCACGGTCTCGACTGCCTCGACCTCGGCAGCCATGGTCTCGTTCTCGGTCTCGTTCATGATCTCTTCGTTCTCGGACATGAGACTCCTTCTTGGCCCTCTCGGGCATCATCGCCCCATTCGCGGGGCCCGTCGCGCACTCTTTGCGCTTTAAACATTCATGCCTCTCGGCAAAACGTCCATTAGTTTATGGTGTCGCCCGCCAATCTAGCTGCAGAATCTATGTGCACACATTAATGCGACATGTCGCGGTGTCATGACCTGAACCAAACGTGTCCACCTTAAGGAGCCCGCCATGATTAAGCCCATCATGAAATCCGAGTTCTTTTTACGCCTGCCTTCCGAAGACGCGGGACCCGACGACGCCGTAATCGGGCAAGACCTCTTGGATACGCTCCATGAGCATGAGCACGAGTGCGTGGGTCTCGCCGCCAACATGATCGGCGTGCGCAAACGCATCATCTGCGTAAAAGATGGCAACAGGGCGCTGTTGATGTACAACCCTCAAATTCTTGAGCAGGTCAACGCCTATCGGACGAGCGAAGGATGCCTCTCGCTGACCGGCGAGCGCCCCTGTACCCGCTATCGCCGCATTAAGGTTGAGTATTTGGACGAGAACTTCGTCCACCGCATCAAAAACTTCTCGGGCTACACCGCCGAGATCATCCAACACGAAATCGATCATTGCTGCGGAATCGTTATTTAGACAGCCAGGGTAACGATGCAGGTTGAGCACACGACAGCGAGCGAGCCGCATTTGCGCCAAGCGGTCCGCCGTTCGGTAGAACGGCGGAACCAATTAGCTCTGGCGGTAGTGATCGAAGAAGTCGGCCAAGTCTTCGAGCGACTCTTTGAGCACTTCCATGCGCGGAAGATACACGATGCGGAAGTGGTCGGGCTCGGCCCAGTTAAAGCCGCCGCCGCGCGTAATCAGGATCTTCTTCTCGTGCAGCAGGTCGAGGGCAAACTGCTCGTCATCGGTGATGTTGAACTTCTTCACATCCATCTTGGGGAAGATATAGAACGCCGCACGCGGCTTGACCACCGAGATGCCGTCGATCTTGCTGAGCGCCTCATACACAAAGTTGCGCTGCTCGTAGACACGACCGCCGGGGCGGATGTAGTCGTTAACCGACTGATGGCCGCCGAGCGCCGTCTGGACGATCGACTGAGCCGGCACGTTGGAGCACAGGCGCATGTTAGAGAGCATGTTGATGCCCATGATGAAGTCGCTCATGCAGCGTTGGTTGCCCGAAAGCACCATCCAGCCAATGCGATAACCCGCGATCATATGCGACTTGGACAGGCCGCTAAACGTAATGCAGGGCAGGTCGGGGGCGAGCGAGGCAATGGAGACGTGCTCGTAGCCGTCCATGCACAGGCGGTCGTAGATCTCGTCGGCAAAAATCATGAGCTGGTGCCTGCGCGCGATCTCAACAATGCCCTCGAGCACCTCGCGCGGATAGACCGAGCCCGTGGGGTTGTTGGGGTTGATGATGACGAGGGCCTTGGTCGCGCTCGTGATCTTGGACTCCATATCCTCCAGGTCGGGATACCAATCCGCCTGCTCATCGCACAGATAGTGCACGGGATGACCACCGGCAAGGGTTGCGCACGCCGTCCAGAGCGGATAGTCGGGGCTGGGGATCAGAATCTCGTCGCCGTTGTCGAGCAGCGCGTTCATCGAAAGCTGAATGAGTTCGGACACGCCGTTGCCCGTGTAGATGTGCTCCATTTGAACATTGGGCAGGCCCTTGATCTGCGAGTACTGCATGATCGCCTTGCGCGCGGAGAACAGGCCGCGCGAGTTGGAATAGCCTTCGCAGTCGGGCAGCTGCTGGCGCATGTCCTTAATGACCTCATCGGGCGTGCGGAAACCAAAGGGGGCGGGGTTGCCGATGTTGAGCTTGAGGATGCGCTCGCCCTCGTCCTCCATACGGGCGGCCTCGTCGACGACGGGGCCGCGCACGTCATACAGGACGTTATCGAGCTTGGTGGATTTAGAAAAAGTACGCATGGTGGTGCTCCTTGGAATTTGAGCTGAGGGATGGGGTTCGGGCCTGGAAACGTTGCGGGGCGATGATGCCTCGCCTTGATCGGCGTCACCGGCGAGCAGCCAGGTAACATCGACCTCCAAAATGCGGGCGAGCAGCTCTGCCACATCGCGCCGCGGGATCGTCTTGCCGCTCACATATTGGCTCATCTGACTCTTGCCGAGTTTTTTGCCGAACATCTCCGATGCACGAATCACGTCCGACTGTCGAACGTCGCGATCGGACATAGCCTGTCGCAGGCGATCGCTAAACGTCTCTTGGGCCACAGGAACCTCCTTGCTGGCAAAGTTCAATTTATAGAACACGAATTGAACTAAGGTTCAATTTAGGCAGCAGTATAGCGCGGCACCTCATTCGAAAGTTCAATTTCATAAGAAAATGTACCGAACCCCAAGATTTGCCCAAGGCGGACAATGACGTATACACGTTTAGAGGTATTCAAGGAATCGGGCAGCGGCAAGCGAAACATCAGTCGTGCGATATATCGCATTGATTTGCCGATGGGGATGTCCCTCGAGCGAACGCACGGCAACATCGAACTGACAGCGGCGCAAGATGAGCGCGGGAAGAATGCTCACGCCCAGGCCGTCCTCGACCATGGCCATAATCGCATAGTCATCCCAGGTCGACAGTTTTGATCGCACTGTCAGTCCCGCCCGACGAAACAGCGGCGTAATCTCGTCATCGGTGCCGCGTTCCAGCAGAATAAACTGCTCGTTGGCCAAATCGGCAAGGGAAACGACCTCCGCGGTGGCAAGCGAGGAGTCCGCTGGCACCACGGCCATCAGCTCGTCTTGCACCAACGGCCGCGATGCCATGCCGGTGCCGCGTGGCTCACGCGGGATAAAGCCCAGATCGCAGCGGCCCTCTGCCACCCATTGTTCAATCTCTGAGTAATCGCCCATCAGCAACTCATAATCGACGTCCGGGTGATCGGCGCGAAAGCGCGCGATCACCGGCGGCAGTACGTGGGTCGCCACGCTCGAAAACGTACCGATGTAGATTTTGCCGCGCGTGAGCCCACGCATCTCATCCACCCGTCGCTGCAAACGAACAAATTCCTCGCATAACGCCTCGACCGCCGGCATGACTTGCCGCCCATCGGCAGAAAGCACTACGCCCTCGCGGCTTCTATCGAGCACTTTAAAGCCCCAGTCGGCCTCAAGATCGGCCACCATACGGCTCACGCCCGATTGCGAATAGCTCAGGCGCTCGGCAGCACGCGTAAAGCTTCCGGCGCGCACCGTCTCCAGCAGCACCTGCATCTTTTGAATATTCGTTTCCACGACACGCCTCCACCTTTGCATGAGTTTTTGTCATCTTATCCATGCATTATATCCGCTTTTATTCTAAAGCCACCTCACCCATAGTGAACATGCTCGGATATAGAGGGGATGTCAGCGCATGAACAACGGACTGTTTACGTACTTAGCAGCATTGCTATTGTTTGGCTCCAACGGCGTCATCGCCGCTGCCATCGCGCTGCCGAGCTCCGATATCGTGCTGCTCCGCACGTTTTTGGGCGCACTCTCGCTTGTCGCCATCCTCACCATCACCCAACGCCATACGTTGCAGGAGCCATCTCGCCCCCGCGAAGCCGCAGCCCTCCTCCTCTCGGGAGCCGCGCTGGGCGCCAGCTGGATTTTTCTGTTCCGCGCCTACCAGACGATCGGCGTCGGCGTATCCTCGCTGCTGTACTACTGCGGCCCCATCATTGTCATGGCGCTCTCCCCGCTCATCTTTGGCGAAAACCTGACCGGCGGCAAAATCGCCGGCTTTATCGCCGTTGCTTGCGGTGCTTTTCTCATTGCAGCGCAAGGTCTAGGCGGCAATATGCCCATTGCAGGTATCGCTTGCGGCATCGCCTCGGCCTTCTGCTACGCGCTGATGGTCATCGCCAGCAAGGGTGCGCCACACATCGAAGGCCTCGAAAACTCCGCGCTCCAGGTGAGCGCCGCCTTTGTGACCGCGCTGGTCCTCACACTCGTCACGCAGGGCGTCCCCTCATTCCTGTCCGCCGGTGTCGCCGCCAGCATTGATTGGCGCGCCGTCGTCATGCTCGGTGTCGTCAATACCGGCATCGGTTGCCTGCTCTACTTTAGCGCCGTCGCCAAACTGCCCGTACAGACTGTCGCGGTCGTCGGCTACCTCGAGCCACTTTCGGCGGTCGTGTTCTCGGCCGTCCTTTTGGGCGAAGCCATGACACCGGTCCGCCTGATGGGCGCCGCACTTATCATCGGCGGCGCGCTCTTTTGCGAACTCGCCGGCAGACGCGCAGGCGCCAAGGCCGGCATCGCCCAGGCAGCACGCGCCTAAAAGCCCCCTCTTCATTCAGTTTCAAAGCCGGGGCACGTCCGCGATTATCACATTGCAGCACGCCATTCAGCAGATGCGCCCCTGCTTTGAAATGCTGCCTGCGTACATGAATAATCCCCAGATGGGGAATTATTGTCTAAAACAACCTGATGTGCCAAACTGCTCTTGTATGTATAAAGGCAGCATAAAATTTATCTGTCTTGGACAGATAACCGGATGTCTAAGGGAGTCCACGTGGCACACACCAAACTGGAGGCAAACCTCCAAGGCCGGCATGGGCCGGGCGGGCACGGAGCCATTCCCCTCTCCGCTGGCATGCTGCTCGTAACGCTCGGCGTCGTCTATGGCGACATCGGCACGAGTCCCATGTACACCATGAAATCGATCGTCGCCAACAACGGCGGCATCGGCACCGTCAGCGAGGACATGATTCTGGGCGCGCTTTCGCTCGTCATCTGGACCATGACGCTCGTGACCACGGTCAAATACGTGGTAATCGCCATGAAAGCCGACAACCACAACGAAGGCGGCATCTTCGCTCTATTCAGTCTCGTGCGCAAGGTGGCACCGTGGCTGATTCTCCCTGCCATGATCGGCGGCGCGGCGCTGCTCGCCGACGGTATCCTCACCCCCGCGGTCACGGTCACCACGGCCATTGAGGGCCTGCGTACCATCGAGTGGGGCCACGCGCTTTTGGGTGACGGGCAAACCAACGTCATCATTCTTACCATCATCATTATCTGCGGGCTGTTTGCCATGCAGCGCGCCGGCACCTCGTCAATCGGCAAGCTCTTCGGCCCGCTCATGACACTATGGTTCCTGTTCTTGGCAAGCGCCGGCCTATTCAACATGCTCGGCAACCTGTCCATCTTGCGCGCGCTCAACCCCATCCGCGGCATCATGTTCCTGTTCTCGCCCATCAACCACTCGGGCATCATGGTGCTCGGCTTTGTCTTCCTGTCAACGACCGGTGCCGAGGCGCTCTACTCGGACATGGGCCACGTGGGCAAGACGAACAACTATGCATCCTGGCCGTTTGTTAAGGCTGCCCTTATCCTCAACTATCTGGGTCAGGGAGCTTGGCTGCTCGCCAATAACTCCAACCCCCAGATGCTTGCGATGGACATCGTCAACCCGTTCTATATGATGCTTCCCGAGCCCCTGCGCCCCTTTGCCATCGTGCTTTCGGCCGTAGCGGCGATCATCGCCTCGCAGGCGCTCATCACCGGCTCTTTCTCGTTAGTTTCGGAAGCAACGCGCCTCAACCTTATGCCGCACCTGCGCATCCATTACCCCAGCGACACCAAGGGCCAGCTCTATATTCCGCTCGTCAACAACATCATGTGGGTCGGCTGCATCTTCATCGTGCTGCTGTTCCAGAACTCCGAACGCATGGAGAGCGCCTACGGCCTCGCCATTACCGTGACCATGCTCATGACCACGACGCTTTTGACGAGCTATATCGCCGGCATCCTCAAGCACAAGCTGGGCGCCTGCGTCTTCGCCCTGCTCTTTGGTGCCATTGAGCTATGCTTCTTCGCCTCGTGCCTTACCATGTTCTTTGACGGCGGTTACGTCATGATCTTCTTGGCCTCGCTGCTGTTTGGCCTTATGTATGTGTGGCGCCGCGGCACCGCCATCGAGCGCACGCAGACGATTCTGCTGCCCGTCTCCAAGTACATCGACCAGCTCAATTGCCTGCGCAATGACGAGACCTATCCCGCGCTCGCCGACAATCTGGTATTTCTCACCAACAGCCCCGACCCGCTCACGCTCGACCGCGACGTGCTCTACTCCATCTTGGACAAGCATCCCAAGCGCGCCAAGGCATACTGGTTCATCAACGTGCACGTTACCGACGAGCCCTATACGCACGAATACTCCGTTGAGACCTTTGGCACGGACTTCCTGTTCCGCGTGCGCCTGAACCTGGGCTTTAAGGTCAATCAGCGCGTCAACGCCTATCTGCGCCAGATCGTTGGGGACCTGATGGCATCGGGTGAGTTGCCGCCGCAACATCACACCTACTCCATCTACGAGACGCGCGGCAACGTGGGCGACTTCCGTTTTTGCATGCTGCGCAAGATGCTTGCCCCCGAGACGGACATCAACCGCAACGACCATCGCGTCATGGCCATCAAGTACGCCGTCCGCCGCGCCTGCGGAAGCCCGGCACGTTGGTATGGTCTCGAGAACTCGGCCATCATCATCGAGTACGTGCCCCTCTTTGCCCGTATGCGTCCGGCAGTCAAACTCGTACGCACCCAGGTGCCACTCGAAGTTCAGATCGAGGAAGCCGAGGAAATGGATGTCGATATCTTCTCGGACGACCTGGTCAACGGCAACGAAGCCGGTAGGGACATGAACGTCGATCCCACCGAGTTGCTCGAGAGCGTCGCCGATACACTCGAGCAACAGCAACTCGACGGCCTCGAGAGCGCCCAACTCAACGACGCTAACTTTTAGCGACGTCGCAAATCGATGACAGCGGCCCTGCACCTCACAGGAGATGCGGGGCCGCATTGCATTGCGGTAAAGCTATCGGCTACGAACGGCGCGGATCGGGAACCACGAGTCTATCGGGGCTCGCGCCCTCGGCATCCATCAGGCTCACGTAGCGAATCGAAGGGTCCTCGTACGTCGCGTAGTAATAATTGCCCGTACGCGCGCTAAAGCATCCGGTGTAGATAGTCTTCTCGAACTTGCCATCGCCCATCCTGGACGCCCCCTCGATCATCACCACGCCCTCGAGCGAGCGGAACATGCGAACGACGTTTTCGGCCTCGCTCTCCTTTTGCGGATAATTGGCATTGAGATACGCCGCCTTTACAAAACGGCTCGGCGAATAGCAGTCGCCGGGAATGCCGCGCATGCCGGCACCCGCGCCATAGGGCTTAAGCTCGGCGCCGCGCCACGTCGCCGTCTGCGGAAAATCGTTCGTGGCGGTGATATAGGTGCGTAGGTTTTCCATGTGCCACGGGAAGGTCGGCTGGTTGGCGAGGGTGTCGACCGGGTCATCGTACACATGCAGGCCGTCGGCCATCATCTCGACCACAATGCTGCGCCGGTCGTCGCCGATAATCCAGTGGAGCAGCGACACGCCTAGGCCTTCGCCCGCCGATTTGGCCACGATCGCCACGTCACGCAGCGCCACCTCGACCTCATCGACCGTCGAAAACGTCGCGGCGACCCACAGGGGAAACTCGTAGGCCGCGATATTGGTCTTGCCCTCGACAGGGCCCTCGGCATACTCGGCATAGCCGGGAAAGTTGAGGCCCGCCACTGCAAGGCCCGCATCGTTGCCGCAGTCGAAAAACATGGGATAGTTCTTGTAATCGATGCACATGCCGATTACCGCGTGTGCCGCTGTCGTGTCGTCGATAAACGAATACGGGATGTGGAACCCGCGGGGCATCACACGAACCTGCTCACCGTATCCAAAGCTCCAGTCGAGGTTGCGGCCCAGATACATGTTGCCAGAATTATCGGTAAATCGAATACTCGTGCACATAGCGCCTCCTAGCTTTACGTTCTTCCTAAGTTCATTGTCTCCAAACAAAAAGGCGCTAAACACAAAAGCCCGGACATGACAACAATGTCACGCCCGGGACAAAAGCACAGGTTCAATCCCCGATCAAATCACTCGACCGGAAATAACCGAACAGGTCGGTTTAAAGTGTCGAGGTGCCGCAGATTGGCGTGAAAGAGGAGCGCAGCGTACTAACGGTACGTAAGCGACGATTGAACGCCAAGGTGCGATGCATCGGCGCTTTAAACCAACTTTCCTAGACAGTGGTCAATCATATGCTGGATCATTTGTGCCTCGAAGCCCACGAAGTCCTGCTTGCGCTCGCGCATCTTGCCGTCGACGATCTGGTCAAAGGCAACCTTGCACTTGATGTAGCGCGTGGACTTGGTGACCTCCTCGTGTGTCAGGCAGCTCTCCTCCATCTTGCTGGCACCCAGGCCAAACACCAGACGGGGGTTGTAGAGCACGTGGGGCTCGCCGGCGTCGTCCAGGTAGACGCAGACCTTCTTGGTAACGCCAATCTGGTTAGCGGCAAGGCAGCCGGCATCGTCGAGCGACTTGATGGTATCGATCAGGTCCTGAGCGACCGACTCGTCCTCGACGGTCGCAACCTCGCAACGCTGGGACAGGATAGCCTCGTCGTGGCAAAGCTCTTTAATCATACGTTCCTCCATAGGGGTCGTTGTAACCGCTTAAGTATACGGTACCCATACATTTTCATGCGAAAAATACCGTCCGTCTGCTACAAAGCGCCGAACATCAACATGCGAGGAACAACAGCGTCGCAAAGGGGCTATAGTGGGAGAGTTCGTGTCAATCGGCCTAAACTCGGGGCCGAACAAGGAAAGGGTATGCATGGACGAACTTTTTCACGTCAGTGAGCGCAAGTCCACAATCGGGACCGAACTTCGCGCTGGACTGACAACATTCCTGGCGATGGCCTACATCATCGCCGTCAACCCCGCGGTGCTCTCGGGCGCCGGCATCGATGCGGAAGCGCTCGCCTGCGCCACCTGCCTGGGCGCCGGCATCATGACCATCTGCATGGGCATCTTCGCCAACCGACCGCTCGCCTGCGCGTCGGGCTTAGGCGTCAACGCGATGATCGCTGGAATCACCACCACCGTCTGCGGCGGTGACTGGCACGTGGCCATGAGCGTCATCTTCCTTGAGGGCGTCGTCATCTTGCTGCTCGTCCTGTGCGGCCTGCGCGAGGCCATCATGGACGCTATCCCGGTTGTCCTGCGCCATGCCATCTCGGTTGGCTTGGGCCTGTTCATCGCCATGATCGGCCTGTGCGACGCCGGTATCATCACCGCCGGTGCTGGCACGCTTGTCGGCCTGGGCGACATCACCTCCCCCACCTTTATCGTCGGCATTATCTCCATCATCGTGACGGTTGCCCTGGCTTCCCGCAACGTGCCGGGCTCGCTTCTCATCGGCATCATCGTCGCCGTTATCGCCGGCATCCCCCTGGGTGTGACCCAGGCTCCGACCGGTATCATCGCCCCGCTCGACTTCTCGAGCATCGGCGGTCCCATCGCCGACGCCGGCGGCGTGCCCGCCATCGTCAAGGTCCTTACCGACCCCGCGCTCCTCGTCATCTCGTTCTCGCTGCTCATGAGTGACTTCTTCGACACCATGGGCACCGCGATGGCCGTGGCCAAGCAGGGCGAGTTCCTCACCGACGACGGCAACGTCGAGAACATCAAGGAGATCTTGATCGTCGACTCCGCCGCCGCTGCCGTGGGCGGTTTCATGGGCGTCTCCTCCATCACCACCTTCGTCGAGTCCACCTCTGGCGCTGCCGACGGTGGCCGCACGGGTCTCACCTCCGTCACAACCGGCGTGCTGTTTATCCTCGCCGCGTTTTTCTCCCCCGTCGTCTCCATCGTTTCCAGCGCCGCCACTTGCGGTGCCCTGGTCTACGTCGGCTACCTCATGATGAGCGAGGCCTCCGAGATCGACTGGTCCGACGTGTCGCAGGGTTTCCCGGCGTTCATGATTGTCGCCGGCGTGCCCTTCACCTACTCCATCTCTGCCGGCATCGGTCTGGGCTTTATCGCCTACGTGGTCGTCGCGCTCTTTAAGGGCGAGGCCTCCAAGATCAAGCCGCTCATGTGGATCGCAGTCCTCGCCTTCCTCGTCTACTTCTTCGTGGCGTAACGGCATAGTCTGCTAAAGCAAAACACCAAAGCGCGGAGTCGCATCGAGCGGCTCCGCGCTTTTCTTTTAAAGCCAGGCAACACACGGGCGCGCGATGTATTGCTCCCCGAATTTTTGGACATTTTGCCCTCCAAACGGCACTACCGCCGGCTACATCCTGCAGATATGCTGAGCGTAATCGCATAGGCCCTATGAGGATGGGAGTAACCATGGCCGCCTTGTTCACGACCCCCAAGCGCACTGACAAAGCCTCTGGAGCCCATTTTGTCGAGCCCGACGTGCGCCGTCGCACGCTGCTCGCACACGGCAGCTGGCGCCGCGTGACACGCCGCATCGTCGTGGGCGCCGTATGCGCGCTTACGGTGAGCTCGCTGCTCATGCCGAGCGTCTCGCTCGCGGCCGAGTGGGTGGACGTTGGCGGCGTCCGCCACGAAGCGGCCGCGGGACCCACGGGAGACGCCGCCGGCACCTGGAGCTGGGACGGCGCCGACGATATGAAGCTCAACGGCTATGACGGCGGTGCGATCCAGGCCGCAGGCAAGCTCAACATTGCCTACGAGGGCAGGAACACCGTGAAAACCGAGCCCGATTACACCGGAGCGGCCATCAAGGCGCAGGATGGCACTAGCCAGAAAGCAGAGTTGAACATAACGAGCTCGAATAGCACGGATGAGCTCAATGTGACAGCCGAGGCCGATGCAATTAAGTCCACAGGCGACCTCTCCATTTCTGGCCCAGGCACTGTGAACACCACAAGCACCTCTTCCGACGGAATTGAGGCAAAGGGCGATCTCTCTATCACAGGCTCGGGCACTGTGAATGCAACGGGCGGTACCGAAGGCATCCAATCCAAGGGCAAGACCACCATCGATTCCTCTGGCACAGTGATCGCTAAAGGAGACGAAGGTTACGGCATCGCCGCGGACAGTGACCTGATCATCAAAGGCGGTGGCAAGGTAGAAGCAAGCTCGATAGAAGAAGCGGCGATTTGGGCTAAAGACGGCATCAACATCTCGGGCGGCAGCCAGGTTAAGGCAAACTCCGAAGGAGATCTTGCCGTCGACACTGAGGGCAGTCTCGCGGTCACGAACGCCTCCCTTGACGCAAGCGGTGTTGAATATGGTGTCTATGCCTACAAGGGCGTTACGCTCGATCACGCGACCGTGACGGTCCGTACAAGCGCGAGCGGCGGCCAGGCCATCGCCCTCATCACTGACGGGGACGACATCGTCATCAAGAATGGTTCCATCGTGGACGCGTTCGCGGAAGGCAAATTCTCGGTTGCAATCTCTACCAGAAACCACCAGCCAAACGTCGCTGGCGGCCACATCTACATCAGCGACTCCGTTGTTAAGGCTATAGCCCGCTATATCGAGACCGGTGGCGATGGCCCCGATCACTACGGCAACGACCAAAGCGGTGAGGTCATTCCTGAGCCTAGGGGTCTGAACATCGGTATCTTCGCCCAGACCTACGAGGGCATCACGCCTGCGAGTATCTCGATCGTCCGCAGCAAGGTCACGGCCGAGGGAGACACGGCGGCAATCTTCGCTCTTGCCATAAGCGAGGACGGCAAGGCGATCGGCACCATCGAGATCGAAGGCGCTCCCATCCAGACGCCCGCAGGCGGCAAGATCATTAACTATCGCCACGAAGAAGAGTATGGCCCCAGCATCTCCTACGAGGCAGGTCAAACCATCGGCACGGGCGACGCCACGATCGACTCCCCCTATGACGCCGCTGTCGCCAAGAGCACGGTCACCGTGCCTTCCGAGGAGATCAAACCCGAGGAAAAGTCCGGCGAGACCAAGCCCGAGGGCTCCAAGTCCGAGGGCACGAAGACAACCAAGACCGTTGCAGTTGCAGCCACGGGAGCCAAGACCATCGGCAAGCTCGCGGCAACCGGCGACGCCTCGAGAGCAGCAATCATAGCGACCGCCTTTGCAGGAACGGCCACCATCGTCACAGGCGCCCTGGCGAGCCGCAAGCGCTCGTAAACACTTTTTCGCACAGGACGAGTGGATCGCGGCCCTTGCCTTCCTCGTCTACTTCTTCGTAGCGTAAGGGCAAGGCTGCAAAAGCTGAACAATAAAGCGCGGAGTCGCCATGCGGCCCCGCGCTTTTCTTTTAGCGCCGGTCCCTGCGCCGGCGTGCGACCTATTTCTCCCCCATTTTGGACATTTTGCCCTCCAAACGGCACTACCGCCGGCAACATCCAGCAGATACGCTGAATCTAGCCGTATAGGCCCTATGAGAACGGGAGCAACCATGGCAGCCTTGTTCACGACCCCCAAACGCAATGACACTACCGCCGGAACCCATGTTGCCGAACCCGACGTTCGCCGTCGCATAGGACTCGCGCACGGCAGCTGGCGCCGCGTGACGCGCCGCATCGTCGTAGGCGCCGTGTGCGCGCTCACGGTGAGCTCGCTGCTCATGCCGAGCGTCTCGCTCGCGGCGGAATGGGTCAAGGTCGGCGGCAACAAGTACAACACCGCGGCGAGCGACGAGGCCGGTACCTGGTCGTGGGACGGCGCCGACGACTTGAAGCTCAACAACTATAACGGCGGCGAGATCCAGGCCGCAGGCAAGCTCAACGTGAATTACTCGGGGACCAACATCGTCACTGCCGAATGGATCGAAGGCATCAACGTTTCTCATGGCACTAACGAGAACGCCGAGCTCAATATCCAAGGCGACGCGGGCAGCACGCTCAGCGTGACATCTACTGAGGACGCTATCCTCTCCACGGGTAATATCAACATCGACGGAGCCGGATCCGTCAACGCCACGAGCACTGGGTTTGACGCCATAAATGCCGGGGGTGATCTCGCTATCAAAGGTTCGGGCAACGTCAACGCCACGGGTGCATCGGATGGCATCAGGGCAAACGGTAATATCACGATTGACGACAGCGGAGCCGTCACCGCCAGGACTACCGAGGACAAGGGTATTGGAACCGATAAGAACCTCACCATCAAGGGTGGCGGGACGGTCGAGGCAAGCTCAGCTGATGGTGAGGCCCTTTGGAGCGGCGGCAATATCAACATCTCGGACGGCAGCCAGGTCAAGGCAAGCTCCGAGAAAGACGCTGCCGTCGAGGCCAAGGGCAGCCTCGCAGCCACAAACGCCTCCCTCAACGTAAACGGTGTTGAATATGGCGTCTATGCCCACAAGGGCATCACCCTCGATCATGCAAACGTGACAGTCCGCGCAAGTAAAGGCAGATACGGTAGCGCCATTGCCCTCTTCACCTACCCAGACGATATCGTCGTCAAGAACGGCTCCACCGTGGACGCGTTTGCGGAAGGCGAGGTTTCGGCTGCATTCTCCACCAGAAGCGATCGACCCAACGAGAAGGGTGGCCACATCTACATCAGCGACTCCGTTGTCAAGGCCATAGCCCGCTATGTCGAGAACGGCGACGGCCCCATCCCCTACAGCGAAAACCAAGATGGCGAGACGAGCCCCGAGCCCCAAGGCGAGAACATCGGCATCATCGCCCAGACCAGCGAGGGCGTCACACCCGCAGTCATCTCGATCATCCGCAGCAAGGTAACGGCCGAAGGAGATACAGCGGCAATCTTTGCCCGTGCCATGAGCGCTGACGGCAAGGCAATCGGCACCATCAAGATTGAGAACGCCGCCATCCAGACGCCCGAAGGCGGCAAGGTCATTGACTATCGCAAGCTCCGTGACGGCATCTACGAGGCAGGCCAAGCCATCGGCACGGGCGACGCTGTGATCGACTCCCCCTATAACGAAGCTGTCGCCAAGAGCATGGTCATCGCACCTCCCGAGGTAGCCAAGCCGGAAGACCCCAAGCCCGACGAGACCAAGCCCGCAGAAAGCAAGCCCGCGGAGTCCAAGCAGAACCCCAAGCCTGAGGGCTCAAAGCCGACCAAGGCCGTTGCGGCTTCAACCACGAAAGCCAAGACTACCGGCGTGCTCGCGGCAACCGGCGACACCTCGGGTGCGGCCATCGTGGCAACCGTCCTTGCGGGAACAGCCGCTATCGCCGCAGGCACCATGGCGAGCCGTAAGCGCTCTTAGACGCCTCTGCGCACATGGCAGCTCCCGCGAAGGCCCCGAGCCCCAGCACCGTTTAACAACGCCACCGCCGAGCTCCCCTCCGGCGGTGGCGTTTTCCATATGCGTCCGCAGGGGATGCACGAGATTGTCTTTGGTCTAGCCCAACCGGCATACGCTGGCGTGCGACAATTGCGGCTGCCGATATCACAACACTGAGAGAAGCCCGTCATGGAAGCGCATCAAAAGCAGATAACCGTTTATTCGAATCATACGGAAAGCGCGCCTGTCATCTACCTTCCTGTGGTCGTGGGCGACGGCAGCGAGGTTTATAAGTGTTGCCGAGAGCTCGACTGTCCGCCATTCGCCCTCGTCACCATTGGCGGGCTCGATTGGAATCGCGAGCTGAGCCCCTGGGCATGCGACGGGACCGTACGCGATGCCGAGCCTTTCGGCGGCCAAGCTGCCGATTTTCTTGATGAGCTGCTGAGTCAGATAATCCCCCAGGTCGAGTCATCGCTTCCTCAGCCGCCCACCTGGCGTGGCATTGCCGGTTACTCGCTCGCGGGCCTCTTCGCACTCTGGTCCCTCTGGCAAACCGACGCATTTGACCGCGCCGCGAGCGCATCGGGGTCGCTATGGTTTCCCGACTTTGTCGATCGCGCCAGCACGGCGCCATTTGCCGGCAGCCCGCAGGCTGTCTATCTGTCGCTCGGTAAAAAGGAGACCAAGACTCCCAACCGCATGATGCGGCACGTACTCGACGATACGCGCGCAATGGAAAAGCTGCTCGGCGAACGTGGTATTCCCACGACGCTGGAGCTCAACCCCGGCAATCACTTTTCCCAGACCGACTTGCGCATGGCCCGCGGCATCCACTGGATACTGACGCATTAAAAATGGTGCCCACGCGCATATACGCATGGGCACCATATCTTGTTTTAGCTGAACGCAGCTGCTACTCAGCAGCCTCCTCAAGCTCGGAGACATCAAACTCAAAGTCGTTACCCGGTAGGATGGCGTTGAGCACAATGCCCACCAGCGAACCCACGGCAAGACCCGAAAGCGAAATCGTCACGCCGCACAGCTCCAACACGATGGCGCCGGCGGTGCTGTACGCGATGCCGAGCGAGAGCACGAGCACCAGCGCGGCCACCAGCACGTTGCGGTTGTTTTGGAAATCGACCTGATTCTCGATGAGGTTGCGGACGCCCACGGCGCTGATCATGCCGTAGAGCACGAGCGACACTCCGCCGATTACGCACGCCGGCATGGCGGCGATGACCGCGGCGAACTTGGGGCAGAACGAAAGCACGATGGCGCAGCACGCGGCAATGCGAATCACGCGCGGGTCGAACACGCGCGTCAGGGCGAGCACGCCGGTGTTCTCGCCATAGGTGGTGTTGGCCGGAGCGCCAAAGAGCGAAGCCAGGATCGTGGCAAGACCATCGCCGAGCAGTGTGCGATGCAGACCGGGATCGGCAATGTAGTTGCGCTCGCAAGTGGAGCCGATGGCCGAGATGTCACCGATATGCTCGATCATGGTCGCAAACGCCAGCGGCATGATAGTAATGATGGCCGTCGTGGCAAGACCGCTATCGAACTGCGGCCCAAAGAGCGCAAACACGGTGTTGTCCCACACGACGGGCAAGCCAACCCAGGGAGCGGCTGCGACGCCCGAAAAATCAACTTCGCCCAGCGCAGTCGCAACGGCATAGCTCACCACAACGCCCAGCAAAATCGGCACGATCTTAACCATGCCACGGCCCCAGATGTTGCAGATGACGATCACGGCCACGGCAATAACAGCCACAAACCAGTTGGTCTGGCAGTTGGCGATGGCAGAGCTTGCCAAGATCAGGCCGATGGAAATGACGATGGGACCAGTCACCACCGGCGGGAAGAAGCGCATAACGCGCTTGGCGCCAAACGCGCGGAAGAGTGCCGCAAGCACCGGATAAAGCAGGCCGGCGCAAGCTACGCCCAGGCAGGCGTAGGGCAAAAGCTCCGTCTCGCCGTTGGGCGCGATGGCGGCATAGCCAGCGATAAAGGCAAACGACGAGCCCAGGAAGGCCGGCACCTTGCCGCGCGATAGGAAGTGGAAGAGCAGCGTGCCCAGGCCGGCAAACAAAAGGGTCGCCGAAACCGAAAGGCCGGTGAGCACAGGCACCAGCACGGTAGCGCCGAACATGGCAAACAGGTGCTGCAGGCCGAGCAAAAACATGCGCGGGCGACCGAGCGACGACGCATCGTAGATGGCATCGGCGACGGCGGGCGTCGAGGATTGGGACATGGATGTCCTTTCATAATGGAAGGGCGCCCGGGCATATCGGATAACCTGCCCGAACGATACGATCCGAACCATTGTACGCGATACGCAACGTCTCGCACGCGCCGTCGCGTGCGAACGGTAGCGTTACTTCCAAACGCGCTCGGCGATGCGTTTGACCAGGACAATCTTTGCCCATTGCTCGTCCTCGGTCAGCTTGTTGCCAATCTCGCAGCTGGCAAAGCCGCACTGGGGCGACAGGTACAGGTTCTCGAGCGGCACGTACTTTGCGGCTTCGCGGATGCGCTCGACGATAACATCCTCGTTCTCGAGCTCTGCCGCCTTGGTGGTTACCAAGCCCAGCACGACCTTCTTGCCCGGGGCAACGTAGCTTAGCGGCTCAAAACCGCCGGCGCGCGGCGTGTCGAACTCCAGATAGAACGCATCGACGTCCTCATGCGCAAACAGATATGGAGCGATGGGATCGTAGCCGCCTTCAAAAGCGTAGGTGGAGTGGTAGTTGCCGCGGCACACGTGCGTGTTAATGACGAGGTCGTCGGGCTTGCCCTCGATGGCGGCGTTGTTGAGCGCCACGCCCAGCTCGCTCACCTTTTGCAGGTCAACCGGGCTCATGCCAGTCTTGGACACAAAGTCGGTATCGCAATAGATGCCCCAGGTGCAGTCATCAAACTGGATGTTGCGGCAACCCGCTGCGTACAGGTCGGCGATCACCGTGCGATAAGCGGCTGCAATTGCGTCGGCAAGTTCCTCATCGGTCTTATAGACAGCGCGCAGGCTCTCCTGCTGGCCATCGCAGCGGTCGAGCGTAACCTCCGAGAACGTCTGGATCGGCGCCGGAATGGTCTGGCGTGCAACGTGGCCCTCCCCCTCGAGTGCCTTGACAAACTTAAAGTGCTCGACGAAGGGGTGGTTCTCGCCGCTGATGGGGCCGGTCACCACGGCGGTGTCAGCCGTGGTCTCCTCGTCGTGGAACATATAGCCCGTACGCGAGGTGCGGCGTTCAATGCCGTTGAGCCCCCACATAAAGTCGAGGTGCCAGTAACTGCGACGAAACTCGCCATCGGTAATCACCTGCAGGCCAGTGGCCTTTTGCTTGTCCACCAGGTCGCGAATAGCCTCATCCTCGACGGCCTTAAGCCCCTCGGCATCAAGCGTGCCCGCCGCATAGGCAGCGCGGGCATCCTTTACGGCCTGCGGACGAAGAAAACTGCCGACGATATCGGCACGAAACGGCGCGTTCGGTTGAATCGAAGTGCTCATAGATATCTCCCTTTGCATTGGTTGCTTTACTGGGACAGAGTATGAGCGCTCATATAGCCATCGTAAAATATACGTTTATAACAGTTTGATATAGATGCTTCCTATATCAGTTGGGACTGCCATGAAGAGATTTGACCTGTACAGGACGCAGCAGTCTAGATATGCTGACGAATCGCGTCGATATAGGCCCGACCGTAGCGCGTAAGCGTCGTGTTCTTGCGCGTGATGATGCCAATCTCCATGTACTCGTCCACGTCGAGCGGAATCGAGATAATGCCGGGGCCGTTGAGCTCGTGGCTGATCACGCCCGAGCATACCGTGTAGCCGTTGAGGCCCATGGCCAAATTGAACAACGTCGCACGGTCGCGCACGCGGATATTCTTGCGACGCTCAAACGTCGAGGTCAGCTCCTCGGAATAGTAAAACGAGTTGTAGCTGCCCTGCTCGTAGGACAGGAACGGGTAGTCTTCCAGATCCTCGAGCGTCACGCTGGAGCGGTCCGCCAGCGGATGGTCGGCACAGACGAAGATATGCGGCGTGGCACAGAAGAGCCCTTCGAACACGAGCTCGTTGGCCGCCAGCATGCGCTCGATGACCTCGCGGTTGTGCTCGGACAGATACAGGATGCCCAATTCGCTTTTCATATGCGCGACGTCCTCGATAATCTCGTGAGTCTGCTCCTCGCGCAGGGTGAAGTCGTAACGCGCAGCATCGAACTCGCGGATCACGTCAACAAACGCGTTAACGGCAAAGGAATAATGCTGGCAACTCACGCTAAAGTGCGGCACCTGCTCGGATGTGCCCTTGTACTTGCCCTCGAGCAGGTCGGCCTGGTCGAGTACCTGGCGCGCGTAGCCCAAGAAGGTCTCGCCTTCCTCGGACACAATGACGCCCTTGTTGGTGCGCTCAAAGATGCGCACGCCCATCTCATTTTCGAGATCGCGGATCGACGCGGTAATCGAAGGCTGCGACACAAAGAGCCGGCGCGAGGCCTCGGTGATGCTGCCGCATTCGGCAACCTTAACAACATACCTGAGCTGCTGAAGCTTCATAGCGCCCTCCCTAGACGTTCGTGACGTCGAAACCCGTTGCGTCCATCTGACGCATAAACGACGGCATCTCCCCCGTCGCGGCGCAGGCGGCAATCTGATGCAGAGCCCCGGCGACCGCATCATCCGCCGCAGCGCCAATATGCCAGCGCGCCGCCGCCGTAACGGCCTCGTTGGCATTGGCGACTGCAACGGAGTTGGGAACGGCACCGATCATGGGCAGGTCGTTATCGGAATCGCCAAATACGGCCACCTCGTCGGGCGTCAGGCCCAGAGCGCGCGCCAGCTCCAGCGCAGCGCAGCCCTTGTCCCAACCGGCCGGAAGGATGTCGAACAGGCGCACGCGGTTGTTGGGAAACACAAGCGAGAGCTCCGGCACCTCAGCGGCAACGCGCTCGCGTAGCTCCGCGAGCTCCTCACGCGAACGAGCACTCCAGATATTCGCCTTGAACACCGGCGCGTCATCGACGACAGGACGGCACGGGGCCTCTTCGCCCTTGAGCCATGCGTTGCCGCCCGACTCCATGGCGCGGCGTACACGCTCGGGGTCGCTCGTTACACAATAGGCATCGTTGCCCCAAAAGTCATCACCCAGGCCGTAGACCTTCAGATACGTATCGTCGGTCTCTTGCTCCAAGTAGTCAGCCAAGCGCATAAGGGCGGCGTTGTCGGTCGCATGCGAGGCTACCACCTCGCCGTCCACAAACATGACCTGGCCGTTGCAGAACGCGCCGGTCGAAAAGCACTCGGCATGATTTTTGAACATCCAGCCCATCGCGGACGGTTGACGGCCCGAAACCGGGCCAAAGTGCAGACCCGCCGCCTGCATGGCATGAATGCCCTCGATGGCGTAGTCGCTAGCGCCGTCATGCCCGGCTGGAATCAGCGTATCGTCCATATCGGTCAGCACAAGTTTAATCATAAGGCCCCCTCGGTCATTCTTAATCCCGTCTATTGTACCGACCTGCCAAAAAGAGACAGGTTTATATTGGCAGGTTTTATCTGGGAAAACGCAAAGCCCCAGTTGTTACCTGCCAAAATAAACCTGTCCCTTTTTGGCAGGTGCGCTAGTATAGGGAACAACAGATTCGATGCGGGAGTGCCGGCGGTGCAAACCACAAGGCTGAGAGGGCATGGGGCCCAATCCTTTGAACCTGTCAGTTAATGCTGGCGTAGGGAGCATGCCGCCTTTTTAGGGGCGCTGTCTATGCACAGCGCCCCTTTTCTATGCCAAGGAGGCATGTGCAGTGATCGATTCGAAACAGCTCAAGCAAAACGTGGTCAAGGCAGTGGAGAAGATTCGCGCCACCAATCCGATGGCGGGCTCCATCACCAACACGGTGACGATTGACTTTGTCGCCAACGCGCAGCTCGCCGTGGGCGGATCGGCCGCCATGGTCTATCTGCCCGACGAGGGCGAGGCGCTCGTTGCCGGCGGCGGCGCCATCTATCTGAACATGGGCACACTCTTCCCCATCTACGAGCAGACGATTCCCCGCGCGGCCAAGGCGGCACACGACGCCGGCGAGCCCTGGGTGCTCGATCCGGTGGGCCTGGGCATCGGCAGCCTGCGCACCCAACTGGTAGGCGAACTCAAGCAGTACAAACCCGCCATCGTGCGCGGCAATGCCTCCGAGATTATCGCGCTCGCCGGCCTGTGGGGCCTTGAGGGCGAAGCGGCCGATCTGAGTCGCGTGCGCGGTGTCGATACCACCGACACGGTCGACGCCGCCCGCGGCGCCGCCGTGGCGCTCGCCCGCTACACCGGCGGCGCCGTTGTGGTCTCGGGCGAAGTCGACCTGATTACCGACGGCACGACCGTGGCCAAGTCCCACGGCGGCAGCCCGCTCATGTCCAAAATCACCGGCTGCGGTTGCTCGCAGGGCGGCGTGCTGGCCGTGTATGCCTGCGCCGCCGACCCGTTTACGGCGGCCATCTGCGGCACCGCCGCCTACAACGTTGCCGGCACGCGTGCCGCCGCCGTTGCCGATGCCCCGGCAAGCTTTAAGGTCGCCTTTATCGACGAGCTCTACCGCGCGACCGCCCAGGACATTGCCGATAACCAACTCGAGCTCGAGGAGGCATAAGGCATGTCCGAGCCCGCAACCAATGCCGGTATGAACACGCTCGTCGCCGTAGCCATCGCCCCGTGCGGCACCGGCGACGAGCTGTCCGCCGAGGTCGCCGAGGTCGTGCGTGTTATTCGCGAGAGCGGCCTTCCCAACCGCACCACCTCGATGTTCACCGAGATCGAGGGCGACTGGGACGAAGTCATGCAGGTCGTGCGCGACGCAACCTTTGTGTTGGCGAGCAAGGGCATCCGCACCGAAGTCGTGCTCAAGGCCGATATTCGACCCGGATTTACCGACACCATGACTGGCAAGCTCGAGCGCATGGAAGCGCAGATCAAAAAGCAGGAGGAAGCACAGTGAGCATCCGCGACAACCTTGATATCTCGGCCTATCTGGTACTCGGCCCCGAAAACACCCTCGGACGCCCCGTGGGCGATGTGGTGGCCCAGGCGCTCGACGCCGGCTTTACCTGCATTCAGGTGCGTTCCAAGGTGGCAAGCGCCCGCGAGATCATCGCACTGACGGGCGATGCCGCGCAGGCCATCGCTCAGGCCGGCAAAACCGGGCAGGTCGCGCTGCTGATCGACGACCGCCTTGACTGCGTACTTGCCGCACGCGAGCAGGGTATTGCCGTCGACGGCGTGCATGTTGGCCAGAGCGATATTCCCGTCGAGGTCTGCCGCAAGCTTCTGGGCCCCGATGCCATCGTGGGTCTTTCGGCCCGCTGCGAGGAGATGCTCGAGTACGTCAAGACCGCCGACATGAGCCTGGTCGATTACCTGGGCGTAGGCCCGCTCCACGAGACCGAAACCAAGCGCGACTGCGGACGCGCAGCCGATGGCTCCATCATCACCAAGAGCTTTGAGGACCTGGCTGCCCTCCATGCAGCAAGCCCCGTGCCCATCGTGGTGGGCGGCGGCGTCAAGAAAGCCGACCTGCCGCAGCTCAAGGCAACCGGCGTCGACGGCTTTTTCGTGGTGAGCGCCGTCTGCAGTGCCGACGACCCCCACGCCGCAGCCAAGGAGCTCGTCGACACCTGGCAGCAGGCATAAGCCTAGACCGAGCAGTTGCTCCGCAGTCCCATATCTTCAATAGCGGAAAACGCATCCCATTCCAAGCGCAAATTTTGGGATGCGGTTTCCGCGACCGCCCCCTCGCGGAAACCGCATCCCAGTCTGAGCGCATATTCCGGAATGCGCTTTCCGTAGCAGCCCTTACCCCGCCAGATACGCTTCCAGCGCGGGCAACGTCGCCTCCGCATCGCGACGGCCGATCTGGTAGATGCGCTCGAGTTCATCGGGCTCGCGGCACAGCGACGGCACCTTCACCGATTCGCTCGGCCGCACCACAAAGATCTCGCCAGCGGCTTCGCGACGCGCCAGGTCATCGAGCGTGGCATTGTAGACCTCGTGCCGATGCTCAAGCGCCGCAACAAACTCCGGATAGTGACGATACACGCGACGCAGCATAGGCATCACGCTATTGGGCTGCTTTACAAAGCCTGCCGGCTGCGTCAGCACCACCACGTTGCGATCATAGCCCTGCGCAAACAGCCAAGCGCTGGGAATGGAATCGGCAACACCGCCATCCAAGTACTTACGACCCTCGATGGCAACAGGACGCGTCGCCACGGGAATCGCCGACGACGCCCGGATCCACTCAATATCGCGCTCGTCGCCATAGGGCAGGTCATGGTAGACGGCCTGCCCCGTCTTAAGATCGGTACATACGCACGTAAACCGCATGGGGCAGGCGCGATACGCCTCCAAGTCGATGGGATCGCGCTCGATAGGTACCTCATGATAGGCAAACTCGGCATTGAACATATCGCCGGTTCGCAACCAGCTCGTCACGCTCGCATAGCGCTTGTCGGCGCAATAGGCCTTGTTGTAGCGAATGGCGCGGCCGATCTGGCGCGATTTAAAGTTGTAGCCAAACGCCGCGCCCGCCGAGACACCCACCGTATGGTCGCAGGTCAAACCGTGCTCCATCCAAACGTCGAGCACGCCCGCCGTATACATACCGCGGTAGCCGCCTCCCTCGAGCGCAAGCCCCACCGTGCGCGTCGTGTCTGGCTGTGCCATGCGACCATCTCCGTTCCCGTGTTTTAAAGCGGAACAAGTATACCCGCCAACATATATCGACTCAGTCGCATTTATATCGAGCATCGCATCGTCACGCTACCGATTGGCGAATAATAGCCGCCCGCGGCAGGGGCACCCATATACAATCCTCTATTGTTGTTTATACTACTCAATAGTTATCAGCAGCGAACACGGACCGACATATTAAACCAGCGACGCAGCAAGGCGGGGGCCTGGATACACGCAAAGCGTTGAGCAGCAACGCGTGTGTACAACGAGCTCGCCCGACGCAATACACCCCGACCTCAGGAAGCCGCTTACAGCATGGATATCGCCAGCAATTACACCGAGACGCTCGAAAAGACCATCCGTGACCTTCTCGAGCGTCAGGACGATCTGATCAGGACTGCCTTTACCGACGAGCTTACCGGTCTTGGCAACCGCGGCGGCTTTACCCGTTCCCTAGAGGAAATCTGGGAGCAGGAATTGCCCGTAACCATGGCGTTTATCGACATCGATAACCTTAAGCACTGTAATGACATCTTTGGACACGACGAGGGCAACCGCTATATCTTGCAGGTGAGCGTCTATCTCAAGCTGTATATGAAGGTGGACGAGGCTGCATTTCGCCTGGGAGGCGACGAGTTTGCCATCCTGTCCACAATCGCGACCGAGGATGACCTTGCCGAACGTCTGGAGCACTGTCGAGAGGTCCTGCTCAAAAATAACGATTCCGAGATGCCTCACTCGTTTAGCTACGGAGTGTCACACGCCGACCCCGCCCTGGGCGAAGCCTCCGATCGCATGACGCTCGATGCCGACCATCGCATGTACGACTACAAGCTGCGCCATGCCGTGCACCTTGATCGACGCAATATCACGCAAGTCCACACCGACGACTTTGAAATAAGCGATCGCGTTTTCGACGCCCTTTCGATGCTCAACGAAGGCCGATATTTCTTTATCGAGAACTTGGACAAACATCGAACCCTTTGGTCACAAGGCGCCTTGCGCGATCTTGGTCTTCCTTCGGAGCATATAGACAACTGTCACGATTATTGGAAAACGCGTGTCCATCCCGATGACCTTGAGGCCTATACCAACGACATCGACCAAATCTATGACGGCTCCAAACATCGTCACGTCATGCAGTACCGCGTGCGCAATGCCGCCGGCGACTACATCCTCGGCCGCGCTCGCGGGTTTCGTATCGACGGCGACGGAAATACCCCCTCGCTCTACGTCGGCGAGCTCGTCAACCACTCGCTTGCCGAGACCGTCGACGCCGCCACGGGTCTCGGAACGCAGCGCACGCTGATCAACGCTATCGATGCCTGCCGTCGCGACCGTTGCGAGACGGGGCTTATAGCAGTGCGCGTTCGCGGCACGGCAAAGCTCAACGAGCTCTACGGGGCCGAGGCCGTCGACAACATGCTCGCCGAATACGCAGGCCGCATGCTGTCGATTACTCGCGGCAGGAGTCGCGTCTTCCGTTCACGCAACGCCCAGTTCGTCGTGCTTAGCAACAATTTGGATCACGAAGCATTCGAGCAACTGATCCAACATCTCAAAGAGGCCGTTTTCGCTCCCGTTCGAATCGCGGGCGACACTATTACCCCCGTCTGTCTTGTCGTTCCGGCCTTTTACGAGCACCTGACCAATCAAACGGCCGCCGTTTTAGGCGAACTCGACCGTCGCATTCGCACGGCCGGCGGGCTTGTTCCCAACGACAGCCTCCCCATACCCGAGGTGGAGCGCAAAAGCGCCATCGCCGAACGCATCGATCCGCTCACGGGTCTCTATCGACCCAGCGAGTTTATGCGCCGCGCCAACGAATTTCTTGAGACAAGGCGCAACGGCGCCTGGTGTATCGCCACCGTCGATATGGGACACATGCGGCTGTTCAACGAATGGCACGGACAGGCCGAGGGCGACCGCATGCTCGCCGATGTGGGCACGGTTCTCAAGGACATCGAGAATGCCGACATGGGCGTCGCAGGGTACTGGGGCCAAGACGATTTTTGCGTACTCATCCCCTTTGAGCACGTCGCCGTCCATCAAATCTATAGCCGTGTTCGCGAAGCCGTGGCCAAGCACGATGACGGCGTGGGCTTCTGGCCGTCCATGGGCGTTTACCCCATCGACTCCAACGAAGAAATCACCATCGATGCGCAGGCCAAGGCAATGTTTACCAATCGGCGCGCAAAAAACGACTTTAAGGAGCGCATTGCCATTTTCCGCCCCGAGGAGTACGAGCGCGAAATCTCGTTCCACCGCACGCTGACCGAATTCCAGTATGCACTCTCAAACGGCCGCATTACCTACTACCTGCAGCCCCAGGTCGACATGGAAACCGGCGAGATCACTGGCGCCGAAGCGCTCACGCGCTGGATTGACAAGGATGGCTCCCTCATTTCACCCGTCACCTTTATCCCCGCTCTCGAGGAAAGCGGTTTTGTGGTGACGCTCGACAAATACGTTTGGCAGGGCGTTGCCTCGTGGCTGCGCGGGCGCATCGATCGAGGGCTTCGCGTGGTTCCGATCTCGCTCAACGTGTCGCGCGTGGATATCCTTGCCTGCGACGTTGCCGAGCATATGGGGGCACTCGCCGACCAATACAATCTGCCGCCCGAGCTCATGCGCATCGAGATCACCGAGACGGCTTATACGGGAGAGTCCGAAGCTGTGGATAAGCTGACGGCCGACCTGCACAACCGCGGCTTCTCGACCTACATGGACGATTTTGGCACCGGTCAGTCCACGCTCGCGATGCTCAAGAACGTCAACGTCGACGTCATCAAGCTCGACCGCACGTTTGTGCCCGTCGACGGCGATCAAGGCCGCAGCGTGCAAATCATTTCATCAATGCTCGAGATGGCGCAGTCGCTCCATCTGCCCGTTGTGATCGAAGGCATCGAGACAAATGAGCAGGCAAACATGCTACGCCAAATGGGCGCCCGCTACGCTCAGGGCTTCCTCTACTACCGTCCCATGCAGGCGGAGGATTTTGAGGCACTGCTCGACGGTGGCGGCAGCAACTAATACGCTCGTGCGCAAACGCCACCGTCGAGGGAGCGTTTGTTCCCATGAGCTAACTAATACCCCAATCTAAACCGAATTGGGAGTAAGATACAAACCATTGTTCCATCCAAGGAGGTCATCCATCATGAACGAGTCGTATCGCCTGGGCGAGCAATCAATTATCGCTCATCTTCAGCGACTTGCGAACGGGGCCTCAACCACCGAGCTCGATGTTGCCGCGCTGCCCCCGGAGTTGCGTGCCATTGGTGAGCAACTGCAGAAAACGCTCGCCATCCTGCAACAAGAACGCGAGCTGCTTGAGCGCGGCGCCTATATCGACTCGCTCACCAATCTTGGCAACCGTGGCGGACTCGACCGCCATGTCGATCAGCTCTGGCGCAAAGGCACCCCCTTCACCTGTGCCTATATCGATATCGACCGCCTTAAGCATTGCAACGATAAGTTTGGCCACGCCGAGGGCAATCGCTACATTCTGAGCATCTGCCGCGCACTCACCGAGACCATGGAGCACGATGAGCTGCTGTTCCGTATCGGTGGAGACGAATTTGTACTTATATCCCCCACGACAGACGAAGCCGAGCTCGAGCAGCGCCTGGAGCGGACGCGTGCCAATCTTATCGAGGCAACATCGGACGGCAAGGCGCCCATGATCGCCAGCTTTAGTTTTGGCTGCTCGCGCGTCGACCCGCTTGCAGGCGATACGCGTCGCCAGATGACAAAGGACGCCGACCGCAAAATGTATCGCTACAAGCTCATGTACCGTGTGCAACAACCGGAAGAAGGCGATGCGCCGCAACGCCCGGTCACCGAACAACCCCCCCCCTGCAACGACCGAGTGTTCCAAGCGATCTCCATGAGCTCCGAGACACGCTATCCGTTCATCATTAACCTCGACACCGGCGAATCGCAATGGTCGGTTAATGCCGTGCGCGATTTTGACCTACCTTCCCAGCATCCCTACAACTCGCTCGATATATGGCTTGCCCGTGTTCACCCCGAGGACCGCGACAACGTACGTGCCGAGCTCGATATGGTGGTAAACGGCACGTGGCACTTCCACTGCATGCAGTATCGCGTCATGAATACCGCCGGAAAATACGCGCTTTGCGACTGCACGGGTTACCGCCTGGACGGCACCGATACCGAGCCCAACATGTATGTGGGCATTGTCACCAACCGAAGCTTGGCAGATACGACCGATTCCGTGACCGGTCTGGGCGATATCCACGCCCTGGTCAACGCCATTGGCGAGATGCGTCGCGTGGCACGAAACGCGGGCTTGATCGCCATTAAAATCGACGAAATCGCACAGGTCAATGCCCGCTTTGGCTTTGATGCAGGCGACCGCGTTTTGGCAGAAAGCGCCGCCTGCCTCATGGATTGCTCGCGCGGCAAGGGTCGTCTGTTCCGCTCGACCGGACCGATGTTCGTGGCGCTCTTTGACGAGCTTGATCCCGAAGAGACCGACGCGGTTGCAGACGAAATCGAACGGTTCTTGGGATCGCCCGTGCTCCTTGGCTCATTTGAATATCAGCCGCCCCTTCGCGTGGCGACGCTTCATCTGGACGCCGTCGACCGACAGCCCGTTTCCATTTTGAACGAACTCAATGCGCTGATTAAAGAGGCGCCGCAGGTACCGGGCACCAAGCTGGACTAGCGTTATGGGGCGCATGATGGTTAATTTCCGATCTCAACCGAACACATTGGGCAAATAGGTCGTACCCGCAGTTAGCCGAACGTCCCCGCAGTCCCTCCCGGGGCCCGGGGGCACCGTTTCGATACTCTTGGTTTACTTTGCCTGATGCAAATAAGTGCTCAACAAGATAGAACCTATCCCCCGCCACGGATATGCCCTCGAGCAAATCTGTTAAGCCAAGCCTATCAAATTCTATTGACAATTGGCTGCATTGGTCCATTTTGTCGTCCAGCCACTTCCGCTGGCTATCGCCTCATAAACACAAACCTAACGAGCCGCACGAACGACAAAGAAGCCAAGCTGAACAGAAGTAGAACCAAAACTTCAAAAACGCTGGTATTCCAATCACGTACCCAGCCCTCTACCGCCCACAAGAAAAACAGCAGCCCCATCCATAACGTCACAGAAGAAATCAGCTTTGCGTAAGGGCGTATATCAATCTCGCTCTCCCTTTTTGTGACATCATATCCAGCAATTGAGCAGAGCCATCTTCCTCTTCGGTATTGGATTGAAAGGACAATCAAGGCAATCGAAGTCATCAAGCAAACAGCATCCTCTGTTTCCATAGAGTTTCCTTTGCTTTCCATCCTAGTTACGCATTCACAATCGAATCAAACCAAGTATGAATTACTCGATAGCAACCGCCTTAGTATAAACCATAGCCGCACAGCAGCCCGCCTTCTAAGACCTCAGAGTTCGCCATCGAATGCGACCTGCCCAGACCCCTTACAATCTGCTCGCACGAGGCCCCGCACTCCAACATCCTCTGGACCGTATCCCGCTCGTACCTGGTGAGCGTGCCTGCCGTGGGCCCTCGGGGCTGGAATCGTGCCCCACGCCATCTGCCCGCTCGTGCGATAATCCTCCGCAGAAGTCACCGACAGCAGAGGGAGTTAGTGATGAAGGTTCTTTTGGTCAATGGCAGCCCCAAGGCAAACGGCAACACCGCCCGCGCACTCGCCGAGGTCGCCGAGCAGCTCAACGCCGAGGGTATCGATACCGAGGTGTTTCAGCTAGGCGCTAAGCCCATTCGCGATTGCATCGGTTGCGACCAGTGCGGCAAGCTCGATTGCCGCTGTACCTTTGACGACGATGTAGTCAACGAGCTGATTGCCGCTGCCGAGCAGGCAGACGGCTTTGTCTTTGGTTCGCCCGTCTACTACGCGCATCCCAGCGGACGCATCCTCTCTGCCCTCGACCGTGCATTCTATGCTGGCAGCAAGGCCTTTGCGCACAAGCCGGGCGCCGCTGTCGCCGTTGCCCGTCGCGGCGGCACGTCGACCACCTTCGACGTGCTCAACAAGTACTTCACCATCAACCAGATGCCCGTGGTAGCATCCACCTACTGGAACAACGTCTTCGGTGCCATGCCGGGCGAGGCCGCCCAAGACGCCGAAGGCCTTGCCACCATGCGAAACATCGGCAAAAACATGGCCTGGCTACTGCGTTGCATCGAGGCGGGAAAGGCCGCCGGCATCGAAGCTCCCCAGGCCGATCGCGCTAGGACCAACTTCATCAGGTAGAACGGCGGAACCAAACAATGAACGTGCAGATCTTCGGTACCAAAAAGTCCTTCGATACCAAGAAGGCCCAGCGCTATTTTAAGGAGCGCCGCATTAAGGTGCAGTTTATTGACCTTAAGGAAAAGGAGATGAGCAAGGGCGAGCTCACGAGCGTGATGCAGGCGGTCGGCGGCATCGACAAGCTGCTCAACCCCAAGGCCAAAGACGAGGAGACGCTCGTGCTCATCCAGCACCTCACCCCCAGCCAACGCTTCGATAAACTGCTCGAGAACCAGCAGGTTCTGGCCGAGCCCATCGTGCGCAACGGCAAGAAGGCCACCGTCGGCTATTGTCCCGATGTGTGGGGAGCCTGGGAGTAGCCTGTGTTATTTGTCGGCGCGTGGGTATAAGAGCTGGCGTTTGGCATAAGATTCAACTGTAAGCCATGTCTAACAAAGGAGGGCACATGCCCAACAAACCCGTGAAGATCATCATGCTTACCGGATACCTCGGTGCCGGCAAGACCACGCTGCTCAACCACATCCTCGCTAACGACGGCGGCATCCGCGCCGCCGTGATCGTCAACGATATCGGCGAGATCAACGTCGACGCCAGCCTCATCGCCGACGGCGGCCTTTCCGAGACCGACGACCTCATCCCGCTCACCAACGGCTGCATCTGCTGCACGCTTTCGGACGACTTGGCCAACCAGCTGCAGGGCATCGCCGATTCGGGCAAGTTCGACTACATCATCATCGAGGCCTCGGGTATTTGCGAGCCCATCCCCATCGCCTACACCATCTCGAGCTTCTGCGACGAGGCCAAGGTGGGCGGCGAGCCCAAGCTCGCGCTCGACAACATCGTGGCCGTGGTCGACTGCGCCCGCATGTACGACGAGTTCAACGGTGGCCGCGACCTGCTGGCCGAGGATATCGACGAGGACGACATCGAGAGCCTGCTCATCCAGCAGATCGAGTTCTGCTCCACGCTGATCCTCAACAAGACCGATACCGTGAGCCCTGAGCAGATTGCCGAGCTCAAGGCTATCGTGCGCAGCCTGCAGAAGGACGCCGTGATTGTCGAGGCCCAAAACGGCGAGGTCCCCATGGAGGAGCTGCTCGACACCGACCGCTTCGACTTTATGCGCGCCTACAACTCCGCCGCCTGGATCGAGGCCATGGAGCATCCCGAGGAGCACGACGACCCCGAGGTGCTCGAGTACGACATCGAGACCTTTGTGTACTCGCGCCGCAAGCCGTTTGACCTGCAGAAGTTCACCGATTTTGTTGAGCAGGAGTGGCCCGACGAGGTCATCCGCGTCAAGGGTCCGCTGTGGCAGACCGGCGATCCGGACATGTGCTACATGTTCGAGCAGGCCGGCCACCAAATGCGCCTGATGGAGAACGGTCTGTTCGTTGACTCCGCGCCCGAGGGCGAGAAGCAGAAGATCATCGACGAGAACCCCGAGATCATGCAGATTTGGGACGACGAGACGGGCGACCGCATGACGAGCCTGTGCATCATCGGCCGTCACATGGACAAGGATGCGCTCATCGCCTCCCTCGATGCCTGCCTGACCGACTGGCACCGCGCCTAGATTTATCCAAGCGGGCATTTTTCCGCCTACGTAACCGCCAAACCACCACGAAGGTGCCCTTCGTGGTGGTTTTTCGTTCTGAGCCAAGGAGATTCATGTTCAACATTGTGCTGTATGCGCCCGAGATTCCGGCCAATACGGGCAATATCGGCCGCACCTGCGTGGTTACCGGCGCCCGCCTGCATCTGGTGGAGCCGCTGGGGTTTTCGCTCGACGACAAGACGGTGCGTCGCGCCGGCCTGGGCTACTGGCAAAATTTGGACGTGACGACCTATGCCGGCTGGGAGGATTTCCTTGCGCGCAACGGCCTCTCCCCCGCCGACGAACGCCTGCATCTGCTGACCAAAAAGGCGCGCCGCACCTATGCGCAAAGTACCTACCGCGACGGTGACTTTTTGGTCTTTGGCAGCGAGAGCTCGGGGATTCCCGAGCCACTGCTTGCCGCGGCGCCCGAGCGCTGCGAGCGCATCCCCATGTTGCGCGATTGCGACTCGCTCGAAAACGCCGACGCCTGGGAGGCCCACGAGGAGTCGCTCGGGCATACCGAGGACAGCCACGAAGCCATCCTTCGACAGGATATCTGCGGCAACTTCGTCAATCCGGACGACTACCGCATCAGCGCACTCAACCTCTCCAACAGCGCCGCCATCGTCCTCTACGAGGCTCTGCGCCAAACAGGCTTTCTGGGAATGTGACAAAGGGACGGTCCCTTTGTCACATTCGGTTATAGGTAGCGGCCGGTGATGCTTGCGGGGCATGCCACGATGTCGCCCGGCGTGCCGACGCAGACGATTTGCCCGCCTGCGTCGCCACCACCTGGGCCCATGTCGATTGCGTAATCGGCGTTATGGATGAGGTCGAGGTCGTGCTCGATCACGACAACCGTGGCGCCCTTGGCAACAAGGCCGTCGAACACACTCAGCAACACCTGGACATCGAGCGGATGCAGGCCAATCGTGGGCTCGTCGAACACGAATACGGCATCATCCTGCACGCGGCCCATCTCGCTCGCGAGCTTAAGACGCTGCGCCTCGCCGCCCGAAAGCGCCGGTGTGGGCTCACCGAGTGTGAGATAACCCAGGCCCAGGTCGTGCAAGGTCTGCAAGCGCGTCTGAACCTTCTTGAGTCCCAGTGTGGCGTCGATGGCCTCGTCCACACTCATGTCCATGAGCTGCGGCAACGTAAGCAAGCTCCCGTCCTTGCCTTCGCGATGGATATGCGAAGCCGCGTCCGCATAACGCGAACCGCGACATGCCGGGCAGACAATCTCAACGTCGGGCAAAAACTGCACGTCAAGCGATATCGAGCCCGTGCCATCGCATGTGGGGCAGCGCAAGGCGCCGGTGTTGTAGCTAAAGGCACCCGCCTTATACCCTGCCGCCTTGGCCTCGGACGTGCGGGCGAAGGCGCGGCGCAGCTCATCATGGATGTCGGCATAGGTCGCCACCGTCGAGCGCACGTTGGCGCCAATGGGCGTGGCGTCAATCAGGTTGGCGCGCGCGATGCCCTCGGCATCGACCCAACGCACGTGCCTCGGCAGGCGCTCGCCAGCCGCTTGCGCCTTGAGCGCCGGGATGAGCGTCTCGAGCACCAATGTCGTCTTGCCCGAACCTGAAACACCCGTTACCGCGACAAGGCGGCCGCGCGGGATATCGACTTCGAGCGGTTTGACGGTATGGATGGCATCGGTCGCCATGCGGATATGGCCCAGATCGAACATTTCGTCGTCAGCCACCTGCGGGCGCAAGCGCTTGGGGTCCGAGCGCAAGAACGGCGCGATGCGGCTACCCTGCGATTGTTCGACCTCGACCACCGTACCGGCGGCGATCACATGACCGCCGCCTGCTCCGGCAACGGGGCCCATCTCGACCAGATAGTCGGCTTCTGCCAGCACGCGCGTGTCGTGGTCAACAACAACCACGGTGTTGCCGTCATCCACCAGATCGCGCATCACGCCCACCAGGCCATCGACATTGGCAGGATGCAAGCCGATCGAAGGCTCGTCCAGCACATACAGCACGCCCGTCGATCGGTTGCGCACCACGCGGGCAAGCTGCACGCGCTGGCGCTCGCCCGTCGACAGCGTGGCACCGGCGCGGTCGAGCGAAAGGTAGTCGAGACCCAGGTCGATCAGGCGACGGGCCGTGCTCAAAAACGAATCGCAGATGTCCGTCGCCATGGGCTGCATCTCGGTCGGCAAGGATGCGGGCACCCCGCGCACCCACTCAATCGCCTCGCCCAGTGTCATGGCCGCGGCCTGCGCCAAATTGATACCGCGCACCAGGGGCTGGCGCGCAGCCTCGGAGAGACGCGTGCCGCCGCAATCGCGGCATGTCCCCTCGCGCAAAAAGCGCGCAACGCGCTTAAGCCCCTTATCGTCCTTAACCTTGGCGAGTGCATTCTCGACGGTATAGACGGCGTTGTAGTAGGTAAAGTCGAGCGGCGTGGCGCCCTCGCCGTTTTTGGGAACGTAGAGAATGTGCTTCTTAACCGCCGGGCCATGGAACACGATGTCGCGCTCTTGAGGCGTGAGCTGGTTAAACGGCACGTCGGTGCGCACGCCCATCTCGCCAGCCACCTGTTTCATCAGATCCCACATGAGCGTGCCCCAGGGAAGCACCGCGCCCTCGTCGACGGTCTTTGACTCGTCGGGCACCAGGCTCGCCTCGTCCACTTCGCGCATAACGCCGGTACCGCCGCAGGTAGGGCACGCGCCGCCACTGTTAAAGGCAAGGTCCTCGGCACCCGGTGCATAGAACTCGCGCCCGCATGCGGGGCATGTGAGCGACAGGCCCGCGGCCACGTTAAGGCTCGGCTCCACGCGCGCCCCGCAATGCGGGCAGACGTGATGGGCGCAGCGGCTAAAGAGCAGACGCAGGCTATTGTTGAGCTCGGTCATGGTGCCAAAAGTGGAACGCACGCCCGGCACGCTGGGGCGCTGATGCAATGCGAGCGCCGCCGGCACGTGCAGCACCTCGTCCACCTGGGCGTGCTCGGCCTGCGTCAGACGACGGCGGGTATAGGTGCTGAGCGCCTCCAGGTAACGGCGCGAGCCCTCGGCATACAGAACCCCCAACGCCAGCGAGCTCTTGCCCGAACCCGACACACCGGCAATGCCCACGAGCCTTCCCAACGGAATGTCGATATCGATGTCCTTGAGGTTATGGACACGTGCACCGCGCACCTCGATAGCACTTGGTTGTTGCAACACCGTCATCGCTTCCCTTCCTGTTGATCGAATGTGACAAAGGGACAGTCCCTTTGTCACATTACTCGTGCCATAAAACACGATCTCGAATGTACTCGCCCAGCATGGGCACGCTAAACCGGACGAGGCCGTATCCGGCAGCCTCGATGACGCGCTCGCGAATCAGGCTTGCGCGATATTTACTCGCCCAGCTCTGAGTGCGATCGCAGCGCTCAATGATATCTGCCATGCGAGTCGGTTTACCCTCGTCAGTAGCCATGGCCTCGATAAAAAGGCGCTGCGGACTGCGCAGCCCGTAATACAGGGGCGCGTCAACCGCTTCGTAGAACTCGGAGACGGCATCCGCATGGCCATCCTCGACATCGCGCCTTTCGATGACCTGCGAGCCACGCCGGACAGCAGACCGCCACATGTAATAGCCCACCAGCTGAACCATATAGGGATGCCCCATGCTTTTGCGCGCCGCAAGGTCCGCCGTCTCCGCGTCAGCGTAAAGACCAGCGTCTTTGACCGTCTGGATATACGAGTCGCGCACCTTGGGCAAAGATATCGCCCCCAGCGTACGCTGCTGGGCACGCCGCAAAAACGTCACGCTCGGCTCTTCGAGCAGATCGTCAACCATACTGGGTAAGCCGGCGAACACCAGCGCAAGACCACGCTGGTCGCTATCGGACAAGCCCGTGGCATCCTGGTCTCCGAGCACCTGCTGATAGAGAACGGCAAGAGCCGCCAGCTCCTCGATAGACGCAGATTGAGCCTCGTCAATCGCAAACAGTATGCCCTTGCCTGGACCGAGCTTCTTGAGGCGCTCGTTGACCAGCCCTCGCAACGTCTCGCCCTTTGCTCGCGCCGCCTCGACTGACATCCGGCCAAACGACGGACCGAACTCCAACGACGACACAACGGGTTTATTCGAGCGAAGCGCGTCGGCCAAGCGGTCGCATAAGCCAAGCGAAGCGGAATCGGAGACAACCGCCCATCCGTGCTCGCTGGCCAGACGTTGCAGCTCCCGCAGGAGAACCGTCTTGCCGCAGCCGCGGTTTCCCGTAATGAGCATGAGCCTGCCCGGCGCTCCGGCACCGTTATCGAGCCCTTCCTCGAAATCTTCGACGACCGACTCACGACCGATGAGTATCGGAGGCCGCTTGCCGGCCGTTGGCTTAAAGGGATTTGGATTCATGTCGGCCTCCTCGAATTGGCAAAGGCTGGTAATAGTTATACCAACTTATACCGAGTTATACCAATAGCACGTGACAAAGGAGTTGTCCCTTTGTCACATGTGGCCGAAAAACTCTGCGTCTGCCGCTCGCCAAGAGCGGAAGGTGGCGGGATCGACCTTTACGTGCGCCGCGGCGGGTACGTCGTACCATTTGACCGTGTAGCCGGCGCCGTGAGAGCAAAAGACCGAATCGGGCGTGTTGGGCAGATCGGCCTCGGGCTCATAGGCGGCCGCCTCGATGACACGCTCGGCATCATGACAAGGCGCATAGCCGGCGAAGTCCAGGTACAGATGGCCGCGGCCACTCGTATAGGCAGCCACCTCCAGCGCATAATCCTGCACCTCGGATGCCGGTACGCGACCCACAAGCTTCGCCCGGTCGCCCGCCATCGTCGGCGGCTCGTACTCGGCACCCATGCGCGTGGCATCCGAGAGCGCCCGGCCCACGCACTCCCCCGGCACCTCGAGCTCAAAGTGATACCACGGCTCCAGTAGCACGGCTGCGCCGGCCTCACGCGCCTGCATCAAACCCTGGCGAATCGCGCGGTACGTGGCCTGGCGAAAATCGCCGCCCTCGGTGTGTTTGGCATGCGCGCGGCCGCCCATGAGCGTAATGCGCACATCGGTGATGGGCGAGCCGGTCAGCACGCCCAGGTGATCGCGCTCCATGGCGTTGGTGAGCGCCAAACGCTGCCAGTTAAGATCGAGCTCGTCAGTCGAGGTTACGGTGCCAAACTGCACGCCCGAGCCCGCCGGCAACGGCTCCAGGCGCAAATGCACCTCGGCATAGTGGCGCAGCGGCTCAAAGTGGCCCACGCCCTCGACCGGCTGCGAAATAGTCTCCTTATAGAGAATACCGCCGGGCTCAAACTCGATTGTAAGGCCAAAGCGATCGGCCAACACCTGCTGCACGACCTCGAGTTGCACAGCGCCCATCAACTGCAAATGAATCTGCTCAAGATGCGTATTCCAGCTTACGCCGAGCATAGGATCTTCGTCCGCCAACTCAGTCAGTGCTTTGAACACCGCATGGACATCGTGTTCGCCCGGAAGCACCGTATAGGTGAGGACCGGCGCAATGACGGGCGCATCGCCCGCAGGCTCCGCGCCCAGGGCGTCCCCTGGGCGGACATGCGCAAGACCCGTCACGGCACAAATACCGCCAGCGGCAACTTCTTGGGCAAGCTCATACTTCTCGCCGTTATAGATGCGTACCTGATCGACCTTCTGCTCCCATGCCTCGGCGCCGGAACGTCCGTCAATCATCTGCTTGGCATGCACCGTGCCGCCGGTCACTTTAACCCAAGCCAAGCGCTCGCCGCGAACACCTTGGCTGACACGATAGACGCGCGCGGCAAACTCCGGAAGCCATGCCCGTTCACGCATCAGCGCGCATATGCCGTCCAGCAGCTCGTCCACGCCTTGGTCCTTGAGCGCCGAGCCGGCAAAGCAGGGAAAGAGCTTGCGCTCGGCAACTATGCTCGACAGCGTTGCGACGGAAAGCTCACCCGTCTCAAGAAACTCCTCGAGCGCTGCCTCGTCCAACGCAGCAGCGTCCTCCTGAAGGGCACCGCCCACCAGCAGTTCGCTGGCATCCAGGCAGCCCTCGGAAAGACGCTGCCTAAGTTGTGCCAGCAAAACATCGCGGCCGGGATTCTCCAAGTCGATTTTATTGATAAAGACAAACGTCGGGATGTCATAGCGCGCAAGCAGGCGCCACAGGGTTTCGGTGTGTCCCTGCACGCCGTCGTTGGCCCCTACAACCAAAATCGCGTAGTCGAGCGCGCGCAACGTGCGCTCCGCCTCGGCCGAAAAATCCACGTGACCGGGTGCGTCCACGAGCATAACGTGGGTTTCACCGTGGTCGAGCACAGCCTGCGACGAGAAAATCGTGATACCGCGCTCGCGCTCAATCGCGTTGGTATCCAGGTGCGAGTCGCCGTCGTCCACGCGGCCGCGCTTGCGAATGCGACCTGCGTTGAACAGCATGGCCTCGGCCAGCGTAGTCTTGCCGGCGTCAACGTGCGCTAAGATTCCAACGACCGCTTGCTTCGACATGGCTCTCCTCTAATTGCAAGCCCGTCGCGCACGGCGACGGGCATTCTCGTTCCACACTGGATGATACAATTTACGAGCCGGCGGGCGAAGCGGGCCCTATCCCCCGACCGAGCTCATCGCCCCGCGTTGCCGCGCGGCGATTTTCGCAGGTTCGCGCCTTGCGAAAGCCGGCACCTCCCCTTAACAGCCCAGCGATCAAAAATGGCCCACCCGGGGCCATTTTCATGTATATGGATTGCTGATACGCGTCCCCGCTCTTATGCCTCGCGCAGCCAGTCGAACGCAACGCGCGGCGTGCCGTCCGACACATACACGACGCCGGCGCGCTCGAACCCCGCTTTCATGCTCGCACCCTGCATGGGCAGATTGTCCGCGTGCGTGTCAATGCGCAGATGGTCGGCGCGATCCTTGGCAAAGGCAAACATCGCGGCCGCGATACCGTGCACGGTGCCGTCGGACGCCACGCGGTGCAGCACGGCGTACGGAGTGTCGCTGCGCCACCGACCGTCCTCAATCACGTCATAGCACTCGTCCGGACCCGGTAAAAAGGCAAACGTCGCCACCACGCGGCCGTCGACTTCGCACACGTAACTGCCACCAGCGGCAATATCGGCAGCCAGCTGCTCGGCCGAAGGCGTGCCCTCGGGCCACTGCGTGGCGTTGCCATGTGCGCGCATATAGGCGCGGGCGGCATCATAGATGGCCATGACGGCAGGAATGTCGGTCTCGAGGGTTTTTCTGATCATCACGCGGCGACCTCACGTTTATTGGTATCACTTTGATTGAGCAATAATACCAACGTTTGGAGAGGGTGCGAAGCAGATGGGGAGCAAAAAGCGAGCCGCCTGGTCAAAAGCCAAAAGCGAGTTTTTGGGCGCTGCCACGGGCGGCGATATGAGCGACCTGTTTGCACGCGAAGACGAGCGCTGCGACGCACTAGACGCCGAGCGCGATGAAGCCTGGCGCTACAAGTCGTGCGAGCGTAAAAACCGTTACGACACGCGAGCCGAGGCCGAGGCCGTTATGGCCGACTGCGAAAACCGCGGACGGCGCGGTTTGGCCTGCTACAAATGCGAATACTGCGGCGGGTGGCACCTGACGTCGCACCCCTGGAAATAGACTCCGCATCGGCACGGCGCTGACGGAGTGCCGGCCATCACACGCAAGCTACGGGCGCGGCGGCACCAAGACATCGTAGCGGACAGCCTTGCCCGCAAGCTGATAGCTCGGCTTAACGCCGGCAAGCAGCGGCCCCTTCACCGGCCGCTTGATAACAACCTTGCGCGGCCGCACTGCAAGCGCAGCTTTAACCAGCGTCTCCTCATCGGCGCACGGCTGCTCCAAATGGTGCAGGAGTTGGAACTTCTTTTTGACCGCCGCACTCTTGGTACGCTCGGGAAACATGGGATCCAGGTACACCACGTCGGGAGCCGCAAGCTCGCCCCGCTCGATCAGCTCGGCCGTATGGCGAAGACCGGCAATGCTGTCCTCGCCCGCATGTAAGTGCATGCGCGCCACGGCGGCCGCAAGCGCCGGATCATCTGCCGCGCGATCCAGGGCATCCTGGAGCAGCGCCGCGATCACGCAATCCTGCTCATACAGATCGACGGTAAAGCCCACAGCGGCCAACAGCAGCGAATCCTCGCCAAAGCCTGCTGTGGCATCAATCGCCCATGGTTGCTCGATGCCTTTTGTGCGCGCAGCCTTCACCAACAGCTCTTGCTGCAGACGACCCTGCTTGAGCCGTGGGAGCATACGGGCAAAATCGGCACGCAGCTCCATCGCACCGTCGGTGAGCGTGAGGCCCTCGGGCTTCCCGATCAGCTCAAGCCCCGCGGCCCGAGCAACAGAAAAGGGATCGACGACGCCCATGGACACTCCTTAGCAAGCAAAACGGATACGCGAGCGCTGCATGTGTCGGCACCCAACCGTCCGCTATTGTCCCACATGCGACATGGCCCACAGCATCCCAATGCAAAGCACCGCCATCAATCCCGTGCACACGGCAGCGATCACAGAATCGCTCATGCACCTTCCCAACGATCGCGGCTCGCGCGCCTGCCCTGTTCCGTACATCATGGCTCCTCCTTAGACCAACTCCTTGCTATGGCCTCATCATCGCAGCGCTGCACTTGAACTGCCATCGATTTGACTTACGTCCAGCTTTCCTTTTTGAAAGGTTGAGGTGCGCAGGCCTAAAGCGCTTTCAGGCCGTGCTTACCCATCCCGCAATCAAGCAACTAAAAAGGGCCGATCGCGTTACTGCGCGATCGGCCCTTTACGTTTGCCCAGATAAAACCTGCCAAAACAAACCTGTCCCTTTTTGGCAGGTTGTTAGCTGTGGCGGTACTCGGCGATGATGAAGTCGGTATCGGTCTGAAGGGTGTCCAGGACCTAACGCCCATCGCAGCATGCTGACATCTATTTAGCAATAAAGTGCCCGATGCCGACAGATTTTATCCTCCGCCTCAACCCTTTGTTTACCTGCCGCTTCACGACTATTCCACAGTTACCCGTCCATATCATTAAAGAACTGAACAATCGTCGTGAGGAATGCAAATGGACCATTCAGTCACACGCCGAAATGCCTGCCGGCTGGCAATCTCGGCAACCGGAGCCGCACTTGCAGCCATGTTGCTACCAGCCTGCTCAAACGGCAATTCCGGCATGCCTGGCAAGGGCAAGCTGAGTGTAGGCGTCCGCTCGGATATCGTCGGGTTTAGCGAACGTAACCCCAACAACGGCAAGTACTACGGATTCGAAATCGACCTCGCCAACGAGCTGGCAAACCGTCTCGGTTATGGAGACTGTTCGTTTATAACCGTAACGCCCGAGACGCGCGAAGAAATGCTCTCGTCGGGAAAAGTCGATTGTCTGATTGCTTGCTACTCGATAAGCGACGAACGCAAAAAGCTGTTTGACTTCTCTCCCGCCTATTACACCGATTCGGTAATTCTTGTTGTCGAAAACACATCGCTCATTCAATCCTTTTCCCAGCTTGAAGGCGGAACAATTGGCACGGTAGCCGGAACGAACGCCGCACCTCAACTTGCCGCGAAGTTTTTGGAACTGGGGCTTTCGGACGGCATACCCCGGCAACAGGATGCCGAGAGCGGCAGCATCGACTACGACACATGGCATCTAAGCCAATACGCGAGCTACGCCGAGCTTTCCCAAGCATTGGAAGCCGGCGACGTCGACGCCATGGCGACGGACGGCGCAATTGCCAAAACCTATCTCGATGGCGAGCGCACCGTCCTGCCCGATTTTGGCATCAACCCACAGCGTTATGCCGTCGCAACGAAGAAGGGCTCTGAGCTTTCGCCTAAGATTGCCGCCGAAGTGCGCTCAATGCTCAAAGACAAAACAGTCGATAAGCTCATCAATAAATGGAACTAAGGGAGCCTACCCATGTCCAAGCGATTAAAAAAGAAGTCTGTGGCGCTTGCCGTTGCCGTAACCGTCTGCGCATTGGCGATGGGACTCCTACTCGCCTCGATGCAAACGCGTCTATCGCAAGAGGAATACGCTCTGGAATTTGATCGCGTTGCCGCCGAACTCCCCGATCTCGTTAAAACGGCTCGGGCGGAAACGAAAGACAACGCCCAAACATTTGATGACCTGTATCGCACGCGCGCCGCAAGCATCGCATTTATGGCGGCTAACGATGCCGGTTACGAAGCGACCGATGTCAAAATGGCCGAACTCAAGGACCTGCTCAAGGTCGATAACGTTCTCGTCGCCCGACGCGACGGCTCTATCATCGCCAAGGCAGCTGACACCAAAGCCGATTTTAGCCGCGCCCGCTTCAACCAGCTACGTCAGTGCTTCGAGACCGGCAAGCCCTCCGATCCGGTTGAGGTCGATCTTCCCGATCAAGACTGGCTCATGCGATACTATGCCGCCAAAATCGATGACGACACCATGGCCATCGTAGAACAAAATCCCCGAGAGCTGCACGCCCTTGTCAAGGACACCGGATCGACCGAGAGCATGCTCAAGAACATCTCGCTCGGCAGCCACGGATTTGTCCTCGCCGTATCGGCAAAAACGCATCTGATCACCTACCATCCCGACCAGAACATGATAGGTACCGATGCACTCGACAACGGCATCGATATTAGCAATCTTGAGGACGGCAAAACATTCTTCACTTCCGTCAAGAACACAAGCCTGTACTGTCGCGTCAAGTTGGTCGATGACACCTATTACATTCTCGCCATTCCCGAAAGCGACACCGCCACCGCACGCAACATCACCGTGGGCGTCATCCTCTTTGCCTTCATCGCAATCGTCGCCGCCGTGGCGCTCTATGACCTGTTTGTCCTTGCGGATGACGAGCATAGCGACCAAGGCGATCACGAATACGTCAAGATCGGTCGCAACCTTAGGTTTAACCCCGCCGTGGGCAGGCGCGCAACAGCCTTGTCCGTTGCAGGACTCGTCTTGCTCTTGGCGGTAACCTTCTATATGCAAACGCTCTTTGCCCTTTCGAGCCAAGCGACGGTCAATCGAGAGCGCGTAGAGCAGATTGATCAAACGCTCAAAAACAATGCAATGCGCGAGGATGAACTTACGAGGCAATATAGTGACCACTACGCCACTACCTGCCATATTATCGCCTACATCGTTGAGCACAATCCAGAGCTCGCCACGCGAGCCGATCTGCACAGCTTGGCAGAAACGCTTGGCGTCGAGTCAATTTACCTCTACGACGGCGACGGCAATATGACGAGCTCGAGCACGTCACAACGATCCTATAGTCTTTCGACCAAGTACGGCGACTCCTCCTACGAGTTCCGCTCGCTTTTGGGCGGCAAGGATGAGTATATACAGCCCCTCTCTATCAACAGAACCACTGGCGAGACATATCAGTACATCGGCGTCGCACTCTACGATCAAGATGGCATTGCAGACGGAATCGCTCAGATTGCCGTGCGCCCTATGCGCTTAGAAGAAATGCTCAAGAGCACCAAGATCGGCGTGGTGCTCGACGGCATCAAGGCGGGCGCCGGAGGCTTCGCCTTTGCAATCGAGAAAAAAGACGGCACCGTTGCATATCATCCCAACAATCTTCTTATGGGGAAAAAGGCGTCCGAAATAGGACTGGCTGACGAGCACCTTGCAGACGGCTTTAGCGATTTCATTTACATCGACAACCAGAAACTCTACGCCTCCTGCCTAGAGACTGACGACTACTACGTTTACGTCGCGGCACCCGAAGACTCTTTTATGCACCAGCGCGTTCCGCTCACCATCGCAACCGGAATCATCGCCGCTATATGCTTTGTCCTCATCTACCCTCTGCTGACGCTCGACACTATAAGAGTCGAAGAAAAACGTTCGAAGCGCGAAAACGATTTCACGGCAAGACGGCACAACATCACAGTCACGACATCTGACGGCCGTATCAAGCACAGCGAAAGTGCCATTGGCCGATGGCTCAACATTTCCTTTAAATGGGAAGACAAAACCCCCGAGCAAAAACTCGGCACGGTCCTTAGATGGTTTACCGGTATCGGAGTGTTTATCGTCTTTTTGGCCGTCTTGTTTAAAGACACTCTATTTGGCCCGCGTTCGGTATTCACCTACATACTGGGTAACGACTGGCAGCACGGTCTCAACATATTCGCGCTCACCGCTTCAATCATGTACGCCTGTGTGGCGCTCACAGTGTGCGCAATCGCACAGTCGCTTCTTCGCATGTTGTCCAACGTGCTTGGCGCGCGCGGCGAGACGATATGCCGACTTCTCTCGAGCCTGACAAAATACGGAACCCTCATCGCCATGCTCTATTGGTGCCTAGGCGTTTTGGGTGTCGACACCGCAACGCTTTTGGCCTCGGCAGGCATCATTACACTCGCGGTCTCCTTTGGAGCCAAAGACCTCATCACGGATATCTTGTGCGGGCTCTTTATTATCTTTGAAGGCGAGTTCCGCGTTGGAGACGTCATCTCGGTTGGCGGCAATACCGGCACCGTTATGGAAATTGGCGTGCGAACCACATAGATCAATGACGGCAACGGCAATGTTCTACTGCTGCGCAATAGCTCGATTTCGAATGTCACCAACATGACCAAACTTAATTCTTACGCCAGCATAGACATCACCATACCGGTGGGGGAATCTCTACCCTATGTCGAAAAGGTGCTTAAAGACGAGCTCAAAAGCGTGCATGACCGCGTTCCCGCCATTATCGAAGGCCCCTTCTACAAGGGCGTGGTCGACCTTAGCAGCACCGCTATGACCATTCGCGTTGTCGCCACCTGCAAGGAGACAGACCGCGGCAGCGTCATGCGCTCTTTGCGCCGCGAGGTAAAGCTTATGCTGTCCCGCCGTGACATCGCCCCCTATCAACTCGTTTTCGATCATTGCGATGCCGTTGAGTCCGCTCCAAAGGCAGCTACCGCCGAGGAACTCGCCGAAGCGGACGAGTTTAACGAAGAACAGGAACTCGCCTCGCAAGATCTGGGCAACGAACCCCTCAATCAGTAATTCATGGCGCCAGGCAATACGTGCACGGTGCCATAACGGCTCAAGGGAAAGGAACTGAACATGAGCAACAACCGTAAAGTCCTAAAGGTCATGTCCATCGTCTATTTATTGGGAGGTGTTTTCAGCATCGCTGCAGGCGCGTTGGCGCTCACGTCGGCTTCGGGCGACGCCAGCGGCGACCTCTCGGTTTACAGCGTTGTCGTCATCGTGATGGGCATCGTCGAAATCATCGCCGCCGTGTTGGGCATCCGTGCCTCAAATAACCCCAGCAAGATTGGCATCGTTTGGGTCTGGGCTATCATTTGCCTAGCATGCGCCGTTGTGAGCCTGCTGCTCTCCGAGCCCTTCTTGGGCGGAGTCGGCACCAGCGCCACCGATGTCACCGCCGTGGTCGTAAGTGCCGTGTACTTCGTTTTCGCCAACCGCGTTAAAAAGGAAAGCCAGGAGCGCCTGAGCTAGGCATCGGGCTCAACTGTACAAAGCGCCACGCATAAAAACCGCCCTCCGTTTCTCAGACAGACGAGAAACGGAGGGCGGTCTGCTATGAATGGCCTTTGCGTTCATTCGATTGCGACACACGGCACAATCGACAGTATGTCGTCAGGCAGCAAAGCCGACAGCGGCGAGCGCATCGACGGATGTGCTAGCGAGCGGCGGACCCGTTGGCGCAACCCACCATGCGAATCAAGTAGTTTTCTACGACATGATAAGCTTGGGGTTTTTCATCTTTAAGGGAAACTAGGCACACCGGAACTGTCAGGGCCCCTTTACCCGCAATGGGGACAACCTCAAACCCGCTAGCAATCTGACCGGGAACGGGAAGAATCGCATTTAAGAAAAAGCCGTGCTCTGCCACCAAAAACGACCCAAATTGAGCGGGGCCATCGATAATGCGCGTCTCACCAAGGACACCGCGGCTTTCGTACTGCCAAAAAATCGAATTATTAAAGTTATCAAACGCAGCCGACTGCCCTGCCGGATATGAGCTCAAATCAGCCACAGTCACAAAAGGCCTCTTAGCGAACGGATGGCCGGCGGCGACGACAATACCCGTGGGCAGGGTTCCCAGCTGCTCGCAATCATCATTGGTATTGTCATATGTGCCCACCGTAAGCAAGGCGTCGAGGTCGCCCTGCTCGAGCTCCTGCTGAGCGATCCCGGGATGCACGGTACAAAACTTCACGCGCACGCGGGCACCACGCATGATAAGCGCAGACAACCCCTTATATAGCTTATCGTCGTTATCGAGTGCGGGAACGCACAGGCCAATCGAGAGTTCCGGCATCGCTTGCGCCCCAGAGGCCGACGGGACGGTCAGGTCGCATCCAAACGGATCAAAGTTTTCAACCTCACGATACGCCTCGACGGCGTTGCGAGCCTTGGCATAAAAGCTACGGGCGGCCCGAGTCGGCTTTACGCCACTATTTCCACGCTCAAAAAACTGAACGTTAAACAACTGCTCGAGCTCGCTAATTGACTTGGAAATGGCCTGGACGGTCACGTTGCGCTGGTGTGCCGCGGCGGTAAAACTCTTCGTCTCAAATACGGCGACAAAATAGCCGACCTGCTTGATATTCACCATTCACCTCAAATAAATGCACAGTATGATCCAGTTAAACAAAAACCTAGCACAACGCAAGTGCCAGCCCCGTCGCGAACGGAGCGTTCAACTATTGGATGAACGTATGCAGCGCCTTGTTGAATTACAATATGCTTCGCGACATGCGTTTTGCGTGCGCATCAAATACGTCATGTCCACTTCGAAAGGACCAGCCATGAGCTACACTCGCAAGACACTCAAAGTCCTTGCCCTCATTTACTTTGTTTTGGGCATCGCCAGCCTCGTCATCGCCGGCGTCGGCATCGCCAAGGGCAGCCTCGATTCCACGTACGGGTCGAACGCCATGCTCGCCGCGGCCGTACTTGTCATCAAGGGTCTTGTCGATCTTGCCGCAGGTGTTGCGGGCATCAAGGGCGCCAACAAGCCTTCGCAGGTGGATGGTGCGTTTAAGCTCGGCATCGTCGCCGCAATCGCCACGATTGCGCAGGCCGTGCTCACGCTTCCCGCGTTTGGCGGCGACGCCATCAACTTTGGCGCCTTTGTCATCGTGGTGTACGACCTGTTCTTTATTCAGCAGGCACACGACATTAAGGCCGAGAACAAGGACCGCCTGTAAGCGCTCGCTTCTCATAACCTTTGTAGCCAAGCAACTAAAAAGGGCCGATCGCGCATCTCCGCGGTCGGCCCTTTACGTTTGCCCAGATAAAACCTGCCAAAATAAACCTGTCCCTTTTTGGCAGGTTGTTAGCTGTGACGGTACTCGGCAATGATGAAGTCGATATCGGTCTGAAGGGTGTCCAGGTTTGCCAGGCGCTCTTTATCGGCAGGGCGCGTGCGGTAGTAGTACGGCGTCATCTGGAACACCGCCTCGATGTCGGCCTGCGTCTGGAGCGTAATGTTCGCAGATACCCGTTGCGTTCCCACCAACTCGAGCTCGGTCGTCTTCGGCAGCTTCTCATCGTTGAGATATGGCGTGTCGTAGAGCACCTCCTTGAGCCCAAACAGATGCCGAGCACCCGGCACCACGGTGTAGAGCGAGCCCTCGGGCGCCAGCACGCGGGCAAATTCACGCTCGTTAAAGGGGGCGAAGAGCTCGGTCACCATATCGAAGGCGCCATCAGCCACGGGGATATCCTTCATGTTGGCCACGAAATAGGTCGCATCGCCGCGCTTGGCAGCCAGGCGCACCATCTCTTTGCCCAAGTCGAACCCGAAAGCCTCCACGCCCGGCACCGCACCCATGGCGCTCGTGTAGTAGCCCTCGCCGCAGCAAATATCGAGCAAGGTCACGGGAGCGTCCGCAGACGCCAAACGCCCGGACACCCGCTCGCGCACCAGCTCGACCATCGCATCGCGCAACGGCGCGTAGTATCCACGGTTCAGAAAGTCACGACGGCTGCGCGCCTGCGACTTGGGATCGCCCATGGAATCGCCGCTCTTAGACGAGCGCAGCAGATATAGATAGCCCTCGCGCGCACGGTCAAATCGGTGTCCGCCCGCGCATGCGGCACCGCGCTCGTCGTCCACCAACGGTTCATGGCAAACGGGACACAACAACATGGCAACTCCTTAGCGCGGACAACACAACGCCCACCATTGTCTCACGCCTCCCCCACCTAGTCGTTGGGGACGTTCTTGTTCGACTAGTCATTTAAGAACGTCCCCAATGACTACCCGCACCTTGGAAGGAGTGTCCCCAACTGCCGGCAGAGACGATATGAGCAGGACATAAAAACATTG
>CAUGJE010000013.1 GCA_959599915.1 uncultured Collinsella sp. | reverse complement strand
GTCGAGATAGGGCTGCGAGGCCAGCTCGCGCAGCATGAAGTCGATGTATCGCGCAAAGTAGGCCCATTGCTGCTCGAGGCTGGGGTAGAGGTGGTAGAAGCCGTCGAAAAGGCTCTTGAAGCCAAAGGCTTGCTGCCAGTCCGTCATTCCGGCGCGCGCCATGCCTGCGCGGTTGTAATGGTTGAACCCGGCGGCGCTTGACATGCCCGAGCCGATGCCGACGATGATGGCGTCGGCATCGTCGATAAGGCTTCGAAGCCTATACGCTTCCCTCTCTAGAGACGGCATTGGGCAATCTCCTCGAAAGCCGGGGTCATATCGCCGTCAACGAGAATCGTCTCGCACGAGGCGTCGGGCGCCATGGCCTGGCTGTAGTTGAACACGATGTAGGTGGCGTGCTCGCAGACGTTCGCGATCTGGGCGAGCATGTGCTTTATGATGCCGTTGCGCAGTCCCACGCCAAGTTCGAGGATGGCGACCCTGCCGTTGCGATGGGCTTGCACAAGGCGCTCGAGCTCCTCGAGCTGGGCCGTGGCGAGGGCGTCTGGATGGGCGAGACGCCGCTCGTCGATCGACGTGCGTATGCCCCCCTCCGTCTCGAGCACGCGGTTCTCGTTGAACCCTGCGCGTACGAAGTGCCCGTCGATATTGCACGTGATCACGAAGGTGTCAGCGTGCTCTGTAAGACGCCGCAGCTCGTTCATGAGCGGGCTGGGCTCATATTCGAGATATTCCTTTTGATGAAACCGCTCGGCCCATCGGCGTCGCACGCTGGCATCCGGGGAGGCAAGCCCCTGCAGTATGCAGCCGATGCCGTCTGCCTGGGCGAGGTCCCCGTACGCCTCTTGGAAATGAGCATCGGCGCAGAAAAGGTTGAGCCCCTCTGCCATGTCCAGTCCGTTGCTAGCGCCGATGATGACAAGATCCGCTTCGGCTAGCGCCCTGCCTATGCGAACTGCTTTCGCCGTCTCCATGCGCTACCTCCCCAGCGTCTTGCGCACGTCGGCAAGCACGTCGGCGATGTCGGCGCGAACGGCGAGCCCCCGATCCTCGATCGCGCGGGGGAGAAACTGCGTCTTGTTGTTTACGGCGATGTAGCTGGCCTGCGGTAACTGCGCCGTGAGGGCCCAGAACGGCTCCTGGATAAACGCGGGCGTCATGCGGCCCACACCCAGCTCGAGGAAGAGGATCCTCTGCCGTGCGTGCGCGTCGAGCCAGTCGGACACCTTGCGGTACTGCTCCTCGTAGAGTTCGCCCTGCAGGAAGTTGCCGTAGCCGCGAACCCAGGGGAACGCCTCTGCCCCGCAGTGCGGGCAGCGCGGCACGAGCTCTGTCGGAACCTCAAGGCCGTCTCCCATGGCCTCTACCATGTTGGAGACCGGCTCGACCGCATCCCACACCGCGTCGGTGCAACAGCGGGAGCACTGAAAGAAGCGGTGGTCGCCTTGGATCTCTGCCACTTTCTCCCAGGGATAGAGCTTCACAAACTGCGTGTCCTGGTTGGTGGTGAGCACGAAGAAATCCTTCTCGGCGAGAATGGCGTCGAGGTCCCTGTAGGGCTTGCGCAGCGGGGCGTTGAGCGTGGTGTCGAGGAAGGTGGCGAGGTATCCCCAGCGCGCCTCGGCGGTGGGCCAGCGGTAGAACGACCCCTCGAAAGCGCCCTTGAAACCGTAACGCTCGGCGAATTTGCCGAAATGCTTGCGATAGGTCGCGTTGTCCTCGTAGTAGAAGTCGCCGCCGCCCGCCGCGGAGAGCCCGGAGGCCCCGCCCGCCAGCACGCAATCGGCTTCCTCGATCATGCGGGCGAAGTCCTCGATTTGCTGGTCGTAGGGCTCGGGCTCGCGGTCACTCAGCTCATAGGGCGTGCCGCCGCTGCGGTAGGCGGCCTGAAGGGAAAACGATTGGTTGGTGAGCTCGATAACGAGCTGCTCGTACAGGGTCACTGGATACCTTCTTTCAGCTATTATAAACACGTGTCTATAAAAAGTATCCATGTCGATTTGCTTAAGAGCAATGAACAGCTTCGGCCTGCTGTCGATAAACGAGCGTTTGCCGGGCATTGTCGAGCGTTGCAATTGGAGGGGTAATGGAAGCGGGGAAGATCGATCGTCGCCGACGCTATACACTCTCGGTCATACGGGAGGCGTTCTTCGCGCTGCTGGCCGAGGTCGGCTTCGCGAAGATGACGGTAGCGGATATCTGCCGCCGCGCCGATATCAACCGTGGCACGTTCTATCTGCACTACGAGGACAAGTTCGCCCTGCTCGACGCGCTTATCGACGAGGCCTTGGCGGCGGTGCCGCCGCTCGAGGGAACGGAGGCGGGTGCCCTCTGCCAGCGTCCGCCGGCAAACGATGACTATTATCTGCTCTACTCGGATGACGACGCGTACGCCCGGGTGGCACAGCGCGTCGTCGAGCGCGGCGCCGAGCAGATGGTTCCCTCGATCATGGAGGAGACTGGGCTTTCGCGCGAGGACGCCTATCTGCTCTTCGTCCACAACGTCCAGGGAAATCTCGCGGTCAACCGCCTGCTCGGTTGGAGGCGAGGGCCCGAGTTTGCCCACGCTCAGGAGCTGCTCAGCGCCTATTCCGAAGGGGGCATGCGGGCGGTATCGGCTCGTCACGATCCCCGTAGTTGATCTTGACAGCGTGCCATTTCAGGCAGGCGACGTTGCTATGGCCCCTCTTTGGTTTTCGATGTTGCATAAGGCAATCGCAATCGCCTTGAGCTTCTTTAGGGAACTTGAGCAAGAGATATGGCCTGCTGGCGATTGATTAACCCCATTTGTTTTGGTTACAAGAAAAAATGCTGCGCGCCTGCAGCATGAAGGAGAGGGAATCCTATGAATATCGTTGTATTGAGCGGCAGCCCGCGTAAGGGCGCCAATACCGATACCATGGTCGAGGCGTTTGCCGAGACCGCGCGTGAGGGCGGCAATACGGTCGAGGTCGTCCGCGTTGCCAGCAAGAAGATCGCCGGCTGCTTGGGATGCCAGTACTGCTTCGCCCATGAGGGCGTCTGCGTGCAGAAGGATGACATGGCCAACGTGATTGAGTCGCTGAAAGACGCCGACATGGTCGTCTTCGCTTCGCCTATCTACTGGTTTGATATCACCGCACAGGAGAAGGCTGTCATCGACCGCCTGTACGCCTTCGGTGCTACGGGCTTCCCGTTCACCAAGACGGCCCTTTTACTCGATAGCCACAGCGAGGGTGTCTATGATGCGGCGATCGCTATGTACAAGTCAACCTGCGCGTACTGCAAGTGGGAGGACCAGGGCATTATCACCATCAGCGGTATGACCGAGCGCGACAGCATGGCATCGTCGCCCAAGTTGGAAGAGGTGCGAGAGCTCGCTCGCAAGCTCGCCTAAGGACAAGAAGAACGCATGGCAATCAGCGTTGGTGGAAATGCTTGCTATCCTTACCAAGAGATAGGGGTGTATTCCCTCAAGTGCCGTATAGAACAATTTTTAAACGCAGAAAAATAACTGAAAACAAATTAATCCGCGTTAAAATATTGTCAAACAGAAGTTCATGAGGGAAGGTTGCGTATGCGTCGCAAGGCAGACGAGCTCCTTAGGGAATGGCGAGACAGGGCTGATAGAAAACCTTTGCTGGTCAAAGGCGTGCGCCAGTGTGGCAAGACCTATCTGCTCAGAACGTACGCTCAGGATCTTTTCGAATCGGTTGTCTACGTTAATCTTGAGAACGACCGGTCGGCGCGAGCGGATTTTTCGGGCGGTCTTGACCCTCATTCGATCGTACGCGCGATTGAGGCTCGTACGGGACAGCGTATCGTGCCTGGCAAAACCTTACTGTTCATTGACGAGATCCAGGCATGCGAGGAAGCGCTCACTTCCCTTAAATACTTTTGCGAAGATGCTCCCGAGTATTACGTTGCGGCTGCTGGGTCGCTTCTTGGGGTTGCCATTAACCATCAGTCGTATTCGTTCCCCGTCGGAAAGACCGACTTGATTGAGATGACTCCACTCGATTTCGAGGAGTTTCTCTGGGCGATGGGGCACGATCAGCTGGTCGATGAGATACGCTCATCATTCGAGTTTATGGGTCCTCTTGCGCCAAGCCTTCATGAAAAGGCGCTTGGGCTCTATCGGCAGTATCTTGTTGTTGGCGGAATGCCCGAGGCGGTCCAAACGTACATCGATGATCAGTCAATCATTGATGTGGCCGAAAAGCATCGGATTATTCTCGACGGATATTCCGCCGACACCAATAAATATGCTGATGAACGCTTGAGCGCAAAGACGCGTGCGTGCTTCGATTCCATTCCACAGCAGCTTGCCAAAGAGAATCGTAAATTTCAATACAAGGTAGTGCGAGCGGGGGGCAATGCGTCTCTCTTTGGAGATGCTCTCGACTGGCTTGTATTGTCGGGTACGGTGGCGCGCTGCAGCCTGGTTGGGAAGATCGAAAGCCCTTTAGAGGCCTTCGTTAACCCTTCTGCTTTTAAAATCTATCAGGCGGATACAGGGCTGCTCGTCTCCAAGGCCGGTGCTCAACGCGCCGATATTCTTGCCGGCATCGGCGGCACATTCATGGGTGCACTTACCGAAAACTACGTCGCCCAACAGCTTTCAGCCATGGGCTATCCGCTGCATTATTGGGCGCGAGATAATCGTGCGGAAATCGACTTTGTAGTAGAGAAGCAGGGATGCTTGTCTGCGATTGAAGTCAAGGCGGGAGAGAACACAAGATCTCGAAGCCTGTCCTCACTTAAAAAGACCCATCCGGGCGTGCGCCTTATCAGGCTATCGACTAAGCCCTTTGGAATGAATGATGGGCTTATGTCTGTTCCACTTTATGCGGCATTTTGTCTATAGGGATGATGCTGCTGTAATGCATGGGGACTGGGGCGCAGTATTTACTGCGCCCCAGTCCCCGCCGTTTTGAGAGCTTATGGCGGTTCTGCCGTCGTCCTAGTCAAACAGACTTGGCATGTCGTTTTCTTTCATGAGGGCACCGGCGGAGGGCAGGCTTTGCGCCGTGAACTTCTCGGCCGAGACGCCGGCGCCAAGGATCTCCTCGGTCGTGCCGACGGTGGTGACCGAGCGGCCCTTCTTGGCCGTAAAGGCCTGGACGCCCTGCGTGTTGGTGGTCGTCTTGGTCTTGAGCAGCGACGTGTTGAAGTTCATCAGGCGGTAGTCGCTCGAGACCAGCGCGAGGTCGCGGTCTTCCTTGAGCACCTGGGCATACAGCAGCTTGCTGCCGCCGTAGATTGCGTTCTTCAGACGCTTGCGGTTGGTCTTGGTGACGTATCCGGCAAGTGCGACGCGCACCACGCGGCCGTTCTCAAAGACGAACAGCACGTCGGCCTTGTAATCCTCGGGGTCGATGACCCAGATGACGTTCTCGTCGGGTTCCATCTCAAGATCGGTGGGCAGGTACGAGCCCAGCTGGGCCGACTTGGTGTCCTCAAACGCCGCAACCTTGCACTTGTACACCTGGCTCTTGTTGGTAAAGACCAGCAGCTCGTGCGTGTTGGAGGACGGGAACTCGATAAAGGGTTTGTCGCCGTCCTTGTACTTGAGCGTGGCGGCCTTCTTAAGCACGCGGTCTGTCATCTTTTTAAGGTAGCCATCGCGCGAGAGCATGATGGTGACCGGGTACTCCTCGACCTCGGGCTCCAAGCTTACCTCGATAACCTCATGGGGCTCGATCCTGCCCGTGCGCCGCGGCATCACGTACTTCTTGTTGACCGCGGCCAGCTCGTCGCTGATGACCTTCTTGATGTTGTCCTCGCTGGAGAGGATCTCCTCAAGCTCGGCAATCTCGCCCTCGAGCTTGGCGATATCCTTGGTGCGGTTGAGGATGTACTCCTCGTTGATGTTGCGGAGCTTGAGCTCGGCAACAAACTCGGCCTGGGTCTCGTCGATATCGAAACCCTTCATAAGGTTGGGCACGACCTCGGCCTCGAGCTTGGTGCCGCGGATGATGGCGATTGCCTTGTCGATGTCGAGCAGAATCGCCTCAAGGCCGTGCAGCAGGTGCAGGCGCTCAGACTTTTTGCCCAGGTCAAAGTTAATGCGGCGACGCGTGGACTCAATACGCCATTTGACCCACTCGTGCAGGATCTGGCGCACGCCCATAACACGGGGATAGCCGTCGACGAGCACGTTGAAGTTGCACGAGAACGAATCTTGCAGCGTGGTCGAGCGATAGAGCTTGGCCATGAGTTTGTCGGGGTCGACGCCGCGCTTAAGGTCGATAGCGATGCGCAGACCCGAAAGGTCGGTCTCGTCGCGAATGTCTGCGATCTCCTTGACCTTGCCCTCCTTGGAGAGCTTGACGATGCGCTCAATGATGACATCGGTCTTGGTGGTGTAGGGGATCTCGTAGACCTCGATGATGCGCTCTTCGGGAATCCAGCGCCAGCGGGAACGAATCTGGAAGCTGCCCAGGCCGGTCTCGATGATCTTTTCCATCTCTTCGCGGCGGTAGATGATCTCGCCGCCGGTCGAGAAATCGGGCATGGGCATGTACTCGAGCAGGTCGCAGTCGGGATTCTGCAGGTAATGCATGGTGGCGGTACAGACCTCGTTGAGGTTGAAGCCGCAGATATCGGATGCCATGGCGACGCCGATGCCCTTGTTGGCCGAGACGAGGATGTTGGGGAACGTGGTGGGCAGCAGGCGCGGCTCCTTCATGGCGCCGTCGTAGCTGTCGACGAAGTCGACCGGGTCCTTGTCGATGTCCTTGAAGATCTCGGCGCTGATGGGGGAGAGCTTGGCCTCGGTATAACGAGAGGCGGCGTAGCTCAGGTCGCCCGAATAGTACTTGCCAAAGTTGCCCTTCGACTCCACGAAGGGGGCAAGCAGCGCTTCGTTACCCGTCGCCAGGCGCACCATCGTCTCGTAGATCGCGGCATCGCCGTGCGGGTTGAGCTTCATGGTCTGACCCACGATGTTGGCGCTCTTCTGACGCTCGCCCTTGAGCAGACCCATCTTGTACATGGTGTAGAGCAGCTTGCGGTGCGAGGGCTTAAAGCCATCAATCTCGGGGAACGCACGCGAGACGTTGACACTCATGGCGTAGGGCATGTAGTTGACCTCGAGCGTCTGCGTGATCGGCTGGTCGGTGACCTCGGAGTGCAGGCCGATGACGTTCTCGGCGTTGACCTGCTTTTTCTTTGGCTGGTTCTTCGTCTTCTTCTTTGCCACGATTTCCTCTTGAACTTCTTGTGGGCCGTCGTTATCGATTTGCTGCTACTGCAGGTCCAGCTGGTCCAGGTATTCCTTGCCGTGCTCGGAGATATGGCGCTTACGGCCCGCCTCGTCGTTGCCCAGCAACAGGTTGAACATGGTCTCCATCTTGGTGACGTCCTCGGGTTCTACCTTGATCAGGCGGCGCGTCTCGGGGTTCATGGTGGTGAGCCACATCATGTCCGGATCGTTCTCACCAAGACCCTTGGAGCGGTTGATCGAGCACTTCTGGTCGCCAATCTCCTTGAGGATGCCGTTCTTCTCGAGCTCGGTGTAGGCAAAGTAGGTCTTCTCTTTGCAGTTGATCTCGTAGAGCGGCGACTCGGCGATATACACGTAGCCCTCGTCGATAAGCGTGGGCACCAGGCGATAGAGCATGGTGAGCACAAGCGTGCGGATGTGATAACCGTCGACGTCGGCGTCCGTACAGATGATGACCTTGTTCCAGTTGAGGTTGTCCAGGTCAAAGGCGCCAAGGTTCTTGATGCGCTTGTCCTTGATCTCCACACCGCAGCCCAGCACGCGCATGAGGTCCATGATGATGTCGGACTTAAAGATGCGCGGGTAGTCCTCTTTCAGACAGTTGAGGATCTTGCCTCGGACGGGCATAACACCCTGGAACTCGGCATCGCGCGAGGTGCGGATGGCGCCTGCTGCCGAGTCGCCCTCTACGATGTAGATCTCGCGACGGCTCTTGTCCTTGGAGCGGCAGTCGATGAACTTCTGCACGCGGTTGGCCATGTCGGTCTTCTGCTGCAGATTGGTCTTGATGCTCTGGCGCGTCTTCTCGGCGTTCTCGCGCGAGCGCTTGTTGATGAGCACCTGCTCCATGATCTTGTTGGCGGCGTCTTTGTTCTCGATCAGATAGGTCGAGAGGCGCTCCTTAAAGAATGCCGTCATCGCCTGCTGGATAAAGCGGTTATTGATGGCCTTCTTAGTCTGGTTTTCGTAGGACGTCTGGGTGGAGAAGCAGTTGGTCACCAGCACCAGACAGTCCTGGACGTCCTGCCACTTAATGCCGCTCTCGTTTTTGTTGTACTTGCCCTGTTGCTTGATGTAGGCATCGATGGCGCTGGTCAGAGCACTACGGGCGGCCTTTTCGGGCGAACCGCCGTTCTCGAGCCATGACGAGTTGTGGTAGTACTCCTGCATCATGAAGGTGCGCGAGAAGCACATGCACGCGGTAATCTTGACGTTGTAGTCGGGCAGGTCCTCGCGGTCGCGACCGCGGCGGTCGGCCTCGATAAAGAAGGGCTCGGTGAGGTAGTCGGCACCGACCTTCTCGAGCACATAGTCCTCGATGCCCTTGGGGTAGCAAAAGTCCTCTTCGGAAAACTCGCCATCGTCGCCCTCGATGCGCAGGCGGAAGGTCACGTTGGCATTGACCACGGCCTGGCGGCGAATGGTCTCGCGATACCAATCGTGGGGGATGCTGATGGAGGTGAAGACCTCAAGATCGGGGCGCCACTTGATGGTGGTGCCGGTGCGGTCCTCGTCGCTGGGCTCAATCTCGAGCGCCTTCTTTTTGGCGCCGACGACCTTGCCCTTCTTAAAGTGTAAGGAGTACTTGTTACCGTCACGCCAGACGGTGACGTCCATGTACTCGGAGGCGTACTGGGTCGCGCAGGAGCCCAGGCCGTTGGTGCCGAGCGAGAAGTCGTAGTCGCCGCCCTGGTTGTTGTTATACTTGCCGCCGGCGTAGAGCTCGCAAAAGACGAGCTCCCAGTTAAAGCGCTTCTCGGAGGGGTTCCAGTCGAGCGGGCAGCCGCGGCCGTTGTCCTCTACCTGGATGGAGCCATCGCGAAAGGCGGTAAGGGTGATGAGCTTGCCGTAGCCCTGGCGCGCCTCATCAACGGCGTTGGACAGGATCTCGAAGGCGGCATGCGCGCAACCATCGAGTCCGTCCGAGCCAAAGATGACGGCGGGGCGCAGGCGTACGCGCTCCTCGTCCTTGAGCTGGCGGATACTGTCGTTACCATAGTTTGCGGTGTTTTTTGCCATACTCGCTCTCTCGGTGCTCCTTTTGCTGCGTTTAAGTCATATAGATAGTCAAGGTAGCATAGCCCAGGCCGTGGGCGATTCCACCTAACACGAAATCCATCGAACAATCGTTCGGAGTTCGATGGAGATTCGTTTACTCGGACAAAACCGAGTCGGTTCTGTCCGAGTAAGTTTGAAGGCGGCTGGAGGCGCCCTACCTTGTTTGCGGATGGATCGAATCGAACATTGGGACAAGCGTCTCGTTTTATGGGCCACGGGCGTGCGTGTGCGAGTCCCTTTGGCCCATAAGGAACGCTGGCGGGTCGTTATTTGGGCCGTGGGTCACTTCGCCGGCGTCGTGTTTCGTCATACGCTCATAGTGGAAGCCGATGCCACGGGGTCGACTTGGGACTCGGGCAACGGATGAGCTACAAGCCGAAAGGAGCGGTGAGGATGATGAAGCCCATGACGAAGAAGCTGCTGTTAGGAATTCCCACCGTGACGCTTTCGGCCGTGCTGGCATGTACGGTGGCCGGCTGCGGCGGTAATGCGCCGAGTGGCTCGGGCGGGAGCGCACCTGTGCAGGAGAAGGCCGAGAAGCCCAAGGCCTATGAGTCGCAGACGGTCGAGGTGGCAGGCATTACCTATGAGTCGGTGGCTCACGGTACGTTCTATCGCGGTGATGCCAAGAAGCAGGACGGCTTTTACCTGCACATCAAGATTACCAACAACAACACAAAGAACAGGACGTTCAGTTCCTTTAACGTGCATGCTGCCCAGGGCGATCTTGAGGCAGGCGACCCGTTGTTTACTTCCGGCAAGGCGGCCGTGCTCGACTACGTTGCAAGCGAGGCTCCCGATGAGCTTCACGAGGGCATCGATCTTTCCAAGAGGCCAGATATCGGCCCGGGCGAGACCGTTGAGTACGTGTATTTCTGGGCCCCCAAGACGGCGTACTACGGGCCCATCACTGTCGAGTTCGTAGACGCTTACGCCCCCGCCAAGAATCATGAGGCCATGCACTTTGACACCACGGGATGCGAGACCAAGGAGTTCAAGGCGGCCGGCGGCGTGGCCGATTCTGGCGAGAAGGCAGATTTAACGGGCATCGACTGCGCATCGTACAGCATCGAGGCCGCCGATGGGTACACGCTGGATTCGTCCGACGAAGAGCGCGAAAAGGCAAACTTCTTCCACGACGAGACTGGAGGACGCCTGAACATCAGCATCTTCCCGCGCTCGCCGGAGGAAGAGGTTGCAAGCCTAGAGCAGGTCTACGAAGGCAAGGAGACAACAACCGACCAGGTCGAGTGCAACGGCATAACGTGGCTGCGCTTTACCGGTCCCGACAACGGCCATACACTGTTTGCGACGGCTCCCGCGACGGGCGAGACCGTCCGCGTGTCGATTGGCTGGAAGATCGACTGGGACGCCGCCGTGCCCATGATGGAGGCACTGAAGCTCAAATAACGCCGCGATTCTCACGTCAGGCGACTCAGGGCTGGCTCCGAGTTATCGGGGCCAGCCCCTTTTGGTGTTCGATGAGCCGAGTCGGCGTCTCTCACAAAAGTAACTAGGAGCTAGCGAGGCCTATCCGATTTGACCTCATTGGCGGTGTCGGTTTCGAGCGCCGTGCGGCGGGCGCTGTAGGCGACGAGGCCGGCGCCTGCCGCGGCGAGTGCTGCAGCGGCTGCCGTAAGGGGAGCGTTGACATCGCCCGTGCCCGCAAGCGCGCCCGCTTTTCCGGAGCGCTTGTTATTGCCGTGGTCCTTGCCACTGCCGGAGTTACTTCCGCCGGAGCCGCCGCCCTTGTCGGTACCGCCGCCACTCGAGTCACCATCGCCGTCTGCCGTCATCGGGGCGTCGTGAAGTCCTGTCGCATCCGCGCTATCGCATACGCCGACCTGAACTTCTGAGCGTTCGCATGCCGCGTCGGGCACATGAAGCTCGTGCAGTACGGCACTCAGCGCCGAGTTTGCGCCTGGTCGAATTTCCTCGAGCGTTACGGGATCGAGCGCCACCAGATCACGCGCTTTCGCATACAGCGTTACGCGTTTGCCCACTTCGTCGCTCCAACACTCGGGGATGGCGAAGCTCATGCGGAACTGTGCCGTGCAGCCTGGTGCCAGCACGGCGTTTCCATTGTCGGCAACCAGCGGGTGCGTCGCAAAACGTGCGCCCAGCGCCTCGAGCGCGTACTTCACGTGTGCTATGTCGTTGGCCGAAGCGTCCTCGGCAAGCTCTGGATCGTAGATCGAAGCCATGCGCGCGTTCGCTCCGAATCCGATGGATGCGCTGGAGAACGGCTGGCTGGAGCCCTCTCGATACAGATCGATCGTGCCGGCGGTCAGCAAGGTGTTGCCGTCGTTTCGAACCGTGACCATGAAGGATTCGCCTGCTGCTCCGGGCACCACCGCGCCCGAGGTAGCGACCGCGCCCGTCGGAGTGGCACATGCCACCAAAGGCACTTCGATGCCGTGCAGCTCTGCCTCGCTCTGCTCGGCACTCACAATGTGCGTGGCGAGCGCGGAGAGCATGCCTCCCGACGTCAAAAATGTCGTTATCTGATCGACGGGATGGTCCAGCTCGCACATCACGAACGGCTCCGTGAACAGATCACCTGCCAAGGTGCTGGCGAAGATGCGGAAGTGCTTGCCCATCACTGCTACCGGGTTGCCTTCTTCGTCGTAGGTTTGTCCCACCTTGCCATCAGTGTTCTCTACATAGAGCACGCACCTGCCGTTGTTGCTCACGCTAAACGATGCCGGGCCACAGCCTGCGGCACCCACGGGCTGCGTTGCAAATGCCGATGCGCCTCGCGTCCAAGTAATATGCTGCAGTTGCTCGTTGACGGTTGCCAAAAAGCCCGAATGTTGTGGCCACGGCACCGCACGGGGTACTGTGGCGTCAGGTGATATAACGCCCCAGCCCGCAATGGACTGGCCGATCACGGCGTACGATGCGCAGCCGCAGCCGTCTGCGGTCTCGTACGTAACGGGCACCACCATTTTGCCGTTGATATTTTCGGGCTCGCCCAGCTCGATACTCGACGGTGCTTGCGGAAAGCGGAGAACTTGGCGGAACGTCAGGCTGTCGCCCGAAACGTCCGACCACAGGGTAAAGCACTCCAGCGCAACCTCAGCCTCGCTGCCGAGCGCCTTTTCTGCGGTGGTTCCGCGGCGGTGGAGGTAGGCGCCCGACAGACGTCCGTCGACAAGTGTCTTGCCCACCGTGATGCGTGGGCACTGCAGGCAATGGTAGCCATCCTCTTGCAGGCGGCCGCGCGAGATGCTGCGCCATGACGTATGCGACACCACGCGGATCTCGTCATTACTTATGCGCAGGCGCACGACGGACAGTATGCCGGCTGTGCTTGCCGTATCGAAAAGGGTGTTGTCGCCGTCGGGGCGCTCGCCCGAGACCAGCAGCACGTAGGCTTCCTGGTTTCCCCTCCCGTCCGTATATTCCACCACGTCGAAGTCGTAATCGTATATGCCGTCGCGCTCCACGTCGCCCTCGCCAAACCCAAGGGGGAAGTCCACGGGCGTGGGGGCGGACCACGTGCCGTTTGCCCTTGTGTGCACCACCAGGCGCGAGCGGCCATTGTCGCCGTAGCACACCGAGGCGATACGGAACAGGCATTCTACGCCGGCAATCATTGCCAGCTTCATGTGGGCTTCGCTGAGCACGCCGGAAAACAGCACGTTGTCGCTCGAGGGTTTTATGCCGCCACGCTCGTCCTCCGACACGCCGGCAGAATTGGCGTTGGGGTCTGCAACGGCGTTCGTTGCCTGACCGATGTAGGTGTACTCGTACATCGGCGCAGCGTTTTCGTCGTTTTCCATCAGTGCGTGGACGAAATGCTCAACCTGTCCCGTGTCGTCGCTCTCCGCGTCTGCCTCGAGCTCAATGCGCGTGACCGCCCGGTCCCAATCGCGCACGACAGGCGCGGCGTTTACGGCAGTGGCCTTAACCTCGGCGCGTGCGAGCAGCTCGGCGTTGGTGACGATGGTGGCCGATGCGATAAATTGCGGCACGCCGCCCGCCTTGATGTCGCCGGGCGTGCCGAAGCGGGCATCCAATGTGTAAGGCGTATCTCCACCCAATGCGAGCTCAGAGCGCTGGAGCACATACTGGTTGCCATTGTTCACCGACATATTCCACGAATCGAGGAGCGTGGGCCACGACCCCGACCAAGCCTTGGTGGTCCACTTGAACATTACGAACTGGAGTATCACATCGACATCGACGTCTGCACCTACGCGCAGTCGCGGAAGCTGGTGTCCATCTGCCTTCTCGTACCCAATGAACAGCGTGAGGGATGCGGCGCCGCGCACGGCAGACGAAGCGACGCCTGCAACGCCGGCGCCAAAGGTGACGGCAAGCCCGATCTGGATGGTGAACGAGCCCGAGGTGTTTGAATAGTCGAGCGAAATGTTTTTAAAAAACGCCGCGCCGCTGCCGTGCGTGTGGGCACCCACGGCGAGCGCCAGCTTCGCCAGCACCCAGGGGTTGACGTTTAAGAAAAACGGCACCGGTCCTAGGGTAAACTGCTCGGTCCAATTGAGGTCGGTTCTTACTTGGAAGAGTGCCTTAATATTGCCGTATGCGGGGTCGTTGTTGTTGCCCCAGGTTTTGCCCACCCAATCGTAGGCGAGCGAGCCGTACAGCTGTGTGGCGATATCCATCGTGAACAGCAGCGTGCAATGGTGGCGAAGGAGCTTAGTGTTTCTTGGATCGGTTCCCGAACCGGCGCTCATACTCTTGTACTGATTCCACTTCCCTTCCATCTCGTCGAGGTAGTGGTTTGCCTGCTTGGCGCCCGACTCGCGCGGCGATTTCTTCCAGTACTCCGGATCCGGATTGCCTGAATCGTTCATGTAGCCGACCGGTTTGTATCCTCCGCCAAACAGCACGTACCCGGCAAAAGAGAAATCGAACAAAATGGGGAACGAGGGCATCCAGCACGTGAACTTATTACCACCGATGCCGGGAAACGATGCGGGGAAATCAAACGGAGTGACCTCTTGGTCCATGGTGGTGGGAATGATGGTGGTCGAGCCCGATTCCGCCTTTGCGGCCGGCGCGGTGACAACGGCCATGGGGGAGGAGAGCGTGTAGGTTTTGCCCTGATAGTCGAGGACAAAGCGCAGCTTGCACCCTTCTTCCAGAAGGCCCGATGCCGCATCGAGGAACTTATCTTCGAGCGTGAACGTTGCCAGATTATTCGCACCCGTTGCACTGGCCTTGATCTGGCCGATCTGCGTGACGGTTTCGGGTGAGCTGCCCGCGGCAGGCGTCACTTTATTGATATGCAATGTTGCCTGCCCGCCCTGCGGCAGATGAGTCTGCACGGTAAAGGCGTGCGTATCGGGCTGCTCGTTTGCCGTGTCGTCCTTCGGCAATGCCATGAACGTGGCTTCAGCGTACTGGATGTCCCATTCGTCGAATGTGAGCTGTCGAAAGTACGGCTCGCCATCGGAGAGCGGACGTGTGGGTGCGGTAATGGCGGTGCCGCCTTGGACACGCGCGAGGGGAATCTCGACATCACGGTAGCCCGCCATGCTAATGGAGATGCCGCCGTTAAAGTCGCACGCGTCGAGAAGCGTTGCCTCGTCTACGTAGCCTTCCGAAAGTGGCGCGACCTCAAAGATGGCCGTGCCCTCGTCGTCGGTCGTGGCGGTGAGCTGCTTGCCCGCGGCATAACGCGACGCGAGCGTGACCTGGGCTCCCTTGATGGGCATATTCTTGTTGGCGACGTCGACCACGACCACACCAAACATGGTGCGCGAGAGAACGAGCACCTTAAAGGGACCTTCTTCGTCGGCATAGGCCGCGGTGGGCGCGAACGGCAGCAGGAAGGCATTTTCGCTTCCCGGCATGCGAGGCAACATAATGCTCGCTAGCGAGGACGCTCCGGCAACAAGTAACGAACGGCGATCAAGCATCTTGGACTCCCATCCCGCAAATATCGGTGGAAATAATCCAATTTTGCGAGAAGGCGCTTCGTGGCGGTAGTGCCGTTCGATGGCCAAAATGTCCAAATTGATCGAGCGAAGCGCCGGGTTCCGGAACGCGTTCGATGCGCTTGCCAGCCCGGTCGCTAACGCAACATATGCGCGACCAGCTCGGCGCGTGTGCCGATGCCAAGCTTTGCGTATACGCCGGATAGGCGGTTTTTAACGGTGCCCGGCGACACGCCCATATGGCGTGCGATTTCGGCGTTGGTCCACCCACGGCAGGCGAGCATGGCCATGGTGAACTCCGTGGTCGTTAGATCGTCGGCCACGTCCTCGCCCGAATCGGGGTTGTGGATGCGCCGCCAGCCGTAGCTGAATCGATACGTGATCTCGATGATGCGAGCGAAATCGTCGGGGTATTGCGATTTTAAGCATGCCTCGATAAGCCCCTGCAAAAGGCCGTGGTGCTCGCCAATGAGCTCGATAAGGCCGTCGGGACGCGCAATGTTCCAAGCAGCTCCGAAATGCGTCCTTGCGGCGTCGACGTCTTTGAGACTCATGCAGGCCATGGAAGCTGCCAGGTGCAGGAACAGTTCCGAGATGGGATAGCTTCCCTGTTTCATGATCAGGGCGTTTTCCGCCATGCCCAGACTGCGGCCATATTCGCCGCGCAGGTACAGGGCATGCGCCATCACGTAGCTGGCGAACAGTCGCAGGCCTTCGGGCAGATGCGCCGCAAGCGGATAAAACTCTTCGGCAGAATACGGGGAAGGCAAGTGCAGCAGGACGCTCGCGGCCGAGGCGAACAGGATATGCGTGGCGTGGACGGCGGGTGATTCCTCGTCGGCCGGCGTATCGAGGATGCCAGCAAGGCAACGGCGGGCATCGGCGATACGGTTGAGCGACAGACTGGCATATCCGCAGATAAAGCATGCGGAATAGCGCAGTGCGGGGTCGGTGGCGTCAAGATAGGGGCGTGCTGTCTTGGCGGCGAGTGCGGCCTGTCCGCGAAAGTACAGCGCTTCTGCCGTGGCGATGGCGCGTGAATCGGGGTCGGAAATGCCTGCAACCGCAGCGTCAATCTGCCCCGGCGCAAAGGCGGTGCACATCAACGGCATGGGAACGCATGGGTAGCCATCGCAGTCCATCTTCCATCTCCCAACAGCTGGCAACACTAGCAGCAATTGTACTCTTGTTGCTCGGGACTGGAATTTGTGGGTATCGCCTACGATTGTGCCGAACGTATAAAGGAAGAGTCTATTGGCGATGCTCCCAAGGTGGCTACCGAAGTCTAGCTGACCTTGGGATATAGAAAAACTGCCGCCCCTGCAAAAAGCTCTGTCGCAGCGATGGGAAACGCATCTCGTTCTGCATATAATGAGGTCATATGACGGTGCGTCTGCATACGCGCGGCGCATTTCCATCGAATCGAGAAGGAGCTCTGCATGGATCCCAACAAGCGTCCCGACGACATGGTGCGTATCACCACTCCCGAACTTGCCCAGGTGTTCATCGATGAGCAGGTCGCTGCAATCCGCGAGCAGATCGGCGACAAGAAGGTCCTGCTGGCTCTTTCGGGCGGCGTCGACAGCTCGGTTGTCGCGGCCCTGCTCATCAAGGCCATCGGCAAGCAGCTCATTTGCGTGCATGTTAACCACGGCCTGATGCGCAAGGGCGAGAGCGAGCAGGTCGTCGACGTCTTCAAGAATCAGATGGATGCCAACCTGGTTTACGTTGACGCCACAGATCGCTTCCTGGACAAGCTCGTGGACGTCGAGGAGCCCGAGGCCAAGCGTAAGATTATCGGCGCCGAGTTCATTCGCGTGTTCGAGGAGGAGGCCCGCAAGGTTGGCGATGAGGTCAGCTTCCTCGCCCAGGGCACCATCTATCCCGACATCCTGGAGTCCCAAGACGGCGTGAAGGCTCACCACAACGTGGGCGGTCTGCCCGAGGATCTGCAGTTTGAGCTCTGCGAGCCCGTCAAACTGCTGTACAAGGACGAGGTCCGCGTCGTGGGTCGCGAGCTCGGCCTGCCCGAGAATATGGTTGAGCGCCAGCCGTTCCCCGGTCCCGGCCTGGGCGTCCGCTGCCTTGGTGCCATCACCCGCGACCGTCTTGAGGCGCTGCGCGAAGCCGACGCCATCGTGCGCGAGGAGATCGACAAGGCCGGTCTGGCCATCTGGCAGTATTTTGCCGTCGTGCCCGACTTCCGCGCAACCGGTGTGCGCGAGGGCAAGCGCGCCTACGATTGGCCCTGCATCATCCGCTGCATCAACACCGTCGATGTCATGACTGCCGAGGTTCCCGAGCTCGACTGGGCGCTACTCAAGCGTATTACCGCTCGCGTCACCGCCGAGGTTCCCGGCATCTGCCGCGTGTGCTACGACCTCACGCCGAAGCCCGTTGGCACCGTTGAGTGGGAGTAAGCTAACTCACCTAGCCCCCGTTTCCGCTTGGAAGCGGGGGCTTTTTGCTGGCGCTTCGCCCAATTTCGCGCATCTTGGGCCTCACGTATCCTGCGAACTAACAGATGTGACAAAGGGGCAGTTCCTTTGTCGCATCTTCGATGTTATGCGCGGGAAGGGTCACGAGCATGGTCGTTCCGCGCTCCGAGCTCTCTTCGACCTCGATGGAGCCGCCGTGGAGTGCGGCAATCTCCCAGACCAGTGCAAGCCCCAGCCCCACGCCGCCATATGCCCTGCTGCGCGATTTGTCGACGCGAAAGAAGGGCTGGAAGATGCTCGTCTGGTATTGCTCGGGAATGCCCGGCCCCTGGTCGCGCACGCGTAGCAGCACGCGGTCGCCTTCGGCGCAGGCGTTGATTTGCACGGTCGAGTTGGGCGCGCTGTAACGTATGGCGTTTTCGGCCAAGTTGAACAGCAGCCGATAGATTAGCGTATCGCTGCCGATCGTTTGCGCGTCGCCCTCACTTGTAAGCGTGATGTCTTTTTGCTCGGCAAGGGGCGCCAGGTCCGTGAGTACTTCTTCGATCATCGGCGCCAGGTCAATCGCATCGTTGCAAGGGACACTGCGCAGCTCGCTCATCTCGAGCAGGGTCTTTGTCATGTGCGTCATCCGCTCGGTCTGCTCCTGCAGCAGCCCGAGCAGGCTCGCTGTATCGGCGTCGACGTCGGGGTGCTCGGCGCAAAACAGCTCAACCTGGGCCTGCATGAGCGCAAGTGGCGTGCGCAGCTCGTGCGCCGCATTGCCCGTAAACTGTCTTTGTGCGGAAAATCCCTCGTCAAGGCGGGCAATCATGTCGTTAAACGACGCGCTGCAGCGCCTGAGTTCAGAGGGCACGTCCTCGCTGATTTTTGTGTCGGCGAGGTTGTCGGGCCGCACGCTCTCGACTTGTGCCGCAAAGGAGCGCAACGGCTGCAACGCATGCCCGCTCACAAAGTAGGCCAGGACGCCTCCGAGCAGCGTCACCGCCGCAGTTATATACCAGCTCGTCGCGCCAAACGATTCTTGGGCGTCGTTCACGACGATGGTCAGCGCATCGTCGAGCTCTTTGTTTGTCGGGTCAAATGAGCTGGGCGAGGCCGCCTCCACCTTGCTGTGCGCCGACGCTTCTGCACCAATCGAGTCCATGTAGCGCATGCCGGAGTAGCCAACCAGGCAATTCATAAGTACGCAGGTCGAACATATCAGCAGTGCCGTCATCAACGTGATGCGCCACTGCAGCGACAGCCGCTTCATTTGCCGTCCTCCATAACGTAGCCTTCGCCGATTCGGTTGCGGATGGGGTCGTGCCCCAACGCACCGCGCAGCTTTTTTCGCAGCGACGAGATATGCACGCGGGTCGCGTTGCTAAAGCTGTTGACGCTGCTGTCCCATACATGCTCGATAAGCTCTTCCTGGCTCACCGGCCGCCCCTGGTTAAGCATCAGGTATTCCAAGATGCCGGTCTCCTTGCGCGTGAGGGATAGGGTCTCGCCGCCCACGGAGGCGAGGCGCGCCTTGGTGTCAAAGCTCAACAATCCACAGGCTAGAACAACGTCGTTTTGCGTAAAGCGCCTGAGCGTGAGACTGCGTATGCGTGCCGCCAGCTCGTCAAGGTGGAACGGCTTGGTGAGGTAGTCGTTGGCGCCCGCATCGAGCCCCGCTACCTTGTCGGAGACCTCGCCACGTGCCGAGAGCACGAGCACCTTGGTCTCGCAATCGGTAATTCTGAGTTGCCTGAGCACGGTCATGCCGTCGACATGGGGGAGATTGAGGTCGAGCACGACAAGATCAAAGGTCTCGACATCGAGCAGATCGAGGGCCTGCTGCCCGTCGTAGCAGCAGTCGACGCTATAGGCCAAGTTGCGCAGGCTGCGTGCGATCGCATCGCACAGCGCCCGCTCGTCCTCGACGACCAAGATGCGCATAACGTTCTCCTTGCATAGTCATTCACGCTTAACACGGATTTTATAGTCGGTATGGTCCAATGGGTCGCGAAACGAAAGGAGTGGTCAGATTGTTCAAAGCGATTAAGCCTGTGGCGCAGGTGGCTTTGCTGATCGTTGGGGTAGCCATGGTTGGCTTTGGAATTATGCGCGGCGAGGCAGATGCCGTGCTGGCCAAGGCAATCAGGCTGTGCTTGGAGTGTATCGGAATTGGATAAAAGAAAAAACACTGCATCGCATCTTTTAGCGCGATTTCGTGGATTGATTCAGGCGGCGGCGACGCTTGCGACCAATATTCACCTGCCTAACTTTGCCAAGGGCGGCATCTACCAGGGAGCGGGCAAAGCCGTCTGCGTGCCGGGTCTCAACTGCTACTCGTGTCCGGCGGCCTCGGGTGCGTGCCCCATCGGGTCGTTTCAGTCGGTGGTGGGCTCGTCTAAGTTTAGCTTTTCGTATTACGTCACCGGAACGCTCATTCTGATCGGCGTGCTGCTGGGACGTTTTGTATGCGGCTTTTTGTGTCCGTTTGGATGGCTGCAAGGGCTTCTGCATAAGATTCCCAGCAAAAAGCTCTCCACGAAAAAGCTCAAGCCGCTCACGTACATCAAGTATGCCGTGCTACTGTTTGCCGTGGTGCTGCTGCCCGTCTTGGTGGTTAACGATGTGGGTATGGGCGACCCGTTCTTTTGCAAGTACATCTGCCCGCAGGGTGTGCTCGAGGGCGCGATTCCGCTGTCCATCATGAACGTGGGAATCCGCTCCGCGCTGGGAAAGCTCTTTACCTGGAAGCTCGCGATCCTCATTGCGGTTACGGTGCTGAGCGTGCTGTTCTACCGCCCCTTCTGTAAATGGATTTGCCCCCTCGGCGCATTTTATGCACTCATGAACAAGGTGTCGTTGCTGGGGATTCAGGTCGATCATTGTAAATGCGTCTCGTGCGGCAAGTGCGCCAAGGTGTGCCAGATGGACGTGGACGTTACGCGTACGCCCGACCATGCCGAGTGCATTCGTTGCGGCAAATGCGTGGGCGCGTGCCCCGTCGATGCTATTAGCTTTCGCTACGGGCTGGGTGTGACGGGTGACAAACCCGCGCAGTCCACGCAAGCCTGCGAAAACAAATAGGTACCTATATAAGTTTCGATATAAACGGAGGAACCATGAAACTGTCAAAAATTGCGGCTCTGTTGATGCTGCCCGTGCTGGCGCTGACTCTCGCGGCGTGCTCTGCCCCCAAGGGCGACGCGAAGGATGCTACGAGCGGCGATGCGCAGATTGCCGAGCTCATAGCGCAAAAGCCGTCAAGTGCCGAGGAGGCGGCCGAGCTGTATCAGCAGCTGCTGCAAAAGGAAAACGAGATCTTTGCGAGCGATAACGCCCTATGGGAAAAGGTGTTCCTTGCGGCCAACAAAGACACCCCCATGATTGAGGACGGCAAGAACTACGGTGACTTCTTGCTCGATACCATCGAGGGCGCCAAGGATCAGTTTGCGGCTGACGAGCTTAAGACGCTTAAGGCCGGCGCGCAGCAGGTCAAGGAGATCGAGGACAAGCTCATGGCGCTGGAGAAGGAGTTCCCCGGATGCGGCAGCACGCCCGGCGAGGGGGAGAGCGTTGATGCCTCGACCGCGGGTATGACCAACGGCGAGAGCGGGGAGACGAAGTTCCCCAGCTTTAAGGGCAAGGACTTGGACGGCAACGATGTAAACAGCGACGAGCTGTTCTCCAAGAACAAGGTCACCGTCATGAACTTCTGGTTTACCACCTGCAAGCCGTGCGTGGGAGAGCTGGGCGATCTGGAGAAGCTCAACAAGGAGCTTGCCGAGAAGGGCGGCCAGGTCGTGGGCGTTAATTCCTTTACGCTCGATGGCAACAAAGATGCGGTGGCCGATGCCAAGGACGTGCTTTCCAAGAAGGGCGTGACGTATAAGAACATCTGGTTTAAGTCGGACAGCGAGGCCGGAAAGTTCACCTCCAACCTGTACTCGTTCCCGACCACCTACGTGATCGACCAGAACGGTAACATTGTGGGAGAGCCGATCATGGGCGGCATCAACTCCGCTGAGCAGCGCGAGGCGCTCAACAAACTGATCGATCAGGCACTCGCGAAGAGCGAACAGTAAGTCCGTGGGACAGACAACTGAAGGGGAGTCGCTGGAAACAGCGACTCTTTTTTCTGCTTCGGGGTAGCATCATGGGTATACGTCGAAAGGGCACGCAGCTTTTCGTGCATTGCCTGAGCGGTGCGCGAAGCAACCAAGCTGTGAGTTTTCTTAAGCGTTCTGGGTATGGCAGTGTCAAGAATATCGGCGGCATAAGCGGCTACACGGGAAAGGTGGTGCGTTAGCTATGAAGGTGGTTATCGTTGGAGGCGTCGCGGGCGGAGCATCGGCGGCCGCACGTTTGCGCAGACTCGACGAGCAGGCCCAAATTGTCATCTTTGAGCGCACGGGTTTTGTATCGTATGCCAACTGTGGGCTTCCGTACTACATTGGCGGCGTGATAGAAGAAGAGAGCGCATTGACGCTGCAGTCTCCCAAGGGCTTTTGGGATCGCTTTCGCATTGCGGTCAAGACGAGTCACGAGGTGTTTGCCATCCATCCCGATTCGCATACGGTCGAGGTTCGCAATATGCTGACGGGCGAGGAATTTGTCGAGACGTATGACAAGCTCATCCTGTCGCCGGGTGCAAAGCCGATTCGCCCTGCGTTGCCGGGCATCGACTCGGATAAAATCTTTAGCCTACGCACCGTTGAGGACACGCTGCGTATTCACAGCTATGTTCGAGAGCGGCGACCGAGCAGTGCCGTCGTGATCGGCGGCGGCTTCATTGGCGTCGAGACGGCGGAGAATCTGTGCGAGCTGGGGCTCCAGGTGACCCTTCTGCAGCGTCCCGTCCAGCTTATGAACAACCTGGATTACGACATGGCGACCCTTTTGCATACCGAGGTGCGTGAGCACGGTATCGATCTGCGCCTCAAGGCCGATGTGACAGGTTTTGAGGAAGTTGATGGCCGCGTTGTCACCCATGTTGCGGGCGATGACCCTATCGGAGCCGATATGGTGCTGCTTGCCATTGGCGTGGCACCTGAGAGCCATCTGGCGCAAGAGGCGGGGCTCGAACTGGGCATCAAGGGGGCTATTGTGGTCAACGACCGCATGGAGACCTCTGCTGCCGACGTGTATGCCGTGGGCGATGCCGTGCAGGTCACGCATCAGGTGACCGGCGAGGACGCGGTCATTTCGCTCGCCGGCCCCGCCAACAAGCAGGGGCGTGTCGTCGCCGATGTCATAGCCGGCATGGACAGCTGCTACCTCGGATCGTTGGGCTCATCGGTTATCAAGGTATTCGACTTGACGGCGGCAAGCACGGGACTATCCGAAAAGGCAGCACACGCGGCGGGAATTGACTGCGACAGCGTGGTCCTGTCGCCCGGTTCGCATGCGGGTTATTATCCGGGTGCAACGCCCATGACCATGAAGATTGTCTTCGAGAAGCAGGGATTGCGCCTGCTGGGTGCGCAAATCGTGGGCATCGATGGTGTGGACAAGCGTATCGACGTTCTGGCGACTGCCATCCAGGCAGGCATGCGCGGCGATAGGCTTAAGGATTTGGACCTAGCATACGCGCCGCCGTATTCATCGGCGAAGGATCCCGTCAATATGGCGGGCTTTATGATCGAGAACCTCAATCGCGGCATACTGGCGCAGTGGCATTGGGAGGATGAGCCCAACTTGCCACGCGATGGCAGCGTGCAGCTGCTCGATGTTCGTACGGAAGGGGAGTATGAGCGCGGGCATATCGATGGTTTCGTAAACATTCCCGTCGATGATCTGCGCAATCGCCTGGGCGAGCTCGACCGGGCCAAGCCGGTCTACGTGATTTGCCAGAGCGGCATTCGCAGCTACATTGCTTGCCGTATTTTGGCGCAGCATGGCTTTGAGTGCTTTAACTTCTCGGGCGGCTATCGCTTCTTTGCAGCCGTGACTGAGGCTCGCCGCGGCAGCGCTAACGTTATGCCGTGCGGGCTCGAAAAGTAGCGCGCATTGGAATGTGACAAAGTGACAGCCTCTTTGTCGCATCGGGGATGTTATATGCGGGATGGTGCGCCATGCGGCGTGCTGTCCCGTTCGTTTTTTGGCGCGGTTCGTTACATTCCTCACTGGTATCGGCCAAAAATGAGGATAGAGTAGGACAAACGCGCCGAACGTGAACGGCGGGGGAGCGGGCGAGCGCGCCCGCGCGAGAGAGGTTGCCGTCCATGCTGGATCTCAGAGTTATTTGCAAAAGGTACGTTACGCAGTCGTTTACGCAGGTAGCGCTCGACAGCGTAAGCCTGTCTTTTCGCGATAACGAGTTTGTAGCCATCCTGGGTCCTTCGGGCTCGGGTAAAACTACGATGCTCAACGTCATTGGTGGACTCGACCATTTCGATTCCGGCGACCTGCTGATCGATGGCATCTCGACCAAGGACTTCAGCGACCGCGATTGGGATGCCTACAGAAACAATCGCATTGGCTTTGTGTTTCAGAGCTACAACCTCATTCCGCATCAGACCATTTTGGAAAACGTGGAATTGGCGCTTACACTCACGGGCGTGGGACATGCCGAGCGCCGCCAGCGTGCGCGTAAGGCGCTCGAGGCGGTTGGTCTGGGCGAGCACGTTGACAAACGCCCGAACCAGCTTTCGGGCGGGCAGATGCAGCGCGTAGCCATTGCCCGCGCCTTGATCAACGACCCCGAAATCGTGCTGGCTGACGAGCCGACCGGCGCCTTGGACTCAACGACATCCGTGCAGGTTATGGATTTGCTCAAGGACGTTGCGCGCGATCGTCTGGTCATCATGGTCACGCACAATCCCGAGTTGGCATACAGGTACGCCACGCGCATCGTCACCCTGGCGGACGGCAAGATCACCGACGATTCAGATCCCTTTGATGCTGCCGAGGCCGCGCGTCGCGAGGCCAAGCCCACGCGCAAAACCTCGATGAGCTTTGTGACGGCGCTGGGGCTTTCTGCCCGAAACCTCATGACCAAGAAGGGCCGTACGGCCATGACTGCCTTTGCAGGTTCGATTGGCATTATTGGCATCGCAGCGATTCTGGCGCTGTCCAACGGCGTAAACGGCTACATCAAAAAGGTCGAGGAGGACACGCTCTCGAGCTACCCGCTCACGATTTCCAAACAAGATTACGACCTGTCATCCATGATGGGCGGGCATGGGGCTACCGATGAGGAGGCGTCCAAGGGCGAGGGCTCGTCCGATGACGGCACCGACGGCAAGGCTCAGGGGACCGATAAGATCCCTGTGGTCACGGCCGTAAAGGATATGTTCGCAAGCGTTAAATCTAACGATATGACGAGCTTTAAGACATGGCTTGACGACGGTGGCGACGGTATCGACAAAGAGGTCAACGCTATCCAGTACGGCTATGGCGTGACGCCGGTTGTCTATCGTGCCGGCAAGGGCGATGAGAAGCCTGTCCGGCTGGTGCCCAACGCCATGACCGAGGCCATGAGCGGAGGCGCGAGCTCGGCGGCAACGGTGAGCATGGAATCCATGGGAACCTCGGTCTTTAACGAGATGATTGACGACCAGAGCCTGCTCGACAGCCAGTACGATGTCGTTGCCGGCCATTGGCCTACGTCCGCCAACGAGGCCGTGATGGTGCTTTCGAGCCGCGGAACGGTGGGCGACTACACGCTCTACAGTATCGGCGCGCTGGATATCGATGAGCTCAACGACCTGGTTAACAGTGCCATGACGGCCGACGGCAAGGTCAAGACGCCCAAGACCGGCAGCGACTTTACCTACGACGATGCACTGTCCACGACGTTTAAGGTGTTGTCGCCGGCCGATGCCTATCGCAAAAACGAAGAGACCGGCATGTGGACTGACATGTCTGGCGACGCCGACTTTATGAAAGCCAAGGTTGCCGACGGTATTGACGCGCGCATTGTGGGCGTGGTGCGACCCAACGAGACGGCAAACGCGAGCGCATTGTCCCCGGGCATTGTCTATACGCATGCGCTGACTCGCCAGCTTATGGAGCGTGCTGCCGATTCGCAGATTGTGCAGGAGCAGCTTGCCCACCCCGAGACGGATGTCTTTACGGGCAAAACCTTCGACGAGCTGCAGGGCGAAGCCAAGCAGGGCGTGGATTTGGGCGGTATGTTCAGCGTAGACGAGGCGGCACTGAAGAGCGCGTTCTCACTCGATACGTCTGCGCTCTCGGGCGCAGCCGGCGGTATGGACCTTTCTGGTCTCGACTTGTCCGGGCTGGACATTGACCTTTCGGGTGTTGGGAGGGACATCGACTTTAGTGACATCATGGCCAAAGCGCCGGCCCCAGATTTCTCGGGCATCTTTGATGGTCTTGAGCTCACGCCTGAGCAAATGCAGCAGGTGGGAGCACTTGCCAACCAGCTGTTTGAGGGCTTTATGCGCTCTGATCAGTTTAAGGCGCTGTCACCCGAAGATCTTAAGGATGCGTCAAAGCTTGCTGCCGCATTCTCGGCGTATCTTGAGCATGATGCCGCAGCCCAGCAAATCCTGGCCCAGCTCAAAGCGCTCGGCGGCGATGCCCTGGCCGAGCGCCTGCAGCAGGCGATGACCGACTATGTACAAAAGCAGCTGGCTCCGTATCTGCAGCAGGCTATGGATCAGGTGATGAAGACAATTAGCGAACAGATTGCGACGACCGTATCGTCCCAGCTCAAGTCGGGCGCGGCAGGGCTCATGGACCAAATGGCGACGCAGATGTCTTCGAGTTTTGCCAACTTGGCGAGCGCGATGCGCGTGGATGCGGGCGCCTTTGCTCGTGCCATCCACTTCAACATGGACGCCGAGGACCTGAGCTCGCTCATGATGAGCTATGCCAAGGCGTCGAAGCTCACCTACGACAACAATCTGACCACGTTGGGCTATGCGGACGAGGCGGACCCCATTTCGGTCAAGATTTTCCCGCGCGACTTTGAGGCCAAGGAGCGCGTGCTCGATTACATCGATGCGTACAACAAGCAGGTCAAAGCCGCTGGTCACGATGAGCAGGCAATCTCGTATACCGACTACATGGGCATCATCATGGGCTCGGTGACCGACATCGTGAACACCATCAGCTTGGTGCTCATCTCATTCGTGAGTATCAGTTTGGTGGTGAGCTCCATCATGATCGGCATCATCACCTACATCAGCGTGCTGGAGCGCAAAAAGGAGATTGGCATCCTGCGCGCGATCGGCGCGTCAAAGCGCAACGTGGCAAACGTATTTAATGCCGAGACCTTTATCGAAGGCCTCATTGCCGGCGTCTTTGCCATTGTCGTCGTGGTGGCCGTGAGCTTTCCGGTTAATGCCTGGGCGCTTGCGGCCAAGCAGGTGCCCAACCTGATGAGCCTGCCCGTTCAAGACGCGCTGATGCTCATTGTAATTTCGGTGCTGCTGACGGTCGTTGCCGGCCTGCTGCCGGCTCGCAGCGCATCCAAGAAAGACCCTGTGGAAGCCCTACGCTCCGAATAATGTGACAAAGGGGCAGTCCCTTTGTCACATTGGGGGCCCAATTACCGTTCGGCACGTTAAGGGTCCCCGCTCCCCGCTTAACACTTGACGAAGAATCTCCATCTTTATATACCTATCGGTAGGCATATAGGTTGCATTGCCGATAGAAACGGAGTAACCATGACTCTCATCGCACCAGCCGAAAAGGACCGCCCCCGTGAGAGCGGCGCATTTGCTTGGATTGTCGTTATTGCGCTCGGTTTAATGTCTGCGGGAACAACCGGCACCTACAGCATCATTGCCGGCTCATTCATCGCTCCTGTATGTGAAGACCTGGGCTTTGACTACACTTCTTTCTCTTTCTATTTCACCGCGATTCTTCTTGGCCTTGCGCTTGGGCTTCCGCTTTTGAGTCGTTTCATTCCAAAAGTAATCGGCAAACCATGGCATATTTGCGTTGAACTCGTCCTTATTGCCGCCGGCGCCGCAATGGCGTTCTACACCGAGGTCTGGATGTTCATCGTCTCCGCCGCAGTGATCGGCATCTGCTTTTCGTTCACAACGGGTGTCTGCATGTCCGATGTCATTGACCAATGGTTCAGTAAATCGTCTGGTCTTGCCATCGGCCTTGCGTGGGGCGTTAATTCTCTCTGCACGCTGCTATTGAGTCCTGTCATTACACTGGTCATCGAGCAGCAAGGCTGGCGTACGGGTTACATCGTACTTGCGGCCGTTTCTGCAGCCATGATATTGCCCACAAGCGCATTTATCATTCGCCTTAAGCCTTCTGATCGCAATATGCTTCCGTACGGAGAGACTACCTCCGAAACCCATGAGAGCTACAGCGCCGATGAAAAGGAAGATGTCTCTTCGGGCATGGCGCTCCGCGATGCCGCGAAAACGCCATCTTTTATTCTCTGTGCCCTTCTGCTCTGCGTGGCGCAACTCACCTGCTGCATGAACCAGCTGTTCCCGACCTATGCAAGCGAGGTCGGCTTCAATCCCATCGTGGGAAGCCTAATGGTTTCGGCGGCCTCGCTCTCCGATATTTTCCTAAATCCCTTCGTAGGCAAAACATGCGACAAGCTCGGTGCTATTAAAGCAACGGTCGCATGGACGGGAGTCAGCATTCTTTCATTCCTACTTCTCATCTTTGGCGGAAGCAACGAGACCGTTTCCATCATCGCGGCCGGCGTAAACGACGTCATGTTCGCCATCGTTGGAACTGCAATGCCGATGATTCTCCTCTCGCTCTTCGGATCACGCGATTTTGGAAGGATCTATTCGATTATTTGCTCAGCGGGCTATGTTGTCGGAGCTTTCGGAATGCCAGTCATGATGAAGGTTTACGGTATGGCAGGGTCTTTCCAAGGAGTATTCGTCTTCTGTATCATCTGCAACCTTCTGATTGCGACATTTGCTTTAGTTTCCGGTCTCCTCAATAAGACTACCGCGAAATAACCTGACCAACGAACTGCCCTTCAGCCCTGTCATTTGTCTCCGCAAGTTAAAACGAAATTGGGGCCGATTCCAACATAGCTGGAATCGGCCCCAATTTCTATTCAACAACTTTTGCAATCATCGCGAACACGGGTTTCGAACCATTCCGCGACCCCGCAAGTCGTCGCATCGCGCTTGCCAAGGTGCCTCTGTTATTACGCGCCTATTTAAACATGAGTTCGACGATCCCTGCCCAAACAGCCTTTTCATCGATGTCTTCATCTTGGGCAACGGTATTGCTCGCTCCCTCAAGTACGGTGTAAAGAATCTGCACGTACAGCATGACGTCTGTTTCATCGGAAAACGCGCCAATTTCTAGGCCATGGAGAAGGATGTCTTTAAGCGCGTCCATAGTTCGGTTGATCGCCGTTGCCTGACGTTCCTGAACTGCAGGGATTCGATTTGCCTGAATACTGACCTCGGCCAGCACGCGACGGCGCTTTTCATCACTACGATAGCCACCTATAACCGAATTGCCGAGCTCGATAAGCGCCGCCTTGAATCCGTCCCTATCGACTATTAGCGAGTAGTCGCGCTGATAGTCGATAGCCGGAAACATACTATCTAAGAGCGTGGTAAAAATATCCTCTTTAGAGGGAAAGTAGTAGTACACCGATGGCTTGGATATACCGACACGGTCGCAGATTTTTCCAATGGACGCCTTGTCGTAACCGACTTCTGCCACAAGATCATACATTGCGTCCAATATTTTTCCCTTTGTGCTCACGCTTCACTTCTCCATTGCAAATCACTTCCGCATTGCCAACATTATTAAGAATGGCAACGGAACATCAATTCGTGTCCAAACACGACCACTATAAACGGTGAACGGTAGGTATCGACAGGCGAATGGCAATTATACAAAAACACCTACCGAACGGTAGGTATAGTAGTACTATAGCTGGTGTAACCCCGCTATTGTCGCGGCCGGACAGCATTGCGGGAAACCCGACGGAAGGACCAACCATGTACGAGAACTATCGTATGCCGGGCGAGTTTGAGAAGCGCTCCAACGTCTATGTGACATGGCTTCCCGATTACATTCGCGCAGAGGGCTTCGATAATCGCCAGCCCTGCGTTGACGTAATTAAAGCTTTGCTTGAGTATGGCGATGTTACGGTCAACCTCAACTGTGGCACCCCCGGCTCCTACGAGGAAGCCTGCTCGCGCCTTAAAGAAGAAGGGGTGGATCTCGACCGTATCCAGATTACGCAGTTCGAAGACTCCAACTTCTACGTTCGCGACAACGGCCCCAGCATCATGGTCGACGACGAAGGCCATTCCTATATGGTCAACCCCGCTTGGACCTATTATGGCGTGTGGGACAAGAACTCCCCAGAGTGCCAGTCCGCACGCAGGGCAGCTGTTCACATGGCGGTTGCGCTCGGGTGCTTCGATATCGTCAATTCCGAAATGGTTTCGGAGGGCGGCGACCGCGAGTTTGACGGTCACGGCACCCTGATCGCCATCGAGGACACGGAATGCCGCAAGCGCAATCCCGAGTTCTCAAAAGAGGAAGTGGAGGCCGAGTACAAGCGCATCTACAACCTCAACAAGGTTATCTGGCTGCCGCAGCCTATGCTTGAGGACGACGACTATCGACTGGGCATCCTCGACGAGAAGGAAGATGGAACTCCTGTCTTCGGCATGAGCTTCGCCGCCCACATCGATGAGATGTGCCGCTTTATCACCCCGAACAAGATTCTTCTTGCCGAGGTATCCGATGAGGAGGCCGCCTCGAGCAAGGCGGGCGCGGAATCGCGTCGTCGCATCGACGCCGCCTACGAGATTCTACGCGCCGAGACGGACTGGGAGGGCAAGCCCTTCGAAATCGTCCGCATGCCCACTGCCGAGCCGATCGAGGTTGTCATCGCCCCCGGCGACGAGGACTACGAGCTGTATAAGGGCTTCATCGACGAAATGGGCGGCAAGTTCATGGATGGCACCCCTTGGCCCGAAGGCCCCGTTCACTTTTATGCCGCAGCAAGCTACTGCAACTTCCTCATCTGCAACGGCGTCGTTCTTGGCCAGCGTTATTACCACGAAGGCATGAGCGAAGTCGTGAAGGAGAAGGACGAGCAGGCCAAGGCGGTTCTTGAGAGCTGCTTCCCCGATCGCAAGGTCATCATGATCGACTCTCTCGCGCTTAACCTGTCCGGCGGCGGCGTGCACTGCTGGACCAAGGACGTGGCCGCCAGCTGCTAGCAAGTTCTTAAACTTGCGCTGCCTGATCCAAGCGCCACATTTACAGTCCCCGAGGGATATCCGTGTTTCCCTCGGGGGCGCATTCGACACTTACCCATCAAACAATTGAAAGGAAATAGGCATGAACAACAGCCTTCGCGGTCGCGACTACCTCAACATCCACGATCTTTCCTCTGAGGATTTCCGTTACCTCATCGATCTTGCCTGGAACCTCAAGGCCCAGAAAAAGTCCGGTGTCGACCAGCGCTACTTCCCCGGCAAGAACGTTCTCGCCAACTTTGAGTGGGGCTCGACCCGCACTCGTTGCGCCTTTGAGACCTCTTGCAACGACCTGGGCATGGGCTTCACCTATCTGACCAACTCCCACATGGGCGATTGCGAGACCATCGAGGATGCCATGCGCGTCTTCAACGGCATGTATGATCTCATTGTCTATCGTGCACAAAAGGACGAGCAGTTCCTCTATGATGTCGCCGACTTGGTCGATATTCCAGTCATCAATGCCCTCACCCTCGGCGATCACCCGACCCAGATGCTCGCTGACGCTCTCACGATGGAGGAGCAGTGGGGTGGTCTGCGCACGAGCCGTGGCAAGAAGATGGCCTTCGTTGGCAACTGCGCCGGCGCCCCCGTGTGGTATGGCCGTCTGTGCGCGATGCTCGACATGGACTTCCTCGCCATCGGCCCCGACGACCTCCGTCACCAGATGTGCAAGGAAATGATCGAGGAGGTTGAGGCCTGCTACGCCAAGTACGCGCCTAACAGGACCTTCACCATCACCTCTGACCTTGATGCTCTGGACGGTGTCGAAGTATCGTTACCGAGGAGTGGCGCTACATCAACCCCGAGTGCGGCGACGAGGTTCTGGACCCCGACGACTACAACTCTTGGCTTGGCGACGCCGAGTCCCTGTACCCCTATCGCGTCACCAGTGAGCTGTGCAAGCGCACCAACAACCCCGACATCTTCTGCATGCACGAGCTCCCCTCTGTTCACAACGCAAATCACCGCGTTGGCAAGATGTTGCTCGACCAGTGCAAGAACGACCTGCATCGTGAAATCATCACCGAGGGCTTTGAGATTGCGGACGAGTGCTTTGAGGCCAACGCGTCGGTCATCTTCCGTGAGGCAGAGAACCGTCAGCACACCATTAAGGCCGTTATGTGCGCCCTTCTGGGTCTCTAGGAGCTGTATCAATGGAAAATGCAAAGTTAAAGAGCAGCAAGGTTTACGCATGGGTTCTCGTGATCGCGCTCGGCCTCATGTCTGCCGGTACGACCGGATCCTATAGCGTAATCGCTGGCTCCTTCGTCGCGCCCGTGTGCGAGGAGTTCGGATTTGACTACTCCATCTTCTCGTATTACTTCACTGCAACGCTCATTGGTCTTGCAGCGGCTCTTCCGTTTGTCGGAAAACTCATCCCCAAGGTTGTTGGCAAGTTTTGGCTCCCCGTCGTCGAGCTTATTCTGCTCGCCGCTGGCGCAGGCATGGCCTTCTACACCGAAGTCTGGATGTTCATCGCAGCTGGTGCTTTGATTGGCGTTTGCTTCGCCTTCACTACCGGCGTCGCCATGTCCGATGTTATTGACCAGTGGTTCAAAAAATCTGGCGGCCTGGCAATTGGTCTCGCTTGGGCAGTGAACTCGATTTACATGCTCATCATGAGTCCCGTCATCACCTCTGTCATTGAGGCTGCTGGCTGGAGGACTGGTTATCTGGTGCTCGCTGGCGTCTCCGCCGTGCTCATTCTTCCCGCTTCCATCCTGATTATCCGCTATAAGCCCCAGGACAAGGGCATGCTGCCCTATGGCTATGTCGAAGGCGAGACGGTCGCCGAGACCGAGGAGACGACCGAGGATAGTGCACGTGGCGTTAGCTACGCACGCGCTATTAAGTCGCCTGCATTCTTTTTCTGCATCGGCTTCCTCTGCCTCGTTCAGCTTACTTGCTGCATGAACCAGCTGTTCCCCACCTATGCCGCCGAGGTCGGCTTTAGCCCCATGGTGGGTGGCTTCATGGTTTCCGCCGCATCGCTGTTCGACCTGTTCCTCAACCCGATCGTCGGTACCACTTGCGATAAGTTTGGCAGCACCAAGGCCATTCTGAGCTGGCTCGCCGTCTCGATTCTCTCCTTTGTCATGCTCATGATGAGCAGCGGCAACTCGACGCTCAGCATTCTTGCTGCCGGTGTTAACGACGTCATGTACGTCATCGCCGGCACCGCTCTGACCGTTTTGGTGATGGACGTCTTTGGCTCCCGTGACTTTGGTCGCATCTTCGCGCTCATCTGCTCCGTGGGCTATATCGTCGGCGCCTTTGGCATGCCCGTCATGATGAAGGTATACGAGCTTGTCGGCTCCTTCCAGGGCGTTTTCATCTTCTGTATTGCATGCAACGTCATCATCGGTCTGTTCTTGCTGCTGGCAAAGAAGACTGGTAAGAGCCTCTCTTGGGACGAATAGTTCGATTCGTCTTAGTCATACGCTGTAGGAGTTAATCTGCAGCAGCTTTAGGGCATCGGCTAACGCCGGTGCCCTTTTTCATGGAATGTGACAAAGGGACAGTCCCTTTGTCACATTGGGCGCCTAGCTCGTTTTGCCCACCAACGTGATACGGATGCTTGGATGGGTGTACTCGTCAAACTCGTCCTCGGGCTCCGTGTCAAACGAATAGTACGTTTTGATGGGGTTGTCACTCGTCCTGATGGAGATTCTCTCGTAGAGCGAACCGTTCAAAAAAGCCTGCCTAAACTCTTCGGGGAGCTTTTGCGGTGCTAGGAGCTCGGGACTCATGGTCTTGACGTCTACGGTTTGGACGACAGAGGAAAGTTCGTCCAAGTCGAGCTCGATGCGGGCGAGGTTGTCCTCAAGGCTCGCGTCGGGGTCGATCTCTGCTATGTAACTCACTTCCTTGAGCGTTCCCTTGTTGTCAAAGTCCAGATACGTATAGGTCTTCTGGGCGTCGGAGTCGCCTTCGTGCAGATAGCCGCGGACATGATAGCCGTAATCTTGATATCGCTCGTAGGGGTCATCGGCGGACACGTACTCGCATGCGGGCTCTAGCGTCTTGCGGGCGATGGCGATCTGCTCGGCCGCGGCCGCGGCATTCTCCTGCATCTCGATGTTTCCCTGTGCCAGCTGCGGGATATAAGCACCGCACACGATTGCGAGGGGCAGCGCCACAAGTGCGATGATCCACTTTTTTGCACGGGGGATAGGCACGCTATAGGCCTCCGCCATGGCCTTTGCGTTGGCATAGCTTTCGGTAAGTACGTCCGCTGCGGTGGCGACGGCGCCTACGGCAGCGGCGACTTCTGCCGCGCCGCCCAGGTTGCGCACGGTCGCGTTATCGCTGTTCTTAAGCAGGCGCGCGGCAGCCTGCGTACCGATAACGCCTGCGATTTGTGCCGAGCGGTCTTTCTCGGTCTGCTCGACGACGAGTCGGTGCTGCATTTCCTTCCACTGCTTGCCGCGCATGCCAAAGCGCGGCGCGAGCGCGCAGTAGCAGAATATGACGAGCTCGATGGCAGTGAGCGCCAAGGCGGTCATCATGCCCGTCTCTTGGAAGCCTTCGTGATGGAAGACGATATCGTCGATCATTTCGAAGGGAATGATCAAAAAAGGCAGCACGAACGCCATGGCAAGCGCTGCACCGGCAATCTTGGGATAGATGCAGTATCGCTGGATACGCTTGCGTTCTTGTTCGGAAATTGTTGCCATGGCTGGTCCTTGGTGTCGTAACGGTCGTTGCGGCGCATGGGGCGCGGGGCGCATCAGTTTGAGCTAGCGCTGGATAAGAACATAGAGCAAGATGCTCATCGCGATGAGCAAGAAGCCTGCGATGTTAAACATCAGTGTGGCAAAGTTGCCCACGATGGGGCGTTCGACATAGCTTTTGTCTGGGTTGCTGGGGTTGTAGTACACGATCATTTGGCTACCGAGGGGCCAAAGCTGCTCCGCGAGGGTGCCTAGGCGGGCGATGGGGCCTGTCTGCACGTGCAGCCAGCCCTTGGCGTCTTCGTAGGCGGTGGCTTGCGTGCGGATGGGGAGTCCCGACAAGCTTTTGGTCTTTATGCCACGGAATTGTTTTTTCGCGCGGTATTGCGTGCCGTCGACGGCGTATTCCAAAACGGGATACATCCTGCCTTCGCCCATAAAGCGATGGTCGATGACCGTTCCCATGGTCACGGCGGTACAGGCCTTGGCTTTCTTGCGAGCGGCGGCTTTCATGAGCGCGCTCACTCCGATAAGCAGGATGCCGATGCCCCCAACCAAGATGAGCGCGAGCAGGGATATCTGCGACGTGGTCACGGCGTTCTCCTTTGGCGCGATACCGTCATATGTGACCCAGTATAGAGAATCCCGCCATCGATGAGCTATTGCGGGGGGGGGGTCAATTCTGAATGTGACAAATGGACTGTTCCTTTGTCACATCGGGGACTGCGGAATCGAGGTCTAATACTTTTCCCGAGAAGTGAACGAGTGAAAACGGACTCCCGAAGCATCGACACTTTTGGCGTGCAATTTCCTGCGGTTTTGCCAGTCAAATCCTGCGGTTTTGACGCCTAAAAATGTCAATGCTTCGGGGGTCCAAATAGAGCCGTTCACTTCTCGGGAAAAGTATTAGACCTCGAAATATGGGCGGCGTTCGCGAACGGCAACTAGCTTGCGTCCGGTAGCCGGCACTTGGGGCAAAGGGACTGCCCTTTTGCCCCTTCACCATTGCATCGTATCTGGTGTGGAAAAAATATCGCCTGCGTTCTCGCGCCTGCGAAGAGTTCCTGAACCGCTTGAATGGGATGTGACAAAGGGACTGTCCCTTTGTCACATTGATTTGAGAGTGGATGTTGATGAATTTATCGCTGGCCCCTATGGAGGGGATTACCGGGCATGTGTTCCGTCGCGTGCATGCGGAGTGCTTTGGCGCGCTCGATTGTTATTACACGCCGTTTTTGCCGCCGCCGCGGGTGGGCAACCGCTTTGGTGGCAAGGCGTTTAAAGAGGTCGATCCTGCCAATAACCAGGGGCTTAACGTAGTACCTCAGCTGATGTCCAAGAATGCGGACGAGTTTGTGTGGGCGGCGCAGGTGCTCGCCGAGATGGGGTACCGCGAGGTCAATCTCAACCTTGGCTGCCCCTCGGGTACGGTTGTTGCCAAAGGCAAGGGTTCGGGCTTTCTGCGCAACCTGGATGAGCTCGAGGTGTTCTTGAGCGACGTGTGCGAACGCTCACCCTTGCCGGTGTCGGTCAAGACCAGGCTGGGGTTGGAAAGCGATGACGAGTACGAACGCGTGCTCGACCTCTATTGCCGCATGCCGCTGGCAGAGCTGATCGTGCATCCGCGCGTGCAAAAGGACCGTTATACGGGCTCGCCGCGTAAAGAGTTTTACGGCGAGACGTTGGAGCGGGCGCCGTTTCCCGTGGCCTATAACGGCGACATCTTTGATCTTGAGGACATGGATGCGCTGGTGGGGGCCTATCCCGGAACACGCCACGTAATGTTGGGGCGCGGCTTGCTCGCGAACCCCGCGCTGGCTCGCATGGTTAAGGGCGGCCCTGCCGCCACGGCTGCCGAGTTGCAGCGCTTCCACGACACGCTGTTTGCGGCCTATGCGGACGAGATTGGGGGCAACGCGGTCTTTCGCATGAAGGAATGGTGGTTCTACGCCAAATGTGCCTTCGCCGATCCCGCTACCGTGCACAAGCTCGTGCGCAAGACCAAAAAGGTCGACGAATACCGCGCCGCCGTCGAGCGCGTCTTTCGCGAGCAGCCGCTCGCGCCTGTTGCCCGCTTTTGTGGCTACTAGTCGTTGGGGACGTTCTTTAACGACTAGTCATTCAAGAACGTCCCCAATGACTAGATTGAAAAGCTGTACGCCAGCATCCAAAGATGTCGAAAAATGTCGACTTTGGATGCTGACGTACATGTTTGGTTCGTATGGGTTTGTGCGTTGGGGCCGGCCGACCGCAATAGAACGCTAGAGCAAATTCTCCTGCACCCACGCGATGATGTCGCCCGACTCGTAGAGCGGCGCGCCGTCAATGAACAGGCAGGGAACCTGGCGCTTGCCGCCGACGGCGATGAGCGTCTGCTCGGCATCGGGGTCGGTCGAGATATTGCGCTCGGGGATGGTCACGCCGTTATCGGCCAAAAAGCGCTTGACCTTTATGCAATACGGGCAGCCGGTCATAACGTACAGCTCGAGCTTGTGATCAGTAGCCATAGGTCTCCAATCGGTTGAGGTTTCGATTGAGATACCCAATGCCGCCGCGGTCTATGCGCGAGTCAGCGATGACTCGATTGCCTGGACCAGAAACGCCGTGGCTCCGGTGCCGCAGGGCTTGTCGTAGTAGTCAACAAAGCGCTGGTCGGCGAGGTAGCCGTGGGCGAGCCCCAGGTATGCCTCGTCTTGGGGTTCGCTTCCCCAGTTGAGGCCAATCCAACGACGATGCATCGCAACAAGTTTTTGGGCCTTTCTGCTCTTTGGATCGCCGTCGCCCATGGCAATCGAGAGCTGACCCAGAATGGCACGCTCGAGTTCCTTCATGTCGTTCCATGTCTGGGGATCCATGTCCAGTAACGTTTCGTTTGCTGCATCGATAGCCTCATCGCCATAGCGCGCCCGTGCCTCGGCGCCGTAGCGCTCCTCGTTTTCCTGCACGGTACGCCAGCGCTCCAGTTGCGGCAGCACGGCACCCATGAGCGAGACTGCCTCGTCGAGCGACATGCCGGTGTTTTGCGCCAGACGCGGAGCGCAGTCCTCGATCATTGCCTCCATCGTGGTCTCGTAGGTGTACTTGCCGTGGTCGTAGCACCACTTGCAGTAATGGTCGGTCGTTGCGCCGTGAGCATCGGTACCGCAGTCGTCGGGCGTGAGTATCATGCCGCAGCTCTGACAATAGTACTCGGGCATTTCGAGCAGATGAGACAGTGGCTCGCCGGTCACGGCGGCAATGAGCTTCATCATGTCGATGCCCGGTGTGACCTCGCCGCGCTCCCAACGGCTGACGGCTTGGCGTGTGACGAAGAGCTTGGCGGCGAGCTGCTCCTGAGTTAGGTGATGGGCGCGACGGACAGCAATGAGCTTTTCTGCGAAGGCCATAGCGGCTCCTTTCTGCTGGTTGATGGCTTTAAGCATACGCGGCGGCAGACGCCCTTCCAAGCAACCGTTGGTTGCACGACGGGGGACCGCGACAAAGAATTGCGCACGACGCCTCACACCTTCATGCCGTACAATGACCGGCATGGAACCTATTGCACACATACATACCGACCTGCCGCAGAAGTTCGGCATCCCACGCAACAGCTTTTTGGCGCCCCATCTGCAGGGGCGCATCGTCTTTGAGCCGGAATTTGCCTCCAACGCTGCAGTTGAGGGTCTGGACTCCTTCTCTCACCTATGGCTGCTATGGTGCTTCGAAAACGGAACGCCCGGTGGCACGGCTAAGGACATAGCCGCCGATGCCAAAACGCAGGACAGGTCCGGCACCAACGCAAAATGGTCGAAAACCGTGCGCCCGCCGCGTCTGGGTGGAGCCGAGCGTGTGGGCGTGTTTGCCACACGCAGTCCGTTTCGCCCTAATCCCATCGGGCTCACCTGCGTCAAGCTCAGCCGTGTTGAGCTCACCGATGATGGCCCGATCATCCATATACTGGGGGCCGACCTGCGCGACGGCACGCCCATCTACGACATCAAGCCCTACATTCCATTTGCCGACTGTCACCCGGATGCGACGGGCGGCTGGATTGAGGACGCGCCGTGGCAAGAGCTCGATGTTGAGTTCCCACAAGCGCTGAAAGATATGGTCCCGCCTGCAAAGCTCCCCGGCTTGGTCGAGGTCCTTCGCCAAGATCCGCGCCGTGCGGGTAGCAAGCACGAGCCCAACCGCGTTTACCACTTGGCCTACGCCGGGCTCGACATATCGTTTACGGTCGACGGAACAAGGCTGACGGTAACCGCCATCAACGACGCGCAAGACTAACCAGCCATTCGTCCGCACCCGTCAAATTAAGCGCCAAACCCCATGTCAAAACCGCCCACGCTGGTGGACAATAACGCCTACCGAAACAATCCGCTTTGCACGGGAGCTCAGCATGAAATACGACTTTACCTCGCTTATCGACCGCCACGGCATGGACGCCATCGCCGTTGACTCCTGGGGAGAAATTCCCGGCATGGCTCCGAACGCACCCGACGAGGGCTTCGACCGCATCCCCATGTGGGTAGCGGACATGAACTTTGCCACGGTGCCCACGGTCCAGGAGTACATCATTCAGCGCGCCCAGCATCCCATGTTTGGTTATTTCAATCCGCGCGACGAGTACTTCGACCGCATCATCGAATGGCAGACCCGCCGTAATGGCGTCGAAGGCCTGCTCCCTGAGCATATCGGCTACGAAAACGGCGTACTGGGCGGTGTCGTGTCGACGTTGCGCGCATATGTCCAGCCGGGCGATGCGGTGCTGGTCCACAGTCCCACCTACATCGGCTTTACCAAGTCCATCGAGGCCGCGGGCTATCGCATTGTCCACAGCCCGCTTAAGCTCGACGATCAGGGCGTGTGGCGCATGGATTTTGAGGACATGGAGCGCAAGCTCGCCCAAAACCACATCCATGCCGCCGTGTTCTGCTCGCCGCACAATCCCTGCGGCCGCGTATGGGAGCGCGACGAGATCGAGCGCGCCATGGATATCTATCGCCAGCACGATTGCGTGGTGATCTCGGATGAGATTTGGTCCGATATCATCCTGCCGGGTCACAAGCATATCCCGACGCAGTCGGTGAGCGAGGATGCCCGCATGCGCACGGTTGCCCTCTATGCGCCCAGCAAGACGTTTAACCTGGCGGGCCTGGTCGGCAGCTACCACATCATCTATAACGAGACGCTGCGCGACCGCGTGTGCGCCGTGTCCAACAAGACTCACTACAACGAGATGAACGTCCTCTCCATGCATGCGCTTATCGGTGCCTACCAGCCGCAAGGCTACGAGTGGCTCGATGAGCTCAATGAGGTCATCGATGCCAACGTTGACTACTTTTGCAATTACGTTGACGAGCATTTTGAGGGCGTGTCCTATTCGCGTCCGCAGGGCACGTACATGGTGTTTCTGGACTGCACCGAGTGGTGTCGCGAGCATGGCCGCGATATTCAGTGGCTGCTTGACGAGGGGGCGCGCGTGGGCGTGGGGTATCAGGATGGCCGTCCGTTCCACGGGCCTTGTCACATCCGCGTGAATCTGGCACTGCCGCTTTCGCGGGTAAAGGAGGCGTGTGAGCGCCTGGACCGCTACGTTTTTGGGGTATAGGGGGCGCTCGATTCGAGTGCTGCCCCATGTGCCCACGCCGTCAAAATGCGTGGGCACATGGGGCGCAGAGGGTAGCGAGCGCGTTTTTCGCATTCGCTACTTTTCGTGAATCTGCTTGCCGCAAAGATGCTCAATCGAAATCTCGTAGAGTTGGACGCCCTTGATGTCTTTGGCGATTTCTTCCTCGACTTCTTCGGCAGAAGGGTAGTACTTAAGCGCGAGCTGACGGACTTTGTCCTCGATAAACGCAGGCGCTTCATCTACCAGGCGGCAACGGCCAAAGACCACGGTGCTCATGACGTAAGGAGCCCAGTCGCCGTCCTTGTACCACTCGTTGCCGTAAACGGTAAAGCAGACTTTATCGTCACGCCTGAGCGAATCGACCTTGTGGCCGGCCTTGGCGCCATGGAAATAAATCTTGTCGTGCTCGGCGTCAAAGAAGTAGTTGACGGGAATGGCATAGGGGTAGCCATCATCGCCGTTGACGGCAAAGACGCCGCGCTTACAGGTGGCGAGCAACTCGCGCGCTTCCTCGTCAGTGATGGCGCGTTTCTTTCGACGTAAGGGCCTAAACATCGTTGGCTTCCTTTCTGGCTGTGCATGGTGGTTGAGCACAAACTATAGCGAAACGGATCCGTATTTCTTGATACAGGCGAGTATGTTTTTGAGCTTGCTAAAGTCGAGCGGTTTGGGCAGATGGGCGTTCATACCGGCATCGTGTGCCGCCTTGGCGTCCTCGTTGAAGGCGTTGGCAGTGAGCGCGATGATGGGGATGTCGGCTGCATCGGCCTTTTCGCTCAGACGAATCGCGCGGGTTGCCTCGTAGCCATCCATGCCCGGCATCATGATGTCCATCAGGATCGCATCGAAGCTGCCGGCGGGACGACTAACGTATAGGTCGACTGCTTTGTTGCCGTCGGCGGCGCGCGTTACGACGATGTCTTCGCTTTCGAGTAGAGCCTGGGCAATTTCGGCATTGAGCTCGTTGTCTTCTGCCAAAAGGACGTTCATACCGGCAAGCGAGCAACTGTATGTCTGCTTGGACGCACGTTCTTTTGCCTGAGGGTTCTTGTCGATATCGAGCGGTATCTGGACGTTGAACGTGCTTCCCGCGCCAACCTCACTCGAAATCTCAATCGTGCCGCCCATCATATCGATGAGCGATTTGACGATAGACATGCCAATGCCGGTTCCTTGGAACTTGCTGCGCGCATCGTCGCCTTCCTGGGCAAACGGCTCGTAAATGTGCGTCAAAAACTCGGGCGTCATACCAATGCCGGTATCCGAGACGCTAAAGCAAAACACGGCGTGCTCGTCGTCGACCGGTTTGATGGTCGATGAGAACGTGACGGTGCCTCCGTGCTTGTTGTACTTGATGCTGTTGTCGAGCAGGTTGACAAGGATCTGCCGAATATGGGTGGGGCTGCCGATCATATATTGATCGACAGCGTAGGGCTCGCTGGTGTCGAGCATGGTTATGCCGCGGTCCGATGCGCGGAGCTTGCACAGTACGAGCGCATTGTCGCACAGCTCTTTAAGGTTGAATGATTCGTGCTCGAGCGTCACTTTGCACTCCTCGATCCTGCCCATCTCGAGGATGTCGTTAATCAGTGACAGCAGGTGATTGGCGGCAACGCGCGCCTTGGCGCGGCTTTCGCGGGCGACCTGCATGTCGCCTTCTCTCAATTCCTCAATTTCGATAAGGCCCAGGATGCCGTTGAGCGGCGTGCGGATGTCGTGGCTCATGCGCGTGAGGAAAGCGGTTTTGGCGGTGTTGGCGGCATCAGCTTTCTGCCGTTCCTCCTGTGCGCGGTAAAGCGACCAGACAAGGATGGCGATGCTGGTGAGCAAGATGCAGATGATAACAGTCGCAATGGCGGTGCGGTTGCGATAGAAAAACTGGAACGTGTCCGATTCTTGCGCCGAGTACGATGTGGGGAAATAGCTGTTTGCAGAGAGCGATTCACCTGCATTGACGATGCCCTTATTGATGATTCCCAGCAGCTCGGGCTTGCCGCGCGAAATTAAACACGATAGCTGCGCCGTGTTGATGAGTTCCTGTGTTTCGAAATCCTCGATGTCGTAGGTGTCGCGGAGAGTTTCCAGGCGCGTGCTGGGGACAATGATGCAACGTGCCTTCCCCTCATTGAGGGCTTTGAGCACCTCGCCGTCATTCGAGTACTCGGTTACTGTTGCGTTCGGGAAGAGACTTTCGAGCTCAAAACGGTTAACGATTGTGCTCTTTGTACAAGCGATGTTCTTAAGGTCGCTGTTCAGGTTTTTGCCACTGTGAATGGCGGTCAGCGAAACCGTTCCCATCGAGTATGACTGGATGACCCCTGTCTGCTCGGCGAGCCAGTAGTCGCGAAACAATGGCAGGGCGACATCGATGGTTCCGTTGGAAAGGGCTTTGATCATTTGCTTGTTGTTCGAGAGTGCGATTGTTTTGACCGTAATACCAAACTTGTCGTGCAACGTCGTTGCAAGCGAGGCGAGCGATCCTTCCATCTCGCCGTCGTCATTTTGCGTGCAGTAGGGAAGTTGGTTTTTAAGATAGCCGAGCGTGATGGTATTGCCGTTTGCTTTGAGCCAGGTGGTCTCGGGGCCGGTGAGCGATGACGAGCCACTGTTTTGGGCCGAGTAACTCGATTTGACTTCCTCGTTATAGCGCGGGTTATCGCGGGCGATGGTCGTCATGGCGGCGTTGATGTCGTTCATCAGATCGGGGCGGCTTTTGGGAACGGCAAAATAGTAGTCGCTCGAGCCTACGTAGAACATGGGTGACGCATCGGGCGACGAAATGGTATCGTTCATGATGACGGCGTCGACCTCGCCGTCTGCAAGCGCCTCAAAGAGGGCACTGCCGGTGTCGATTTCTTTATAGGTGCAGGTGACGCCTTCGTCGGCGAGCCACTGCTGGCCGACGATAGTTTGCATAACGCCAGAGTTGCAGCCGATGGTGAGGCCTTGGAGCGCCTGGGGGTCACCCTTGGCCAGATCGTCGCGGTCGGGCCTGGCGTAGATGTAGTAGCGCTCGGTGCCCTCGGGGTTCGAGGAAAAGAGCAGCTTCTGCTCGCGTTCTGCCGAATACGAGATGTTGGGCATGAGGTCGATTTCGCCTGCTTCGAGCATGTCCATAAGCTCGGAGAAGGTGCCGCTAACGTATTCGTATTGCCAGCCCTTTGTGTAATACGAGAGGGTCTGGAGGTACTCGTAGCCCCACCCCGAGAGTCGCTCGCCCGGCATGCCTTCCTGGAAGCCTTTGTTGTTGACGAGCCAGCCAACGCGGACCGTCTTGACCTGCTGGTCGGAGTCGGCGGCAAAGGCGGGGGCGGGCATGACGGCGCTCAGTATGGCGAGCGCGGCAAGCGCGACGGCCAGGGTGCGATATAGAGCCAAGCGAAAGACAGCGGAAGGTTTCACATGAAATCCTATCGAGTTGAGACAGTTTCGCATAAGGATACCAGCTCAGCCTGCCCACTCAGCCGCCGCACCGCTAAACGGTTAGGTAGTCATTGGGGACGTTCTTAAATGACTAGTCGTTTAAGAACGTCCCCAATGACTAGTTCCGTTTGCGGGGGAGGCGTGGGACAATACCGAGCGAATGTGATTGGGCGTCTGGGAAAAGGGGTCGCGATGAACAAGTTGAGGACGCTTGCCGACGTGTTGCGCCAGGCTGGCTTTGCGCGCATCACGGGCCTGTTTCTCGTCTTCTATCTGCTGTGCTCGACGGCCGTCTGGCTGTCCGAGCCCACGACCCTTACGTTTGGCGATGGTCTCTGGTTTAGCTTTGAGACGGTCTCGACCATCGGCTTTGGCGATATCCCGGCCGAAACGCCGGTCGCCCGCGCTATTACCGTCGTCCTGAGCGTCATCAGCATCTTCTACATCGCCATGCTCACGGGCGTGGCGGTGAACTACTGCAATACGCTCATCAAGATGCGCCAAAAGGACACCATGGCGCGCTTTATGGATGATCTTGAGCATTTGGAAGAGCTCGATCGTGACGAGCTTGCCGACCTATCGCGCCGTGTGCGCGAGTACCGTCGCCGGCAACGATAGAACGGGTGCCGCGCGTCACGACGAGGGGGATTGCATATGAACATCACGGTGTACCTGGGCGCGAGCGTCGGCAACGACCCGGCGTTTCTGCCTGCAGTGCGAGAGCTCGGCACGTGGATTGGCTCCAACGGCCACGCGCTGGTATACGGCGGCTCCAAGTCGGGCCTGATGGGCGCGCTTGCCGATAGCGTGCTCGAGGCGGGTGGACACGTGACGGGTGTTGAGCCGAGCTTTTTTATCGAGGCAGAGTTTCAACACGACGGTATTGACGACCTCATCGTGACGAGTGACATGGCCGAGCGCAAGGCCAAGATGATTGGGCTCGGTGACGCGTTCATCGCCTTTCCCGGTGGGACGGGTACGCTCGAGGAGATTGCCGAGGTCATGTCCGCCGTGTCGTTGGGGCATCTCGATGCGCCGTGCATCCTGTACAACCTCGGGGGCTACTACAACGATCTTAAGGCGCTGCTCGAGCACATGATTGATAAGGGGCTTTCGAGCCCGAGGCGCCAGCACGGCATCTACTTTGCCGACGATTTGCGCGAGATTGCCTCGATTATTAACGGATAAGTCTTGAGCCTGCCCCACTATGACTCCCAATGGTGCCGTTTGCGGCGCAGACGGTTGACTCGTTCGGGCAACGCTCGCTCTACAATAAAACGTATCTTTGTCGATTTTGACCACGGGAGGTCCCGATGGACAACCTTGCAAAACCCAAAAACCGTGCGCTGTTTTTAGTGAGCGTGGCTGTGACCGGTGCGTTTGCGGGCGCCGCGGTCTGGCTGTTCTTCTTTGCGATGGAGCACGGTATCGACTATTTATGGACCGAGATTCCGCATATGCTGGGCGTCGCTTCGCCTGAGCTCGCAAGCGGTCCGTTCGGTTTTTTGCCGTACCCGTTTTTCGCCTGCCTGCTGGGCGGTCTGCTGATTGGTCTGTACGAAAAGATGACGGGCACCAAGACCGATGACCTCAACCAGGTGATGGCCAAGGTTAAACAAGACGGCCGCTACCCGTACGACAACCTGGGCAAGCTTTCGCTCGCGGCATTGCTGCCGCTGCTGTTTAGCGGAAGCATTGGACCGGAGGCCGGCCTGACCGGCGTTATCGCGGGCCTGTGCAGCTGGGTCGGCGACCGCATGCGCCGCTTTGGCGCCGAGTTTAGGGAGCTCACACTGTTGGGCACCCAGGCCGCGCTGACGGCGCTCTTTACCGCGCCCGTCTTTGGCTTTGTGGCGCCGCTCGCCGGTAGTGCCGACGGCCAGGGCGCCGGGGACGATGGGGATTCCGCGTCCGACGAGATCACCATCAAGCTGCCCAAGGCGCAAAAGACGGTGGTCTACGGCATTGCGATTGCCGGCGGTCTGGGTACCTACCTGCTGCTTGGCCAGCTTGTGGGCGGCGGCATGGGCATGCCCAGGTTCGAGTCCGCTCAGGTGGGCAACCTGGAGCTTGCCTGGCTCATTCCGCTGGCGCTCATCGGCACCGTTTGCGGTTGGCTGTACTTTGTCTCTGAGCATGCAAGCGAGGCGCTGTCCCATGCCATAGGGGAGCGTCCTGTCGTCAAGGCCATGCTAGCCGGTCTGGCGCTCGCCATCTGTGGCACGGTCCTGCCCTACACCATGTTTGCCGGCGAGACCCAGGCCGACGTGCTCATGGAAACCTATCTGACCATTCCCGCCGGCGTGCTTATCGCGACCGGTCTTGTTAAGGCCATGCTGACGCCCGCCCTCATCAACCTTGGTTGGCGCGGCGGCCACTTCTTCCCGGTTATCTTCTCGGGTGTGAGCCTGGGCTATGGCCTTGCCATCCTCACCGGCGCAGATCCGGTCTTTTGCGTCGCCGTCTGCACCGCCTCGACGATGGGCGCCGTCATGCGTCAGCCCGTCATGGTCGTGGGCCTGCTGCTCATGTGCTTCCCGCTCAAGGGCATCGTCTGCATGATCATCGCCGCTGTTATCGCCGCCGGCATTCCGCTTCCCAAGCCGCTGCGCAAGTAGTACGGTGGCGCACGCCGGGGACATGCCGTTTGCCATGGATTTGCGGATGGGCGATTGCGACCGATTGCGGCCCGCGTGGGTCGAGATTTGCTTGCCTACAGGTCGCGTGCCCGATAGACCTTGGTGCTGACGGTGCAGCTGATTGCACATAGCGTGAGGGCCAGTACGGCAATTCCTGCGCACAGGCAGCCGAGGACGGCGGGATCGGGATTCGCCCCAGCAATCGACATGAGCCAGTTGCTGATGGGGTTGGAGGAGCTCAGCGTGGCCATGGCAAGGCATCCGAGCAGGGCAAACAGGCCGACGGAAAGGCGCAGCGCCTCCATGTGTCCAAATCGAAAGAACAGCGGCTGTGCCAGAAACACCATCATGAGGGAGATGAGCATCGATGCGGCGGAGGCTATTGTGGTCTCAAAGACGATCTGTCCCGTCGAGGGCATGCCCGTGTGATCGAAGAACGGAAGAGTGATGGTGCTCAAAAGCACGGTCGCGCACGCCATGATGGCCGAGAAGGCAACAATGCAGAGGTAACGTGCGCAGATGATGTCTTTGCGCGAGAGGGGCAGCGTTGCCCGATAGCGCTCCCATCCGTTTTGATTGTCGTAGCCGGCCAGCGAGCTCATGACCACGATGGGCGACATGGCACTGACCGCGCAGGCGCCGGCGCTCATACTGGCATCGCCATCCGATGCGTTGGCGAGGGTTAGTACGACGAAGATGAACAGGCCGACGCCCGCGATGCTCGGGACAAGCGTGCGGACGATGGCGAGCTCAGACATAAAGGCGCGTTTCATTTCGAAGCCCCTTTCAGTATGAGGCGAAGATAGTCATCAATGGTTGCCCGGTCGCAGGGAATCTCGGGGAAGGCCTCGAGCGCCTCGCGACGGTTGGGTACGAGCACGTCCACGCTATAGGCGTGGTGGGCGGCACGGGCACCTTCGACGCAAGCCATAAGCTCTGCGGCCTGTGCTTGGGTGCAGTGGGCGATGCCGGCGCGGTCGGTAATGTCCTCGCGCGGCAGGTCAAACACAATCGAACCGTTATCGATGCAGATGACGCGGTCGGCGGTGCGATCGAGGTCGGACGTAATATGGCTCGAGAGCAGCACGCTGCGCTGGCCGTCGGAAACAAAGGCGAGCAGCTCATCGAGCAGCTCCTCGCGCGCCATGGGATCGAGGCCCGCGGTGGCTTCGTCCAAAACGAGCAGCTTGGCATTGTGGCTGAGCGCGCAGGCGAGCTGCAGCTTCATGCCCATGCCGCGGGAGAGGTCCTTGACCTTCGTCTTGGGATCGAGGCCAAATCGGTCGATGAATCCGGCGAACGTTTCGCAGCTCCATGTGGGATATGCCGGGCCTACGAGCCTCTCGACCTGGCCCACCTTGAGCGTGGAGGGGAAGGGACACGTGTCCAGGACGAGGCCGATGCGGGAGCGCAGGTGGCGCTGCGTCTCGTCGGGCGCGTTGGCGTCGCAGCGCTGTCCAAGCAGATGCACCTCGCCGGCATCGGGCTTTATAAGCCCAAGCGCGGCGCGAATGGTCGTCGTCTTGCCGGCGCCATTTGCGCCCACAAAGCCAACGATCTGGCCGGGCTCCACGGCAAGCGTGACGTCGCGCAGTGAAAAGCGGTCGCTCACGCGGCGCGATACACCTTTGAGTTCTAGCAACTTTTGCATGGTATAGCCTTTCTTGCAGATGGCTACTGCATGGTTTCGGGGGCTACGAGGTCGAGCATCTCGTGCAGCTTGTCGCGCGTGACGCCCAAGGCTTCGGCTTGGCTCGCCGCTTTCGCAAGCAGCTCTTCGATATGGCAGAGCTGGTTTTCGCGCAAGAGTTCTTGGTTGCCCTCGGCGACAAAACAGCCCTTGCCCTGCACGGTGCAGATAAAGCCGAGTTGCTCCAGGTCGGCGTAGGCGCGCTTGGTGGTGATGACACTCACGCCAAGATCGCTCGCGAGTGCACGGATGCTGGGGAGTTTGGCTCCCGCAGCGAGCGCGCCCGAAAGGATCTGAGCTTTGACTTGCGAGGCTATTTGCTCGTAGATGGGCTTGTCGCTCGAATTGGATAGGATGATGTCCACAGCGGCTCCTTAGCTGTTGGGCTACACGTGTATATAACCGGTAAGCACAGTATATATACACTATGTACAGTTACGCAAGAGACAAATTCGGATTGGGCCGGCTACCCAGGCCCCAACTGATGAATTTGTCCTGATAGGCGCCCTAGAGCGGGATTTCGCGGCTACAATAGTGCGGTTACATCGACGTAATGCACTCAATGCAAGAAAGGATCCGCATGGCAAGCCTGTCGGATGAAATCTCGTCGCGCCGCACATTCGCGATCATCAGCCACCCGGACGCCGGTAAGACCACGCTTACCGAGAAGCTGCTGCTCTATACCGGCAGCATCCAGACTGCCGGCTCGGTCAAGGGCAAGAGCTCGGCCAAGCATGCCGTCTCGGACTGGATGGACATCGAGAAGGAGCGCGGTATTTCCGTTACCTCCTCGGTGCTGCAGTTCACCTACAACGGCGCCTGCGTCAACATCCTCGATACCCCCGGCCACCAGGACTTCTCGGAGGATACCTACCGTACCCTTATGGCCGCCGACGCCGCAGTCATGGTCATCGACGGCGCTAAGGGCGTCGAGGCCCAGACCAAAAAGCTCTTTAAGGTCTGTACGCTGCGCCATATTCCCATCTTTACCTTTGTGAACAAGCTCGACCACGAGGCTCGCGATCCGTTTGAGCTCATGGAAGAGATCGAGAACGTCCTGGGTATCAATACGTATCCCATGAACTGGCCGATCGGCAGCGGGCGCAACTTCCGCGGCGTGTTCGATCGTCAGACCCGTCGCGTCATTGCCTTTGAGGGCGACGGCCACGCCAACGCCACCAAGAAGGTCGCCGAGGTCGAGGCCGAGCTGGGCGATCCGGCCATGGACGAGCTTATTGGCGAGGAGAACCACAAGAACCTGATGGACGACATCGAGCTGCTCGATGGCGCCGGTGACGAGCTCGACCTGGATGCCGTGGCCTGCGGCAAGCTGAGCCCGGCGTTCTTTGGCTCGGCACTCACCAACTTTGGTGTGGAGCCCTTCCTTAAAGAGTTCCTGCGTCTGGCCCCGACGCCGCGCGCCTATACCGATACACTCACCAGCGAGCCGGTCGCGCCCGCCGAGAACGACTTTAGCGGCTTCGTGTTTAAGATCCAGGCCAACATGGACAAGAACCATCGCGATCGCATTGCCTTTGTGCGCATTTGCTCGGGCAAGTTCGAGCGCGGCATGGATGCCTTCCATGTGCAGGGCAACCGCAAGCTCAAGCTGGCTACGGGCACCTCGATGATGGCCGACGATCGCGCCATCGTGGACGAGGCGTACGCCGGCGATATCGTGGGCCTGTTCGATCCGGGTATCTTTAGCATCGGCGACACCGTGTGCTCCGGCAAGCGCCACGTGCAGTATCCGCAGATCCCGACGTTTGCCCCCGAGATGTTCGCTCGCATTACGCAGGTCGACACGCTCAAGCGCAAGCAGTTTGTGAAGGGCATGGAGGAGCTTGCCCAGGAGGGCGCCATCCAGATCTTTCGCGAGCTGGGTGCCGGCATGGAGAGCGTCATCGTGGGCGTGGTCGGCGTGCTGCAGTTTGAGGTGCTCGAGCGCCGCCTCAAGGCCGAGTACCGTGTTGAGGTTCGTCGCCAACCGCTGCCCTATACGGACATCCGCTGGATTCAGAACGACCCCGACACCATCGATATCCCGGGCCTTTCGCTCACGCGCGACACGCTGCGCGTCGAGGATATGCGCGGCGGTAAGCTGCTGCTGTTCACGAGTCCGTGGAACGTGGATTGGGCGACCGACCACAACCCCGACCTTATCCTGTCGGAGTTTGGCAACGTAGCCTTTTAGCGCGTCGGTGCGGTGGCCTTGCGGGGCTGCCGCGCCGTTTGCTTGCCTGCGGCTGCGTGAGCGGCTATCATACCCACCGTTGCCTCAAGACCGGGGCGGCCGAGCAGTTCGGGTCCGATATCCTGCTCGTTAAACCTAAAACCAAAGGAGTACATAATGATCAAGAAGGTCATGGAGGACTACAAGGTCCTGTTGCGGAGCATTCCCGCGGCAACGGTTTCGCTGTTTTTCGTGAGCGTCATCATGATGAACCTGCTGGCCAACAAAGAGCTCATCAGCCTGCCGTATCTGGCACTCGACTGCGGCTTTGTGGTGAGCTGGGTTTCGTTTTTGTGTCAGGACATGATCTGCAAGCGCTTTGGCGCCAAGGCATCCATCAAAATCTCTATCCTCGCGCTGCTGGTCAACCTGGCCGTGAGCCTGTGCTTTTGGGCATGTTCGCTCACGCCCGGCATGTGGGGCGCCTACTACGACACGGGCATGATCGAGGTCAACACCGCCCTTAATGCCACCATCGGCGGCACCTGGTACGTGGTGCTTGGCTCTTCGCTGGCAATGCTCGTTTCTGCCGTGGTTAACTCCACGCTCAACCAGTCGCTCGGCCGTATGCTCAAGAAGAATAACTTTGCGAGCTTCGCCTTCCGTTCCTATGTGTCTACGGGTGTTGGCCAGTTTATCGACAATCTGGTCTTTGCCATTGTGGTGAGCCACACGTTCTTTGGTTGGACCTGGGTGCAGGTCCTTATGTGCTCGCTGACCGGCGCTGTTGCCGAGCTGCTGTGCGAGGTCTTCCTGAGCCCCGTGGGCTACAAAGTCGTGCGTGGCTGGGAGCGCGAGAATGTGGGCGCCGAGTACCTCGAGCGCCACGCAACCGCCTAAGGAGCAGATATGCGGGTTTTGATCACGGGCGCTTCGGGCGGTATCGGAGCCGCGTGCGTACAGCGCTTTTTGGACGAGGGCCACGAGGTCGTGGGCTTTGATCTGCTGCCGGCGGCGGTCGAGCACGAGCGCTATCGCCATCTGATCGTCGATGTCCGCGAGCCGGACTCGTTTCCAGGTGACCTTGAACCCCAGGTAATCGTAAACGTTGCCGGTACGCAGGATTCGGCAGACGACATTGCCGCCAACCTGTGCGGCACCATCAACGTGACCGAACGCTACGCCTTTGTGGGGGAGGGGCTTGCCGCCAAGCCGACGCCGGCTATCAAATCCGTGGTCAATGTGGGGTCGGCGAGTGGACATACGGGATCGGAGTTTCCCGCCTATGCTGCCAGCAAGGGCGGCGTTATCGCCTACACCAAGAACCTTGCAAACCGCTTGGCGCCGCAGGCCATCGCGAACAGTGTGGACCCGGGCGGCGTTATCACGCCGCTCAACCGTTGCGTGATGGAAGACGAGCGTCTGTGGAACCAGATTATGGAGCTCACGCCGCTTAAGCGTTGGGCCACCGCCCAAGAGATTGCCGAGTGGATCTACTTTGTGGGCGTGACCAACCGGTTTATGACCGGGCAGAGCTTGCTGATCGATGGCGGCGAGGCCGGCCGTACACAATTTATTTGGCCCGAATAGGAAACGCGCCCGATGGAAAGCCGTCGGGCGCGTTTTTGATGTATCGATTTTTAGCCGAGGCAAGCCCAGTTGACGGGGGTCGAGCCGTGCTGTTCGAGTAGCCGATTGGCAGCGGAGAAGGGGCGCGACCCCATAAAAGCGGGGAGTTCTGCCGTGGCACGGTTTGCCGAAAGCGGCGAGGGGTGCGTAGAGGCTAAACAGAACTTGCCGCCCGCCTTGCCCGCGCCGGTCGCGGCGAGCTTGCCCTCGACCATCTGCTGGGCAAAGCGGCCCCATGCCAAAAAGACGACCGGCTGGGGCAGCTGGCAGCAACGTTCGATAACATAGTCGGTGAGCGTGCTCCAGCCCAGCTTGGCGTGTGAGTTCGCGGCATGCTCGCGCACGGTGAGCGTCGTGTTGAGAAGCAGGACGCCCTGTTGTGCCCAGGGGGTTAGATCTCCCGTGGCGGGAATGGGGCAGCCCAGATCGGCGTTGAGTTCCTTATAGATATTGCGTAGGCTCGGAGGCAACTTGGTTTGCGTCGCAGGCACCGAGAACGACAGCCCCATGGCCTGGTTGGGCCCGTGATAGGGGTCTTGGCCCAGGATGACGGCCTTGACCTGGTCGGCCGGCGTGTAGGCGAGGGCATTGAGGATGTCGTCTTGTGCCGGGTAGATTGTCTGCTCGGCACGCAGAAGGGCGATGCACTCGAGCAGCTGGTTCGTAGCGTTACGTACCGGCTGCGGCGCATCGCCCAACCAAGTTGCTATGTTGCGGTCGCGAGTTGCAGCGTCCATGGAACTCCTTTAGGGCAGATGCTTTGTCGGCATCTATTGTAAAGGCGTCAGAGACCTTTATGCCGCGGCTGTATGAGGAGTGGGGTCTACGAGACGTGCTCGGGCGCTGCCGCCATATGAGCATGCCCATGTGCGCGAAGGCGCGGAAGCTCGGCAGTTGCCACCATGACGCCGGTGAGGATGAGGGCAGCGCCAAGGAAGGCGATGGGGCTCAGGACCTCGCCGACCAGGAAAAACGAGAAGACGGCGGAGCAGACCGGCTCGAGCGAGAAGGCGAAGCCAGTGGTTTCGGCAGGTACGTGGGGCTGCACGAGCGTCTGGGTGATAAAGCCGTAGGCAGAGCAGATGAGTGCGAGCGCAACGATAACGACGATCTCGCTCGGCGTGCTGGGAAGCGTGAAGCCGCCAAAGGTAAATGCGGCGATACCCGAGAACAAGCCGCCGAAGCCCAGCTGCCAAACGCCCAGAGCCAGCGGATCGACTTCTTCGACAAAGCGCTTGGCGATGATAATGTGGCCGGCATAGATAAAGGCCGAGAGCAGCATGATGATCGCGCCGGGATTCAGGCTGGTAAAGTCGGCGCCCGAGAGCAGCAACATGCCGCAGGTGACGATGGCGGTGCCGATGAGCACCTTGCGCTCGGGAGCGCGACGCAGCAGGGCCGCGTTGGCAAACGGCACGATTACGACCGTTAGGCTCTGCAAAAAGCCGGCGGTGGAGGCGGAGGTGAGGCTGGAGCCCAGGCACATGCAGGTGATCTCGGTTGCCATGATGGCGCCGATGATGGCGGCGCGGACCATCAGGTCACGGTTGATGCGCACCGCGTGCTTGTGGAAGAGCAGCAGGCAGGCCGCAAAGGCGATGATGCAGCGCAGCGCGACGATGCTCGTGGCATTCATGCTGTCCATGCCGATCTTCATGAGGGGGTACGAAAAGCCCCATGCGACGGGAACGGAAAATGAGAGCGCGATTGCTTTTTTGCGATCCATGGGACTCCTTTTGTTACAGAACGGTTTCGCAAAAAGGATTCTGCTCCCAGATATGGATGTAGTAAAGCGAATGTATCTTCAGTATGATTAAGAAATACTAATGTTGGAAGAAAAAGCCCTGGCAAAACGTTTTACGGCTACATCGATGTGGAGGCACGATGGCATCGCGGTATCAGATTGTATGTATGGTGGTCGATTGCGGCAGCCTGAAACGTGCCGCCGACGAGCTGGGCTATACGCAAAGCGCGGTGAGCCAGGCCGTCAAGGCGCTCGAGCGCGAGCTGGGCACCACGATTATCGAGCGTGGCAAGCAGGGCGTCTCACTGACGCGCGACGGCAAACAGTATCTGCCGTATCTGCGCCAGATCGTTACGGCCGAGGCCGAGCTTGAGGGCAAGCGCCAGGAGTTGCTGGGGCTTTCGTCGACCGACATTCGCATTGCGACGTTTACCAACGTGAGTCGTACTGTGTTGCCGCGTGTGATCCGCGACTTTGGGGCCCTGCATCCGGGCGTGCGCTTTACCCTCAAGCAGGGCGATTACACGCGCAATGCCCAGTGGGTGCACGATGGCATGGTCGACTTTTGCTTTACAGCGCGTGGATTTACCGAGGGGCTCGAGAAACGCGTGGTCTATCACGACGAGCTGGTGGCGCTGTTGCCAGCCGTCCATCCACTGGCGGCAAAGGAAAAGGTGACGCTTGCCGACCTGGCGTCCGAACCGTTTGTGCTGCTGGATGAGGGCGAACAGAGTCTGGTGCTCGATGCGTTTGCCGCGCACGGGCTATCGCCGCATGTGACGAGTGAGGTCACCGATGACTACACCATTATGGCGATGGTGGAGGAGGGCCTCGGTGTGAGCATGCTCTACCGCCGTACCGTCGAGGGCATGCGGGCCGATATTTGTGTGCGCCCCATCGTGCATGCTCCCTCGCGCGACGTCGTGGCGGCTTGGCGCAGCTGGGACACCATGCCTATCGCCACGAGGCGCTTTATCGACTATATGAGCTCGCATATTGTCAATTAATGACTGGCGTGGCGTTGAGTGTGGTGATTAGCGGGCTGTCGCTTTGGCTTGCGCCAGACGGTAGGTGCGTGCCGGATGGCAGAGCAATACCGCCACGACCATAAAGAACGCTGTGGTGCCCAGGCTGATGGGGTAGACCATCATGATGTTCGCAAAGGTGCGGAAGTGCGGGAACACGCAGAATACCCAGTAGAAGCGGATGCCGCAGACACAGATCATGGTGATGAGGGCGGGCATGAGCGAGATGCCAAAGCCGCGCAGGTAGCCGGACATATTCTCGTAGAACATGCTAAAGGCGTATGCCGGGAAGATCGAGCACACACGGATATAGCCGATCGAGACGATGTTGGGGTCGCTGTTGAACAGCGCCAGGATCTCGCGCCCCAGACCGACGATGATGACGATGGTGGTGAGTGCAACGATGCCGCCTTCGACCAGGCAGACCTTGAGCGTCTTGGTGCAGCGGTCGATCTGGCGCGCGCCGTGGTTTTGTCCCACAAAGGTAGTGCAAGCCTGACTAAAGCTGTTGAGCAGGTTGTAACACACATACTCCAGGCTCATGGCAGCGCTGGATGCCGCCATGACCTCGGTGCCCAAGCTGTTGATGGCGGACTGGATGATGATGTTAGCGACGGCAAAGACGGCGCTTTGGATGCCGGCGGGCAGGCCGATCTTAACGATGCGCTTGAGGGCGACGGGGTCTAAGCCTAAGTCGCGTGGGGTGACGCGGACGACGGAATCGGTCTTGAGCAGACGGATAAAGAGCGTGACTGCGCTGACGGTATAGGCGATGGCGGTGGCGATGGCGACACCCACGACGCCCCAGTGGAGCACGGGGACAAAGATGAGGTCCAGGCCAATGTTGAGGACGGTGGACACGGCAAGCGCCTGCAGCGGCATGCGGGTGATGCCGACGGAGCGGAAGATTGCGGCCTCAAAGTTGTAGAGCAAGATCGAGGGCATGCTGAGCAAAAAGACGCGCAGGTAGAGCGATGCGAGCGGCATGGTTTCGTCAGGGACGTTGAGCGCGGCGAGCATGGGCTCGGCAAAGATCTCGCCCAGCGCGATGACGACAAAGCCCACGAGTGCCATCAGAATCGAGGTATGGACGGCGCGCTTGACCATGTTCTGATCGTTGCGGCCGATGGCGTTGGCGATGACCACGTTGGAGCCAAGCGACAGCCCAATAAACAGGTTGATCATAAGACTGGTAAGCGGAACATTGGAGCCGACCGCCGCCATGGCGAGGGTTCCCTGGTCGCCCGAGAAGTTACCGATGATGACCGTGGCGATGAGGTTCGACAGCTGCTCAAGGATGCTCGTGGCGGCGACGGGAAAGGCGAACAGGGGAATATTGCGCCACAGCGAGCCGGTGGTCATGTCAATGTGCTTGGACGCGGTATCAGTCATACGCTCTCAATCTCTAATATGCGATTCGCTCCTTATTTGCGCAGACGATAATACTCCTATTGGGTAGTCTTTTTGGGACGGGGCTCTTTTAGCTACCCCTGCAGACAACGCGACCGGTTTGGTCGATTAACGGCAGGGGCAGCTAAAAGAGCCCCGTCCCAAAAAGACTACCCTGTTCCGAGTTACCTGATCTTGCGTATCTCCTGTACGAGGTCGGTAATCACAATGGGCTTGGACAGGAAGCCGTTCATACCGCTTTCCAAGGCGTTGCGGCGGTCCTCATCAAAGGCGTTTGCCGTCATGGCAAGAATGGGGACGCCTGCCAACGCGGGGTTTTCCAGTTCGCGGATGCGGCGGGTGGCGGTGTAGCCGTCCATGATGGGCATCTGCACGTCCATCAGCACCAAATCGTACTGCCCGGGCGCTGCAGCGCTGACTTTATCCACGGCGATAGCGCCGTTTTCGGCGGTGTCGACCTCAAGGCCGTAGGCCTTCATGATCTCCTCGGCAATCTCGCGGTTCAGCTCGTTATCCTCGACAAGCAGAACATGCATGCCCTTGAGGTCGGTGGCATTTTGGGGCAATATGCTCTGCTCCTCTTTCGCCTGTTCCTGCCCGATGACGGTCATCAGCGTGTCGCGCAAGTCGGACATAAACATCGGCTTGGAACAGAACGCCGTGACACCGGCTGCCTTTGCCTCCACCTCAATGTCAGACCAGTCATAGGCGGTCAGGATAATAATGGGCGTATCGTCGTTCAGGGCGCGAATCTGGCGGGTTACCTCAATGCCATTCATATCCGGCAGGCGCCAGTCGATGATATAGGCCTTAAAGGTATCGCCCATCTCGAGGGACTGCTGTGCGCGCAACACGGCCTCCTTGCCGGAAAGCGTCCATTCGGCGCGCATCCCCACCTTGACCAGCATCTTGGTCACGCTGTCGCAGGTGTTGAAATCGTCGTCAACCACCAGCGCCTTCAGCCCTTCCAGCTCGACGATTTTTACCTCCCTACGGCGTTCTGTCTGGGCGCGCAGCGGAACACGGACGATAAATTCAGAGCCTTTTTCCGGCGCGGACTGTACCTCAATGGTGCCGCCCATCATATCTACAATGTTTTTGGTAATGGCCATACCCAACCCAGCGCCCTGTATTCTGCTTACCGTTGAGGAGCGCTCGCGCTCAAAGGGTTCAAATACCTTTTTGGCAAAATCCGGGTCCATACCGATACCGCTGTCCTTGACACGGAACTCATACTGCCCGCATCCGCCGACCTTGCCTGCAAGCTGGCGCACCCGCACCGACACCGTGCCGCCCGCGGGAGTGAACTTGATGGCATTGGACAAAAGGTTCATCAGAATCTGATTGAGCCGGGTCTTGTCGCAATAGATGTCCTCGTCGGTAACATCTATCGCGTCCATATACAATTCCAGTTGCTTTGCGTAAATCTGCCCGCTGACGATGGTTTTAATATCGTGCAGTACATCGGAGAGATTGACCTCGGTTTCGTCCAGCTGTATTTTTCCGCTTTCGATACGGCTCATATCCAAGATGTCATTGATGAGCGAGAGCAGATGGTTGCTGGAGGCAAGGATCTTGGCAAGGTAGTCCTTCACGCGCTCCTTATCGTCCAGATGGCTGACCGCCAGCGTGGTAAAGCCGATGATGGCGTTCATAGGCGTGCGGATATCGTGGGACATGCTGGAAAGGAAGGTGCTCTTGGCGCGGTTGGCGTTTTCGGCGGCGGCAACGGCATC
>CAUGJE010000012.1 GCA_959599915.1 uncultured Collinsella sp. | reverse complement strand
CAATGTTTTTATGTCCTGCTCATATCGTCTCTGCCGGCAGTTGGGGACACTCCTTGCGCCAGCGTTGCATCGAATGCTCGGGAAAATACGAGCCGGTATTTGGCCGAATAGCGGGTCGCGGTTTCCGGATGGGGTGGGTTGTGGAAAGTGCGACCCGGAATATTGCTCTGAAACGGGATGCCGTTTCCCCGACAAGGCTCAACCGGAAAGCGCATCCCATTCTGGGGCGGCAAAACGGGATGCGCTTTCCGCGCGACAGAATCTATGCAGCCGTGTTGAGCGACAGCCCCGCTACTCGCCCAGAATCAGCGCCGCGAGCTCGTCTTGGGTGTCCACCACGTAGTCGGCGCCGGCGGCTTCCAGCTCTGCGCGGCCGCGGAAGCCCCAGCTGACGCCCGCGCTCTTAAGGCCGGCGTTGTGGCCGGTCAGAACATCGACATTCGAATCGCCCGCATAGAGCGTGGTTGCCGGATCGGCGCCCAGCTCTTTCATCACATGCAACGTGACGGGTGCCTCGGGCTTGGGCGGAAATGCGCCCACACGGCCCTGTACCAGCGCAAATCGATCGGAACCAAAGTATTTTTCGATAAGCGGAGCGGCCGAAACATGGTCCTTGTTGGTGAGCACGGCAAGCTGCACGCCCGCGGTGCGCAGGCGGTCGAGCATCTCGATCGTACCGGCGTACGGTGCGGTGTGGTCCTCCTTGTGCTCGCCGTAGTAAGCCCTAAACTCGGCAAGCGTCTGCTCAAACATACGGCCGTCGCCCGCATACTCGGCAGGCATAAAGCGCTCGACCAGCTTGAGCATGCCGTTTCCCACCTTGTAGCGGTACTCGTCTACGGCAAACGTGGGCCAGCCGTGCGTCTCGCAGGTATGGTTGCCGGCGGCCGCCAGATCCTCGAGCGTGTTGAGGATGGTGCCATCCAGATCAAAGATCACATGGGAAAAAGCTGCTGCCATGGGTGCTCCTGCCGCTTGAGTTGTAAAACGCACCCCATGATACTTGGCATGCGTGCCGGGCATGTTTGGAATCTGAATATCTTTAATAGCCCTGAGCCTTTGTCGTTAGCAAATCCTCGGCAGCTGCTCTCCTACGAGCATGTCGAGGATGCGGGTCGAGCCCCAGCCGGTGCGCACGCGCACGGCGGGGCGGGCGTCCTCGGCAAGCGGCAGCACGCGACCGATAATAGCGGCATTCTCGCCGTAGCGCGCGGCGCGCATGGCTGCCAGCGCGGCATCGGCCTGCTCGGCCGGCACCACGGCAACCATCTTGCCCTCGTTTGCTACCTGCAGCACGTCATAGCCGAGCATCTCGCAGGCTGCCTGCACGTCGGGGCGCACAGGCACGGCATCCTCGTCGACCTCCATGGCAACGCCGCTGGCCTGGGCAAACTCATTGAGCGTGGACGCCAGGCCGCCGCGCGTGGGGTCGCGGAAGCAGCGTGTTTCGGGTGCTGCGGCAAGCACATCGGCAATCAGGTGGTTGAGCGGCGCGGCATCGCTTTCGATGGTGCTCGAAAACGCCAAGCCCTCGCGTTGGCTCATGATGGCGATACCGTGGTCGCCCAGCGTACCCGATACCAGAATGACATCGCCGGGCTGGCAGTTGGCGCCGCTGAGCGCTACGCCCACGGGCACTTCGCCCACGCCGGCGGTATTGATGTAGACGCCGTCGGCCCCGCCGCGCTCGACCACTTTGGTGTCGCCGGTGATGATCGCCACGCCCGCCTCGTGCGCCGTCTCGGCCATCGTTTGCACAATCTGGCGGAGCTTATCCATGGGATAGCCCTCTTCGAGGATAAAGCCGCACGATAGGTAGCGTACGTTGGCGCCCGAGGTCGCGACGTCGTTGACGGTTCCGCATACAGCGAGGCGGCCGATGTTGCCCCCGGGGAAGAACTGCGGCGAGACTACAAAGCTGTCGGTCGACATGGCGATGCGCCCGCTCGTGGGCAGCGCGGCGACGCCGGCATCGTTGCCCTCGAGCAGCTCGGGCGACCCAAAGGCATCCAAAAAGACCTCATCGATGATGCGTTTCATCATCTGACCGCCAGAGCCGTGGCCCAACAGGACAGTGCTATCGGTGGCAGTACGGGACATATCGAAAACTCCAATCGAGGACGGAATTATATGGGTGAGGTGCAGCGTCGACCGGCCCGCCGTTCGTTAGAGCGGCGGAACCCATTAGCCTCGGTAGCGGAAATATGCTGCACAGCTGCCCTCGGAACTCACCATGCAGGGGCCGATGGGATGCTCGGGTGTACAAGCTTGGCCGAACAGAGGGCAGTCGCTCGGCGTAATGGCCCCGCGCAGCACGTCGCCGCAGCGGCACCCACGCGGCTCGACCGTCGTCTCAACGGGCACGTCAAAGCGAGTGCGGGCATCAAAGCGCGAGAACTCGGGGCGGATGGAAAGGCCCGAGTTGGCAATCGGCCCCAGCCCGCGCCATGTGGTGTCGCACGGCTCAAACACCTGCTCGACCAGCTGGCGCGCCACGGGGTTGCCGTTCGCATTGACACCGCGGCGGTAGGCGTTGTCGATCGCCGGCCTGTTCTCGACAACCATCTGGACCAGCATGCAGATGCCCTGCAGGATATCGACCGGTTCAAATCCCGTGACCACACCCGGGGTATTGAACTCATCGACCAAAAACCCAAAGGGTGCCAGGCCCGTGATGGTAGCGACGTGACCAGGCAGGATAAAGCCGTCGATGGTCGTCTCGGGGTCGTTGGAGATCGCACGCAGGGCCGGCGGCGTGGTCTTATGGGCACAGTAGACCGAGAAGTTCTGGAGTCCGCGTGCATCGGCCTCCAAAATGGCGGCGGCGATGGTGGGCGTCGTGGTCTCAAAGCCGACGCCCATAAAGATGACCGGGCGATCGGGGTTGTGTTCGGCGATATCGAGTGCATCGAGCGGGGAGTACACAATGCGAATATCGCGCCCCGCCGCCTTTTGCGCGGCGAGCGAGGTAGACGACCCGGGCACGCGCATCATGTCGCCAAAGGTGGTGATGATGGCGCCGTCCATCTTGGCGAGCGCGATTGCATGGTCGATATCGCGGTTGGCGGTAACACAGACGGGGCAACCCGGACCGCTCAGCAGTTTGAGCCCGGCAGGCATAATGGAGCGAAAGCCATAGCGACCGATGCTCACGGTGTGCGTGCCGCAGACTTCCATAAGGTTGATGGTGCGGTCGCCGACGAGTTCACGGATGCGCTCGATGAGCTCGCGAGCCAGCTTGGGATCGCGGAATGCCGAGAAGTCGATACCGGAGCGAGCCGGCTGTCCGGCCGCCACTAGTAAGCCTCCGCCGGGTTGGTGGCCAGCTGGTCTTCTTCGACCAGTTCGGTCATGGTATTGACGAGCTCGAGCGTCTCTTGGGCTTCCTGCTCGTCGACAATCTGAATGCCAAAGCCGGCGTGCACGAGAATATAGTCGCCTACCTGTGCCGTCGGCACGAGGCGCAGCGAAACGGGGCGCTCGATGCCCATCATGTCGACGGTCGCCTTAAGGTCGTCGTCGCGTTTGACCACTTTACCGGGAACGGCAAGGCACATAATGTTCCCCTTTTATACGTTTTGCGCTGGATAGGCGCCTAATTACCCATCAGTTGATGGTAGCGCTCGCGGAAGTCACGAGCAAACGCGTTACACCTGTGAGACGGCGGCGCGCAGGCTGGCAAAACGGCCTATCGCGATGCTGTCTGCGCAAGGCGAGCGCGAGCGATGGCGGCCTGACCGTAGGCGATGCAGCCGTCGTTGACGGGCACGGAGTGGGGGACCAAGACGGCAAGACCGGCGTCTTTGAGTTCGTGGGTAAGGAGCTGAAGCAAAAGTCGGTTCATGAACACGCCGCCCGAGAGCGCGACGGTATCGATGCTTTCGCGCGCGCAGATTTCGCGTGCGATTCGTGCCGAAGAGCGCGCGATGGCGATATGGAAATCGAGCGCGAGCCTGTAGGCCGCAGCGCCGGCCCTGATTCCCTCCAAAAGCGCCTCAATAAGCGATCTGGAGTTTAGAACATGGTGGGCGTCCGGACGGGATGATTCGGTTACGGAAAAGCCGGCTATATTGCCGGTGAGGCAGGCACTTTCACTGCTGAGCGCGCGCCAGGCGGCGGCTTCGAGTTCTATGGCGGGTTCGCCCTCGTAGGTTGCCTTGTCGCAGATGCCCAGAATTGCTGCCGCGGCATCAAAGAGACGCCCCATGCTGCTGGTACGCGGGCTGTTGATGCCGCGCTCGATCATGGTGGCTGTCACGCGGCGCGTTTGCTCGTCGAGGCTGTCCAAAAGCCGAGCGGCACCTGGGTGCTCGAGCAGGCCGAGCTCACTGAGCAGGGCAAAGGCGTTGCGGCGGGCGTCGCGTACGGACGCTACGCCACCGGGTAGGGCCCAAGTGCGCAGATGCGCTGCGCGCTCAAAGTCAGCAAGGCCAGCGACAAGAAACTCGCCGCCCCATATGGTGCCATCGGTGCCGGCGCCCGTGCCATCGAAGGCAATGCCGAGGACGCGCGCCTCGGGCGCAAGCTGGCCTGTGACAATCGCTTCTGCCATCACGCTCGCGATGTGCGCATGATGGTGCTGGACTTCGATAAGCGGCAGATTGTGCTCCCGTGCCTGCTCGCGCGCCCACTGACCCGATAGATAACTGGGGTGTACATCGCAGGCCAAGGCGGCGGGTGCCAAGTCAAAGAGATCTTCCAAGCGCGTGCGCGCGGCGTTCCAGGCATCGAAGGTCTCGCCGTTTTCAACATCGCCGATATGCTGCGACACAAAACAGGTTGTCTCGCCGTTCGTCCCTTCACGCGTGAGTGCAATCGTGGCTTTTTGTTGTGGCCCACAGGCGAGCACGCAGGACGGAGTGCCGTCGAGCGCCGGCAACGGCAGCGGCTGGGGTGCATATCCGCGAGCGCGGCGAACGGGCATAACAGCGCCGTCGACCACGCGTACCAAAGAGTCGTCGTAGCGCGAGAGGATCGCGCGGTCGTTACCGAGCAACGCGTCGGCGATGCCGGCGGCAACGAGGCGTTCCCAGGCAAGGTCGTCGTCGGTCTCGATGGGTTCTTCGCTCAGATTTCCGCTGGTCATGACGAGCGCGTGCATGCCGCGGGTTTCTGCCGCGGCAAGCAACAGATGCTGAAGCGGGGTGTAGGGGAGCATGACACCGAGCTCGGGAAGGTCGTGCGCGACGGAATGCGCGAGCGCGAGGGCGTCGGGGGAGCCGCCGCTCTCGCAAGCGGCACGTCGGCGCAGCAGCACAATGGGGCGAATGCTGCCGGCCAGCAAGCCGCGCTCAATGTCGTTGACATGGCACAGGCGTTCAACGTCGGCAAGGTCGCGCACCATAACGGCAAGCGGTTTGTTGCTGCGGCGTTTGCGGCGGCGAAGCTCGGCTACCGCCTGCTCGTTGGAGGCGTCGCATGCCAAGTGAAATCCGCCCAGACCCTTGATGGCGACGATGCCACCGTCGGCCAGCAGCTCAACGCAGCGCTCGATGATAGCGTCGCTGGCCTCGCGTGTGGTACCGACGGCCGGTGTCGCGGACGAATTCCCGCACGCATTGCCGTTCACAGCCTCGCTCCACGTAATATGCGGCCCGCAATCAAAGCAGGCATCGGGCTGCGCGTGAAAACGCCGGTCGAGTGGGTCGGCATACTCCGCGGCGCACTCGGGACACATGGGAAAACAATCCATCGAGGTGGCCGCTCGATCGTAAGGCAGCGAGCGGATGATGGTAAAGCGCGGCCCGCAGTTAGTGCAGTTGATAAAGGGGTAGTGATAGCGTCGGTCGGTGGGGTCGAACAGTTCGCGCAGGCAGTCGTCACAGGTGGCGATATCGGGAGAGATGAGCGTCGTGTGCACGGTCTGATCCTGCGACGCTACGATACGAAAGGCCCGCTCATCGTCGGCATCCCAACCGTTGGCTGCCAGGTCCACAACCTCGACATGCTCTACGCGGGCTGCCGCAGGCGCATGCTCAGAAAGCGCGTCAACAAAAGCATCGAGCGCATCGGCCAGAGCATGCGCTTCGATGTGCACGCCGTCGCCCGCATTGAGCACCCAGCCGCAAATGCCATGCGCCATAGCCTCGCGATACACAAACGGTCGCATGCCAACGCCCTGCACAATGCCCGTCACATGAATATGCACATGCCGCATGCGACACCCCTCATCAAAACCGACCAAAAAGGGACAGGTTTATTTTGGTCGGTAAAACTTCTAAACCTGCCACAACAAACCTGTCCCTTTTTGGCAGGTGCGCTATAGCCCCAGGCTTTGCTTGGTGGCGGCGCAGGTGAGCTCGCCGTGCTTAACGCCGCGCAGGCCCAGCAGTCGGTCGGCTAGTTCGTAGACGCGCTCGCCGCGACCCTTGAGCGCCAGAATCTCCAGACAGTTGTGGTGATCCAGATGCACGTGCATCGTCGATACGATTTCGTCGGTGTAGTCGTGCTGCACCTCATCCAGGCGGCGTGTCAGGTCGCCTGTGTGATGGTCGTAGATCATGGTGAGCGACCCGATAACGTGCTCATCGGGCGTGCGCATCTGCTCTTTGGCGATCGAGGCGCGAATCAAATCGCGGACTGCCTCGGAGCGGTTGGCCACGTCGCCGCGGCGCGCGATCTGTTCGTCAAAACGGCGCAGCAGGTCGTCAGGCGCGGTGACCGAAAAACGGACCAGCTCGGAGCCGGAGCCACTACAGCGGCAGCCCGCGTCGCCGTCCGCCCCGTGCGGATGCTCGTGCTCGTACCCGCAGCCGTGCTCGTGTTCGGCCACGTTACACCAGCTTTACGGAGCCGACGGAGTTGTGGTCGGCCTCGATGGCCTCTTCGTAGCCCTCGAGTGCGTCGTGGGCCTCGTGCAGCGCGGTCATGGCTGCCTCGAGCTTGGCGCCGATGCGCTCCATGTCAAAATTCTCGGTCGCATGCAGCAGCTGATGGCTCCACTCGTGAGCGAGCTCGATGGTGTCGTCGACCTGCTTGACGCTCATGGCAAGCTGGCTCATGTTCATTCCAACATCATGCATGGGAAATCTCCTTGTGTAGGCGGTAATCCGGCGGTTCAGATTTTACTACGCCCGCTCTGCGCGCCACTGCATAAGAAAACGGGTGCGAGTCTGTGCGACTCGCACCCGTTCACTGGGGGCTGTTTGTGACTACCATACTATCCGTGGTCGCACGCGCCGCACCCGGCAGTCCGGCGAGCGGTACAAAACCGCTCATGGACGGCGGGTAAGTAACAAGCGTATTACAGATGCTTCTCCAGCAGCGCCTGCAGCCTCGCCTTGGGCAGAGCGCCGACCGAGCGGTCGATCTCCTCGCCGTTCTTAAACACAATCAGCGTGGGGATGCTCATGACGCCATACTTCATGGCCAGGTCCTGGTTGTCGTCGACGTTGCACTTGGCCACAGCCAACTTGCCGGCCAGCTCGTCGGCAACCTCGTCTACGATGGGCGAGAGCGAGCGGCAGGGGCCGCACCACGGGGCCCAAAAATCAACCAGTACGGGCAGGCTATCGTTGACGACAGCGCCGAAGTTCTCGGGGGTAATCTGCTTAATGTCAGCCATGGTGACCTCCATAATACGACGCGGCTCGGCCGCGTAAAACTCAGTACGACCGTGCTTATACCCAGCGGCCCGCAAAGCAACCACTCGCGGGCGGCTCTTTTATATAATGGTGGGCACGCAAACGATTGGAGAGCGCATGCCCACGTCACAAAGCCAGAAAAAAGAAGCCATCGCTCAGGCGACCGAGCAGGAGCTCGCGTCGCTTGCAGATCGCGGTGTGCGTATCGCGGGCAACGCGTGCTCGCCGATTGTGCTGGTCAAAGGCGATTTGGATGAAGCCGAGTGCTCGGGCGGCGAGCTGGCCGCCGGCGCGGATGGCGCCGCGTTGCGCAAGGCGCTCGGTGCCATCGGATATGCCCCCGAGGATTTTTGTGTGCTGGCAAGCGTCGCCGGCGCGGGCGACGGAGCGGTCGCGGCGGGCGAGGCCCTGACGTGCGACCTGTTCCGCGAGGCGCTGGAGACCTTGGACCCCGAGGCGGTGCTGCTGCTGGACAACAGTGCGGCCGATGTCATGCGCGAGACCTATGCCGATATGCTTGTGGCAATTGATGACTTTGACACCGCCATGCTCAAGCCCGGCCTGGTCGCCCATGTGCAGGGGCGCCGCGTGCTGGCGCTCGACGGTTTTGAGGCGGCGCTCACCGACAAGGCCGCCAAGCAGCGCATGTGGGCCTACATTAAGCAGCTGACCCCGGCGGCTGCACCGCTGTAGCGAGGTTGGCGGCAGCCCCTACATCACGGCGCGCAGCTCAAACCGGTCGCCGTTAATGCGGAACTGGCAGTTGCCGTTCATGCGCTCGACGGCAAGCATAATGCTCTTGGTGCCAAAGCCGTGCCCAGTGTGCTGAGCCACGGGCATGCCGTCGACCATGTGCGGCGCACGGCCAAACGTGTTGGAAACCAGCAATAGAAGCTGACCGTCTTCGTAGCGAAGGTCCAGGTCGACAAACCGCTTGCCTTCGGGGGCGGCGCTCGCCGCGGCGATGGCATTGTCCAGGGCGTTCGATACCACACTGAATAGATCGACATCGCCCACGTGGACGGTTTCGGGCACGGCGGCGTGCAGGTCGGCGGTGATGCCGTGCGCGTTGATGTCCGCGGAAAGCGACGAGAGCGCAATGTTGACCGTTTCGTTGGCGCAGTAGCGGCGCACGGCGGTGCGGTCGTTGGTCTCGCAGAGCGCGTCGATGCGCTCGAGTGCCTCATCGGTGTGACCCTCTTCGATCAGGGCCGCTAGACCGCGCAGGTAGTGGCGCATGTCGTGACGGAGAACCGAGAGCTCGCGTCCGGACTGGCGCCAGGCTTCGAGCTCTTTGATGGCCGCGCTGTCGCGGGTCGCGAGCATCCAGCGCTCGCGCTCGGCGATTTCCTTTGCCTCGTATTCGCGAAGGTAGACGGCAAGAAACATAAGGTAGAACGCGCAGAGGGCGAACGCCAAAAACTCAACGGTTACTACCGAGCCCGAGTGGAAGAGCGTGGTATAGACGTTGGTGGCGTAGTCGAAGATGTAGTAGACGAGCGGCAGGATGAGCAGAATCTCCAACTCGGTGGGGCTTTTGGCCGCCAGGCGCGGACCGATGTCTCTGGCCCAATGCAGCAAGATCGCAAAGACGCCGAGCGTCGTGATGATGCGCGCCGCGTAATATGCGATTTGCGAATCGGTGGCAGCGAATGCGGCGATGCCCATCCAGTTGCTAAACTGGCAGCTCAGGTAGGCGCTGGTAACGCCCAGGATGGCGAGCAGCGGACTCAGGCGATAGCGTACGCACAGGTAGACGACAAGCGGCAGATGCACGACGAGTGGATAGGCCTGTCGGGCGAAAAGCTCGCCGCCGACGGCATTGGCGAGGCCGAATGCGCATCCGGTTACGGCGCCGACCCCCACCAGCTTCCACCGTATGCCGAAAACACCCGGACGATGCCGTGCAGATCGCTTCGCTCTGCTATAGTCTCCCAAATTCACGTTTTCTATTGGGATGGTGGTTAATATGGGCGACATACTCGAATCGTTCCTGCGCGTGGCGATGGTGGTGTTCATCGTCGGTCCGCTCACTGCATGGGTCGCCCGTCGCGGCGCGCGCGAGCGCAGTGAGGCGACGGACAGCCTCGATCGCTTCACGGTGCGCATGCCCGCTGCCATTCGCACGATCATCGCCTGCTGCGCCGTCGCGTTCGAACTGCTCATGCTGGGTGTCTACGTCTGGCAGGGCGTCTCGTTGGGCGAGTGGGACCACGAACTTGTGTGGTTCGGTCACGCCATGGCGCTCGCGGGCATGGCCATCTGGGCCCTGCTGAGCATCCCGCGCATCGACGTGGACGGTGAGCGAATTCTCTCGCGTAACGCCTTCGGCATCCGCAAGGAGACGACGTTTGGCAACATCACCCGTGCAACGCTTCACACGCAGATGATGAGGATCGACCTGTTCGAGGGCGACCGGAAGTTCTGCTCGATAAGCCTCGAGGGGGTGTGCTCGCTCAACCTCCTCGCCCGTCTGGAGGAAGAGGGCATCGAGGTCTCGGACGCTGTTGACGGCCCGATGACCAAGGCGGGTCTGTGTTGGTCTGCCATCAAGCCGTTGACGATTGTTTTCAACGGTATGGCGCTCGTCTTCTCGCTCGTGATCGCCTTCATGGCTGTTTTCACCGACGCCGGTGCTCGTCTGCTCCTGCTCGTCCCATGCCTCTTCCTGTTCATAGGGGGACTCCTGCCTCTGCTCATGCTCAGCATGCCCGCCCGTGGTATCTACGAGATCGGCAGACAGGAGCGCGAACTCGGTTTCTCCTTCGCCGAGGAGATGGCGAGCCGAGGTGCCACGGGCACCTCGCTTGTCGACGACGATTGGTTCATCGAGATCAGCAACGCCCGCGTCGTGGCGTTCCGCCGCGATTATCTCAAGAAGGTCACGGCGCACGAGGATAGCGAGAGCGGCGACCGTTGCACGGTGACCACGAAAGGCGGTCGCAAAATCAAGGTGTACGCAGCGGGCAGCACGCTCGAGGACCTGCGCTCGTGGTTCAAACAGGGTGCCAAGGCCAGAAGCACGCTCGACCGTGCAGAGGACGTGCTCGAGACGACGTCTGATTGGGTTGTCTGACCTGTATCGTCTTTTCGGACACGCATGCTAGAGGCCCAATCCTTTAGAATGCATTCATCGACGACCGAGAGGACGGTATGCTATGTCCAACCCAGCCGCCAAGTACACCGACGAGTTCAGGCGCGAGACCGCCGACTACATCATCTCGACGGGCAGGCCGATAACGGAATGCTGCGCAGAACTGGGCCTGAATTCCAAGACCGTGAACAAGTGGGTGCAGAGCCGCCGGCGCGAGCTTGCCGGCGGGCCCGACCCCAAGGCCGAGGACCGCGAGCTTCGCGAGGCGAAAAGGCGCATACGCGAGCTCGAGATGGAGAACGCCTTCTTGAAAAAAGCCGCGGCCTTCTTCGCCAAAAGCCAGGCGTAGCCGCATGCTACCGGATGATGTTGGCGGAGAAGGCCGAATTCCCGGTGAAAATGATGGCCCGCGTGCTCGGCGTGAGCCGATCGGGCTTCTACTCGTGGCTCTCCAACGGCTGCCCGCGAGAAGACTGGTCGGCCGAGCGCGAGGCGGTCCGGCGCGTGTGGCTGGAGTCGGACCGCAGGTTCGGCTTCCGGTTCGTGAAATGCTTCCTGCCCGGCGAGTTCTCCGGATTGACCCTGTACAGGGTGCGCAAGCTGATGCGCGAGCTGGGAATACGCGGCTGCACGCCCAACGCCAGGAAGCGCACCACCATCCCCGACCCGAAGGCCAGGCCCCGGCCCGACCTGGTGCGCCGCGACTTCACCAGTCCCGTTCCAACCTGCAAGCTCGTGGGCGACATCACCTACCTGCGCACCGGCGAGGGATGGCTGTACCTGTCGACGGTCATCGACCTCAACACCCGCATGGTGGTGGGCTGGTCGCTCTCCGAGCGCATGACCGCCGACATCGTGGTTTCGGCGCTGGCGTCGGCCAAATCGCGCGGCTACGTGGCCGGCAACGCGATATTCCACGCCGACCGCGGCGCCCAGTACACCAGCAGGCTTCTGGCCGAATGGGCGCGCGACAACGACGTGCGGCTGTCCTGCAGCCGCGCCGGCAACTGCCACGACAACGCGGTGGCCGAGTCGTTCCTCGCCATGCTGAAGAACGAGATGTACTACAGGCGCAGCTTCCCGACCAGGGATTCCGCCAAGCACGCGGTGGTCGAGTTCATCGAGGCGTACTACAACCGCCGAAGGCCCCGCTCGACGATCGGCTACAAGGTGCCGGCCGAGGCCATGGCGGCCTTCTTCGAGAGAACCGAGCCCAAGCTCGAGGCCATGCCTATGGCCGCTTGATTTCTCGAGCTTGCGTGTCCGAAATCTTGACACAGGTCAGAAGGCCTCGATGCCAGCGCTGCGCCGATATGGGGCAGCGGCCCCCCCCGTTGGCCGCCATGGCCCTGACTTCCGAGCGTATGCTGGCGCCGCTCGTCTTAAGACGTCGACCTCCATCCGGAGCCTGCGGTTCTCGCGCTCGGGCTCCAGGATCCGGTTCTACTCGGGCGTGCGGTTGTCGGCGGCGCGCGGCGAGCCGGTCTCGTTTATCGACTTGACCCGCCTCTCCACGGTGCTCTTGTCGAGGTCGCACTCGTCCATGGCCTCGCGCCTGGGCTTTCCGGCGTTGTGGAGATCGACTATCTTCCTCTTGAACTCGTCGGTGAAATGCCTCGGTCTGGGGCCGGTCGAGGCCGAGCCCCCGGTCCGGCTGGGGTAGCATGTCGCTGCGGACCATTGTCTTTCCTCTCGTTGAATATCTAGGCGCTGACGATTCTAGGCGATGGCCCTCTCTTGCTGCTTACACCTCGATTGTGCTCGCTACCCCCAGCGGGCCCGGATCGAGCGATTCGGACCCGCTTTTGGGGCCTGCCGGAAACCCGGTGGTCAAAAAGGGCCAAATATGAGTACTGTTACCAGTTTGGTGGCAGCCAAATGGCCTCAAAAATCGGTGCCAGAGGCCAAAAGTGCATCGATTTTCGTTCTTCAGAGTCGCGATCGGGCTCCAAACAAGGCGATTTTGCTGCTCTGGACCGGAAAATCGATGCTACTAATTTGGTGACAGTACTCATATTTGGCCCTTTTTGACCACTGCCCCTTGGTCCAGGACAAAACGGGCTGCCCGAATCATGGGGCGGGTCCATTTTCGGCTGTCCTCAGCTTGCCAGTTCGAAAATGGACCCGCCCCAAGATTGAATCTTTATTCCAACTTTACACCTGGCTTTACAGCTGTCTTGTCAGCTGTAAAGCCAGGTGTCATACTAAAGCCCCAAGATTCGCCAAAAGAGAGGGGCCTTGATGGCACAGAGCGCGAACATGGATGCATCGGAGCTTGCACGCGATATCGCGGCCGGCCTAGCATCGGCAACGACGGCAACGGAGCGCGCGGCACTGGTGCCCGCAGAGCTCGTCGAGGCCATTCAGCAACTAAAAGCCCAACGTGACGCGGTAATCCTGGCGCACTACTATGTGGCGCCCGAGGTCCAAGCCGTTGCCGATTACGTCGGCGACAGTTTCTACCTGGCAAAACTCGCCAAGAGCCTGCCGCAGCAGACTATCGTGCTGTGCGGCGTGGAGTTTATGGGCGAGAGTGCCAAGCTGCTCAACCCCACCAAGACCGTGCTGCTGCCCGAGCCGGGCGCGGACTGCCCCATGGCGCACATGGTCAAGCGTGAGACGGTCGACGCGGCGCGCGCCGAGTACGGTGACGACCTTGCCGTGGTCTGCTACGTCAACTCCACGGTCGAGATCAAGAGCTGGAGCGACGTGTGCGTCACCAGCTCCAACGCCGTCAAGATCGTGTCCGAGCTGCCGCAGCAGCACGTCCTGTTCATCCCCGACCAAAACCTGGGCCGCTTCGTAGCCGAGCAGGTGCCGCAAAAGCACGTCATCCTCAACAACGGCTACTGCCCGCGCCATCACATCATCACCGTCGAGCAGATCGTCGACGCGACGGAGGCCCACCCCGACGCGCTCGTGCTGGCGCATCCTGAGTGCAAGGCCGACGTCCTGGCCGAGGCCGACTACATCGGCTCCACCGCCGGCATCATCAAGTATGCCGAGGAGTCCGACGCCAGCGAGTTCATTATCGTGACGGTCCGCGGCGTGCTCTACGAGCTCGAGCGCCGCTGCCAGGGCACCGGCAAGAAGTTCCACTTCCCCGCGGTGAAGCCCACCTGCGTCAACATGGACCTCATCACGCTCGAAAAGCTCGTGCGCTGCCTGGAGACGGGCGAGGGCGAGGTGCAGATCGGCGTCTCGGACGAGGCGGCAGACCAGGCCAAGCTCACGCTCGACCGTATGCTCGAGTACGCAGCGCGCTAGAACAATGTGACATGAGGGACAGTCCCGCATGTCACATTACAAGGGAGAGGATTCCTGTGGAAACCAAACAATACCCCGACATGGAGTGCGACGTCGTCATTGCCGGCTGTGGCGTGGCGGGCCTGTACGCGGCTCTCAACCTGCCGACGAGCACGCGCGTGATCATGCTCTCCAAGGGCGCTGTCGACGAGTGCGATTCGATGCTCGCGCAGGGCGGCATCTGCGTACTGCCCGAGGGCTCGGACTACGATGCCTTCTTTGAGGACACCATGCACGCCGGCCACTACGAGAATCGCCGCGAGAGCGTCGACATCATGATCCGTTCGAGCCGTTCGGTCATCAACGATCTGCTAGCGATGGGCGTGGATTTTGAGCGCAAGGCCGACGGCAGCCTCAACTTTACCCGCGAGGGTGCGCACAGCCGTCCGCGTATTGCCTTCCATGCCGACATTACGGGCAAGGAGATCACGACCAAGCTGCTCCAGGCCGTTCGCAAGCTGGATAACGTGCAGATTTTGGAGCACGTGGCCATGACCGACATCCTGACGGGCGAGCGTGACGGCGTCACGGTGTGTGTCGGTGTCGTCGCCGTTTCCGTGGACGAGGACAACTCGGTTCGTCCCGCCGACGAGCTGGCAAATGCCGCCGAGGGCGTGCATGCCGGCGAGCCGTTTAAGATTCATGCCCGCCGCACGCTGTGGGCGACAGGCGGTATCGGCGGCGTGTACGACCATTCGACTAACTACCCGCAGCTCACCGGTGACGCCTGCTACATCGCGCAGGAGCACGGCATCACGATGGAGCACCTGGACTACGTGCAGATCCACCCCACGGGACTGTTCTCGCCGCAGCCGGGCCGCACCTTCCTGATCAGCGAGAGCTGCCGCGGCGAAGGCGCGATTCTGCTCAATGCCGCCGGCGAGCGCTTTACCGACGAGCTGCAGCCGCGCGATGTTGTCGCCGCCGCTATTCGCGAGCAGATGAAGCAGGACGGCACCGAGCACGAGTGGCTGAGCTTTGCCCCCGTCGAGCGCGACGTGGTGACCGGGCACTTTGCCAACATCCGCGCGCGCTGTCTGGAGGACGGTCGCGACATCTTGGACGAGCCCATTCCCGTTACGCCCACGCAGCACTACTTTATGGGCGGCGTGTGGGTCGACAAGGACGGCCGCACCTCGATGCCCGAGCTCTATGCCGCGGGCGAGACGGCCTGCAATGGTGTGCACGGCAAGAACCGCCTGGCTTCCAACAGCCTGCTCGAGTCCCTGGTTTGGGGCCGCCGCGCCGCGTGGTACATGCGTACCGGCGAGTCGCTGGCCGTGGAGCAGGCGGGCGAGCCCGCGCTCGACGGGCGTCATCGCGCCCTGAGCGCCGACTCCCTGGCAATCGATGATTTGGCCCGTGCCGCCGGCACGCAGGCCGTGGAGGAGTAGACCATGAATCCCATTACCATGAAGCTCGTCGTCGATGATCTGATTCTGCAGGCTCTGCGCGAGGACATCACGTTTGAGGATGTGAGCACGGCGAGTGTGTGCCCCACGGCGCGCCCCGCCACGGTGGAGCTCATCGCCAAGGCCGATGGCATCATCGCGGGCTTGGATGTGTTCGCCCGCACCTTTGAGCTGCTGGATTCGCAGAGCTCGGTGCTGTTTGATGTTGCCGACGGTGACGAGGTGCACGCCGGCGACCACGTGGGCCAGGTGCGCGGCGATGCGCGCGTGCTGCTTTCGGGCGAGCGCGTGGCGCTCAACTACCTGCAGCGCATGAGCGGTATCGCTACCTATACGCACAGAATGGCAGCGGCGCTCGAGGGTACCAAGACCGTGCTTGTCGACACACGCAAGACCACGCCGGGCATGCGCGTTTTCGAGAAGGCCGCGGTCGAGATCGGCGGCGGCAGCAACCATCGCTACAACCTGTCGACAGCCGTCATGCTCAAGGACAACCACATCGATGCTGCCGGTGGCGTGACGCGCGCGATCGAGATGGCGCGCGCCCACGCGTCGTTTACCACGACGGTCGAGATCGAGTGCGAGAACCTGGACATGGTGCGCGAGGCCGTGGAAGCCGGCGCCGACATCATCATGTTCGACAACATGACCCACGACGACATGGCCGCCGCTATCGAGCTTATCGCCGGTCGCGCCAAGACTGAGTGTTCGGGCAATGTGGACGCCAGCAATATTCGCGCCCTGGCCGATCTGGGTGTCGACTTTATTAGCTCGGGCGCGCTGACACACTCCGCCCCGATCCTCGACCTCTCGCTTAAGCACCTGCGTCTGCTGGACGGTAAATAATGAACGCCCGCGAGCGCCGTCGTGCCATCATGGGCGTGCTCGAGGGAGCCAGGGAGCCCGTTTCGGGCAGCGCACTTGCCCGCGAGGTTGGCGTGAGCCGCCAGGTCGTGGTTCAGGATATTGCCCTGTTGCGCGCCGATGGGCACGATGTCGTGGCAACCAACCGCGGCTACGTGCTGCAGGAGGCCCCCAGCAGCCCCGCCGTGCCCACGCGCTTGGTCAAGGTTCGCCACAGCGTGGAGCAGGCAGGCGATGAGCTCACGAGTATCGTCGACGCCGGCGGCGCCGTGCTCAACGTGATCGTCAATCACCGCGTGTACGGTAAGATCACGGCCGACCTGGACATTCGCAATCGTCGCGATGTTGAGCGCTACCTGCACGATATCGAGAGCGGCAAGAGCTTTCCACTACTAACGGTGACGAGCGGCTACCACTTCCATCGCATCGCCGCGGAAGACGAGCAGACCCTCGACGAGATCGAGGCGATGCTCAAAGAGAAAGGCTACTTGGCAGACCTGATGCCCTACGAGGACGATCTGTCGTAGCCGATGCTGCAAACGTCCCTAAGCGGCAATCTGACGTTCAATCGTCGGTCGCGTACCAAAGTACGCTTCCCTCCTCTTTCACGTCACCTTGCTCGCTTAGGGACGTTTTCGCTGACGTGAGCTCAACCTGCGATGGTGCCTAATTGGTTATCCGCACAAAAAAGGAGGCCTCCGCGGCGATGCGGAGGCCTCCTTTTTTGTGCACGGTGTACTTTTGAGTGTGCAAGTGCGGGAGTTGTTACTCCTCGACGATCTCGGTGATCGCGCCAGCGGGGCAAGCGTCCTGGCAAGCGCCACAGGCGACGCAGGAGTCCTCGTCAGCGACGGTGGCGACGTCCTGGAGCTCCAGAACGCCAGCGGGGCAGGAGTCGACGCAAACGCCACAAGCGATGCACTCGTCGGCATCAATTACGGGATGAGCCATGGTAGTTTCCTCTCTGTTGACCGACGCTACAGGCGATGCGCGTCGGTTTGATTCGGGCAAAAACATACCACGGGAGCGACCGTTTGCAATACCCTCTGACCGGCATCTTCATACCGTTCGCCGAGTATGCCACGGCTTACTAAAAAACATGCAGGTGAGGCCGTTGAGCTGCGCAAATGTTAGCTACAGGTGACTTGAAATATAGGGCGATTGAGCGTGTTTGCGGAAACCGCATCCCGTAATCCACGTCCAAAACGGGACACGGTTTCCGGTTGGACCGCCCGGCGGAAACTGCGTCCCGGAATTTACGCTCAGACTGGGTCGCGCTTCCCCCGGGGTCGCTCCAAGGCCCCCTGTACGGCTTCTGGCTCACACCTCAGTCAACTCTACATAGATCTCAATAGATCTGCCGAGAACTCAAACAGTGCATCTACCTGCACATTTGAGAACCTAAACTCTCAGAGATAAGAAATCTTATATAAATTGACTTAGATTTTGTATATTCCAGCCCATAAGGGGATACACTACATCCTGAAAGACAAGCCGAAGCGCCGCGCGACAGACCGTCGAGGCGACGCGAACGCAAAAGAGAGAGGGAATTTCTAATGAGTAAGATTCTTGGTATCGACCTTGGTACTACTAACTCCGCCATGGCCGTTCTCGAGGGCGGTTCTCCGACCATTATCGTGAACGCCGAGGGCGACCGCACCACCCCGTCCGTCGTGGGCTTCCGTGCCGACGGCGACCGCGTTGTGGGTAAGGCCGCTAAGAACCAGGCTGTCACCAACCCCAAGAACACCGTGTTCTCCATCAAGCGCTTCATGGGCCGCAAGTACTCCGAGTGCACCTCCGAGATCAAGACCGTGCCGTATGAGGTCAAGGAGGGCCAGGGCGGCCGTGCCGTCGTCGACATCGAGGGCAAGGATTACACCGCCGAGCAGGTGAGCGCCATGACGCTCGCAAAGATGAAGGCCGACGCCGAGAAGTATCTGGGCGAGACCGTCACCGACGCCGTCATCACCGTCCCGGCCTACTTCAACGACGCCCAGCGTCAGGCCACCAAGGACGCCGGTAAGATCGCCGGCCTCAACGTCAAGCGTATCGTCAACGAGCCGACTGCTGCTGCTCTTGCCTATGGCCTGGACAAGCAGGGCACCGACCAGCGCATCCTGGTCTTCGACCTGGGCGGCGGCACCTTCGACGTCTCCATCCTCGACCTCGCCGACGGCGTGTTTGAGGTTCTGTCCACCTCGGGCGACAACCACCTGGGCGGCGACGACTGGGATCAGCGCGTCATCGATTGGATGGCCGATAAGTTCCAGCAGGAGAACGGTGTCGACCTGCGTCAGGACCCCATGGCCCTGCAGCGTCTGAAGGAGGCCGCCGAGAACGCCAAGAAGGAGCTCTCCGCCGCCCAGCAGACCACCATCAACCTGCCGTTCATTACCATGAACCAGTCCGGCCCGCTGCACCTCAACTACACGCTGACCCGCGCCGAGTTCGAGAAGATCACCCGCGACCTGCTCGAGCGCTGCAAGCAGCCTGTCACCAACGCCCTGCGTGACGCCAAGCTTAAGCTCTCCGATTTGACCGAGGTCATCCTCGTCGGCGGCTCCACCCGTATGCCCGCCGTCCAGGAGCTCGTCAAGACCATGACCGGCAAGCAGCCCAACATGTCCGTGAACCCCGACGAGGTCGTTGCCGACGGCGCTGCCGTCCAGGGCGGCGTGCTCACCGGCGACGTCGAGGGCATCCTGCTGCTCGACGTTACCCCGCTGTCGCTGGGCGTCGAGACCATGGGCGGCATCATGACCAAGATGATCGACCGCAACACCACGATCCCGACCTCCAAGACCGAGGTCTACTCCACCGCTGCCGACAACCAGACCAGCGTCGAGATCAACGTGCTCCAGGGCGAGCGCGAGCTTGCCCGCGACAACAAGTCGCTCGGTAAGTTCCAGCTGACCGGCATCCCGGCTGCCCGCCGCGGCGTGCCGCAGATCGAGGTCACCTTCGACATCGACGCCAACGGCATCGTCAAGGTCTCTGCTAAGGACAAGGGCACCGGCAAGGAGCAGCAGATCACCATCTCCGGCTCCACCGCTCTGTCCGACGACGAAGTCGATCGCATGGTCAAGGACGCCGAGGCCCATGCCGAGGAGGACAAGAAGCAGAAGGAGGAGGTCGAGGTCCGCAACCAGACCGATAGCCTGTGCTACTCCACCGAGCAGACCCTCAACGAGCTGGGCGACAAGGTTTCCGCCGATGTGAAGTCCAAGGCCGAGACCGCTATCGCCGACGCCAAGAAGGCGCTCGAGGGCTCTGACGTCGAGGCCATCAAGGCCGCTGGCGAGTCCCTGCAGTCCGTGGCCTACGAGCTGGCCCAGGTTGTCTACGCCGACGCTCAGCAGCAGACCGACGGTGCCGCCGGCGCCCAGCCTGCCGACGATGACGTGGTCGACGCCGACTACGAGGTTGTGGACGACGAGGACAAGTAATCATGTCCGCCCGTAAAGCTCGCACGGAGGCGGCTGCCGCTGGCGCCGCCCCCGTTGACTCTGAGGAGAAGGACGTGAAGATTCCCGTAGAGGCCGTCGACGATACCGAGGCCAACGAGGCCGAGGCCGCCGAGGCTGCCGAGAACCAGGTAGAGGATTCCAACAAGGAGGCGACGATGACCGAGGACGAGATGGTGGAAGCCGCTATCCGCGCCGGTGAGGAAGCCGCCGACAACGACTTTAAGCTCAAGTTCGAGCAGGCCCAAAAGGAGCTTGCCGACGTGCGCAGCGAGCTCGATGCTGCGGCAGAGGCTCAGAAGGCTGCCGAGGACAAGGCAAAGGACGCCACCGAGCGCACTGCCCGTCTACAGGCCGACTGGGAGAACTTTCGTCGCCGCACCGCCAACGAGCGCATCGCTGAGCGCGAGCGCGCGACCGAGAAGCTTGTCACTGCGCTGCTGCCGGTGATTGACGATATCGAGCGCGCGATCGACCATGCCCGTAGCCAGGAGCTTTCCGACGATTTTAAGCAGTTCGTCGATGGCGTCGACGCGGTGCATGCCAAGCTGCTCGATGTGTTTGCGCACGAGGGCGTTGAGCCCATCGACCCCAAGGGCGAGGCGTTCGATCCGCTCGAGCACCAGGCTGTGGGTCGCGTCGAGGACGCATCGCAGTACGACGAGACCGTCAACGACGTGTACCAGAAGGGCTACCGCATGGCGGATCGCATCCTGCGTTCCGCGATGGTGACGGTGACCTACGGTGGCGAGAAGCGCCCCGCACCGGAGCCCGAAGCGGCGCCCGAGGATGCTTCGGCCGATACGGCCGAGAGCACCGAGGAGTAATTGAGAAGGGCCCCGGGGCAACACCCGGGGCCCTTTCTGGCCTAGTGCCATATGAAAGCATGAGCCGTCGTCTGCATGGGCGGCGGACGTAACAGGAGAGGAGCTACGATGGCTGCAGGCAAAACCTTCTATGACATCCTGGGCGTATCCAAGAGCGCCTCCGACAAAGAGATCAAGAGCGCGTTTCGCAAGCTCGCGCAAAAATATCACCCCGATGCCGGCGGCGACGAGGCCAAGTTTAAGGAGATCAGCGAGGCCTACGAGACGCTTTCGGACGAGAAGAAGCGCAAAGAGTACGACCAGATGCTCATGTTCGGCGGCATGCCGGGCGCGGGCGGCGCGTATGGCGGCGGCTACGGTGCCGGCGCGGGCGCCAGCGGCTGGGGCGATATCTTCGACAGCATCTTCAGCGGCAATGGCGCCTGGGGTAGCGATTGGGGCTCGGGCTTTGCCGGGGCTGCGGGCGCTGCCGGTGCCGGCGCGGGTCGCAGCCGCGCTCGCAAGGGCGGCGACCTATCGCTGACCGTCGATGTGACGGCCGAGGACGCGTTTCGCGGCGTGACGCACAAGGTCACCTATCGCATTCCCTCGACAGGCGAGCAGCAGACCATCACGGTCTCGGTGCCCGCGGGCGCGGTCGATGGCGGCAAGCTACGCTACAAGCGTCGCGGCGAGTATGGCGTTGCGGGTGGCGAGCGCGGCGACCTGGTCGTGACCACGCATGTGGAGGAGCACCCGCTGTTCAAACGCAAAGGCGCCGACGTGACCATGGAGGTACCGGTCTCGGTCTACGAGGCGGCGCTCGGCTGCACGGTGGACGTGCCCACACCCGGCGGTGCGACGGTCCGTTTGAAAGTGCCCGCGGGTACTCAGACGGGCAAGAAGTTCCGCTTTAAGGAGATGGGAGCGCCCGACGTTAAGCACCGTGGCCGTACGGGCGCGCTGCTCGTCGAGATCAAGGTGCAGGTCCCCACGAACCTATCCGATGACGAGCGCGATGCCATGACCAAGCTGCGCGAGGCCGACACGCGCGACTATCGCGAGAAGGTCAACCGTTACAAGGCGACGTACTAGGAAGGTCGCGGCGCGCGCCCGCGCCCGCGGGCTTATGATGGACGATAACGAGACGGAAAGGGGTCAGGTAGCATGGCCGAGGACAATAGGAACAAACCGCTGTACATGATCAGCGTGGCGGCCGAGTTGACCGGCATGCATCCGCAGACTCTGCGCGTCTACGAGTCTAAGGGCCTGGTGAACCCCCAGCGCTCGGGCGGTAACACGCGCCTGTATTCGCGTGCCGATATCGAGCGTCTGGAGCTCATCAACCAGCTGACTGACGAGGGTATCAACCTTGCCGGCGTGGTGCGCATTCTCGATATGAAGGAGCGTGCCGAGGAGCGCGAGCGCGAGAACGAGAAGCTCCGCGCTCGCGTGCGCCAGCTCGAGGATGAGCTGCACGAGTACAAGATGCAGAAGAAGATCACCGCCCTGGCCCCGCGCGATGGCTCGGTTAACCCCGAGCAAGTCATGCGCAAGCTACTGGGCGCCGGCGGAGATCTCTAGGTTCCGCCGTTCTACCGAACGGACGTCGCTCGCTGTCCGTCCTCTACCTGCGGCGTTGCCTTGCTCCGGATGCGGTAGTCATTGGGGACGTTCTTAAATGACTAGTCGAAAGGGACACTCTTGCGCCAAATCTGCCGGCCCCACACCGGGCTCGTCCTTTGCTTTACTGAGATAAAGTGAACGCGCAGATTCGTAACCCGCTCGCAACCGTTCTATGGCACGATATTGAACGAATGTATGCTATGCGCCCGAGCCTTTCGGGCAGAGTGGGAGACAGTATGGTTAAGCTGTACGAGGACGGCATCTACCTGCGCGGCGGCAGCGAGGTTGTGCCTGCAGCCGAGGCCGCTGAGCGCGGCATTACGCAGACGCCCGAGGATGCCAAGCGCGGCACCATCGCGTATTCGATCCTTCAGGCACACAATACGTCCGGCGACCCCGAGGCGCTCAAGATTCGCTTCGACGCCATGGCGAGCCACGACATCACCTTTGTCGGCATCATCCAGACGGCGCGCGCCTCGGGCATGGAGCAGTTCCCGCTGCCCTACGTGCTCACCAACTGCCATAATTCGCTGTGCGCCGTGGGCGGCACCATCAACGAGGACGACCACGTCTTTGGCCTCTCTGCGGCCAAGAAGTACGGCGGCATCTTCGTCCCGCCGCACATCGCCGTCATCCACTCCTTTATGCGCGAGAACTTTGCCGGTTGCGGCAAGATGATCTTGGGTTCCGACTCGCACACCCGCTACGGCGCTCTGGGCACTATGGCCGTGGGCGAGGGCGGCGGCGAGCTGGCAAAGCAACTGCTGCGCGACACCTACGACGTCGCCTATCCCGGCGTTGTCGCCATCTACCTCACGGGCGCCCCGCGCCCCGGCGTCGGCCCGCACGACGTTGCGCTCGCCATCATCCGCGCTGTCTTTGCCAAGGGTTACGTCAAGAACAAGGTCATGGAGTTTGTGGGCCCCGGCATCGCGAGCATGACGACCGATTACCGCAACGGCGTCGACGTCATGACCACCGAGACCACCTGCCTGTCGAGCATCTGGGCCACTGACGAGGACACGCATGCATTCCTGACCATGCACGGCCGCGGCGACGACTACCGCGAGCTCAAGCCCGCCGATGTCGCCTACTACGACGGCTGCGTCGAGGTCGATCTGTCGAGCATCAAGCCCATGATCGCGCTGCCGTTCCATCCTTCCAACGGCTTTGAGATCGACGAGCTCAACGAGAACCTCGAGGACATCCTGCACGAGGTGGAGCTCGAGGCCGCTAAGATCGGCGAGGGTAAGACGCACTTTAGCCTGCTCGACAAGATCGTCGACGGCAAGCTGCACGTGCAGCAGGGCGTCATCGCCGGCTGCTCGGGCGGCAACTACGACTCCGTGGTTCAGGCTGCCCGCGTGCTCAAGGGCGCCAACACCGGCTGCGGCGAGTTCTCGCTGTCGGTCTATCCCACGAGCCAGCCCGTGGCGCTCGAACTCACGCGTCGCGGCTATATCTACGACCTTATGGAGGCCGGCGCGATCGTGCGCACGGCGTTCTGCGGCCCGTGCTTTGGCGCCGGCGACACGCCTGCCAACAACGGCCTGTCCATCCGCCACACCACGCGCAATTTCCCCAACCGCGAGGGTTCCAAGCCGGGTAATGGCCAGCTGAGCGCTGTGGCTCTGATGGACGCCCGCTCCATCGCGGCGACGGCTGCCAACGGCGGCGTCCTGACGCCGGCGACCGACCTGCCCGAGGAGACTTGGGACGAGGCCTGCGAGTACACCTTTGACGACGCTCCCTACAAGAAGCGCGTGTACTGGGGCTTTGGCAAGGCCGAGCCGGCAGACGAGCTGGTCGAGGGTCCCAACATCAAGCCGTGGCCCGCGATGGAGCCGCTCGGCGACGACATCCTGCTTAAGGTGTGCTCCAAGATCATGGACCCGGTCACCACGACCGACGAGCTCATTCCCTCGGGCGAGACGAGTTCCTTCCGCTCCAACCCGCTGGGTCTGGCCGAGTTTACGCTGAGCCGCCGCGATCCGGCCTACGTCGGTCGTTCCAAGGAGGTCGACGCCGTGGAGAAGCGCCGCGTGGCCGGCGAGGCCGCAGGCGACCTGGCGGCACTCGATGCCGAGCTTGCCGGCGTGTTTGAGGCGCTGGCCGGCGCGGGTGTCGCGGCCGATGCCAAGGCGACCGAGTACGGCTCCATGCTCTATGCCAAGAAGCCCGGTGACGGTTCTGCCCGCGAGCAGGCCGCGAGCTGCCAGCGCGTGATCGGCGGTCTTGCCAACATCGTTCACGAGTACGCCACCAAGCGTTATCGCTCCAACGTGATGAACTGGGGCATGGTGCCCTTCCAGATGGAGGCCGAGCCCAACTTTGAGGTGGGCGACTACGTCTTTGTGCCGGGTATCCGCGCCGCGCTCGATGGCGATCTAAAGAACATTGCCGCCTACGTGGTGCGTGCCGACGGTGCGGTTGAGCAGATTGAGCTCTACATTGCCGATATGACGGCCGAGGAGCGTGCCATCGTCAAGGCCGGCTGCCTGATCAACTACAACAAGTTCAAGGCCGCTGCCGAGTAACGCACTTAATTGTCCGCCCGGGGCTTACCCTTTCCCGCCCGCTCACGCGCTTCGCGAGGGTCGCGTTCGGGAAAGGGTAAGCCCCGGGCTACATTTCCTCGTTATCGTTGGGTCTTGAGGGACGCTAAAAAAGACTGAGCTTGAAGCCGCCTCTTTTTATTGGGGCGGCTTCTTTTTGTCGAAAACCACCACAAAGGGGACAGACACCTTTGTGGTGGTGGGGACTAGCTCGATGTTGTTGTGATCGTTGAGCGGCATGTTAATGGGCGTCCCTACAGGATTTCATCCAAGCCGGGAGTCTTGGTTGTTTTGGGGATGCCGAGTTTGGATGACGCGAAATCGTCAACATTGTCCTTAATTCCGTCTTTGGTGTAGACAGTGACCATATAGGTGCTGTGTCCGAATTCGCCCTTGTCGCGTGTTGCCCAGGCATCCCAGTAGGCGGCCCCGTTTCGCCCTTTGATTATTCCGACACGGCGGAGTTCTGTTCGCTTTAATTTCTGGTTGCTATAGATGGTTCGACCGGCCTCCTCGGTGAGCCCGCACTGTCCAAGCATCATGTCGAGGACTTGGTTCATGTGGCGCTCATCGGTGTTTGGTGCGTAGTCGTAGGCGAGGGTGATGGAGTCGAGTGGCTGGTCGTCGATCAAATAATTCATCGTCTGAGGTTCAAGGCTGAAATGGGGGAAGCATCCATCAATCGTTCCGAGCAGCGGTAACTTTGACCGCCAAATTCCGGTGGGAATTCCATCTTCGTAGAACACGCCGCGACAGATAAAGGAGAGCGAGGTGGCACGCGAGCCGGCATCGACCATTCCGCATAAATCGAAGGGCGAGGCGATGCCAAGGGAAAAGGGCGTGGCGACGATAAGGAAGAGCATCACGATGGGTATGGCGAGAATGGCGATGACGTTGCGACCGGTGGAATGAGACGGCTTCATATGCGCTCCTCGAGACAAAGATCTGTTGAGGATAGGCAGAAATGGATATGTTCAGAGAACAATTCAAGTTTAATCTCATGGCGCGAGATGGTCGACCGTTAGCGTCGAAAACCACCACAAAGGTGCCTGTCCCCTTTGTGGTGGTGAGGAGCGCGCGGCTTCTTTTGGTAATAGTGCTGGCTGGCGATATCATTAGTGCAGGTAGCGAAGGTTTGCGTTGCGAGGTGCTTTGCTGTGAGAAGTCCTGCCCGTATTGGATTGATTGTTTTGGCGCTTGCGATTACCGTGGTTGGCGCGGGCGTTGTCGGCATGGCATTTCTACCTGCTGCGGTGACGGAGCCGGTGGTCAAGCCTGTGACTCAATCTGTCGAACTTCTGACCGGCGACGACAAGCCCGAGACCATTGCCGTTGATTTTGATGAGCAGCCGGCTGTGCTGGGTATTAGCAATTATCCGCGTATTCAGCTTGGGGCCATGCGCTATACCACGGATACAAGCCTGATCGATAGGGCGTCCGAGCTACTCAAGGGCAAAACATTTAAGCGTTGGTACGGATATGCGTCCTATCGGGCAAAAGCGAACGACATGGTTGGCGGATGCCGCTCTTCCATCGAGCTGGACACTGCAAACGGCGCAAAGTTATGTGATGTCTCGTACGATCCGGGCTACGAGGGCAATAAGGGTCCGGGCATCTACATCATGGACGGTGATGTCGCCTATGTCATGGAGGGCGACCAGACCGAGCTCAACGATTTTATGGGTCAGTGTATCCAAGATGCCTATAAACAGACCTGCTTGCCTGACCCGCAGACTGCACGCGATAGTGGGTCTGCCCGTACATGGCTGTTCGAGGATGAGATGCCCTGGACCGTCGAATCGGGAAGTACGGGTTCGGCGAAGGAGTAGAGACCGCGACCACCACAAAGGTGCCTGTCCTCTTTGTGGTGGTTTTCGGTCTGTCTCGATCTGTAACATCTTGGCCGCTAAAAGTGGGCCTGGTGTTACAGATTTAGATTTTTGATCCGGGTGTTTTCTGTTCGTCTCGATTTGTAACAGATAGAGCTCTATTTGCTGACTAGATGTTACAGATTGAGACAAACGGGCGCCGTCGATCGCTTCATCTAAATCTGTAACACTTGGGACCGAAAAGGGCCGCTAGCTGTTACAAATCGAGACAATGGAGCGTTGGAGTCGAAAACCATCACAAAGGTGCCCGGTGACACCCTATTTCGATGGGGTCCAGGTTATTTCATCGTCAAATAGCCAAGTGCGTGCCGAGCCACTGTCGCGCGCTGTCTGCGGATCTGGCTCGCAGGTTTGTTCGTAGGCATCTTCGGTACACTGATCCATAAAACTGACGACTGCCGTCTGGTCGCCCTCCATGACGTAGATTACGTCGCCATCCGAGATATAGACCCCCGGCCCTTCATTGTCCACATAGCCGGGGTCGTATGAGACGTTGCACAGTCTGCTCCCGTTTGCCGCATCGAGTTCAAGGGTCGAATAATACCCGCCATTCATTTGGCTGTTCTTGGCTCGATATATTACGGCGCCGTACCACCGCTTAAACGTCTTGCCTTTGAGCAGCTTGGCTGCCTTACCGATAAGCTGCTCATCTTTGGTATAGCGCTTGGCCCCAAGTTCGATACGGGGATAGTTGCTGACCCCAAGCGCTGCGGGCGTACCGTCAAAATCGACGGTGATCGAATCGGGTTTGACGATATCGGTGAGGATTTCGATGGGATAGCTTACGGTCTCAATCACCGCCTGCGTTGCAGAGGCGGGGAGAAATGCGAGATAGATAATGCCCACGCCGACTGCGGTAATCGCAAACGCTAAGACGAGTAGGCCGATATAGGTGGAGCGTTTCACGGTGGGGCACCTCGCTTACAATATGCAATCATTAAGATAAATGATACCATCTTATGACAATATTCAAAAGCAAGCGACCGCCCGGAATGAGGGGGCTGAAAGGCCCTATCGGGCTTCGATTTGGGGTCGCCAAACGTAGGCTGGGCTTGATGCCGCCTCTTATAATTGGGACTGATTCTTCTCTGGACCACCACAAAGGGGACAGGCACCTTTGTGGTGGTTTGCGTGTCATGAGAGCACTCAGAAAATCTTATATATAGAGACTTAGATTTGTGTATAAGATCGCGCAAAGCTGGCAACAATACTTCTCGAACAACGTGAAGCCGCCCCGTAGGGCGGCCGCCCCAAGAGAGGTGATTCCATGAGAATCGATAAGCTAGCAATGACGTCGCGCGAGGCGCTGCAGACCGCCATGAGCACGGCTGCCGACGCGCAGGCCGGCGCGGTGGAGCCGATTCACCTGCTGTCCGCCCTGCTTGGTGCCGGCGAGCGCAATATCTCCGTGATCATCGAGCGCATCGGCGCCGATCCGGCCCAGCTTGCACGCTCCACACAAGATGCCATCGACCGCGCGCCCAAGGTTTCGGGCGAGGGCCAGCAGATGGGCCTGTCCAATGAGCTCGTCCGCGTCATCGAGAAGGCCGAGAAGAAGGCCACCAAGATGGGCGACAGCTTTGTGGTGACCGAGCATTTGCTGATGGCGCTTGCCGAGGACAAGGGCGAGGCTGGTCGTGTACTGCGTGACGCCGGCGTCACCAAGGAGCGCATCGAGCAGGTCTACGAGGAGCTGCGTGGCGATGACCGCGTGACGTCTGCCGAGGATAAGACCCAGTTTGAGGCGCTGGAGCAGTACGGTCGCAACATCTGCGATCTGGCCCGCGCCGGCAAGCTCGACCCGGTCATCGGCCGTACCGACGAGATCCGCCGTACCATCCAGGTTCTGTCCCGCCGCACCAAGAACAACCCCGTGCTCATCGGCGAGCCGGGCGTCGGCAAGACGGCCATCGTCGAGGGCATCGCCCAGCGTATCGTGGCCGGCGACGTGCCGAGCACCCTGCGCGACCGCGACCTCATCGAGCTCGACATGAGCGCGCTGGTCGCCGGCGCCAAGTATCGCGGCGAGTTCGAGGACCGCTTGAAGGCCGTGCTCAAGGAAGTGCAAAAGTCCGAGGGCAAGGTCATCCTGTTCATCGATGAGCTCCACACCATCGTGGGCGCGGGTGCCACCGAGGGCTCCATGGATGCCGGCAACATCCTGAAGCCGGCGCTCGCCCGTGGCGACTTGCACGCAATCGGCGCGACTACGCTCGACGAGTATCGCAAGTACATCGAGAAGGACGCGGCACTCGCCCGTCGTTTCCAGACCGTTATGGTGAGCGAGCCTACCGTCGAGGACACCATCTCGATCCTGCGTGGCCTCAAGGAGAAGTACGAGATCTTCCACGGCGTGCATATCACCGATAGCGCGCTCGTGGCCGCCGCCGACCTCTCCGATCGCTACATCGCCGACCGCTTCCTGCCCGACAAGGCCATCGACCTGGTCGATGAGGCCGCAAGCCGCCTGCGCATGGAGCTCGACAGCATGCCGGTCGAGATCGACGCCACCACGCGTCAGCTCACCCAGCTGCAGATCGAGGAGCAGGCGCTCATGAAGGAGACCGATGACGCCTCCAAGGAGCGTCTGGAAGCCCTGCGCCAGGAGATTGCCGAGGTCCAGGAAAAGCTCAACGTGCAAAAGGCCGGCTGGCTCAACCAAAAGAACGCCATCGATCATGTTCAGGAGCTCAAAGGCCAGCTCGATGAGGCCAAGATCGAAGAGGAACGCGCGACGCGCAACGGTGATCTGGGCCGCGCGTCCGAGCTGCGCTACTCCGTGATTCCGGGCCTGCAGCAGCAGATTCAGGAGTCCGAGGCTGCGCTCGAGGCACAAAAGGAGCAGGACGGCGAGGGCCTCAACGAGCAGGTGACCTCCGACGAGATCGCCGAGGTCGTGAGTGCCTGGACCGGCGTGCCCGTGTCCAAGATGATGCAGGGCGAGCTCGACAAGCTCAAGGGCCTGGAGGGCGAGCTGCATAAGCGCGTTATCGGTCAGGATGAGGCGGTCTCCGCTGTGGCCGCGGCCGTGCGCCGCAGCCGTGCGGGCCTCTCCGATCCGGACAAGCCCATCGGCAGCTTCTTCTTCCTGGGCCCCACCGGCGTAGGCAAGACCGAGCTCGCCAAGGCGCTGGCCGAGTGCCTGTTCGATGACGAGCGTGCGCTCGTGCGTATCGACATGTCCGAGTACATGGAGAAGTTCAGCGTCCAGCGTCTGATCGGTGCGCCTCCGGGATACGTGGGCTACGACGAGGGCGGCCAGCTCACCGAGGCCGTGCGCCGTCGTCCGTACTCCGTGATCTTGCTCGACGAGATGGAGAAGGCTCATCCGGATGTTTTTAACGTGCTATTGCAGGTGCTCGACGACGGCCGTCTGACCGATGGCCAGGGTCGCCAAGTGTCCTTCAAGAACACGATTATCATCATGACGTCCAACGTGGGTTCCAAGGCTATCGCCGATCTGTCCGGCAAGGACGAGGAGGAGATGCGCCATCAGGTCGACGCGGCCATGGCTCAAACCTTCCGCCCCGAGTTCCTCAACCGTATCGACGATATCGTGGTGTTCCATCCGCTCGGCATGGCGCAGATCGAAAAGATCGTCGATATTCAGCTCGCCGACGTCCGCGCACGTCTGGCCAAGGAGCGCATGACGCTTGCCATCACCCCGGCGGCCAAGCAGATGCTCGCCGTGGGCGGCCTGGACCCGGTCTTTGGCGCCCGTCCGCTCAAGCGTCTCGTGCAGCGCGAGGTCGTGGATGCCATTGCCGCCGCTATTATCGACGGTACGGTGCGCGAGGGCGATCAGGTGACGGTCGATGCCGACAAGGACGGCGGCTTTACCGTCGTGTGCGACAACACGCCGTCTGCTACCTACGAGGTCCCCGACGCCGAGTAGATTTATGGGACATGCCTTAAAATCTGCCAGCCGTCTCTAAACGCCAAGGGCGGCGGATCCAATTGGGTCCGCCGCCCTTTTTCGTGCGACAATCGATAATGTTGAACACGATTGCATGGCAAGGAGATATGCAGATGATAGACAAGAACAAGACGAATGCGCCGGTCGCCAACGCCGCGCCGGCCGCACCCAAGCCTGCGCCTAAGCCGGCACCCAAGCCGCGCGACCCCTATATTCGCGCCGAGAACGAGGACGACGACGGCTACGATCCCTACAGCGATCGCCGCCCCGAGCGCGAGCCCCTCTTCGAAGCCGACCCCTGGCGCTAAGTAGCTCATTTGGGACGGGGCTTTTTTAGCTACTTTTGCCCCCTCCCGCCTGCCTGATGATTTTTCTGGGACGGGGATTTAATAATCATTCGGTACAAAATGATTATTAAATCCCCGTCCCAGAAAAATCATTCTCTCGAGCTTGGTGGCTCCTCAGCCGTTCGACATCCTCCGGGAGACCAGTAACAGAAAAATTTGCTTACCAATTAATCAAGATACGCATAAATCTTGCTCTCCTGCTAATCAAGAATCGATATAATCTTGATTAGCATATAAGCAAGATTGGAGAATCATGGCATTCAACGACTTGGTGGCCCAGAAAATAAAGGACTTTGAGCAACAAGGAGTTCCACAGGTCTTTGAGCGCGACCTTGATCTGGGAAACCCGCAGGAACCCAAGCGCGACAACATCGTAAATGTGATTGTGGGAGCCCGTCGTTGTGGAAAGACGTATCGCCTGTATCAGGAGATGCAGCGGCTTCAGGGTCAAGGTATCGACCTTGACCGGATGCTTTATTTCAATTGTGAGGATGAGCGCTTGCGTCCGTATGAGCCGTCGCTGCTAGCGGACGTGCTCGATACATTCTATGCGCTATATCCTGCTGCTCGAACCGAGGGTGCCTACATTTTCTTCGATGAAATCCAGGAAATTCCCGAATGGGGTGCGTTTCTGCGGCGTGTGGTCGATACGGAGAAAGCGACCGTCTACGTGACGGGATCTTCTTCTAAGATGCTGTCCTCGGAACTTAAGAGCGAGTTCAGGGGCCGCTCTCTTGTGCGAGAGCTGTTTCCGTTGAGTTTTTCGGAATACGTTCGATATAAGACGGGGAGCGTTTTCGAGCCAGATGCGACCTTTTCCCCAAGCGATGCAGCGCTGCTTCGACATCATCTGATCGGATATCTTGAACGAGGGGGATTCATCGCGACGCTTGAGCAGACGCCCGCAGACGCGATTCAGCTGCTACAGGAATATGCTTCGCGAACGGTCGCTATGGACGTCGTTGAGCGTTACGACGTCAAGAACCCTCGCCTGGCATCGCTGTTCCTAACGCGGTGTATGGCATCTTCGGGACGAGAGCTGTCGGTGAACAAAGTGTACAACGAGTTCAAGAGCAGGCAGATACCCGTCAGTCGTAATTCGCTCAGCGACTTACTTGAGTATTATGAGGATGCCTACCTGCTGTTCTCCGTGCCGGAGTTCACGCGTTCACTGGCAAATAACATGCGGTCTGCGTCTAAGGTCTACGCTGTCGATCCCGCGATGTTTGGAGCATTCTCTCCCGCATCGGCATTGGACCAGGGCCAGAGGCTCGAGACCGCAGTGTTCAACGCGCTAAGAAGAAGGACTCCCGCGGTGAGGATCGGATCGGTCTGCCGCCTGCTGATCAAAGAGAAGAGCAAGAGCCATGAGGTGGACTTTGTGGCTGGGGATGCACTGCTCATGCAGGCTTACGGCCTGATTCAGGTAAGTGTGGATATGACAAGCGAGAAAACGCGCGAGCGCGAAATTGCCGCGCTCGATGCCGCGATGGCCCAGTTTGATCTTGGCGAGTCGGCAATCGTTACCATGGATGAGCAGGCCGATATTCCATGCAAACACGGCGTGGTACATGCTGTGCCCGCATGGAAGTGGCTTCTTGCCTAATCATTTATTGATCTGTGGTAGCTAATTTGGGACGGGGGCTTTTTAGCTACCCTCTGCTCTGCCCAACAGCAAAGTCGAAACAACATCAAGGGTAGCTAAAAAAGCCCCGCCCCAAATTAGCTACCCTGGGTGCTGTGGTCCGCTAGTCCTGGGCTTTGATGCTCGGCAGGAGAATCTGGGCGAGGTAGTCGGTCTCAAGTTTGGTCGCGGCGTCTGCCTTGCCGTCTTTGCCGACCAGTACGTTCTTGATCTGGCTATAGGTGTAGCGGTTGCCGGTCGTGAGCTCGACAAGCTCAATGGCCGTGTCCATGGGGTAGGTCGACACGGGATTCTGCGTCCGTCCGTTGATGGTCTGGGGCACCACGTACGGATAGGCGGGGCCGCTGGCGTAGACGGTATAACCGTTGCCTAGGTTGGCCGCACCCAAAACCGTATCGCCTTCATCGGGCGTAAAGCTCTCGCCCTCGCGCACCGCGACGAGCGTCACGATCGGCGTATCGCTGTCGCCGGCAAGATAGATGCATAGCGTGCTGCCATTCTGCCAAGTCTCGACCTTGCCGTACCACTCGACGGGAATATCGAGCTGGTAGAGGTCGGTTGCCTTGTGGCGAGCGTCAGCATCACGGGATGCCTGGGCCTTTTGCGCGCCCACGGCATTGACGGCGGCGTCGCGCCGCGTAATTGCCGCCTGCTGGAGCACCTTGGCGGTGGCGGAGGAGCTCGCGCCTCCCTCCTCGGCATATTTGGCGGCGGCATCGATCTGGTCGTCGGTTACCGTGTCGGCCGAAGGCACCTTGAGCTTAAAGGTGACCTGGGCGCTTAAATCCTGTCCATCGCTCTTAACGGTGACCTGCGTCTTGGTGGTCGGGACGGTATAGATGGTGCCGTCGGCCGCGATGGGGGAGGCAGCGATGGAGAGCGTGTAGTCACCGGGTAGTAGTTTGATGCCACGGCCGTGCTCGTCAACATAGAGTGTTTCGCTTACGGAGGATCCGTCAGAATCCTGGCCACTCACCTGTACGGGAATCTTGGAGCCGGTGGAACAGTCGAGCCCCGCGGCATGTACGCCAATCTGCACCGACATCATCGTGTGGGCATTGGCGGCGACAGCGGCAGCCTGCTCTTGCTGATATCCGTTCCAGGCAGCATAGCCTGCACCACCGGCGACGAGCGCGACGGCCACGACACCGGCGACCATCAGATTGCGGCGCTTGGGCGACATCTTACGATGACGAACCTCGGCCTCGCGTGCCGAGGGAACGGACGGCAGGGGAATATCGCCCATGGCGATGGTCTCGTCCACGGCAGGCGCAGAGCCTAAGCCAGGGAGCTCGCGGGTCAGCGAATCTTCGGCCGGCAAGCTGTCGAGCAAGATGGTTTCCTCGCTCGTGTCGGATTCGGGCTGGTCGTCGGCCTCGCATTCGGATTCCTCGTGCCCCGCCTCATCTTCGGTGGGCGCGGCGCCATCGTCTTTTGCATCCCGATCATCGGGCTGCGCCTCGATTTCCGGCTCATCCTGCACATCAACGCTCGAATCGTCAAACGCAATCTCGGCCAGCGCGATCTGGTCTAGGCTCTCCAGGGCCTCGGCACACGCTTCTGCATCTTGGGCCGCGTCCTCTTGGCCCGTCGTCTCATCTTTCATATATCCCCCAAGCTCAATATCGGGACAACAATGTACCCAAAATTGGGGTCACATAGAGCTGTCAGGCGGTTGGAAATATGAATTTATCTGTGAGAGAGGTTTTGCATATGTGCGTGAATGCGCACAACAACAAAAAGCCCCGGAAAGCGGGTGAATCGCTTTCCGGGGCTGCACATGACGCGCGATTGCGGCGTCGACTAAGTTTGCCTACATCCAAATGTGGACGGAATAAACATGTTACTCGGCGTGGGCGTAATCAACCTTGGCGCGGCGGGCGGTGGCCTTCTCCCAATCGCTGGTGCCCTCAAAGACATCCTGCTTGTAGGGGTTGCGGCCGAGCTTCTTGGCACGGTAGGCGACGTAGATAATCGCGGCGATGTTGGCGATCAGCGCGGCGACCGAGACCGCGGTGGCGGCGGCGGGGTCGAGCGTGGAGTGCGTCACAAAGATGGACTCTTCCTGGAAGTACGGGAACACCTGGGCAAACATGCACCAAATGGCCAGCGTAAAGGCACGGTTCTGGATCCAGCCGCCCTTGTTCCAGATAAAGGCGGCGACGGTGGGCGCCAGCAGCAGTGCAAAGCCGCAGAACCAGGAGTGGGTGGGCAGGCAGTTGTAGGTGTAGCAGAAGTTCCAGATGTCGTAGGCGATGATGTAGACCCAGGTCATGTCGGGCCACAGCATGTCGGTCTTGTCCTCGGAGGCGTAGACGCTCCACCAACCGGTCATGCAGAAGATGTTGATGATACCGGCGATGCCGTTGAACACGTTGTTCCAGCCGGCAAGCTGCGTAGCACCTTCGGAGGTGACCCAAGTGGACTGGCCCAGGACAAAGAAGTGATAGGCGCTCTCAAAGTCGGACACGACAGCGATCATGATGTTGATGGCGACGATCACAAACGGCCACGCGCGGAACCAGTGTGCCTTGCCGATCTTGCCCCACTGATACTTAATGGCGATGAAGCCCCAGCAACCGGCCAACGCCGCGTAGACCTTGGCGTAGTGGAACCAGCTGTTCTGGTACACATGGGTGGGGTTGGTGAGCGCCCACTCGGCACCCTGTGAGACGCCAATGGCGATGGCGACGCAGTAGATAGTCATGGCCAGCGGAGCCACGCCAAAGATGATGGCCGCGCCCAGCTTGGTGCGCCTGCCGACCTCGTTGAGCACGATGAGGCCAATAAAGACCATGGCCCAGCCGGCCCAGTGGATAAGGGTATTGCTACCCCAAACATCGAACAGCATGCTGCTCTCCTTTCACAAGCCCGCGGCCCCTCTTCTGATCGCGGGCAGTTTGGCCAAATGTCGTCAGTTCTGGGGCTTGCGCTCCTGATACTTGGCGGTATAGCCCTCGATATGGAGCGTCGAGGCGATGATTTCCTTGACTGTCTCGTCGGGCGCATCGGGGTGCGTGCGGATATACATCAGCAGCCCCATGATGAGGGTGTAGAACGTCTCGTAGACATGGTCGATGCGTAGCTCGTGATGGGCGACAAAATCCACCACGGTGGTATCGCAGATATACTGCGCCACGCGCTGGACCACGTTGTGCAAAAAGCCGCCGTAGAGCGCGCCGCTGCTCGAGGTGAGCGTGCTCGGCAACTCGTGGCCGCTCACGACCAGGCGCTTAAAGAGCGGAGCAACGGTGTCGAGTGCGCCTTCGATGTCGCCAACCGTGCGGCTGGCGTTCCACTGCTCGAGCTCGGCGATAAAGCCGTCGATTGCCTCGTCCATAACGGCGGTGACGGCGGCATCCATATCGGCAAAGTAGTGGTAGAACAGCGAACGCGTGCAGCCAGCCCGCTTGGTCACGGCCGATACCGAAAGATGGGACACACCAAGCTCGGCGCTCACGGCGCGCACAGCGGCGAGGATCTCGCGACGGCGCTCGTCGCCCGTCAGGCGTTTTGCCGCGCTATCGGATGCGGGGACGGCATCGACCACAGAGATATCTGCTGCGTTGTTGCCCATGTTTTGCCGCCTTTCATCCTCTTTTGCCTGACCGTTCGCCTAACAGTCTTGAATATTGTTGACGGTTCGTCAATACTGTTTTTGACACAATGTCAACAATAGCGGGTGAACGGCATGGGGGCATGTCGAACCCGTACAAAGAGGGGCGCCGCGGTCTCGCCGGGCTGTGGCAAGAGAAGGGACGACTATGATTCTCAACGGACCGGGGATTAGCTATACCGAGCCCGATATCGGCGCGGAGTTCGTGCCGCCGATACCGGAGCATCCGCGCGAGGCCATCGTCAAACTGTGTGAGCACTGCACCAACCGCCTGCTGCACCGCGACGAGCTGCTGGGCTACGAGTACTGGTCGTTTGCCGAGGCCGCAACCGACGAGCAGGCCGAAGTGCTCTGCAAGATGAAGATGCGCCGTCCCTATACGCTGCCCGAGATGGTCAAGCTCACCGGCATGCCCGAGGCCGATATCGAAAAAATGCTCGACGACATGAGCTACACGGGTCTGCTCGAGTACAACTGGGAAAACCCCGAGCGCGCCAAGCAGTGGGTGCTGCCCATGCTGGTGCCGGGTTCCGCCGAGTTCCTCAACATGCGCGTGAGCCAGCTCGAGGAGCATCCGGTCTATGCCAAGTTCTTTGAGCAGGCGTCCAAGGGACCGCTGTCCCGCGCCACGCCGATGGTGCCGCCCGGCGGTGCCGGCATCGGCATGCATGTCATTCCGGTCGAGAAGGCCATCGATGCCGCGAGCACCTCGGTGCCGATCGAGCATATCGAGCATTGGCTCGACAAATACGAAGGTAAGTATGCCGCTAGCACCTGCAGCTGCCGCGCGAGCCGTCGCGTGATGGGAGAGGGCTGCGCCGACGACCCGGCCGATTGGTGCATCGCCGTGGGCGATATGGCCGACTACGTGGTCGAGACCGACCGCGGCCATTATGTGACGCGCGAGGAGGTCTACGACATCCTGCGCCAGGCCGAGGACAACGGCTTTGTGCACCAGATCACCAACATCGACGGTGAGAACAAAATCTTCGCCATCTGCAACTGCAACGTCAACGTGTGCTACGCCCTGCGCACTTCGCAGCTGTTCAACACGCCCAACCTGTCGCGCTCGGCCTACGTCGCCAAGGTCGAGAAGGACAAGTGCGTGGCCTGCGGTCGCTGCGTTGAGGTGTGTCCGGCCGGCGCCGCCAAACTGGGCCAGAAGCTCTGTAGCAAAAAGGCTGGCGGACAGGTGCCCGAGTATCCGCGCCAGGAGCTGCCCGATGCCACCAAGTGGGACCACACCAAGTGGTCGCCCAACTACCGCAACGACAACCGTATCGAGACGCATGAGTCCGGCACCGCTCCCTGCAAGACGGCCTGCCCCGCGCACGTTGCCGTTCAGGGCTATTTGAAGCTCGCGGCGCAGGGTCGCTATGACGAGGCCCTAGCACTCATTAAGCGCGAGAACCCGCTGCCCGCTATCTGCGGCCGTGTGTGCAATCGCCGCTGTGAGGATGCCTGCACCCGCGGTCGTGTGGACGCCGCCGTGGCTATCGACGAAGTCAAGAAGTTTATCGCCCAGCGCGATCTGGACGCAGCGACCCGCTATGTCCCGCCCGTGGTGACCCCGACGCGTGCTGGCGGCTTCGACCAGAAGATTGCCATCATCGGTGCCGGTCCGGCTGGTCTGTCCTGCGCTTTTTATCTGGCCGAGAAGGGCTATAAGCCCGTCGTGTTCGAGAAAAACGAGCGCCCGGGTGGCATGCTCACCTATGGCATTCCCAGCTTTAAGCTGCAGAAGGATGTTATCGAGGCGGAGGTCGAGGTCATTCGCCTGATGGGTGCCGAGTTTCGCTATGGCGTGGAAGTCGGCCGCGACGTGACGCTCGACGAGCTGCGCGCGCAGGGCTTTAAGGCCTTCTACGTTGCCATTGGCTGCCAGGGCGGCCGCCTTGCCGGCATTCCGGGCGAGGACGCCGAGGACGTGACCGTGGCCGTCGACTTTTTGCGCGAGGTCAACAGTGGCAAGATCGATGCGCTGCCCGGCCGCACCATCGTGGTGGGCGGCGGCAACGTGGCCATCGACGTTGCCCGCAACGCCTGCCGTCTGGGTTCCGAGCACGTTGAGATGTTCTGCCTGGAGAGCGAGGCGCAGATGCCCGCCAGCGAGGAAGAGCGTCGCGAGGCCATCGAGGACGGCGCGCACATCAGTTGCGGTTGGGGCCCCAAGGAGGTCCATCTGGACGAGGCCGGCCGTGTGTGCGGCATCACCTTTAAGCGCTGCACGCGCGTCTACGATGACGAGGGCCGTTTTGCGCCCGAGTACGACGAGAACGACCTGCGCCGCGTCGATGCCGACCGCGTGGTCATGTCCATCGGCCAGTCCATCGTGTGGGGCGACCTGCTGGCTGGCTCCAAGGTGGAGCTTGGCCGTGGTCAGGGCGCCCTTGCCGATCCCCAGACCTACCAGACCGCCGAACCCGACATCTTTGTGGGCGGCGACGTCTATACCGGTCCGAGCTTTGCCATCGATGCCATCGCCGCCGGTCACGAGGCCGCCGTGTCCATCCATCGCTTTGTGCAGCCGGGCTCCACGCTCACCATCGGCCGCAACCAGCGCCGCTACACCGCGCTCGACCGCAACGACGTTGTGCTCGAGAGCTACGACAACGCGAGCCGCGAGGTTGCGCATGTGGACCGCGAACGCGAGAAGGCTGCGCCGTTTAGCGAGTACGTCGAGACCTTTACCGAGGAGCAGGTGCGCGCAGAGACCGCCCGCTGCCTGGGCTGCGGCGCCTCGATCGTCGACCCCAACAAGTGCATTGGCTGCGGCCTGTGCACCACCAAGTGCGCATTCGACGCCATCCATCTTGATCGCGACCGCCCCGAGTGCTCCACGATGGTCAAATACGAGCAAAAGCTCCCCAGCTTGGGCAAGTACGCACTCAAGCGTGCCATCAAGATTAAATTCGGTCGCAAGTAAGTAGTCATAACGGGAACGGCGGAGGAAAAAGTGCACGAGCTCGGAATCGTCTATCACATTATTCGCGATGTCGAGAACGTGGCGCGCGCTCATGGCGTGCGTCGCGTTTCGAGCGTGACGTTGCTGTTGGGCGAGGTCTCGGGCGTCGTTCCCGACTTGCTGCTCGACGCTTGGCGCTGGGCAGCAGATAAAAAGCCTATCACCGAGGGCTCGGAGCTTATCGTGGAGCCCGTTGAAGCCGTGACACATTGCGGTGCGTGCGGCCGCGACTACGCGACGGTCGAGCACGGCAAGACCTGCCCTTATTGCGGCAGCGGCGAGACATACCTGCTGCAGGGCCAGGAGGTCATGATCAAGCAGATCGAGACCCCCGACGAGGACCCGGCAGACGCTGCCCCTGATGGTCCCGCTGCTCCTGACGCTGTCGACGCCGCCAACCCCCTCCACATCGCCTAACTTAGTCATTGGGTGTTCCTATAGTTTTGTCAACCTTCGACGCTACTCCCGGTAGGGCACCCGGTCGCGCATCACGGCGTATATCGCCCTGAGCCGCTTCCTCGCGACGGCCTTGAGCGCCCGCCCGTGCCCCATGCCCCGCGCCCTGCAGGCCCGGCAGTACTCGCCGTAGCGCCCCGACGACCTCACCAGGCTGTTGCACGAGAAGATCAGCAGGGACTTGAGCCTCGCGTCGCCCCGCCTGGACGCCCTGACCGACCTCACCGACGTGCCGGAGCTCCTCACCCTCGGGGCTATGCCGCGGTACGAGGCCAGGTGGTCGTGGTCCGGGAACCTCGCGATGTCGACCGACACCGCGAGCTGCGCCGCGGTCCTCGGGCCGATGCCGGGCACGGTGAGCAGGCACGCGTAGGTCTCGTCGCCCTCGAGCAGCCCCGCCGTCTCGGCCTCGAGGGCCCCGGCCTCGTCGAGGGCCTCCGATATCCGGGCGGCAAGGAACCTGACCTGCCTGTTCTCGGCCTCGACGAGCGCCGGCGGCGGCGCGGTGGAGGCGGCCGCGGCCTCCCCGGCGGCCTCGGCCCGCGGGGCCCCGGCCCCGGAGCGGGCGATCCCCCACGCCCCGCCGAACCCGGCGAGCAGCTCCAGCCACCGGCGGTCCGACAGGTCGACCGCGGCCTCGAGGGTCGGGCAGGACTCGAGCAGAACCGCGCGCAGGCGGTTCTTGTCCCTGGTCGCGCAGGCCACGACGTGGTCGCGCTGGGAGGAGAGGGCGCGGGCGGCCTCGAGGGCCTCGCCGCGGCCCGGGACCCCCGACAGGGAGTCCGGCACGCCCAGGGCGGTCCGCGCGATCACCTCGGCGTCGCGCTCGTCGGTCTTGGCCTCGCCGGCGAACAGGCCGGCGGCGCGGCTGGCGGCGAGCCCGGGCAGGTGGGCGACCGCCAGCCCCGCGGCGCGGGCGCGCCGCACGGCGAGGGACCCTATGTTGCGGAACTGGTCGACCACGACGAGCGTGCCGGCGGGCGCGGAGGAGAACAGCGCGTCTAGAGCGCCCTCCCGGTTGCGGACGGGGGCGCTGGCCAGCACCTCCCCGCCGCGGTCGATAAGGCAGGCCCAGTGGGAGGACTTGCCGACGTCCAGGCCGAGCACGGCCGCGGGCCTGGTGGATGGCGCTTTCACGGTGGTATCCTTCCGGTAGTCGTTCGACCGGATGGCCTCCCCCTCGGCACTCACATTACCAGCCGCGGCCTCTGCCCGGCACTTTCCTATCAGCCGTCGGGGGCGGCGCGTCCCGCGCCGGCAGCACCCAACGGGCCCTCTCGGGGGCAGGGACGTTCGGCCGTGCGCGGGCGCCCGGTCGGCGGCCCGTTCTGGGCGCGCCTCAATCGTAGCCCGAGACGGGCCCGGGCTGACAATTTCGACTGTAATGGACGTTCTTAAACGACTAGTCATTAAAGAACGTCCCCAATGACTATTCTTTTTTGACGGTTTGCTATAGCATAACTAACGAAATTAGTCAAGTCACGTCTGTTTAAACAAAATATCGAAGAGTAAAGCAGGTTCTTATCCGATTTAAATCGGTATTAATGAATGCTGTGCTTGTATCTGTTTTCTAAGATGGTCAAACTAATTATGTTTAGCGAGGAATAGCTGAAAACCAGCGATGTAACCAATTTGTAACAAAGCAGGACGTTTAAACAAATAATCCAACCGTTCACATTTTTTCCTATAATTTTGCCACGCTTGCGGCTATACTCTTTTTTGTCGTGTAGGAAATACGTAGACAAAAAGGAGGTTATGTGATGGTAAGTATTGTTCTTGCTAGCCATGGTGACTTGGCGGCTGGAATCAAGCAGACGGGCTCGATGGTCTTTGGCGATCAGCCGTCTGTAGCCGTGGTCTCGCTCGAGCCGAGCATGGGCCCCGACGACTTCCGAGCCAAGGTCGAGGAGGCAGTTGCTTCCTTCGAGGACCAGGAGCAGGTGCTCTTCCTCGTTGATCTGTGGGGCGGCACGCCCTTCAACCAGATCAGCGGTCTCATCGAGGGCCACGATTCCTGGGCTATCGTCACCGGTGTCAACCTGCCTATGCTCATCGAGGCATATTCGCAGCGCTTTGACGCAAAGAACACTGCACATGCGATCGCAAAACATCTCGTGACTGAGGCTAAGGCCGGCGTGCGCGTCAAGCCCGAGTCTCTGGAGCCCGAGGAGAAGAAGCCGGCTGCGGCCGCCGCTGCTCCTGCGGGTGCCATTCCTCCGGGAACGGTGATCGGCGACGGGCACATCAAGATCGCCCACGTCCGTATCGACACGCGTCTGCTGCATGGTCAGGTGGCCACCACGTGGACCAAGCAGATCAACCCCAACCGCATCATCGTGGTCTCCGACGGCGTTGCTCACGACGAGCTCCGCAAGACCATGATCGAGCAGGCTGCCCCTCCGGGAGTCCACGCCAACGTTGTGCCTATCAAGAAGATGGCCGAGGTCGTCAAGGACACGCGCTTTGGCGACACCAAGGCGATGCTGCTGTTCGAGAACCCGCAGGATCTGCTCAGGGCCATCGAGGCCGGCGTCGACATCAAGGAAGCCAACATCGGTTCCATGGCCCACTCCAAGGGCAAGGTCGTCGTCACCAACGCTGTCGCTATGGGCGATGACGATGTCAAGACCATCGAGGCTCTCAAGGCCAAGGGCGTCAAGTTCGAGGTCCGCAAGGTTCCTTCGGATGCCTCCGAGGATCTCGACGCCATGTTGAAGAAAGCTAAGGCCGAACTGGCCGCTCAAGCATAGTAAAGGAGGGTCCGATACATGTCTGCAATCACTATTCTGCTTGTTGCGATTGTCGCGTTGCTTGCCGGTATGGAAGGCATTCTGGATGAGTTCCAGTTCCATCAGCCGCTCGTGGCATGCACGCTTATCGGTCTCGTAACCGGTCACCTTCAGGAGGGCATCCTCCTGGGCGGTTCGCTCCAGATGATGGCCCTTGGCTGGGCTAACGTCGGCGCCGCCGTCGCGCCTGACGCCGCTCTGGCCTCGGTCGCATCTTCCATCATCATGGTGCTCGCCCTTAACGGTGGCGCCACCGATTCGGCCAAGGCCGTTACCGCCGCCATCGCCGTTGCCGTCCCGCTGTCGGTCGCTGGCTTGTTCCTGACCATGATCTGCCGTACCCTGGCTACCGCTATGGTTCACGGCATGGACGCCTGCGCCGAGAAGGGCGACTTCGCCGGCATCGAGCGTTGGCAGTACGCCGGCATCCTCATGCAAGGTGTTCGTATCGCCATCCCGGCAGTACTTCTGTGCATCATCCCGGCCGAGGCTGTTACCAACGCGCTTAACGCTATGCCCGATTGGCTGTCCGGCGGCATGGCTGTCGGCGGCGGCATGGTCGCTTCCGTCGGTTACGCCATGGTCATCAACATGATGGCCACCAAGGAGACCTGGCCGTTCTTCATCCTCGGCTTTGTCCTTGCTGCTATCCCTCAGCTCACGCTGATCGCCCTTGGCCTCATCGGCATCTCCCTTGCCCTCATCTACCTTGGCCTTAAGGATCTGGCCAAGCAGGGTGGCGGCATGGGCGGTGGCTCCGGTGACCCGCTCGGCGACATTCTGAACGATTACGAGTAGGAGGGGAGTGATACATATGGCAGAGAACAAGATTCAGCTCACCAAGGCTGACCGTAAGAAGGTTTGCTTCCGTCATCAGTTCCTTCAGGGCTCGTGGAACTACGAGCGTATGCAGAACGGCGGCTGGTGCTTCGCAATGATCCCTGCGATCAAGAAGCTCTACACCAGCAAGGATGACCAGATTGCCGCTCTTAAGCGCCACCTGGAGTTCTATAACACCCACCCCTATGTTTCCGCCCCCGTCATTGGCGTCACCCTCGCCCTCGAGGAGGAGCGCGCCAACGGTGCTCCGATTGACGACGTCGCCATTCAGGGCGTTAAGGTCGGTATGATGGGCCCGCTCGCCGGCGTCGGCGACCCCGCCTTCTGGTTCACCCTTCGCCCGATCCTGGGCGCTTTGGGTGCCTCCCTGGCCCTGTCCGGTAGCATTGCCGGTCCGCTGCTGTTCTTCTTCGCGTGGAACATCATCCGTTACGCCTTCCTGTGGTACACGCAGGAGTTTGGCTACAAGGTCGGCTCCTCCATCGCCAAGGACCTCTCCGGCGGTCTGATGGGCAAGGTCACCGAGGGTGCTTCCATCCTGGGTATGTTCATCATCGGCGCCCTGGTCGAGCGCTGGGTGTCCATCTCCTTCACCCCGGTCGTCTCCAAGGTCACGCAGTCTGCTGGCGCCTATATCGACTGGGCCAACCTGCCCGCCGGTTCTGAGGGCATCAAGCAGGCGCTGTCGATGTACAGCTCTGTCGGTGCCAACGCACTCGACCCGGTGAAGGTCACCACGCTTCAGGCCAACCTCGATCAGCTCATCCCCGGCCTTGCCGCCGTGTGCCTGACCCTTCTGGTCTGCAAGCTCCTCAAGAAGAAGGTCAGCCCGATCGTCATCATCCTGGCTCTCTTCGCCGTCGGCATCATCGGTCGCGTCTGCGGCTTCATGTAAGCACGCTTCGGCTTAAGACCGAGAGTTGCTAGGCAAGGGCTTTTGAGCCATTGAAACGGACCGCACCCGGTGGGTACACTGGATGCGGTCCGATTGTTTTTATTGGAGGGCGAGGCGCGTATGGCGCAATCTCAGAACAGCACGGTCGATCTGGCAACGCCGGCAACCTGCCTGATGGGGCTTACCAGTCACGGTAACGTCATGGTGGGCAATAAGGCGTTTGAGTACTATAACGAGCGTAATCCCGAGGACTATATTCAGATCCCGTGGGACGAGGTCGACTATATTGCCGCCGAGGTTTTGCGCGGCACCAAGAAGATTACGCGTTTTGCCATCTTTACCAAAGAGAATGGCCACTTTACATTTTCGACGCGCAATGACAAGGAAACGCTTCGCGCGGTGCGTAAGTACATTGACGAGGACAAGCTCGTTCGTTCGCCCGACTTTATCGATGTGACGGCCAAGGGCGCCAAGAGCATCCCCTCCGTCATCAAGAACCTTTTCCACAAAGGCAACTAGCCATTAAAGAGCGCCCCCAAAGCGGGGCACAGTTTCCCATGGGACTCGATCGGGAAAGTGCATTCCAGTTCGAGCGCCGATTCCGGGATGTAGTTTCCGGAACGGGGTCGTTTTGGAAACCGTGTCCCGCTTCGAGCCGAAATTCTGGGACACAGTTTCCCAGCGAGGTTCCATGGGGAAAGTCTGACCCAGAATTTGCCTGGATAGTGGGACGCACTTTCCGGAGGGCTGTTCCACCGCAACTTCGAAGAGTGGCTACACGCTGCATCACAACGTGTAAATCTGCTACACTAGTACAACATGCCTCCGTAGCTCAGGGGATAGAGCACCGCTCTCCTAAAGCGGGTGTCGACGGTTCGAATCCGCCCGGGGGCACCAGAAAAATCGCAGGTCAGGAGTTAATTTTGCTTCTGACCTGTTCTGGTTTTAGGGTTAAGAACTGCTTTTGTTTGTAAATCTGGTAAGTAAATAATTTAACTTACCGAGTTTTCCACTGAAAACAGGAAATCACCATTTTGGGGATAAAAAGTTTTCAACAGCCGTTAGTCGGTTCCATTTTGGTGAAGCGCTTCCTCAATTTGGGTAAAAAATTTCACCATTTTGATGATTCGGCTGCTTTGAGTTTTTGATAAAAACGCCTGTTCAGAAGCTTGCGCTATACCCATTTTGGTGAAACCAATTAATAGAGAAATATACTATAAAAATATAGGGACGGCGATGCCGTCCTCTTCGCTCGCGAAGCTCGCTGCGCGGCCACGTACCGTGTCCTTGCCGCCGGCTAAGCCGTCGATAAAGAATAGGGACAGCGATGCTGTCCCCCTTCGCTCGCGAAGCTCGCTGCGCGGTCACGTGCCGTGACCTTGCCGCCGGCTGTGCCGTCGATTGATTCGCTCACTGCGTTCGCTGATTGATTGATGGACTAATCCGTTTTCTCAGTCACACCAGTCATGAGTGCAGCGATTGTCATGTCGAATCCGTTAGCAATTTTACAGAGGTTAGAAAGACTGACATTTCTTCGTCCGACCTCTATCGAGGCGTAGTAAGACCTGTCCATGCCGATGCGATTCGCAAATTGTACTTGAGAGTAACCAGACTTTGATCTTAATTCTTTGCAGCGTAGACCAAAGGATCGTTGTAGCGGCGAGATATCCATGACAAAAAGAGTCATGGATTGTTGTATAAAAGCCAACGGACTATATACAACAATCCCTGTTAAGGCGCATAATTATCTCTATTGGAAAGCACTCTGATGCCCAGTCGGATAGGGCACGGAAAAGGAATGGAATAGCAATGACTCAGGGAAAGCATTTCGCTGCCGGCGGCGACCACTTCGCCACACTGCCAAGCAAAAAGATTCACACTCCGAAGGGGATCGCGCGTCTGACCGTCACCGCGGCGACCATGGCCGCCATGACCGGATCGAGCCTCATCTCACCGTTCACGGCATTCGCCCAGACCGGTGACGGGGGCACGCAGCACCCCGCCGTGATGTCGCCGATCGCCGCCCACGCCGGCGCGGCATCCGGTACCGGCGCAAAATCCGCCGCACAGACCATCGCGGATCTGCAGAAGGCAGTCGACGAGGCGAAGGCGAAGGAGGACGCCGCCAAGGCATCCTACGATGAGGCCGCCGGTCCCTACAACGAGGCGGCTTCCGCCCGCGACCAGGCCAAGGCATCCTACGATTCGGCAGTCAGCGCCGGCGCGGCAGCCGACCGTGCGGCGATGGACGAGTACGCCCGTCAGGTCGCGGAGGGCAAGGACGCCGCCGATGCCGCCGGCAAGGACCTCGAGCAGGCGAAGGCGGGTCTCGCAGACGCCAAGGCAGATGCGTCCGAGAAGGACGAAGCGTACCAGTCCGCCCTCAAGGCGGCCCAGGATGCCAAGGATGCCCTCGATAAAGCCAAGGCAGATGCCGTAAGCGCCACCCCGGAGGCAATCAGTGCCGCCGAGCAGGCCGTGCGCGACGCCACGGATGCCGTGAGCAGGGCACAGGCCGAACTTGACAACGCCAACGCGACGCTTGCCGATGCCCAGTCCAAGCTGGTTGCGGCCCAGTCTGCCAAGGATGCCGCCGATGCCGTCCTTGTCGCAGCCCAGCAGAACAAGGACGCGGCGGATGCGAAGGCCGCAGCCGCCAGCGCCGCCTACGAGAAGGCGAAAACCGACCTCGCCGCAGCGGAGGCAGGCGCCAGCGGTCCGGAGTACGATGCGGCAAAACAGAAGGTCGCGGACGCAGAGGCAGCCCTCGCTGCCGCACAAGCGGCACAGTCCCAGTGCGAGTCCGAGCTCGAGCAGGCGCAGTCCGCTGCGGCAACGGCACAGGCTGACCTGAATGATGCCCAGGTGGCCCTCTCCGTAAAGCAGCAGGCCGCGGCCGATGCCGAATCCGGCGTGACCGCCGCCCAGTCCGCACTCGATGCCGCGAACGCCGGCCTCGATGCGGCCAAGCAGGCGAATGCCGACGCCGTCGCCAAGCTGGATGCAGCGAAGCAGGCTGTCAAGGACGCTGAGTCCGCCAAGGCAGCCGCCGATGTAGAGCTCGCGAACGCCAAGGCCGCAAAGGATACCGCAGACGCCGCCGTGAACGCCGCGCAGCAGAAGGTCGACGAGGCCCAGGCGAAACTCGATTCCGCCGACGCGCAGCTCAAGCAGGGAGCCATCGGCTTCTTCCGTGCCATGGGTGCCGAAGATGCAGCCAACATCATTCTGAACGCCAAATATGCCGGAAAGACCGAAGTCGGCAACTCCAAGGACGCCACGTCTCTTGACAATATGCTCAATGCGATCAGGTGGATGAAGTCCGTCAACGACTACCGCAAGTCGGTCGGCCTGTCCGAGCTCCATGTCACCTACAAGCTCATCGCCGGTGCGATCGCAGATGCCAACTACAGCGACACCGTGCTCGATCATGCCCGTCAATATGATTTTGCCGAAAACCTGGCATGGAATTACGGAATCGATCCGAGTGGGCAGTGGATCGAGCAGGAGAAGGGCTTTTTCGACAAGGCAACGGAGGCCCTTTATGGAGTCACCGGTCTTGTCGGCAAGGATGCCTATGATTTCTATGCAAAGAACGGTGTCGCAATCAACCATTGGATTGCAGACAACTGCCACTGGGAGAACGGCAGCAGCGGCACCGTCGGCCATTACATGAACATCATCAATCCCGAACTCGCCGTTATGGGAATGGCAACCTGCACCAAGGGCACCATGTCCGGGCTTCAGACGCAGTGCTACACCGCAGAGATCTCCGGCTGGTCCGGCTCCGGTTGGAACATGAACCCCATCTCCGTCGACGAGTACGAGCAGAAGCTGACCTCCTATATCAACGGCCTCAAGAACGCCAAGAGCGCACTCGACGCAGCCAAGGCCGATCTCGCATCCAAGAAGCAGGCAGCCGCCGGCGCCGCCACAACCGTCCAGCAGAAGCAGGTCGCGGTGGATTCCGCACAGGCAGGTGTCGATGCCGCAAAGCAGGGTGTTGCCGATGCCCAGCGTGCCGTCGATGCCACCAAGGCTGATGTCGCCGCCAAGCAGCAGGGCGTCACGGATGCCCAGACCGAGCTTGATGCGGCGAAATCGGACCTCGATGCCGCCAACGCGGCAGTCGATACGGCAAAGTCGACCGTCCAGCAGAAGCAGGTTGCTTTTGATGCCGCCAACGCAGCCGTAACGACCGCACAGTCTAAGTTGGATTCCGCCAAGGCGGACACCGAGGCCAAGCAGCAGGACGTCATGGATGCGACCGCCGACCTCGCGAAGTTCTTCCAGGATGTCGCCGACGCCAAGAAGGCGCTCGATACAGCAAAGAGCGTCCATGACGCGGCGGCAGCCGATCGGGTCGAGAAGGCGACCGTCCTCGCCGCCGCCGAGCAAAAGGCGGACGCCACCGCACGCGCCCTCGCGGATGCCCAGCGTGCCGTCGATGCCGCAAAGGCCGACACCGGCGTTGCCGCCGACAGGCTTACCGGCTCCCAGACCGATCTCGAGGACGCACAGTCGAACCTCGACATCCTCACCGGCCTTGCCGCGAAGCTCGCAGAGGCACAGCAGCGCGAGCAGGATGCAGTAAAGGCCGTCAATGACACCAAGGCCGCGCTTGATGCCGCGAAGGCGAATACCATCGCCGCCGAGTCCCTGGTCTCCGCCGCCGAGCAGGCAAAGGCGCAGGCAGACGCCAAGCTGTCGAAGCTGAACTCCATCGATGCCGGCGCGGCGATCGCTTCCGGCCATGATGTGAACGCGGATGACGCCCTCAACGCGCTTTTCGCCGCAGCAGTCGAGGCACGTGCCAAGGTCGCGCCCGCCAAGGCCATCCTGGACGAGAAGCAGGCCGCGGTGGACGGGCTCCAGTCCGGCTATGATGCGGCACTCGCCGCCTACGAGTTGGCGAAGTCCGACCGCATCGCAGCGGAGCAGAAGCTTTCCGATGAGATTGCACGACAGAAGGCAGAGGAGGCAGCAAAGCAGCAGGCGGCATACACCCCGAAGCACCTCGCCGGCACGGATACCGCCCAGCCCGGCAGCCTCGCCCAGACCGGTGACCGCGCGGGACTCATCGGCGAGACGTTCGTCATCGGCGGTACCGTCCTCGTGGCAGCCGGCGTCTTCCTCGATCAAAAGAAGCGCCGCGAGCAGATGTAAAAGCGAGTCGGGCGTTGGATATCGGCTAGTGTCCAACGCCCGGTTTCATGGACAGGGAGATCGGTGTGAGAACAAAGGCTATTATCGTTGCGCTTCTGGTGTGCCTTTCGGCACCTCAACTTGGATGTGCCGGCGTTGCAAAGCAAGGAAGCGGCTCTACGGAAAGGGCCGCCACAGCGGTAAAGAATAAAGACAAAAAGAAGCCAAGCGAAGAAAAGGCGGCGCAAACCTCTGGAACCAAGACCGAGGAGAAGAAAGAGTCCGACGACAAGGACCAGAAGTCCGATGACTCCAAGAAAGAGGATAACAAGTCTTCCGACTCGTCGAAGTCTGACAGCAAGGGAAACTCCTCCGACTCGAAGCAGAATTCCGGCAATTCACAGGGTTCCGGCAGCAATAATTCCTCTTCCAACAGCGGTAGCCAGAAGAAATGGGTTGCCGAGCAGGGCCACTGGGAAACCGACTACAGCCAGGTCTGGGTACCGAACGTGGTATACACGCGTCATCCTCGTTTCTGGGTCAATCATGGTGGTACTATGGTAGGGCCCTTCGATTCATCCGATGCCGCCTACGCTTGGATTATTAACGATGGCGAAAACGGCGGTATCGGTGGATCCGTTGTAGATGATTCGTATACCACCTCTGAGGACCAGGGACATTATGAACAGCAGGCTACGGGACAGCATTGGGTCGTCGATGTAGCCGGTCATTGGGAGTAATGGGCATCGTTCCTCTTCTCTTCCATTCGGTAAATGTTTATTTATTTGTGGGCGGCCGGTTCGGCCGCCTTTTTTAGACGCCCAGTCTGGGAGCAAACGATAGGAAAGCAATCAAACGAGAGGCCGTTCCAAAAGAATTCGGCGGTGCCGGATGCTTCGGGCAAAACCTTCCGCAAATCGGTAAGGTCTTCCATCGACTTGCTCCAGCCCTCGCCCGGAGTCCGCTACAGCGAATTTCTAACACTCAGCATCCTTCGCGTTAAAAATTCGCTTCCGCTCACGGTCTCCGCTGACACTACGACACCGCGAAGCCTTTCGCTCGAAACGAGGCCTCTCATTTCGTGTCTACGCTACGCTTCGCCCAATCGCCGTCCCGGTGATTGCAAGATTGGTGTTGGGCTAGATAAATGGGGCCATACTCGCCCCCTTTATCTGCCAACACATCTTGTTTAACACCTCACACGGCGATAAAGTTAGAAATGAAGTTCGCCTTCATTTCTCTAAGGGAAGCGACGGCGTCACTTCAAAAATCGGCGCGACGTCAGTCGCTCCTAAAAAGGAAAGCAATCTCATATCGGTTTTGAATCGGTGGCCTCACCGATTCGCTCTGCTTTCCTGGGGGCATGAATGATGAGTTGCAAACGTCCGCACACCGTTAAGGCGACACTCACTTCTGAAGAATACGAAACGCTTTCCGCTTTGGCAGAAAAGGCGGGCATGACGAAAGCCGAATTCATTCGCTATGCACTGATTCATTGGAATGAATCGTTCGATGATCTAGTCATTTCCAAAAATAAGAACGGTGGCCGTAGCAAAAAGCTGCAAACCGTTTCAGAGGATTCGAACGAAAAGCGCTCGGAAGTTATTTACGTCAAAGTCACCGATGGCGAGCACGAGGCGATTCGCAAGCAGGCGGATGCGCTCGGCACGACCGTCAGTGCGTATGCCCGCCGCGTGATGCTGGCCGGGAAAATCGAGATGATCGATTTCGATATGAGCCAGGTCGCAAAAATCTATCACGAGCTGTATCGCGAGGGGACGAACCTCAACCAGCTGATGTATTTTGTGAATGCGCAAGGTCTTCCGGCCTACAACGAGAAGGCGGTTTTCCGAACGCTTGAAAAGGTTTACCAAAATGCCCGTAAAGTCACTCTCTTCATCGAAGAGCTCGAACAGCGCTATTTCACCGATGGCGGTGAGCTCGATGACCGTCGTTAAGCAGAAAGGTGTTTCGTCCGAGCGCTACGCGAAGCACCTGCGCAAGTACATTAACGGAAAGAATGCTTTGGCCCGCGGCGGCTGGAACCTCGCGAACGGAAAGCACTGGTTTTCCGAAATGGCTATGACGCGGAAGATGTTCCATCACGACAGGCCCGCGCGTGCCGGCGCGAAGAACATAACGATGCTTCATCAGATTCTCGCGTTTCTGCCCGAGGAGTGCAGCTGCAACGGGGGCAAGATGACCCCCGATGCGTGTATGGCCTACGCGGAGCAATGGCTTGCGAAACACTACCCGCATCAACAAGTGATTGTCGCGTTGCATGAGGAAAGCGATAAGGCGGGAAAACGCTATGCGGTTCATATGGCGATTAACCGCACGGATCTTTTGACGGGTAAGCGTTGCGAGACGGGCGGGCGTCGCGGAAAGTACGAACGCGCTGCGTGGGTTCGTGAAATGGACGAGGCCTGGAATCTCGCTCAGCTCGAAAAGGGAAAGAAGAACTCGAAGATTCGAGACCGACAGCCGCGCGACACTGAAAAGAAAATCGTTGAGCGGGGAGAGTACAGTTATAAAAACAATCTGCGCGAGTTGATCCATCTTGCAATCAACGAAGGTCATCCGAAGAATATGGAGCAGTTCAAAAAATTACTTGCCTCATGGGGCGTAGACATTTTCATCAAGAACAACCGAGTCTATGCGACGGATCTCGATATCAAGGAGGCCGGCAACCCGAAGTGCACTTTCAACCTGACCCGTCTTGACGGGCGGTTCGCGATCAAGCAGCTCGAGGCGGCCTTCAAAAATAACGTGCTGGAAGCAGAGCGAGCCCTTCCATACGAGAAGCGCTGTGAGATTTACATCCAACGGCTTAAGAAGGCGTATTCGGCGTGGGTCGAGCAGGCGAAGGCGAGCAAGGGCGTCGCCTACAACTCGTTCCCGAAGTTCATCGCACCGAAGTGTGACGAAGATCTGCTCGAAGATTCGGCGGTTCGTGATGAGCTTCTTGCCCGGCGCGGTTACGCAAGGGAGATTCGCAACCGTTACGCCGGCGCCGTTCCCGATGCTGGCGATGACCGCGTTCGCGCCGCAGGCCGAGCCTATGGTGGCAACGTCGACATCTCGCCGCAGGTCGATCGTGCGGTCGACCGAGGCGATTACGCTCGCGGAGACACGCCTCGCTAGTTTTGGAAAGCCTATCGTCGGTGCCCTAGCGTGCTGCCATCCAGTGCCGAGTCTTTCGTGCTCGCAATTCGGCGAGGGTGAGGAGTATGAATTGATCGGCGGGAGTCAGCCGCTCTGATAGAATCGTCCATGCTGGCGGCAGCCCTCGTGCCGGGCAGAGCCCTCCATTTGATGGGAGGTGATGCCCATGACCGATTTCACCGAGCTCGTGAAGCTCCTGACCGCTACGGTCTCGCTCCTCACGGCCCTTGTCGGCCTTTCCAAGGCACTCAAGCAGGGCTCGAAGCCCAAAAAGAAAGGCCACCGTCGCTAAGACGATGACCCAACTTCATTAAGCAACGGCTCTGCCCAGCTCTCTACAACTTGGGCTGCCGTCGGCACCATTTTACCCTCCTGACGAGGAATTCGTCCATATTTCAAAAATCAAATCCTGTTCGCGCGTGGGCGCGTGGCGCGCGTGGGCGTAAACTTTTAGTTGGGCAAACCCGACAGATTGGAGCTTGAAACATGAGGGATATGCACCTCATGTCGCTCATAAAACGTCTCCTGACCTCGAAGGAGAACGTTTTTTAGCGACAGAAGGAGACATAAATATGATCTGGTTTACCAGCGACACCCACTTCGGGCATGAGAACGTGCTGAAGTTCACCGACCGCCCGTGGGAGACGATTTGGCAGATGAACGACGCCATCGTCGACAACATCAACGGCAAGGTTGCCGTGGACGACGAGCTCTACATCCTGGGGGATTTCTCATTCAAGATGACCGCCCAGGACGCCTACGGGCTGCGCAAGCGGATTGCCTGCAGGCGCATCCACCTCGTCCCGGGAAACCACGACAAGGACTGGACCCAGCCGGCGGTCGCGGCCGCCTTCACCGTGGAGCCGCCGATCTGCGTGCTCAAGATCGACGGGCAGAAGATCGTCCTGAGCCATTACCCCATGGCCGACTGGCAGGGCATGAACCATGGATCGTGGCACCTCCACGGGCACATCCACAGCAGCGGCGGCGCGTACAACGAGTTCAACCGCAAGCAGGGCCTTCTGCGCTACGACGTCGGTTGTGATGCCAACGGGCACTCCCCGGTGAGCCTCGACGAGCTGAGGGAGTGGTTCGCCGGAGTCGACGAGCCGTGCGGCCGGGTGAAATGGCCCTGGTGGGTCAACGAGACCGGCGACAGACAGGTCGAGCGCGAGCTGGCGGCGTACAAGAGGGAAGAGGTGATTCGATGACGGTCTATGTGACGGGCGACATCCACGGTGGACTCGACATGCAAAAGCTCCGCGACTGGGAGCTTGGCGATAGTCTTACCAGCGACGACTGTCTCATCGTTGCCGGTGACTTTGGCTTTCCGTGGGACTTTTCTGCCGAGGAATGCGCCGACATCGCTTGGCTGGAGTCGCGCCCCTACACGGTACTGTTCGTCGACGGCAACCACGAGCGCTTCGATCACTGGGAGGAGCGCCCCATGGAGCCGTGGCATGGCGGGCTGACGCAGCGCCTGTCGGACACCTCGCCCATTCGGCGCCTGACGCGCGGCGAGGTCTTTGAGCTCGACGGTTCGACAATCTTCACCATGGGCGGTGCCACGAGCGTGGACAGGGAATACCGCGTGCCGTATTCCAGTTGGTGGCCTCAGGAGCTCCCGGATGAGTGCGAATTCGATGCCGCGCGGGCAAAGCTCGACGAGGTCGGCTGGAAGGTCGACTGCGTCATCACCCATACCTGCGCCACGCGTATGCTCTCGCCGACGCTCTACCCGGACCCAGGCTGGGAACGCCCTGATGTGGACCGGCTGACCGGATTCCTCGATGAGCTCGAGGACCGCCTGGACTATAAGCACTGGTATTACGGCCATTTTCACCGAGACGGCAACCCGGACGAACGGCACACGGTGCTGTATGACCGAATCGTGAGACTCGGGGACAAACTCCTGCCGTGGGGTGCGTACTGATGACGGTCTATGTGACAGGCGACGTGCACGGCAGGGCCGAGTACGGGTCCAGCCGGTTTGCATTCAAAAATTGGCCGCTGGGCCGGACCCTGACGCGCGATGACGCGGTGATCGTGGCCGGCGACTTCGGCTTTGTCTGGGACGGCTCGAATGCTGAGAGGTATTGGCTCGATTGGTTTGAGTCAAAACCATGGACCACGTGTTTCGTAGACGGCAACCACGAGAACCACCGGATGCTGGCAGAACTGCCGGTGCGGGAGTGGAACGGCGGCCTCGTCCATGAGGCGCGACCGCACGTGCTGCACCTGATGCGCGGAGAGGTGTTCGATATCGACGGGTTCACAGTCCTTGCCATGGGCGGCGCCGCGAGCAACGACAGGCAGTATCGCAAGGAGGGGAGGAGCTGGTGGCCCGAGGAGATGCCGAGCGAGGAAGAGATGGACCACTGCCGCGCCTCGCTCAACCGCGTAGGCTGGAGGGTCGACTACGTGGTGAGTCACGAGGCTCCTGCTGCCCTGGCTAGAGAGCTGTGCCGCGAGCGCGGACGTGAGTGCGGCGGGGATACGCTGCAAACTTTCCTGGGCGAGCTCGACGGGCGGCTCGACTATCGCATCTGGCTCTTCGGGCATTACCACGGCGACGAATGGCGCGACGACAGGCATCGCCTGGTCTATCGAGACATCGTGCCGATCGAAAGTGCTGCGCCCGGTTCTCAGTTCTAGAAACCCCCTAGAAATGCTCTAGAGGGTTTCTAGAAAATTAGATGCTATGCGACCTACTCATCCTTCATCTGGGTCATGGCCTCGACCTTGGCCTCGGCTGCGGCTGCCCGCTGCTCGGAGGCGGCGAGGCGGTCCTTGAGGGCGGCTACCGCGGCCATCAGGTCGTGCTGGGCCAGGAGCGCATCGCTCAGCTCGGCTTGGGCTTTCAACGCGGCGTCACGCTCGACGCGCAGGCGCTTGATCTCATCGGCCATGGCTTCAGCCTCGGCGCGGAGCTGAACGACCTGCCTGTCGAGCTCCTTAGCACGGGAGAAGTACCTGACGCTTGCGGCGTGGAGCTCGTTGTTCTCGAGCTCGAGGCTCGCGGTATCGAGCTCGAACTTCTCCTCTATAAAGGCAATCCGCTCATTGCAGTCGGCCTCAAGTCTTTCGTTCCGATCCGTCGCCTCGACGAGCTTGCGGCTGAATTCATCCACCTGGGCCATGAGCAGTGCGTTCTCGGTCATGAGGTTGCCCGTCTCGCGCAGCAGCTTCTCCCGCCATGTCGCCTCGATCCGCTCGGCGGCCTCATCGAGGACGGACTTCACGCCGGGCGTCTCGCTGATTTTTCTCTCGTTTGGGTTGTCTGTCATCGTGCGGCACTCCAATCAACAATGGGCATGGCTCCGCCATGCCGTACGGCTGGGAACAAATACGCGGCCGCTGTTGAGTTGTGTTTGTCCTGCGCTTGGTGAGTTCTAAAAGCGTCTCAAGTCATGCGTTCACGCAGGTTTTCGATTGGAGAAATACCGCACGCTTTCATGGTATCACGTGCCTTAAAGACCATGAATGGACGGCCATATCGATTCGTTGAAAATGGCACCTACGACGTGCTGGTGGCAGGAGGTGAGGGCGTTAAAGATGTCGAGAATGATTATGGGAGTATTTTAGATGCAGGTATGAGAAAGGGTCGAATCGAAGTGTCTGGCCGGACGCCAATTGTCCGGGAACTGTTCCGGTTCGACCCTGCTTCATTTTACATCCGCGGCATGTTTTTGTAGACGCCTGGCGATTACCGACCTTCACGACCTCGATGACGGTTTCCCCGTCCTCGATTCTTGCCAGATTGCGGTGGACATCGCTGCGCGAACGGCCGGATATCATTTGAGCCAGAATCCTCTTCTATTGAAGCGGATTCTGGCTCAGTGGTTTTTAACTCGGTTGTTTGACAGAAGCCCACGTCGATAGTCGGTCTGTGGACTTAAGATTTCGGGGGCTCCCAAGCGTTTTCGATCGCGGCGCGGTAGATTGCAGCGTAATTAAGCATCCAGCTGCCATCACCCGCTTTTTGAATAAACCCCTTATTCTTCAAAGAGGTATAGGCCCGGGAGATCGTGTTCTTACTTAGGTGGTAGCGCTCCTCAATCCATTTGCTTTTTGCGTAAAAGCCCATGGCTCGTTTGTTTTTGGAAGGATTTCCAAGCTTCCATACGAGGCCGAGGATGAGGCGCTCGGCAGCGACAGTGGTGGCACAACACGCCCAGTCGGGCACCGAAATAAAATTCGCGTTATCCATTTTCCTTCTAATCTCTCGTTGCTCAGTAACATCATCGGAAAATTTGTCGGAAATCGACGGTAGCTCGCTCATGTTTACCGCCTAGTCAAGGTGGGCGGTACGACCTTCAAGCTGCTTGAAAAGCTCATAAAACGAGCTTTCAAACATGTAATTCGAGCGATGGATTTGGATGAGCTTGCCGGACTCGCGCATGAATTTGCGTGCGGTGTTTTCGCTCCAGCCAGTGAGTTCGCGGATATCGTTAACGCGGAGCAACCGATCGCACTGAGCGGCACCAGTGGGGAAAGTCGGTGTGGACGCCTGAGTGCTAATCTTTGGAGTAGCCATGATGAGCTATCCTTTCAATGAGGGCCCTCCCTGTGCTTGTAAGACTTACCAGGTTCATAAGCACTTGGGGGGCCGGTTTCTATGACTACATGCGTAGCCATCTGACAGCTTTAGCATGTATTAAAACTCATTAGTTGTCAATCAAATATAGCATCTACCTGCGGAAACGGTATTATAGTACCGTAATATTATGAATAAAACGATGAATGAAAAACATGCTATTTCTCGCTTCTCTGTATATAGGCGTTGATGAAGTCTTCGTAGCCTTTAACTGCTTTTATTTCTGATTGTTGAACGAGGCTTGTATACGTTTTGAGCGTGATATTGGGGTCCGCGTGGCCAAGAATACCTTGCACGCTTCTAACGTCCGATCCGTTCGCCAGCATAAAAGTGCTTACGCAATGCCTGAGCTGATGCGGGCAGATGCCCTTATATAGTTTTCCGCCAGTCGAATTATTCGGCTCATAGATTCCAAGACTGCAGCTAACTGCGAAATCGCGAAACCAATGGTTGAAGATGTAGTTCTTCATGTGACAGACAGTAGGGACCCCTTGCTCGACAGCAATATCGCTAATGATGGGAGTGCTGCCAGTCTGGGACAGCCCCAGAGAGGCCAGGAGCTCTTTTTGTATGGCTGACCATGATTGAAGACGTTCGGCCAGGGTTCCTCCAACGGGGATTTTGCGTTGGCTTTCTTGTGACTTGGGTGCCCTCAGTTCATGATCGTTGGTGTACTGCCTGTCAATTTTCAAGGTTTTATTGGCAGGGTCCCAATCGCGCCATTCGAGGCCCAGCATCTCGCCTTTTCGCATACCCGTATACACTAGTACTAGCGTACCAACAGCTTCGGCGGTGAGCTCAATGTGTTGAAGATGTGTGCATAGGGTAGCTACTTGCTCGATTGTCAGTGATTCTCTTTTGTTGCGTGGTCTGCGAACATGAACGGTAGCGCAGGGGTTTCGGTCAATTATTCTCTTTGCGACTGCATTCGACAGAATCTGGCGCAGTTTCGCATTGATTCGTACAAGCTCAGATGGTTTGTATTTTCCCGTACGACGAGCTTCGGCATATGTTTCTTCGATTAGATCGGGAGTTAGCCCCTCAATTGTCTGAAACGCACCGAATAGGTCTTCGATATGCCTGCAATCGTACGCTTCTCTTTCATAGCTCGTTGGCGCAAGCTCGGTGTCCCTATTTTCATGAAAGGCCCAGCAGTAGGACGCAAGCAAAGTGGGCTTTTTAGTTTTAGTGATCGTGCCAGAGGAGTTGATTTCAGCCAGCTTGGCCTGCATTGCAGCCTTAGCTTCTGTTTTAGTCTTGCAACGAACCGTATAAGTTGGGGATCGTTTGTAACGCCCTGTCTTAGGGTCCTTGACCCCAAGGGAAAAATAATAGCGATAGGTGTTAGGTGATCTCTTGTCTTTCCAACACGTGCCTCTTCCGCTAATTAGTGGCTGTTCTGACATCTTTGCACTCCGTTTCTTTGAATAGTTTTCAACAATTCATTGAGTGCAGTTTAGCTAAAGCCGTTAGTAATATGTTTGTAAAAGCATAGGCGCAGCTACCGGAGGCAAAAGACACAAACTGCTATGTTTATCTGCGGTTATATGATGTTCAATGATGCTTGATGAATGGTAGGGGGTAGCATTAAATCATATCTCCTAAAGCGGGTGTCGACGGTTCGAATCCGCCCGGGGGCACCAGAGATATGCCGAGCCCGGTACCGCCACGGTGCCGGGCTCTTCTGGTCTAAAGGCCGGATTCGGACCGTCGACACCCGCGTCACCAATTTCCCCGCGGGGGGATTTTTGGAATCCGCCCGGGGGCACCAGAGATTTGCAGAGCCCGGTACCGCAACGGCGACACGCCTTGCTAGTTTTGGAAAGCTCGTCGTCGGTGCCCTAGCGCACTGCCGTTTAGTGCCGATTCTGCCATGCCCGCACTCTTAGCGAGGGTGAGGAGCGTGAATTAATCGGAGAGGGCCAACCACTCTGATAAAATCGTCCTCGCTGTCGGCAGTCCTCGTGCCGGGCAGAGCCCTCCATTCGATGGGAGGTGATGCCATGACCGATTTCACTGAGTCTGTGAAGCTCCTGACCGCTATGGTCTCGCTCCTCACGGCCCTTGTCGGCCTTTCCAAGGCACTCAAGCAGGGTTCGAAGCCCAAAAAGAAAGGCCACCGTCGCTAAGACGATGACCCAACTTCATTAAGCAACGGCTCTGCCCAGCTCACCACAACCTGGGCTGCCATCGGCATCATTTTACCCTCCTGACGAGGAATTCGTCCATATTTCAAAAATCAAATAATGCCCGCGTTGTCATCCTTGATTCTCATTTTCATTGCAACAGCCTCAGGACTCAGCGCAACGCGTTGCGC
>CAUGJE010000011.1 GCA_959599915.1 uncultured Collinsella sp. | reverse complement strand
GAGTTCCGCACGCAAAGGAGAGCACTTAATGTGCTCTCCGTCTTGCGCAGGACTGCCCGAGCAGGCGATGTTGCCCTATACGCCCACCCAGGTCCGCCGGGATTACGACAGCTTGACGATCGGTGCAAAACCTTTCATGAGCTTTTTAGTCTGGCCGGTTTTTTCGAATTGAACCTCGATCATGTCTCCGGCGACCGAGATCACGGTACCCGTGCCAAAGGTCTTGTGGCTCACGGTATCGCCCGCGGCAAAGTCCTGCGACGCGCTGGCGCGATCGACCTTGCGCTCCACCGTCGGCGACACCTTGGACGACGGCTTTTTGGCTCGCGGCGCGCCCGAGCCAAAGGTCGAGGCAACACGGCCGGCGTCGGGCGAGACCCCACGATGGCGCTCGGTCCCATAGCTGCTGCCGCCAAAGAAATCGTCGAAGCTCGATCCGCCGCGCGATCCGGAACCGCCGGTCGAGCGCGTATGCGAACCGAACACCTTGCCGCCATACATATCCGAGCCCATGCCCGAGCCAAAGGTGCCGTGACGGTCGCCGCGCTTCTCCCAGCCCGTGCCCTCAAAACCGGCAGAACCGATACCGCTAAACTCGATATCCTCAAACGGAATCTCGTTGAGGAAGCGAGAGCGCGGGTTGGCAGAGGTCGAGCCGTAGGTGCGACGCGTGGCCGCATAGGTCAGGAACAGGCGCTTACGGGCACGCGTGATGGCAACGTAGGCCAGGCGACGCTCCTCCTCGAGCTTGCCCGGGTCATCGCTGCCGCCAAAGTCGTGCACGTGCGGGAAGATACCCTCCTCCATGCCGGCCACGAACACCGCCGGGAACTCCAGGCCCTTGGCGGAGTGGATGGTCATCATGGTAATGGCATGCGTCTCGCCGGCCAGGGAATCCAAGTCGGAGCGCAGGGCCAGCCACTCCATGAGCGCCGGCAACGCCTTGCAAGTGAGCGGGCCATAGGTGCGCTCGATCTCGTCGGCATGTACAGCACCCGCCGGCAGCTCCGTCGGTGCGGCATAGGCGTTGCCCGCGATGGCGGCGGCCAAGGCATCCTGCGGCGAGAACGCCGGGGCGGCTAGGCTATCGAGCGGATTGGAGCCCGCGGCGTCACGAGCGCCGACAAGTGCCTCAAACGAGGATGCCGGAGCGGACGGCCCCGGCTCGGGCGCGGGCGCACTCACCACGACGGGCTCGGGCTCGGCACTGACAGGCACATCGGCAACACCGGCTGCACGCAGCTCTTCCAAGCTCTCGAGCGTGCCCTCGATATCCTCGTGCGTCTCCTCAAATTCGGCAGCGACGCCCAGGAATTCCTGGATGTTCTCGGCGCGGCTCTCGGACTCCATGGTGCCCTCGGCGCGGAACGCCTGCAGCAGGCCCGTCTTGTCGACAATCATCTCGACGACATCCTTGAGCTCGCCGTCCATGCAACGGCCCTCGCGCACCAGCGCCACAAAACTCGACAGGCCGTTGCGCACCTTGGCACTAAACATGCCCGTCTCGGCTGTTGCGATCTCGCAGGCCTGGAAGAACGAGCAACGGTTGTCGCGCGCCAGCTGCTCAATCTTTTGGATCGAAGTGGAGCCGATGCCGCGGCGCGGCGTGTTGATGACGCGCTTGACGCTCATCTCGTCGGCCGGGTTCACGATCATCTTGAGGTAGGCCATGACGTCGCGAATCTCGGCGCGGTCGAAGAATCGCGTGCCGCCGACGATCTTGTAGGGCACGCCCGCGCGCAGGAACATATCTTCGAGGATACGCGACTGGGCGTTGGTGCGGTAGAACACGGCGATATCGTCGTAGCTCGTACCCTTGGCATGCAGCTTTTCGATCTCGCCGGCAATCCAGCGACCTTCGTCGCGCTCGTCGCTTGCCTGGAAAGCCTGAATCTTCTCGCCATCGCCCTCGGCCGTAAACAGGCGCTTGTCCTTGCGCTGCGAGTTGTGGCGAACAACGGCATTGGCGGCGCTCAGGATGTGACCCGTGGAGCGATAGTTCTGCTCCAACTTGACGGTCTTGCAGTTTTTAAAGTCCTGCTCAAAGTCCAAGATGTTGGTGATATCGGCGCCACGCCAGCTATAAATGGACTGGTCGTCGTCGCCCACGACCATGAGGTTTTGGTACTTGGCGGCCAGCAGGTTGGCGATTTCGTACTGGACGTGGTTGGTGTCCTGATATTCGTCGACGCTAATGTAGCGGAAGCGCTCTTGGTACTTGTCGAGCACCTCGGGGCGGGTGCGCAGTAGCTCGAGCGTGCGCACGAGCAGGTCGTCGAAGTCCATCGCGTTGGCGGCGCGCAGGCGGCGCTCCAGCTCCAGGTAGACTTGCGCGGCCTTTTTGTCGTTGGGGCTATCGGCGCTCTTGAGCATGTCCTCGGGCCCGATCATGGCGTTTTTAGCAGAGCTGATCTTGCTGCGGATCATGTTGATGGGGAACTGCTTTTGCTCAATGCCGAGCGCCTGCATAATGTCGCGCACCATGCGCTTTGAGTCATCGTCATCGTAGATGGTGAACTGGCCGGTGTAGCCCAGCAGGTCGGCGTCCTCGCGCAGCATGCGCACGCACATGGCATGGAAGGTGCACACCCACATGCCACGGGTGCCGCTTGGGATGAGTGCCGCCAGACGCTCGCGCATCTCGGCCGCAGCCTTGTTGGTAAACGTGATGGCAAGAACCTGCCAAGGCTTAACACCCAGGTCGCCGAGCATATGTGCGATGCGGAAGGTCAAGACGCGGGTCTTGCCCGAGCCGGCGCCGGCGAGCACCAGCAGCGGTCCCTCGGTGGTCAAGACCGCCTCGCGCTGGGCGGGATTAAGGCTGTCGATGTCGACAAGCGGCTTGGCGGGCGCAGGTGCCGGCGCGGGAGCGTCGTAGATGTCGAGCGGAACGAGCTCGGGCTCCGGCGCAGCGGGGGCGGTGTATGCATCGAGTGGCACGGGTTCCGGCGCGGGCGGCACGGGTACCGCGGCGTTCTTTTCCCAGGGCAAGGGCTGGGTCATGGGCGACTCCTCATCTGACGGACGGCGCGCCTGCGGGCAGCGCCATAGTTTGAGCCGTACCAGTATACCGAGCCGCGCGGACACCGACGCAAATCACACCACGACTCCGTGCGCCACCATCGGACCCACCCCATCGCCCAAAAAAGAGGGCAGCATAGACCTTTTGGTCATGCCACCCTCTTTGAATGACAAGCTGTCGCTCTGTCCGCCGCGCAGCGTCGACTAAGTTAGAGGCCGAGCATCGGCTCCAGAACGAAGAAGTATGCGAGCACCACGATGCCCAGGATGATGCGGTAGACGCCGAAGCACTTAAAGTCGTGACGGCGGACGAAGCCCATAAGCCACTTGATGGCAATGAGCGACACCACAAAGGCCACGATGCAGCCCACGCCCAAGATGGCGATCTCGTTGGTGCCGAACGTGCCGCCCTTAATAAAGTACTTGACCAGCTTGAGCGCACTTGCGCCAAACATAACAGGAATAGCCAGGAAGAACGTGAACTTAGACGCCACCGAGCGCGTGCAGCCCAGCAGCAGGCCGCCGATGATGGTAGAACCGGAGCGAGACGTACCAGGCACCAGCGAAAGCACCTGGAAGCAGCCGATACCCAGCGCAGTCTTCCAGCTGAGGTCCTCGAGCGTGGCGATGGAACCAAAGTCCAGGTTCTCGTCATCGTCCTCATCCTCAGCGGTAGCCGCGGCGGGCGCCGCAAAGTGCGCACCGGCGGGACGTCCACCCGACACCACAGCACGCGAACCAAACGAACCGGCAACGGTCATTTCCTCGCGCTTGTTTGCGCGCCAGTTCTCGATCACGATAAACAGCACGCCGTACACAATGAGCGCCAGCGCCACGACGGGAGCATTGTAGAAATGCTCCTCCATCCAGTCGTTGAGCGGCAGGCCGATCGCCGCCGCAGGAATGCAACCGAGCACAATCTTGCCCCACAGCACCCAGGTGTCGCGACGGCCCTCCTTGCCCTTGCTGGGCGAGAACGGGTTGAGCTCGTGGAAAAACAGCACGCAGACGGCCAGAATGGCGCCGAGCTGAATCACGACCAGGAACATATTCCAGAACGTCTCGCTCACGTTCATCTTGACGAACTCGTCCACCAAGATCATGTGACCCGTCGACGAAACGGGCAGCCATTCGGTGATGCCCTCGACCAGGCCCATGAAGGCAGATTTTAGAAGCTCGATAATATCCAAAGGGACCCCCTCGTTAGACACCCGCCGGTAGATGTTCTGCGGACGATGCGGGCGATGTCCCATTATCAACCGTTGGCGGTGCGACCGCGCCTACCCTTACCAAAAAACTCGCCCGTTCACAGAATTGCGAGCGGTCAAACCGAAATCCTTGGGTATAACTGCAACAAGATAAAGTGTCCGGCGGCCAACGCGCCCGCGCCCGCCCGACGCACGAGCCCCTCGCCCGTGCGATAGACCAAGGAGGAAACCATGAACGAGGGCTACACCAAGGTATTTGTTTCACTCGACGGTACTGAGCAGCAGGATTTTGTGCTCGCACGCGCCATCAAGGTCGCCGCGAACAACGGCGCCAAGCTGATTATCGGCCACGTTATCGATTCCACGGCACTCGAGAGCGCCGGCTCCTATCCGGTCGACCTGGTCAACGGCCTAGAGGAGGCATTTAAGAACTCCATCGCCAAGCAGCTCGAAGAGGCCAAGGCCAATCCCGACATTCCCGAGGTCGAGGTCATGATTCGCGCCGGCCGCATTCGCGAGACGCTCAAGGACGAGATGCTCGACGTGGTTAAGCCCGACCTGGTGCTCTGCGGCGCCCGCGGCCTGTCCTCGATCAAGTATGCGCTGCTGGGTTCAATTTCGACGTTCCTGCTGCGCAATACGGACTGCGACATTTTGGTTGTGAAGTAGCGTTGCTCCCACCGGCCGCGGGGCCTGCGGGGTTTCCACGGGCACGTCCTCGCCGCGTTGCGGCTGCGGGATATGCCCTTAGGAAACCCCTCCCGGCCCTGCGGCCTTCGCAGCCTTACTTCAGCGAGTTGGCTGATAAAAGATGGCGTGCCGCCCCGTTTGGGGTGGCACGTTTTGTTTGGGCGGACGTCTGCCGCGTGCGTTACTCGAAATATTGGAACTTATTCGTTGAAAACGCGAATGTTACGACGAAGCCTTCGCCGGAGTCGGATGCCGCGGTGACGTCGATACCCATCTTGGAGCACAGACGCGCCACCAGGTAGAGGCCGATGCCCGTTGCGCGCTTGGTGGTGCGGCCGTTGTCGCCGGCAAAGCCCTTCTCGAACACGCGCGGCAGGTCGGCCGCGCTCACGCCACAGCCGTTGTCGGCAACGGTGAGCTCGATGCGTTCGCTCGCCAGGCCCTCGTCCAACAACGCGCCCGAAAACACGATCTTCGCGCCGTCCTCGCGCGCATATTTAATGCTGTTCTGAATGAGCTGGCCCAGGATAAATTCGAGCCATTTTTCGTCGGTAAAGACCTCGAAGTCAAGGTTCTCGCACACCGGAGCCACATGCGCCGCAATGAGCTCGCGCACGTTGGCTTTAATCGCACCCGTCACCAAGGTCTTAAGATCCCAGCGGCGAATCAGGTAATCGCGCTCCACGACTTCCGAGCGCGCATAGTACAGCGCCTGATCGATATAGCGCTCCACGCGGGCCAGCTCGCGACCCAGGTCATCCACGCGCGAGAGGTCACCTTCGCTGCCGTCCAGGTTTTCCAAAATCAGATGAGCTGCCGCCAGGGGCAGCTTGGCCTCGTGGACCCAGCTCTCGATATAGTCGCGATAGTCATCGGTCTGACGTCGGCCTTCGGCAACCTCGTCGCAGGCAGCCTTGCCCACCCGGCGCAGGACCTCGTACTCGAGCTCGCCCTCGGCATAGGTTGGGCATTGCACCATCTCCTGTACCCACGCGGGACTTTCCAGCTCCTCGGCTGCACGCTCCAACTGGTGCAGAAAACGACGGCGGCGCGCGTACTCGATCACGATGCCGAGCATGCCAAAGATAAAGGACACACCGACCGCCACGACCACGATAGATGCCGGGGCCCCGGCAACCGTCAGCACAAAGCAGCTCAGCAGCACGCCGCACGTCCACACGGCGACGGGCAACAGCGCATCTTTAAAGAACTTGCCAAACGACATAGCTGGCACCTAGACCGAATAGCCCTGGCCGCGATGCGTGGTCAGATACTCCTTGACGCCGATCTTGTCGAGCGTGGTGCGCAGGCGGTTGATGTTGACGGTGAGCGTGTTGTCGTCCACGAAGGCATCGGAGTCCCACAGGTCCTGCATGATGGCCGAGCGCGAGACAATCTTGCCCGCGCGGCTCAGGAGCAGAGAGAGGATGCGCAGCTCGTTTTTGGTGAGCTCGGTGCTGTCTCCGGTTGCCGTGTTGGTGACCGCGGAGCGGGCGAGGTCGAGTTCCAGCCCCTTGTGGACCATGGTGCTACGCTCGCCTGCCGCCGTGGTGCGGCGCATCAGCGCGTTGATGCGCGCCACGAGGACGCGGGCGCTATAGGGCTTGGAAATAAAATCGTCCGCGCCGAGCGTCATGGCCATGACCTCGTCGATCTCGGTCGTGCGCGAAGTGAGGACGATGATGGGGACCTCGGATTCGCGACGGACTTCGTGGCAGATGTGTTGGCCGTCTTTGACAGGAAGCGTGAGGTCGAGCAGTACCAGATCGGGCGCGGCAGCGAGAATATCGCGCGAGACGTGCTCGAACGATTCGCAGGCCTCGACCTCAAAACCGGCACGGGCAAGGATGTCGGCAAGCTCGCGACGAATGGGCTCGTCGTCCTCAACGATATAGATCAGCGCCATGGATTCCGTTCCCCCCTCTTGGTTGTCTTACTGCCATTATTGCCGCGAAGTCGCCGGTGCGCGCCTCGCGCGGCATTAAGGTGACAGAACTGTTCGCGAACGAAAGCGTTCGAATCGCCCCTCGCTCGCAGCGGGCGCGGGGATCAAATGATTAAATAATCCCCGTCCCAGAAAAATCATTTAGCGGCGGGCGCGGAGCTTTTCGTAGCCTTCGGCGAAGAAGGCGACCGTGGCGGCGTCGGACTCGGCGGCATCGGTATCGTCGGCGGGGACCACGCCGTGCTCGTCGCTCACTAGGAACAGCGCGCCCTTGAGCTGAGCGGGAATGTCCACGCGCGTGACCGGGATGCCCTTGGTCTGGGCCAGCTGCTCAATAAGGGTCGCCGTGCCGCACAGGCACTCGTCCGCCGGCGCCACAAAGGCAAGCCTCCCGCCGTTGACGGCGGCAAGTAGCTCGGGCGCCACGCCGGTCTCGTCGGCCTCGGAGCGGGCCTCGGCGGAGCGGGCACGCAGCGCCTTGGCCGACGTATCGGCTAGCGGCTCGTACTCCCCCACCGTCATGGCAGCGTTGCCGTTGATGTCGATCACCAGCATGAGTACGCCGTCGTGCGCGGTGTAATCGCCCTCGGCAAGCGACCACTCAACGTGCTGCTTGGCCCAGCTGAGCATGTTATGGGTAAGCGGCTCGCCCTGCACCAAGCGCTCGGACAGCGCGCGAATGTGACGGTTGAGCATGGGCACCTTTTTGTTGGACATGCGCCAACGGCAGATAAGCGCGGGCTTGTCGAGCGTAAACTTCTCGACCGCCTCCTGATTGGCGCAAAAGTCCTCGTACGCACGCTGATCCTCGGCATTGCCAAACAGCTCTGCATCATCAATCTGGGGCATGGTTGTACCTTTCGTGTTAGTCATTCCGTCCTCTTATACCAAAAAGACGGCCCTCCAAACGGAGCGACCGTCTTTTGCAGAGATTATTTTAGAAGCGAGGCGGTCCAAGGGACGAGATAACATCCCATCCTCCCCAGTCAACCTAACAGGTCGGCGAGGGTTGCCCAGGTGCCGCAGATTGCCGTGAAAGAGGAGCGACGCGTACTTGGGTACGCGAGCGACGAATGAGCGGCAAGGTGCGGTGGTTGGGCAAGCCGCAGCGCCACCTCCCTACTTAATGGCGGAAGTGGCGGGCACCCGTGAAAACCATCGCAATATTGTGCTCGTTGCAGGCCTGGATGCTCTCGTCGTCGCGCTTGGAGCCGCCGGGCTGGATGATGCAGGTCACGCCATGCTCGGCAAGCACGTCGACGTTGTCGCGGAACGGGAAGAACGCGTCGCTTGCGCAGGCAAAGCCGCCCTTTTCCACGTCCTCGCGCTCGCAGAAGTCCTCGGCACGCTCGCAGGCCAGCAACGCGGAATCCACGCGGTTGGGCTGACCGGGGCCCATACCAATGCCGGCCTTGCCCTTGGAGACCAGGATGGCGTTGGACTTAACGCCCTTGCAGACCTTCCAGGCAAACTCGAGCTCGGCCATCTCAGCGTCGGTGGGCTTACGGTCGGTGGGGAACGTGAAGGTCGCGGGATCCTCGGTCACGTGGTCGACTTCCTGCACCAGCATGCCGCCGTCGACGGAGCGCAGCTCCACCTGGGCGCCGTGGTCCACGCCGCCGGTAGCCAGCACACGCAGGTTGGGGCGCTTGGCCATGCGCTCGAGCGCCTCGGCAGTGTAGCTCGGGGCGATGATAACCTCGACGAACTGCTTGTTCTGATCGGCAAAGTGCTCAACCAGCTCATAGGGAACCTCGCGGTTGCAGGCGATGATGCCGCCAAAGGCGCTCTTGGGATCGCAGGCGAAGGCACGGTCGTAGGCGGCCGTGATGTCCTCGGCCACGGCGGAGCCGCAGGGGTTCTGATGCTTGAGGATCACGCAGGCCGGCTCGTCGAACTCGCGGACCAGGTTCCAAGCGGCGTCGGCATCCAGATAGTTGTTGTAGCTGAGCGGCTTGCCCTGGATCTGCTCGGAGCCCACGAGCGGGAACTGCGAGCTCGCGGTGTTCTCGCAGCCCTCAGCAAAGCGATAGACCGTAGCCTTCTGCTGCGGGTTCTCGCCATAGCGCAGGTCGTCGACCTTCTCCAGCGAGATCTCGAGCTTGGCAGAGGTGTCCGCCACGTCGCTTGCCTGGGCGGCAAGCCAACGGGAGATAGCCGTGTCGTAGGCGGCGGTGGTCTGGTAGACCTTCACCTGCAGGCGACGACGGGTGGAAAGCGTGGTGCAGCCACCGGTCTCGCGCATCTCGGCCAGGACGGCATCATAGTCGGCCGGGTCGGAGATGACGGTAACGCTCGCGGCGTTCTTGGCGGCAGAGCGCAGCATGGAGGGGCCACCGATGTCGATGTGCTCGATGGCGTCCGCGAAGGTGACCTCGGGGTTGGCGACGGTCTTCTCGAACTCGTACAGGTTGACGACGACCAGGTCGATCAGCTTAATGCCGTGCTGAGCAGCCTCCTGCATGTGCTGCTCGGAATCGCGGCGGGCCAGCAGCGCGCCGTGAACCTTTGGGTGCAGGGTCTTAACGCGGCCGTCCATCATCTCGGGATAGCCCGTGAACTCCTCGATGGGGGTTACGGGGACGCCCGCGTCCTCGATGGCACGAGCCGTGCCGCCCGTAGAGATGATCTCGACGCCAAAGTCATCGACCAGCGTCCGTGCGAAATCGACGACGCCCGTCTTATCGGTAACCGAGATCAACGCGCGTGCGATCTTCACATCAGATCCCATGCAGTCCTCCTGTCTGGTACGCCGCCGTGCTCTGTGAGTCGGTGATACGTCGATCTGCAGCGCTCGCGCAGCGGCATTGAAAATACTGATTCAATGTAGCGCATCGAGCGCATCGATGCACCCCGCAACGGGCGCATATGCAGAAAAAGTTTGCGAGCGGAGGGGATGGGCACGGCACCGGGCACGGTGAGTTCATGGAACACAGGGGCACCATAATTAGATGCCAATAGCGTGGTAGAACTGTGCTCGATATGCATCCGCAAAAGAAAGAGGCACCATGGTCTCGCGGGTTCTCTACCGACCGTTTGATACCGAAGACTTCGACGCCATCGCGTTGATTCTGCAGCAGCTTTGGCATAACAATTCGGATAACGATGAGTACAACCGCCTCGAGGCCGCGTGCGACCTCGCCTATTGCCTTTCGTCTTCGACGTTTTCGCAGGTTGCCGTAATCGACGGTCAGGCGCGCGGCATTGCGCTCGCGCGTGCGGGACAGAGCTCCGGCGCCACCGTTAAGGAACATTGGCTGGATACCGAACGCGCACTGCTATCGCAAATGCGCGAGCTGGAGCCCGATGCCTGCGCCGAGTATCTCTCGTTTGTGCGCGCAACCATCCGAACCAACAACCGCCTGCTCGAAAGCAGCCCGTTGCCACACGACAACGAGGTCACGCTGCTTGCCGTAGATCGCGACGTCCATGGCCTGGGCGTTGGCTCGGTGTTGCTCGACGCCGCAGTCTCGTACCTGTCCTCGCGCGGGGCGACGAGGGCGCACCTGTACACCGACTCCAACTGCTCGTGGAAGTTCTACGAACTGCACGGCTTTAAGCGCACGGCCACGCACCGCGCCAACCGCGAAGAGCGCCGTCACGACATGCCGCGCGAAAGCTTCCTCTACGAACTCGACCTAACAGCCTAGGCCCAGCAGCCATACCTAGTCATTTAGGAACGTCCCCAGTGACTAGTCGTTGGGGACAGTCTTCGTAGGTAGCGCATAAAAAGGGATGGGCTTCCCCCGACGGCTGTCGAGAAAAGCCCATCCCATAATTTACGACCGCTAGAACGTTCCGCCGCCGCCTCCGCCGACGCCGCCGCCTCCGCCGCCCGAGAAGCCGCCGCCTCCGCCGCCGCTCGAGCTGTCGGAGCTCGATGTCAGCTCACGGATGCTCTCGTGATACACGCCGTCGAACGAATCGAGCGGCGACTCGGTACCGTAATGATGGTAGTACCACCAGTAGCAGGGGTAATTGTCGTAGAAACCGTCGGCCTCGCGCACCTCGGGCGGCACGGCCTCGGCAAGCTGACGCAGGACTTCCTTCGATACGCCCAGCGCCGCACCCATCACCAGAAGTTTATTCCACAGTACCAAATCGCCCGGAACGGCTTCCTTTAGGCGCGTGAAATCCTCAAGCCAATGCTTGAGCGCCTTGCAGCGAGCCGCCACCTCGGCGCCCTCCGGCGTAAAGCGGCGGAACGTAAGGCCCACGCCAATACCCACCAGCACAATCGGCACCGAGATAACCGCGGCGACAATGTTCGCCTGCGCGCCGTCGGTAAAGAAGATGGATCCCGCGGGAACACAGGCGATCAGAATACCGAGAACCAGGCAAAACACCATTGCGACAATGCCGTCCGAGGCAACGTACTCGCTATCGGCCAGCTTGCCCTTAACGGTGTTCTGATAGTCCTCGAGCTTGTCGCCCACGGGCGTAGCGTGCTGCTTGACGTAGTGCTGCAGCTCGTCAAACGTGCGCGAGCGATCGCCGTTCTCGTCGGGCTTAGCACCGGCAAAGAAGACCTTGAGCACCATGCGGTCAATGCCCTTGGCCGACTTCCAGCCCGCATCACTCACCGTCACGCGATACGTCTGCTCTTCTTTTTCACGCCCCATCAGGCCTTTCTTGGCCTTGGTCACGGTCGCCTGCTCCAGCTTGATCACACGGTCGTCGGTGAGCTTCATGAGCGTGGCGATATATGCCTGATCGGGCACCTCGTTCCAGCTCATGAGGGCCGAAAGCACGGCGGGATGGTCGGCCGAAGGCACATCGCGGAAATATTCGTCCTGGAAAAGCGGCTTTGGCTTGCGGCGGCGCAGCTTGAGCACAACGATTGTGCCGGTAAAGGCCACCGCCGCGACAACACTTAGCACGGCAAGTACATTGGCAATCATGCGAGCGTGAGCGCGGCGGGCGTTAGCTTCGTCGGCCCATTCCTTCTCTTCGCCCAGGATCGTTGACATGCGTTCTTCGCCCGAGGCGGCAAGCTGCGGCACCCAGTCGCTGGGGAAGGCGATGCGTGCCTCGGCGAATTCGCCCTGATGCACGCAGGGAATGGTATAGGTGACCATGGGTTCGTCCGCATCGAGCGATACGTCACCCGTCAGCGGACCGTGGCCCCACGCGCGGAAGTTATCGCCCTTGACGGCCGCCGTCCCGGCAGCGGCATTTGCGAAGTGCACTTCCATCTCGACGTCATCGGAATCCGCGGACCAGCCGTCGCCCACGAATTTCCAATAGAGCTCGGCGGTATCGGCCCAGTTCATAACCGCACCGGTCATGGTGTAGCTCACGTAATAGATCGCGCTATCGCCGCTCTCGTGGGGGCTGAAAACCTTGATCTTTACGCCGTCACCAGTCTGCTCGACCGTATAGACGCCAGAGTCACCCTTGTTCGCGCTATCGACTTTGTTGAACGCGGTGTCCTCCTCCTCGACGCTCAGCACATCGACACCCGCCGTACCGCCCTGCTGGTTGGTGCCCGTATTGATCTCCCAAAACACGCCGTTGATGTCGTCATCGAAATCAAACTGGCGCCCCTCGACAACGGTCAGCGAGCCGTCGGCCTCGACCGTGGCGCCGATATAGGTTTGGGTCATGGAGTAGCCGTCGGCGTGCGCGGCGACAGGCAGCAGCAACAACGCGAGCGCGACGAGCACGCAGACGGAAGCGAATCGCGCAAACAGGCAGCGCTGCCGACAAGTATTGGCAACGGGGGCGTTCATAGGCACATCCTTTGTCTGTAAAACCAACATCGCCATTGTCCCACGTTTGCGGGCACACATGACGAACATCTAGGCGACCGGAGTGCCAAACGGGATGAAAGTCACGCCCGCACCCCGACACTTGGAAAACGATCTATTGGGGACGGAGGAAAACGGATCATTGGGTTGAACCGACAGACAGCAACAAATTTGTTGTTTAGGACGCTCTTTGGCCGAATCCCGCGCCAACAATAGATACCACTTCACAGCTCCGTCACAGGTGTAGCGGCTTTGTGTGGGCTCGGCATGCGCTGATTGAGCCACCAGTCGAGGGGCATAAAGCAGTTGAGCGAAAACGGTTTGCCCCTTTGCCGTTCGCTCGAGGATCATGTCCCCCTTTTCCGCGGAAACCCCGGCAGTTGCGAAGAGCTGCCGGGGTTTCTGTTGTCTAAGGTGCCAAGTTGACGGACAGGAATTAAAGCACCGAGTCTGCAGCCCGCCATACGCAATGCGGGGCCTCGACAACTTGCGGACCACAGTGACGCCTCCCCATCGCGCCCCGCGCTATACTCGTCCGCATGGATATCAAAACACGCAACATAGCAACGCCCGCCGCGGATGCGCCAACGACGCAGCCCGCCTCCGTTCCCGCGCCCGTCGTGGGGCGCTTTGCCCCGTCGCCATCGGGCCGCATGCACCTGGGCAACGTGTTCAGCTGCCTCTGCTCGTGGCTTTCGGCCCGCAGCCAAGGCGGCAGCATTGTGTTGCGCATCGAGGACCTGGACGATCGCTGTAAGCGCCCGGAACTTGCCGCTCAACTGATTGACGACCTGGCCTGGCTAGGGCTTGAGTGGGACGAAGGCCCCTACTACCAGCACGATCGCCTCGACCTGTACGAGAGCGCCTTGCGCCAGCTGCAGGGCGCTGGCCTCACCTACCCCTGTTTTTGCACGCGCGCCGAGCTCCACGCCGCGAGCGCGCCGCACGCCAGCGACGGCACGCCCATCTACCGCGGCGCCTGCCGAGGCCTTTCGGCCGAAGAGGTCGCCCGCCGCAGTGCCCTGCGCGCCCCGGCCACGCGCCTGCGCGTGCCCGCCGTCGACGACCTCGCAGACGATGTGGTCGAATTCGTGGACCGCACGTACGGGGCCCAATGCGAGGCACTCGCCACCGAATGCGGCGACTTTTTGGTGCGCCGCAGCGACGGCGTGTTTGCCTACCAGCTGGCCGTGGTGGTCGACGACGCCGCCATGGGTGTTACCGAGGTCGTGCGCGGATGCGACCTGCTGGGCTCCACGCCGCGCCAAATCTACCTGCAGCATCTGCTGGGACTTCCCACGCCGCACTACGCGCATATTCCGCTGCTCATGTCGCCGGACGGCCGCCGCCTTTCCAAGCGCGATCGCGATCTGGACCTGGGCGAGCTCCGCGCCCGCTTTGGCACACCCGAGGCATTGCTGGGCTGGCTCGCCGGGCAAACGGGCATCGCACCGGACACCACACCGCGCTCTGCCAAGCAGCTGGTCGAATACTTTAGCTGGGACGTCATCCGTGCGCATCGCGAGAACATCACTGTAACTGCCGAGTAGCCAAACGCCTCGCCCCTACGCAACATCCCAGGGCTGGAGTTCGTCGCCCAGGCGAACGATGCAGTCGTAGAGCACGGTGTGGCGCTCGGCCGGGTTGGCATCCCGATGGAAATGCCCGTAGTACCAGCGTTTGTAATCCAAGTGGTCTTCCAGCTCATCGAAAAATGCCGTAAGCCGATCAACGGCGGGGTAATTCCAGCCGGGTGCCGGATAAAGCGTGGGCGAAAGCATGCGCGTAGAGCAGGTGTGGGTGATCACGTAGTCGACCTTCCAGCCCACGCTGTCGAGCTTTGCCCGCGCCTCCTCAAAGTTGCGCTCGTCCGGCAGCTCCTGTGGCCACCAGCTGGAATACGGTATGCGGTATTCCTTGTCCACGCTCGTGGCACCGCCCATAGTAAAGATCGTTGAGTCATCGAGCTCAAAAACCTCGCCGCGCGTCAGGCGTCGGATGGGAGAGGTATCCGATAGGCGCTGCGTCAGCCCACCGTGCCACAACTCCATGGGGCGCTCCGCCCAATGATCGAAACGCTCGTGGTTGCCGTCGACGAACAGCGCGGTATCGGGACGCGATTCCAGCCAGGCGATGTCGGCGCACTCCTCGGCAGAGAAATCCCACGGAAAGCCAAAGTCGCCCGCGACGATGAGATAGTCGTCGCTCGTCAGGCTATCCCCAAGGTCCCAATCGCGCAGCTTTTGCATGTCGAGGCCGCCGTGAATATCGCCCGTCACATAGACCGTCATCGGATCACCACTTCCCTCTTATAACTTTCGAGATCGTGCTCGACCTGCTCGTCGCCCGTGGCATTGACCCACCACGGCCATTTAACGCAACACATCGGCTCGTCTACCTGCGCAAACCAAGCTTTGAGCTCCTCCAAGCTCACCGGGGCGTAGCTGTTGGCGTCCACGCCCACGTCATAGCGCAGCAGTCCCTGCCTGCGGTTGAACTCGTTGTATGCGCCGCCGCAACTGTGGATATGCCCGTGCAAATGCCAGCTGCCGTGCGACATGCCCTGCCAGTCGACCATGGGATAGTGGCTCAGCACGATTTTTTGGCAGTTGATCTTGAGCGCGCAAATGGGCGGCTCGACGATAAAAGCATCCGCTACCGCAGGCTGCGTCCAGTCTTTGTCGTGGTTGCCGGGCAGCAGATGGACGCGCTTGCAGGCAATGCTTTTGCGCAGCTCGTAGGCGTCTTGGACCGTCATCTTAAAGCTAAAGTCACCCAAGATGTAGAGCTCGTCATCCGCAGCAACCTTGCTGTTAATGTTGGCGACCATGGCATCGTTCATCTGCGCAACAGTCGACCAAGGCCTATCGCTAAGCCGTAGCATGTTCTCGTGTCCAAAGTGAGTATCGCCGGTAAACCAGATCACGGGGACCTCCTGTTGCTGCGGGGTATCCATCCCTTAGGGCTTACCCCTCGTTCTTCCATCCAAACGGGTCGAGCACCCAAAAAATCAGATCGAGTACGCCGCCGGTCATCATGGCGCCGGCAAGGGCCATGCAAACGTGCAGAGAACTGGCACTTCGGAGCACGTCGAATGGCCCCAGAACAGCCAGCAGCGCGACCGCTGCGCCGGCAAGGCACAACGCGAGGCACGGCCCCGCGTCCTTGACGCACTTCTTTGCGAGATGCTTGGTGTTATCGCTCATTGGTATCGAACTCCTTAGAGGATCGTTGTTTGGGTACATGCCGCCGCGGCAGAGCAGGGCGGCAGGGTAAGTGTCCCATGCCGTGCGGACACGTTTTTAAACCCATGTATCCGCAGGGACCCATGTCCTTGCAGAACACCCCCGAAGAATCGTCTAAGCCGCTGGCGGGCAACATACTGAACAGGGGGTCTTTCCTCGTTTGAGCGCGGTCGCCAGTGGCACGCTTGTTCTAATGGCATTTTGAGGAAGGTTTTTGCATCCCCCAGAACGGTGATAAATCTTGCCGTTCTTGATGACGATCACCTTGGTTTTTGAAGCAGCCACGCTGCGAGACTTGATGGGCGCATCCGCCTTTTGACGAGCCGGTGCCGTTTTCCGAGGCCAGCCTCTCGGAAAATCAGAATCGCAGAATCGATTGATGTAGCTGTCGAAACATCCATCGAACAGCAGCCCCGTTGCCAAGCCCGCCATGAACCCACAGGCAATCGCGGCCTCTCCTCTAATTTGCATATGTCCCTCCTTAATTAATCTTGAAGATAAAAGCGGCGCGCGCCGCAGGACCCATGCCCTTGCGGCGCGCGCCGAAAATGATCCGCTTTCCTCCGTCCCTAACGGATCAGCTGGCGGCGCTTGTCGGACAGGAAGACGCCGGCGGCAACCAGGACCGTGCCTCCAATTACGAACGTCTCGCCCAGCAGGTTGGACACGTCGCCCGTGGCGGGCATCGTCGTCTGCTGCGTGGTGGCCTCGGACGCCGAGGTCATGTGCTTGGCCTGGTACGCCACCTGCGTCGCAGGCTGAGTCTGCTCGCCATTCCCGCGCTCGGCGGCCTCTTGGCGAGCGATCTCGGCGTTGAGCTCGACAATAGCCTGGTCGAGCTCGGCCTTGGCGGCGGTATAGTTGGCAAGCGCCTCCAAGTAGGCAGGTGCCACAGCATCCGTCGCAGCAACGGCAGCGTCGAGCTCAATCTTGGCAGCTGCGGCGCGCTCGGCGGCATCGTGGGCTGCAGCGATCTTAGCGTTGAGCGCCTCATCCGCATCGTTGGCACGGCCGCTAGCGATGGCGTCGGCAAGGTTGATCCTGCGCAGGCGGGCAACCGCGGCGGCAGAAGCATCGCGATCAGCGGTCGCATCCGTTACGGCGTCGTCCGCCGCAGTCACGCCAGACTCGGCATCGGTCTTCGCCGAAGCCGCTGCCTCAACAGCAGCATCGGCAGCGGCCTTGTCCTCCGTCGCCTGAGCAAGCGCCGCGGCGGCATCATGTAGCTGAGCCGCACGAGCAGCAGCCGCGACGGATGCGGCCTGAGCCGCGGTCACAGCCGTGCCGGCACCGCTCGCAGCAGCCTGGGCGGCAACAAGCTCGGCCTGGGCAGCAGCGACGTCGGCATCTGCCTGGCCTGCCGCACCCTGCGCGGCATTCACTGCAGCCTGCGCGTCAGCCTGAACGGCACGCGCCCCCTCGAGCACCGCCGAGGCCGCATCAAATGCACGCTGAGCAGCGGCAACGTCGGCAGAGTACGCAGCCAGCTCGTCCTGGGCGGCAGCAAGCGCGCTCTCCTTGTCGCCAACGCCGGCGCGAGCGGCATCCAGCGCACGCCGGGCAGCGGCAGCCTTGCCCTTGGCGACATCGAGTTCATCAGACTTGGCAGTCACGACACTCTGCGCCGCGGTAACCGCAGCGCTGGCAGCGTCCACGTCGGCGCGGGCATCAGCCACGGCACGCGCAGCGGCCTCAGCCGCGGCCTGCTTCTCCCCCACGGCAGCCTGGGCATCCGAGGCCCCAGCGGCAGCAGCGTCAACATCGGCGGCAGCAGCATCGACTTGAGCCTGCCTTGCAGCGGCGGCCTGCGACGCGGCGCTCACCTTGCCGCCAGCCTGCGCAGCCGCGCCCTGAGCGGCAGAAAGCTCCTGACGAGCCGCGTCCACGCCCTGCCCAGGATTTGCCAACGAGTCACACCACGCATTAAGCGCAGCCTCGTATTCGGCAACCGTCATCGGATTGGCGGCATTCGTGTACCATCCTCCAGACATAGAGAACGTCTGCGCCTGCGTAAGCCAACGGTTCATCGTCCCGCGCGTGCAAACCCCCATACCCGTTACGGTGTAATCGGGATCGATCACATTCATGTAGTGACCGACTGTATGCACGCTCCCGCCATGCGCAGCCACGTAGCGATCGATTTCGTCGCCATGCTGCTCGTAGAAATCAAAAGCAGCCTTTCCCGTAAGGCCCGTCGCTCCCAGCGTAGCCGCAGCGCGGTCAAAGACGGCCTTCTCCTGATCGACCCACTGGATGAACGGGTCGCTTCCGTAGTTCCACGCCACGTTTTCGCCCACGTTGAACTGCATGGCGTGCGCAGTCTTGGTATCGGAGAAATTCGCATCGGCAATCGCGGTCGCCATCATGGCATACGTCACCTTGAGCTCACCCAGGCCAACGCTCGCACGATACTTGTTGCACGCCTTGAGCCACACAATCGCTTGCTTCATGTTGGTCAGACTCGTCGCGTCAACCTCCTCGCCCACCTTGGTGAGGCTGGCATATTTGCAGTTGAGAATCAGGTCCGCCGCATCGTCGGCACCCACGCTCTTAAAGAACGCAATGGCGCCCTGGCGGTAGTTTTCCGCCGAGGCGTTCGCCGTAGCCTGAGCGGCGTCGAGCTTGGCCTGCGCTTGAGCTACAGCCTGATCGGCCTGCTGCTTTTGAGCCTTTGCCTAGTCGAGCGCCTTGTCGGCAGCGTTCTTCTCGTCCTTAGCGGCCGAGAGCTTGGCCTGAGCGTCGGCCAGCGCCGCAAGCGCATTGGCATGCTCGGCCTTAGCCTGATCGACGGCGGCGTCTGCCGCGGTCGCAGCAGCCGTGGCAGCGTCCAACTTGGACTGCGCGTCAGCCGCAGCCTGCTGCTGGACGGCGAGCGCCTGCTGAGCAGCCTGCACCTCACCCTCGGCAGTGGTCACTTCCTGCGAGACAGCAGCGAGTTCGCCCTCGCGCTGCGCCTGGACCGACTTGGCGGCGTCCAGCGCGGCAGCGGCGGCGTCCACCTTGGCCTTGGCAGCCTCGTACTCCGGGCCCGCGGCACCCTGCTCGGCACGGTCGAGATCGGCCTTGGCGGCGTCATAGCTCGCCTGAGCGGCATTCACATCCTTATCGGCCGCATCCTTTGCCTGCTGAGCTGCCGAAAGCTTGCCTTGCGCGTCCTGCTGTTTGGCCGCGGCGGCATCAACGCCAGCCTGGGCATTCGAAAGCCTGACCTGCGCGTCGGCGGCCTGCTGCTTTGCCTGCTCCAGCTCGCTCGCGGCCTGCTCGGCAGCGGCCTGAGCCGCGGCAACAGCCTCGGGCGTGGCATCGGCAGCAGCGGCCTGCGCGGACTTGAGCGCAGCCTGGGCATCGTCGGCGGTCTTCTGGGCAGCGGTCAGGGCTTCACCCTTGTCCGTCAGATCCCTCTTTGCGGCATCGAGTGCAGCTTGAGCGTCCTCGAGCGCCTTCACGTCCGCATCGGCCTTGTCCTGCGCGGCACCCATCTGCTGCTCCAGCTCGGCCGAAGCTGCAGAAGCGGCAGCGTCGCTTGTGCCACGGGCCGCATCGTAGGCGCTCTGAGCCTGCTGCTGGTTGGCAGCGGCGGCGTCGTAAGGAGCGGCGGCCGCATCCAAATCGGCCTTGGCAGCAGCGGCCTTAGCGCGAGCCGCATCGACCGCAGCCTGCAGGTTGGCGACCTTCTGCACCGCTGACACCGTGCCCGCGCCAGCGCTAGCAGCAGCCGCGCTCGTCAACGGAGACAGCACCGCAGCCGGCTTCGCAGTAGCGTCGGCACCGTTCGCACCCTGCGCCACCGCAGTCAGCGGAGACAGCAGCGACCCGCCCGTCATGGCGATCGTTGCCGCAGCAACTGTCGCCATACGCCCGGCGGCCTTCGCCTTACCCGCAGCGCCGCCATTGATGTTCTTGTTCACGTTCTTGCTCATTGCCGATTCCTTCCCACGATGAGCTGATGTTTGACACATAATCGATCCAATATGCCCCGCTAAAAAGAGGTGATAACGGGGTAATTAAATCGGAGGAGTTGGAGACAAGCCCACATCCATCAGCGGATGCCGAGCTCATACTCCCGCTCGCGCTCAATATCATTCAGGTACTCATAATCTTCGGAGCTAAGCTCTAGATCATCTTGAGCGAACATGTAGTTCTCGGCCTTAGAACCAATACTGCAACCGTAGATGGTATTGAGATCGATATGGTCGGTATTGTCGTTGTAAAGGGGGAAAAATCTGCTGGTCATGCTCAAGTACCTCTCAACATAAACTGAAAACTCGTTTGCTTGGTCTCTTTTTGAGACCCCATCTGATGTGCTATGGCTGCAGTATATGTTCTCCCCTTTTACAATGCAAGCGTAATTTCAAAAAGTTCTAGGAGCGATAATTGCGCAACACCATCACTTGTCGCCACCGCCATCCTCTACCGCGCCCTCACGCGCAGCGCACTCGTTGAGATACTTGACCGGAATCGGCCACACGGACGGAGCCTTATAGCGCGAAAGGCCTATGTTGGCCAGCTGAACCAACAACTCAGACAAATCATCGCCGTCGAGTACCTCAATCGAACGCACGTGAATCGCAGTCGCCATATCCTCCTGGGTGCCGTTGTTGACGCCCACAAAATAGCAAGTCTTGCCCGCACGCTCGAACGTTCCAATGCCGTAATAAGGCGAGTTGTAGCTCTCGAAAATCTCTTTCTTACGCCCTGCTTTGCCTGTGAGCTGATGCTCACCCACCAGGGCCATAAAGTTATTGGAAAACGTCGTCAGTCCCGTATCCCGCACGCGCGCAAGCATAGACTGCCCGTCCGCATGCACGTCAAAGACATAGGCGCCCTTATCGAGTTTGCCGTCCGCGGTCAGCAGATCGAGCTCCATCTCGTCCTCGGGACCATCCTCTGCCGAATGTGAGGCATAGCGCATGCCCCCATCCGCGCCAATCGCCAACGTAGCGATACGCGAATCCAGCTCAATCTTGTCCTTTGTTTTATGCGGCACATCGACCAAGCCACACACCGTCACCGACTCAATATCCAAAGCATCAAGATCAAACGCCGTCACCCGCTCGTCGACAACATCCTGCTTTACCAGCAGTTCTTTGAGCATGGCGCCCAGGATCGCCTCTTGCGCATTGCGATCCTTTTGCTTTGGCGCCACCTTAAACAGTGGCTCGCACACATCCGGTGTCACGTGCTGTTCCACCACGCCAGCATGTAAGGCATAGCCGTCGTCCTCAGCAACCTCATTGGGCACAACGACAAGGTTCAGCGCCCGCGAATCCACGGCCCTTCCGCCATACGTTGCGCGAACGCCCCACGAGGAATCGTTAAGTCGATCGGCCAGCTGGCGCGCCACTTCGGCAAGCCCATTGCGCGCAAACGACACCACGATTCGCTGCCCCGCCATGCGCCCCGCAACCACGCGCGCGTACTCATCACCCTTGAGCACCTCGTAGAAACTCTTACGCGGGTATTCCATGAGCGTCACCCGGGCGAAGTCGCTGTAACGGCGTTCGAGAATCTGCAGCTCTCGATACAAAATGCCCTTCTTGGTATAGGCGACCTTGTCCGCCTGGGCCGAGAACGTCAGATCACGGCGCTTGGACGGCTTGTCGCCCTTGGCTCGGCGCAGGATGTACTCGTCTTTTTGTTCGTGGGCAAGCACCATCGTCGCCACGGGCGATAGCCTGTAGCCCACATGGCTCTTAATCTTTTCGAGCTCTTTCTCGTCACCTTGTGCCCTGCCAATAAGCACACGGCGCTTGGTAAACGTCCGAATCTTAAGATCAAAGGTGCAATCCTCATCGATAACGATTTCAACCGTTTCGATCTTGGCAGGTCCCCTTCCGTCGCTTTCGACAGCATCGCGGCGGGCACCCTTGGCGCTAATGACATACAGGTGCCCGGTGTCATTGGGAACTTCGTCCTCAATCCCCTCAAACTGAGAGCAGGAGTTGAACAGCAAGCGGAGCGCAACGTAATCGTCCAACTCGTTCCAATTAGTTTTAATCGGAACTATCTGCTCCTGATAAAGCGAGGCATTAAGGTCGCCCGTCTGCACGCCCGCTTTGACCATCAGAAAGACGCGGTTGTCTGCAAGCTGCGTGAGCGCGACGACCTTGCCCGTCTGGCACACATCGGCCATAAAGTTCGCCACGGCATGCTTGCCCGCATCGCCGACGTTGCACCAAAAGACCGAGTAGCGCTCCTCGGCAGCAGCGGCATCGAGCTGCAACACGAGCTCTGATACGGCGATGTCTCCCAAACCGCACGGCTGGTTATGCTTCGATTGCACGGCCGATCGCCTCCATCATCTCCAAATTGATTGCACCGTCGGCGGCCATATAAGGAACGGAGAACACAGTCCCCTCAGCATCGAGTGCCTTGGGCACGCACTCAAGCGCTGCCTCATCAGCCAAAACGTTGACGATTAGCAGGCGTTTCGCCCCAACCTTTTGAGCCTTCGCCCTAAAGCGCTCGGCATCCGACGCCTCGCGACCGTCGCGAACATAAGCGATATAGGCACCGATGCGATAGTGCTTAAAATCGATCCATACCCCGGTCGTGTTGCCAGCAGCATCGAGCACCTCAAAGTCGCCACCTGTCTCGGCGTGTGCCGCATCGCCACGCGTAAGCGAATAGCGGCCGTCGTAATATGCCTCAAAGATTGCCCTTCCGGCAGATTCTCCCAGCTCACCCAGGTAGACCGCCTGGAACATATAGGGCGTCATGTGCGCCGTCGCCGCCGGCTGCAGCGTTGTGGGCACCCCGTCGCTCGACCAACGCTCACGCACTTCGCGAATTGACAGCAGCTCGGGTACGCGCGCCGCCGCCTGGCTCACCTGGCGAACCGTCGCGCCCTTTAAGCCCTCCTTGCAGTGGCAACGATCCTCCAGACGAGCAGCAATCTGCTCGACGGGCTCACCATCGTAGCTAGGGAATTCAAAGTGCGGCACCTTGCATGCCCCGCCTTCTGCATAGGCATAGCCATTTGCAGCATGCGACATGCGCAGCGCGGTACTCCGGCGCTCTGGGTATTGCGCGAGATCTTCCCACGGCAGGCAAAAATGATGCAGGTAAAAGTCGCGCTCGCCATCAAAAGCAGTGAGATCTTCGTCCCCGGCGTTTAGCGAGGTAACTTTCCACGCCAGCTTTTCGTGCTTTTGCTTGGCAAGGTTGTTCCTAAAGGCGGCAAGGTTCTGCTGCTTAACGGCAGCGTGTTCCTTGTTGTCCGTCATATGGTTGTTGGCAGCGGCGCAGGCACCAACCACCTGCTCAAGCTCGTAGCCCATCGGCAAATCATGCAAGAACGAAAAGTTGCAATCGTTCGCAATCTCGCGGTCGAGCAGCACCTGCACGCAAGGCATCTTTACACTCGTGCGCATCAGGCGACCCACAGCCTGTGCCACAATGCGAGCGCCTTCGACCTGATAAGAGAGGGTGTCGCGCACCGGCAGGCTCTTATTAACGCCAGATAGAAGCATCCGTACGTTCCGGCGCTTTTGAGTAAACGGAACCTCGCCGCGCGCTACCAGTTCCTCCTGCTCCACCACGCCAAGTAGCGCCTGCTGGACAAACTTATTTGAGTTGATCTCCACTCCCCAGGTCAAACGACTTGTGGGCGACTCGATATATAAGAAATCAAGATCCATCTTGGGGCGACGGTCGGCATTTTCAAAGCCGCAATCGACCTGATGAACCATGTCGCACAGATTCTCCGGCACCTTGTATTTGAGATTCTTGGAAAAGCCACCGGCCGAAAGATTGATAAACATCAGGGTCGGCTGGCCCAGCTCGAGACGTTTTTGAGCGCCACGCCAACCTGCATCCCATTCCGCAGCGTTAAAGCACGGCACCATGTCCTTGGCGGCCTCAAGCGATTTCTCGTACGACATCTCGGGGCACTTGATGTTTCTAATCACCAGCTCCGCGACAATCTCGCGCGCAAGATCCAGCGCCAGACTATTGAATTCGCCATGGTTTCCCATGTGGCGCGTGGTAAAAACGGCTCCCGCCCGTTGCTCGTTACGCGCCACACCACGGGCCCAAGTACTCACGGCAACAAGCGTCTTGCTCAGGCGCTTCAGCTCAAACTCGATGCTCTTGGCGTCGCTCACGCCCACCCTGTCAGCAATCTTTAAGCGCAAGCGCACCGCAAGTCCCTCACTCACGCCAATCCCGTCAAAGAACCGCATCGCGCGCTCGTACACCTCGTCGGGCGACACAATGATGCCGCCAAAGGCGCCGCCTGCCAGCGCGACCATGCCGGCAATTTCCTTGGACTCATCCACCCAGGCAATATCGACGTCGTACTCCTTCGCAGCCTGTTTGTTAAACAGCTTAGTCTGTCGCACGATTTCCTGGTTGAGCTCGCCAATCCAAGCGTCCTTGCGAACCACGCCATGAACCTCGTCAAGGTAATCGAGGTTGAAGTTTTTGACGGTCGGCGCACTCCATGTTGCGCTCATGCACACGCAAGGCGCTTTGGCGGCAATGGAGGCAAGGTAGGCCTCGGGCATGCGCTCAATGCCGTGGCTGGTTAGGTACGTGGTAAACATGTGCTCGATGGTGGTTTCCATCACTAGATAATCGACACCACGCGCATACATCGAGTCGTCGGCGGCATCGATCTCGTCATTCTTACGATCTTTAAAGAACAGCGCCAGCATCAACGAATCCCAAAAATACTTCTCGCTGGTCTGGTTGTTCCTAATGCCCAGGGCATCGATGATGTTCTTGCGCGAAAGGTCGTCCTTGTACGAAATGCTGCCGTAGTACAGCTTGTCCATAAGCGTGGCGCAACGGGCGAGATGACCCACCACCATCCTGACCAGACCGCGTGCACGACGCACCGCCTTGCTGACGGTTTGCTGCCCACTCCCTCCGCGAGTGATAATCATATTGCGAGTACCGCCCTCATTGAGTTTGAAGCGCAACGGATTCGCCGAGTTGTCGCCCACCGAAATATCGTCGCTGCCAAACAGATGTCGACCGGAGAGCTGCTCTTCTTTCGCCTCGTCAGACAGCGCAAAAGGCGGACGCAGTTTCATGTCCTTAATACAAGAGGCGAGTGCCTTTTGAATTTTCTTGACATCCTTGGCGATTTCTTCGGCATCTTCCTCTACGCTCGCCCGCGAAACCCTGTTCCTCTCGGCGTTTGACCCTTTGTGATCGCCCGACGTGGAAGCGTGCGTATAGACCGCCATCCATTGATCTCGATTCCCCAGTAGCAAGGGGTCCACCACACCGCCGTTAAAATGACGATCGAGGATACGCAATACTTCGTCCGGTTGAAACGTCACGGGATCGTCTGTCAGCGTCGACAGTATGTCGGCCTTCATGTGGTCGATTTCATCAAAGATAAACAGGCCCTTCTCGGCAGCCATTGCGTTAAAGAGCACAACGCCTGCACCGGTCACTGTATCGATCCTATTGATGAGCTTTTGCGGCGTCAGGGCAATCACATGCGGTATGCTCTCGTCATTGAGCAGGGCAGACGGCCAAATCTGGGGGATTACCTCCATGCCGCGCGTGATGTTTTTGAGCTCGTGGCTCACAGCCCAACGCAAGCTCGCATCCGCCGACGATAGCTTGTCGCGAAGGGCGGGGGTCAAACGGTCTGCAACACCTCCCAGACGATTTCGAGTGTCAAGGATGCCCAAAAGGTCATCGGCGATCTCCATCGCGTTGCCCCACGCTCGCTTAATGATGCGATGAGAGCTCTCGTCGTCCGCCTCGATGGGACACGGAATGTCGCGCACGCCCACGGCGCCCTTACCGCGCGTAGTCTCAATCCAATGCAGGATGTTATCGCCCGCACGCGGAAGATCGAACACCATGCGCTGCGCGGCATCGCCATCCATGCCCTGTTCAACCAGCAATTTGCGCACGCTCGCAACGTAGTTGTCGCGGTTGTCCTTACCCGGCACCACAAACACCAGGTAACGACGGCCCGGGCACTTGTTAAAACAGCCCGAATCGTCCCAGCCACCGGCGATGAGGTCGGCTGTGACCTGCTCGGCCGTATAGTTTTTACCCGAGCCCGTCGTGGCGCCCAAAAAGTACAGGCCATTGTTGCCCTGATCCTTGGGGGCAAACAGCGCACGCTCAAAAAACTCGCGCATCGCCTTTTGACGTGCAAGATAGGGAGCGAGCTCCTTGTCGTCCGCAGACGACGGATTCGATTGGCAGTTGAGATCCCACATAGCCATGGTCAAACCTCCGATTTAGTTGTTACACGTGTTTGATACCATCCCGTGCGGACAAAACTCGCGCTGGGCGGTCAAGGCGGCGGCGTCCATGCCGCTTGAGAGAAGAAAGAAAGGAAAGAGGAGCAGTCAGCGACTACTCGCACGAAGCGAGCAGTTTCTTAAGATCGCACTCCAACGCCTCGCGCTCTTTGGCATCGATCACTGCAAGGGCGACACGCATCAGGGATGCATCGGCGGCAGACTCCTGAACCTGGTCGGGGCGCTTGCTAAAGCTTTTCCCGGCAGCCTTCCGATCGGTCGCGCCGTTCAGTGCGGTGGCTAAAGATTGTCATCGGACTTTGCGCTGGCTTTGGCCGCCTCTTCGCCCGCGATCAGGTCCTTAACCGTTATATACGCACTGTACGTAGCATCCTCGATCTTTTCCAAAACATCATCAGGGTCGCAAGTGCCCCAAGTTTCTTCGAGGACTCGAGCCAATCCCCAAGCAGCGCTGAGCAGGACGTCAACGTCCTTTAGATCTAAATGATCGACCGTAAAGGGATAGTCCGCGCACTCCAGTAGATACGTGTCAACTGCGCCAATTGCCTCAGCCACGTATGGCTCAAGATCGCAATGGGGTTGGAGGGCGCACAGCGCCTTGTGCGGATCGGTCGGCTCGATCCAATACAGCGTTGTCGCATCCTCGCATTTCTCGAGCGGATAACGCTCAACCGCCTTCTCCCAACTTTCATACCAAGGATCGGCATCGCCGTCCGTCATCGACCTGCAAAGATCAATCGCCGCAGAAATAGTCGCACACGAGCATCTATAACTGGCGCCTTTCCTAAAATCATCATTGAGCTCGTCGTCGCCAGACAGCCTCGCCTCCATGATCAGAAACGGGCCGTCATCATCTGTAATGCTCATGGGATAGTTGTCACATTCGTAGTACGGATACATTTTGTCTCCAATCAACCGTTCGGTCACATTAACAAGCAATATCAAAACCGCGCTCACGCGGAGGGTTGTCGTCCTCGATCCATTCGAGCCCGTCGTTCTCATCGATTCCGGCATCGGGGACTGACGACCATCTGAACTCGAAACCAAGCTGGTCAAGCTCATCGACTCGCTCACTGATTACTCCGTACGCATCCAACGCATTCTCGAAATCCTCCGAAGACACATAGCCGCGCTCGCACTGCTTGCGCATCTGGTGCAAACGACCCATGGCGGCAGCGATGATCTCGCGAAGAACGATAACCTCGCGCTCGCATACATCGATGTTTCCTTTGTTGAGCTTGATGCAATCGGACATAACGGCCTCCCTGGTTTTAAGCCTTTTCGCTTGATTCCATTGAACAGCCGCAAACAGCCGCGTAATATGACTTTTATCGGGTTTTAAATTTTGGCTGTTTGGAGCATTAATGCTTGATTCCGAACAAGAGCCGTTTAGCTGGGGTTTCGAGGCTGGCTTTCTTCGCTCTCCCGTCAATCCCCGCATGCTTCTTCTTAACAGAACGCCAGAGATTGATTGCGCCGATGACGGAAACGCAACCGGCAATGCAAGCGCATGGAATCTCGTCTCCGTAGCCAACGACCTATTACGCGTCGACTTAAGCTCGCTTTTCAACGAGATTGGGGGCCACTTTCGTGAGCGAGCAAAATTGCGCTTTTACATCGATTTGCAGAACGCCATTCGTCAGCCCCCTGCTCCCCACGATGCGCAACACGCTTCGATGGACTACGCAGCCGAACCAGACCATGACGACTGGCTCGATCCAGACGATTCCGACCAAGAGTCCGCGCAAGCAGAATTGAACGAAGCCGAAATCGAAGTCAACCTTCAAAAACAAAAGGAACGCGACCTCGATTTCTTTGCTCCGATATTCGATAAAGCCATTACGCGCCATGCACACGGAGAGATATCTGGCATGGCCAGGTATCTCCTTGAAAATGTCTGCAGGCAGTGTGTCATGAACATCACAGCGATTCCCGACTATCGCTATTACAGCTGCTGGATGAACAACAACGCTATTGAGTGCAACGAAATCAACCGCCTGTACCGCGCGGTGATCACGACATCGGCCCAACTCAATAAGCAAGAAATGGCGTCCCTCTTCAGCTCCTATCTCAAGCTCGTGTCGAACGACATGGACATTACAACTACCAACGGCAAGACCGGGCTAACAGAACCGGTGCCGTATAAACGCGACAATCCAAGAGACAACTATCCAAAGGTCAACTCGCAGATAGAAACAGCTTGCGTTTGCACCAATACCGATCTCTTTCGAGCGCTTCTCATTGTTTTTTATCAGGAATGTCTGGAGCTTGCCCCGCTGCTTAAAAACACCGAGGCACCTAGCCTGCTCGCGCAAAACGAAGAGTTTTTCCCAGCCGCCATCAAAACAAGCGACCCGCGACAATTTCGATTATTCGATAATCAGCTGCCGGCAATCATCCGCTTTGGCGACGCTTTTGCATACGCAGCCAAAAAGCACTTGCCCGGAAACGAAACGGCTCAAAAGCTCGAAGAACATTTGAGCGATATAAAACGCATGAATAGCGCCCCCTTTATGCAGGCGTTTCGCAAGAACTATCTCGAGGCTATGCGCGAGAACCAAATCTACGCAAATGGAGACTTCCATACGTATGCAGAGCTTAACGACCCGGAAAACCTCAATAGGCTCGTAAGGCTTCAAGCTGTTATTGCAAAGGCAGGAGAGCTTTACTTCACCGAAGAGGAATGTTCCTTTGCAAGCCTTTATGCCCGCATCCTCCACGAGCTGCTGCTGTGCGGCATTATGCCGATAACATGCCAAACCTGTGGTTCGCTCTTTTTTCCGACCGGCCCTAACAGCAAGTACTGCGATCGAAGTAACGCGGCGACCAAGCTCTATTGCAACCCGCGGCACAACGCCAAAAAACATCTTGGTCGCAAATCACCCCGCGACGTCGCACTCAATATACGGAGAAAAGCCGACACGGCATACGAAAAGGGTTTAACGGATTGTGCCCACTATTTTGACAGCCTTGGCAATTTTGTTCTCGATGGTCTTGGCCCAACATACCAAGCGAGCGACCTAATTTCCGACGAGCTCTATGCGGCATGGCTGTCTATCGTCAACCAGCCCAATTGCAGGACAAAAATCAGGCGACCAGATAGGAACGGTTTTCCATACCCCGTACTGTGGTACGGATTCATCCTCAATGGCATACAGTATGTACAAGTCGAGTTTCCCGAAGCCGAGTACCCGGCGCTTTTTGAACGCTTGAGCCAGCTCGCCGAAAGCCCGCAATCAAAGTGCACGCTGAAGCACAAGGGACCCGGCGAGCACCCATACAGCTCATGGCTTATCAAGTTATACGAGTTGTTGGAGATCATTGCGCAAATTAATAGCGCCGACCAGGTGGCAAAGCCCATTCCATTGCTTGGAATAGATAGGGACGATTGTGTCTCGACCGACCCGACCGCCCAAGGCACACGGAGCGCGCCCGACGCATGCGTCTACAGCACCGGCACGATAGATAGCCTTAGCTTTACCGTGTATACGAAGGGATATGACCCGGAAAAGCGGGAACGAGCCTGATGTAGCGGCTTCGAGCGAAGCCGCCGGTCACGGGGTGGCACCGGGGCGCGGACGCCGCGGGCCATTGGGAGCAACCCTCCTCCGCTACCTGCGCGACGTGGCAGCGCCGCTGCGTCGTCCCTGTCGCCGAACATCGTCCTGAAGGCGCGGGCGGGTGTCCATGAACAGCCGCGCCCGCACTAGCCTGGGGGACAGCCGCCCCGCCACCAGCAGTGCGCCGGCACGCCTCGGCACCGCCAGGGTCTCCGCCTCCACGGGCAGGGCAACTTTCTCGATGACCTCGGCAGAGCACACGCCCGACAGGTCAACCCCGTTGTAGACGATTGGCCTCATGCGTTGCCCCTCGCGCGCCCGTAGGTGTTACCGCTACTCTGAAAATGACCAGATGATCACCCAACAATCTTTGGCGAGTGGGGGCTGAACGCATCGTTGCCGTTCTGTTCATCCACCGCCCTGCGCCCCAGGCTTAAGGGTTCTGCCGCGTCATCTTCCACCCGCACGGACAGGACATAGTAGAAGTCGGCACCCTGATTCCCACGATCCCGCACGTAGCCAAGGTCGGCCAGGCGGTCGGCCAGCTCGTCCCTCGGAACCAGCTCATTCGAGGTTATGCGACACGCCACAGGCTCGATCTCGTAGGTGTTCGTCTGGCTTATGGCGTTCCGATAGAAGCGGAACCACGACGTGCGGAAGAGATCCTTATGGTGCGAGTAGACATGCCCGTCCTTAATGGCATAGAAGTAGAAGAGAAAGCGCCCGCCCTTGCGGAGCCTGCCGCTGCTTTCGAGAAAGTGATAGTAGTCATCGGGAGAGTCCCCTCGAATGTAGCCAATCACGAACGATTCGCCACCATGCCCGTAGGAGTCGCTATCCGTCTTGCCCGCGCTTGGAGGCTCAGCCACAACCATTTCGGTGAAGTAGCTCAGCCGGTTCAGCCGCGTATTGCTTGCCGTGTTCTCGCCGATGACCTTCTCTATGAAATCGCGCAACGCATTCTCTGCCGTCCTGCTGATGCTCGGCTTCATGGCGAAAGCGCCGACACCCGGCAAAATCTCCTCGAAGAGCCGGAATTGGCCCTTCTCGCCCGTTTCGCCCGACCCCGGATAAAGCACGTAGCTGCCAACCGTGCGCCGTATCGCGTCGTTGTACGTGTGCATCTTCAGCAGGTCACCGCGCTTGTAGGTGTTCGTGGTGGAGGCCGCCTTCTCCTCGTTAAGTTCCTCGCGCTCTGCCTCCTCGGTGCCCACATCCTTGCCGACAAGCCCCGTCAAGTCGGTGATGCGGTACTTGGCGTCGAAGTGGACGAATGCAACAGCTCCATCTTGCACTGCGGCTCGCTCGTTTGTATAAGCATCCGGGAATATCGCGAGCGTGTAGTCGGGTCTGAACGGTCTCGAGTACGAACCCTCGTAACGAGTGGCATGAAAGTCACGGGGCGAGAAGGTGCGGTTGTAGTAGAGGTTTACCTTCGCGCCGCACTGCGCAATCTGGAATGACTGGCAGGAGCGTACGCCCTGCTTGAGGGATATTGACAGCCCACCGTCGGGATTCGTCCCGATAAATGGGTGGTCATCGGTGCTTATCGGCTCGCACCCCTCGATCCCCCTTACGATGTCGTACAGCTCAAAGAAGATCCAGTACTCGTAGAGGAGGGCCACATTCTTCGATTCGCCCTCGTAGATGTCATCCTTGCCCTTCCAGTCGAGCTGCAGCGCCATATCGAGCATGGAATATGCGAAGAAGATCTGCGAGTATCCCTCGCGCTTCTGCAACACCTGGTTGTTCTGAGGCATCATCTGCAGGGTGCCGACATCGTCGAAGAAGGCGTCGCTGAGTATCGTATCCAGCATGGCGTGCAGCGCGGCGGCTTCGCGATAACACTCCGTCTGCCGAGTATCGCCCTTCTCGGCATCCAGGACAGTCATCAGAGAGGTGCAGATCCGGTCAATCTCATGCAGGGCAAATTTCACAAACCGATTGGCGGGCGTGTCGAGCAGGTCGTACTTGCGCGTGACGCTGACCATCTGGGGGAGGTAGACGCCTCCCGCATCGCCGCCGCAGTTCAAGCGCGTCCACATCCGGCTGTTCGAGAAGGGGTTCGTATAAAACCTCCGGGACGGCATGCCAGCCCCAACCGACCGCAGCTCGTCCTCGTGATCCAGCGTCCTATCAGGGTTCCTCTTTATCGCCTCGAAGAGGGCTTGGAGGTTCGGTTCGTAGCAGAACTGCCGCAGGAAGACGAACTGCTCAAGCAGCGTCTCGCGATTCTCGTCGGCTTGCTTGTAAACGTTCGACGTGGAGCCCGAGTAGTCAAGGAGCAGCGCAGCGCACCTTGCGGCAAGCTCCTCGGTGAGCTCGATGTAATCGTCTTCATAGCCAATCTTGAGCGGGACGACTTCGAACTGTAGCATCGGCGCATCAGCTTCCTCGCCGAATCGAATCCTCGAACGCCCGAGATAGTTCACGAACTGGAAGGTGACACTATTGCCGTTTCTGTCGCACCTGATATTCTTGCCTTCGTTTTGGAACGAGGCGCGAGGATGCAGGCCACCATCAGGGGTCCGCTCGTATTCGAGCACATAACATGTGGTTTCGTTGATTCGAAGCGTGGGACTCCCGTCAAGACCGTCCTTGACGGCGAAGGCTGGTGTTGAACCAGCGCCATTCTGGGATGCTTCCGGCTTGAGACCGAAACACGTCAGCCCGGTTAGCCCGGTCTGCTGTTCCTCGTCCCAATCGACTCGGTCATGCGCACCGCTCTGGTAGAGCCTGGCTATTGTTCTTCCATCCGCTGCAAAGCGGATTGCGCCGATGCTGCCGTCCATAGGCTAGATGAAGCTCGCATACTGCACGTTATCGAGTTTCGCTGCCATCTGGCTTATCTTAACGGAGCTCAGCTCGCCATCGCATATGTCTTTCAGGCTTTTAAGCAGATTGCCGATCTCACGCTTGTTACCATGGAGCTTCGGCAGCACCTTCTGGACAATCTGCTCATCGACAGAACGCTCGAGTTCGTAGTTCTCGCCGTCAAGCTCGTGCGCGGCATTAACGTACATTCGCACTTCGCGCACGGTGCGGAAGGCAAACTCATAGCCGCATTTCTCCAGCTCTTCATACAGCTTGCCGAACTTCTCGAAGATGGCGTTAGCATCATCTTCGCTGATGTAATTGGCTCCCTCCCATATGTCCTTGGCGAGACGCAGAAAAGCCTGGGGGACGCCGGAAGCTGCGACGGCAACGTCCGGCGCATCCTCGATGGCTTTGAACCCTGCGAGGACTTCGGCCTTCGACGGCTTGAACTCTATGACGTTTGCCCTGTCGAGCACCTTGGGGCTAAACATGTAAGTGGTCTCATCGATGTTCACGGTGCCGACAACGAACAGGTTCTGCGGATAGGGCAGCCTGTCAGCACCGCCATCGCCGTACCCATCAAGCACGATGAGGTTATCCTCGCCGATGGTCTCCATGTGGCTGAGGAAGTCTGAGAAATACCGCTCGACATGGCTCAGGTTCATCTCGTCGAGGATGAGGAAATACGGAACCTCGGGGTTAGCGTTGGCCCGTTCGATGAGTCTCAGTATGCCGGTCTCTTCGTACGCGCCTTTGCCGCCGTCTGCAATCGGGTTGAAGAAGCCCAGCACCTTGGTGTTGTCGGTCCAGTCGGCACCGACCGGGACGAGCAACCAGTTTGGCTCCCCGTCTTCATCCAAGACCTCAAGGTACTTTGCAAAACGCTTGGAAATCCGCGTCTTGCCTGTTCCGCTGTTGCCAGCAAGGATGACAAAGGGCTTTGCCAGTAGTGACGTGATGTAGCGCCTGGAGAAGTCGGTTTTAAATTCAGCTGGAAGGTTGTTTAGCTGAAAAGTCCTCTTCTCTCTGCTTGATGCTTTCGATGAATTCTTTGCAGCAAGGTCGATTAGTTGATGCATTGCGGGCAGCACGTCATCGCCTTGTTCGTAGTCGATGCCCTCTTCGGCAATCAATTGGCTCGCTATGAGGTTTCGCATGAACTCAGCCACGCTGTAATCAAACTCAAGTTTCCCTGCGTAAACGTCAGCGAAATACTTGAATGCCGTGGTCAGGCTACCAGCCCTCATCTTGCATCCGCGATTGCAAAGGGCAATAAGATCGTCAATTCTCGACTTGTAGTCGTAATCTATCGCACCCGAAAACTGCCCGTCTTTGTATCTGCTTCCAGTGGCGAAGAAGAGTTTCGTTAGCTCCAAGATATATGCATCTTCGGAGACGCCCACAGGCTTTACTTCGGCTGCATCCATCCAGAATGTCCTTTCCGCAAAACCGTCCTCTTGCAACGGCGATGAATCGTTTACTTTGCCCGTCACTGGCAACAACAGCAGTGCGGCAAACAAGTTGCCGACATTTGGACGCTTTGCCCCGTCTCCTTGTATTTGCACACGTACTTTTCCGCCTTTTTTTGCAACGGGATAACGCGTGCCAAGGGAGACAACTTGCCCAGTAGAGGGTACGACTACTTCCAAGATGATTGCGTGTCCGATAATGTCAACTGCAGTCAGCGTATCCCCGTTTGCAAGAGAGCCTGAACCTTTGAGTTCGTACTGTCCAGCACCACCTTGTCCAACTGTTCTCCCGCGAACGGATAGCGTATTCTCGCTATATATAGAATTCGGAATGGGATAGCTCAAATTCCATTCATCGACAAAGGACATGGCAACCACCACAATTAATCTGCTGCATAGTCAGCTATGCATCTAGCAACGTACTCAGCAAGCTTAACTGGCACGGCATTGCCAATCGCCTGCTCAATGTCTGTCTTGGACCCGACAAACTCAAACTCTTCGGGAAAGGTTTGCAGATAGCTGCGCTCCTTGTATGTTAAGGCTCTCACACCTTCAGAAATATCAGCCTTGTCGGCATGATGCCTCTTATATGCTGGCGGTATCGGACGGTTGGTGCCTCGTACCGTTACCGCTGGCTCGTCAATCGTGAAGACGCCCCTACGCTGGAAGTTGCGTGGATGCATGTAGAAGTATTGCGTGCCGAGCGAATCGCCAAGGTAATCCCTGACGGTCATCTGCTTGTCGCTCAGCCTTGAATCCAAGAGTTCGCCGAGAAAGTCATCTTTATCACCAAGATGACCGACAAGGATAAAGCGCCTGCGAATCTGAGGCACACCACATAGACTGGCGTTGAGGACGCGCCTCGTGAGACCGTATCCAGCATTGCGGAATATTTCCAGCGCCTCGGGCAGGACGTCCATCCGCTCGATATTGTAAACATTCTCCATGACGAACCACTCGGGTCTGACGTCCCGAACTATCTCAGCATATCGGATGGTGAGATTGGCCCTTTTGCCGCGCTGTCTGGCGCCCGCAATGGAGAAGTCCTGGCAAGGGGGGCCACCGATTATCATCGACGGCGAATACTCTTCAATTTTCGGAACCGCTTCCGCATCGTAAAGATCGTATTTGAATGCCGGGTGGTCGAAGTTTGCCGAATAGATGTCGACAGCCGCCTGCCAGTTATCAAACGCCGCCTTTATGTTGAAGCCCGCATTCTGGAATCCGAGCGACATACCGCCGCATCCCGAGAAAAGATCAACGCAGTCCATCGCTCACATCCCTCCTGTACTCTAGTAGCGCTCGTGCAACGTAGGTGGCAAGGTTTACCGGTACGGCGTTGCCCACCATCTGGTTGATATCCGTCTTACTCCCAAAGAACTTGAAAGACTCCGGGAAAGTCTGGATCCTACTGCGTTCCTTTGGAGTCAAGCACCGGGCTTGACTGAGGTCCGCCGCGTCGTTGGGGTGAAGCTTGTAGTTCGGCGGTATCGGCCTGTCCACACCACGAATAGTGACCGAGGGCTCGTCGATGCTGAAGATGGCCCGCCTCGTGTAGCTTCGCGGAATTCTGAAGTAGTAATCAATTCCAAGCTCGTTACCGAGATACTCACGAATTGTCATCTGATGGTCAGAAAGGCCCTTCTCAAGATATGGGTCGAGGAACCCGTCGGGCGCCCCAAGGCATCCGATCAAGAAGTATCTCTTGCGAGCTTGGGGGACCCCGCACAGGCTTGCATCCATCACTCGCCCACTCAAGCCATAACCCTGCGCTTTGAGGGTGGCCCGAATCGCTTCCATGGATTTGCTCGTTCGAACGCGTGGGACGTTCTCCATAACGATGAAGCGAGGCTTGCACCTCGCGATGATCTCGGCATATCTAACAGAGAGGATTGCGCGCCCACCATCCTCGGATCTCTTGCCGGCCTGCGAGAAATCCTGACAAGGAGGCCCGCCGATGATGATATCCGGAGCGAAGCCGGCAACTTCCTCGGATACGGAAACGTCGGAGAGATCCCTTTTGAAAACAGGATGCTGGAAGTTAGCGCGATAGACATCAATGGCAGCGTCCCAATTGTCGTAGGCAGCCACAACATTGACGCCAGCCTTTTCGAAGCCGAGGGACATTCCGCCGCAGCCGGCGAAAAGGTCAACTGCCGTTATGTTCCTCTCGTTTTCCACGCGCTCGGTCTCCATTTCGATAGATACAGACAAATAAATAATTATAATTTCGTTTCTTCCAACATGCTTCAAGATCAGTCGGCAACAGAACAAATCCAGTTGTAACGCTTCGCCCGGACAAGAATCGCTCGTGCTCGATTCGAGCTTATTGCCGCCCAGCAGGGCAACCACTGTCGCATGCTCGCCCGTCAGAGGCCGTCCGCGCCGCATCCGCGTCCGCTCCGGATGCCGCGCCGGGTCAGTCGCGCCGCGGACCGTCCCTCGCGGCACGCACCCTCCGCTCCCGCGAAAACCCGTTCAACACAAAGGCTTTTAGGTATAGCCTTATTGCTGTACGCCACGAAGTTCCCGCCCACTCACGCCCTCGCTGCCAAACGAATACGCATCCCTCTCTCTTCTATGGATGCAACGCTGCCGAAATATAAATCGACTCATGCGATCGCTCTCCGACCTCAGCTGAAACGTTTCAGAGCGCAACAATCTTGAACCTCGATCCACCCTCCAGACAAACCTCCTCAGTTCATCCATTACTATCGAAAAGATCTTCCATGAATTTTGACGGCCTGTTTCAGCTGTAATGGAAATAAAAACCAGCTTTTCGAAGTCGGCGCCACAACCAGGCAAGCATTTCCGAAATCGCAGCATCACATCGCTCGATATAAGTAATTTGCTACTGGTGCAACGGCCCCGAGCACCGTTCCCGCGCGACTCTATCGCAAATACGTTGCTTAGAACAGGGCACTGCCACATTTCAGCAAGCCAATCCGAATCCTCGTTTGGTCGGGAGATAGTCCAATTACCCTTTAAATATCATATCGTTGTGGTATTCAATAAACTCAGCTCGTGGGGCAAATCGCTTCGGAAGCGTAATCGGCTCTCCGTTGTAGCGCCACAAATTTACCGCTTCCTTGAAAGTAGCGGCAGGCTAAACGAGGGCGGTGAGTTCCTTTTCTACTTCTACGCCATTAAGGACGGGCACGTGTACTCCCATCATAAAGATCTCTTTCGTACGACCCATTTCCGCTTCTACAGGAACGCAATCAGCGAGACAAACACTTACGAACTTGAACCCATGCTTTGCAAGGTGAAGGCTAACGAGCTGGTTTCGAGAGACGAACTAGCCGACCGGCTGGCCGCCATTGGTTACGAGCGGAATCGTGGGAGCCAGGGGGCGGACTTCCACTACGTGCTTAGCGTGGAGGTCGAGAACGCTGCAGTTGTGCCGCTGAGTCTCGCGTGCGGATTGGTCGACGGGCAGAACGGCAACGATGCTTTCAGCCCGCACTCGCCGAAGTTGGTGGGATAACATTTCACGAGCATGTCGATTGGTACAGGAGGAAAGATTATGGACGAGAGAATCAAATCGATAATCCACAAAGCTGTTGATGATGCCGGGCGTTATCCGTTTCTCTTCATCGGCTCTGGCCTCTCCCGTCGTTACTGCGGCACGCCGGGATGGGAGGGGCTGCTTTCGGATATCTGCGCCGAGGTGCTTGACGACCCATATGCCTTCGCGCGCTTCAAGAGCCAGGCGAAGATTGCTGTCCAGAACGGCGAGGTCGAGTCCGAACTGCCGTACGTTGCCACGCTCATGGAAAGCGAAGTAAACCACGAGCTCTTTGCATCGGATGAATTCGCTGCCTTCCGCGAAGATCACAGTGACGAGCTTACCGGGGACGCTTCGCCCATGAAGATCTACGTCGCAGATAAGATCGCGAGAGCTCGTCTCGTCGAGAGCGCCGAAACTGAGAAGCTGGCGAAGGCGGGCAGGGAAAAAGTTGCCGGCATCATCACCACGAATTATGACTGTATGTGTGAGACCCTATTCCCTGGTTTCACGACCTACGTCGGAGAAAGCGACCTCCTGTTCTCTGACCAGGCTTTCTCTCAGGAGATATACAAGATCCATGGCTCAGTCTCGAGGGCGGGAAGCATCGTCCTGACCAGCGCTGACTATGCGGAGTTCGCGCAGAAGAGGAAGTATCTCTCGGCGAAGCTGCTCACCCTCTTCGTCGAGTATCCCGTCATCTTCCTCGGTTATTCGATTCAAGACGAGAACATCAGGTCGATACTGGGTGACATCTGCGAATGCCTACCAGATGACAAGCTCAAACGGCTGGGCAAGCGGCTCATCTTCGTTCAGCACGCAACCGACACCTCTGTTGGCGAGATTGCTATGAGTTTCGGTGGCCGTACGCTTTCGATGACGAAGATCACCACGGATGACTTCGAGTCGATCTACGATGCGATGCGCAGCTTCCGGAAAATGTATAGCACGCGATTTATCCGCGAGTTGAGGGGCAGCGTGTTCAGGCTTGCGGAGCATATCGACCCGAGTTCCGACATCATCGTCTCAGGGATAGACAATGTCCTCAACGACCTTGACCCGGACCAGAAGATCGTCATCGGCCTGTCGGTGTCACCAAGTAGCATCGGAAAGCCGATTTCACCTGAAGATATCTTCGAGGACATCGTGCTCGATAACCTTCGCTATGACCCAAAGTTCATCGTCGAGAACTACCTCAACATGTACGTGCGCCAACGGCCCAACAACATGCCTGTCTTCAAGTACACGCGCGGACTCGGTGGAGAGGTCGGTAAGGACATAGCGACTTATCTCCCAACGCTCACCTCGATTGATAGCTATCGAAGCGAAACGTTCCGCAAATCGATGCCTGCGACTCGTCGCAGATTCGAAGGGTCGCTGAGCATAAAGGGCCTTGCGAATGCATGCGCGCCAAAGAGCCCGTTCGCGTTCATCCCGTGCCTTTCAGAGGAAGAGATGGACGTCGACGACTTGGAAGCGTTGCTGAAGCGGGCACTGGCTGACGTGGGAAACGACCCTGCCAAGAAGAGGGCTCTGTTGAAAGATTCGCATTATCGGAAGTGCGTCCGCATCTACGACTTCTTGCGCTATGGAAAGTAGGAAGTCCCCCAACCTTCACCAATAGTCCGGGCAACGGCATCCGAACCTAGATCCAGTTGGGGGACATGCTCCCGAACTATGCACGGTTTCCCGCGCAAAGCTAGTTTAGCAAAGAAATGTGGAGATTGGCGGTTGGGCGCTTGAGATTCCTGCCAACTGCCGCACCCCTTGAATATCAACTTCATCCGAACACCTCCCAAATTCATCCGTACATGTACGGATGAATTTGGGAATCCGATACCCTGAGGGCCGGGTCGGCCGGCCCCGGGAGATCGGAGGACGCCATGTCCGGAAAGAGCGGGAAGGGCGCCGCGAGGGCGGTCCCGAGGGCCCGCGGCAGGCGATCGGCGATTTCATGCAACTACGGCTGAAGTGTCTTTATGTGGTTCAGCGCACCCAACAGTACCGTTTGATTTCGCTCAAAGCATAAACGAAACCATGCATATATTCCCAAGGCAATCAGGCATGGCGTCACGAAAACCCCGGCAGCGATTGAATTGTTGCCCGCCCATGCAGACAGACACCCTCCGACCGTAAGTGAGATGATCATGCTGATCACGCTGGGGGCCCAACTCGTATAATGCACCCCACTCACCGCCTGTTCGACTATTTCGCATTTCTTTTTCAGGCTAATGTCCTCATCCACTTCACCAAGAGAAAAGTCCACTCCCGAAATTAAATCGAGCAATTCAGCCTCACTGTAGCCGCCTTCCTTGAATCTTTTAATGAAGAAACCTCCTGGTCCAGGCCCACAGATAGGACGGTTTACACGAAACAGTTCCTTATAGGCGATTCCCATTGTTAACTCCTTAAAGTGCAGATGCTATTTACGCTATCGTTCTATCATTTCGTCCGGACAGATTTTTATCGGACCGTCGGCAACCGTTCACAAGGACATCCCGTTCAGTAACTCCCCGCGCTCCTCATACCCGCGCTCGAGCTTCTTCCCAAGCTCCGCAGCGCAGCGCTTCGTTTCCTCGGCAAACAGGTCATCGATAGCCCTGTCAATCCGCGTGCAAGTCTGCCGATGCTCGTCCTTCCAGGGCAGGTTGAGTCCCAAACTCGCGTCCCAATAGCCGCCGAGTTTGGCGTTAATTACTTCCTCGGGATACAGCACGTCGCGGCGAATGTCCTCAACTACATCGTCCTCGTCCATATCGCAGGCCGCATCGCCCTGCTCGAGGAACTTGCGCAGCTCCTTTTGCGCCCGGATGTTGTTCAGCATGCGAACACACACCACGGCCAAAAAGCGATAACGTTCGCATAGATCCCACTCGCCTTCGAGCCATACGCGAAAGCCCAGCATTTCGCTCGCGGACTCATCATCCATCAGGATCAATTCCCACGGAAGCACATTGGCGAGTGCGTCCTCCCCCAGCCTTTGCACGCCGTCGCGCATAAAGATGCACGGCTCCACGTCGTAATAGCCAAAACCGTGGCCCGCATCGCGACGATTGATGACATGCTTGGGCAACAGGATGATCTTGTCGCTGGGCTCGGGATCTATCTTCCGCAGCTTTTTGACCTTGCGGCGGGCGCGCTTTAGGCTGCGTTCGCTATCGCCACGGCCGCGGCCGTCCGGCTTGCCGCCGTATCGAAGGGCAACCTCACGCGCCAGGATCTTTGTGTCCGCAGCGCACAGCAGGTCGCTCACGGTGGGCAGGTCTTCCCACTCAATGCCATCGACGTCCCAAATCCTGTTCATGTTCAACCTCTTTCTGGCTGTGAATTTACGCACTTGTTCGCCCTGCACAACGTACTTGTAAGGCATGCGCCCCGCTAGAGCGCCTTCTTGCTGGGCGCAATCACCTCGTCCACCAGGCCCAGCTCCAGAGCGCGCCTGGCGTTGCACCAGCAGTCGCGCTCGGTGAGCTCGTGGAACTCCTGGGCGCTCAGGTTGCCATGCTCGGCCAGCAGCTCGTCCAGCTCGGCGCGCATGGCCGCTGTATGCTGGGCCACGATCTCGATATCGGTCTGCTGCGCCATGCCCATGCCGCCCATCAGTTGGTGGATGAGCACCTGCGTGTGGCGGTACACCTGGCGGTGGTCGCCGCAGGCCAAGATCACCGCGGCCATCGAGGCCACGACGCCCTCGCCCACCGTGATCACGGGGCAGTCGAGCGACTGCATGGTGTCGATGAGCGCCAGCCCCGCCGTAACGCTGCCGCCTGGGCTGTTGATGATGAGGGTGATGGGCTCGGTCGCACTTTGATGTTCCAGCACCAACATGGACTTAATGAGGCCGTTGCAGGTCACATCGTTGACCTCACCCTCCAGCAACAGCACACGGCTATTGAGCAGCTCGCTTGCCATATCGACGGCGGCAACGCGGCCGTCCTTGGACTTCTTGATGATGCTGGGCTCACGATACATAACTGACATGGCAATTCCCTTCTAAACGGAATCGGTAAAGAGGCAAAAACTGGACCGCACGGCTTACGGCTAACGGAAGCCGTGCGACAAAACATGCAAGATGGGATACACAAAGCTGCAGGGACTAATCCCTTAGCCACTTAGCTGCATTGGGATGGTCGTCGCAAAAGTACTTCTTGGCGCGGAAGGGCCGCATGCCGGTCACCTTGACCAGGCAATCGGTGCGTGGCATAAGCCCAACCTCGCCTGGGGTCATCACGCAACCGCGCACATCTACGGCAGTGCGCTCGGCGCCCACGTACTTGGTGCCCAAAACCGACTCGCCACACAGTTCGCTTATGTAGTTCTGCGTCGCGATGTTGCTGCCGCCACCCATATAGACCAAGCTATCGCAGTTATCGAGGATGGTAAGCGCCGTGGATTTGCCGTACACGGCATCGAGCTGGCTCAGCGATTGCGCACACATCAAAAAGCTAATGCCGCGACTGCGCACGGTCGCAATGCTGCGTTCAAAATCGGGGATGCGTCCCACATTGGGAAACTCATCGAGCACAAACTGCACGCGACGCTGCAAATGGCCGCTGGGGCTGGCATCGGCACGGCGCTGGGCAAGGTTAAACAGCTGCTTAAGGGCAACGTTCGCAAGCCATGCATTAGCCGAATCGTTGTCGCTCACCTTAAGATCGATCATGCGCTTGCCCTCGTCAATACGATCAAGACGCATCTCGTCATTCTCAAAAACGCGCATGAGCTGAGGCGTCTTAAGCCGCGAGATAGTTGCATTGAGCGTGATCAGAATACTCTTAAGCGTCCTATCTGCCGCACCTCGAAAATCGCGATACTGCTCAACGCCATACAGATCAGCGTTCTCCGCACCAAACTTATCGAGAAACTCCCTGGACTCCACCTCTTCTACAAGGTAGTCCAACGGGAATCGCCCCTCACCATCTCCCGTAACCTTGATGAGCGCAGCCAGTTTAAAGACGTTGTTCATCTTAAGGTAGCGGCGCGGGGCATTGGGGTCCTCACCCGGCGTAAGGGTGCCGGCAAGGGTCTCCAGGAGGAACAGGATTCCAACAATCGCTCGAAGCAGCAGGTCGCTCGCGTTATTCCAGAACGGATCATACCTAAGGCTACGGCCGTCAGGATCGACCCCCTCCATGATTGCCGCCACTGTGGTGGGGATATCCTCGACATCCATCACGTAGCGCAGAGGGTCGTATCCGGCCGACTGCTCGGGATTTACAGTATCGAGAACCGTTACCTCGTAGCCGTCCTCTTCAAAGCCTTTCCCCGTACGGCGCAGCAGCTCACCCTTGGTGTCTGTGACCACATAACAGCATTCGTGGTGATTGAGCAGGTTGGGCAAAATGAAACTCGCCGTTTTGCCGCTGCCGGTGCCTCCAAAGGCAAAGACATTGTTGGACACACTCGTCTCCCAATGCTTGTCGTCCTCGTAGAACGCCACCGTGGCACCCTTAGCCAGGATCACATCGCGCTGCTCATCGCCAGACGACAGCGCCCGCATCTCCTCCTTAGTCGCCCACTTCTTGGTCTGATACTCCGTTTGCTGCGCGGCCTCGTAGCCGTACATCTTGATGACTGACATGGCGCGGTTCCTTTCTTGTGCGTGGTGTTGGCGGTTGTTAGGCAATGCGATCGACACCGTCGTCCTCATTGAGCTGCGCCGAGCGCGGCGACTTGGTCGCGTGGCCGATCAGCCGCTCGGCCTGCGCCAGATAACTCTCGCGAGCAGCAGTTGAAACCGTTGTGTCGCCCAGGTACGCAAGCAGTGCATGGATCATCAGCTTGTCAAGCAGGTCGTAATCTTTATGATGCTTGATATTGAGGAGATAGCGATCTTCGAGTCCGTGTACTTTGTTGGTCAAATCGATTTCCATCTTTTCCTCCATGTAATAAAAAGTGTGTCGTCCATCCGAAAGTGCCTCAAACGGGCGTTTGACGCATAGCTCAAAGTTGAAACGCGGACTCGCATCGAACACGCGTCGTTGCACCTTGAGGTAGCGCTTATAAAACATGACGGCATCGTCTTCATCCGCCGTAAAGCCACGCGATCCATCGCGGTGCAGCCGGTCGCATGGCTTTCTGCCATCGGTGTGGCGCACGAAGGAGGACGGGATATAGGCGCCCTGCTTGGTGCTGTACTTCATCCCTGTCGCAACTTCCTCGAACAAGAGAACGCCAGCCGATTTAAAGCCCGCAGTACGCCCGTGCCTAAACATACTCACCACAGTCGCTACACTGCCTATGCGGCTATCGCGCGGGGGAAAATACAGCGGAAGCAAAGCGAGTGTCGCGGCAGTCAAAAGTTCGCGGGCCTCGTGCACATCGGCTCGATACCGCTCGGGAACCAGCCCGGGAATATCGGGCGAGCGCTCTTCCAGCACGCCAACGAGCGATTTAGCCAGGCGCTCGACGTTCTTCTCGCCGCAGTACGGACACGGAAGTGGCAGCTCTGCCTTTCCGTTCTCTTCGCACATACCACGGAGATCCTCGTCGATCGCGCTGAGGAATGTCTCGTAGATACTGTCCCGCTTCTTCATGAATGCTTCTTTCTGTCCGGTTGCAGATGTTTGTCGATTAGTCTGTTCTAAGTTCTAGAATATTCTGACGCTAGAACGATGATTATCGATCTAACCTGTAGTTTCATAAGTGAAATCGTCCTGCTTGATTGCTTAGTTTGCCTAAAGGCTACAAAGCGAATGCATCAAGCAATTGCTATTGAGTTGGCTTTGGATTGCTTCGAGGATAGCACAGTGCGCTGTTCTCGTCATTAGAAATTTTCAAATTTTTCTGCTAATATAAACCCACTAAGAAGAAAGGGCTCTATACATGCGTGAAACTACATCATCATTGCCACGCCTCACTGCCGCCGCCCTCTCGCGCGCGCTTAACCTGGAACAAGGCAGTCGCCTGCTCACCGTACGTCTACCTGGCGCCGTGGATACCGAAGATCTCGCTAAGTGCTTTGCCCTAAACGGTAACGGCGTGCCCGATATTTGCGAGCTTGAACCCGGCAAGCAGAATGCAAGCGATGATAATGCGACGCCGGTGTTTGTCGATGCATCAAACTACTACCGCGCAAACAAGCGCGATGTCGAAAAAGACAGTGCCGCGCTCATCGATTATTTGGAGCCTGGCTACCTTGATTTTTGCGACTGGGGTCCTTTTATTTGGTGCCTGTATGCTCTCGCCCTTTCGGGCCGCACTCAAGCAGCCGTGGTGCTTCCCGCCGATTTACTTGATAAAGCTGAGCAGGCACGCACGATTTTGATACGCGAAGGGCTCATCGAGAGCATCGTTTATTTACCGTTTTCCGAACCCACGCGCCGCATGACGAGCGCGCTTCTCATAATGTCTACGGGAAATCGCAGCGTAGCATTTCGCAGCGTAATCGAATCCGGACCGCGCTTTCAGTATGTGGCTAGGAGATTGTATTATTCAGACGCCTCTTTTACCGTCTCGCCCGACTGGGCTCGCATTGATACAAATACGCCCAGATCGACGCCCATCGAAACGTCCGTTTTCGCTACACGAGAGTTGCTCCAACACCACGCCCCTCTCTCAAAAGGCAAAATCAGCCTCATCGCCATCACTCGAAACTACAGCGCCACACTCGGTGACTCTTTTACGCGAGTAGCGCCGTTCATGCCCCGCGAGAGCACGACGTCGAACGACGTTGACGCATTCGAGGTGCGCCGGATCTCATCTCAGGATTTTCAGGACGGTAATCTTCTGCCTGTAGATGCTGCAGACGATCAAAATGGTTCGGATTCTAAATTCGTAAAGGTAGACCCCGGCGTCCTCGATCGCTACGAGCTCCGCGCCGGCGATATCGTCATGCCGCGAATGCTGGGTCGCTCTGGCGCATCCAACTTGCTCGTGGTCAGTGCCGCAGACGCGAAGCAACATCTAGTTGCCTCACATAACACCACCGTCGTTCGCCCGTCATTCCAAACGATGACCGAAGATGAGCGCGTGGTGTTTTCGGAGATAATTGTTGGATACCTTACCGAAGGCCACGGGGCGCAGCTGATTCAAGCATTAACTGAAGCAGCCAACATCCGCGCCATCCGTCCTAGCGACCTGTTTGAGATCGAAGTCCCGCCGGCGCTCGACCCGCGCACGCGCGAGTACAGTGAATCCATCAATCGCTTTGCCGAGGTCGTAAGGGCAAAGAAACAAGCCGAGGCCGCTGTCGCCCAAGCCCAGCGCGACCTCGAAGCCGCAAAGAAGGCCGTCACTCAGGTGGTCGACCAGGCCTGCGAGTAGCGCGTAGGCAGTAGAAACGACTTAAGCCGGCGACAGGAACTAATCCTGCCGCCGGCTTAACTATCTAGACTATTCCCATCCCGTGGTCTGAGGATTCCATTTGCGCATATTCGCCGAATGATTAAAGCACGGTGCATACAATCGATTGACGATCTCTTCTGCCCCAGCAATGTTCCCCGCGAGATCAAGTACCCCCGCCTGCCTCGCCATCTTTACGTACTGCGCAGAACCATTTTGTTTCCACCGGAGAGGCGCCACGAACTCTTCCGGCATTACCACCTTGCGGGCAGACGCTTCTTTCTCGACCCTCTCGACAAGCGTAGCCCCATCGACGAAGCAAGTTTTCGCGTACACCAAGACGTCGACTATATCCTTGATTCGCGAAGAGGCACGGCCCTCATGCATCTCTATCATTGCGAGCAATTTATCTGCAAGGGCACTCTCCACTCGGCATACTCGATAGTCGCAGACTGGGAGCCCCTCGATATTCAAACGGTCGATCGGCGCAAGAACCTCAGGCTCAAGTCCCCGCACTTCATCAATCACCAAGTCAATTGAAATTGGCTGCAGTTTCTTGGCTCCCATAAAGGGGGTGAACCACACCTTCGCACCGCACCGATACTCATCTTCTTCTTTGATCTGCTCTGCACGATCAAAGACAAACGAAACGAAATCCTCCAGATCAATCGAAGCCGCCTGCACCAGATCGGCAATAGCCTCTTCGAGACTTTCCTCTTGAGCAACTAAGTCAATATCTCTTGTGACACGCGCATCGAGAGTTCGCGCCAGGACGCTTTGGCCACCCTTGAGCACAAAGCTGCCGTCATCTTCTGAAAAAACGCGACATAGGAAGCGATGAAAGTAAAAACCGACGATCGCCCGATTAGTATCCATCGGCGATTCTCTTGCGGCATCCCTAACAGCCATCTCCAGTGCGGCAGGTGTTTTGTACTTCACCATGTCCTCCGTCTCTCATTACCCGTTCAGCGCCGTCAACAAGGGCATCATCAACTCGCGTCGTTTGGCGGTTTTAGAGTTCTCCTCTACAAGATCTTTCAGCCGCTGCATATCGAGCCCTCGCCCAAGCGCGTCGTTATAGGCATCGATAATTAATGAGGGGTCCTCGCAATCGAGGCAAAGATCGACAAGCGTGCGCTCGGGTTTAGTTACCGGCAGGCCGTCGAGCCAAACGATGTCCTGCTCAGCGATCTCGCGCTTTACAAAGGAAAGGGATTCGTTTCTTGTATTGATACGCATGGGCGCGGTCATTCTGTAGGGGGACAGATAAAAATCGCCCATTTGCTGCAGGTTCGCCGCCGTCGTACCGCTCACGGCAATGCCATCCCACTGGCGTTTTCTCTCCCACGCGCAAAGGGAGGGATTGGTGAGCTTCCAGAAAGCGTTGAGCTCGTCGGTATCTCGGCGCTGCGTGCCCGACATCCGGTAGGCGCCGTGGCATATCCGTTCAAGACGCCCTGCACGGCATGAGTGTGCCAGTGCATCTCGAGAGATGTCCATGCGAGCCGCCTGGGCCGTGGTGAACACGCCCTCGCTCTCGGAAAGCTCGCCTATCGCCGTTATGTTGCTAAAGTACTTCATGTCGCAATTGTAGGATATTTTCATACTTTTGCAACGTGATTATAATTCCTTATGATCGGCGCGCTTTGTTTATCCTATGTCTGACGCCGTTTTGCACCGGCACCTCATCCCCCGCTATCGAGGTCTAATACTTTTCCGCGAAGTGAACGTCTGTTTTAGGACCCCTGAAGCATCCATATTTTTCGTCGGCAAGATCGCAGGATTCCAGTATCGAAACCGCAGGAAACGATGCCCTTAAAGTGTCGATGCTTCGGGGGCCCGATTTAGCTCGTTCACTTCTCGGAAAAGTATTAGACCTCGCTGCTAGCTACCTAGAAGGACACCTCTCCCTTCCCCACTGCCACCCAAAAACTCATCCAAGATTAATCTTGGCTCAAGAATCGCTTAATCTATAACCTGCACTATAGAGTTCGACCAAGGGCGGGGCGGCGCCACGCAGGCCGCCGAACGCAACGCTCGCGCCCGGGCAGATCGCCCGGCGTCGCGCCCATCGAACGAAAGGACAGGTCATGGACGACCTCGAAAAAGTTGAAACCATCCGCACCAAGTGCAACGTGAGCTACACCGATGCCAAGGCCGCGCTCGACGCCGCCGACGGCAACGTCCTGGACGCCATCATTTGGCTCGAGTCGCAGGGCAAGACCCAGACCACATCGGCGCATGCCGCCACCGAGTCCGCGCCAGTCGATGAGCCCTCGGCCGAGATGGTCGCCGCGCAGGCCGCCTACGAAAAGTCGAGCGAAAAGACCGACTTCTCCAAGAAGATGGACAGCGTGTGGGAGTACCTCAAAAAGCTCTTCCGCCTGAGCCTGGACACCAAGTTTATCGCCACGCGCCGCGATGCGATCATCCTCAACATCCCCATCCTGATCCCCATCGTCACGCTGTTTGCCTGGGGCGCCACGATATGGCTGATGCTGATTGGCCTGTTCTTTGGCATGCGCTACCGCATCGACAGCGACGGCGACGTGCCCGGCAGCATCAATAACCTTATGGACAGCGCTGCCAACGCCGCGGATGACATCAAGCAAAATCTGAACGACGACAAGTAATCGCAGACGGGGGCACGCATGGCACGGATTCTGATCGTAGAGGACGAGGAGAAAATCGCCCGCTTTGTGACGCTCGAGCTGGAGCACGAAGGCTACCAGGTGGAGCACGCCGCCGACGGCCGCACCGCCGTTGACCTGGCGCTGGAGCGCGACTACGATCTGATTCTGCTCGATGTGCTGTTGCCGCAGCTCAACGGCATGGAGGTCCTGCGGCGTGTCCGCAAGCACAAGGATGTGCCGGTGATCATGGTCACCGCGCGCGATGCCGTGATGGATAAGGTTGCCGGGCTCGATGCCGGCGCCGACGATTACCTGACCAAGCCGTTTGCGATCGAGGAGCTGTTCGCACGGATTCGCGTGGCGCTGAAGCGCTCGGAGGCCGCGCGGACGGCTTCGGGCGTTGGCGGCGCCGGCGCCAGGGCTGGCGTAGCGAGCGGCACGGCCGCCGGTATCGCCACAATGTCCCCGGCAACCGACACGGCCCAGACCGCTGCCGCGCCCTCCCCCGCCGCGCTTACCGTTGACTCGGTTGCGCTCGACCCCAACCGCCGCGAAGTCACGGTCGGCGGCTCGCCCATCGCACTCACGGCTCGCGAGTTCGACGTCCTCGCCCTGCTTATGGCGCATGCCGGCACCGTGCTCACGCGCGAGCGCATCGCGCACGAAGCGCTGGGCTACGAATACGTGGGCGACACCAACAACGTCGACGTGCACATTGCGCACCTGCGCGCCAAGATCGAAGATGCCGGCAGCGCCCGCATCATCCAGACCGTGCGCGGGGTGGGCTATGTCTGCCGCGCGTAGCGCCGAGGCCAAGCGCGTCACCTCCATCGCCCGCGCCATCAACTGGAGCTACATGTGGCGCCGCTTGGTGAGCTACGTCTGGCTCGATCTGTTGCTGGTGGTGATTGCGGCGGCGATCCTCGTCTATGGATACAACCAGACGCTGCCCGACAGCGCGTTTACCGCAGGCTGGATTCCCGGCGCCACCGTTCACGGCATGTCGCTGACGCCCGCGCGCGGCTGGGACCTGACAACGCTCACCTACACCGTCGAGCTTGCGCGCACCAGCAAGACCTTCCCCCTCGCGCAGGACCTCGTCACGCTATGGCCTCTCTACCTTGTCGTTGTGGGTTGGCAGGTCATCAGCGTGCTCAACATGCTCGGCGGCGCGAGGCGCGTGCGCCGCACCATGGCGCCGCTCAATGACCTGGCTTTGCGCGTGGACGGGCTCGGCCGCATGCAGCTCTCCGGCGGCAAGATGGAAACGCTGGAGCAGGCCATCGAGCGAGCAAGCGTCGATTCGCCGAGCGTCACCACTGGCGATGCCGACCTGGCGAGCATCGAGGTCGCGCTCAACCGCCTGCTGCGCCAGATGCAAGAGGCCAAGCTGCAGCAGATGCGCTTTGTCAACGATGCGAGTCACGAGCTGCGCACGCCCATCGCGGTAATTCAGGGCTACGTAAACATGCTCGACCGCTGGGGCAAAGACGACCCGGACGTGCTGGCGGAATCCATCGCGTCCCTCAAGGCCGAAAGCGAGCACATGCAGGAGCTCGTGGAGCAGCTGCTGTTTTTGGCACGCGGCGATGCCGGCCGCACCGTGCTGCGGCGCGCGAATACCAACCTGGCTGCACTGGTCGGCGAGGTATGCGAAGAATCGCAGATGATTGATGCCACGCACACGTATCGACTGGCCTTTGACGCCGCGCTTGCCAGCGATCCGCGCTGTGACGCGTCCGTCGACGTGGCACTCGTGAAGCAGGCGCTGCGCGTGATCGTGCAAAACGCCGCAAAGTATTCGGACACGGGCACGCCCGTCTCGTTTGACGTAGCGCCGGATGCGGGCGCGGGCACGATCGACATAAACGTTGAGGACGAGGGCATCGGCATGAACCAGGAATCCGCAGCCCACGCGTTCGAGCGGTTCTACCGCGCCGACAACGCGCGCGATGCCGGCGCGCAGGGCTCGGGTCTGGGGCTTGCTATCGCCAAGTGGATCGTCGATAGCCATGGCGGTGTCATTGGCGTGACCTCGGTCGAGGGTGTCGGCAGCCGCTTTACGATTCGCCTGCCACGGTAGAGGCGTCTCTCACGAATCGAAGGTGAATGTTTTTCCGCGAAGTGAACGACCTATTTTGGACCCCCGAAGCATCCGCACTTTTTGGCGCCAAAACCGCAGGAAAAACCTGACAAAACCGCAGGAAACGGTGCCTCCAAAGTGTCGATACTCCAGGGGTTCGATTTCACTCGTTCACTTCGCGGGAAACCATTCACCTTCGTTTTACGGCAGCCCGTCAGTCACCCTCTCGGCATTAAAAATGGGGCAAGGTCACGTGGCCTTACCCCATTTTTAGTTAGCTATAGCAGCTTGTGCGCTACTCGCGACACAGGTGCACGGCGAAGCCGGCGAACTCGCGCTTAAAGTACACGAGTTTGGTGCCGCCGTCGGGCAGCAGCACGCGCGACTCCTCGTTAACCTCGAGCCCGCGCTCGGCAAACCACTTCTCGGCCGCATCGATGTCGTTGACGGCAAAGCCAATGTGGCCCTTAGCGCCACGACCGTTCTGCTTCATGATCTCGACCAGCGAATCGTTAAAGTACGAAACGGGGGTCTCGATGACGGGCAGGCCCATCATCGTCGAGAACAGCTCCGCGATCTCCAGGGCGTCTGCCGGGTCGGTGGCGTTAATGCCCACATGGGCAACGCGCATGCCGAAGAGCTCGACCGGATTGGCGTTCTGCTCACTCATACAGGCAGCGCCTACTGAGCCATGACGTCGAGAACGGCCTTCTCAGCAGCGACGCGGTTCATGCCGGTCATGAAGGGCACGCCGCTCACGTACGGGCAGGTGAGGCCCTCGGGGGCAACGGTGGTGGCGATCAGCAGGTCAGCGCCCTCGTCGCAGTAATCCTTAGCCTCGGAGATGGCGCACTGCACGATCTCATACTTGCCGGCATAACCGTTGGCGTCGAGCATGGTGGCGACCTTCTGGGCAACGAGCGTGGAAGTAGCAGCGCCAGCACCGCAAGCCAAAACGATCTTCTTCATAGGTAATGTCTCCCTTCATGGTTTACTTTAGGTAAGTGTACCGCAGCGAGCGATGTCGCTCGGCCTCGATGAGCTTTTATGCCAGTTTGCTTGCGCGCTGCGTATAATACATCCAGTACGTGTTGTCATACCGCTCGCTTTATGAGTGACTAAGGACCCTAATATGCCCGATTCCCGCACACTCTGGACCGCCGTCGTTATCATCTGTATCGCCGTGTCGGTGTTCTTTAGCGTCAAAAAACGCACCACGTTTAAACGCCTGCAGCAGCTTATGGCCGCCAAGCAGTGGGCCGAGTTCGATCGCTTGCTCGACGGCAAACTCACCAGCATGCTGTACCCGCGCTACAACCGCGATTACCTGCGCCTGAACTCCTATCTGCTGCGCGAGGACCACGAGCGCGCCAGCGAGATGTTCGACCTGCTGCTGGGACTCAACCTGCCCAAGATGCAGCGCGTCGACCTGGTCATTAAGGCCTTTAACTACTACGTTGGCCAGGAGAACCGCAAAAAGTCCAAGGAGCTCCTGCACGAGATCAAGGGTTTTGAGGGCGGTCAGGCCGAGGCAGTCGCACACGAATGCCAGCTGATGTACGACACGATGATCCTCAAGCGCCACAACGACATTCCCGAGCTGGAGCGCATGCTCGAGGAGGCCGGCGACGATAAGGTTAAGAGTTGCCGCTTGGAGTACCTGTTGGCCCTGCAGTACCAAAACAAGGGCGACGAGGCCAAGTTTGCCGAGTACTTGGAAAAGTCGGGCCGGCACTCGATGGCTGTCAACGCGTAATGGGCGGCTTGTGCTAGACTTCTAGTCTCACGGGGGCGTGGCGGAATTGGCATACGCAGGAGACTTAAAATCTCTCGCCGCAAGGATTGTGGGTTCGAGTCCCACCGCCCCTACCATTTAGCTTTTACGAGCTCGTGTCCCCCGGGGATGCGGGCTCGTTTCTATTACACGCCGGTGGGGCTCGAACCCGCGAGGGGGCGAGCGTCAAGCGGACGCGCAGCGTCCGCAGCGAGCCGGCGAGGGCGCCGGCAGGCGGCCGAAGCCGGTGCGGATTTGCGCAGCAAATACGCGGACGTCCCACCGCCCCTACCACGCATTGTTTTCGAGCCCGTGTCCCCCAGGGATGCGGGCCCGTTTCTTTCGGACGCCGGTGGACTTTAGAAGTTGCGGTGGAATAGTTCCTGTTTTGACTGGTTACCAGCTCATTTAAGAACTTTTTCACCGCAACTTAGATTGGCACTCCCACATTTTTCGATGGAAAAACGTGGTTGTCTCGCACATTTTCCGATGGAAAAACGTGGTTGTCTCGCACATTTTCCGATGGAAACGCCCAAATGGCCTTATACTAGCCGAGAGGGTTGGGAGGCAATATGCAACGACAGCTTATGAGTGAACTTATCGCTTGGAAATCAAGGGCGAATCGCAAACCTCTCTTGCTTAAGGGAGCCCGCCAGACAGGAAAGACTTGGCTTCTTAACGAATTCGCAAGCCAGCAGTATCGAAACGTCATTCGTTTTGACTTTATGCTCGAGCCGAGCACACGCTCGCTGTTCGATGGGGACCTCGACCCCAAGCGCATCATCTCCCAGATAGAGCTCCTACGTGGCCAAACCGTAACGCCGACAGACACGCTCATCATCTTCGACGAGATCCAAGAGGCGCCACGCGGGATCACCTCGCTCAAGTACTTCAACGAGCTTGCACCCGAATACCACATCGTAGCAGCCGGTTCCTATATGGGCCTCGCGCTCCGACGCGAAAACGAGTCATTTCCCGTCGGCAAAATCGACCAGCTCACCATGCGTCCCATGGGGTTTGCCGAGTTCGTTCGCGCCGTCGACGGCAACCCGCTCGCCGACGCCATCCTTGCCGCAGACATGAACCTTCTAGCAAACGTCACCGAAAAGCTCGTGCACTTGCTCAAGGAATACCTTGTTGTCGGTGGTATGCCCGAAGTTGTCTCCGCTTTCGCCGAGACACGCGACTTCATTGAAGCCCGAAGGCTTCAGCAGCAAATCATCGAGGCTTACGAATCCGATTTTGGCAAACATGCACCCGCCCGCATCGTCGAGCGCATGAGGTTGGTTTGGAAATCCCTTCCTGGCCAGCTTGCCAAGGAGAACAAGAAGTTTGTCTATGGCGCCCTTCGCCCCGGAGCGCGCGCACGCGATTTTGAGGAAAGCCTCCAGTGGCTCACGGACTACGGAATCGTTCATAAGGTGCCACGTGTTTCCGCTCTAAAGGCACCGCTCTCGAGCTACGAAGACCTCTCGGGCTTCAAACTGTTCTGCATCGACACCGGCATCCTCGGAGCGCTCTCCGGTCTCTCTCCGGCCATCGTTCTTAACGGATCCGCTGTTTTTACCGAGTTCAAAGGTTCGCTGACCGAACAATACGTCGCGCAGGAGCTTTTGCTCCAGGACAAAACTCCCGTGTATTGGTCCTCTACCTCTGGCAATGCCGAAACCGACTTTGCCATCGACCATGCGGGAACCGTGCTTCCGCTTGAGGTCAAGGCGGCAGAGAACCTTAAAGCGAAGAGTCTGAAAATAGCCTGCGAAAAATTCAAACTCGAGCGTTGCGTGAGGAGCTCTCTGGCGGCATATAGAGACGAGGACACGCTCGTCAATATTCCGCTTTGGGAAATTGGGCAAATCGACAAACTGGCATAAAGGCTGCGGAGGCGCTCAGCAAGGACTGTCCCCAGGTGCCGGCAGAAAAAAACGTCCCTAGGTGCCGGCTGTTGAGTTGCGGTGGAATAGGGACTGGTTGGGGCCCGAAAGGGCGATTTTAGTCCGCATTTCACCGCAACTTATGAGGGGATGGTTAAAGGGCGCTCAGGCTCGGGGTCCAGGCGATGGTGGGAGTCGCGCCGTCGAGAACCTCGTTGATGGTGGCGGCCATGCCGGCGAGGAGGCTGTTCTCGCTTACGGTGAGCGCATCGTAGCCACCGGCGCGCATGAGCTCGCGAATCACCACGGCGCCGGCCAGAATCACGCCCGCGCGCTTGGGCTGCACGCCTGGCAACGCGGCAATGCTCTCCACGTCCAGCGTGGACATGCGCTCGATAGCGGCAGAAATCTGCTCCATCGAAAGCTCGCGCAGGTGCACAAAGCTCGAGTCGTACGGCTCCAGTTCGTGGACCAGCGCCACGAGCGTAGTGACGGTACCGCCCACCGCGACCAGGCGCTCTGCACGCTCATAATTGCTCGGCAGGCCCTCAAAATAGGCGGAGAACTGCTCGCCCGCCCACGCGGCGGCAACCGCGAGCTCGCCGTCCGCGGGCGGCAGCGCCGAGAAAAACCGCTCCGTCACGCGACGGCAACCGATGTCCAGCGAGCGCGTTCCCTCCAGCGCAAAGACCCCGCGCTCAGGCGCATAGACGCCCGTCGCGAGCTCCGTGGAGCCGCCGCCCGAATCGGCGACGATGATGCGCTCGCCGGCAAAGTCGTGCGCCACGCCAAAAAATGTCAGGCGCGCCTCGACCTCGCCCGGAATCACCTGCGGTTCGAGCCCCAGATCGTGCAGACCGTCCAGCAGCAGCGCGGCATTGGACGCATCGCGCGCGGCACTCGTGCAGGTGGTGCAGACGCACGCGGCCCCAAAGGTACGGGCTTCGTCCACAAACATGCGGCACGCAGCGAGCACGCGCTCAACGGCCGCCTCGCAAAAGCGCCCCGTCGCGTCCACGCCCTCGCCCAGGTCGGTAATCTCGGTATGCTTGAACGATTCCACAATCGCTCCGCACTCGACCTGAGCCAACACCAGTCGCGACGACACCGTTCCCAGGTCGATCGCGGCCACCTTATAGCGTTTGCAATTTGTCATTGCGGGCTCCCCTCCGGGCGCTACTCGCCTACTCGCCGCTGGACGCGACCGTCTGGCCCTCGACGCCGTTAAATCCAAACAGCATATCGAGCGTCTGGATGTACCACGGTGCGTCCTTGCCGACCTCTTCGATCTCTTTGGCCACTTCACTGGCCTTCTTGGCGTTTGAGGACTTTTTGCTCGACGACGAATCCGAATCATCGTCCAGGCCCAGCACTTCAATCCTCTTCTCGCCGGGCATCGCCATGCCCAGTTCCCGTGCCCGATCCTTAATGCCCTCTTCCGAGAGCCACTTGTCAGTGTCTTTTTTCATCTCATCTTTGTATTGCTCGCGAATCTCGACCTGCTTGGCCAAGATGTCGTTCGAGCGTTTTGCAACGTACAGGTCGCGCACGGGGAAATACAGGCTCACGAGCGCCAGAGCCACCACGATACCGATAAACAGCGGACGCAGAGAGCCATGCGTAAAGTCATAGATTGCCTTGACCACCGCATTGTCGTTGGCGTAGCGCATAAAGTCCGAGCCCGAAAGACGGCTCGAAGGCCTGCTCGATTTGTCGTGTGCCTGAGTCGAGGGACGCGATGCATGCGACGAACGTGGCGGGCGCACCGGTCCATCTGCCGAAGTATTCGATTGAGCATTGGGGCGCGAGGTGCTTGTCGGGCGCTGCGCGGAGCGGTCGGCACCGGCGTAGGCGGACCCACCGAGCTGCACCGTGCGCGCACGGCGAGGCGACGGCTCACGCGAACCGACGGAATAGTACCTGTTGTCATAAATCTGATCCATGTGCGCCTTGTGCGGTTGAGGTTTGTTTGCGCTAAGTATTCTAGTTATAGCACGAGCACACGCAACGCCTTCGGCGGCCTTTGCTCGACATAAAAAAGGCGCTGAGCCATATGGCCCAGCGCCCATAGCGCTTTGCGACATCCAGCCAAGGCGGGGCGGAACCGAGTCAGCCCCGCCCCCGCACACGCCGCTGCCTAGCGAATGTTGTAGAACGCGGCCTTGCCGGCGTAGCGCGCGCTGCCCTCGAGCTCGTCCTCGATGCGAATGAGCTGGTTGTACTTGGCGATACGGTCGCTGCGGCACGGGGCGCCCGACTTGATCTGGCCGGCATTGACGCCCACGACCAGGTCGGCGATCGTGGAATCCTCGGTCTCGCCGGAGCGGTGACTCACGATGCAGGCGTAACCGGCCTCCTTGGCGGTCTCGATGGCCTCAAGCGACTCGGTGAGCGTGCCGATCTGATTGACCTTGACCAGGATCGCGTTGGCGGCACCCAGCTCGATGCCCTTCTTAAGGCGCTCGGTGTTGGTGACGAACAGGTCGTCGCCCACCAGCTGCACCTTGTTGCCAATGCGACGGGTGAGCTCAACCCAGCCGTCCCAGTCCTCCTCGGCCATGCCGTCCTCGATGGAGATGATGGGATAGGTGTCGACGAGCTTCTCCCAGTAATCGACCATCTGGGCGCTCGTGTACTCCACGCCCTCGCCCTTGAGCTCGTACATGCCGGTCTCGGCGTTGTAGAACTCGGTCGAGGCCGGGTCCATGGCGTACATGAAGTCGACGCCGGGCTTAAAGCCAGCCTTCTCGACGGCCTTGGTAATGTACTCGAACGGCTCGGCATTGGTCTTGAGGTTGGGCGCAAAGCCGCCCTCGTCGCCCACGCCGCCGCCCAGGCCCGCCTCGTGCAGCACGCCCTTGAGGGTGTGGTAGACCTCGGCGCACCAACGCAGGCCCTCGGTAAAGCTCGGGGCGCCCACCGGCATGATCATGAACTCCTGGAAGTCAACGTTGTTGTCGGCGTGCACGCCGCCGTTGAGGATGTTCATCATGGGCGTGGGCAGCAGATGGGCGTTGACGCCGCCCAGGTACTGGTACAGCGACAGGCCCGCCGATTCGGCAGCGGCGCGGGCAACTGCCAGCGACACGCCCAGAATGGCGTTGGCGCCGAGCTTGGTCTTGTTGGGGGTACCGTCCGCGGCAATCAGTGCGGCATCGACAGCGCGCTGGTCGAAGGCATCGAGGCCCACGACGGCATCGGCGCACTCGTTGTTGACGTGCTCGACGGCCTGCGAGACGCCCTTGCCCAGATAGCGGCCCTTGTCGCCGTCGCGCAGCTCGCAAGCTTCGAAAGCGCCGGTCGAAGCGCCCGAAGGCACCATCGCGCGGCCGAAGCTGCCGTCCTCGAGCACGACCTCGACCTCGACGGTGGGGTTGCCACGGCTGTCGAGCACCTCGCGACCGTAGACATCCAAAATATCGCTCATGTTGTCTCCCTCTCACTTGGAAACGGGTTGAATGTTTGGCGACACGGCTTGCACGCTACAGCGGCGCGCAGGTTCATAAGTTAGCCATGTCGCACTTTTTGCATTATGCCCCAAGTTAGCCAAAGGATACATATGAATTGGAGAAATCATTCTTTGGACGCTTGTTTTTGCACCGAGCATTCATCTCTAGAGGTCGCCCCCCCCCATTAAATTCTTCTATCGGCATACCGTCTTTACCTGGCTTGCGAATGAAAGAGCCAATGATGCGCTTTTATATCGTGCAAAGTTCTGGATATCGTGCAATTCTAAGGGTCTGAAGTTCTGGATATCGTGCATAATCAGGTTATAAAAGTTCTGGATATCGTGTACGAGGTAGCCATGCTTAAACGAAAAGCCTATGACAAACTACTAAAATGGAAGCATGAAAGCGCTGGTAAAACAGCACTTCTTATTGAAGGAGCCCGCCGCGTCGGCAAGAGCACGCTTGCCCACACGTTTGGAGAAACCGAATACAAGTCCTGCCTTGTCATTGATTTCTTTCAAGCACCTGCCGAAGTTAAGCAATATTTTGAGGACTATCGCACTGACTTCGACTCGCTCTTCCTCTATCTCTCGGTTTTCTATAACGTCAAACTCTATGAACACGAGACGCTTATCGTCTTTGACGAGGTCCAGATGTACCCGCAAGCACGCGGACTCATCAAGTATCTCGTTGCAGACGGACGTTACGACTACATCGAAACTGGATCCCTGCTCAGTATCAAGCAGAACATTAAAGATATCGTTATCCCGTCCGAGGAAGAGTCTCTGGAACTTGAGCCCCTCGACTTTGAGGAGTTTCTTTGGGGCATGGACGAAAAGGGGCTGGCCGATCTCATTCGCATGAGTTTTAACAAGATGAAGCCGCTCCCCGATGCCCTACATCGCAGAGCGCTCTCCCTTATGCGCGAATACATGCTCGTAGGCGGCATGCCTGAGCCGGTATCCATCTATGTTGAGCAGCGCGCTTTTGCGCCCGTCGACGCTTCGAAGCGCCGAATCGTCCAGCTCTATCGCAACGATATCTCTCGTTTTGCAACCGGTTACGAATTCAAAGTCGTCTCCGTACTCGATGGCATCCCGGGTCAGCTCTCTAGGCACGAAAAACGATTCAAGCTTTCCTCACTTGATAAAAACGCACGCATGCGCACCTACGAAGAAGCCTTCTTTTGGCTGGCAGACGCGCGAATTGCCAATATCTGCTATGCCGCAAGCGAACCGAGCGTGGGCCTTTCACTCAGCATGGAGCAAACGGCCCTCAAGTGTTACATGGCAGACACCGGCCTGCTTGTAACGCTTGCCTTCTCTGACAACAACGATACCGATGAAGACGTTTACAGGGCCGTGCTTCGCGGTGACATCGGATTGAACGAAGGAATGCTTACCGAAAACTACGTTGCCCAATCTCTAAAGGCCAATGGACACAGGCTCTTCTTTTATTCCCAAAGCGGAAAGAAGGAGGGGGAGGAGCGCATGGAAATCGACTTCCTCGTTACCCGACCCTATGTCAATGCCGCCGGAAAGCCGCGCATCAGCCCTATCGAAGTTAAGTCGCCACGCAGATACGGAACCATCTCCCTCGACCGATTCCGCGCGCGCTTTAACAAGAAGATTGGGATGGCTTACGTGTTGCACCCTAAACAACTCGAGTGGGATGCCGAAGCACAGCTGGCACATCTTCCGTTGTATATGGCTTTTTGCTTGTAGAAACCTCTCTACGAATGGATGCCGTGAGAGACGCAGGCCTCACTCGCTTGCTTTTGCTTGGTCCCACAGGTCGTTGAGTTGAGCGGTTGAGTAGGCGGCGAGGTCATCGCCCGCCTCGTGCACGGCGGCCTCCATCGCGGCCCAGCGACGGCGGAACTTGGCCGTGCTCGCACGCAGGGCGCTCTCGGCGTCGATGCCTTCTTTGCGCGCAACGTTAACAAGGGCAAAGAGCAGGTCGCCAAACTCCATTTCGCGCTCGGGCGAGCCGGGAGCCTCGGCCTCAAACTCGGCACGCTCCTCAGCAACCTCGTCCCACACGTCCTGGACCGACTCCCACTCAAAGCCCACGGCCGCTGCCTTGTGCGACACCTTCTGGGCCTGCATCAGCGCCGGCAGATGCGTGGGCACGCCGTCGAGCAAGCCCTCGGGCGCAGCCTCGCCTGCCGCCACGGCCTTGTCCTTGGCAGCCTTCTCGGCAAGCTTGACCTCGTCCCAGATCTTGAGCACATCGTCGGAGTTATCGGCATCTGCATCGCCAAACACGTGCGGGTGACGACGGATGAGCTTGGCGTCGATATCGCGTGCCACATCGGCCAGCGTAAACTCACCGGCGTCCGCCGCAATCTGCGCATGCAGCACCACCTGCATGAGCACGTCGCCCAGCTCCTCGCGCAGATGCGCCACGTCGTCCGCCTCGATGCAATCGAGCGCCTCGTAGGCTTCCTCGATCATGTTCTTGCCGATGCTGCGGTGCGTCTGCTCGCGGTCCCACGGGCAGCCGTCGGGCTGACGCAGGCGCCAGATGGTCTGCACCAGATGTTGCAGCTCGGCCGACGCGTCGACCAGCGTGGACAGGTCGCGCGAACCCTCGGCATTTTGCTGAGCCATATGCTCGGCCATGGTTAGTTCTCCTCCATGATCACATGGCGGAACGCGCCGCCCTCGTAGATGCCGTAGCTGTGCGTGCCGTCCTTGGGGATGCTCACGCTGCCGGGGTTGAAGAGCCACAGGCCCGGGTATGCGGCGCTTTCCTCGTTAACCTTGATGTGCGTGTGGCCGTAGACGAGCGCGGAACCCTCGGGCAGTGCGGGCGCGTGGTCGACGCTGTTGTGCATGCCGGCGCCAAAGACGTGGCCGTGCGTCAGGAACAGCTCGCGGCCGGCCTCGTCGAACAGCGTGGCGTAGTCGGCCATGACGGGGAAGTCGAGCACCATCTGGTCGACTTCGGCGTCGCAGTTGCCGCGGACGGCGATGATGCGGTCGGCCAGGGCGTTGAGCAGCGGAATCACACGCTTGGGGGCGTAGTCGCGCGGCAGGTCGTTACGCGGGCCGTGGTAGAGCAGGTCGCCCAGCAGCACGATGCGGTCGGGCTGCTCGGATTCGATGGCGGCGACCAGGCGCTCGGCCCAGTATGCCGAGCCGTGAATGTCGGAGGCGATGAGGTATTTCATGGTGGTCCTTTCGGGTGGGGTTGATGGGGCTGGAGGCGGCGTGCCACCGGCCGCGTTACTCAAATCGCAGTGCCGAGGCTTGTGCCGCCTGCATCACGCGCTGGAGCGGCACGTCGCACTCACGGGCAAGACGGGCGCAGTCCTCGTACTCGGGCGCCGCACGCTCACTGCCGTCGGGCAGGGTGGCTACTTTGACGGCCACCTCGCCCCAAGGCGTCGCCACCTGCTCAAAGCGGCGCGGCAGGCAGACGCGCTCCATAACCTGGCGGCGGATGCCGTTGGTCGTGGTTTCCAAAAAGATGATCGTCTGCAGGCGGTCAATGTCCTCACGGGCGCAGATTACCTGCAGCTGCCAGCCGGGACGACCTTTTTTGCAGTAGAGAGGCAGCCAGTGCACCTCGCGGGCGCCCGCCTCGCGCAGGCGGTCGGCGGCATAGGCGAGTACCTCGGGCGACGCATCGTCGATGTCGCACTCCAGCTTGACGATAGTTTCGGGTGCATCGGTCTCGCGAGACAGCGGGGATGTACTATCGCATTGCATACGGTCCGGATCCTTTCCGCGCGGGCTCGTTTTATTCACCCAAACGCTAGCACATCGGACGTGGCGCAAGCGCGACTTTCGTCCGTCGCCGCCCTCGCCCCTATCCAAACGTGTACGTCAGCCTCCAAACATGTCATTTTTTGTCGGTTTTGGAGGCTGACGCACATGTTTTGGAGCGGGGCCGCACCGCGCACTGCGCAGCCTTTCCGGTCGATTTCGAGCTCCGGCGTGAGCGGCGTGTCGAGAGCTGCACCATTACAATGGAGCGGATTCACCAAATGCAAAGGAGTCGCCATGCCCGCGTGTCCGCTGGTCGATTGCCACACCCATACTTCGTTTTCGGACGGCCATGCCTCGTTTGAGGACAACGTCCGCGCTGCTGCCGCCACCGGCTGCCGTGTCATGGTCTCGACCGACCACCTCACCCTGCCCGCCAGCATGGACGCCAACTGCGAGGTGCAGGTCGTCGAGGGCGACTTGCCGGCACATCGTCTGGCCTTTGAGGACGCCCGCAAACTCGCCGCGCAGATTGCGCCGGAGCTCACCTTTATCTACGGTTTTGAATGCGATTGGTACGAAGGCTGCGAGCCCTTGGTAGAGCGCTGGTCCCAGGACGCCGTGGTGCGCTTGGGCAGCGTGCACTGGATTGGCGACCCCGGCGATATCATGGCAGGTGCCGCGGGTACGGCGGAAACGGAAAACGTCGCGCGCCCCGATACGCCCGACTCACGCTGCGGCTGGATCGACGACGACACCAATCTGCATGTTTGGGAAAACTTAGGCGTGCGCGGCGTATGGGAGCGTTATGTCGACGACTGGTGCCACGCCTGCGAAAGCTCGCTCAATTTTGATGTGATGGCTCACCCCGACCTGGTCATGCGTTTTTCGAAGGAAGGCTTCGCGCCCGACTTTGACCCCGCGCCGTTTTGGAGGCAGATGGCCGAGTGCGCTCACGACACTGGTCGCCGTGTCGAGGTCTCGACCGCCGCGCCGCGCAAGGGACTCGACGACTTCTATCCCGCGACCGGGCTGTTGCGTTGCTTCGCCCACGCCGAGGTGCCGATTACTTTTGGCTCGGACGCACACCGCGCCTGCGACATCTGCTGGAACATCCGCGAGGCTCAGGCCCACGCCTACGACTGCGGTTATCGAACCTTCGACATCCCCCACCCCACCGGCGAATGGGAACCCACACCCCTCGCCTAACTAGTCATTGGGGACACTCTTCACAAATGACCCCTTGGGGACGGAGGAAAACAGGTCGTTTCGCTCACCACCGACGCCCGTGCAACACCACCCGCCAAAAAGAACGCCCGTTTACTACGATGAACCGCAAACCCCCGACCATCGGCTTAATGCGGAAAATAAAACCGCAGGTAAAAGCGTTGACGATTTGCTCAAAACCGACGTGTGGTCAGCAGATCCAGTTTCATCGTAGTAATTGGGCGTGTTATTTGGCAGCGCTGGCAAAGACTGTCCCTAACGACTAGTCGTTTAAGAACGTCCCCAATGACTAGTGGCGGCGGGCGTTGAGTTCGCCGGCAAGCTCGTCGAGGGTGATACCGTAGCGTTCGAGCGTTACGAGCAGATGGTAGACCAGGTCGCCGGCCTCGTAGCGGATGTGGTCATGGTCGTTATCCTTGCAGGCCATGATGACCTCGCTCGCCTCCTCGGCAAGCTTCTTGAGCAGCTCGTCCTCGACGTCGGTCAACAGACGAGCGGTATAGCTCTCCTCCGGCGACGCATCGCGACGTCCGTGAATCACCTCGGCCAGCCCCGTCAGCGTCTCGCCGATATTTCCATCCTGAACATTTGCGGTGCGCACACCCATAGTTCAATCCTTTCTAGTAACCGAGCGTCTAATCGAGCGCCCGCCCTACGCGAGTTTCTTAAAGAAGCAGGTACGGTTGCCGGTGTGGCAAGCCGGGCCCGGAGAGTCGACCTTGACCAGCAGCGTATCGCTATCGCAGTCGGCCCAAAGCTCCTTGACCGCTTGCATGTTGCCGCTCGTCGCGCCCTTGTTCCAGAGCTCCTGGCGGCTGCGGCTCCAAAACCACGTGGTCCCGGTCTTGAGCGTCAGCCCCACCGATTCCTCGTTCATCCAAGCAACCATAAGCACCTCGCCGGTGTCATACTGCTGAACCACGCAAGGAATCAGCCCGTGGGCATCGTACGTAAGCCTTGAAGGATCGGTTATCTCTTCCATTTCTCTCCCCAATTAAAATCCCGCATGTCGGCGAGGGTTGCCCAGGTACCGCAGGTTGCCGCGAAAGAGGAGCGACGCGTACTTTGGTACGCGAGCGACGGTTTGAGCGGCAAGATGCGGTGCCTGGACAAGCCGCAGCATTAGAAGTCCAACCTCATAGGGATACCCTGGCTGGCCATATACTCCTTGACCTGGCGGATGCTGAAGGTTCCAAAGTGAAAGACGCTGGCAGCCAGCACGGCGTCGGCCTCGCCCTCAATCACACCCTCGGCAAAATGCTCGAGCGTACCCACGCCGCCGCTCGCGATGACGGGAATCGGTACCGCGCGCGCCACGGCGCGAGTGAGCGCCAGGTCAAAGCCGGCCTTGGTGCCGTCGCGGTCCATGCTGGTCAGTAGGATTTCGCCGGCGCCGCGACGAGCCGCCTCCTCGGCCCACGCCACCGCGTCGATACCCGTAGCGTTGCGGCCGCCCGCCGTAAAGACCTCCCACTTATCGGCGCCCGGCTCCCCAGGCAGCCCCACGCGCTTGGCATCGATCGCCACGACCACGGCCTGACTGCCAAACGCCGCGGCAGCCTGGCTGATCAGCGACGGGTCGCGCACGGCGGCGGAGTTGAGCGACACCTTATCGGCACCGGCAGCCACCATGGTTCGCATGCCCGCCAAGTCACGAAAGCCGCCGCCCACGGTGTAGGGAATCGCCAGCTCCTCGGCCGCATGCGCCGCCATCTCGATGGTCGTCGCGCGGTTGTCGCTCGTCGCGGTAATGTCCAAAAATACGACCTCGTCCGCACCCTCGCGGTCGTAGGCGCGGGCCAGCTCCACCGGGTCGCCCGCATCGCGCAGGCTCACAAAGTTGACGCCCTTGACCACTCGGCCGTCCTTAACATCCAGACAGGGAATCACGCGTTTGGTTAGCATGGGCTACTCCTCCCCTCGGGCGGCGGCCAACGCCTGGGCCAGCGTAAAGTTGCCCTCGTAGAGCGCACGACCGGTGATAGCACCCTCGATGGCGTCCTCGCCCACCGCGGCTAGCGCGCGGATATCGCCGAGCGTCGAGATACCGCCCGACGCCACGACGGGAAAGCCCGCGACCTCGGCCACATGACGATACGCCGCCACATCGATGCCCGTCTGCATGCCGTCGCGCGCGATGTCAGTGTAGACCAGGTGCTCAAAGCCCAGCTCGGTGAGCTGCGCCACGGCATCGTCAAGTGCCACGCCCGCGCCGTCACGCCAGCCGTTCACCTTGACCTGACCGTCGCGTGCGGCAATGTCAGCCACCAGCAGCTCGCCAAAGCCTTGGGCTGCCACCTCAGCAAAACCCGGCTCGGTCACGAGCACCGTGCCCAGCGCAATGCGGCGAGCACCATAGCCTGCCAGCTCATCGATGCGTGCGAGCGAGCGAACGCCGCCGCCCACGTCCACGGACAGACCGTCGACGCCGCAGATGGCCTTAATCGCCGTCGAGTTGGCAGCGCACGCGTCCTCATCCTCGCCAAAGGCAGCGGACAGGTCGACGACGTGCACCCAGCTCGCGCCCTGCTCGGCAAAGGAGCGGGCGACGGCCACGGGGTCGTCGGAATATACCTTGCAGTGGCTCCGGTCGCCGCGCTCCAGGCGCACGACCTTGCCGCCGATCAAATCGATTGCGGGAAACAGAATCATCGGCCGGCCTCCTCAACGATGTTGACGAAGTTCTTAAGGATGCGCTGACCCAGCGCAGAGGATTTCTCGGGATGGAACTGGCAGCCCCACACGTTGCCGTGGCGCACGATGCACGGGAAGCTCCGCGTGTAGTGCGTGCGCGCCAGAACATCGGCGGCATCGGCATCGTCGGTCACCGCATAGCTGTGGGTGAAGTACATATTGGCGCCCTCGGCAAAACCGGCAAGCAGTGGATCGGCCGCGCCGGCAGGCGTCATGTGCACCTGGTCCCAGCCCACGTGCGGCACCTTGAGGCGGCTCGACTCCAAACGCGTGCACGAGCCGCGCATGATGCCCAGGCCATCGACCCAGGGGCCACCGGCATGCTCGGAGGCATCGTCGTCCGCGTCCGCACCCTCGTCCACCGGCACACCCTCGTCGCCGCGCTCAAAAAACAGTTGAAGGCCCAGGCAGATGCCGAGCAGCGGAGTTCCGGCGGCAACGGCGTCGAGCACCGCGTCCGCTTCGCCGCTCTCGCGCATAAAGGCAATCGCGTCGTAGAACGCACCCACGCCCGGGATGACCAAGCCGTCGGCGTTGCGGATCTGATCCGGATCGTCCGACGTGCAGGCGGCGGCACCGGCGCGCGCAAGCCCGCGCACGACGCTCGACAAGTTACCCTTGTGGTAATCGACCACCACAATCTTCGGTTCGCCCACGCGACCCTCCCCTTCTCTTCGTCCAAAACCACCACAAAGGGGACAGGCACCTTTGTGGTGGTTTCTGCCTATATGGCGGTTACAGCGAGCCCTTGGTGCTGGGGATGCCCTGCACGCGGGGATCGAGCTCGCAGGCGTGACGCATCGTGCGGCCCACGGCCTTAAAGGCGGCCTCGATAATGTGGTGCGAGTTGCCGCCCGCCAGCTCGCGCACGTGCAGCGTGAGCTTGGCGTCGCGCGCGAAGGCATAGAAGAACTCGACGGCCAGCTCGGTATCAAAAGTGCCCACGCGCTCGGTCGGCACGGGTAGCTCGCAGTAGGCCTGCCCGCGGCCCGAGATATCAACGGCGGCCATCACGAGCGTCTCGTCCATGGCAATCGCCGCATCGGCAAAGCGCGTAATGCCCGCCTTGTCACCCAGTGCCCGGCAAAACGCCTCGCCTAGCACAATGCCCGTGTCCTCGACGGTGTGGTGCGCGTCGACCTCCACGTCGCCCACCGCATGCACCGTCAGGTCAAACAGACCATGGCGGCCAAAGGCGTTGAGCATGTGGTCGAAAAACGGCACGCCGGTCGAGATATCGCACGTACCGGTTCCATCCAGGTCGAGCTTGACGACAATGTCGGTTTCGCCTGTCTTGCGGGTCACCTCGGCATAGCGGTCCATCTACATCTCCTCCTTTACCAGCGCGGCAAACGCAGCCAGTACCTCGTCGTTTTCCCGCGGCGTACCCACGGTAATGCGCAGGCAGTCCGCGAGCCCCGGCGCGTAGCTAAAGTCGCGCACCAAAATCGAATACTCATCGCGCAGACGCTCGCGCACGCGCGTGGCATGCGGCGTGCGCACGAGCACAAAGTTCGCCGCACTCGGCCACGCCTCCACGGGCAGACCCTCGGCAGCCATCGCGCGCAGGGCGCACAGCTCGCGCTCGCGCTCGGATGCGACCTGCGCCACCACGGGCGCATAGGCATCACGGGCACGCACACAGGCAAGAGCGGCGGCCTGGCTCAGCACGTTGACCGAATAGATCTGGCGAATCGCCGCGAACACGTCGATGACCTCGGGTGCCGCGACCACATAGCCCAGACGCGCGCCGGCGGCGCCAAACGCCTTGGACAGCGTATGCAGAACCACCAGGTTGGGATGCTCGGCGATAAGCCCCTGCGCCGTGGTGGCCGCGCCAAACGAGTCGTCGGCAAACTCCACGTAGGCCTCGTCGACCATCACCATGCCGGGGCACGCATCGCACAGGGCCGCGACAAAGTCGAGCGGAGCCACGTCGCCCGTGGGATTGTTGGGCGAGGTCACGATTGCCAGGTTGCACGCCGGCGCTGCCGCGAGCACAGCAGCTTGGTCGAGTTCAAAGGTCGCCGGGTCGCGCCACACGTCGCGCACCTCGGTCTGGCAGAGCGACGCAAAGAACGCATACTCGCTAAAGCACGGCGGGCAGTTGAGCAGGGTCCGCCCCACACCGCCAAACGCCAGCAGATAGTTATAGAGCAGCTCGTCGCCGCCGTTGCCCACGCAGATGTTCTCGCGCGTCATGCCATGCCAGGCAGCAAGCTCGTCGCGCAGGTCGTTCGACATGGGATCGGGATAGCGATTGAGCGGTGTGGCAGCCAAGGCAGCGTCGATCGCCTCGCGCACGCCGGCCGGCACGGGATAGGTGTTCTCGTTGGCCGAAAGGTTGATGCGCGTAGGCGTAAAGTTGGGATCGTAGGGCTCAATACCGGCCAGGTAAGGCTGGACGAGCTCCTTCATACAGGGCGTGAGCTCGGCCATATTAGGCCTCCTTGCCAGTCGCGCCGGCGCCATCCGCGCTTGCAGCCGCCAGGTCCACGCCCTCAGCAACCGTCGCCACGGCGTCGCCCGGCCAGGCAACCTTGGTCAGGTCGGCCGCGGCGAGCGACTCGGCGCTCACGGCATCCTCGCCCTGCTCCAACACGCGGCGGCGCAGCGCAGCCGAAAGCGCGTGCGCCCACAGGCCCTCGGCCTCGGCCAGACGCTGTGTGGCGGGAGCGTCGGAGAGCAGGCCCTCGGGCGTATAGCAAATGACGCTCGAGCGCTTAACGAACTCTTCGACCGAAAGCGGGTTGGAGAACATGGCCGTGCCACCGGTCGGCAGCGTGTGGTTGGGGCCGGCAACATAATCGCCGAGCGGCTCGGAGCTCCAGGCGCCCACAAAGATGGCGCCGGCGTTGCGAATGCCGCCGAGCAGGCCCATCGCGTCCTTGCAGTGCAGCTCAAGGTGCTCAGGCGCCACGGTGTTCACGGCCTCGACGGCGGCAGCCATGTCGGCGGCCACCACGATGGTGCCCTCGTTATCGAGCGAGGCGCGCGTGATCTCGGCGCGCGGCGACTGCGCCACTAGAATATCGATGCCCGCCTCGACCTCGCGCGCAAACTGCTCGTCGCAGGTCACCAGGTAGCAGGCAGCCAGCGGATCGTGCTCGGCCTGCGCCATCAGGTCGGCAGCAACCACCATGGGCTTGGCCGTGGCATCGGCCAGCACGCAGACCTCGGAGGGGCCGGCGACCATGTCGATACCCACGTCGCCCGTGACAATCTGCTTGGCCGCGGCGACAAAGGCGTTGCCCGGGCCGGTGATCTTGTCGACGCGCGGAATGGTCTCGGTGCCGTACGCCAGCGCGGCCACGGCCTGGGCGCCGCCCACCATATAGATCTCGTCCACGCCGCCAAGCTTGGCTGCCGCGAGCGTGTAGGGGCTGATCAGGCCATCTTTTTGCGGCGGGGTCACCATGACCACGCGCTTAACGCCAGCCACCTTGGCAGGGATAGCGTTCATGAGCACGGTGGAGGGATACTGCGCGCGACCGCCCGGCACGTAGATGCCAGCCGCAGCAAGCGGAGTCACCTTGACGCCGAGCATCGTGCCGTCCGGACGCGTGGTAAACCAACTCTGCTCGACCTCGCGCTGGTGGAACTCGCGAATCTGACGCGCGGCCTTCTCGAGCGCGGCGACAAAGGCCGGGTCGAGGCCTTCGAGCGCAGCATCGATCTGCTCTTGCGGCAGGCGAAAACTCTGCAGCTCAACACCGTCAAAACGCTGGCAGTAATCGCGCACCGCAGCATCGCCGTTAGCACGCACGTTGGCCACGATATCGCGGGCGGCGTCGACGATGTTTTGCGGCAGCACACCCTTGCGGTTGAGCTGGTTGGTAACGAGGCGCTCACCGGGAGCAAGCTTGATGGTCTTCATTTCGGTATCCCCTATCGGTCGAGGTTGCGTTCGAAAAACGAGAGGCCGGGCGGCGGCGCCAATCGACCCGCAGCCCGGACGTTGGGGCGCCCGTACGTGCTCGCGCTATTGTGCCGAGCCCGCGACGGGCTCAAAATGCTTGTCCTTCACGGCCGCGGCCAGGCGATCGGCCAGGTTACGCACACGCGGATCCAAGCGTGCGGCGCCCGGATTGACAAAGAAGCGGGCCGTGCAGTCCATGATGCGACCAGTAACGACCAGGTCGTTGTCGCGCAGGGTGGCGCCCGTGGCGGTAATGTCCACGATGCGGTCGGTCATACCGACGATGGGCCCCAGCTCGATATTGCCGTGCAGCGAGACGATGTCGGCGTTCACGCCGCGCTCGGCATACCAGGCGCTCGCGATGCGCGGGTACTTGGTGGCCACGCGCAGTGACCCGCGGCGGGCATAGTTGCGCTCGGCCTGACCGGCGCGCCATGCGGGCTCCGCCTCGATAAAGGTGCACAGGCCATAGCCCAAATCGACCAGCTGCAGCAAGTTGAGGTCGGCCTCGATGAGCGAGTCCCAGCCGCAGATGCCGCAGTCGGCACCGCCGCAGCCCACAAAGGCGGGCGCGTCGCTAGGTCGTACGATAACAAACTCGATATCGCCGACCGCACCCTCGCCAGCACGCGTGTCGCGGCCGCGCACGATCAGGTGGCGGCCGGGATCGCGCAGCTCGGAAACGTCCAGGCCCGCGGCCTCGAGCACGTCGAGCGTGTCGGCCTTAAGCGAGCCCTTGGGCACGGCGATGCGCAGCGGGCCCTCGGCGCCACGGCCCGCGGCATGATCGCCGTCCGAAGCAGCGTCCTCGGCCGAGGTACGCGCGGCCTCCAGGCGCTCGAGCGAAAAGGCGAAGCCCGCCGCCGGCACCTCGATGCCGTCGCCAAATGCGCCGGTAAAGATGGAGTCGTAGCGTCCACCCGAACCAACAGGATCGGGCAGGCCGCCGGCATAGGCCTTAAAGACCAGGCCCGTGTAGTAATCGAAAGAGTTCATGATAGAGAAGTCAAAGGACAGCACCTGGGCGTCCTCGGGTGCCAGACCCTCGACCAGGGCACGCAGCTCGCGCGTGAGCGGCGCGACAATGCCCGCCGCCGCCAACAACGCATCGACGCGGTCGAGTACCTCGGCGCCGCCGTGCAAGCGCGGCAGCTCGCTGATGGCAGCCTTGACGGCATCGGGCTCGGTGCTTGCCGCCACGCGGGCATCGAGGCCCACAAAGTCGTTGGCGTGCACGCAGCGCAGGGCCTCGGCAGCCAGCTCGCGATCCTCGCACGCCGCGAGCAGCTCCTTAAACGGGCGCACACTACCTGCGATAATGCGCGCATCGGGCAACGCCAGCTTGCGCACGGCCTCGGCCACGAGCGAGACAATCTCGACATCGCCCGCGGCGTCGCCCGCGGCGATGAGCTCAAAGCCCAGCTGCGTAAACTGACGCGAGCCGCCGGCATTGCGCTGGCACTCGCGAACCACCGGCGCCTCGTAGCGCAGGCGCAGCGGCAGATCGGCCGCGCGCATGCGGGTCGAAACCAAGCGCACGATCGGCAACGTGTTGTCGGGACGAACCACCAGCAAACGCCCGTCATCGTCAAAGAGCTTAAACGGCGTGTCCGCAATGCGGCCACCTTCCTCGAGCGAACCCTTGTCCTCGAGCAGCGGCGTCTCGACCGGAAGGTAACGATGCTCCCTGAAGCAGCCCTTCACCGTCAGCGCAATCTCCTCGCGCGCCTGAGCCTCCTCGGGCAATATGTCCCGGAATCCCCACGGTGTGGCCGTCATCTGGCGAGCCTCCTCATGCTGTGTTTCGTATAGAACAGAAGACCGGCATAGCTCCGCCGGTCTTCTGGGTACTTTAGCATACTAGAGTGCTTGCGGGGGAAATCCGTCGCAGCCGCTCACACCGTATTCATTTGGAAACATGGGGCAGATTGCCGCAGCCCAACCCCACCTAGGCGCCAATCGCACGACGATACTCTGCCATTACCTGCGCATCGGCAGCTGCGGGGTCGGCAAAATAGCGCCCGTCATAGGTCTCGGCCGAAACAACTCCGCGATAGCCGCGCGCCACCAGCCTATCCAGGTCAGCGCGCATATCGCGGTCGCCGTCACCCCAGGCAAGATGCGTCGTGCCATCTGCCGCAACATCGACAAAATGCACGTGGGCGACATCATCGCCAAGCAGATCGAAGTAATCGTCGATGGTATCCCCCGCCACCGCCATGGCGCCCATATCCAGACACGCCTTAAGTGCCGGATGATCAACTGCTTCGATCATGCGCTTCGTATCGGCCGCCGAGTTCACGATCATCGACTCAACCGGCTGTAGGGCTTCGAGCACCAGTCACACGCCGCGTTCTCCCGCATGCTCGGCAATCGCACGCAGCATCGAGGCGCTGCGACCCCACGCGTCCTCGATCGGCTCGTTCAAAAATGCCCAGCCGCTCGAGACCATGACCTGCTCGGCTCCAAGTTCCGCCGCGATATCCACAACGTTCTTAAAGTACGCGAGCGTGCGGGCACGCGCCTCATTCCCACGCGCCGCGATATTCCACGGCTTGGGGTTGTTCTGTTCGGGACAAAGCCCCACAATCCGAACTCCATACCGCTGCGACAGCTCCCGCACCTGCTCGAGCGAATCGTATCCATGGCAATCGACATACAGATGCATCGCCCCGGTCCAAAGCTCGCAACACGTGTAGCCCGAGGCCGCTGCCGAGGAAAAGAATTCCTCAAGGTCAAAATAGCGATGGCTGATATTCATGACGGCAAGCTGTGGATACTCCATCTTGTCCACCTTTCGGCAAAAGGGCGCCGCAGCACAGTGTGCGCGACGCCCCCTCTTACATTGTTTTAATTATGACGGATGCCCTACTGAACACCAAGCACTCCAAAGAACGCGCCGGCGATACTCACGAGTAGGATCACGAGCATGATGAGCAGCGGATTCATCTTCTTCTTGAGCATGAGATAGACGATTCCAAACAGCCCCATCGTGACAAAGCCCGGGAAGATTCCGTTGAGCAGCTCGGCGAGCGTCTGAGCGCCATCGCCCGCGCCGACCATGAGCGGAATGTCCACGGTGACCATCTCCATGGTCATAGCACCGATCACCATGGCGCCCATGATAGAGGCCATCTTGACGATCGTGTCCATAATGCCCGATTCCTGGACCTTGCTGATCATGTCCGAGCCAAAGCGATATCCCACAAACGTCAGCAGGTAACGAATGATGTAGTGAGGGACGTTGAACACGAGCAGGAACAAAATCGGGCCAAGAATAGAGCCCTGCAGCGCTAGCGACGTGCCGACACCCGTTGCCAAAACTCGCAGCGTGCCCCAGTAGAAGGCATCGCCCACGCCGGACAGCGGTCCCATCAAAGCAAGCTTGACATTAGAGATCGCGCTCGTGTCAAAGCTATCGTCAGTAGCGTTGACCTCTTCCATTGCGGCAGCAATGGACATGGGGAGCGTCGAGATGTACGGCGTGACGTTATAGAGCTCCATATGGCGCTTGAGTGCGGCCTTAAAGTCTGCATCCTGCGGATACAGCTTGCGAAGGATCGGCATAAGGGCCCACATAAAGCCGATATGGCCCATACGCTCGTAGTTCCAGGAATGCTCATAGGGAATCGAGCGCCAGAACAGCTTCTTAAGGTCTGCGCGGGAAATCAGCCCGTCATAAGAAGACTCAAACTTAAAACTCATCGAACCCACTCCCAATCGCAGGATCCTCGGTTGCCACTGCGGGCTGCTCCGCCTTTTTCTTCTCGCCCAAAACCGTCATCGCGACGACGATGATCGCGGCAAAGATCGCCACGCCCGTCGTGCTAATGCCAAAGTAGGCGACGAGGAAGAAGCCAGCGAAGAAGAACGGAGCCACCGTTTTGTTCATAATCATCTGCGCCAGCATCGCAAAGCCGAGTGCGGGCAAGAAGGCGGCGGCGACATCCATGCCGGTCTGAACGAAATCGGGAATGATGTTGAGCAGGCTGGCGACGGCATCGGCGCCAAAGAAGAATGCCAGGGGAATAATCAGCAGGCCGCACCAGCTCTGCGCATAACCCGCGATAAGCATGTTGCGCGTGATGGCCTTGGTGTCTCCGTCCTCGACGTTTTTGTCGATACGGTGCACCAGCAGCAGCATCACCGGCTGGCCCAGGGCGGTATCGAGCGCCAGGACGATCGTTGCGATGGGAATGCCCAGGGTCAGGGCCGCCGAAGCGTCCGCACCGGCCTGCATGGCAAGCGATACGCCCAGGATAGTGCCGGAAATCGTATCGGGCGGGTTATACGCACCGACCGAGATGGCGCCGACCATGGCAAGCTCCATCGTGGCGCCCATGATCGTGCCGGTCACCATGTCGCCCATGACAAGGCCAACCAGAGGTCCGAGCACGATCGGGCGCTGGAGGTAGCTCGTGCCCGTCAGCCACTCGGAATAACCCAAAAGGGCAATAAGGAAAATCAGGATTGTCTTGATAACCATGATGGCCCCTAACCGATGACCTTCGCGGCGTCAGTCTTCGCATCTGCCGGAATCATCTGAATGAACAGCTCGTAGCCCTCGCCGAGCAGCTCTTTGACGTATGCCTCGTTTTCGGGCGTGAGAAATACGCTGGTCGAGACCTGGCGGGCATCCTCGCTAAAGGCAACATTGCCGAGGTTGATCTTCTTGACGCCCATTGCCTTGGCGACGGCACCGGCCTGCTGGATCGTCTCGCAAACCACGAAGAGCTTGTACTTATCGGTCACACCGCTCTGGAGCGCCTTGACGGCATCCTCGGTGTTTTTGACGACGACCTTGCAGCCCTCCGGCTTTGCAAGGGACAGGGCCTGCAGGCGAAGCTTGTCATTGAGGACCGTGTCGCTCACCAACAGGATGCAGTCGGCACCCAGAGCCGAGGTCCAACTAACGGCAACCTGGCCGTGAAGCAGTCGATAGTCCACGCGAATCATCTGAATCATGATGTGCTCCTAACGATTAAAACTCATCGAGTTCGGCCTGCCCCAGCAGGTCGTTGACGTACTTGACCTTGGTGTCGTCCGCCTCGACGATCTGGCGAATGGCCTCATCGATCGGGGTGGATTCGGGCACGAACAGCAGCTGAATAAGGAGCGGCAGGTTCATATTGGTCACCAGATGCGTGTTGGGACGCGTCTGGACGATCTTGGTGAACTCGTTGTTGACGCTGCCGCCAAAGAGGTCAGTGCACACGACAACTTCGTCGTCCGCAGCGAACCCGTCAAGAACCGCCACAGCCTCCTTGACCAGGTCCTCGTTTCCGTCGACATACATAGACAGCGCATGGACGTTTTCGCGCTCGCCGGAGAGCAGGCCGATGCTCTCGACGATTCCAGACGCAAAATGAGCATGGGACGCCACGATAAACTGCCTCATTCGATTCCCCTTTCTTGCGAATTTCGGCATAAAAATGCCCGGACGCATGCGCCCGGGCAGGGTGCTTCTTGATCAGTAGCTTATTTGTCACCGATTAGTAGTCGAACTGGTGATAGTAGCGGCGGTAGTTGAGGTTGTGCTTGGTGACCGTCTCGTAGTAAGCGGCAAGGCGATCGGTGATCAGCGAGGAGAGAATCCACGGAGACACGATGACGCGGAACTCGTCGTCAAGGCCGGGGATCGCGAACTCGGCGGTGTCGATGATGTTGATGTCGGTGTCGCCGGTCACGC
>CAUGJE010000010.1 GCA_959599915.1 uncultured Collinsella sp. | reverse complement strand
GCCAGACCGGAGGGGCCCCGTGGGCGGGAATCTGGGTGTACACATTTCCTACACAATTTGGGATCCGACTAACGTTTGCCAGCCGTTAACTACCGCTCACCGAGCATCTCTTTATATAAGGCAGTCTCATGGTTAAAGCGGATACGTTCCCCTAGCTAAAGCACAGCCAGCATCGAGCAACTCATCACGTTCTTCCACCGAGAACCCCTCGGCGTAGACGCGCACCACTGGTTCGGTCCCGCTAGGACGGACCAGCAGCCACGTGTCATCCTCGAATGCTAAACGCAAGCCATCCATATGACTAACGTTTTGCGGCACCTTGCCACAAATCGACTTGGGGTTTACGCCCGGCAGCAGGGTTCGTAACGTTTCGGCATCTTCGGCCTCAAGGCGCAAATCGCGTCGACCGTAACTCGTCTTACCAAAACTGTCCTCGAGTTGGTCGACCAGAACGCCCAAAGGCGCGTCCGTCTTTGCCATAAGCTCACACAGAATCAGACAGGCGAGGATTCCATCGCGCTCGGGCATATGCGCGGCGATGCCGATACCACCGGCTTCCTCGCCGCCTATGAGGACGCCACCCTTCTTCATCTCTGCCGCTATATATTTGAAACCGACTGGTTTGACGGTCACGCGGCAGCCAAGCGCCTCGGCAATGCGACGCACGAGCGTCGAGCACGAAAGATTGACGACGACGCGTCCCTCCAAATTACGAAATTGAACCAAGTCGCCCAAAACGAGCGCCATGATCTGATGCGGATGTATATATCTGCCGCGCTCGTCAACCGCGCCGATACGGTCGGCGTCGCCGTCGGTCACCAGGCCAGCGCAAGCTCCGTCCTCGATAACCGTATGCTCGCAAGCGTCCACCCACGGCTCAACGGGGTCGGGGCAGATATCTTCTTGGTCAGGCGCCTGCCCGGCGTGAATCTCGTGCACCTCAACGCCAAGCTCGCGCAGCAAGTCGGCTAGATAGCCCTGGGCTGCGCCGCCCATGGGGTCAACAACCACGCGCAGGTGCGCGGCGCGGATGGCTTCGGCATCGACAAACGATGCCACCGCTTGCATATAGTCAGGAATGATATCCGCGGTGCGATATTGCCCCTCGATCCCCATTGGCTCGGGAGCCATGGTCTCTTCGAGCTCTTCGATGACATCCTGGTTGGCGGTCGAGCCGTCACCCATGCGAATCTTGAGACACAGATAACCCTGCGGATGATGGGACCCCGTCACCATGAGCGCGCCGCACGCCTCACCGTCATAAGCCGCCGCCCACGTAAGGGCAGGGGTCGGAACAGGTCGCGAAGCGAGCACGGCGTCTAGCCCGTGCGCTGCTAGCACACCCGCCGCAAGCTCAGCGAACTCGCGCGCCAGGGGCCGAGTGTCGAACCCTATATATACCGTTTTGCCCGGATTGGTCTTTTGCCACAACTCGCCGACGGCATCGGCGATACGGGCAACGTTATCGGCAGTGAAGTCCTCATCGACGCGAGCGCGCCAACCGTCAGTTCCAAAATGAATTATCGCGCACACGCGCAGACACCTCACAGTGTTTGGATCATGGTACGCATGAGGTATACCCGCGATACACGCTCGGCAACCTGCCGGCACCAGCATTCACCATTTGGGCAAATGCTGCCGAGGACATGCAGGCAATAAAAAAACCGCCCCGTATGGAGCGGTTTTGCCCTTTATATATCGAGCGCCTCGGCCATCGCTGCCGTAGTGATTGCCGTGGTTCCACAGCAACTGCCCACCATTGCGGCACCGGCATGTCTCCATTCGATGCATGCGCGCGCGAAAGCTTCGGGGTTCTCGTGCCATACGGGGCCATCCTGAGTCTGGACCGGATCGCCCACGTTGGGACGCACCGTGACGGGAGTAGTCGCCGATGCAACCATCCTGGGCACCGCCGCGTTCGCGGCCGCAAGCGAACAGCAATTAACACCAACCGAGTTTGCGCCGTGTTTTTCGGCGTACAAAACGGCCGCCTCGATGTTGAGGCCATCGCCCAACAGGTCGCCCTTATCGTCAACGACAAAACTCACCAGAACAGGCATGCCGTCGGCGGCATCTCGGGCGCCGGCAAGCATGGGCTGCAAATTACGGATAGACGTCACCGTCTCGATCAGCAGACCGTCAACACCAGCATTGAGCAAGGCGTGCGCCTGTTCGCGCGCAATGCCTCGGATCTCACGAAACTCGGCCGAGTCCTCGGCAAACCACTCAATACCGATCGGACCCATCGAGCCCAGCAGCAGCTGAGGGTGCGCCTGGCGGGCATCGTCGACGGCCCCGCGATTGACCTCCGCCACGGACGGCGCAATCTGGTCGTGCTTGAGGGCATAGCTTGATGCCTGAAAGGTATTGGTAATGAGTACCTGCGCGCCGGCGGCGACATACAAGCGATGGATACGAGAAACGGTCTGCGGCTCTGCCAGATTCCAAAACGCCGGTGGAATATCGGCGGCGTCGTACTCACTCAACAGAACACTGCCCATGGGGCCCTGCGCCAACAAGGTCTCGCTCGACAAGCGGCGCGTAAGTTCCTCGGCACCAAAGCGGTTGTAATAACTCGTATCCATATATATCCCGCTATTCCTCGACGCTGATTCCCTGCTTTTCGAGATAGGCGAGCCAGCGGTTCATCGTGTCCTCGGATAGCGCATGCTCCATCATGCAGGCCTCGGAATCGGCTCGCTCAAATTCGACACCGAGCTCCTGAACCAAAAACGTGCGGACGAGGCGATGACGGTACCAGATAGCCGTGCCAACCTCGCGGCCGCGATCGGTCAGGACTACCTTGCCGTAGTGCGATTGCTCGACAAGCTCGGATGCCTTGAGCGCCGAAACCGCTTTATTGACCGATGCCTTGGAGACGCCAAGGCGCTGCGCGATGTCGACCGATCGCACGCCGTTGGTTTCCCCCTCTTCGCTTTCAATGCGAACCATGCACTCCAAGTAGTCTTCGTTCGCCACCGTCAGATGTAGTTCGCGCGAGCTATTTGTCGTATCCATGATCTTCCGTCCCTTCTGCATTCAATGGCTGATTCTACCCCATCCAAGCGTCGCGGTATGCCGTGGCATACCGTGCTAGAGTTCTTGTTGCACACGACGACCAAGATTGGAGCGGTCTTTATGGAAAACACCACCACGAACCCCGATGTCCTCGAGCGCTTTTTGCGCTACGTCCAGATCAACACGCAGTCCGAGGATGCAAACTGCGACCAGGTACCCTCGAGCGTCGTTCAGTTTGACCTTGCCAACGTGCTGGCTGAAGAGCTGCGCGAGCTTGGTGCGGAAGATGTCCACGTGACCGAGCATGCCTATGTCTGCGCGCATATCCCCGCAAGTGCGGGCGCTGAGGACAAGCCCGCCCTTGGCCTGATCGCCCATCTCGACACCACCGAAGTTGCACCGGGCGCCGGCGTGAAGCCGCACATCGTACACTACGAAGGCGGCGACCTGGTCTGCGGCACGGTTGACGGTAAGCCCGTTGCCATGAGTACCGCCAAGCTTCCCGCCCTGAACGACCTCGCGGGTGAGGACCTGGTCTGCAGCGATGGCACCACGCTGCTGGGCGCGGACGACAAGGCAGGCGTCGCCGAGATCATGTCGCTTGTCGCGCGTATCGCTCAGGACCCCTCTCTGCCCCATCCCGCACTCGGCATTTGCTTCTGCCCTGACGAGGAGATCGGTCACGGAGCCGAGCTGTTGGATATCGATACCTTTGGCTGCAAGTACGCCTACACGGTCGACGGCGGCCCCATCGGCGAGCTGGAGTGGGAGTGCTTTAACGCCGCCGAGGCGACCATCCGCTTTGAGGGCCAGTCCATCCACCCGGGCGACGCCAAGGGCCGTATGGTCAACGCAGGCAATCTGTTCTGCGACTTCAACGCGTTGCTCCCCTACGTGCAGCGCCCGGAGTATACGGAAGGCTACGAGGGCTTTTATCACCTTGAGGGTGTATCTGCGACCGTCGATCACGCCACGGCGCGCTATATCGTCCGTGATCACGATGCCGCCAAGTTCCAGCAGAAACTCGACCTTATTGATGCCGCCGCCTCGATGCTCAACCAGCGTCTGGGTGAGGAGCGCGTGACGGTCGAGATTAAGCAGCAGTATCGAAATATGGCCGAGATCGTTCGTGACTATCCCGAGCTTATTGATGTTGCCAAGGAAGCCTACCTTGCCTGCGGCGTTGAGCCCCAAGTGCTGCCGATTCGTGGCGGCACCGACGGCGCTCAGCTGTCGTTCCGCGGTCTGCCCTGCCCCAACCTTTCCACCGGCGGCTATTGCTACCACGGCGTCAACGAGTTCGTCCCGGTCAGTTCGCTCGTCAAGATGACCGACGTGCTCCAGGAGCTCGTCGCCCGCTTTGCATAAGCCTGGCCGCTCAAGCCTAAAAGACAAACCGCCCCGTCCTCTACAGAGGACGGGGCGGTTTTTGTACAGGGAGTGTCCCTAACTGCCGGCAGAAAAGGAACGTCCCCAAGTGCCGCAAAATGACGAGATCCACTCTCGCTTTGTGGGTAGTCATTGGGGACGTTCTTGTTTGACTAGTCGTTTAAGAACGTCCCCAATGACTACCCAACGACTAGTCCGGACCAAGGCAACGCCGATGTTTTGGCAACGACAGCGAAAACCCGCCAGAGCGAGCAAGGTGCCTTGAAACGAGGCGGCATTGATCTTTTGATCATGCCGCCGAAGTTGAAAGGCAGATTGCCGCTCTGGCGGGTTTGCAGCGTCAACTGGTTACGCGGGCTGGTAAGCCCGCGTAACCCTAATAATTGGCTTCGTAGCCGTTGCCGTCGCCGGTGGGCTCTTCGTAGTAGTCCGAATCGCTCGAATCGCTTGAGTCATCGGAATCGTCAGAGCTGACCGATGAGGTTGCGGTACCGTTTGCGTAATCGTCAGACGTGTTGTTGTTCAGGTCGCCGATCGTAGAGCTGGAACCGTCGGAAAGACCCATGGTGTTGGGACCCTTGGGATCCTTGCCAGCATCGACGCGCTCCATCATTTCCTTGAGCTCGTCCTCGTAGACAAAGACGTAGCTCACACCGTCGATCATGGTGCTGTCGTCGGCGTACGAGGGCAGGTTGGCCGAGTAGATACCGTCGACATCCATACCGCGCATGGCGTTGACCGTAGCCACGATATCCTGAACGCTCATATCGGTTACGAGCATATCGGACAGCGAATTAACCAGGCCAAAGATCTTCGTGGCATCGAAGTTATTGAGAATCTGGTTGGCAAGGGCGCCAAGCACCTGACGCTGGTGGCGCATGCGCGTGTAATCGCCGTCGGCATAGGTGTAGCGGCAGCGGGCATAGGTAAGGGCGGTGGCACCGTCCATATGCTGCTGGCCAGCGGTAATCTTAATATCCAGGTGCTCGGGGTCGTCAACATCATCGGTTGCGTTAATGTCGATACCGCCAACCGAATCAATCAGCGCCTGCATACCGTCGAAGCTGACCTCGGCATAGTGGGAAATCTGAACACCGCACAGCTCGTTGACCGCCTCGACCATGGCCTCGGCGCCGCCAACGGTATGGCAGGCGTTGATCTTCATGGTCTCGCCCTTGTACTCGACCTTGGTGTCGCGCGGAACGGAAATGAGCGTCGCCTGCTTTTGCGTGGGGTCGATGCGTGCCAGGATAATCGAGTCGGCACGATACGTATCCTCGCCCGGACGGCCGTCGGTACCAAGAAGCAGCACGTAGAACGGATCCTTTGCCTCATCGGTGTCAACCAGAACCCGACGCAGATTGTCGGTAATGACATTAGAATCGCCGAGCTTGCCCATAATGGTGGCAAACCACAGGCCGGCAGCGGTAGTGGCACTCAACAGCACGCCAAGCACGACAATGAGCGCGACGTGACGAATCGTGTGGCTACGACGACGTTGGCGAGCGCGCTCGGAATAGCGAGCCACGTTATCGCGACTGTAGATCTTGGCCTGCGCACCAGTTGAGGGTCTTCGGGTGGTGGTATCTGCGAGGGGCTTTTTATTAAACATAGGCAACCTGTATTAGTAGATGACGGGATCGGGGACGGTAGCATGCTCGACATGCGCGCCGAGCGCCTGCAGCTTTTCGACAAACTGCTCGTAGCCGCGCTTGATGTGATGGATAGCCGAAACCTCGGTCGTCCCGTCGGCGATCAAGCCCGCTACGACGAGGGCCGCTCCGCCGCGCAGATCGGGCGAGGTAACCTGTGCACCCGAGAAGCCCTTGACGCCATGAATCATGGCATGATGGCTCTCGATACGAATGTCGGCACCCATGCGCACCAGCTCAGAGGCAAACATAAAGCGATTCTCGAAGATGTTCTCGGTAATAACGGAACTGCCGTCGGCAAGGGCGGAGAGCACCATAATCTGCGCCTGCATGTCGGTCGGGAAACCGGGGAACGGAAGCGTCTGGATGTCGACCGGCTTGATACGCTCGGCACGGTTCACATGGACGCCATCCTCGACGCGCTCGCAGTCGATACCCATGAGCTCCATCTTCTTGAGCACCATGCCCAAATGAATGGGGCAAAAGCCCGTGACATCGACACCGCGATCGTCCGCCATCAACGCACCGGCGACGATAAAGGTACCGGCCTCGATGCGGTCGCCCACCACGCGATGGATAACGGGATGGAGCTCTTCCACGCCTTCGATAGTCACGACGGGCGTACCGGCGCCAACAATCTTGGCGCCCATCTCGTTGAGCATGTTAGCGAGATCGACGATCTCGGGCTCGCGGGCGGCATTGTCGATAACCGTGGTGCCCTGTGCGCGCACAGAGGCCATGATGAGATTCTCGGTCGCACCGACGCTGGCGAACTCGAGCGTGACGGTGGTACCGCGCAGACCTTGGGGCGCATTAGCGTTGATGTAACCGTGGGCGGTATCGAACTCAACGCCCAGGGCCTCAAGACCAAGAATGTGCATATCGATCTTACGAGCACCCAGGTTGCAGCCGCCCGGCATGGCAATTTTGGCGCGATGGAAGCGGCCCAGCAGGGGCCCCATGACGGCGGTGGAAGCGCGCATCTTGGCAACGAGCTCGTAGGGGGCCTCCCATGAATCGACCTGAGAGGTATCAATCTCGAGCGTGTGCTCGTCGAGAACATCGATCGTAGCGCCCATGCCCTTGAGCACCTTGCCCATCACGTGGACATCGGAAATATCGGGCACGTTCTGCAGCGTCGTCTTGCCCGGCGCCAGAAGCGTTGCCGCCATGAGTTTGAGCGCGGAGTTCTTGGCGCCCGAGACGGGCACGGAGCCTCCGATGGCGTGGCCACCCTCAACGCGGATAATATCCAAGGTCTACCCTTTCAAAAAGCATGCCCGGGGTGGCTGGGCCATCCCGGGCATGATGTGTTCGCAAATGGTCGAACGCTAAATCGTTTGACTATTGGGCAAGCTTGAGCTTACACCATGCGATTTCATTATAGAGGTAGGCGCGGCGTGCATCATCCTCCGACAAATTACCCAGCTTCTCTTCAAAACCTTGAATATCAGCTTTAAGCTTGTCGGCATCGACGGTCGCCAAATCGCAAGCGCGCTCGGCGAGAACGGTCACGACATCGTCCGCAACCTGGGCATAGCCGCCGGCCACGGCAAACGTGTGGTCGACAGTGCCCATGGCCTTATCGGAAACGCGAACGTAACCGCGGTCGATCGTGCAGATCTCGCTGGAGTGAGCAGGCAGGACGCCAAACTCGCCATCCGTGGACGGAATCGACACAAACGCAGCGTCGCCCTCATAGGCGCAGCTCACGGGGCACACGATGCGGATACGCATAACCTACTTCTCCCCCATCTTGCGGGCGCGCTCGCGCACGTCCTCAATCGTGGAAGCATAGCGGAAAGCCTGCTCGGGCAGGTCATCGGCCTTGCCGTCGACAATCTCGGCAAAAGAGCGGACGGTATCCTCGACGCGGACGTAGACACCGGGGTTGCCGGTGAACTTCTCGGCGACGTGGAAGGACTGCGAGAGGAACTGCTGAATCTTACGGGCACGGTTGACCGTAAGGCGCTGCTCCTCGGACAGCTCGTCCATACCCAGAATGGCGATGATGTCCTGAAGGTCGGAGTACTCCTGCAGGAGCTCCTGGACCTTGACGGCGACACGGTAGTGCTCCTCGCCAACGATCGAGGGATCGAGAGCGTCGGAGGAAGACGCAAGCGGGTCGATAGCCGGGAACAGGCCGAGCGACGAAATGCTACGCGAAAGAACCGTGGTGGCATCGAGGTGAGTAAACGTCGTGGCAGGCGCCGGGTCGGTCAGGTCGTCTGCGGGGACGTAGACAGCCTGGACGGAGGTAATGGAGCCCGTCTTGGTCGAGGTAATGCGCTCCTGGAGGTCGCCCATCTCGGTTGCCAGCGTGGGCTGGTAACCAACGGCGGACGGCATACGGCCCAGCAGTGCGGAAACCTCGGAACCCGCCTGGGAGAAGCGGAAGATGTTGTCGATGAACAGCAGAACGTCCTGGCCGCGATCGCGGAAGTACTCAGCGGTGGTAAGGCCGGCCAGACCGATGCGCAGACGCGCTCCGGGCGGCTCGTTCATCTGACCATAGACCAAGCAGGTCTTGTCGATAACGCCAGACTCGCTCATCTCGAGATAAAGGTCGGTGCCCTCGCGGGTACGCTCGCCGACGCCGGTGAACACCGAGGTGCCGCCGTGCTCCTGGGCGAGGTTGTTGATGAGCTCCTGAATCAGAACGGTCTTGCCGACGCCGGCGCCGCCGAACAGGCCGGTCTTGCCGCCACGGATGTAGGGCTCGAGCAGGTCGACGGCCTTGATGCCGGTCTCGAAGATCTCGGTCTTGGTGGTGAGCTCGTCAAAGCGGGGCGCTGCATGGTGGATGGGGTAGAACTCCTCCACCTCGGGCATGGGCTTGCCGTCGACGGGCTTGCCCATGACGTTCCAAATGCGACCGAGCGTCTTGGGACCAACGGGCATCTTCATGGGCTCACCGGTATCGGTGGCGATGAGGCCGCGCTGCAGGCCGTCGGTCGAGGACATGGCGACCGTGCGGACGACGCCGCCCGGAAGCTGGCTCTCGACCTCGAGGATCGTGCTCAGATGACCGATCGGGGTCTCGGCCTCGACCGTGAGCGCGTTGTAGATCGGGGGCACCGCGCCGTCAAACTTGACGTCGACGACAGGGCCGATGATTCGCACGATGCGACCATCACCGGCAGTCGTCTTCTTGGTGGCTTCCTCGACCGCAAGCTTTACGGTGTTATTAGCCATTACTGTTCCTCCAATGCTGAGGCTCCGCCGACGATCTCGTTAATCTCGGTCGTGATCGAAGCCTGGCGCACGCGACTATACGTGCGGGTAAGGGTCGAGATGATCGCGGTGGCGTTTTCCGTCGCGGAGTGCATGGCCTTGCGGCGTGCACCCTGCTCGGCAGCCGCCGAATCGATCAGGGCCTGGTAGATGACCGTCAGGATATAAGACGGCACAAGCTTGCCGAGAACATGCTCGGGAGAGGGCACGAACTCGAACGTGGACGAGATGCGCTTAGGGGCGTCGGTCTCGTTCTTACGCGGACCGTGGGCCATAGCGATCATCTCGGGGTCGAGCGGCAACAGATGCTCGACGCGAAGCTCCTGATCCACGCGGTTCTTGGCGTGGTGGTAGACAAGCTCGACACGGTCAAGCTCACCGGCACGATACGCATCGCAGATATGAGAGGAGATCATGCGGGCCTGATTGAAATCGGGCTCAGAGGAGTTGCCCTCAAAGTGCATGACGACGTTTGCGCGGTCACGGAAATACGTGGCCGGCTTACGCCCGCACGCGATGATCTCGCACTCGATGCCGTCGTTCGCCCAAGAAGCGGCGAGCTTTTCGGCCGTGCGCTCCACCGTCGTATTGAAACCGCCGGCAAGGCCGCGGTCCGAGGCAATAACGACAATCAGGCCATGCTTGACGCTCTCATGCTTCTGCAGCATGGGATCGGTGCCCGAACAGGAGGCGTCGCCGGCGACCGTCAACATGACGTCGGTCAGCGCCTCCTTATAGGGCTCGGCCTGCTTGGAGCGATCGAGGGCACGACGGATCTTGGCCGTAGAGACCATCTCCATCGTGCGCGTGATCTGCTTGGTCGTGGTAACCGAGGAGATTCGCTTCTTAATGTCGCGAAGGTTGGCCATGGGGCTTAGTTCTCCTCTGATCCAGAAACATCCGAATGGTGCTTGGCCATGAACTGCTGCTTGAAGTCGCCGATGACGCGCAAGAGCTCAGCCTTGGTGTCATCATCGATCTTCTTGGCGCGAACCTTGTCGAGCAGCGAACCAAAGCCATTGTCCATGTACTCGATGAGCTCGGCACGGAAGGGCAGCACGTCGGCGATCTCCAGGTCATCCAGGAAGCCCTCGTTGCCAGCGAACAGCGTAACGATCTGCTCGCCAACCTCAAACGGCTTGTAACGCGGCTGCTTCAGGAGCTCGGTCATGCGAGCACCATGGGTCAGCTGCTTCTGAGTAGCCTCGTCGAGGTCGGAGCCGAACTGCGTAAAGCCAGCGAGCTCCTGGTACGAAGCGAGGTCCAGGCGAAGGTTGCCGGCAACCTGCTTCATAGCCTTGGTCTGCGCATCGCCACCGACGCGGGACACGGAGATGCCCACGTCGACTGCCGGGCGCTGACCCTGGAAGAAGAGCTCGGACTGCAGGTAGATCTGACCATCGGTAATGGAAATGACGTTGGTCGGAATGTAGGCCGAGACGTCGCCGTCCTGGGTCTCGATGATCGGCAGTGCCGTCATGGAGCCGTAACCGTTCTTCTTGGACATCTTGACGGCACGCTCGAGCAGACGAGAGTGCAGGTAGAAGATGTCGCCAGGATAGGCCTCGCGTCCGGGCGGACGATGCAGCGTCAGCGACATCTGACGGTAGGCCACAGCCTGCTTGGACAGGTCGTCGTAGATGACGAGCACGTGGCCGCCGGGGTTGGTCTCGCTGGCGGGCTTGCCGTCCTCGCCATTGTACATGAAGAACTCGCCGATAGCGGCACCGGCCATAGGCGCGATGTACTGCATAGGGGCGGAATCGGCAGCGGTGGCCGAAACGATGATGGTGTAGTCGAGCGCACCGTGCTGAGCGAGGGTCTCGCGGATGTTGGCAACCGTGGAGGCCTTCTGGCCGATGGCGACATAGATGCAGACCATGCCCTTGCCGCGCTGGTTGAGGATAGCGTCGATGGCGATGGCGGTCTTACCGGTCTTACGGTCGCCGATGATGAGCTCACGCTGACCGCGGCCAATAGGCACCATGGAGTCGATAGCGAGCAGACCGGTCTGAACCGGCTCGCACACCGGGGTACGATCGATGACGCCGGGAGCCTTGAACTCGATGGGGCGACGGTGCGTGGCGACGATGTCGCCCAGGCCGTCGATGGGCTGGCCGAGCGGATTGACGACGCGGCCGAGCATGGCACGGCTCACGGGGATATCCATAATGCGGCCAGTGGTGCGGCACTCGTCGCCTTCCTTGATGGAGTCGACGGCACCGAACAGAACGGCGCCGACCTCGTCACGGTCAAGGTTCTGGGCAAGGCCGAAGACGGTCTCACCGGTATCGGAGCTCTTGAACTCCAGAAGCTCGCCTGCCATGGCGCTCTTGAGGCCGGAGACGCGCGCGATGCCGTCGCCTACCTCGTCGACCGTTGAAACCTCATGCGTATCGACCGTCGCGGAGAGGCTCGTGAGCTGCTCCTGCAGTTTCTTGGCGATATCCTGGGCATTGAGGGTTTCGGACATTAGGCTTCACCTCCGTACGAATTAGCAGAGTTTGCGAGGGTCTCCTGCGCGATGCGCAGCTGCGTCTTGACGGAAATGTCACGACGCTCGCCGCGGGCCTCGAGCACCAGGCCGCCCACGATAGACGGGTCAACCTGCTCGATAAGGAATACCTTGCGGCCGAAGTCCTGCTCGCATTTCTTAGTGATGGTTTGACGCAGCTCGTCGTCGAGCGGGATCGCCGTGGTGACGGTCACGCCCACTACATCCTCGTCTTCCTCGGCAACATACTTAAAGGCAGCTGCCACCTTGGGAAGAAGGTCGAGCTGGTCGCGCTTGGACATGGTGTCGAGCACGGCGATGATCTCGGGGCTGGCAGAAGCCAAGCGCTCGATCATCTCGAGGTCCTCGAACACATGGTTCTCGGCCTTAGCGGCTTCCAGAAGGGAGCGCGCGTAGGTCTCGAGCACCTTGTCCTGATAGCGGCTAGTCGGCATTCAGGCTACCTGCTTCCTGGATGTAGCGCTCGATGAGCTTCTTCTGCTCGGCATCGTCCTCGAGTGCCTCGCCCACGATCTTGGTGGCGACGGCAACGGACAGGTCGGCGATGGAGCTCGCGGCACCGGCGTAAATGGACTTGCGCTCGTCCTCGACGGTCGTATGGGCCTTGGCGATGATCTCCTCGGCCTCCTTGTGAGCAGCCTCGATGATACGGGCGCGCTCGGACTCGGCGTCCTTACGGGCCTCGAGAACGATGTCGGCAGCCTGACGACGGGCGTCGGTGACGATCGAGTCGGACTCAGCGCGCTTGGCGATAGCCTCCTGCTTGGTCTTCTCGGCCTCGTCGAGGCTCTCCTCGATCTTCTTGCCGCGCTCCTCCATGGTTTTCATGATGCCCGGCAGGGCGACCTTGGCCAGCACGATCCAGATAATCAGGAAGGCGATAAGCGCCGGGATGAACTCCGCCATCTTAGGGATGAGGATGTCCGCACCGGCAGCGCCGTCCTCGGCGAACGCGGAAACCGGCATGAGCAGCGCGGCCGCGGACGCGGAGAGTGCGATCGCGCTCTTCTGGGATGAAAGATTCATACTTGACGCTCCGTGCTATTTAACGATCAGCGCGACAACGAAGCCGATCAGAGCCAGAGCCTCGCCGAAGGCGGAGCCCATAATGAAGACGGTGAACACGCGGCCCTGGACCTCAGGCTGACGGGCCATAGCACCCGTAGCACCCAGAGCAGACAGGCCGATAGCAAGACCAGCGCCGATAACACCGAGACCGTAACCGATAACTCCCACGATTCCTCCTTTGTCGTGCGTGTCTTATTTCACGCAGGATAACCTTTTTATAACTGCCGGGCTCCATGGGTACGGGCACCGGCGGTTTAACGAATTACCTTACCTTTAAGGCGCGAACGGAAGACTACTCCTCCTCCGCGACCTCCTCTGCCTCGGAGACATACACGGCGGTAAGGACCGTGAAGACGTAAGCCTGGATGGCGCCGACCACAAGCTCGATCGCATAGATCAGGATGAGGATGGCAAGCCAGGCCAGCGAAGGCAGGGCGCCAACGGCGTGGGCCGCGGAAACCTGCTGAAGCAGCGGCTGCATGAACATGCTCGCCATGATGGCGAACGAGCCCATGACCACGTGTCCTGCGAACATGTTGCAGAACAGACGGACGGCGAGCGTGATGAGGCGCAGGAAGGTCGAGAAAAGCTCGACGACCCACACGAGCACGTTCATCGGGAAGCTCACGCCCTGCGGGGCGAGGCTCTTGATGTAGCCGATCACGCCGTGAGCCTTGCATCCGTAGTAGATGAAGTACACGAAGGCGAAAATGGCGAGTGCGGCGGTGGAGCCGATTGCGCCGGTGCCGGGCTTCATTCCCGGAATCAGGCCGATCATGTTATTGATCAGGATGAACAGGAAAAGCGAGCACAGGAACGGGAAGTGCTTCTTCCAGTTCTCACCCACGACACCCTTGCCGATATCGTTCTCGACGTACTCGATGATGTACTCGAAACCGTTGACGAAGAAGCCCTTGGGAACCAGGGTCTGCTTCTTCTTGAACACGGCCAGGACGATCAGGAGCACGATCGTGGAGACGATCAGCCAAAACGAGTACTGCGTGATGCCGCAGCTCAGATCGCCCACGACAGGGGTGGAGCTGAACTCGCTGACCAGATGATTAATCTCATCAGGCAGCTTTTCAAAAATTTCCACGACTTACCTTTCGACCTCATGAGGATCTCGCAGCGCCTTGGCGACACGAACCGCGCAGGCGGCCATAAAGGCCACGAAGCCGATCGCCTCGCCCAGGAGGAACATGCGAAATGCCTCTCCGAACAACACAAACACAACCAAGGTAAAGACGAGCAGGGCGATTGCCGAGACCGCCAGACTCACCATACCCTTGAGCATGTCCGCATTCTGTTTATCGTCAAGAACCGGCTTGAGCGTAAAGACAAAGGGAAGGAAGGCAATTGCGCCCGCGATGGCGCCTGCAACGATAGCGAGCAGATCGGCTATCTGAAACACTGGCGTCCTCACTTTCCTTTTTAACGCTTCACAGAACAGTTCCCGCCAAACATTGGTGACTATTGTACGAGCCAATCGCTAAAGTACAACCGAAAAAGCATCGGTTAATACGCACCTGTTCGTTTTCTTAAGACCTTCTTTATGCCGCAGGTACGGTAATACGTTTTTCTCGAACCCTGCAGGGCAAAACGTCCGTTAACAGGAGTGCGCGCGGTCGCCTTTTGTTCGTCCGCGCGCACCGTTTCTTCGTATTTGCAGCCGCGGCCGTTTAGCCCAGCGACTAGAGCGTGCCGTAGATGCGGTCGCCGGCGTCGCCGAGGCCGGGAACGATGTAGGCAGCCTCGTTGAGATGGTCGTCGATGGCGCAGGTATAGATATGCACATCTGGGTCCTTCTCGGTCAGCGACTTGAGGCCCTCGGGGGCCGCGACGATGCACAGCATGCGGATGTCCTTGACACCGCGCTCGCGCAGGTAGCTGATGGCCATCTCGGCCGAACCGCCCGTGGCAAGCATGGGGTCGACGACCAAGCAGATGCGCTGGTCGATATCCTTGGGCATCTTGCAGTAATACTCGTGCGGCTCGTGGGTGACCTCGTCGCGCTCCATGCCGATGTGACCCACGCGAGCGGAGGGCACCAGGTCGAGGATGCCGTCGACCATGCCAAGGCCCGCACGCAGGATGGGCACGATGGCGAGTTTCTTGCCGGCAAGCTGTTTGAACGTGGCGGTAGTGATGGGGGTCTCGACCTCGACGTCTTCCATAGGCAGGTCGCGCATGGCCTCGTAGCCGTCAAAAAGCGCGAGTTCGCGCACGAGCTGGCGGAACTGGTTGGTGCCGGTGTTTTTGTCGCGCAGGATCGACAGCTTGTGCTGGACGAGCGGGTGATCGACAAGCGTCACACGGGACGCATCGTAGGTGACGGTCATGGATTGATTGCCCCTTTCGTTGCGGCCGCAAAACGGCCTTGCTGACAAGGCGCGCAGCAATGTTGCCGCCGCACGCCATGCATTAGTTTAGCGGTTTGTTGTATCGAGCAGCCCATCGCAGCCCTACTGTGAGGTGCTGAGCGAGCGCCTGACTGCATCACGCCAGCCCGCAAGGTTTTGCTCGCGGCGCTCGGCGGACATGTGGGGAAGGAAGGTCCTAACGATCTGGGCATTTTGCTCCAGCTCTTCCAGGTCTTCCCAATAGCCGACGGCAAGACCCGCCAAGTACGCGGCACCGATTGCCGTGGTCTCCACCGTCTCGCATTGCAGCACGGGGATATCCAGCAGGTCGGCCTGGAATTGCATGATGAACTCGTTGCGCGAGGCACCGCCATCGACAGACAGGCGCTCAATCGAAAGCCCCACGTCCTGCTCCATGGCGCGCAGCACGTCGTAGCTCTGATATGCCATGGATTCGCAGGCGGCACGTACGATGGTCGCACGGCTCGAGGCGCCGGTCAGACCGCACACGATACCGCGAGCATGCGGGTCCCACCAGGGAGCACCCAAACCCGCAAAGGCCGGAACGAAGTAGCAGCCCTCGTTGTCGCTAATCGAAGCGGCGAGTTGTGCCGACTCGCTCACGCTCGAGATGATGCCCATGTTGTTGCGAAGCCAGTTCATCGTTGAGCCGGCGGCAAAAATAGAGCCCTCGAGCGCATAGCTGACTTTGCCGTCCGCAGCGATACCGATGGTGGAGACCAGGCCATTCTTGGATTCGACGATCTCGTCGCCGGTGTTCATGAGCATAAAGCAACCCGTGCCATAGGTGTTTTTGGTCTGGCCGGGACGGAAACAGCAGTGGCCGAACAGCGACGCCTGTTGGTCACCCACCACGCCCATGATGGGCGGCATGTTGGTCATGATGTCGCTCGCGACGCGGCCGTAGTCGCCCGAGCTCCAGCGAACCTCGGGCATCATGGAACGTGGAACGTCAAAGAGTGCCAGCAGGTCGTCGTCCCAATCGAGCGTATGGATATTAAAGAGTGCCGTGCGGCTGGCATTGGTGTAGTCGGTGGCAAAGACCTGGCCGCCGGTGAGGTTGTAGATGAGCCAGGTGTCGATGGTGCCAAACATGAGGTCGCCCGCCGCCGCGCTTTCGCGTGCGCCGTCGACGTTGTCGAGAATCCACTGCACCTTGGAGGCCGAGAAATACGGGTCGAGCGTGAGTCCCGTGCGGGAGCGCACCAGCCCTTCTGCGCCCTGCTCGACAAGCTCGTCGATCAGAGGTGCGGTACGGCGGCACTGCCATACGATAGCGTTATAGATCGGCTGACCGCTCACGCGATCCCAGACCACCGTGGTCTCGCGCTGGTTGGAGATGCCGATGGCAGCAATGCGGTCGGAGTGGATACCGCTCTTAAACTGGACTTCCATCATGACGGCGATCTGGCTAGCAAGGACCGCCATGGGGTCTTGCTCCACCCAGCCGGGACGCGGGAAGCTGGTTTTGACGCTGCGACGTGCCTGCGCGACGATGCATCCGTACTCGTCGACGATGGTCGCAAGTACCGAGGTGGTGCCGCAGTCGAGCGCCATGATGTAGGAACCGCCAAAGTCAAACGAGGCATCTTCCATGCCCAGGCTGCCCAGATTCAACGACATCGCTTAAACCTTTCTATTGCATCGGGTCGGACAGGACCCGTTCGATCTCTGATGCGGGAAGTGCGCCTTGGCGCAGGAGCTGGAGCTCGCCGTGCTGAAACGACACGATGGTCGAGGCGTCGCGACACGGGGTCTCACCGGCGTCGACGGCAACATCGACCCCCTCCAGGATGCGACCCTCCACCGTGATAAAACTTGCCGGCGCGGGCGCGCCATGCGTGTTGGCGCTGGTGCAGGCAAGGGGGCTGCCACAGGCGCGAATGAGCGCCTGCACCACGGGCGAGGCCGAAGCGCGAAGTGCCACCGTGTCGTCGGCAGCGCGCATAAAGGTCGGCACGCAGGGGGCTGCCTTGACCACGATAGTCAGGGCTCCCGGCCAGCATCGTCGCGCGAGTATGCGGGCATCTTCCGGGATATCCACGCCATAGCGGTCGAGTGCTTCGACGCCATCGACCAGCCAAGCGACGGTTTGCGTGAGTTCACGTTGCTTGAGAGTGAAGATACGGCGATAGCCGGTGCCGAGCGCAGGAACTGCGGCGCCATTGACGGCAGCCTGCGGATCGCGCGGCCACGATGGGAATTCGCTTGTATCTTGGGGCACGGCGTCCGAGAAGGCGTTGACTGCCACGGCGACACCGTAGACGGTCTCGGTCGGGATCAAAGCCAGGCCGCCGCGGCCGAGCACCTCGGCCGTGCGCTCGACGGCAAGCCGATGCGGCTCGCGCGTTCCCTCGTATACCCGATAGACCGTCTGCATGTGTATGCCAGCCCCTTACGCTCTGGTGCAAGTTTGTTTACTGTGGGGCATTCTCGCACGAAACGTTCAACCTATTTGCCCAGAGCGCATGTTGGTTTGGTGAGCGGCTCTAGTAGTCGGTGAAAGTGAGGGGGTTATTGGACGGCTACGAACTTCTTTGGCCTGCCGGCGTGGCGTTCTTGGGCGGCGTAGCGCTCGATGCTGTCTATCGTTATCATCCGACGGCCGTCGACGAGTTCAACATCGAGCTTTCCGGCTTTGACCAGCGCGGTAATCCGCGGAGCGGAGACTTTGAGGTCCAGCGCTGCGTCTTTAAATGTTCGGCACGCCGCTTCCCGAGCGTCCTCGTGGTCGATTTCGACTGAAAGGGCCACGACCTCGGCCGAGCGTTCGTACCCTGCCGGAGTCAAACCGTTGTTGAGGTCGTCGGCCAAAAACGCCATCAGTGCCTCGGTAGCATGGGCAATCGCTTCTTCGCGCGTATCGCCATCGGCAAAGGCGCCGGGAATCTGCGGGAAGCTAGCGCAGTAACCGTCGTCTTCTTTTATGAGAACGCAGTCATAGGTAAATCGCTGCCTCATTTTGCCTCCAACTACCATCCAGCTTGGCGACGAATACTTGCCCACGTGCCCTTCTTTGGTCGATCACCACCAGAGCCGTTCACGGTGACAACACGGTCACCAGAAACATACTTAGCATGACTACCGACTTGCGCGACCTTCACGAATCCATCGTGCTTGAGTAGGGCAATGATTTCCCGAAAGGTAGGAGGTTGCATGGGCCGACCTCTTTCAGCCGTCCTAATTATAAACTAATTTATAATTGTTGCTAACCAGTTAATAAATATTACTGGCGCTGCTTGGGCTCGGTGACGATGGCTCGGACGATGCGGGGGCGATCGGTAAGGTCATGGACGATACGCACGTCCGAAAGGCCTGCCTGGCGACAGAGCTCGGCCGCGGCATCGAGGGTACCCTCGTAGAGCTCGCAGGCAAACAGGCCGCCGGCGCGCAGCATGTAAGGCGCCGCGTTGAGCAGGCGGCGGAAGATATCGAGGCCGTCGGCGCCGCCCTCGAGCGCCAGGTCGGGCTCAAAGTCCTTGACCTCGTGCGGCAGCGAGCGCATGACGTCGGTCGGGATGTAAGGTGGGTTGGAGACGAGCACATCAAAGGTGCCCCACTCTTCGCGGGGAATGGAACTCACCAGGTTGGTGAGGCTAAAGGCAACCTCATCTGCCGTGAGGCCGAGGGTGTCGCGGTTTTTGGTGGCCAGATCGATGGCGCGCGACTCGATATCGGTGGCGGTGCAGGTAACGTGGCCGCGGCGCTCCCAGGCAAGGGAGAGCGAAATGCAGCCCGTGCCGCAGCCGACCTCGAGAACGCGGGCAGTGCGGGGCTCGGCTGGGGCAGGCGCAGCGGCATCCTGAGCTGAAACCGTCTCCTGGTCGGCACCCTCGATGGCGACGCCGTATTCGTCGAGCTCGGACTCGGCGGCTTCCGCGGCTTCGGCTTCTGCTGCCTGCGCGGCGGCTTCCTCGGCCTCGCGATCGGCCAGTTCCTCGGCATAAGCGCGACTGCCCAGCACATCGCCGCCTAGCGCCGCCTCGTCGGCAGCTGTGAGGTTGGCGGCACGGCGCTCGGCCGTCGCTCGCTCGTCGGCCAGCGCGGCCTCGGCCTTGCGTGCCTCCTCGACCTCATCGTTCCAAGGCAGCTCAACACGCTGACGGGCAGCGGCCTCGGGGCTCAGTACCTCGGCATCCAGATAATTGAGGACTTCCTCGACGAGCATCTCGGTCTCGGGGCGCGGAATGAGCACACCGGGGGCGCACGCGACGTCGATCATGCGAAACTGCGTGCTGCCCGTGATGTATTGCAGCGGCTCGCCCTTAGCGCGGCGGACAACGGCCGCATGCATGGTCTCGAGCTGGGCCGCGTTAAGCGTCTCGTCCATACGCATATATAGGTCAATGCGCGCCAGGCCCGTGGCGGCGCACAGCAGCCACTCGGCAGAAAGACGGGGGTGCTCCTCGCCGCGCTCGGCCAGGTACTCCTTGGTCCACTCGAGACAACGCTTGATGGTCCAAATCTCGTTTGCCATGGGGCCCTCCCCTCTTAAGCGCCGGACGGCGCGCGAATGTCGGAGCAGATTGTAAGCGAGGCCAGCGCTTGGCAAGGGGCGATTGAAGGCGATTATCGAGAATCAGCCCAGAATTTTGCACCGAGCTCGCTCAAAGTGTTCATTCGCTGACGTCTAAATTTGCATTCGTCAAGCTTTTGGCAAGGTTGCCCCAAAACTGACCAATATCTAACCAAGAACTTGCCACATCGCTTGACGCACGACCCATCAAAAATCGCTCCGCGACTTCTTGAACGATATTTTGAGCAATATTTTCGATAGCGGACTTATGCCGTCAATTACCTTAAGCAGGTAAGCAGCTCAAATGACATCACAGCCGACTGAATAAAATATCAAGGCAATGTCACCAATGACTCCCTACGAATCATTTGACAACCAAGGAAACGCCGATGTTTTGGCAATGTCAGCGAGCGACGTCCAGAGCGAACAAGTTGGCATGAAAAAGGCAAGGCATAGACCTTCTGGTCATGCCTTGCCTTTTGAATGACAAATTGTCGCTCTGGGCGGCGCGCAGCGTCGAGTCGTTACGCGGTTTGTAAAACCGCGTAACCTACACGGCCTGTGCCAGCTTCTCGGCACGCTCGGCGGCGGCGAGCGCCTCGATGACGGTGCCGAGCTGGTCGCCCAGGAGGACGCCGTTGTAGGTGGAGTTGAAGCCGATGCGGTGATCGGTCACGCGGTCCTGGGGCTGGTTGTAGGTACGGATCTTCTCGGAACGGTTGCCGTGGCCGATCTGGCTCTGGCGCTCGGCACCGAGCTCCGCCTGCTGCTTCTCGAGCTCCATCTCGTACAGACGGGCGCGCAGCATCTGCATGCAGACTTCGCGGTTCTGGATCTGGGAGCGCTGTTCCTGCGACTGCACCACGGTGTTGGTGGGCAGGTGGGTGATGCGCACGGCGGAGTAGGTGGTGTTAACGCACTGACCGCCAGGGCCGGAGGCACAGTAGGTATCGATGCGCAGGTCGGACTGGTTGATCTGAACGTCGATCTCCTCGGCCTCGGGAAGCACGGCGACGGTTGCCGTGGAGGTCTGGATGCGACCCTGGGACTCGGTCTTGGGAACGCGCTGGACGCGGTGCACGCCGGACTCGAACTTCATGACGGAGTAGACGCGGTCGCCCTCGACCTTGAACTCGATGGACTTAAAGCCGCCGGCCTCGCTGGGGCTGGAGTCGAGCACGGTGGTCTTCCAGCCGCGCGACTCGCAGAAGCGCTGATACATCTTGTACAGATCGCCGGCAAAGATAGCCGCCTCGTCGCCACCGGCGGCGGAGCGAATCTCGACGATGGTGTTCTTGTCGTCGTTGGGGTCGCTCGGGATGAGCATGTACTTAATGTCTTCCTCGAGCTGGGGAAGCTTGGCCTCGTTTTCGGAGATGTCCATCTGGAGCATCTCCTTCTCATCGGCATCGGTCGTATCGTGGAGCATTTCCTTGGCAGCCTCGATGTCATCGAGCGCGCCGATGTACTCGCGCGAGGCGGCGATGAGGTCGGACTGGTGCGCGTACTCCTTGTTGAGACGCGTGAACTCCTTGATGTCGGAGGCAACGGCCGGGTCGGAAAGCTTCTTCTCGAGCTCCTCATAGGCCTTGATGATCTTTTCGAGCTTGTCGCGCATGGCGGGACTCCTTTATATGCGTGAAGGTGAAAATCGGCAGAGTTGATGGGGCGCGCGGCGCCGCTGCGGGGGTAAGCCCGGCTAGAACATGTCGATCTTCAGATACATGCGCATCCCTTCGCGTATGGGGTACATAGTTGCGGTCTAACCCATACATGATAGCGTGCGCAGGCAAACCTGCATATAACCCGCACGGAATGAGTGGACATAGCCGTTGGGGACGTTCATTAACGACTAGTCGTTTAAGAACGTCCCCAACGGCTAACAAAGGGACTGTCGCTTTGTCACATTCTAGAGCGTTTGAAGCAGAGCGATGAAAAAGCGTACGCCCTGGAGGTAGGCGCGGCGGGTGATGCGCTCGTTGGTGCCGTGGACACCGCGCTCGCACTCGTCATCGTCTACCACAAAGGCCGAGAAGCGAATGCACTCGGGGCAAATGCGCTGGTAGTTGGCAGCATCGGTCGCGCCAATCACGGTCGAGGGAACGATACCGATAGGAGCTCCGCCCGCCGCTGATGATCCGTTTTCCTCCGTCCCCTCTGGATCACGGAAATAGCGGGCGGCGATGACGCGGACGGTCTCGAGTCCCGGTCCGCCGATGCGCGGAGACGGCGAGGGTTCGGAGCTGCCAGGACCGAGCTCGATCTCGACACGGTCGGCGAGCCCCGCCTCGGCAACGGCGACGCGGCAGCAGGCCACGACATCGGCCACACTCGTGCCCTCGAGCATGCGGAAGTTAATGTTTGCCCACATATCCTGCGGCATTACGTTGGCGCCGGTGCTGCCACCCTCGATCTGGGTCGGTGCACAGGTGGTGGTCACGAGCGGATAGAGCTTCTTGCTGGCGAGGCACTCGCGCACGATGGCGTCCTTGTTGGAAGCAATCTCGTCGGCCGTGTAGAGCTCCAGCTCGACGAGCTGTGCGGCAAGCAGGTCCGTGACGCGCGTCGGCCACTCGATATCGCAGATTGCGGTGATGGCACGGCTCAACACCTCGAGCGACGTGCCGCCGTAGGGGTTGGAAGAATGCCCACCCGCGCTCTTTGTCTTGAGCACAATGTCGGCATAACCCTTCTCAGCCAGGTCGGCGTGCATGAGCCAACCCTCGCCCGCGTTGTACTCGGCAGCCGAAACAATACGGTAGTCACCCTCGTCGATCAGATATTCAAGTTCAACACCGCGCTCCTCGAGCACGCGGCCGATAGCTCCAGCGCCGTACTGCGTGGTTTCCTCGTCCTGGCCAAAGGCGAGCAACAGCGAACGCTTGTGCTCCCAGCCGTGCGCCAACGCATACTCAACCGCCTCGAGAATGCCTGCGACCTGATCCTTCATGTCGATAGCGCCGCGACCCCAAATGTAGGTGTCGTCCACCTGTCCGCTAAAGGGGGCGTGCGTCCAGTCGGCCTCGGTACCCGGCACCACGGGGACCACGTCCATGTGGCCCATGAGCATGACGGGTTTGAGGGCGGAGTCGGAACCGCCAAGCGTCACCAACAGCGAGTGGTCGATAAGCTCGACCTCGCCCGCCGCAAACACGCGCGGCCAGGCCTGCTGCATATAGGCGCGCAGGTCGTCGAAGGGCTGCCAGTCCACCGCCTCGGCATCCATGCTCGAGATGGTCGGAAACGACAGCACGCGGCCCAAGCGCTCGCACGCGCCGGCCTCGTCCATATCGGCAAAATCGTCCTCATGCGCAAAGAAGCGCCAAACCTCGGCCATGACATCCTTTCGATTGTGACGACAAAGGCCGCCCCACGGGAGCGGCCCTGCAACGTAGGCGTTTGCGCCGGTTATTTGTCCTCGAGATAGCGAGAGAGGAACTCGCGAGTGCGCTGGTGCTTGGGATTGCCGAAGAGCTCGGCCGGCGCGGCGTCCTCGAGTACCACGCCCTTGTCCATAAAGACCACGCGGTCGGATACGGTTCGGGCAAAGGCCATCTCATGCGTGACGACGACCATGGTCATGCCGTCGGCAGCGAGCTTGCGCATGACCTCGAGCACCTCGCCCACGATCTCGGGGTCGAGCGCTGAGGTCGGCTCGTCAAACAGCATGATCTGCGGATTCATGCACAGGGCACGAGCGATGGCCACGCGCTGCTTTTGACCACCGGACAGGCGACCCACGGCGGCGTGCGCGAACTTTTCGAGTCCCACGCTCGTCAGATGCTCCATCGCGACCTTCTCGGCCTCGGCCTTGCTCATCTTTTTGAGCGTGACGGGCGCGAGCGTGCAGTTGTCGAGCACATCCATGTTGTTGAACAGGTTAAAGCCCTGGAACACCATGCCGATGTCCTCGCGCAATTTGTTGATGTTGCAGCGCTCGGCCGTGAGGTCCTGGCCGTGGAACCAGATGTGGCCCGCGTCCGGGGTCTCGAGCAGGTTGAGGCAGCGCAGGAAGGTCGATTTGCCCGAGCCCGAGGCGCCGATGATGGTGACAACCTCACCGGGATTGACGGACAGGTCGATGCCCTTGAGCACCTCGAGCGAACCAAAGCTCTTGCGCAGGCCCTCGACGCGGATGAGCGGCTCATTGGTCTGTGCGGCGGCCGCAACGCCGGTAATGGCGGTATCTGCCATGATGATTCTCCTCGTCTTAAGCCTAGTTAGAGCTGGGCAGCGTGGCCGGAGCCTCAGCGCCGAGCTTTTTGCCAAAGGCCTCGAGCAGGCGGCTCGCCACGAGCGTCAGGATCAGATAGACCACGAGTGCCACGCAGTAGACCTCCATCTGGCGGTAGTACACGCCGGCGACGGTGGTGGTGGCGTACATGAGGTCGAACACGCCGATGACCGAGAGCACCGACGAGTCCTTGATGTTGATGATGAGCTCGTTGGTGAGCGCCGGGATCGCGTTTTTAATACCCTGAGGGAACACGACCTTGCGCATAGCCTGCCACTGCGACAGGCCCAGCGAGCGCGCTGCCTCGGCCTGGCCGGGATCGATGGACTCGATGCCGCCGCGCAGGACCTCCATCATGTAGGCGGTGGAGTTGAGCGAGATGGTGACGAGGCCGGCGGTGAAGGTACTCCAGATCTGGTTGGCCTGGGCGGTCTCGAAGCCCATGCCGCGCAGAACGGTAAAGCCCGCGTAATAGATGAGCAGGCCCTGGACCATCATGGGCGTGCCGCGCACGACGGTGGAATAGACGGTCGCAAAGCCTCGGCCAATGCTCTTAAAGAAGCGCACCAGGTCGTTGTCGACGCGATCGAAGGTCTGGGTGCGCAAGAACACAAAGAGCAGCGCCAAGAAGAAGGCGATGACCGTGCCGAAGGTGGCAAGCGCGATGGTGATCTCGATACCGCGGATAAAGAAGTCGCCGCTCTTGTAGGTCATGTAGACCAAGCTCGACAGAAAGTCGCTGGGATTGGAGTCCGAGACAATGCTCACCTGCACCAGATCGATAAACGACATGACGCAGCGGTCGACAAAGAAGATCGCCGCGATGACGACCACGACATAGCTGCCCAGGCGCGCGCCGCGACGGAAACGCTCGGATGCAAACGGTGACTTTTCGCGATAGTCGCTCCAGTGCATAACCTTGGTGACGAGCGCTGCCGCCGACACGACGATCCAGGCCCAAAGAATCGCCCAAAGGCAATCCTGGAAGATGCCGGTGGGCGCCAAAAAGCTCAGCGGCGTGGGGTTGCGCTGGCTAAATGCCAAGCCGAGCGCCGCGATAACGCTCGTGCCCAGGTACACATAACGGTGGTCGGCCTTGATAAAGGAGGCCAGACGATTGATGCCTTTCATGCTGCCTCCCTATGCCGGCTGACGGTCGAGGCACGCGTCCCACATTTGGTCGCGCTCCTCTTGGCTAATGCCCTTGAGTGTCTTGTCGATGAGCTTAAGCAGTTTGTCCGAGCCCTTGCGGCAACCGACATTTGCCGTGACCTCCTGCTTAAAGCCCTCGCCCTCGGCAAAGTGGATGGGGACGATACCGGGATTTTGGGCCATATAGCCCTTTTCGTTCTCAGTGTTGTAGGTCACGGCGTCGCACGTGCCCTGCAGCAGATTCGAGAACACCGTGGGGACCGAATCGACCGGGTTCTTGTGCACAACGCCCGGAATCTCGTCGATGACGGTATCGAGCATGGTGTCCTTTTGGCCGAGCACTGTGGCACCGCTGAAGTCGCTGAGCTTGGTGGCGTTTTGGTAGGGCGAGCCCTCTTTTACGAACAGGCCAAAGTAGCCAATGAAGTACGGGTCGGAAAAGCCGACGGACTCCTCGCGCTCGGGCGTGGCGCTCATGCCGGCGATGATGAGGTCAATCTGGCCGTTGTTGAGCGAGTCGATAAGGCCCGAGAAGCTCTGCTTGACGGCAACGGGCTCGCCGCCGAGAGCCTTGCAGACGATCTTGGCGATCTGCACGTCGTAGCCATCGGCATAGGCGCCCTGCACGTTATCGATGGGGATCGTGAACTCGCTGGCCTCGGAAACCTGCCAGTTGTACGGGGCGTAGGCCGCCTCCATGCCGATGCGGATCTTATCCTTGCCGATAACGGAATCGGACAGGTCATCGCGACCGCCGCCCGTCGTGGGCTGAACTACTTCCAGCGTGGAGGGACGCTGGCAGCCGGCAAGTGCGCCGGCGACGACAGAAGCGCTCGCAGCGAGAGCGCTACCCAAGAAGATGCGACGACTGCACACCGGCTGTGGATGCGCGTCGCGTTGATGGGGAGAATGCATAATCTGCCTTCCCTGTTGAATCGTATGCTGACGACTTAACAGGATATACGCCAGCGACCAGCAGCGCAGCACAAGCTCGAAAAATTAATAGACACACGGTAGTCATTGGGAGCGTCGATGTTTTGGCAATGCCAGCGAGCGACGTCCAGAGCGAACAAGTTGGCATGAAAAAGGCGAGGCATAGACCTTCTGGTCATGCCGTGCCTTTTGAATGGCAAATTGTCGCTCTGGGTGGCGCGCAGCGTCGACCGGTCCGTCGTTCGTTAGAACGGCGGAACCTCTAGAGCAGGGTAACGCTAAAGCTGCGAACGTCCGTCTCACCCGGTGCCAAGGTGATGGTGTTGACCTTGTGCTCAAAGACGTCGTCCTCGGTGTCCATGGTGGTATGACCGGTCCAGGGCTCGAGCGCCACAAACGGAGCGTCGTTGGCGGCAGACCACACGCCAATGTACTTAAAGCCCTCAAAGTCGATCTTGACGCCGTGGCCCGACTTGCGGCCGCGCAGCGTGAGCGTGGAGCCCGGAGTATCGGTGAACATGATGGCATCGTTATCGAAACTGCGGTGCGTGATGGGCAGCACGTCCGAGTTATCGGGAGCCTTGTAACTACCCTCGAACGTCATAAGACCGTCGGGCGTGATGACGGGGACCTCGTTAGTCCAAGCCTCGGTAAACGCCAGCTCGTAATCCTCGAACGCCTCGTCCTCGGCACCGGGAGCCGGTACGTTAAACGCGGGGTGACCGCCCACCGAGAACGGCAGGTCCACGTCGCCGGTGTTGGTGACGGCAAAGGTCTGCGTGAGGGTGGCGTCGCCGGTCAAGGCATAGGTCATGCTGAGCTTAAAGTGGAACGGGAACGCCTTGAGCGACTCGGGCGTGTCGATGATCTCGTACGTTACCGAGGAGCCGTCCTCCGAAACCTCGACCAGCTTGTGTTCGACGATGCGCGCGAGTCCGTGGCGCGGCATCTCGCAGGTGCCGGCCGCAGACGTCGCCGTGTTGTTGCGCAGCGAGCCCACAATGGGGAACAGGATGGGCGCATGCTTGCCCCAAAAGGCGGGGTCGCCCTGCCACAGATACTCGTTGCCGTTGAGGGCAAGGCTCGTGAGCTGGGCACCCATGGAATCGATGGCCGCGGTGAGGCCGCCGCGCTTGATGGTAGTGACGGTGGACATGCTACTTCCTCCAAAAGTAAACAACAGTGTCGAGGGCTATTGTCCCACTCTTGGCGGCGGGGTTGAGCGACAGGTGCAGTTATTGAGCAATAGCGTAAAGGTCAAACCCGCCCTGCGGCGTGCTATCGACCGTATCGGGCGCCTGTGAATTAAAACTCACCGGAACCATGCGCTTTGAGGCACGGTAACGCGTGCCGTCGGTGGCGACGGGCGGTTCATCGACGGTGAGCTCGTAGTCGCCGGGCTTGAGCTCGATGCCGTCACCTTCGGAATTAACGTATTGATACTCGTCGATTGCTTGTCCCTTGAGCGTGCGGCCCACGATATGGATGAGCATTTGGCTATCGCCGCGGGCGGTGTCCCATGTCGCACCGTCCCTAACCTCGACCGACACATGCACCGAGCGCGTGCGGCTGAGCGATTGCTCGACAGACATCTCGACCTTGGCGGCGTCTTGGCGCTGCTGCTCGACATGACCCCAGATGCCGCCGATTGCCGAGCAGGCGATAACGCCGGCCATGAAGGCGATGAGGATGGGGCCGAGCGGTGAGCGGCGGGCCGCGTCTTCCTCGCGAGCCAGGTTGGGGCGATGTGTGGGGGCGGGCGCCTGGGCACCCTGCGCGGGCACGTCGAGAATGCTGAAAGATGCCGTACTGCCGGGGTCGATGTTGTGGCGCGGTTGCGGGGTCTTTGCCGGCGAGATGGACATGTCGGCTGGCTCGCCCAGCGTGGCCGTGGCATCGGCCTTTGCCTCGTCGGCCTCGGCTTGGGCCCAAGCCTGCTCAAAGGTCAGGGGCTCGGCGGCATCGGAGGCGGCGTCAGGCTCGACAGCAGCATCGTTGCCGGCCTCGTCCTCGTCGCTCGACACGTCACGCGGCGCGGGCTCGTCCCACTCCTCGTCCGGAGCCTCGCCCTCGCTATACCACCATTCAAAGTTATCGATATCCATACGGGGCGCCCCTTAAGCCTCGCAAATAAACACTTGCCAGCCTTATACCCCCAGATGGCACGGGAGCTCGCCGGCACAGACAGGAAAAGCGTCACAACATTCGACGCTTTTCCTCGTTTTCGAGATTTTCATCGAATGTTGTGACGGTTTGGGCGACTGGCTGGCAGCGCAATGCGACAAAGGGACTGCCCCTTTGTCGCATTCTGTTAGAGTTGCAGGGATTGAATCCCGCTTATTCATGCGACATTGGAGTGACAACCTTGACCGCCGCAACCACGTCTAAAAGTAAGTCAACCGCCGCCGCGCTCTCCCCCGCGCGCACCAAGCTCTGCCTGGCGCTGCTCGTGCTGTTGGGATTCTCGCTCGGCTGCTCAGAGTTCGTGGTCATCGGCATCGAAAGCGACTTGGCAACGGAACTCGGCGTATCACTTGCCACTGCGGGCCAGCTCATCAGCGTGTTCGCGCTCGTCTACGCCATCGCCACGCCGGTGCTTGCGCTCAGCACGGGGCGATTCCGCCGCTACCAGTTGCTCGTGTACTACAGCATCGTCTTTGTGCTCGGCAACCTGGTCATGGCGTTGGCGCCCAACTTCCAGGTGCTCTTTATCTCGCGCATTGTCCTGGGATCCGTCTCGGGCGCGCTGCTCGCCGTGGGCGTGACGTACATCCCAGAGCTGCTGTCCCCGCAGCAAACTTCGCTTGCCATCTCGGTCGTGTACGGCGCGTTTTCCGTGGCGATGGTCTTTGTCACTTCGATCGGCAAGTTTGTGGCCGACACGCTCGATTGGCACGTGGCCATGTACGGTACGCTGACCTTTGCCGTTTTGATCTGCGGAGCGCTCGTGGCGTTTATGCCGCGCGCCGGACAGACCGACGAACCCGCTACCTTCCGCGAGCAGGCGGGTCTGCTACGCGAACCGAGCATCATCACCGGCATGCTTATCTTTTTGTTTGGCGTGGGCTCGGTCTATGTATTCTACGGCTACGTTACGCCTTATCTTGAGCAGGTGCTGGGTATGGGCACGGTCGAAGCCAGTACCACGCTTATGGCCTACGGCGTGTTCTGCCTGATCTCGAACATCCTGGGCGGATGGATCGACGCGCGTTTTGGCATGAAGGCACTGCTTGTGACGTTTGTGCTGCAGGCCGCGGCGTTACTCGGGCTGTTTGCCGTGGGCGGCACCATGCCGCTCGCGCTGGTCTTTGTCTTTAGCTTGGCGCTGCTCATGTACCTGTTCTCGGTGTCATGCATCACGCACTTTATGGACGTGGCTCGCAGCCGCCATCCCAAGTCGATGGTACTCGCAAGTTCGGTTGAGCCCATGGCGTTTAACGTCGGCATCTCGTTTGGCACCGCAGTGGGCGGCGCCGTGGTAAACGGAATTGGCATTGCGTACGTGGGTGCCGTGGGCGCCGCGTTCTCACTTGTGGCCTGGGCGCTCACGCTGGCGACGATTAAGTTGGCTCGCTGGGAGCGCAGGCGGGCGAGGGCGTAGAGCGAGGTTCCCTCTAAAACGCCTATCGTTCCGGTCGCGACGCTTACCTGACGACAGGCTAGGCCAGCTCCTTTAGCTGTGGTTCGATCTCATGTACTTCGAATGCACGATTTTCCAGTTTTCGTGTATATGAAGTACACGAAATGCGCGCGGGGCAACTCAAAGGCGGCGGAAGACGCATTGTCTGTCGCCGCCTTTTATACCGGATTTTATAGATATGTGGGGCGTTTACTCCATACCCAGCAGCTCGCGCATCTGAGTTGCGTAGTTAGATGCCATGTTACCGTAGACAATCTGCACGCCGCCGTTAACATGCACGATGCCACGCGCTTCGAGCTTTTCGGTAAACTCGGCGTCATCAACCACCTTGTCACAGTCATTGAGCTGGATGCGCAGACGGGTGAAGCAGGCCTCGACAGACTTAATATTGTTGTCGCCGCCCACTGCCTCAACGATGGCGGGAATGAGGTCGCTGATCACGGTCTTGGGAGCCTTTTCGGCCTCATCGTCGGACTCTTCCTCGCGGCCGGGGGTCTTAAGGTCCTTCTTAAGGATGATGAACTTGAAGACGAAGTAGTACACCACGAAGTAGATGGGGCCGAGGAACAGGATAACCTGCCAGTTGGAGCCCTTGGCTGCACCCATAATGCCGTTAAAGATCAACGACAAGAGCGGGCCGCCAAAGGATGCGGAACCGGCCACGTTGAACTGCAGGATATAGGTCAGCGCATAAGCAAGACCAGCCATGAGAGCGTGGAATACGTAGAGGATGGGCGCGATGAACAGGAAGGAGTACTCGAGCGGCTCGGTAATGCCGGAGAGGATGCAAGGCACCACGATGGCAATCATGAGCGCTGCGGTCTTCTTCTTGTTCTTGGGAAGCGCCGTCTTGTAGAAGGCGAGTGCAGCGCCGGGCAGGCCGAACATGGCGAAGATAACCTTGCCGTTCATGACAAAACGGCTGACCTCGATGTTAAACGGCGTGCTGGGAGAGCCCAGGATCGCGTTGTAGATATTGATAGCGCCCTGAACAGTCTGGCCGTCGATGGTCTCGACGCCACCAAGCGACGTGAAGAAGAACGGCAAATAGACAAAGTGATGCAGGCCAAAAGGCAGGAGCATGCGCTCGCCGGCGCCGTAGACAAATGCACCAAAGGCACCCGTAGTCTTGATGAACTCGGACAGCGCGCCGAGAGCGTTCTGAATAAACGGGAAAACAAAGGACATGACCAATGCGAGGATGCTGCATGAGAGCAGCGTCACCGCCGGGATAAAGCGCGTGCCGTTGAAGATGGAGAACACGGCAGGCAGCTCAATCTTGTAGTAACGGTTATGCAACCATGCGACGATTGCGCCCACCAGAAGACCGCCGATAACGCCCGTGTCGAGCGTGGTGATGCCGAGGATCGTGCTCTGGCCCGTCGTAAGATTCGCGGGATCGATAACGCCAGTCGCCGTAAGGAACGTGCCCATCACGGAATTCATGCACATGTAGCCCAAAAAGCCACAAAGCGCCGCGGTAGCCTTCTCGGACTTGGCGAAGCCATAGGCGAGACAAATCGAGAAGATAACCGGGATGTTGTTCATAACGATGCTGGCAGCGGCCTTGAGAATCGAAAAGAAGATCGCAAAGCCCGGAGCAGCAAGCCAGGGAACAGCTGCCGTAAGGGTGGGGCTGGTAAAGGCATTGCCAAAGCCCTGAAGGATGCCGGCGATTGGCAGGATCAAGACAGGCGTCATGAGGACTTTGCCCAGGCGCTGGAACTTTGCCAGCAGCTCATCTTTGTTCATGGGATACCCCTCTTAAAGAAACGGGGCGTGCAGCTCTACAGCCCACACGCCCCATAACAGTTATCAAGCGCTATGGAACTAACTACTTAAGCTCCGGCCAGTAATCCTTATTGGCCTCGATGAGCTTGTCGAGCACTTTGCGAGCCTTCTTGGCGTCACCGACCAGACGATTAAGCGTGAGTGCCTGCAGAGCCTTCTCGTAGGAGCCCTCCATCCAAGCCTCAACAGTCAGGCGCTCATAGGCGTACTGGTTCTCCATAAGGCCGCGATAGAAGGTACCGATCTTGCCAACAGCATAGGGCTGCGGGCCATTGGCGCCCACGCTTGCCGCAACCTCGACCATGGCGTCATCGGGCATACCCTCGATAATGCCGTTGTTGGGCACAATGACAATGAAAGTCTTGTTGGTGTTGCGATAAATGGCCGACGTGATTTCCACGATCATATCGCCATGAGCGTCGTTTTGCACAACCGAGGAGTTCTTTGCGGTGCCGACTTTGGCAACACGCTCGCACTCGGCGAACACGCGCTTCTCACGACCGTTGATAACCTCGTCGGAGCGAGTGTAGTCGGGGTCGAGGTGAACGACCTTGTACTCGGGATACAGATAGTACTGCAGATAAGTGTTGGGCAGATAGTCGGGGAAGTCCTCGAGCATGTCCTTGACCATGGCGTAGGTATCAAGCCAGGACTGGTCACGCTGCTCGGCATCGGCAGGAAGGAAGCCGTTCTTCTCCGTGTACTCCTTAATCTGCGGGACGAGGTCATGGCCCTCTTCATCGTAGATGTGCTTGAACCAACCGAAGTGATTGAGGCCGAAGTACACGGGCTCCGTCTTGCTCATATCGCGACCGAGCAGGCGACCGTAAGAGCGCATGAGGTTGACGGGCTGATCGCAGATGTTGAGGACGCGATGCTCATCGGGCAGGACGCGCTCGAGACCATATGCCACAATAGCAGCCGGGTTGGTGTAGTTGATAATCCACGCCTCCGGGCTATGAGCGCGAACGTCGTTGACGATCTCAACCATGTCATGCATGGAGCGCATACCGTAAGCCATGCCGCCAGGGCCCACCGTTTCCTGGCCGATGATTCCCATATGCAGCGGAATCTTCTCGTCCTTGCTACGCATCTCGTAGCCGCCGGTACGAATCTGGCAGAGCACAAAGTCGACGTCGGTGTAAGCCTCGTCCTTATCGGTGGTGTAACCAAACTCCACACCGGGCTCCTCCTCGGCGAAGAGGATCTTGCCAAACTCGCCGATCGGACGCTGACGCTCGGCATCGATGTCATAGAGCATCACGCGGTTCAGCGGCAGAATGTCCATGTGCTTGGTCAGGGCTTTAAGAATGCCAGGGCACCACGTGGAGCCGCCGCCAACGATCACAATATTGAGCTTATCCTTCATGTTCCGTCCCTCCAGGGTTGGCTGATCGGTGTTCTCGAAGACCTTGGGCTCCGCGGTTGTCCTCGGCTTGCTTCGTTTCGATTGATATTTTGCGACATAAGGTCATTTGCGAGTCCCCGTGTGAGCCAATGCGAAACGGGGACACATGATTTCGCTCACGACACAGATATGTGTAGGCAGACACGCACGTTTACCCAGTTCATGGGCAATTGGCGATCTTGACCGATTACCGATTTCTCACCTGGCTACACAAAGCGGTACCATATGTACGACGAGGTGCGAGGGGCTGGAACATCTTATGAAAGATCAAGCATCTTTTTATGATCATGTGCGGGCTGGCGAGAGCAAGCTCAACGATCTCGAAAGCGAGATCATGCGCTACATCATCGAGCTGCGTGATGATATTGACGATGTCACGCTTAAGAGCGTTGCTGAACGGTTCTTCGTCGCTCCCAATACAATCGTCAGGCTTGCTCATAAGCTTGGCTTCTCGGGGTTTACGGAGCTCAAACAATCGTATTCCGCCTCGCTCGACCGCAATCGATTCACAATCGAGACACTTCCGCTCGACACCCAGCTCGTACAAACAAAAGACCTGATTAACGACCGGGTCATCGACTCGGTTGTAAGCCTTATCCAGGACGCCTCGCATATCGTGTTCTTCTGCTCGGGCTTTTCGAAATACCCGTGCCTCGAGATGGCTGAAAAGCTCAAAATAATGGGCAAGAATACCGACACGCTTAGTGAACGCCACGTCATGAGGCATTACGCAGAACTCCTCGGCAAAAACGACCTGGTCTTCAGCGTTTCCGTAAGCGGCGAGACGCAGGTGTCTATTGACGCTACATCGATAGCCAAAACGCGCGGATGCAAGGTCGTCACACTCACCGGCTTTTCTCGAAATTCTCTCTCGAAACTAGCCGACTACCCTATCTACACCGTGCAAAAAGAAATCCGCTTGGGCAGCATGGACCTCGACAGTCGATTGATGTTCTATTACGTTTTCGAATTGATATTTGAGCGTTACTTCAAACTGGCCAAGAAATAAAACTCTGCATGCGCCCGGCTTCGACTCTTTAGCAGCCTTCTATATGAAAGGTATCGTTCTATGCAACGCATTCTTTTTATCTGCTATGGAAATATCTGCCGCTCGACGATGGCTGAGTCGGTGTTTACCGAGCTGGTGCACCGCGCCGGACGCGCGGACGAGTTTGTCATCGATTCCGCCGCGACCTCGACCGAGGAGATCGGCAACCCGCCACATCACGGTACCGTTGCCAAGCTACGCGAGGTTGGGATTCCCGTCGTCGCACATCGCGCACGTCAGGTGCGGCGCGCAGAGTATGGCAACTGGGATCGCATTGTTTATATGGATGCTGAGAACGCGCGCGGTCTGCGTCGCATCTTTGGCGACGACCCCGACGGCAAGATTACGCGCTTGCTCGATTGGACCGAGCGCCCCGGCGACGTGGCCGATCCCTGGTACACCGGCAACTTCGATGCCACCTACCGCGATGTGCTCGCCGGCTGCACTGCCATGCTCGAGCAGATGTAGGTTCGCGGGCGCACGAACCTCGCGAGCCGCGTCATCGGCATACAGATCGAGCGTGGATTTTCTCCCACTTTGAGCATTCAAGTGCGCTCTAGACGGGAGAAAATCCACGCTCATTATCTCGGATAGCGGATGCGACAAAGGCACTATCCCTTTGTCGCATCGGGGACTGTCCCTAGACCGGCTTGACCTCCAGCTTTATCCCCTCGGCACAGGAGTCACCCAAAACATCCGAAAGGGCCCAGGTCGCATATAGCGGCAAATAAAGAACAGCTCCGCTGCGTTCAACGTTGCCTCTCGAGAAAACAATCCCAAGCCTTACGCCATATTCGGCCGTATCAAGCACATGACCGAGCGCGGCGTGCGCGTGGTAATAGGAACCCGATTTAACCTCGATCGGAACAGCCGTTCCATCCGGTCCGTCGACCACAAAGTCCACTTCGCCGCGCTTCTTTGTCTGATAGTAGTAAAGCTGGCGATTTTGGGCAGTCAGCTGCTGGGCCACCACGTTTTCGTAAATACCGCCCAGATTGGGTTCCTTGCTATCAAGATACGCCGCCTGGGCGACGCCAACGGGGTAGCGCGCCATCAACATGCCCGTATCCGATTGGTATAGCTTGAACTGCGATGGCCGTGCCGTCTTGAGCAGGGGCGACTTTGGCTCGGTTACGATATCCGCCTTGAGAGCAACGCCGGCATCGACAAGCCAGACAAAATCTCGCTGGTACTTGTCGTAATGCGCCTTGAGGTCAATGGAATTGAGCACGAAGCGTTTGTTTTCGCCCTCGAGCATAATAGGGAGCTGATCGTAAATGCTCTGCACCTGAAGGGCTCGCCCGCTTGCATACTTGGAGATATCCCGCCGGTACTGTTCGTTGAGCTCTGACTGTAGCTGACGAACAGAGGCAAGGTCGCCCCGCGTGTCAAGGAAACGCTGCACGACCTCTGGCATTCCACCGACAACGGTATAGGTCCTGAAGTTTGCCATCATCGCGTCGTGAATGTAATCAGGAATGGGCTTCTCGCTGATACACGCGTCGCGTATCGTTTGGCGAGCTCCCTCGCTCACCCCGATCGCCCAGCAAAACTCCTCGAAATCGAGCGGGAACATCCTAAGCTCGTGAACATATCCCACGGGATAGGACCTAACGACCTTGAACTGGGTCCCGAGCATTGACCCCGAAAACGCCCAGCGGCACCTCCCGTCCTCAACAAGGAACTTTGCCATCGTCATGATGTCGGGGGCCTCTTGGACCTCATCGATAAACACGAGCGTTTTGCCCGGTGCTATCGGCTTTCCCGAGAGAAGCGTCACCCTGCTGATGAAATCGTCGGCATCCCGTGCCTCGAGAAGAGCATCTTTTGCCTGGCGATTTTCCATGAGGTTGAGTTCGATGTAGGTTGCATGGCTGGCTTTGCCAAATGCGCGAATCGAATAACTTTTGCCGATCTGGCGAGAACCCGTAATGAATAAGGCCTTTTGCTCGGCAGACTTCAGCCAACGCTCCAGCTCTGCCGCTATTTTCCTACGCAGCATAGGCTCTCCCCTCAGTGTCATCAAATGAAATGCAAGGTTTATATGCTTGATTATCGATGAAATGCAGAGTTTTTAGAACCTAATATCGGATGAAATGCAGAGATTTAGGATTATAGGCAAAAAAGAAGGAGCACCATCGGCGGATGCGACAAAGGGCCCGCCCCTTTGTCACATCCGGCTATTCGTCGACGATCTCGGCAAGCCAGACGTTCAACGTGTCGACCTCGGGACAGCAGAACTTTGCCGTGCCGGGCTCGTTGCCAGGCACGGTTCCGCCATAGCGCAGGATATCGATATAGGGAAAGCCCACATGGCAGGCCATGGCGCACATCTTGCCGCGGTCTCGGTCGAAGTCAAAAACGTCGCCCGGCTTGTGACCATGATGGCAGCGGCACGTTCCCAGCTGGTCCACGCAGCTCACGCGGATACGCGGACGTTTGTCCCGCGGCGCGCCGAGCGGCTTGCCCCCGCCCGCAGGCTTGGCGCCGCCCTCGCCAGCGTTACTCATGGTCAATCACATCCAGGCAGGCTTCGATGGGAAGGCCGGCCGACTTGTCCTCCTGGTCGGCATTGCGCTCGATAAGCTCGGCCACCACGCGCATGGCGTCGGCTGTGGCGCGCTGCAGACTCCAACCTGCCATAACGCGGCCGACAAGCACCGCCGAGAACGTGTCGCCCGTGCCCGGGAAATAGACCGGAATGAGCTCAAAGGGAATCGTGAAGTACTCCCCCGCCACATGGTCGTAACCGATAACCGCGTTCGTGCCATTGACTACAGCGCTCGTAATGACCACCGACTTGGCACCCAGCTCGCGCACGGCGTCCACAAGGGCGCGGGCCTCGTCGGGCGTGATCTGCTCTGCAATAGGCGTATCGGTGAGCAGACAGGCCTCGGTGTAGTTGGGCACCGCGTAGTCTGCGCACTCCAGCAGGTGCCTCATGAGACCGATCGTGGACTCGGGCACGCCGGCGTAGAGCTTGCCGTTGTCGCCCATGATGGGATCGACGAACACCTTGGTGCCCTTTTGCGCGCGACGGTGGCAGAAGTCTGAAATAATGCGCGTCTCTTCCTCGGTCACGATAAAGCCGGTGGAGATGGCGTCGAACTCAAAGCCGAGCTCTTCCCAGATGGCAAGACTCTGACGCACGTACTCCGTGGTGTCGTGGATGTAGAACTTGGGGTAGTTGAGCGTATCGGAAACGAGGGCCGTCGGCAGGTTATGGATGCGATAGCCCATGTGCGACAGCACCGGCAGCATGGCGGAAAGCGCGACCTTGCCGTAGCCGCACATATCGTTGATCAGCAGCAGCTGAGTGTTCTTCATGAGGGTCTCCCTTGTTTCGGGCGCGGCGCGACAGCGCCACAATGCGACTAAGTGTAGCGCAGGGGACGTTGTGAGCGGGCGCTAGGGTCGCGAAGAGCGCATTGTTGCGGATAGGTTTCGGAAATGGGGACTGTTTGCTCCATAACGGCCTAGTTGATACTACTCATATAGCGCCATTTCAAAACTATGCCTATTTACTACGTTTAACCGCCCACCTCCAACCACAACAAATTTCGCTCCAACAAAACCGCAGGTAGATAGCTTGCGCTTTTTCAGAAACAGCTGTTGTGGTCGGGGATTCCGGATTCATCGTAGTAATTAGGCATAGTTTTTGGCGAGGCCGCTTCGAAAGGCGTCATCGCAGCCCAAAGTAATCCCTTTTCCTCCGTCCCCAAGGGATCACATGCACCGAAGCGGACCGTGGCGGAATCACATGTTGAGGACGGACAGCGAAAACGTTCCTAAGCGAGCAAGGTGGCGTGAAAGAGGAGGGCATAGGCCTTGTGGCCATGCCCGACGATTGAACGCCAGATTGCCGCTTAGGAACGTTTGCAGCGTCGAGCGGTTACGGCGTTTGGCAAAACGCCGTAACTTAATAAGTTTGGTACCTTGACATTCATTTCTCATGCTCCTAGATTGGTTAGGCACAAAACAATTCCACTACCTAACTAAAGAAAGGAGCGAAGCTTAGATATGTGTGTTGAACCACTCGTCCTTCCGCATGAGCCCGGCGGTGACCCGTCGCAACCGGTAGACATACCCGAAGCGGTCAGCGCCGAAGACAAACTCGCCAAGCGCATCCTGAGCGGCCTGGGCTTTTGCGGCCATTACATGCACTTTCATGGCGGAGGCGTATCCGGCAAGGCGCCTATCATTTGCCTGCTGGCCAAGCAGCCCGGCGGGGCGATGTCGCAGCAGGAACTCGGCATGCACTTTGACCTCAAGCCGGGGTCGCTTTCCGAGATCCTGTCCAAGCTCGAGGTCAACGGCCTCATCGAGCGTAGCCGCAATCCCAAAGACCGGCGACAGCTCACCATTCGCCTGACCGAAACCGGCCGGGAAAACGCCCGCATCGACCAGGCCGCCCGCATTCGCTTTAGGGAACAGGCCTTTAGCGCCCTTACGCACGACGAGCGCGAACAGCTTGCCGAGATGCTCGAAAAAATCCGTGTAACCTGGGAGGAATTGGATGATTAAAACCCTCATGGGCAGCATCCGCGATTACAAGAAGGTCACGATCGCCACGCCGCTTTTGGTGCTCGGCGAGGTAATCTGCGAGATGATGATCCCGTTTATCACTGCCAACTTGATCGACGCCATCAAAGACGGCGCCACCGTGGCCGAGATACTTCCCACTTCGGGCGTCCTCGTGCTCATCGCGTTGATATCGCTCGCCTTTGGTGCGGCAGCCGGCGTCACCTGTAGCCACGCAAGCTGCGGTTTTGCCAAAAACCTGCGTCAGGATCTGTTCTACAAGATCCAGACGTTCAGCTTTGCGAACATCGACGAGTTCTCGAGCTCCTCGCTCGTCACCCGCCTCACCACCGACACCAACAACGTGCAGCAGGCCTTTATGATGCTCATCCGCATCGCCGTGCGCTCGCCACTGGTGCTGGTCTTCGCCTTCGTCATGGCTTACGCCATGGGCGGCAGCGTCTCGTTTGTCTACCTGGCCATGATTCCACTGCTGGGCTTTGGCCTGTTCTTTATTATCTACAAGGTACGTCCGATCTTTGCCCGCGTGTTCCACAAGTACGACGCCCTTAACGAATCCGTCGAGGAAAACGTCACCGGCATGCGCGTGGTCAAGAGCTATGTGCGCCAGGACTACGAGAAGGAAAAGTTCGCGACCGCTGCGCACGACGTACAGATGGACTTCACCCGCGCCGAGAAGCTCCTTGCCTTTAACAACCCCATGATGAACATCTGCGTCAACGGCGCGTTCGTCGTCATCATCTACTTGGGCTCCAAGCTCATCATCACGAGCCAAGGCACGCTGTTCGACGTGGGCCAGCTGTCCTCGACCTTTACCTACGGCTTCCAGATTCTGATGAGCCTGATGCAGCTGTCGATGATCTTTGTCATGGTGACCATGGCCGACGAATCGGCGCACCGTATTACCGAGGTGCTGGCCGCCGAGCCCACGATCACCGATCCCGCCGAGCCCGTGCACGAGGTGGCCGACGGCTCCATCGACTTCGACCACGTGAGCTTTAAGTATTCCGAGCATGCGAAGCGCCAGGCGCTCGACGACATCGACCTGCACATTAAGAGCGGCGAGACGATCGGCATCATCGGCGGCACCGGCTCGGCCAAGTCCACGTTGGTAAACCTCATCGCCCGCCTATATGACGCCACCGAGGGCACCGTGCGCGTGGGCGGCGTGGACGTGCGCGATTACGACCTGGACGCGCTGCGCCACCAGGTCGCCATGGTGCTGCAGAAAAACGTGCTGTTTAGCGGCACGATCGCCGAGAACCTGCGCTGGGGCGATCCGAACGCCACCGACGAGGAGGTCCGCGAGGCCGCGCACCTGGCCTGCGCCGACGAGTTTGTCGACGGCTTCCCCAAGGGCTACGACACCTGGATTGAGCAGGGCGGTTCCAACGTCTCTGGTGGCCAGAAGCAGCGCCTGTGCATCGCCCGCGCTCTGCTGCGTCGCCCCAGGATCTTGATTCTTGACGACTCCACCAGCGCCGTCGACACCAAGACCGACGCCAAGATTCGCGCCGGACTGGCAAGCTACCTGCCCAACACGACCAAGCTCATCATTGCCCAGCGCATCAGCTCGGTGCAGGATGCAGACCGCATCATCGTCATGGAGGGTGGCCGCATCGCGCAGATCGGCAACCATGACGAGCTGCTCCAGACGAACGAGATCTACCGCGAGACCTTTACCTCGCAAAACAAGATGTCTGCCGAGGGCGAGGACGCCGGCGACGTTTCCGGCGATACGACCACGGCGGCAGACAACACCGACACGACCGCAACGCAAGCTCAGACCCAGGAAGGAGGCGAGGCACATGAGTAAGGCAACGACCGCCGAGCGCGCGCTCAACCGCAAGGGCGGCACCCTGCCGCGCCTCATCAAGACGCTCTTTGGCTTCTATCCCGTGCTTTTGCCCCTCGTTGCCGCCGGCGTGGTGCTCTGCGCCATCATCAACGCCATCGGCCCGATGTTCCTTCAAAGTGCCCTGCAGATTATTAGCGAATCGTGGCAGTCGGGTGATTGGGAAGCCGCGCGCCCGCAGATCCTACAGCTCGTCACGACGCTCGCCTGCATCTACGGCGTCGGCGTCCTGTCCTCGCTCTTCTGGAACCGCGCCATGGCCATCATCACGCAGGGCTCGCTCGAGAAGCTGCGCGAGATGATGTTCAACCGTATGCAGGACCTGCCGATCCGCTACTTCGACACGCATCAGCGCGGCGACATCATGAGCCACTACACCAACGATATCGACACGCTGCGCCAGATGATCAGCCAGTCGCTGCCCAACCTGCTTTTGACGGTCATCATCATCTGCTCGGTGTTCTTTATCATGCTGTACTACAGCGTGTGGATGTGCCTGGTCATTGTGGCAGGCGTCACCTTTATGACCTTTATGACCAAGCTCCTCGGCTCCAACTCCGCGCGGTTCTTTATCGCGCAGCAGACCGAACTCGGCGTGGTCGAGGGCCACATCGAGGAGGTTATGAACGGCCAGAAAGTCGTCAAGGCGTTCTGCCACGAATCTGCCGCCGAGGCCGATTTCGATGAGCGCAACGAGAAACTCTTCGAAGTCTCGCAGAAGGCCAACATGTACGCCAACATCCTCATGCCCATCCTTATGAACCTGGGCAACCTGCTCTACGTGCTGGTCGCACTGGCCGGCGGCATTTTCTTGGCGCTGGGCGTGCCCAACCTGAGCATCTCGGGCATGGGCCTGTCCATTGCCGTCGTGGTGCCGTTCCTTAACATGACCAGGCAGTTCTGCGGGCAGATCGGCCAGATCTCGCAGCAGATCAACGCCGTGGTCATGGGCCTTGCCGGCGCCGACCGCATCTTTGAGCTCATCGACGAGGAGCCGGAGGCCGACGAGGGCTACGTGACGCTCGTCAACGCGCAGGTGAACCCCGAGACCTGGGAGCTCGAGGAAGCCGACCACCACACCGGCATGTGGGCGTGGAAGCATCCGCACCGCGCAACCGGCGAGATTGAGTACGTGCCGCTGCGTGGCGACCTGGTCATGGACAACGTCGACTTTGGCTACACGCCCGACCACGAGGTGCTGCACGGCGTGTCCGTATTTGCCAAGCCGGGCCAGAAGGTCGCGTTTGTCGGCGCCACCGGTGCCGGCAAGACGACCATCACCAACCTCATCAACCGCTTCTACGATATTGCCGACGGCAAGATTCGCTACGACGGCATCAACGTCAACAAGATTCGCAAGTCCGACCTGCGCCGTTCGCTGGGCGTAGTGCTGCAGGACGTGAACCTGTTCACCGGCACCGTGATGGACAACATCCGCTACGGTAACCTGAATGCCACCGACGAGGAGTGCATCAAGGCCGCCAAGCTCGCCGGCGCGGACGACTTTATCACCCGCCTGCCCGACGGCTATGACACCATGCTCACCGGCAACGGCGCCCAGCTGTCGCAGGGCCAGCGCCAGCTGATTTCGATCGCGCGCGCCGCCGTCGCCGATCCGCCGGCGATGATTCTGGACGAGGCCACATCGAGCATCGATACCCGCACCGAGGCCATCGTGCAGGCAGGCATGGACAAGCTCATGGAGGGTCGCACGACGTTTGTCATCGCGCACCGCCTCTCTACCGTGCGCAACTCCGATGCGATCATCTGCCTGGACCACGGCCGCATCATCGAGCGCGGCAACCACGACGAGCTGATTGCCAAGCGCGGGTATTACTACCAGCTCTATACGGGCGCGTTTGAGCTCGAGTAGGTAGGCTTGTTCCACGGAGGTCTCCCAGGCGGGCCGGGGTGTAACCTCCGTGCTCAAACATTCTCGCTGCGCTGCGAAACTGCGCGCGGAAGTTACACCCCGGCCCGCCTGGGAGACCTCCTGCGCGCAATCAGCCCGTTGTTTAGAACGGAATAAAAGTTAGTGAGGCCCTGGCCGGTTGGCCAGGGCCTCGTTTTGTAAGGAGCTAAAAAGCCCCGTCCCAAATTAGCTATTGAGGAGTTGGGCCATGGCGTTGACGAATTTTTGCACTTGGAGGGTGGGCTCGAGCGGGTAGTGCAGAAAGACTGGCACCTCGCGGCCGCACAGGAACGGCACGCCCACAAAGGCCGGGTGCACGCCCGACCACGCTCCGCAGGTGAGCACCGCGTCACCCTTTTCCTCCGCATCGTTAAAGAGCGCAAAGTCAAAGCTATCCACATCGATCACGTCCACGCCGCCGTCGGCCAAAAGGTCGATACGAAGGCTGTCCATGGCGTCGTTACCGTGACGAAGCACGCGCAAGCGCATGCCCTCCAGGTCGGCAACCGTGATGCGCGTCTTGCGCGCAAGCCGGCTTGTGCGGAGCACGTCGATATAAAACGGCACGTTGACGATACGGAGTTTTTGGCAGGCGTCGCCCCAACGCGGAGTCGAAAAACTCGACTGCACCACATCCACCTCGCGACCCAGGCTGCGCATGACGGTTTCACGCTCGTCATAGAGGTCATTTACCGGCACGATCTCAAATCGCAGCGACGGTTCCAAATCGTGGATGCCCGACCACATCGACAGCGTTTGGCGCCCCGGGCACATCATCGACACGCCCAGGCGCACGGCGCCGCCATCGCCCGCCGCGCGTCGGGCGCGGCGCAACGCGTCCTCGGACTGGCGCATGATCGAGCGCGCATCGTCCACCAGCAGAGCACCCGCCGGCGTCACCTTGACGCCCGAATGCGAGCGCTCGAACAACGTGATGCCAAACTCGGCCTCGAATCCCGACACCTGTTTGACGAGTGCCGGGGTCGACACGCGCAGTTTTGCCGCCGCGCGCGAAAAACTTCCCAGCTCCGCGGCGGCCGTTATGGCCTCGAGTCGTCGATCGTACACGTCAATCTCCCGTTTCCAGACGTATGGCCATGCGCTGCCAAAGGGGGTTGTTTTGGCAGGTCACGCACTCAATTAAGAACAAATCGTCTTGCGAGCTATAAACCAAAGGTTTACGCCATTCTAACAAATATGCAATTCACCTGCGCAAATTCAAAGCATACGATAACCAGCGAAAAACCGCGTGGGTCGATTAATGGGAGCGGCCCACAGGGAGGTACAAGAAGGGAAGTTCCTATGAGCAACTGGCTTAAGCTCGAGGACGATGTCTGCGCCGTGACCGGCGCACTCGGCGGCATGGGCGTCGAGATCTGCCGCGAGTTCGCCCGCAACGGCGCCAACGTTGTCCTGCTCGACCTGGACGAGGGGAAGGTCAAGGCAGCAGCCGCCGACCTCGCCGCCGAGTTTGGCATCCACGCCGAGGGCTATAAGATGAATGCCACCGACGAGGCCGAGGTTCAGGCCGCCGTCGATGCCACCATCGCCGACTTCGGCCGCATCGACGTCCTCGTCAACACCGCCGGCATCCTGCGCTTCGCAGCGATGGAAGACCTGCCGTTGAGCGACTGGGAGCAGGTGCTCAACGTCAACCTCACCGGCTACTTCATCACCTCGCAGCGCTTTGGTCGCGAGATGATCAAGGCCGGCCAGGGCCGCCTGGTGCACATCTCGACCGTTGCCAGCCACTCCCCCGAGACGTTCTCGGGCGTGTACAGCTCCACCAAGGCGGGCGTCAACATGATGTCCAAGATGCTCGCCGCCGAGTGGGGCCCCTACGGCGTCCGCTCCAACTGCGTCGAGCCCTGCTTTGTCAAGACCCCCATGTCGGCGAGCTTTTACGCTGACCCCGAGGTCGAGAAGAGCCGCAGCCGGCTCATCGCCACGCGCCGCATCGGCGAGGTCAGCGATATCGCCAACGCCGTCATGTTCCTGGCGTCCAAGCGCTCGGACTTTACCACCGGCGACGCCATCAAGGTCGACGGCGGTTTCTCCAATATGATGGGCGACCTCACCGCCAAGCCTGGCGGCCGCCGAGCCTTTGCCGACAACTACCTCAAGAACAAGGGTGTCGAGCTTTGGTCCGACGAGTCCGGCGTCGCCAAGCCGACCGACCAGTAAACCAGCCTGACAGGGAGGCCCCGCGGACGCGTCCGCCCCTCCCCCGCATCGATTAGAAAGAGTCCAATGGCTTCCACCAACTCCAACAAGGGTCGCGCCGTCGTGCTTTCCGCCGCGTGCGTCACCATGTTCTTCATCAGCTCCATCGCGCTGTATTCCGTCGTGAGCAAGAACCTGCTCGCCGTCTACCCCGAGTGGTCCAGCGCCCTTACCTGGGCTTTCCCGGTCTTTCAGACCATCATGGCCGTGACGGGCATCTTCGCCGGCCGCATCTCCGATAAGATCGGTCCGCGCAACGTCGTGATCGCCGCCGCCGCGTGCTACGGCCTGGGCTGGTTCATGTCCGGCACCGTCACCGAGCCGTGGCAGTTCTACCTGTGGTTCTCGCTCGTCGCCGCCATCGGCAACGGCCTGGGTTACAACCCCGCGCTCACCACGGGCCAAAAGTGGTTCATCGACAAGAAGGGCCTGGCCTCCGGCATCACCCTGGCCGCTTCGACCGCCGGCCCCGCCGTGCTGTCCCCGGTGCTCGCCTCGCTGCTCATCCCAAGCCTGGGAATCTTTGGCGCCCTCAAGGCACTCGGCGTCATCTTCTTTGTGACGATCGCCGCCTCCGCCCTGTTCCTGAAGGCCCCCGAGGCCGGCTGGCTGCCCGAGGGCTTCGAGGCCCCCAAGGGCGGCGCACATGCCGGCACCTTCGGCGACCTCACCCCGGGCGAGATGGTCAAGACCCCGCGCTTCTGGGTCCTCATCGTCACCTTCGCCTTTGCCGCCACCGCGGGTACCCTGCTCGTGGGCAAGGTTGCCTCCATCGCCGCCGTCCAGCTCTTCGCCGACCCCACGAGCGCCGCGGCCGTCGCCCTCGGCGGTGTGGTGGTCTCCGTCAACACCTGCGCCAACCTGGTCGGTCGCCTGTCCTTTGGTCAAATCATCGACAAGCTCGGCGCCTACAAGTCGCTGCTCATCAGCCTTATCGTCACCATCGTCGCCCTCGTCATCATGTCGATGAGCTTTACGCAGAGCATGTTCTTTGTGGCGCTTGCCCTGCTCGGCTTTAGCTTTGGCGCCCTGCTCGTCATCTACCCGCCGCTCACTGGTGGCGCCTTTGGCACCAGCAACATCGGCGTCAACTACGGCATCATGTTTTTGGGCTATGCCGCTTCCACCTGGATCAGCCAGCCCATCACCGCCGTGCTGTATCACGCTGAGGCCGGCAGCGCCGCCTACCAGCAGTCCTTCTACGGCGCCATTGTGATCGCCGCCATCGCCGTCGTGCTCACCGTCTACATGATGGTCTCCGACAGCAAGAAGAAGTCCGCTTAGTTGTACCGATGCGACAAAGGGACAGCCCCTTTGTCGCATTCCACCGGTCACCAGTATTAAGGAGTCGAAATGTCTGAGCTCAACCCCGTCCGCATTGCCGTTATCGGCGCCGGCGCCATGGGCCGCAACCACATCCGCTTTGTCACCGAGGAGCCCGAGGCCGAGCTCGTCGCCATCGCCGACGCCTTTGAGGGCGCCCGCGCCACGGCCGAGGCCGCCGGCGTGCCGTTCTTTACCGATCCCGCCCAGATGATGGACGAGGTCAAGCCCGAGGCCGCCATCATCGCCACCCCCAACGACCTGCACCTGGGCGTTGCCCGCGAGGCCATCAAGCGCAACATCGTGCCGCTGGTCGAAAAGCCGATCTCCAACGATCTCGAGGATGCCCAGGCCTTTGCCGCCGAGGCCGAGACCGCCGGCGTGCCCGTGCTCGTGGGTCAACACCGTCGCCACAACCCCTTCGTCAACAAGGCCAAGGAGATCATCGAGTCCGGCGAGCTGGGCAAACTTACCGTGTCGAGCTTCCACTACATGATCTATAAGAACGACGAGTACTTCGATGTCGAGTGGCGCCGCAAGAAGGGTGCCGGCCCGATTCTGGTCAACCTGGTGCACGACGTCGACCTGCTCCGTTACCTGCTGGGCGAGCCCGTTGCCGTCCAGGGCATGCAGTCCAGTACCGCCCGCGGTTTTGAGACCGAGGACTCCGCCGTGGTCAACGTTCGCTTTGCCGACGGCGCGCTCGCAAGCATGACCATCTCCGACGCCACCGCCAGCCCCTGGAACTGGGAGGCGACCGCACGCGAGGATCCGCAGTACCGCCCCTTCGACGCCGACGCCTACTTCATCGGCGGCACTAAAGGCGCCCTGTCGCTGCCCCGCCTGCACCAGTTCTCCTACGACGGTGCCTCCAACTGGCACAAGCCGCTGCAGATGGAGATTCCGGCCGTCGATCCGGCGCTGCCGCACAAGATGCAGCTCAAGCACTTTGTGAAGGTTGTCCGCCGCGAGCTCGCGCCCGTCGTGACCCCCGCCGACAACGTCAAGACACTCACGCTTCTCAACGCCATCAAGGAGGCCGCCGAGACCGGCCAGCTCGTCGAGCTGTAATGCCACAGGGCGGATCGTGGCAAAACCCCATACCGAGCCCCTCGGTCCGCCCTCAACAAGCCCCTCTTCTTTGCCCCGCGAGCAGCCTCCTGCCCGCGGGGCTTTTTAGCTACTTTGAGGATGATTTTTCTGGGACGGGGATTTAATAATCATTGTGTACCTAATGATTATTAAATCCCCGTCCCAGAAAAATCATCGAGCAGGCATGACGAGTAGTCAAAAGAGCCCCGTCCCAAAAAGACTGCTTTGCTGGAGCGGCGGGTGGTATCCTTGGTAGCCCTGTGCCGCAAACGCACCTTAAACGCAAGGAGTTCCATGGATCTTATCGCCCAGCTTGCCCACGAGCTCAACCTTAAGGCCGCCAACGTCGAGGCGGCCGTCAAGCTCATCGATGAGGGCAACACCATCCCCTTTATCTCGCGCTACCGCAAGGAAGCTACGAGCGGCATGGACGACGTCGCCCTGCGCGCACTCGACGAGCGCCTGTCCTACCTGCGCAATCTAGAGCAGCGCAAAGAGGACGTCATCCTGCTCATCGATGCCCAGGGCAAACTCACGCCCGAACTCGAGGCGCAGATTCGCGAGGCCACGCAGCTCCAGCGTGTCGAGGACCTCTACAAGCCCTACCGCAAAAAGCGCATGACCCGCGCGCAGAAGGCCCGCGAGGCAGGCCTGGAGCCGCTCGCCAACATGATCATCATGCAGGCCTCGGCCAAGGGCAGCGCACTCGACGCCGCCGCGGCATACGTCAACGAGGAGGCCGGCTTCGACACGCCCGAGAAGGCGCTCGCCGGCGCCGCGGACATCGTGGCCGAGACGGTGGCCGAGGACCCCGAGAACGTCGCCGACCTGCGCGCCTTTACGCAAAACACCGCCGATATCGTCGTCGAGGCCACCGACCCCGCCGAGAAGACCCCCTACGAGCCGTACTACAGCTATGACGAGCCGCTGCGCCGCATCCCCAACCACCGCGTGCTGGCCATCGACCGCGGCGAGCGCGAGGGCAAGCTCCGCGTGCGCGTGAACGTCGACGGCGCCGCCGCCACGGCGCGCCTCGGCAGCCGTTGGCCCCGACGCCAGGGCGTGTTTGCTCCCATCTTCGATGCTGCCATCGCCGACGGCTACAAGCGTCTCATGGCCCCCTCGCTGGAGCGCGAGGCCCGCGCCAAACTCACCGTCCGCGCTCAGACCGAGGCCATTAACGTCTTTGCCAAGAATCTCGAGGGCCTGCTCTCGGCACGCCCCGTCCGTGGCGCCCGCGTACTCGCGCTCGACCCGGGCTACCGCACCGGCTGCAAGGTCGCCGTCATGGACGAGACCGGCAAGCTGCTCGACCACGGCGTGGTCTACCCCACCAAGCCGCGCCACGACGTCGCCGGCACTAAGCGCGAGCTCGCCCGCCTCGTCAAGAAAGACGGCGTCAACACCATCGTCATCGGCAACGGCACCGCCAGCCGCGAGACCGAGGAAGTCGTCTCGGAGTTCATCGCCGAGCAGGCACCCAGTCTTCGCTACACCATCGTCAACGAGGCCGGCGCATCGGTGTACTCCGCCTCCGAGCTCGCCAGCCAGGAGTATCCCGACCTGGACGTCACCGTGCGTGGCGCCATGAGCCTTGGCCGCCGCCTGCAAGACCCGCTGGCGGAGCTCGTCAAGATTCCGCCCCAGTCCATCGGCGTGGGCCAGTACCAGCACGACCTTGACCAGGCCGAGCTCTCGCGCACCCTGGGCCACGTGGTGGAGGACGTCGTCAACCGCGTGGGCGTCGACGTCAACACCGCGAGCGCAAGTCTGCTGGGATATGTATCGGGCATCACGCCGAGCGTAGCCAAGAACATCGTGGCATACCGCGAGGAAAACGGCGCCTTTACGGATCGCCGCCAGCTTAAGTGTGTCCCCAAGCTGGGTCCCAAGGCATATCTCAACGCTGCAGGCTTTTTGCGCATCAGCGGCGGCAAGAACCCGCTCGACGCGACAAGCGTCCACCCCGAGAGCTACGAGGTGGCCACGGCCGTCCTGGAGCGTGCCGGCGTTGCGGCAAGCGAGCTCAGCCGCGGCGGCGCGCCCGACATCGAGCGCCGTCTGGGCAGCATCTCGGCGCTGGCAAGCGACCTGGACTGCGGCACCCTCACGCTCATCGACATTGTCAACGAGCTCAAGAAGCCCGGCCGCGACCCGCGCGACGACGCGCCCGAGGTGGTCTTTAGCCGCTCGGCACTTTCCATCGACGACCTGGAGCCCGGCATGGAACTCAAGGGCACGGTGCGCAACGTCGTCGACTTTGGCGCCTTCGTCGACGTGGGCGTGCACCAGGACGGCCTCGTGCACATCTCCAAGCTGGCCAACCGCTTCGTCAAGCACCCGAGCGACGTGGTGCGCGTCGGCGACACGGTCAAAGTGTGGGTCGAGAAGGTCGATCGCGACCGCAAGAAGATCTCCCTCACCATGGTGCAGGGGAAATAAACCACTGTAGGCGCTCGGCGGGCCCCATTCCGCCGAGCGCCTCTCCTTCTAAAACGATTTGGCGATATCCCGAAGTGCGAGACGCCGTTTCCGCTAATCCTCACCTGCAATTTTTGAGATATTCGGCCTCGCTGGACCGCGATAACACCTCTTCAAAGTGCAAGCTCAACAAATAGGCATCAGATATTCCACAAACGTCCTATATCTGCACCCGCAGAGGTGCGGTACGGGACGTTTTTCAGCCATATTGGCAATCTTGACGGCACCCTGAGGCCGAATATCTCGATTTTTGTTGGTGGGACACTTATGGGCACGAACCGCAAAGACCTCGTTTGCCCGGTAAAGCTGTTCAACCACGTCAAGTATGAGATCTTGCATGCGCGGAACAAAGGATAATCGAAGGGTCTTGGGCGACTTGCGCGTCGCCCCGAACACATAGCCGGCAGGGCCCTTTGCCTTGGCGATGACTGCCAACTCGGGGCCGGATCGTTTTCGATACTTGATAGATATGGATTAAAAGATCATTAGATTACAGGTTGATCCATGATGCGGAACCGCGTTGTCCACGCGATGCCGTCGGAGCCCACGCCGCCGTCCGAGGTGACGCCGGCCGCGCAACGCGAATCGTCATCCGGCGAACGAAGCCGCCAGTGGCACGCGCCGTTGCCATCCGAGCCCAGCCCCATTACTGCCCGAGACAGTTGGCGGGGTAGCGCTGTCGACCCCCATCGGAATAAAGGTAGCGATTCAGCTCAGGACCTACCGACGGGTTCGTGTCGGCAGCCCCGGCCTTTCCTTTGCCTAGCGCGACCCTCGCGAAGCGCGTGAGCGATAGGGAAAGGAAAGCCGGGGCGAGCAGCCCGCGGCGTAGTCAGCGTTCGCGCTACGGCAGAATATGGAAACCCAAAGCGGCGATATCCTTGGCAAAACCGCGCACGGTGTCGAGCGAGACCTCGTACGGATCGCGACCGATGTTCTTGCGCTTGGCCAAGATGCTGTTGGGCACCGTGATGATCTGGCAGCCGCAGGCCTCCGCCTGGTAAATGTTGATAAGCTCGCGCGTGGACGCCCACAGGACCTCGCAGTTGGGCTTGGCGGCGGCCTTCTTGACCGACTCCGTCATAAACGGAATGGGATCGACACCCGTATCGGCGATACGGCCGGCAAAAAGCGAGATGATGGACGGCGTCTCGGCGTCGACAGCGTCGACCATCTCGTCGACCTGCGCAGGCGTAAAGATGGTGGTGACGTTGACCTTAATGCCGTCGGCGGAAAGCTTGCGGACCAGCTCGGCGGTGGACTCGCCCTTGGTGGTCACGCACGGAATTTTGACGTAGACGTTCTCGGCCCAGGTAGCAATCTCGCGGGCCTCGACCTCCATGGTCTCGGCGTCGTCGGCAAAGACCTCAAACGACACAGACACATCGGTGATGTGGGCCAGGACCTCCTTGGCAAACGCGCGGTAATCCGTCACGCCGCCCTTCTTCATAAGGGACGGGTTGGTCGTGAAACCCTGAACGTTGCCGTTCTCGTACATGTCGAGCATGCCCTCGAGGTTTGCACCGTCAGCGAACACCTTGATTGCCATCTGCCTGATTCCTTTCGTTTGCATAAGGCCGATAAACTGCTAAACACTTTACCTACGTTTATCAAGGCGTTAGCTGCGGTTTTTTATCTTCTCGGCGAACGGTTTTGCAGATTTACCATTTTTATATCGACGCCCCAGCGGCAAAACGTTTTTGCCGATCATTGCGTTTGATTCCGTTCACGGAACAGAAGCAGTGCCTCGCCGGCTCATATTCACAATCGCCCCAAAGCAAAAAGCGGTGACGCCTCATTTGAGACGTCACCGCTTCCGTGTAGGAGCCGGTTATCGGAGCTCCGCCCGATTAGGGCTTAACGTATGCCTGGATTACTCTTCCTCAACGTGATTGATCACAGCACCCTTGGTGTGGATGAAGTTGGGGACGAAGGCAACGACCAGAAGAACAGCGAGAATCGCGTAGACACCGGTGGTACCGAAGGCCTCGGCAGCGCGGCCAAGCGTAATACCAATGACGGAGAAATCGAAGTCGCCGAACGTAGTGTTCTTGAAGCCAAAGACGTCAAGAACGGGCAGGAGCAGAGCCGGAGCAAAGGTGATGAGCAGGCCGTTGACGAAAGCGCCAAGAGCCGCGCCCTTGCGACCGCCGGTAGCATTGCCGTAGATACCTGCGGTAGCACCGCAGAAGAAGTGGGGAACCATGCCCGGGATGATGAAGATGCCCAGGGTAGCGCCCACGATGAACATACCGACCACGCCGCCGATGAAGGAGGCAACAAAGCCGAGGATGACGGCGGTGGGAGCATAGGGGAAGAAGACGGCGCAGTCGACGGCGGGGATGGCGCCGGGGATCAGCTTGTTGGAGATGCCCTGGAAAGCCGGGACCAGGTCGGCAAGGATCATACGAACGCCGTTGTAGACGATAGTGACACCGACGGCGAAGGACAGGGCACAGGTCAGGGCATAGACGATTACATTGTCGCCGCCAGCGATCTTGGTAACGACCGCAGGATCTGCGATGTAAGCGGCGAAAGCGGTAACCAGGTAGAAGAAGGCCATGGTAAGAGCCGTGGAGATGGTGGTGTCGCGCAGGAAGGAGAACTTCTCGGGAACCTCGATCTTCTCGGTGCTGTTCTCCTCGGCGTCCTTAGCAAAAAGCGTACCGACTGCAGCGGAGATGTAATAGGCGAGTGAACCGAAGTGGCCCATGGCGATTTCATCGCCATCGGTAACCTTCTCGGTGAAACGCTGACCAACGGCGGGAAGCATAGCGCTCACGAGGCCCAGGAACATGCCGCCCACGATGACAAGCTGGACATCCTGGAAGCCAGATGCCTGCAGAACGGCAGACAGCAGGCAAGCCATAAACATGCTGTGATGGCCCGTCAGGAAGATGTACTTAAACTTGGTAAAGCGGGCAATGATAATGTTCACGACGTAGCCGAGAATCAGGATCATCATGGTCTGAACGCCGAGGACGCTCTGAGCCATCGAAACGACGACCTCGTTGTTGGGCACGACGCCGGTGATGTGGAAGCCGGTCTCGATGAAGGTGCCCAGCGGAGCAAGGTTCTCCTGGACAACAGCAGCGCCGGCAGACAGCATGATGTAACCAAGAATGGGCTTCAGGGTTCCCGTCATCACCTTGTGGGCAGGGCGCTTGAGCGCAACAAGGCCCACAAAGGCAAACAGACCCATGATCCACGCTGGCTTGGTCAGAATCGATTGGATAAACTCAAGTATGGGAAGGATGGCTTGCATCTGCGCTTCCTTTCTCTCTAACGTGGGCGCGTTTCCCTCTTCCACAGGGAACCGCCCTTTTTTGTGCCGCTTTAGGCGTTAGCGGCGGCCGCCTTGATTGCCTCGAGGGCGTCTTCGCGGATCTTCTTCTTGTTCACATAGCTGCGAACGATCACAACGTTGCCGTGGAGCTCGGGGGCGAGCTCCTTAACGGTGATGAACAGATCCGGATTTGCGGAAGAAGCACCGTTCAGGTCCATAGACTCAACGTCGGCCTTGATGCCCTCCTCCTCGCAAAGCTCCTCGACTTTGCCAGCGAGCATCAGGCTAGACCCGATGCCGTTTCCGCATACGGTGATGATATGCATGGCAACCTTCCTCTCCTGCACGTGACGGTTTTCCGTCTATCCAAAAGCGGCGACGCATCGCCGTGCCATTAAGGCCTAAAAGAATGAACGCATGGTCTCCAAAACCTGCTCGGGCGTATCGCATGCGCTGAGCTTGGCAACGCAGTCCTCGTCCTCGAACATCTGCGAAAGCTCAGCCAAGCAGCCAAGATGAGCCTTGGGGTCGGGCGCGCAAATACCCACGAGCACGTGAACCGGATCGAAATCCTCGTGTCCAAACGCAACGGCTGGGTCAAGCGTGACGATACAGATTCCCGCTTCACTCACATTGCCATCTGCCTGAGCGTGGGGCATGGCGATGCCCTCTTCCAAGACCATATAGGGGCCGAATTTGTGAACCGATGAAATCATGGCGTCGACATAACTCTGATCGCATTTGTCGGCGTCAACGAGCAACTTACCGCATGCCTTGATCGCTTCCTCCCAATCGGAGGCCTTGACATGGCAGGCAACAAGCTCGGGCTTAAGAAGATCGGTCAGCATGCTCGTCCCCTACTCCTCGGGCAGGATATGAAAACCAAGCGCCTGAATGTCGCGGGCAAAGCCCTTGACCGTATCAAGCGAGTACTCAAGCAAATCTTTTCCGAAATTCTTGCGCTTGGCAAGAAGGGCATTGGGGACCGTAATGATCTGGCATCCAACGGACTCCGCCTGGAAGATATTGAGGACCTCGCGCGTAGACGCCCAGAGAACCTCGGCAGCAGGCTTAACGGCAGCCTTCTTTACGGACTCCGCCATGAGGGGCAGCGGATCGACGCCGGTATCGGCAATGCGACCGGCGAAGATGGACAGAATAGAGGGGGTCTCAGCAGAGACGGCATCGACAAACTCGTCGACCTGCTCGGGCGTGAAGATCGTGGTGACATTCACCTTGATGCCGTCGGCAGAAAGGCGCTTGACCAGCGCGGCAGTGGACTCGCCCTTGGTGTTGAGCGCCGGGATCTTAACGTAGACGTTGTCTGCCCAGGTTGCGATCTCGCGAGCCTCGGCTTCCATACCAGCCTCGTCGTCGGCGAATACCTCAAAAGAAACCGACACATCGGTAATGTGCTCAAGAACCGTCTTGGCAAAAGCGCGGTAGTCAGTCACGCCACCGGCCTTCATAAGGGAAGGATTGGTCGTGAAGCCCTGAACGTTGCCATTGTCATGCATGTCAAGCATGCCTTCGAGGTTAGCGCCGTCGGCAAACACCTTAATCGCCATGTTCGGTCCTTTCTCATCTAGCACTATTGCTATCGAAAGCCTTCTTCTTTGTTTCAAAAGCTTTTCGGCTTTCTTTTATAAACTATTTCAAAAGCCATCGAAAGCTCAATTGTCAACTTTCCGTGAACGGTCGAATATCGGGTGTGAACGTACTTCTTTTGGGCGGCACCTTCAGAATGAGACTCTTTATATCCCGTCTACGTGCGAACTATCTGCTACGCATGCATTTGTGACATGCCATTCCGTTCTTTTGATTCATTCGAATTTGCCTTGTTCTTTTCATATCGATACGTTATATTTCGATTACGAAAGGCGCATCTTTTACCTTTTGTTCAAAAGGAGCGGCATATGGCATCTACTTCAGACCTTTCGCCGGCTGAGCGCCAGCGATTTATCATGAATTGGCTGGCCGAAAAGCCAAATATCTCGGTATCCGACATCGTTCGCCGTTTTTCGGTTTCGGAAGTCACCGCACGACACGACCTCATCTCGCTGGAATCCGAAGGCAAGCTGCGTCGCGTACGCGGTGGAGCGGTATCGCTTTCTCGCTCCAACGCAATCTCGTATCCCGAGGAGCGCATCAATGTCCAAGTCGAGGCCAAGGAGGCCATCGCCGCAACCGCAGCAACTCTTGTTGATGATGGTGATGTTCTGGTAATTGATATCGGCACCACAGGCTTTTACTTCGCTAAGGCCCTCATGGACAAGCGTGAGATCACCATTATCACCGGCGATCTTGCAATCGCGAACTACGCCAGCTTCAATCTCCCCAATGCTTCGGTAGTGCTGCTGGGCGGCTCCGTGCGCAAGGGCCACCTCTATCTCGCGGGCGCACTAACGCTCGACTGCATGAGCAAACTACATGCCGACAAGGCGTTTGTCAGTGCCGACGGATTCCACCCCGACCACGGTTTTACCGTCGAGCACGACTTCTCGGCCATGATCAAGCATATGTACCTTACCAACTCAAACCAGGGCTACATGATGGTTGACCAGGGAAAATTCAACAAGACCAGTTTTTATCAGTCCGCGCAGATCGATGACCTCGACGGCATCATCGTTGATGGAGACGACGAGGGCATCATGACGGCGGCGATCGAGAGCAGTCGCAGTCATCCCAAGCTCTATATTGCAAAATAGCTCAAATGGCCGGGTCGCCCCCACTGCGGGCGACCCGGCCATTTATTAAATCAACCCAAAATGCTGCATCGCTGTGACGGTACCGTCGTGTGCGACATCGTCGGTCACGTAGTCGGCGAGCGCCTTGACCTCGGGCATGGCGTTGCCCATGGCCACGGCCGTCTCGACGGCGGCGAGCATGCCCAGGTCGTTGCCGGAATCGCCAAAGCCAAAGGTGCGCGCATTGCCAGTGCGGCCCAGATACTCCAGCGCTCGCGCCACGCCCAAGCCCTTGTCGATGCCTTTGGGGCTCAGCTCGCGATTCTGGCCACCGGTGTTGCACAGCTCAAACTCGCGATCGATAAAGCCATCATCGTTGGCTACGCGAGCCAGGTCGCACGCGTTAATGCACACCTTGCCTACGCGCAAGCGGCCATCGACGCGCATCTGATCAACGCCGTGCACCACGCCGGCGCCTAGCAGAAATGACTGTTCGACACCAACTGGCTCAAGTGAATAGGTGGCACCGTTCGTCTCGAACAACGCCTCGCCGCCCGCCACAGTAATACGATGCGCGAGCTCCGCGATAACGTCCTCGTCAAAGCAGTCCTCATGCACCACGCGGCCCTCGACCTCGAGCGTCGCCCCCGCCATGGCAACGATACCCGCCGGGTTCAGTGCACGCAGGCCATCGGCAATCAGCCACAAGGGGCGACCCGTGCAGATAAATGCCCGGTGACCCGCATTGCGCAGTCGACCAAATGCATCGACAACAGCCTTCGACGGATGGACTGCATTGAAGTCCTTATCGGTCATATCGTCGGGATCGAACGACGTCAGCGTGCCGTCCACGTCAAAAAAGAGCACGGCGGAATCGGGGCACGCATCAATCATATGAGTTCCTTTCGAGGATAAGGGCAAACGAAGCATCCATCATATAATGGAGCGACGCAACCAGAGAGGTCACCCATGGAATTTTATGCAAGCTGCCCCGAGGGCTTTGAATCCGCACTCGCCGACGAGCTCAAGCGGCTCGGGCTTTCGCATGTCCGCCGCCTGAAGGGCCGCGCTACGTTTGAGGGCGAGCTCGAAGAAGGCTACCGCGCCTGCCTGTGGTCGCGCCTGGCCAGCCGCGTGTTTGTGGTGCTTGGGCGCTTTGAGGCGCAGGATGCCGATGAGTTGTACGACGGCGTTTACGACATCGCCTGGGAGAGCATCGTCCGCCCCGGCGCCACCATCGCCATTACCGCCCGCGGCGTGACCGAGCAGCTGCGCAACACGCGCTTCTCGGCCCTGCGCGCCAAGGACGCGCTATGCGACCGTCTGGCCGAGACCACGGGCCGTCGCGCCGATGTCGATGCCGCCGACCCCGATGTTCACCTGCTGCTTTCGCTGCGTCAGCGCCGCGCGAGCATCAACCTGGACCTTTCGGGCGACCCGCTGTTCAAGCGCCTGCCGCCCGCCGCGACCCGCGCCGGCGAGGGCGCGCACGTGCTACGCCCCGACTACGCCGCCCTGGTGTTGGCGCAGGTCGGCTGGACCGCACTGTGCGAGCGCGAGCTGACGGCCGATGATTACGAGAACGAGGCTCTACCCACACTGGTCGACGCCTCGTGCGCCGGCGGCGGCCTGCTGCTGGAGGCCGTGAACATTCTGACCGACCGCGCCCCGGGCGCCGCACGCGAGCGCTGGGGCTTTGAGGGCTGGCAGCTGCACGACGCCGCCCTGTGGGAGCAGCTGCTTGCCGAGGCGCGCGAGCGCGAGGCGGCAGCGCGCGAGCGCCAGGCGCGCATCGTTGCCGTGGATGTTGACCCCGCCGCCCGCAAGACCGCTGAGCGCATGGTTAAATGTGCCGGCTACAAGCGCTTTGTCGATTTTTGCGCCGCCAAGTCCGCCACCGTACTGGACCACGCGGGCGCCGTCGCCGGTGCCGTCCTCGTCGCGGATACGACCGAGACGCCGCTTTCGCTCATGCATGACGCCATGACGCTGGTCGGCGAGCTGCGCCGCGCGCCCGAGTTTGCCGCGGCGCCGGTCGCCGCACTCACCCGCGACGGCTTGCTGGCCCGCGCGCTCCACGCCGAGCCCGCGCGCTCCATCGCCGTCATGCCCAACAACGAAGAGGCGACCGTCGAAGTCTGGCCTTCGCTCGACCACGCCGCCGCAGCGTTTGAGGCTACGACCAGTGCGGATACCGAGGCCGAGGTTGCGGATGCCAACGAAGTCAACGACAAAGCTGCCGCTTCCGCCATGCCCGAACCTGCCGCCACGCTCGACCTGGGCGACGGCAAGCCGCTGCCCGTGCTCATCCCCGAGTCCGGGCAGTTCGCCAACCGCCTGCGCAAGAATGCCCGTCTGCGCCGCAAGTGGGCCAAGCGCGAGGGCGTGAGCTGCTACCGCGTCTACGATGCCGACCTGCCCGACTACTCCGCCGCCATCGATCTGTACGAGGGTTGCCCGCAGACTCCGGGCCGCTGGCTCGTCATCGCCGAATACGCCGCGCCCAAGACCATCGACCCCGCACTGGCTCAGGCCCGTATGCTCGACATTCTGGCTATCGCGCCGCGCATCCTAGATGTTCCCGCCGAGCATGTGCACGCCAAGGCCCGCATGCGTTCGCGCGGTGGCTCGCAGTACGGCAAGCAGGGCGCCGGCAAGGGCGGATCGGGCGAACGCGCCAACATCGCGCGCCGTCGCCTCCCGCTCATCGAAGAGGGCGGCCTCACCTTTGCCGTCAACTTAGACGACTACCTGGACGTGGGCATCTTCTTGGACCACCGCGTCACCCGCAACCTGGTGCGCGAGCACGCCAAGCAGGCGCGCCGCTTCCTCAACCTGTTTGCCTACACCGGCACTGCCACCTGCTACGCGGCCGATGGCGGCGTCGAGGAGACCGTGACGGTCGACCTCTCCAACACCTATCTGGACTGGGCCGAGCGCAACATGTGCCAGAACGGCTTTGTGGGGCCTCAGCATCATTTTGTGCGCGACGACGTGCTCGCCTGGATTCGCGACCAGCGCCAAACGCGCAACCGCTGGGACCTGATCTTTGTCGACCCGCCAACGTTCTCGAACTCGTCCAAGATGGGCCGTCGCACCTGGGATGTCCAGCGCGACCATGTTGAGCTTTTGGCCGGCGTATCGCGCCTGCTCGCGCAGGGCGGCCATGCCATCTTTAGCTGCAACCTGCGCGGCTTCCGCCCCGAAACGCGCAAGCTCGCCCGCGCGGGCGTGGTGCTGGAGGACATTACGGCGCAGACCATCCCCGAGGACTTCGCGCGCAACCAGAAAGTGCACCACTGCTACATCGTGCGCCGCCTGCCCATCGAGGACGCCATGGCCGAGGTCGGCTTTAGCGCCGAGGAAATTGCCGAGCGCGTCGAGGAACTGCGCAACCCCGAGGCCCGCAAGACACGTGCGGCAGTACCCGCGCACGCGCAGGCCGGCAACGGCAAGTCCAACTTTGCCGGCAAGCCCTTCCCCGCCGGCAAGCCCAAAAAGAAGAAGTTCTACGCCAGCAAGCCCAAGGGCAAATAACAAAGTTGCTGTGGAATACGGACCGTTTTGCCTGGAATTAGGCAAATTTAGACCGTATTTCACCGCAACTCATATTGGGATGGTGGTTGGCGATCTAGCCTTGGATGACCAATCGGTAACCAATACCCACGTGCGTCTGGATATAGCGCGGATGCGCGGGGTCGGACTCGATCTTCTTGCGCAGCGTGCCCATAAAGACGCGCAGGCTCGCCAAGTCGCTCTTGGTCGCCGTGCCCCAAATCTCGTGCAGGATAAACTGGTGCGTCAACACCTTGTCGGCGTTGTGCGCCAGCAGACACAGGAGCTTGTACTCGATCGGCGTCAGGTGCAGTTCCTCGCCATCCATCATGGCAATGCCGGCATCAAAATCGATATGCAGCTCACCGGTATCGAACGAGCCCTCGGAGGCAACGCCGCCCGTTTGCGCATACGAAAGGCGCCTGAGCGTCGTGCGAATGCGCGCGAGCAGTTCCTCGACCGAAAACGGCTTGGTCAGGTAGTCGTCGGCACCAGCATCGAGCGCGCGGATCTTGTCCGCGTCCTCGCTGCGCGCCGAGACCACGATGATCGGCATGCCCGACCACGTGCGCACCGACTCCACCACCTTGACGCCGTCCATATCGGGCAGGCCCAGATCGAGCAGCACAATGCTCGGCGCCTGCGACGAGGCGGCGGCGATGGCAGCATGTGCGGTCTCCACGGCCATATGGCGCAAGCCGTGCGCCTCGAGCGCGGCGACGATAAGGTTGCGGACGGCGGGATCGTCCTCAACGACCAAGATGAGCGGTTTCACGGCAGAGTTCGGCACAGCGCTACTCCTTATCAAACGAAACGTCGGCGGCGGGAAGCTCGATCGTAAAGACCGAGCCGTGCGGGTCCGCCGCGGCAACCTCTATGCTACCGCCATGCGCCAGCGCAATGGAGCGGCAAAGCGAAAGCCCCAGGCCCACACTGCGTCGGCTATCGGCCAAACCATGGTTGGCGGTGTAGAACGACTCAAAGATACGCTCGCGGTCCTCGGGAGCAATGCCCGGGCCGTCATCGGCCACCGAGCACGCCACGCGTCCATCGCCGGCGTCAATCGAGATCACGATATGCGAGCCTGCGGGCGTGTAGGTAATGGCATTGTTCACCAGGTTTACCACCAGCTGCACCATCAGGCGCGCATCGACATTGACGAGCGCCGGCTCATCGCTCGCCACCACCTTAAGGTCGTGCTCGCGCACGGCCGGATTAACATGGCGCAGCGCCTCCTCGACGATATCGTCCATAAGCTCGAGCGTGGTCGACAGATGCATGCCGCCGCCCTCGAGTTTGGTGATGGCGAGCAGGTTCTCGACGGTGGCGTTGAGCCACAGCGCATCCGAGCGAATGGATAGCAGCAGGCCGCGGCGCGTCTGGGCATCGAGCACCGCGGTGCCGGTCGAACCCTGATCGAGCAGCACGTCGGCATTACCCGAAATACTGGTAAGCGGCGTGCGCAGATCGTGCGAGATGGAGCGCAGCAGATTGGCGCGCAGCTGCTCATTTTTGGCAAGCACCGCCGCCTCCTCGCGGGCCTCCATGGCGCGGGCGCGATCGAGTGCCAGCTCGCCTTCGCTCACTATGGCATCGGCAAGTGTCCGCTCCTCGTGCGTCAGCACGTCGGGCTCGGCAACGATAGCCAGCACGCCCACCACCGAGGCGGGATCGCCCGCGCGCACCATGGTGTCGCCCGAGCGCACGGTCAGGTAGATGCCGTAGAACGCCGAGCCGCCGTAGGTGGCATCGAGCGGCGTTCCCACATAGGCGGACGCCGAGAGCCGCGGCGGCATCTGCGGCGCCAGTTCGTGCACCGGCGCGGCATCGCCCACGGCCGTGTATGTCGCACGCGGCAGCAGGTCATCGCCCTCGGCGTCGGCGCTGTACCACACGACAGGACAGCCCGAAAGACGCGCCAGCTGCGTTGCCATGGCATGGACAATCTGCTGCTTATCGGCGCAGCGCTGCAGCATGCGGTTGGTCTCGAGCACCATCTGCGTGCGGCGGTCGCTGGCGGCGGCCTGCGCCAAGGCGCGGCGCAGGGCCAACGCAATCGAGCTCGACACGAGCGAGACCACAAACATGATAAAGAACATGCCGGGATAGACGCGGTCGATGAGCGACAACGAGTAGCGCGGGTCGACAAACAAATAGTTGTAGAGCGCCACGGCAGCAGCCGAGCTCAGCAGGCAATACAGGCGGCTCCAGGTAAAGAATGCGCACAGCTGCACGGCGAACACATAGACGATCATGATGCTCGGCGCGAGTCCCGGATGGTCGAGCAGCGCACCCACAATCGTCGCCGCGGCCAGCAGCCCCGCCGATACGCAGGCGTCATACAGAGGGCTGCGACGCGTCAGCGTTGTGCGCCGCCACCAAAAGTTCTCGGCAATATCGCCGTCCGCATGGACGTCCATCAGCGCCCCGCCCCTCTCTCAAAAACAAAAACCACCACAAAGGGGACAGGCACCTTTGTGGTGGTTTCCCCTTGTGGTGGTTCCAAGTGTATAGCCTTGCAGTCTACGGGCGCTCGTCGGGAGCCAGGCGCTGCATCTTGCTCACGGCCTTAAACTTGGTGAACAGCGGCACGTACTCAAAGCTCACGTTGGAGTTCTCCAGGCCGTACCAGCGCGCAGGCGTGCCGGCGGCGCGGCGGATGATGTACTTGAGCGTGATGGCCGTACGCTCGCTGGGCTCCACGTCGCTTTCGGGCGCCAGCAGCTTGCGGATCATGACGAACTTAAACGTACCGATGTTGCCCGGATCCTTGTAGACCGAGTAATCGTGCGTCTGCGCCGGCAGCTCGCCGCTGGCAGCCAGGTCCTGAACAACCTGGCGCAGGTAAGCATTGACGCGCTGGTTGATCTTATAGCCCAGGTACAGATGCACGCGGAATACGTAGTCGGTGCCGAACGTCTCGACCGAGTAGGCAAAGGTATGCGGCTCCTCCATGGTCTCGACATTCACGAACCACCAGGCGCGAGCGCGCTTGGGGTGCTTATCCAAAATCGAGTAGACGATATCGCGGTCGATATAGTCGGTGTTGGTGTCCTTGGTCAGGTACACGATGTTGTCGCTCATGAGCTCGTAGCGGTCGTCGTCGCGCAGGCGTTTGAGCTGCGGCAGATAGCTGCGCAGCGGCAGCAGCGTAAACTGACGTTGCTCGACCGCCGTGCCGTTGTACCAGCACACCATAATGCCCATGATGAGTGCAGCCATGAGGATGGTGAAGTAGCCACCGTGGAAGAACTTGGTGAGCGAGCTCACAAAGAAGAAGCCCTCGAGCAAAAGGAAGAAGGCGGCAAAGATCCACGGCGCGACCTTGAGATTGCGCTCCACGTGCAGATAGAAGAAGAGCAGCATTGTCGTGCACATCATGGTCAGGGTAATGGCCAGGCCGTACGCGGCCTCCATGTGCGCCGAGTTCTGGAACAGCAGCACCACGACGACGCAGCCCACGAGCATGACGTTGTTGACCATGGGGATGTAGAGCTGGCCCTTGGTCTCGGCAGGATAGAAGACCTGCATATGCGGCATGAGGTCCAGGCGGCTGGCCTCGGACACCAGCGAGAATGCGCCGGTGATGAGCGCCTGCGAGGCGATGATGGCCGCGACGGTGGAAAGGCCGACGGCAAAGGGGCGCAGACCCGGGGCGAGCATCTGGTAGAAGGGGTTGAGGTCGGCGATACCCATGAGCTCCGGGTTGCCGGCGTTGTTGATAAGCCACGCGCCCTGGCCCATGTAGGACAGCAGCAGGCAGCACTTAACGAACGGCCAGGTGGCATAGATGTTGCCGCGGCCCACATGGCCCATGTCGGAATAGAGCGCCTCGGCACCGGTGGTAGCGAGGAAGCAGCTGCCCAAAATCATGATGCCCGCATGGTTGTTGGGGCTCAGCAGAAAAGCGATGCCACGCAACGGGTTGAGGCACAGCAGCACCGCGGGATACTGGCAGACAAAGAACAGGCCCGTGCCGCCCAGGAACAAAAACCACAGCGTCATGATGGGGCCGAAGGCGTGACCGATCTTGGCCGTGCCGATGCGCTGCACCAAGAAGAGCGCGATGATGATGGCAAGCGTGATGGCGACGACACGACCCTGGTCGTCACCGAGCACGGCATGGACCGCCGGGATGGTGCGCAGGCCCTCGATGGCCGTGGTGACGGTAACGGCAGGCGTCAGGATGCCGTCGGCGAGGAGCGCCGCGCCGCCCAGCATGGCGGGGATGATGAGCCACTTGCCGCAGCGCTTGACCAAGCTGTACAGGGCAAAGATGCCGCCCTCGCCGTGGTTGTCGGCGCGCAGCGAGATCAGCACGTACTTGACGGTCGTCAGCAGCGTGACCGTCCACACGACAAGGGAGAGCGCGCCGAGCACGAACTCCTGCGTGACGCTTCCGATGCCGCCGTTGCCGGCAACGAGCGCCTTGGTTACATACATGGGGCTGGTGCCGATATCGCCATACACCACGCCCAGCGTGACGAGCATCGCCGAGATGCTCACAGGAATCGCAGCGTGCGAGGCTACTTCCTTTGCCTTTTGTTCCATAAGCCGGTTTCCTCCCAATTTTAACGTTCGACGGGATTATATGTAATCAGCCCATGTTGAATGGTACTGTTTTCCCAGCTAAATAAACATTTATGCGGCCTTTAGGCCACCGCGGCGATATGGAATGTGACAAAGGAAAGCCCCTTTGTCACATTCGTCATTTTCCGAGCCAGTTTTTGAACCACCACTCCATGGAGCGGCTCATCTCGGCCATAAAGGGGCTCGTGTGCTTGCGGGTGTAGATATCCATCACGCGCTCGCCCACCTCGCGGGCATGCGGGCGAAACATCGCGTCCATCTCGGCCACCTGCGCATCCATCGTCTCGGCGTCGGCGCGGCGGTAGTGCTCCTCGTGCACCAGGTTCACCACGGGATGCGCGATTGCCGGGCGCTCTTTGCGGGGCGTGCCGATGATGAGCATCGACAGCGGCATGGTATAGGGAGGCAAGTCCAGCAGCGCGGCGACTTCCTCGGCGTTCTCGACGATATCACCGATGTAGCAGCTCCCCAGCCCCAAGGCCTCGGCGGCAACCACGGCGTTTTGCGCAGCGATCACGGCGTCCTGGGCCGCGATGGCAAAGTCGCCCAGGCCCGGCGCACGACGGGGCGACTTGCCCGTGCGCTCGACAAACTCGGGCTCAAAGCAACCCACATGCTCAAACAGATCGATCCACTTGGCATAATCGACCACAAATATAAGTGCCCAGGGCGCCTTGGCGATCATGGGCTGATGGTCGCACAGGTCGGCCAGACGATCCAGCGTAGCCTGCTCGCGAATGCTCACGATGGAATACATCATCATGGCACCCGCCGACGGCGCGCGACTCGCCGCATGCAGGATCGCCGCCCGCTGCTCGTCGGTCACCGCTACGGGACGGTCGTCGTCATCACGCGCGAAGGCACGCGTAGACGAGCGATGCTCCAAGATGTCCAGTACCGCATTGCCCGTAGTCTCGACCGGATAGCCGTACATATCCACGCCCGCAGCTCCGCCGCCGCCCATGTCCGCCTTGCAAACCTGCTCGCTCATCGCCCTACCCTCGCCATTTCTTTAAGAAGCCTTTACGTTTCCGTGTAATTCCCGTCCATTATCGCGCAGGTCGCCACTACATTGCGCCACACCGCCACACGCGCGCGTTAATATGGCTGGTTGTTGTGCGCAGCCACCAATTGCTGCGCATATCTTGGTAACAATCGGGTAAATCCCCGCTTTCGTAGGTTTTAGTTTGTGAGGAGTCTCAGCATGTTCGCTGCCGCCATCTCGCTCGTCGGTCTTGCGGCGACCGTCTACCTTGTCTTGCGCGAGGCCAAGGCCATTCGCGCTCAGTCGGGCACCGTTGCCAAAAGCGCTCTTGGGTGGAGCGTCGCCTTCGGCCTGTTCCAGCTCTTTTTGACCATTTGGGGTGCCATTGGCCTCGTCGCCCAAAACGAGCCGCTCGCCTTTGTGATGCTCATCCTGACCAACGCCATCCTCACCGGATGCGCTTGGGCCAGCATCGCCCGCGACCGCATCGCCCCGCGCGTCTTTGCGTTCGCCGAGCCCGACGCCCCCGCCCCCACCGGCAAGCTCGCCCGCCTGCGCGGCGCCTTTGTGGGCAAACCGCTCGTCGCCGCCGTCCTGTGCCTGCTGCTCGCCGGCGTCTTTGCGCTGCTGGGCATGGAGGTCTCGTCCAACCACGACTTTACCTGGGTCTACCCCCTGTGCATCCTGCTCGAGTGGGCCATCATCGCCACACTCATGACTGGCTTGTTCTTCCTATTCCAGCGCCACGGTGCAGCTCCCGCGGTCCTGGCCTTTGCCCTCTTTGTCCTGGGCATTGCCGAGTTCTTCGTCATCACGTTTAAATCCATGCCCATCCAGCCGGGCGACCTTTCGGCCATCTCCACCGCCGCCGCGGTCGCCGGCAACGGCTACACCTTCTCCATCTCGCTGTTCTGCGTGCTGTCCATGGGCTTTACCGCCATCGCCATGCTGCTATGCGAGTACGCCGGCCTGGTGGCGCCGCATCGCCAGAAGGGCGCGGCCAGCGCCAAGCGCATGCTGCTCACCAACCTGCTCGTGGCCGTGCTGTGCCTGGGCGGCGTGACCGCGCACGTCACGCTCATCGACTACTACAACACCCTCGGCATCACCGTCTACACCTGGCGCCCGCTCGAGAGCTACTGGCGCGAGGGCTATCTACCTGCCTTTATTAGTGCAGCACAGTCCATCAAGCCGCCCAAACCCGCCGACTACTCCGTCGACGACGCCAAGGCCACGCTCAAAAAGTACGCCAAGGCCTACGACAAGTCCGATGCCGCCAAGAGTGACGAGCGCGCCGCCGCCCAGGAGCAGTTCGACAGCGAGAAGCCCACGGTCATCGCCATCATGAACGAGACCTTCTCGGACCTGTCAATCTATCAGAACATGCGCGCCGGCTACGAGGGCCCGCAGTACTTTAAGAACCTGTCCAACTGTCTCAGCCGCGGCAAGCTCTATGTGAGCGCCTACGGCGGCGGCACGGCCAATACCGAGTTTGAGTTTATGACCGGCAACTCCATGGCCAACCTGGGTTCGGGCGTGTACCCCTACACCATCTACAACATGGAGACGACCGGGAACCTGGCAGAGCAGTTCAAGTCGCTCGGATATTCCACCACGGCCATGCACCCCAACCACGCCACCAACTGGAACCGCGAGAACGTCTATAAGGACTTTGGCTTTGACAAGTTCCTGTCCATCAACGATTTCCAGGGAGCCGACACCCTGCGCGGCATGGTGACCGACCAGGCTACCTACGACATGATTCTGGAGCTGCTCGATCAGAACGCCGATCCGCAGTTTATCTTCGACGTGACCATGCAGAACCACTCGGGCTACGACACGGGCCTGCTGCCGGTCGACAAGCAGATGCACCTGAACATCGACACGACCGACCTGGACGCCAAGACCGTCGAAGACGGCACGCTCTCCGATGTCGACGAGTATGTCTCGTGCATCGAGCAGTCCGATCAGGCGCTGCGCTACTTCCTTAACGCCTTGAGCAAGCTCGACCGCAAGGTGGTCGTGGTGTTCTGGGGCGACCACCAGCCGTTCTTCCCGTCCAAGTTCAATGACAAGTGGTTTACCGGCGAGGACGACGCTACGCATCAGGAGCGCCTGTGGCAGACCGACTACATCATCTGGGCTAACTACGACGTTGCCGGCTGCGACCAGACGAGCGAGGTCGACGACCTGTCCACCAACTACCTGTCCACGCAGCTCATGCAGCTGATCGGCGCCCCGCTGACCGACTACCAGAAAGCGCACATGACGCTGCGCGAGTCGCTGCCCGCCATCAACTCCGTGGGCTACGAGGACGCCAGCCTGCGTTGGGCGCTTTCCTCCAACGTCACCGGTGACGACGCCGCTGCCGCTGCCGCCACCAAGGCGCGCGAGGATTACGCCAAGATGCAGTATTACGAGATGTTCCGCGACGGCAAGAACGTGTATACCGAGCACTTCCAGACCGAGGCCAACGAGACCGACCCCAACCTGGCACCGGGCACGACGAAGATCAAGTAGCGGGTCGCTCATAACTGAAACGTCTGTCCGGGCGGAGGCATATAAGGTTCCCTGCTCGGACAGTCCTGCGCAAGACGGAGGCCACATTAAGTGGCCTCCTTTGCGTGCGGAACTCGCGATGAACCTTATATGCCTCCGCCCGGACAGACGCCTTGTTGTTGGAGCACGGCTTGTCATGGGGGTATCCGCTGAACATATATAAGTTGAAGGCCACATTAAGTGGCCTTCTTTGTATTCGGAAAGTGTGTCCCGGAATCTGCCTTCGGAATGGGACGCAGTTTCCGCTTGAGGGCCTGTTGGGAAAGCGCATCCCACTTCAAGAGTAAATTCCGGGTCGCACTTTCCGCTAAGGCTCTCAACCGGAAAGTGCATCCCATTCCAAGCCTTAATTCCGGGACATAGTTTCCGGACAAGACATCAACCGGAAAGTGGGGACCACTCTGAGCGCCGATTCTGGGACACACTTTCCGAAACACCGCCCATCCGGAAAGCCCGTCCCGCTCTGAATACATCCGGGCATGGAATATCCGCTTATTAGGCCTTCCGTCAATAAAGGGGCGCCCTCCCGAGCGGCGGGCTCGAAGTTCATCGCGAGTTCCGCACGCAAAGAAGGCCACTTAATGTGGCCTTCGTCTTGCGCAGGACTGTAGAGCAGGGAACTTCGTGCCCGCCGCCCGGGAGGGCGTTGCGTTTAGAAGATGGACCTAGCGCTTATCCCTCCGGGACAAAAGAAGCGCGGCTATAAAAGCGATGACGGCAAGCGCCAGCAACACCAAAAGCAAAGCGAGCGTGTTGTCGCCCGTTGCCGCCAGACCAAGCAAGCCGGGCTTCTTGCTGCCAGCAGGTTGTACGGGGATCTTCTCGCCATCGTCTTCGGCGGTGATTTCCCAGCGAATTGCCTTGCTTGCGTCGGCAAGCTCGTTGCCCACCGACGTCGGGACACTTAGTTGCAAATTGAGCACCGTGCTGCCATCGTTCGTAAACGTTGCGACCTGCGTGGGATAGGCGCACACACTGCCCGGCGTTCCCGTCTGGAGCCAACCGGCAGACGCATCGCCCACCGATGCCGTTAAGGTGATAGGCGACAACAGGCGTGCCGTCTCGCGATCGACAACGGCCCGCACAAACACGCGTACCTGGGACTTTACACCCGTGGCACGAACCTCAATCTGTTGCTCGCGCACATCGCCAGGCATTAGATCTTTAAAGGCTGGAAACAGATCGGGCTCCCCCAAGGCGCCCGTCTCCCCCGAGACCGTCAGCTGGCGCGCATTTCCGTCATAGACAATCGCGGGAGTATCGGCAAACGCGCGGGCAGGAACGGCGAGCGCGACCATGCAAAAAATGGCCGCGACCATGCAACGCAAGGAGCGCGCAACACCTTTGCGAATCGAGAACGCCATACTTACGCACCTCCATGCGGCGGCACCAGCACGCCATCCTCGACCTTGCAGCCCCATGCATCGTGCACGGCCTCATCGGGCGTCGCCTGGATCGCCTGAGTGGAGATATCCACGACAAGATTGCGACCTTCGGTTGCCTTGAGCTCGGTAACTCTATTTATGAGCACGCCGGTTTCCGCGCCGGGAGCGACGGGCGACGTCCAGTAATAGAACCCGTCGCTCGCCTTAACCCAGTTATCAGCCGAGTTCGCGCCCGGGGCATCAGCCACGCTCCACGCAATCTCGTAGTTCGAGCCAGCTTGCGGCTCTTCCCACAGGCGAGCACCGCTCGTCGCATCTTGCCAGTAGATATCCACTGCAGCACGAATATAGGCGGGCGCAGTACCCGTGTTCTGCGCCTTGACATCGCTTTTCACTTTGCCGTTGAGCGTTTCCTGAACCGATGGCGTCACCGATCCGATGCCGAACTGGTTGACCAGCACGCCCGTAACCGAAAGCCAGGCCAGCGTGCCTGCCGTACCGGCCAAGAGGATAACCCCCACCAGCAAGGCGATGATGCGCTTGCGCTTGGACATGCTAATCCTCCTTCTTTGCTACGTTGCCGTTGCTCCAAACGTTATGGGCACGATCGCTGCCGTCGATCCATTTGTCGTTCACACGCGTGTTCGTGCAGGTGAACGTGGCATCGTTCGCGCTCGATGCAGACGAAATCGTCAGCTCGGCAGATTTGCCGAGCGCCTTGCCCGGCGTACTCAGCTCGCCCTCGTAGCGCCATGCCCAAGCCGTGTCTTCCTCGACGGTATAGATGCCCGCCGGAGCGGCGAGCTGCACGCTGCCGACATACCAGGTCTCACCGTTTTCCTGCTGCCGCTTATCGACCTTCACCTCGGCCACGCGCGTCTCGGGAGAGGCTCCCCCCGCCGTCTTCGTCACCTTAAAGCGGAACGTCTGTCCCATGGCGCTGGCATCGGTGGTCTTTTTGACGATCGTCAGCGCATGGGTCTTGGCGAAGTCGAACACGGCATTGCCAGGAGCCTGCCCCCCTTCGCCCGTCTTCTTGGACTCCAGGCGGTTGGTCAAGTCGAACGAACCGTTACCCGAGCCCAAGCTGTAGAGCGAGACATACTGGTCGTTAACGGGTTCCTCCGACATGGACGCACCAGGACCGTAGCTCGCCCGCTTAACGGTAACAGTCAGCTGCGTCCCCATAAACGGCTCGGCGAAGCAGGCCTTAAACGGCGCCTCATCGGCGTTGTTGTCGACTGTGTTGCCAGCGGTGGGATCGAGCAGCCACTTAAGCTGCGCGGTCATGGCTACGGGTCTCTCGGTATCGGACGTATCGTTGGCGGCCACTCGATACGTCACGGGATACAGGTCCATGTCTCCCTTGACCGGCTCGCCCTTAAACTCATCCCAAGACTTCGGAGCGCCAACGGCAGGCACATATCGCCACTCCAGGAAGAGTTCGCGCACGCCACCGCTAGTAGCCGTCTGTTCATCGAGCAGCGCGACGATCTTGGAGTGGGCGTCCGGGTCGTATGCCACGGACTTTTTCTCCATCTCGGGATTGCCGTTTTTGTCATAGACCGGGTTGCCGCTCTCATCCACCTTGGGAACATCGACGTTATGGACAAAGCCGGCGCCCGTCGCTCGCTCGCCGTCCGAGTCGACCGTCGCCGTAAAGACGACCGACCCGTCGACACCGTGATAGCGCACCTTATACGGCGCGATCTTATACACCGCGGTGTAGGTCACGCTCTCAAAGGGCTCGCTGCCCTCGAGGGGATACTTCTCGTCATCGGTCAACAGAGTGTATTTGCCATCGGGTTCGTAGTCACGCGACCAGCCGACAAAGTCGTACTTGGTGCCATCCTTGCCGACAACCTCAGCTGTAGCTCTTACTTCCAGCGAAATTTGATCGCCAGAGTCGGTGCGCGAAAGAGAACGCACAGAATCGGGGTTATCCAGATTGGCATCGATACTCGATTGGACAATTACCGCGCTGGCACGGTAGACCGGGTACAGCTCCATGGGGGCGTTAACCACAGTGTTTGTATTCACCATGGGGAGGCCGTCCGACCAAACGACATAACCGTTGCCGGATGCCGGTTTAGTTTCCGTCCAGCCTACGAAGGCATTGTATGCGCTCGTTGCAGCATCGATGTCGCCAACGTTATACGTCGGCAGCGGCATGCCATCCTTAAGGCTGCCGAGCGTATTGCCCTCCTGCGCGAGCTTGCCATCGATATCGGCGTCGTTCAGGTGATACACCACCGCAATGGGCGTGTAGTAGGCCACAAACGTGTAAGGCTTGCCCGGCTCCACCGGATAGGTATACGAGTTATTGCCGTCAGATTCGAGCTCCTTAACCTCACCGTTCGGGAGTTCGATTTCGACCTTATTCAGCTTGTATCGCTCGCCGCCTGACTTGTATACCGTCGTTTCGATATCAGGAGTCACCGTTGCCGTGGCGGGATCGGTGTCCGCATTGAGATTAGGGGTGATGTCATACCTAGGAACATTCACCTCGGAAGTGCCATTAAAACCGGCGCGGTGCAGGTTGGTGGTGTAGTTGACGTCGAACTTTGCGTAGACGGGATAGGCATCCTGACACTGGGTGACCTTGGAGTCATCCGTCGCCAAGTATGGCGCCGCCTTTTCCGGATCGCTCGTCACATAGGGGTCGTTGGCGACATCATAGATATATTTCCAGACGGCAGAATCCTTCTTGACCTCGGCGGTCGAAATCCAGCCCAGGAACTTATAGCCCGGCACGGCCATGTCGGCATCGGTCGGGGAAGCTTCGAGGGTCAGGGGGCTCTCATACGATCCCTTCTCACCATCTTCTGGTTTTTCGGCCACTTTAACCGACTTATTAACATGCGGGTAGTAATACGTGAACGTCGGATCCGCCCCGTTCACCTTGGTCTGCAGCAAGTTACTCTCATAGCGCCGCGTGGCAGTCCTCACGACATTATCGCCCTTGTTGTAGAAATTAACGTCCGTGGTAATCATCGCGCGAACGTAGTACTTCTTATCTGTACGCACTATGCTCTCGATGGGATTTTTCACATATGTCCAATATTCACCATCGCGCTCAAGCGTCCAGAAATTCAGGCGATAGCGATCATTCACCAGTTTGGCCGTTACGTTCAGCGAAGCCGAAGTCCAAGTATCGCTTAGCGTTGCAGCGCCTGGAAAATCAGTATCGGCATAGAGGTTTTTTAGAGTATCGGCTCCCGTATCGTTTTTAACGTTGTGCGAGTACGCGTTAAGGGGACTCACGACAAGGGTTTTCGTCGTGTAGCGCGTCTCACACGTTCCGTCATAACTATCCTTTATGCCGTGGTCAACATGCTCCGGACCCCAGTGGACGACGTTTTCACGCACGAAGGTACTACCGACGTTTTCTTCAAAGGGCGTTTGATAGCGATTCCAAACGGAACAAAGTAGCTTGCTGTCCGTAAACTCATGGTTGGTATAAGCCCGAACGTAATAATCCACTCGGTACTCAAAGCGGGCGATGTAGGTATGTGGCACAGTTAGATCGACATCGGCAGGGAGTGTGTAGCTGGGGTCGCGGCTTACGCGCACCTCGAGCGGAGCATCCTCGGTCCCCTTGTTTTCATACCAACCCAAGAAGCGATAGCCATCGGGCAGCTTGCCGCCATTGGACAGGGGCGTACCTTCCGTGTTGCACACCTGTACCGTGTAGACGCTGGTGCCGTCCTCGGTAGTCTGGACGTCGACATTGGTTTTGCCCACACCGTCGCGCAGAGTCTTATCGTCGGTTGTGTCCCGCTCATTGCCCTCGAACACCGTTATGATGTTCGACACGTAGTCGCTGTACACCGGGTAGAAGTCGGTAGGACGGACAACCGTGATCTCGCTACCCGCAGGATAAAAAGCTCCCTGATTTTTAAGCTCGGCTAACTGAGTCGAGGTGATGGCGGCATAGCCACCATTCATCCCCGCCTCGCTGCTAGGCTGCGTGGTCCAGCCGATAAATGTCGCGGTAGGCTTCAAGTTGCCGCGATCCGCGGGGGCAGCGGGCGTCAAACCCACGCCGTAGCGGTACCAATCCGTCGACCTGTCGTGCGCAGCACCGCTCTGCCAATCGAGCGTTTCGCCCTTGACGTTATAGAACAGCACCTGTGCCTCGTACGAAGCGATAAACAGGTCATTGCCCTCAAAAGCCTTGGCCCCTTTCGCGTTATCGGCAGTATAGGTTGACGTTTCGTCGTGCAACTCGCTCTTCTGGACCTGCTTGCCAGCAGCCACAGCATCGGCATCGGTCTTGCCGTCAAACCAGCTGTTGTCTTGTCCAATTCGATTCACTTGCACATCGGGCTCGCGGAACCAGCCCATAAAACGGTAGCCGCCGTTCTCCTCGCTCAGCCCCTCAGGCTTTGCGGAGGTATCCTGCTTAAACGTTACCGACGTATCGCCCTGGGCCAAGCCCTGGGCCGTTCCCGCCAGCACGGCACTCACGGCAAAGGTATACGGATCCGAGGTCGCCTGATCAATACCGAGTTTGGTTGCCTCGATGGTCGCGATGCCTGCACCGGGAAAATCAATCGTCGCCTTAACGCTCTGGCCATGCACGGGAATATTCAGTTTGTAGTCCATCGCCCACTCATTGGAGTGTGAGTCATTCAGATACGCATCGTTAGCAGTCGAGCGCATGGTGCCGGCACAGAAGTCGTAATCATGCTGCTCCCACAGCTCACGTGTGACGTAGCGTTCGTCGTCCCAGGGACCGAATCCGGCACCGGATACCGTGCCATCACCCGCAAGGGCGTAAATCTTCTTCTTGGCTGCCGTACCCTGACTAAACCCGGATAGGCTGACACTGGGCTTGAAGTAGCAATCAGTGATAGTCGCATCACCCGCATTAGCGCGTGCAGCAATACCGCCCAGGTTCACGTCGTTTTGAATAATGGGGATCACGGCGATGGGGTTGTACTGGCGCGAGCTCAAATCGCCGGCGAAATGGCTGCGAGTGATTTCATTACCGCTCTTAGACAAGATGCGGCCTGCAAGACCGCCCGTCCAAGCGCGCGTTACGGAGACAACGCCCACGTAAGAAGCAGCATAGCTATAGCATTTCGCCGTTGAAAAGCAGTCAATGACTTTAGCGCCTTCTGCCATGCAGCCCACAAAACCCGAGGCGTACACGTTGTTGCCGCCCAGGGCGCCAATGGCCACATCGTATTTATTGGTAACGTCGGTCATGCCCTTCTCGGCAATCGAGCCATCCTCGTTGCGCGTAGGCGTCACGCGGCAATACTCGATGGTCGAGTTCTTAACGTAGCCGGCAAACGCCGCCATATACAGGCCCTCGCCACCGATTGCCTGTACGCCCGAAGTCGTGTTGTTAACGGCGCGGCCACCACGGACCTCGCAGTTGTAGAGGGTGCAACCATCGAGCTCGCCAGCAATCAGGCCCCCCTCAAAACCCGCATTGGTAATCACATTGAGCATGTTGTTGGCACACGTAACGTGCAGGGTGCTCTCCATGACCATAACGTTTTCGAAGTGGGTGTTGATCGCCCTGCCCACGATAATGCCGCCGCGGAAGTCAGCCCAAATGTTGGCATCCTTGACCAGGAAGTTCTTAATGGTGGCGCCATCGGTCTCGGCAAAAAAGCCCGTATCGCGCTCGGGATCCAAGACCTTATTCTCGTAGTTCAGGCCCTTCACGGTATGGTTTTGACCGTCAAAGACGCCCTTAAAGGGATGTTCTTTGTTGCCAAAGGAGAGGTGCTTGACCGTATCCTCAACAATGGCGTTCATATCATCATCGTTAAGAACGATATCGTTATCGAGATAGACGCGCCACTGCGACGTGTCGCGCTGTCGCGACAGCGCGACACACGCCAGGAAGTCGTTCCTGTTTGTGATATGGAATTCGGTCTTGTCCTCGGGCACATCCTCGGCATACGCTGCCGCCGGCAGCGCTACAACGCAGCAAAGGGCGATTGCCACCACAGCGATCAGCCTGCCGAGCACGCCTCGGTTCATGTTCTTAATCTCCATGGGCTAGTTCGCCTCCGGCCAGCCCACGACGTCGAGCACGTCGAGGACGGTATCGTTTGCCTGCTGGTTTTTGGCCTGCACGGCCTGAACATCGATATCGAGCCTGAATGAGCCGCCGCGCGCGGCATCGTGGTAGTCGCCCACAAAGCGCAGCGAGTCCATGAGGCTTTCCGTCATGGCGCCGGGGTCGAGCGTGCCGCCACGCCCGGCCAATCCGCGGTAGTAGTACCACCCATCGCCGCCATCGATCCACGGGGACCCCTCGCCCGCGTTCACATGAAACGCAACGCTGCCCGAAGCATCCGCGCTCGAACCGTCGGGCGCCACCGACGTCATGTGCAGACGCGCGCGAACGTACTCAGGCTGCGTGCCGACGTTCTCCACGCGCACAATGCGGCTGATGTCAGAACCCCCGGCCTTGGTGTCGGGATAGTCCCCGTGCTCGTCGGCCTCAAACGGAATCTCCTCGCCCTGCTCGTTGAGGGTGTATTCGCAGACTCGTACCTTCACGCTGCCAAACGATAGAACGTTGTTCGCCGGAACCATATCAACGGTAAAAGCCAGCGTGCCGCACAGGCACGCCAGGGCCAACAGCGCCATCGCGGCAAGCGCCAAGGTGCGTTTCTGATTGTCGGAAAGATTGTTGAGCATTACGTTCGCCAATCGTCGATTAAAGGGGAGCCGAGATCCCGGCCCGAAAATGGGGATGGGGAGCGGGCCGGGATCTCGGTGGGGAGGGATTAAGCCTGAGCCTGAGTCTTAGCCCATTCCTTGGCCTGCTCAAGGGCGTTGGTGGCCGCATCGGCCTTGTCGCCCTTCTGATCAGCGCCGAAGATGTAGCAGGAGACTGTCATAGCGGGCTTTTTATCTTTAACGACATCCGCGTTGTTCATGCCAGCCGGGATATGCACGGTGCTGAACAGCTCACCGGTGTAAGCAGCCTTGCCATCAGCGGGAGTAAGCTCTGCAGGAGTGCTGGTGCCATCAGCGGTATACATGAACAGACCGCTCACGTACTGGCCTTCGCTACCGTTGGTCTTCACCTGGTCAGTAGCAACCGGTTTCCAGTTGGAATTAAGGGTGAAGTACGGGGTCTTGGCAAGGGCGTTTTCGGCGTCTGTCTTCACAATTGCGTTCTTCACATAGATGAACACATAGGAGCTATCGGAATCCTTGCCGATGCCGACGTTGGGGTTCTTATTGATGGTGGTGCCGGGAATCATCTTGGATTTATCGGTCCATTTGGTCTCGAACAGATAACCATCCACTGAGGGGTCCGTGGGCTTGTCGCCGGGCTTGTTCGGCTGGTCAGGGTCGGGCTTCACTTCAGGCTTGTCGATGCTGCCAACCGTGAACTCATTCACCTTGGTTTGGGTCGCCGTCAGCCATGCATAGGTGCCAACGCCGGCGGCCAGCACCAACAGCAGCAGGGCGGCAATGATGCCGTAGCGCTTTTTCTTCTTGTTTTCCATCGTTCTCTTCCTTTCGAGAATCGTTTTCCCCGGCAACGGCCCCTACCGCCGCCGACGCTTTTCCCTGCCGCTATGAACGCCGCTCCCTCGCATGCACGCGGGTATGCTTGCCCGCAGGCTCGTCGGGAACCATCCGATCGAGCACAATCGACGCCGCGGCCAGCAGCGCCAGAACGGCCACCACAACAAGCAAACCGGGCATCGTCGTGCAATATGCGTTAACGAAGCCCAGGTAAGGGACACAAAAAGAAACAGTGCCGATAACACTCGAAAAAGGCGTCTGCTCGGCATCGTGCATGATGCTTCCGTCTGCATTTTTGTTCGCAATTCCCTGCGTGCCGATCATCTGCGCGGCAGGGTCGATCTCGTACACCTGGTGCGTCACCACGGCGCCGTCCGATCGGTAAAAGGTTGCATTGTCGCCCACGGTAATATCCGTTGGCTCAACCTGGCGGACAAACACCATGGAGCCAACGGGAAGATCGGGTTCCATAGAGCCCGAGAGCACAGCAAAGGGCATGTATCCAAATGCACGAGGAACAAAAGAAACAACGGCAAGGGCTATGACAAGCGCAAGCGCCAGACTGCTAAGAAGTGCAATAAAACGTTTGACTCCACGCGCCGCCATAATGATTAATTCATCCCCATCGAGGCCTTATTCGACCCCTCCAAAGGTCAGCAAGTTTCAACAGGAACCGCAAGGCGATTGAAAAGTGAGTCCGAAATAAGCCAATTTGGAATCTTTTCGTAACAAAAACATAGCGATGTGCTACATATTTTTCAATGTTTTATCGCTAAATGCTACTTATTTTGGCGTAAGTGGTCATTTATCCCCAAATTAGTCTGTTTTATCCAATACTTACGACTAACCCCCTACGCAACTTCCCCATAGAAGGTTCGTTTTTTGCGAAACTAAAATAATGGTACCCCCCCCCCACATTAAAACAAACTACTGGAAGTGTCATTTATTTCCGACCCCCCTTTGCCGGAGTTTTATGACAGCACCATGTAGTTCGCAGCCCATAATCCTCTGAGAACCGTGTCCCAGAATTCGCTTGCGAAATGGGATGCGGTTTCCGCTTGTGGCCCCGTTGGGAAACCACATCCCACTCCGATCGCAGATTCCGGATCGCACTTTCCGCCAAGACCCTCAACCGGAAACGGCATCCCATTTCTCGGCCGAAAACTGGGATGCGGTTTCCACAGAGCCCCTTAACGGGAAACCGCATCCCATTCCAAAGGCAAATTCCGGGACGCAGCTTCCGCAACCCCACCCATCCGGAAATCCCATCCCACTCCGCACATATCCGGGCATAGAACAATCAGCTTATTAGGCCTTCCATCAATAAAGGGGCGCCCTCGTGTCACGAAAAAAGCCTCGAGAACTTCGAGGCTTTCACATTTGTATTGTTTTGCACGAAGGACCACGAACGGCGAAGCTACTCCCCCAGCACGGCCTTCTTGGCCGCCGCCGCCATGTTATCCATATCTTCCTTGGTGGGATGGTCCTTCGCGGCAACCCAGTTGTCGAGCAGCATCTTAAATCGGGCGTTGTCGGGATCTTGTTCGAGCATTGCCTCATAGCGCTGCTTAACCGCGGGACCCATCTTGCCCTGGCACATCGCCCAGCCCGCAAGCTCGGCATCCTCGGCCAGATTGGAAGTTACGCGGTCAACAATCTGCTGGTAATAGCTCTGGTCGGCCCCAAAGCCGCAGGTGCCAAACAGGAACACGCGCTTGCCGTGCAAGGCGGAAAGCAACGCCGCGACCGAAGGCGTGCACGCGCCCTTGTCGCACCAAAAACCGACGAGCACCGTGTCGGCCGCGCAGGCGCCCTGCGCCTCGAGCGCAACCTGATCTGCATCCGCATCGTCGCTCAACGCCGCGGCATGGACAAACTCAACGCCCGCAGCCTGCAGAGCGCGCTTGATCGCGCCCGAAACCATCCTGGTATTACCGCTCTTGCTGTTAACCACCAAAGCGCACGTCATAGTCACGCTGCCTCGTTTCCCCCAAAACTATAGCCACTAATGCAATTTATTAGATGAATATCTTAGTACTAACGTGACAGATGTAAACCACCGTCTGTCGATTGATTAATTTGCCCCACGGGCTTGCTCACTGGGCGAACTGGCTGCGGTAGAGTTCGGCGTAGAAGCCACCTGCCGCTAGCAGCTCGTCGTGCGTGCCGCGCTCGATAATCTCGCCGTCGCGCATCACCAGAATGCAGTCGGCGTTGCGGATGGTGCTCAGGCGGTGCGCCACCACAAAGCTTGTGCGGCCAGCCATGAGCTCGTCGAATGCTGCCTGCACCTGCAGCTCGGTGCGGGTATCGATGCTCGACGTTGCCTCGTCCAGCAGCAAGATCGCCGGGTCGGTAAGCATGACGCGCGCGATGCACAGCAGCTGTTTTTGACCCTGGCTAAACGTGCCGCCGTCCTCGCCAATCACCGTGTCGTAGCCGCCTGGCAGCTGCACGATAAACTTGTGCGCATGCGCGCGCTTGGCCGCCTCGATAACCTGTTCGCGTGTGGCATCGGGACAACCGTAGGCGATGTTGTCCGCCACGGTGCCCTCGAACAGCCACGTATCCTGCAGCACCATGCCAAAGGCACGGCGCAGGCTTGCGCGCGTGTAGTCACGCGAGGAACGGCCATCGACCGCGATGCGACCGGCGTCGATATCGTAGAACCGCAGCAGCAAATTGATGAGCGTTGTCTTGCCACAGCCCGTGGGACCGACCAGGGCAAAGCGCATGCCGGGCTTGGCATCGATGCAGATATCCTGCAGCAGTTTGCGGTCGGGCACATAGCTAAAGTCCACGTGTTCAAAGGTCACCTCGCCCTGCGGGGCGGCAAGCTCCACGGCATCCGCCGCGTCGGGCTCCTGCTCGCGCGCATCGAGCAACGCGAACATGCGGCGCGCCGAGGCGTACGCGGTCTGGATTTGCGTGATGACGTTCGTGACCTCGTTGAACGGCTTAGTGTACTGGTTAGCGTAGGACAGGAAGATCTGCACGCCGCCCACCGTGAGCGCCGCAGGCACGCCCGTGATCACGCCCGCGCAGCCAATCACGGCGACCACGGCGTAGATGATGTTATTGATAAAGCGCGTGCCGGGGTTAGAGAGCGAACCCATAAACTGCGCGCGCTCACCTGCCGTATAGAGCTCGGCGTTGAGGGCATCAAAGCGCAGCTGCGCGTTGGGGCCATAGGCAAACGCGTCCACGAGCTTCTGCTCGCCTACGTACTCCTCGATATGACCGCCAAGCTGGCCTTGGATGCGCTGCTGTGCCGTAAAGCTCTTGTTGGAAAGCTTGGCGATGGCACCGGCCGCAAAGATGGAAAGCGGCGTGACGAGCACCACCACGAGCGTCATGATCAGGTTAATGGAGAGCATAAACGCGAGCGTGCCAACGATGGTGATAACGCCGGTGAAAAGCTGCGTAAAGCCCTGCAGCAGGCCGTCACCCACCTGATCGACGTCGTTGACCACGCGGCTCATGAGGTCGCCGTGGGCATGGCTGTCGATAAAGCTGAGTGGCATGCGGCTGAGCTTGTCGCTCGCCTCCACGCGCATGTCGCGCACCGTCTCGTAGGACAGACGGTTGACGCAGTAGCCCTGCAGCCACTGGAAGGCCGCCGCGCCCACCACGACAATCGCGAGCTTGGTAACGAGCGGCAACAGCTCGTCAAAGTCCACGTGCCCGGCGGCAACGATGAGGTCGATGCCCTCGCCGATAAGGATAGGCGTGTAGAGCTGCAGAATCACCGAGATGGCGGCGCTCACGAACGACGCCGTAAACGAAATACGGTGCGGACGGACGTAGCCCATCAGGCGGCGGGTCACCGCGCCCACGGGATAGCGCTCGGGATCGCCGGGCTGGCGCGGACCGTCGCCCAGGTCGTTGAGGTTATCGTTGCCGGACACGTTGGCCGTCATCGTGGCGACCGAACCGGAGGAAGTGTACGGATTCATTTAGCAGCCCTCCTTTGCGCAGACGGATGCGGGGGCGGTCGGAGCGGACGCGGGCGTCGTGCTCCCCTGCTGGCCCTCGAGTTCCTCGCGGCGCAGCTGCGACTGGCAAATCTCGCGATAGAGCTGGCAGGTCGTGTACAGCTCATCGTGCGTGCCCAGGCCCGCAACCGAGCCGTGGTCGAGTACGCAGATCATATCGGCGTCGCGCACGGTCGAGACGCGCTGGCTCACGATCACCGTCGTGAGCGGCAGCCCGCCCTCGGCGGCACCGCGCACGCTGCGCTCGCGAATGGCACGGCGAAGCGCCGCATCAGTCTTAAAGTCGAGCGCCGAGGCGGAGTCATCCATGATCAGAATCTGCGGCGAGCCCACCAGAGCACGCGCGATGGTCAGGCGCTGGCGCTGACCGCCGCTGAAGTTCTTGCCGCCCGCCTCGACCGGAGCGTCGAGCCCCTGCGGCTTGTTGCGCACGAACTCGCTGGCCTGCGCTATATCGAGCGCCGCCCACAGCTCCTCATCGGTTGCCGACTCGTCGCGCCAGGTTAGGTTGCTGCGAATGGTGCCGCTCACGAGCGACGCGCGCTGCGGGACGGTCGCGACCACGTGGCGCAGTTGGTCGAGCGGCCAAGCGCGCACGTCGGAGCCCATCACGCTCGCACTGCCGGTGCCCGCATCGTACAGGCGCGGGATGAGCGAGACGAGCGTGGACTTACCGCTGCCCGTACCGCCGATAATGCCGAGGGTTTTGCCCAGCGGGAGTTCCAGGGTTACGTCATTGACGGCATTTGCCGCGCCCGCGCCAAAGGAGAAGCTCGCATGGCTCAAGCTCAGCGCGGGGACCGGAACAGCGCCACCCGCCAGTTCGCTCGGCTCGGGCAGCGCGACCGGCTCGTTGTCCTCGTCAGTGATGCTCGGCACGCAATTGAGCACCTCGTTGATGCGCGACGCGCTGGCGCTCGCCTTGGTAAAGACCACGACCAGGTTAGCGACATACACGATGGAGGTGAGGGTCTGCGTCATGTAGTTCACAAACGCCATGACCTGGCCCTGCGTAAGCTCGCCCACGTTGACCTGGATGCCGCCCACCCACAGGATGGCGCACACGCCCAGGTTCATCACAAGAAACGTGACGGGATTAAGGATTGACGAGAGCTTGCCCACCGCGATGGCGGTATTGGCCTGGTCATCGGCGGCTTGGGCAAAACGCTCGCGCTCGTGGTCCTCACGCACAAAGGCGCGAACAACGCGGGCGCCCGAAAGCACCTCGCGGCAGATAAGCGCGATGCGGTCGAGCTTTGCCTGCAGCTGCTTGTAGTAGGGAATGCAGCGCGCCATGACAAACCAAAATACCAGGCCAATGGCGGGCGTGCAAATCAAGAAAATCACGCCAAGCTTAAGGTCGATGGCAAGGGCCGCGACCATGGAGCCCACCGCCAGGAAAGGCCAGCGGATGAGCATGCGCACGCCCAGCGCCACGGCGAGCTGAACCTGGTTGACGTCGTTGGTAATGCGCGTGATGAGCGACGGCGTGCCAAAGCGGTCGAGCTCGGCGTAGCTCAGCTTGTTGATGTGCTCGTAGAGCGCACCGCGGATATCGGTGCCCATGCCCTGCGAGGTAAGCGCCGCCATCTTTTGGCAGACAAGCGTAAACGAGATGCCGATCACGGCCATGGCGGCAAGCACCATACCGCAGCGGATGACGGCGCTCACGTCGTGCGAGCCAATGCCTTTATCGATCATCTGGGCAATCACCAGCGGCGTAAGCAGGTCAAAGATCACTTCGATCAACTTGCACGCAGGGCCGATCACCATATACCGGCGAAACTTACCACCAAAACGCCTGAGCAGCTCAATCATAAAAAGGCGCTCCCTATCATCATCCACACTCAATTCGAATCATGATAGTACCGCCACCCCAAAAGAAGCGTAAACAACTCGTCATTTCTAATGGGATTCAGTTTTCAGGTTGATTTTCAATCTCAACGCAACAGCCTGAACGGGCCCCGCGTTTCCGCAGCT
>CAUGJE010000009.1 GCA_959599915.1 uncultured Collinsella sp. | reverse complement strand
CTCCGCCGCACGAAGTGCGCAGCGGGGGTTCTTTCATGTCCGAGGACGCGCCGGAAAGGAAGGTCGCCCTCGGGCCGGACAGCTAAGACAGCTTACGCGACGGTATAGACCCAGTTGTGCTTATCCTCGACAGCACCGGACTGGATACCAGTCAGGGTCTCGCGGAGCTTCTTCATCACAGGGCCGATCTCGGTGTAGCCAGCCGGGAAGGTCACAGTCTCGTCGGCACCGTAGACCTTGTTGTCGATCTCGCCCACCGGGGAGATAACGGCAGCGGTGCCGCACAGACCGCACTCAACAAAGGTGCCGGCCTTGACCTCGGCCCACTCGACGGGGCGCTGATCGACGGTCATGCCCAGGTCCTGAGCAACCTGAACGAGCGAACGGCGGGTGATGGATGGCAGGATGGAGTCGGTGTGAGACTGCGGAACGACGAGCGTGCCGTCCTCCTTCACGAACAGGATGTTGGCGCCACCGGTCTCCTCGACATAGGTGCGGGACTCGGAGTCGAGATACAGGTTCTCGGCATAGCCCTCGCGGTGAGCCTCCATCGTGGGCTTCAAGGACATGGCGTAGTTGAGGCCGGCCTTGATGTTGCCGGTGCCGTGCGGCGCGGCGCGGTCGTACTCGGAAACGCGCAGCTTGACGGGCTTGAGGCCACCCTTAAAGTACGGACCGACCGGGGTCACGAGAATACGGAACGTGTACTCAGGAGCGGGAGCCACGCCGATCACGTCACCGGAGCCGATCATAAACGGGCGCACATACAGGGTCGCGCCAGAGCCGAAGGGCGGAACCCAGGCGGCGTTGGCAGAAACGACCTGCTTGACGGCCTCAACAAACTTGTCCTTGGGGAACGGGGGCATCTCGAGGCGCTGGGCAGAGTTATACATACGCTCGGCGTTCATGTCGGGACGGAAGCAGACGATGCTGCCGTCCTCGGCGGTGTAGGCCTTCAGGCCCTCAAAGACCTCCTGGCAGTAATGGAAGATGCCACCGCACTCGGAGACGTGCAGGGTGTGGTCGGTGGTCAGGCCGCCCTCGTCCCACTCGCCATCCTTCCAATGAGCCTCGTAGCTGTAATCGGTCTTCATGTAGCCAAAGCCGAGGCTACCCCAATCGATATCTTTCTTCTCGACAGTCATATGTCGCTCCTTACATACACGGTTGCATACTCGCGAACCCGCACGCAAGGACCGAAGCCGGCCGCGTCGCAACGTCGCATACCCGGAGCGTAGAGCCGGGCAGGACACGCGGGCAGCATCAAAGCCGATGGCACGTCGATTCGCATGCAGGTGATTGTACTCCCCGCACGCCTTGGATAAAACGCTTTTCTTTAACTAAGTAAAGTATTTTCATTTGCCTTCAACACAAAAGGCCCGCCATCGAATCCGATGACGGGCCTTGGAATTAACGTCCGAAAACAAGCTCGGACTAGGCGTTCTTTTTACCGAGCTTAGCCTTAACCAAACCGACCACGGTCGGAATAATCGACACGGCAACAATGCCCACGATCAGCAGCTCAAAGTGCTCCTGCACAAACGGAATGCCACCAAAGAAGTAGCCCAGCAGCGTAAAGACCGTCGACCAGGTAATGCCACCCAGCACGTTAAAGATGACAAAGTTGCGCCAGTGCATACCGCCCATGCCGGCGATAAAAGGCACAAAGGTGCGGATAAACGGGAAGAAGCGACCGAGGAAGATGGCCAGATGGCCCCACTTATCCAGGAAATCCTCGGACTTTTTGATGCGCTCGGGCGTCATGGCCTTTACCTTGCCCGAGGCGATGATCTTTTTGCCAAAGAAGTGGCCGATCATAAAGTTGCACTGATCGCCCAGGATGGCTGCGGCCCATGCGGTGGCCAGAAGCGCCACGATGTTAAAGCCGCCGTTATGGGCAAAGAAGCCCGAGGCAAACAGCAGCGAATCGCCGGGAAGGAACGGGAAGAACACCACGCCCGTCTCGATAAAGATGATCAGGAACACGCAGCCGTAGGCCATAAGCGGGCCGGCGGCGATCCAGCTGGCAATCGCGGTGCGCGGATCCTTAAGCAGCTCGGCAATGAAATTGATGAAACCCATGAAGTAAAACCTCTCAGTTGTGGGCGCGGACACGTCCAAGTTGACCAGTATACGGTTGCGGCGCGAGGACAGGCCAAACCCCTCAAAAGTCTTACTTCATTACCAGCAAGTTTGCATAACTGACACCTGTCGCCTAAAGCAAAGCAAGATTGCCCTTCCTAATCCCTAGCGAATCGCTATACTTTATTGAATCGCATTGTCGCGGCGCTAAGGGAGGGCGGCCGGTGAGCTTTATCAACACCATTCGCGAGGACATCAAGACCGTCCAGGCGCAGGACCCTGCCGCGCAAAATGGCCTGGTCATCTTCCTGTCCTACCCCGGCCTGCATGCCAAGTGGAATCATGTGCCCGAGCACTGGCTGTGGGAACACGGCCATCGATCGCTTGCCCGCGTGCTCTCGCAGTTAACCCGCCATATCACCGGCGTCGAGATTCATCCCGCCGCGCAGATCGGCAAGCACTTCTTTATCGACCACGCCATGGGCGTCGTTATTGGCGAGACTACCATCGTGGGCGACAACTGTGTGCTCTACCAGGGCGTCACGCTCGGCGGCACCGGCAACGAGACCGGCAAACGCCACCCCACCCTGGGCAACAATGTCACCGTGGGCACGGGCGCCAAGGTGCTTGGCAACATCCACATCGGCAACAACGTCAAGATCGGCGGCAACTCGGTCGTCGTCAAGGACGTGCCCGACAACTGCACCGTCGTGGGCGTGCCTGGGCGCATCATCAAGCGCAACGGCTGCCGCGTGTTCGAGGAGAGCTTCGACGCCAAGCAGCATCGCGAGTACATGCCCGACGATGCCGCCGAGCAGAGCGCCCTCAACCGTCAGGGCATCACCGAAAACGCCCGTCGCGTCAAGGAACTCGAGCAAGAGGTGGCCGAGCTCAAAGCCCTCGTCGCCAAGCTCGTGGACGAGCGCTAGGGCCGCGGGCAACCGCCACAGCATGAACGCCAACACAAAAGGCGCGCCAGGGAATCCGCTCCCGGCGCGCCTTCTTTTCGATGTGACATGCGGGACTGACCCTTTGTCACCTTATGCGAACTGGCTTAGGTAGAGGTCGGCATAAGCGCCCTCGGCAGCCAGCAGCTCCTTGTGCGTACCCTGCTCGATGATATTGCCGTGATCCATGACCAGGATGAGGTCGGCATCGACGATCGTCGACAGACGGTGCGCGATCACAAAGCTCGTGCGCCCGCGCATGAGCGCATCCATAGCACGGCCGATGGCGAGCTCGGTGCGTGTGTCCACGCTCGACGTCGCCTCGTCCAGGATGAGGATCGCCGGGTTGTTGAGCAGCACGCGCGCGATGGTCAGCAGCTGACGTTGGCCCTGGCTGATGCTCTCGGCATCGTTAGCCACACGCGTGTCGTAGCCCTGCGGCATAGTGCGCACAAAGAAGTCGACCCGTGCGGCACGTGCGGCCGCGACAATCTCCTCGCGCGTCGCCTCGGGACAGCCGTAGGCGATGTTCTCGGCAATGGTGCCATCAAATAGCCAAGCGTCCTGCAACACCATGCCAAACTGCTGGCGCAGCTCGCCGCGGTCCATGCGGCTCGTGTCCACGCCGTCGAGGGTAATGCGGCCGCCGTCGATCTCGTAAAAGCGCATGAGCAGGTTGATGAGCGTGGTCTTACCCGCGCCCGTGGTTCCCACCACGGCGATCTTCTGACCCGGCTCGGCGGTAAACGACACGTCTCGCATAAGCGGCTTGTCGGGCGAATAGCCAAAGCGCACATGCTCAAAAGCGACACGGCCTTCCACTTTGCCCGGCAGCTTGGCGGCGGCCACCGGCAACGGATCGGCCTCCATCTCGGGCTCGTCGAGCAGGTCGAACACACGCTCTGCGCTCGCCAGTGCGCTCTGCAGCGAGTTAAAGGTAAACGACAGCTCCGTCATGGGCTCGGACGCCTCGTAGATAAACTGGAAGAACGCCTGGAACACGCCGACGGTCATATGCCCGGCAACCAGCATGCTGCAGCCCACCAGCGCGATCACGATCTGCGCCAAACGGCCGATAAAGCGCACCGCGGGGCCGACGGCGTTAATCATAAAGTCGGCCTTGGTGCTCACGCGCGCCAGCTCCTTCGAAGCCTCGTGCACCTCGGCAGAGCTCTTGCGCTCGCGGTTAAACGCACGGATCACCAGACGGCCCGAGTAGCCCTCCTCGACCGCGCTCGTAATCTTGGACACCCACTCCTGGCGCTCGCCCGTCACATCATGCGTGCGGCGCGACACGACCTTCGTCACCAGCAGCGAAAACGCCGTAAAGAACAAAAAGACGAGCGTGAGCGGCACGCTAAACACGAACATCACGCTCACGGCGCCCACCACGGTACCGATCGACACCAGAAGCTGCAGCAGGCCGCGTTGCATGCTCTCGGACATCTTGTCCAAGTCGTTGGTCGCACGGCTGACGACCTCGCCGGGACGATGCGCGTCAAAGTAGGCAAGCGGCAGACGGTTGAGCTTTTGTGCGATGCGGTTGCGCAGGCGCAGGTTGAGGCGCTCGGCAACGCTCGACATCAAAAAGCTCTGGAGTGCGTAGAACGAGGCAGCGGCGGTCCAGATCATAAAGTAGATAAAGATGGTCCTGCCGCAGTTCTCCCAGGTAATGCTGAAGGTAGCGTTGTTGGCAAACGCCAGCTTCATGTGCCCCCACAGCTCATCGATCACGCGGGCGCTGTAAGCCGGCGCCGCGGTGTTAAAGATGGCATAGAACACGATACTCGCGAACACGATATAGAAGCGCCAATGGTCGCCGGCGGCCTCGCTCCACAGGCGGCGCACCGTCGCCCAGGTGTCGCGGGGCGTCTCGTCCTCGTCCTCGTCATCAACGTCGCGCATGCGCTCCGCCTCGGCGCGGGCGCGCTCGTCCTCGGCGCGCTCGTTTTCCTCGTAGAGTGCCTGGCGGCGAGCCTCGCGCTCCGCCGCTGCCTTGGCGGCTTCGTCCAGGTCGGGCGTGGCGCCCGTCTCCTCGACTGTTTCTGCAGCCGCGGCGTCATCGGCGATGCTCCACTTCTTGAGCTCCTCGGTCATGCTACTCACCTCCCTTCATCTGCGATTCCGCGATAGCGCGGTACACCTCACAGGTTTTCATGAGCTCGTCGTGCGTGCCTAGGCCCACGACTTCACCGTCTTTGAGCACCACAATCTGATCGGCATGCAAAATAGTCGAGATGCGCTGGGCGATGATGAGCACCGCGGCATCGCACGTCTCGTCCTGCAGCGCATGGCGCAGTGCCGCATCGGTCTTAAAGTCCAGGGCCGAAAAACTGTCGTCGAAGATATACAGGTCGGCGCGCTTCATGAGTGCGCGGGCGATTGCCAAACGCTGGCGCTGACCACCCGAGAAGTTCGTGCCGCCCTGGGCCACCGGCGTATCGAGCCCCTGGGGCTGGTCGAGCACAAAGGTGCTCTGGGCAACCTCCAGCGCATGGAGCATGTCAGCCTCGGTCGCGCCCTCGTTACCAAACCGCAGGTTGCTCGCCACCGTACCCGAGAACAGCCATGCCTTCTGCGGCACATAGGCGATACGCCCGCGGATATCGTCTTGCGAAAGGTCGCGCAGATCGACGCCGTTCAGGCGAATGGCGCCCTTCGTGGCATCGTGGAAGCGAAGCAAGAGCTTGGCCACCGTTGACTTGCCCGAGCCCGTCGAGCCCACGATCGCGGTCGTCTGTCCGCGGCGGCAGGCAAAACTCAGGTCACGCAGGGTGTCCTCGTCAGCATCGTCAAAACGGAACGACATGTGGTCGAACACGGCCACCGCGTCGGCTCCATCTGCGGACTCGGGCGCCCCGTCGCCCAGCGTAGCCTTGCCGTCCACGATGCTCGGCTCGATTTCGAGCACCTGCTGCGCACGGTTGAGGCACGCCGCGGCGCGCGGAAGCGTCAGCACCACCATCTGCGCCATCATCACAAAGAACAGGATCAGGATCGCGTACTCCAACACGGCCGAGATGCTGCCGATTTGCATGGCATGGACGCCCACGCGGTTGCCGCCCACCCACAGCACCGCCACCTCGGCGATATTCATCAAAAAGAAGCTGGAGCTGTCGAGACCCACAAACAGGTGGTTGACCTTGATGGCATTGGCTGCATAATCGCTAAACACCTCGTCCAGGCGCTGCTCCTCGTGGCGCTCCTTGTTAAATGCGCGGATGACGCGCACGCCCACGATGTTCTCGCGCAGCACCACGTTCATGCGGTCGATAAAGCTCTGCAGGCGCATAAAGATCGGCGCGGCGTTGGCAACGGTAAAGACCGCCGCCACCAGCACGATCGCAACGACCACGCCCAGCAGCGTACCCATGGCAGGATCGATAAACCAGGCAAAGATGATGCCCGCCACGGCCAAGAACGGTACCGGTAACACCAGCTGAATCGTCTGCAGGATCGCTTGCTGGATCACGTTGATGTCGTTGAGCGAGCGCGTGATCATCGAACCCGTACCAAAGCGCTCAAAGTCGCTGGCGGACAGCTCGAGCGACTTATCGTAGACGGCGTTGCGAATGTCGCAGGCCACATTGGCCGCCAGACGGGCCGAAAGATAGCAGCCCAGCACCGCGCCGCCACTGGCCATGCCGGTCGCGATGAGCATATACACGCCGTTGCGCAAGATGTAGTCGATATCACCCGTCGTGATACCAGTATTGACCATATTCGCCAACATTGTAGGCACCAGCAGCGTGCCGACGTTATCTATCAGCAGTACAAACAGCGTCACCGCAATCAGCCCGCGATACGGCCTCATAAATCTCATTAAGAGTCGCATGTCTCCCCTTCGCCCTTATCGTCAGCCTCGTTCTCGGCGGCCACTTGCCGTTTAAATGCCTCGCACTCTTCGTTAAGAACATGGGAGAACTTACCGACCAAGCGCATGATCTCGCGCTGTTCCCACGGCTCGAGCGCCTCGATTGCTCCGCTGGTATATAACAGGCTCTCCGTCAAGGTCGTCTTACCTGCGTCTACATGAGCAAGAATGCCAATATTGATGATTTTCATATGATTGTCCTCCATACAAGGCCCAGAAGGGCGCAAAAATCCCCAGCGACAAATACTTTTACCGCTGGGGATGATAGGTAGGACACACATGAAAACTGCGGCCAAGGCTGGCCGTTGTCTATCACGATATGAAATGAAAAGGCAAAAGTATTCTTAAATTGGGTACAAAAACCAAGCCCTCTCCTTGAGGACGTTTGTCTTTGTTCCCATTATCAAATTTTATTTAAGAATACCTTGCCGCATATTGATAAACTCCTTTGCTTGGATTTTTATAGTATAGCATATCAAATTCCCAAAAGCAACCCTGTTAAGATAAATTTTTTCTGTCACTGCACCTCCATATCTCTCTCGTGTATACGCCATACGCAACTCTTTTCAAAAAAGAAGTGGACGCGCTGGCAAAGCTGTGGTAGAATGAAACGAAAGAAGGTGAGGATGGTGGAGCTCAAAACGACAATCGCCCAGGGACTGCACGTCACAGATGACAGCGCGGGTTATGATGCCGCCTGTAAGCGTGTCCTGTCTGAAAAGGCAATCCTGGCGCGGATTATGAAGTCCTGCCTGGAAGAATACAAGGATTGCGATGTCAATGATATTGCCGAGAAGTACATTGAGGGCCAACCCCAGGTGTCCGCCGTCCCGGTGCTGCCGGACGAGGGTGGCACAGTCATCAGCGGCATGGACACCGAGGACAAATCGGTGCGCGAGGGGACAGTCACCTATGACATTCGCTTCCGCGCCATCGTTCCCGACTCCGAGGAACAAATTGCCCTCATCATCAACGTGGAGGCCCAGAACGATTTTTACCCCGGCTATCCGCTGATAAAGCGTGGCATATACTACTGTTGCCGCATGATTTCTTCCCAGTACGGCAGGGAGTTCACTGGCTCCCATTATGAGAAAATCAAGAAGGTCTACTCCATCTGGATTTGCATGAAACCGCCGCAGTATCGAGAGAACACCATTACCCGGTATCGGCTGGTGGAAGAATATCTGGTCGGCGAGGGCAAAGAACCCATCAGGAATTATGATTTGCTGTCCATCATCATGCTGTGCCTTGGCGGGCCGGATGGGTCAAATTATGACGGCGTATTGCGGATGCTGGATGTGCTTCTCTCCAACGAAACCAGCGAGGCGGAAAAGCGGAAAATTTTGCAGGACGATTACGACATTCAAATGACGCAGACAATGGAAAGGGAGGTGTCGGTCATGTGTAATTTGAGCAAGGGCGTTGAGGAAAAAGGCGTTGCTAAAGGTATCTTGTCCTCTATCAAAAACCTCATGGAAACGATGGGGCTGACCATTGAACAGGCTATGGCGGCGCTGAAAGTCCCGGAGGGCGAACGTCAGAAATATATGGATTTGCTGGAACGGCAGTAATGACAAAAACGCCACGGACTATCGTTGTCCCTGGCGTTTTCTGTATCTACGTTAGCTGACTTGAGCAGCTTCGGCTTCTGCCTGTTTCTTCCTGTGGTAGTTCTCCCGCCTCGCGGCAAGCATACGTTCATACCGGGCCTGGGCTTCGGGATCTCCGGCGGCAGCGTCCGCATACATTTTCTGACGGGACTTCTTTACCGCTTCTGACTGTTGCGCTCTCTGCTGCGCCAACTCTGCCGCCGCTACCGGGTCGGTTTCGGCGCGGGCTTTCAAATCCTGCAAAGCCGCCTTTTTCCGATTGCGATGGGCTTCCAGCCGTTCCGCTTCTTCTAGGGTGAGAGGCAAACCTGCCTCGGCACATCTGGCAAGTTCTTTCAACGTCCGCTGTTGGGGCTTCGGGGGCTGTGCGGACTTCTGCCTGTCACGCCACGCTTTGTGCTGCTCGGCTTTCTTCTGGCGGTGCGCCGCAAGCCGCTCCGCTTCCTCCGGGGTGAGATCGGCTCCATCCAGCTTGGCGAGTTCCTTCAGTGAGCGTTTGCGAGGCTTCTCTGGCTGACTGGCCTTTTTCTTGTCGCGTTGCTTCTGCTGATAGGCCCGATTGCGCTCTAACCGCCGTTCTTCCTCCGCCTGTTCCTCCGGGGTCAACAGGCCCGCCCGCTTCCTCGCGGTAAACTCCCGGCGCTCCTGCTTGTACCTCTCATACCGAACCTGGGCAAGCACCTGGGAGCGTTCCTCTTTCTCTGCCTGTTCCTCCTGCTGGCGGCGTTCTTCCTCCTGCTCCATCGGGGTCACAATGTCGGCGGGAACCTCAAACGCGCCAATGAAATTGAAATAGAAATCTAACCGCTGACGGCGCTGCTTTCCCCGTCCGTTGCCCTCATGGACAACGATTTTCTCGATAAACTCATTGAGAATGGGCGTAGTCAGTTCCGAAAAATCGGTGTACCGCTTGGCAAGGTCGATAAACTCCGTCATTCTCACCCGGTCGGCGTTCCAGTTGTCCAGCAAGCCCTGCCACTCCGTCATGGAGGCTTCCAGCGCGGCCTGTTCCTCGTCATACTCGGCAAGGAGACGGCTGAAATGCTTATCCGGCAGCTTGCCCGTGGCGTTGGCCTCGTACAGCTTCTTCACCAGTCCGTCCAGTTCGGCGTGGCGCTTCTTCGCCTGGACAATCTGTTTCCGGCAATCCTTGACTGCTTCCTCCTGGCGCAGACTGGATGCCTTTCGAACCCGCTGAACAAACTCCTGCTCGTTGTTGCGGACATACCAGCTTATCCGCTGGATGGCGGAGAGGATCGCCGCTTCCAGCTTTTGCGTGGCAACATAGTGAATGGTGCAATCCTCCATAGGTGCCCGGTATCTGGAACAGGTGAAAGCATCGTCAATGTACTTGCCTTGGACAAGACTGTTGTGGTGGGTCAGCTTTGCGCCGCAGTCGGCACAGTAGAGCAGTCCGGTTAAACGGTTAGGGGCATTACTCCGCTTGGGTGTCCGGCGCTTGGTTTCCCGCAAACGCTGAACATTGTGCCACGTTTCTTCGTCAATGATGGCGGGGACGGCTCCCTCAAATACAAATTGTTCCTCTGGCATTGTCCTGCGGGTGCTTTTAGTCTTGTAGTTCTCACAGACAGTCTTGCCCAGCACCTTGCGCCCCAGGTACTCCGGCCTTTTAAGAATATAACCCAGGGTGGTGGCAGACCATGCGTAGGGGTCGCGGTAGCTGTTGGCTCGAACAGGACAGCCGATACGCTTCCAGTGTTCGGAAGGGATGGGGATTTGCTCGGCCCGCAGCGTTCGGGCGATGCCGTTGACGCTCTGACCGTCCATGACCATCTGAAAGATGCGGCGCACAACGGCGGCAGCTTCCTCGTCGATCACCCACTCGCCCTTTTCTTCTTTTGAGGCGAGATAGCCATAGGGGACGGCCCCCGAACAGCGCAGGCCCTTTTCCATTCTGGACTTGAAAACGGTCTTGATTTTGCGGCTGGTGTCAGCAACGTACCACTCATTTATCACATCCCGGAAGATGGACATAATATCAAATCCATTGGCGGTGTCCAGGTTGTCATTGGCGGCGATAAAGCGGACGTTGTACTCGTCAAAGGTGCGTTTGAGCAAGCCGACCTCCACCACGTCACGGCCTATTCTGCTCTGGTCTTTGACAATGACGGTAGCCACATTTCCGGCCCGTATCTCGTCCACCATAGCGTCCAGGCCGGGCCGCTTGAAGGTCGTTCCCCGCACCCCGTCATCGGTGAAGTGGCGGACATTAGTGAAGCCATTTTTTCGGGCGTAGTCCTCCAGGATGCGCTTTTGATTTTCTACGGACACGCTCTCGTCAGACCGCCCATCGTCGTGAGATAACCTTTCGTACAATGCTGTGATTTTACCCTTTTGCTCCTGCTTCCTCATGTGTGTAACCTCCTGTTTTGTATTTTCACGACCTTTCTATCCTTATTATAGTGACCCTTTGGGGACGTTCTTGTTTGACTAGTCGTTTAAGAACGTCCCCAACGACTACAACGACTAAATAGAACGAGAGTGGATACTCTCCCGGTTTGAGCCTGCATTCAAGCTCAAAGTGGAAGATTATCCACTCTCATTTGTTATGTGTCCGATAATCCACGCTTGTTTCTATTCCGCCTACATTTGCAGGAACAGTTCGTGGAGACGGGTGTCTTCATCGAGTTCGGGGTGGAAGGTTACGCCGAGCTGGTTGCCCTGGCGGGCGGCGACGATGCGCCTGTCGACTTTCGCTAAGGCCTTGGCGTCGCCGTGGACCTCGACGATGCGGGGCGCGCGGATAAACGTCAGCGGCACTTCACCGTCGATGCCGGCTACCTGCCCCTTGGTTCGAAAGCTGCCGAGCTGCCTGCCGTAGGCATTGCGCTCGACAAGTACATCCATGTTTGCCAAACGCGGCGTCCCCTTATCGTCATGGGCGGCAAGGTCGTGAGCCATCAGAATCAGGCCGGCGCAGGTGCCCAGGACGGGCATGCCTTCAGCGATGCGGGCACGAAGCTCCTCGAACATGCCCAACTCATCAAGCAGCTTCCCTTGAACGGTAGACTCGCCGCCGGGAAGTACCAGACGGTCAAAGTCCTGCTTCAAATCAGCCGCCTGCCTCAGCTCAATACAACGTGCGCCCAGCTCGGACAGCCTCGCCTCGTGCTCGGCAAAAGCACCTTGGACCGCCAGCACGGCGACCGTCTGGTCTGCGTAATCGCTCATGTGCGATCCTTTCTGCCGGACTAGCGTCCGCGCTCCTCCATGATGATCTCGATCTCGTCGGCGTTGATGCCGACCATGGCCTCGCCTAGATCCTCCGAAAGCTCAGCGATGAGCTTGGCGTCGGTGAAGTTGGCTACGGCCTTAACGATGGCGGCGGCGCGCTTGGCCGGGTCGCCGCTCTTAAAGATACCCGATCCGACAAAGACGCCTTCGGCGCCCAGCTGCATCATCAGCGCGGCATCGGCGGGGGTCGCGATGCCGCCGGCAGCAAAGTTCACGACGGGAAGCTTGCCCGTGGCATGGACCTCGCGCACCAGCTCGACCGGAACCTGCAGCTGCTTGGCTGCCTCAAAGAGCTCGTCGTCACGCAGGGCAACAACGTCGCGGATCTGCTTTTGGATCTTGCGCATGTGGCGCACGGCCTGAACGACGTCGCCCGTGCCCGGCTCGCCCTTGGTGCGGATCATCGTGGCGCCCTCGGCGACGCGGCGCAGCGCCTCGCCCAGGTCACGGGCACCGCAGACAAACGGGACGTCAAACTGGGTCTTGTCGATGTGGTAGACATCGTCGGCGGGGGAGAGAACCTCGGACTCGTCGATGTAATCGATTTCGATGGCCTGCAGGACCTGCGCCTCGACAATGTGGCCGATGCGGCACTTGGCCATAACGGGGATGGAGACGGCCTCTTGAATGCCCTTGATCATCTTGGGGTCACTCATGCGCGACACGCCGCCGGCGGCGCGGATGTCGGCCGGGATGCGCTCAAGCGCCATGACGGCGCAGGCGCCTGCCTCCTCGGCGATGCGTGCCTGCTCGGGCGTGGTGACGTCCATGATGACACCGCCCTTGAGCATCTGCGCGAGCTCGCGGTTGAGTTTGACGCGATCGGCGTTGCTGGCCTGTTCTGCCATGGTTGCTCCCTTGGTTGGCATGTGCATTGCTTGACGAACATCCTATCGGGGAGCTGGGTATGGCGAAATACTCAGTTTTCAAGATAATAACAAGGTCAGACTAATATCAGATTGAATGACTCGATAAGGTCAGGTGACAAACTCATGCTCGACTACAATTTGGAACAACGCGGCGAGGCATCGCTCTATGAGTATGTTTACCAGCAAATTCGAGATGATATCGTTGCTGGGCGCATTGCGGCGGGAGAGCATTTGCCGTCTAAGCGCGCCTTTGCCAGTCATCTGGGAATCAGTGTCATTACAATCGAAAATGCATATAGCCAGTTGCTTGCCGAGGGTTATATTTGCTCAAAGCCGCGGCGCGGCTACTACGCGTGCGAACTTCCGGATGCACCGGTTTTGGCTTCGGCTGCGGAGGGCATCGACCGAGATGTCGCCTCCGTGGACCCCAGCGCGCATGATGTCAACGGACAGGTCGAGCGATTCGATGCGCTTTCTCCTTCCGCTTTGGAGGCGGCGCGGCTTTGGCAAAGCGCGCTACGGGCGACGCTGACATCCGAAGACGAACGTGAAATCTTTTCGCCCGCGCCGGCGCAGGGCACCGCTCGGCTGCGACGTGCGATTGCGCACCATCTACGCGGGACGAGGGGCATGAATGTCGACCCCGACAACATCGTTATCGGTGCGGGCGCCCAGCTGCTCGATACCATGTTGGTTCAATTGCTTGGAGCCGACAAGGTGTATGCCGTTGAGGATCCGGGGTATTTGCGCCTGACGCGCATCTATCAGGCTATGGGTTGCCAAGTACGACATATCCCGTTGGATGATGACGGCGTGGACCTGAGCGCTCTGCAGAAAACCGGGACCGATGTCCTTCACCTGATGCCGTCCCATCAGTATCCGACCGGTCTTGTGACGAGCATTGCGCGTCGCTACGCGCTGCTGAGCTGGGCCACCGAGCGACCAGGTCGGTATCTCATCGAAGATGACTTTGATTGTGAGTTTCGCCTTGCCGGCAAGCCGATTCCCGCGCTCGCGTCGATCGATGCCGCCCAGTCAGTTATCTACACCAACACGTTTTCGAAGAGCCTGTCATCGGCGTTGCGTCTAGCGTACATGGTGTTGCCCGATGAACTAATGGAGCAGTTTAAGCACAACCTTGGTTTTTACGCCTCGTCGGTGAGCTCTGTTGACCAGGTTGCCTTGGCGCGTTTGCTGGAATCGGGTGATTACGAGCGGCATGTAAACCGTGTGCGCGTTCGTGCTCGCGAGGCGCGTGATGGCCTGACGGCACTTGTACGGAAAGCGTTTCCGGCGGGGGAGGTCTCGATCGAGCATGCAGACGCGGGCCTTTACTGCACTGTGGTTGCGGAGCGTGGAACGGGCGGAAGCTCTTTTGCACAGGCCCTCACGCGCTCGAGCATTCCTTTTATCGATATCAGTGACTGTTTTTGGTGTGCCGGCGGCGCATCTGTCCATGAAAACCCGACTCGAATCCTTGTCCAGTATGACGATTTGAGTCCAAATGTGCTTAATACCTTGGAATTGCAGCTAATGGGGGACACTCTGCAATCTAAATGAGTAGACTTTTAACGCTTTAGCGACCAGGCAGTTTTGTAACAAGCTATCTACCTGCGGTTTTGAAAAGCAGGATGATCGGTCTGCTCGGTAAGTTCGAAAAAGTCTACTCACTTGCCGCGCACAGCTCCTGCACGAGAAAAAAATGAGGTTTTCAACAGGGTCCCGTCCAGTTCTTGGCAAGCTTTTGGTCAGTTGGGGAGGGCTGTTGAAAACTTGACAGTCCGTTCGACGCCATTTTCGCTGCGTTCGCGCCATAGCGAGACCGGCTGTGTTGAAATCCGTGTTTTCCTGTGCCTATGAAGGATCTACTTTGTGACATATCGGCTTTTAGGTACTGGCGTTTGCCCCCTCAAGTCCGCGCTTTGTGTCCGCCGCTTCCACGACCAGAAGAAGACCGGCAGCGATATGACCTCTCCCGTAACCCGACGGCTGCGGTTGTGCTTGGCTTTCCGCTGTATACATTGGTTCGGACGAGAAACAAGCGGACTTGTCCAGCCAGCATGAGGCAGCGGCTGTTTCTTGGCGAGCTCCCCAGGGAATCTGTGCTGGAAACGGAGCATGGATTTTTGATTACATCTCCTCTACTGACGGCATTCATCATGTCGCGGCATCTGACTGATCTTCAGCTTCTTTTGGTATTGGCGGAAATGTGCGGCTTGTTTGCGGTGTGCGCTCTGCCGGCGGCGCTTGAGGCGGAGCTTTCGCGTGCAATTGATTCGGGCGCGATTTCGACAACGCTGGGCTGGTCGCGCTGTCCGTCCGAGGACGGTACCGCCTCAAATTTATGGCGTCGAGACGCTTTGGTTTTGGGCGGCGACCTTGACCGTTTTTGTTCAGATGTTTGCGGGATGCGTTACGGCAATCGATTTATGGCGGTATCGCATCTCGTTCCATTGGGCGCCGCATCGCCTTTTGAGGTTGAGGCGTATTTGTTGTTTGGACTGTCGCGATCCCTGGGAGGTGAAGGTTTTTGCGGCATAGAACTCAATGTCGAAGTGGCGCTAAGCACAAGTGCTCGATCGATTGTGGGAAAGTCGCGTGTGTATATCGATCTACTTCTGTCTTCGCCGGACGGAAGGCGGCAGGTGGCCATCGAATGTCAGGGGAAGGCCTCACACGGGCGCGCGGGGGATGGCCTGCGTGACGCCGACCGTATGACGGCGCTTCAGGCCATGGGCTACGACGTCCTGCTCCTGACACACGGGCAGATATCCGATGAGGGTAGATTCCGCGCGATCGTAAAGGCCGTATGCAGGATGCTCGATGTTGAATATCGTGACAAAAGCTTGGATGAGCAAAGGGCCGAGACATTACTCCGGTCTGAGCTATTCGTGGACTGGTCAAAACTGGGAGAAATCGGCGAAAAGATGGCCGTTAGATTTAAAAAGGCTCAATCGTGGACGGCCGCGGTTCTAAGTGAGTAGACTTTTGGCGTGATGGCGACCAGACCGGTTTGCAGCAAGTTATTTACCTGCGGTTTTATAAAGCAATATGGATGGCCTGCTCGGCAAGTTCCAAAAAGTCTACTCACTTATTTTTTGACGAAAAGCCGAGGCCTAAGGTGGTCCTATTTCATGGCGTTAACATGTTTTGTGAGGCACGAAAAAGGCCCGGACCATGTGGTCCGGGCCTTTTTTGAGCTAGAGATTATCTCTCAGGCGGCTGGCTTAGGCAAAGTAGCGCTTCAGCAGGCCCTCGAAGGCCTTGCCGTGACGAGCCTCGTCGCGAGCCATCTCGTGGACGGTGTCGTGGATGGCATCGAGGTTGGCAGCCTTGGCGCGCTTGGCGAGATCGGTCTTACCAGCGGTGGCGCCATTCTCGGCCTCAACGCGCATCTCGAGGTTCTTCTTGGTGGAGTCGGTCACGACCTCGCCCAGGAGCTCAGCGAACTTGGCGGCGTGCTCGGCCTCCTCATGGGCTGCCTTCTCGTAATAAAGGCCAACCTCGGGATAACCCTCGCGATGAGCGACGCGGGCCATGGCCAGGTACATACCGACCTCGGAGCACTCGCCCTCAAAGTTGGCGCGCAGGTCGGCGACGATGTCCTCAGGCACGCCCTCCTTGGCAACGCCCACAACGTGCTCGGCAGCCCAAGTAAAGCCACCCTCATCCTGCTTCAGGAAGCGGGAACCGGGCACTCCGCACTGGGGGCACTTAAAATCTTCGGGCAGCTGGTCGCCGTCGTACTCTTCAACATAACCGCAAACGGGGCAAACAAATTTCATGATTCGATCCCTTCGATCGATGGCGATGGTGCGCTCGCCCGGTCCCATAAGGGCCCTCTCCGGACGTGCGTCTTGACGAGTTCTATTATCCATAAATGAGACCGAATGTGAAGCCTATTAGGAATGATTTTTAATAAAACAATTTAAGCATGTGTAGATGTTGATTGATTAACGATTGCTAGACCTCGTGCGACCTCCGATGAGTACAATCGGTCGAGCAAATGTTGACCAATCAACAAATGAAGGAGCTTCCTTTATGCATCTAGCCCGCCGCGCCTGGTGCCGAACGTATCAAACGGTTTTTCGCATCGCATTGCCGGTGCTGCCCTATACCGAGCCACGCATTTTAGAGCACGCTGAGGAAGTGCCCGCAGTGCTTCAAAAGCGTTCAATACACCATGTTCTTATCGTGACAGATCCCGGCATTGCCCGTCTGGGGCTCACGGCACCGCTCGAGACAGCGCTCGCGTCCAAGGGAATTAGCGCTGCGGTCTATGCCGAAACACGTGCGAACCCCACGGTCTCAAACGTGGAGGAAGCGGCATCTCTGTATCGAGAGAGCACCTGCCAGGCCATTATCGGCTTTGGCGGCGGTTCGGCCATGGACTGCGCCAAGGGCGTGGGCGCGCGCATCGCGCAGCCAAAGAAGCCCATCAACAAGATGCGCGGCCTGTTGCGTATCCATCGTCGCCTGCCGCTGCTCATCGCCGTTCCCACCACGGCGGGCACGGGAAGCGAGGTCACGCTTGCAGCGGTAATTACCGACGACGAGACGCACTACAAGTATCCCATTAACGACTTTGTGCTGATCCCGCGCTTTGCGGTGCACGACCCCGAGTTTACGCGCGGCCTGCCCGCCTCCATTACGGGGCAAACGGGCATGGACGCCCTGACGCATGCCGTCGAGGCCTTTATCGGGCGCAGCACCACGCCCTATACGCGCAAGATGGCGCGCCAGGCGGTGCAGCTCATCCACGACAATTTGCTCGAGGCCTATGAGTGCGGTGGCAACATGCGTGCGCGCCGCAATATGCTTTCGGCGGCGTATAAAGCGGGCGTTGCCTTTACGCGCTCTTATGTTGGATACGTCCATGCCATCGCGCACAGCCTGGGCGGGCGTTACGGGATTCCCCACGGCTTGGCCAACGCCATCATCCTGCCGCACATGCTTCGCGCCTATGGCGAAGCTGCTGCTCCCAAGCTCGCCGATCTCGCCCGCATGGCCGGCATTGCGCCGGCTAATGCGCTGGACAACGTGGCTGCTGAGGCCTTTATCGATTGGGTCGACCGCATGAACGCCGCCTTGGGCATACCCAAATATGTGACGGGCATTCGCCGCTCCGATATTCCACAAATGGCGGCCCATGCCGATGCCGAGGCCAATCCGCTATACCCCGTTCCGCTTCTAATGGACCGCCTGGAGCTCGAGCATATGTACGAGGTCGTCGCGGGTGGTATGTTTGAGGACGAGAACTAGGAGGGTCCATGAACACCGAGGAAATTGCGCGCATCGTCGGCGATCAGCGCGCCTACTTTAAGACGCACGCTACGTTTGATGTCGATACTCGACGTCGCGCGCTCGTGAGTTTGCGCGATACGGTACGGGCGCACGAGGCCGATATTGCCCATGCGCTCAAGACCGATTTGGGAAAGTCGCATGACGAGGCATATATGTGCGAGATCGGCACGTCGCTTTCCGAGATTCGTCATCAGATTGTGCATGTGGCTCGATGGAGTCGTCCGCGCCTGCGTCCGTGTGACCTTGCCAACGCCGTGAGTGTGTGCAAAACGCAAGCCGTGCCCTATGGCGTCACGCTCATCATGGCTCCGTGGAACTACCCGTTTTTGCTGACGCTCGAGCCACTCGCCGGCGCCCTTGCCGCGGGCAATACTGTGGTCATCAAGCCGAGCGCCTATGCTCCGGCATCGAGCGCGGTGCTCAAGCAAATCTGTGAAGAGGCATTTGATCCGCGCTTGGTGACGGTTGTCGAGGGCGGGCGGGCCGAAAACGAAGCGCTACTCGATGAGTGCTGGGACAAGATCTTCTTTACCGGTAGCGTTCCGGTCGGCAAGCTCGTCATGGAGCGCGCAAGTAAAAACCTTACGCCCGTGACGCTTGAGCTGGGCGGAAAGAGTCCCTGCATCGTGGATGCGACGGCAAACTTGAAGGTTGCGGCACGGCGTATCGCCTTTGGTAAATGGCTCAACGTGGGGCAGACCTGCGTGGCGCCCGACTACCTGCTGGTCGATACGCGCGTACACGATGAGCTGTTGGGCCTCATCAGGGAGGAGACCCGTCGCATGTTTGGCGAGCATCCGCTCGACAACGAGGATTACGGTCATATCGTCAACGCCAAGCATTTTGCGCGCGTGCGCGGGCTGATCGATCCCTATAAGGTTGTGCTTGGAGGTACCGCGCGCGAGTCGTCGCTCAAGATTGAGCCGACGATTCTAGACGGCGTGACCCCCGATGACGCCGTAATGCAGGAGGAGATTTTCGGCCCCATCTTGCCGGTGCTGACGTTTGAGAGCCTAGACGAGGCAGAGACGTTTATTGCGGATCGTCCGACGCCGCTAGCTCTGTATATCTTTAGCCAGGACCATGCGGCTCAGCAACGCTTTGTGCGTTACGTGCCCTTTGGCGGCGGCTGCGTCAACGACACGATCATGCATCTGGCTACGAGCCATATGGGCTTTGGCGGCATGGGCGCGAGCGGTATGGGGCAGTACCATGGCCGCGAGAGCTTCGATACGTTTAGTCACAAGAAGAGCATCGTGAACAAGGCAACCTGGCTCGACGTGCCATTCCGCTATGCTCCTTACGCAAGCTGGAAGCACAAGTTCGTGCGCATGTTTGTGCATTAGAATCAGATGACATAGGGATAAACAAAGTGGCCGTCCCCGCGTAAGCGAAGACGGCCATTTCTCACGATGAAAACGTGTATCGGAGTTGGCAAGACCCGCTGTCACGGGTGCCATCCGTGTTCCTATCTTATCTGCAAGCGTTCCGTTGCGCAAGCGTTGCGGCAAACGATTGAAAGACACGGACGGGGTGAATTTGTGTCCGCACGAACCCGTAGACTTCTCAACTATGTGGTGGATACTCGCTAATCGGTGATGGAGGCGGTCATGTTTGATGACGATGACCTGTTCAATCTGGTAGACGATCCGTTTGAGTGGGATTCGCTGCTCGATGACGATGAGTTGGAGCAGGACCGCAAAAAGCAAAAGGATAAGAACGCCCGGGGTAAAGGTTCGAATAAAAAGGACAAGCGCCGCCGAGGTCTGTTCGGTGGGCTCTTTGGGTAATTGTCGCATCGCTGCGTCTGTATACTAGACAGGTCTTATACGCGTTGCGAAATGAGGACAGAGACGATGATGTGGTTTACCGCCGACCTGCACCTGGGCGATACGAATATCCTGCACGACATGGATCGACCGTTTGACTCGGTCGAGGAGATGAACCGCCGTGTCATCGATGCCATCAACGAGTGCGTGGCTGTGGACGACCGCCTTTATGTCCTGGGAGACTTTACGTATCGATTGCCCATGGTGGAGGCGGTGCGCCTGCGCGAGCGCATCGAATGTCAGAACGTAACGCTCATCTGCGGTAACCATGACGGCGACTGGGAAGATCCAGACGCGCCGCACATTTGGGATGAGGTGCGCGATTATCTGGAGGTCGCCCCCGGTTACGCTAAGGGCCATCGCCTGGTAATGAGCCATTACCCCATGCTCAGCTGGAACGGCAAGGCGCGTGGCGCCATCATGTTGCACGGGCATATCCACAGCAGGGGAGACCGCACCAACGCGCGCAACCGCGATCGCGAGCGCCCCATCTTTCGCTATGATGTCGGCCTCGATGCCAACGAGTACAAGCCCGTAAGCCGTGACCAAATCCTAGGCTTCTTTGGACTGTAGCTGTAAGTGCAGGTAGAATGAACGCGCCGCGCGGATGGTCTGTGCGGCGCGTTTCAGTAGGAGCGATGAATCCATGAGGGCTATCCAGCGCATTAACCATAACGCTGCCATCTGCGAAGACGGCGCGGGGCGTCAGCTTATCGCGCTGGGTCGTGGTATCGGCTTTGGCGATATGCCGCATGAGGTCGACCTGGATGTCATCACGCGTACCTTTTACGGCATTGATTCAAAGTACCTGGCGTTTATCGATGAGGTCGATCCCGAGGTGCTGGAGTTTTCTGCTCAGCTGGCCGATATCGCGACCGGACAGCTTTCGTACGAATTGAGTCCTAACCTTCCCATTACATTGGCAGACCATATTCAGTTTGCCATTAAGCGTGCCCGCGAACACATGGTGGTGTCGTTGCCGCTTGAGCGCGATCTTGAGCAGCTGCATCCCATCGAATACCGCTTGGGCGAGCTGGCTGTTCGCGGTATCCAGAAGAGCTTTCATGTGCGCATGTCCCGAAGCGAGGCCGCGGGCATTGCCATGTCGATTGTCAACGCATCGGTTAAGCCGAGCGAGCGGCGCGTGCTTGCCGAGCAGCACGAGGAGCGACTGCTCGATATGACGGTCGCGATTATTCAAGAAGAGTTGGGTGTGACGGTCGATCGCTCGTCGTTCGCCTTTGCCCGCTTTGCCACTCATGTGCGCTATCTGCTCGACCGCGTGGCAAAGAAAGAGCCGATCGATACCGAGAACTCCGGTCTTTACGACGTGCTCGTGGAGCAGTATCCGGCGGCATCGCGTTGCGCTCACCGTGTCGACGATCTGATTCAAGAGACCTTTGGCGAGCCATTGGCCCAAGAGGAGCTCGTCTATCTGATCATGCATGTGAATCGCGTGGCTTCTGTCCACTCGGATAAATAGGCTCTCTGGTATTTCCTTTCCGTCATGGCGACCGTTCGCTGGTCGTTTGCTACCGTTCGTCGGTAATCTGAGCCGCAACGAACGCATCTGCCGCATATACTCGCCGTGTTTTGGGTGTTACTCACGGCGCAGCTCCGAGAGGCACTACCGATTCTGCCGAGGCCATAATTGGGTCTCTGTCGGTTGTGCGCGGGGCTTTTTCATGTCGATCCACCCGGGAATCACATGCAAATCAATCTCTTGCCAACTGATGTCGCGCGCTGCGCAGGCGCGAGCGGAATTGTGCGTCTTGGTGCCGTGAAGTCCCACGGCCTTTAGTTGGAAGAGAAGGGATTCGACATGGCTGTCGATAACAAGAAGATTGCCGAGGACGTGCTTGCTGCCGTCGGCGGCGCCTCCAATGTGACGAACGCGACGCACTGCATGACCCGCCTGCGTCTGAACCTCAAGGATCAGTCCATTCCCAATGACGATGAAGTAAAGAAGATCAAGGGCGTGCTGGGTGCACAGTGGTCTGGCGGCCAGTATCAGGTCATCATTGGCCAGAACGTGCCGAAGGTCTATGACGCCGCCATTGCGCTGGGCGTCAAGGGCGAAGGCTCCATTGACGAGAACCTCGATGACGGCATCAAGGAGCCACTGACGGTCAAGACTGCGGGCAAGAAGGCCCTTAACTACCTGTCCAAGACAATGTGCATGACGATCCCCATTATCATGGGCGCCGCCATGTTCCGCACACTTGCCGTACTTTGCGGCGACGGCATGCTCGGTATCTGGTCTGCTGATTCCGACATCTACAACTTCTTCTACAACTGGATTTACAACGCAGGCTATTATTTCCTCCCTGTTTATCTGGGTTGGGCTGCCGCAAAGCAGCTCGGCTGCAGCCAGCCGCTCGGCATGATGCTCGGCGGCGTGCTCATTGCCCCTGAGTTCATGACGCTGGTCAACGCTGCGGCGGATTCGGGTGCTACGACCACGATGGTTTACGGCGCGCTCCCGGCTCAGCTGAACAACTATTCTGCGACCGTGCTCCCCATGCTGCTGTCTATGCCGGTGCTGATGGTCGTCGAGAAGTTCATGAAGAAGATCATCCCCGACATGCTCTCCACGGTGTTTGTGCCCGTGTGCACCATGGCTGTGATGACCCCCGTTTCCCTGTGCGCCCTAGCTCCGATTGGTTCCATTCTGGGCGACCTGGTCGGCAACTTTATGTTCGGCCTCGGAAACGCTGGCGGCATCGTCACGATCCTCTCCCTCGTCGCCATTGCTGCGCTTTGGGAGTTCCTGGTTATGACCGGTATGCACCAGGTTCTGATTGCCCTCGGCATTGTGCAGGTGCTCACCTCAGGGTCTGACTCCTGCGTTATGGTCGCGGGTGCTATCGCTCAGTTCGCCACGTGGGGCATGGCCTTCGGTGCCTTCCTGCGCCTTAAGGAGGTCGACGAAAAGGGCGCTATGCTTGGTTTCTCGCTCTCCGGCATTGTCGGTGGCGTGACGGAGCCCGCGCTGTATGGCTGCGGCTTTAAGTATACTCGCTGCCTGGGTGCCATGGTCGCGGGCGGCGCTATCGGCGGCCTGATCGCGGCTCTCACTAATGTGACCACGTATGTTTTGGGCGCAACTAATATCCTTGGTATTACAGGTTATGTTGCAGGCGGAACTGCTAATCTCGTATGGGGCTGCGTTGCATCGGGCACTGCATTTGTTGCCGCCGCTGCCATCGCCTACTTCTTTGGCTTTACCAAGGAGCAGCTCGACGAAGACGCTGCTGCCGCCAAAGCCTAAAGCATCCGTTCGGTAGGACAATTATCTGGGGCACTTGGCTGCGCTTCAAGTGTCCCTTTCCGTAGATGGGGGTCAATATGAAGCAATTGCTCATTCGTGCCGACGATATCGGTTATTCGTATGCCGTTAACCTGGGGATTGCCCGCAGTATCAATGAGGGCCTGGTGCGCTCGGCGGGACTTATGCCCAATATGCCCGAGGCCGAGCGTGGCTGGTCGCTCGTGGCGGATGTCGGCATTGCGGTGGGTCAGCACACCAACGTGTGCCTGGGCAAGCCGTGTGCCGACCCGGCGCTCATTCCGAGCATGCTCAACGAGAACGGCGAGTTCCATAGCAGCCGTACCTTCCGCGATCATTTTAAGCGCGGCGAGGAGTTGATAGACTTCGACGAGGCCTGCATCGAGATCCGCGCGCAGCATGACCGCTTTGTCGAGATCGTGGGCCGCGAGCCCGATTACTTTGAGGCCCATGCCGTCATGAGCAAAAACCTTAACCGAGCGATCTCGGCGGTTGCTCAGGAGCTGGGCCTTAAGGAGCAAAAGGCGAGCTTCGACCCCGCGGCTGTGGTGCATTGCGGAGATACTGATCTGCGCATGGTGATGCGCTCGATGGAGCCGGGCTACGAGCCCAAAGAGGCAATCATGCAGACGGTTCGCGAGATGGTGGACGGCGAGACGGTCGTCTTTGTGTGCCATCCGGGCTATCTCGATCGTTTTATCCTGGAGAACAGCTCGCTCACGACCGACCGCACCAAGGAAGTCGATGCGCTGATCGACCCCGAGCTTCGCACTTGGCTTGAGTCTCAACCTGATCTTCGCCTGATCGACTACCGCGACCTGTAAGGACCCAAGTCACCACAAAGGGGACAGTCGCCTTTGTGGTGGTTCTGGCGCCGTTGCCATTATGGCGGCGGCGTCTTTTTTGTCCGTGCGGCGCGGTAGAGTGTAGGCGGTTGAAATTTGCGTCCATCGAGGAGCTGCCATGAACGAGATCAAGTGCCCGCATTGCGGCGAAGTGTTTAAGGGCGATGCGTCCGGCTATGCAGATATCGTCAAACAGGTGCGCGATGCCGAGTTCTCGCGCGATCTTGATGAGCGTGTGAAGGCGGTCCAGCGCGAGGGCGAGCAGGCGCTGGAGCTTGAGCGTTCGCGTTCGACGGCTGCCTTGCAAAAGGCAGAGTCTCAGCGCGACGCTGAGCTCGTAGAGCAGAAGAACGCTGCGGCTCAACAGCTGGCGCAAGAAGTCGCCAAGCGCGATGCCGAGCTTGCCGAGCTGCGCGCCAAGCTCGAAGGCGCTACTGCAGAGCGCGAGAGTGCAAGCCAGCGCGCGGCGGTTGAGGCCCGCGCCGATGCTCAAAAGGAGAATGCCGAACTGCAGCGCGAGATCGACAACCTGCGTGCGCAGTTGGGGCGCAAAGATGATGAAGCCAAGCTTGCCGAGGCAGCGGCACGCAATGCTGCTCAAAACGACCTGTCCGCACGTGATGCCCAGATTGCCGAGCTGCAAGCCAGGCTCGCCGCGGCGGACAAGGCCCAGGAGATGGCGCTTGCTGCTGCTGCGGCCGAATCGCAGCGTGAGCTCGAGGCCGCTCGCAGCGAGGCCGAACGTACGCTTGCTGACTATCGCGCGAAGGTTCAGGAGAAGTTTTCCGTCGCAAAGGCTCAGTCCGAGCAGGAGGCCGAGGGTCTGCGTGCTCAGCTGCGCGAACAGGAACTGACGGCCAAGATGAACCTATCGGAGGCGGTCGCCGCGGCGGAGCGTGAGCGTGACGAGGCCCGCGCCAAGCTCACGAGTGAGCTGGCGGTGCGCGATTCACGCGAGGAGCAGGCCAAGGCGGCACACGAGCTCGAACTTGCGCAGACCAAGCGCGCGAACGAGGAACTGATTCGCTACAAGGATGAAGAGATTGAGCGCCTTAAGGACATGAAGGTCCGCCTGTCCACCAAGATGGTGGGCGAGTCGCTCGAGCAGCACTGCGAGACCGAGTTTAATCGTCTGCGCATGACGGCGTTTCCCAACGCGTACTTCGAGAAAGATAACGATGCGTCCGAGGGCACCAAGGGCGACTTTATCTTCCGCGAGTGCGACGCGAGCGGCAACGAGATCATTTCGATCATGTTCGAGATGAAAAACGAGAACGACGAGACCGCGACCAAACACAAGAACGAGGATTTCTTTAAGAAACTCGATCACGATCGCCGCCAGAAAGGCTGCGAGTATGCGGTGCTCTGCACCCTGCTGGAGCCCGAGAGTGACCTCTATAACGCGGGTATCGTCGACGTGAGTTACCGCTATGAGAAGATGTACGTGATCCGCCCGCAGTTCTTCATCCCCATGATTACGCTCCTTCGCAACGCCGCTATGGGTTCGCTTCGCTATAAGCAGGAACTGGCGGAGTACAAACAGCAGAATATCGATGTCACGAACTTCGAAGCCAAGATGGAGAAGTTCAAGGATGGCTTCTCGCGCAACTACAACCTGGCGAGCAAGCAATTCGAGTCGGCAATCAAGGAGATCGATGCCGCCATTAAGCAGCTCGAGAAGACCAAGGACGACTTGCGCCGCAGCACCGAGAACCTACGCTTGGCCCACAACAAGGCCGATGAGCTTACCATTCGCAAGCTCACATGGGGCAACAAGACCATGAAGGCAGCGTTTGACGAGGCGCGCGAGGCTGCGCCAGAGACAAACGAGGAGCCAGCCGAGGCGGATTCGTATGAGGTCGAGGATGCCGAGTAAGGCATAGCGGATAGTGAAAAAGCGGGGCTGCTGGCGATGTTGCCAACAGCCCCGCTTCGTTTCGTCCCAATATGCTTGGCTAATCCTCGAGCAAATCCTCGATAAAACCGACGCGGTAGTTCTTGAAGATGACCTCGCCACCGTCTTGCGTGGCGTCCAGATCGACATCGCCCATGATGCCAAAGTCGTGGTCGCCATCCTCGTCGGCAAAAATCTGGTGCACGTGCCATACGTGCGCGGTTTTCTCGTCGGACTCATCGATGGAAAACATTGCCGAGCTGCGGGCATCTCCGTCGGTTAGGATCTCCTCATGCTGCTCGTGGTAAGCGTCGAGCGCTTTTTGCCAGCGGATCTCGCTCATGCCCCAGTCGTCGTCGAGCTCGCCAAGGTCGCGAACGTGCTCGCGGGCGGCAAGGGTCACGCGGCGGAAGAGTGCGTTGCGCACCAACAGCGTGCAGCCGCGGCGGTCCGCCACGACCTCGTCGATGCCCTGCGGCGGCGTGGCGTCGAGGGCTGCCGGGTTGCCAGCGTTCTCCCACTCGTCTACCAAGCTCGAGTCGACCGAGCGCACCACAAAGCCCAGCCACGAGATAATGTCGCGCAGGCGCTCGTCGCGCTTCTCGATGGGCACGGTGCGGTCGAGCGAACGGTAGGCCTCTGCCAGGTAGCGCAGCAAAATGCCCTCGGAGCGGGCGATGCCGAGCTTTTGAATGTAGCCCTTAAAATCGCTCGCGCTTTCCAGCATATCGCGCAGGACGCTCTTGGGAGAGAGCTGGTAGTCGTTTGCCCAGGGTACTTCTTGGCAGTACTTGTCAAAAGCGGCGTCGAGCAAATCCTCGAGCGGCTTTTCGTACGTGACGTCTTGGATGCGCTCCAAGCGCTCCTCGTACTCGACGCCGTCGGCCTTCATCTCGGCCATAGCGCGATCGCGCGCTGCGCGCTCCTGTGCGCGCAGCACCTGCTTGGGGTCCTCGAGTGTAGCCTCGACCATCGAGATCAGATCCATGGTATAGGTCTCACTCTCGGGGTCGAGCAGCTCCAGCGCGGCAAGCAAAAACGGCGAGAGCGGCTGGTCGAGCGCGAAGTCCTCGGGCAAGTCGACCGTCAACGCGTAGTCGATGTCCGGCGCGGCGTCAGCCGGAGCGTCGGGTGCGGGCGGCACCTCGGTGCGCACGACGACGCCGGAGTCGATGAGCGTGGCGAAGATCTCGTCGGCACGAACCTCGAGCTTCGCCTTTTCCTCGGGCGTTTGCAGGCTTGTCTCGATAAGGTCGTGTACGCGGGCGCGGGCGTCGCCGCCCTGCTCGACCACGCTAATCACCATGGAGTGTGTGATGCGCAGGCGCGGCTTGAGCGTTTCGGGCTGCGTCTCGATCAGGCGCTCAAAGGTCTGCTTGTTCCAGGTGACAAAGCCCTCGGGGGCCTTCTTCTTTTTAATCTTGCGGAGCTTCTTGGGGTCGTCACCCGCCTTGGCCATGAGCTTGGCGTTCTCGATCTCGTGCTCCGGGGCCTCGGCAATCACCATGCCCTCGGTGTCAAAGCCCGAGCGACCGGCACGACCGGCAATCTGATGGAACTCACGGGCGCGCAGGCGACGCATCTTGTAGCCGTCGAACTTGGTGAGCGCGGTGAGCACCACGGTATGGATGGGCACGTTGATGCCGACGCCGAGCGTATCGGTGCCGCAGATGACGGGCAACAGGCCCTGTTGTGCCAAGCGTTCGACCAGCAGACGATAGCGCGGCAACATGCCAGCATGGTGCACGCCGACGCCGCATCCGAGCAAGCGCTTAAGAATCTTGCCAAAGGCCGTCGAGAAGCTCGTGCCCTTGGCCGCCTCCTTGATGGCCTCGCGCTGCTCCTTGCTGGCAATACCAAAGTTGGCGAGTGACTGCGCCGTCGCAAGTGCGGCATCCTGGCTAAAGTGCACGATATAGAGCGGGGCTTCGCCGCGGCGCATCGCGAGCTCGACCGTGCCTTCGAGGGAGGTCGTCACATAGTCGTAGCTCAGCGGCACGGGGCGTGGGGCATCGACGACCAGATCGCACGCGGCGCCGGTGTGCTCCTCGAGTGAGGCGGCGATCGCGGTGACATCGCCGAGCGTGGCGCTCATGAGCATGAATTGTGTGTGAGGCAGGGTGAGCAGCGGTACCTGCCAGGCCCAACCGCGATCGGGGTCGGCAAAGTAGTGGAACTCGTCCATGGCGACGCAGCCCACATCGGCATCTTCGCCCTCGCGCAGTGCGTCGTTAGCAAGGATCTCTGCCGTGCAGCAGATGACGGGCGCTTTAGTATTGATATGCGTGTCGCCGGTGATCATACCGACGTTATCGCGGCCGAGCACCTGTACCAGGTCGAAGAACTTTTCGCTGACCAAGGCTTTGATGGGGGCCGTGTAATAGCAGCGCTTGCCCTGCGCCATGCCCATAAAGAGCATGCCCAGCGCGACGAGCGATTTGCCCGATCCGGTCGGTGTGCCCAAAATGACGTGATCGCCGGCAGCCAGGTCCATGAGGGCCTCTTCTTGGTGATCCCACAGCTCGATGCCGCGGTCGCTCGTCCATTCAAAGAAGCGTTCGAAGGCCTGATCGGCCGTGAGCCACGGTTCGGGCTCACTGCCGTCTTCGGGCTCCCACCAGGTGGGGGAGAGCGCGCCGAGCGAGCCGAACTCGGCCTCGGTTCCCGTGCCGCCCGAGAATGAGCTGGCGGCGCCGGCGCCCGAGACGGTGCTGGCGGCGGTATCTGTCGTGGTCTGTGCCATGTGTGGTTGCTTTCTCTCGCGATTGTCCGCCAACTATTATGGCGTAGCGGCGGCGCGGGGTGCCAGCGCGCGAGAAAATGCAGGAAATGGGCGTTCTGCCCAGCCGTTTGGTGCAGTAGCCAGCTAAGTGAGTAGACTTTTTGCGATATCGCGAGCACATGGCTTTTGCGCAAGGGCTCTACCTGCGGTTTTAGTTTTCGCTATGCGGGTTGTGCTTGGCTATTGCTAAATAGTCTACTCACTTAGGTTTGAGGACCGTTCGCTGGCGCTTATTTGCGCTTGTTTGCCGATGCCGCGACCATCAGAAGCCCCTAGGACTCCTGCGGTAAGCGCTTCTTGCCCTTGCGGGCGCGGTTTCTAAAGTTCTCGACGGCTTCTTCCATGCCCAGAGGCACATAGGTGAGCTCATCGAGGTTATCGGGCAGGTAGCAGGCAAGACTTTGCTCCTGCATGTGACCCGCCGTGAGCACATCGTCACTGGGATGTGCGCCGGGTGTGGCGCAAATGCCATAGACGACGGCACCCATCTCGCGCGTGCGGCGCTCGTATTCGGTCTCGGGGTGCTCGGGATGGTCGCGACGGACGTCGTCGCTTACCCAAAGCGTGTCGTAGCCTGCCGCAGCAAACTGCCCCAAGGCGTAGTCGCGCAATGGCTTACTGTCGGTTCGCAGTGTGACGGTGGCACCGGCTGAAAAGAGCGGACGGTACAGCATTAGGTGGTCGACATGGACGAGTCGCTTTTTGGCGTACTTGGCCTTGGACTGCGGCGTGGGAAAGTTGATGGTGATGGCATCGAGCTCGCCTGCGGCAAATAGCTGCGACAGCGATGCGGCACCTCGGGGCAGGACGAGTGCGTTGGACAGCCCCTGCTCGCAGATTTTCTGTGCGGCATAGGCGATGCAGATGGGCTCCTGGTCCATACCGATAAAGAGCGTGTCGGGCTCGTGGGCCGCGCGCTCTACAAGGTACGTTCCCTTGCCACAGCCAAGGTCCAGGTGAAGGTGTTCGAAAGGCTTGCTGCCTGCGGGCGCACAGGCCTTGCGCCAATCTCCGGCATAGGCCTCGGGGTTCGTCTCAATCGCATCGGCATAGCGCTCCAAGCGCTCCTCGAGCACAAAGTTCTTAGGGGTGCGAGCGTGGACGGCTCCCATGAGGCTCCTTGGTCATAAGTATGGAACGCATGGCTGCGCGTTCCGGCGATGGGTTAGAAGGGGGCGATTTGCCCGAACGCTGCGGTGCGGCTCGGCGGCGAGTCGTCGGTGCCTACAGACGCTTGAGAATCACATAGCGGTTGAGCTCGCCGCTGCGACCGTCGGCGTGGAAACGCTCGAGCTCGCGTACGGGAACCTCGCCGCTCTTGTAGAACGTACGGACGCCGCGCACCAAGTCGGTGATCTGCTGATCGTCAAAGTGATGGCAATAGCGGTAGGCGTGGCGGTCGTTTTGCCAGCCAATGAGGTGGTCGCCGGCTTCAAACTGCGCGGAATCGTAACCCTCAAACGGCGGGGTGAGCTCGGCGCGGGCTTCGGCTCGAACGGCCTTGCGCGCCATGCGCTCGTCATTCATAAACTCCCAAAAGCTGATGGCGATGATGCCGCCCGGGTGCGTCTGGCGCACCAGGGCGTCGAGCACGCGTACGCGGTACTCGCATGACGGCACGTGGTGCATAAAGCCAAAGCAGACCGAGATGTCGGCGAGCGGGGCGTCGAAAAGCACGTCGGGTGTCTCGGCGGGGTTGAGCTTCATGAGGGCGTCGAGCACGTCGAGTTCCTGGAAGTGCAGGTTGGGAATGCGCAGGGCGTGGCCGTGGGCGTCTATTGCCAGATCTTGGCACGAGTCGACACCATAGAACTCAAACGGGCAGCTGGCATCTGCCGAGGGGTTTGCGCCGTCGACGCCCTTGGCGGCAAGTGCCCCGCCGGCGGCAAAGTTCTCGAATCGCATATTGCCGCAGGCAAGGTCGAAGACGCGGACGGGATGCTCGATCGTGGCCACATCGAGCTGATCAAGCGCGATGTCCATGGTGCGCACCCAGCCGGGCCACGGGGCCTGGCGCGTATCGGAAAAGGAAGCGGAGTGCTCGCGATAGAACGTATTGTTGAGCTGGATGAGCGATGATGCGAAATCGCGGTTCACGGCGCGGAACTCCCTCCGTTGGCGGTGCGGAATAAACAGTACGACCATACTACCGTTAACGCCGCAACGGGGACAACCGAGCTGCGGGTCATTGCTTTGTTTGGACACATTTCCGCAGCTCATATGCGCCCGCAACCTCCGGTTGTCAAAAATCTCACTAGAATAGGTGGCATGCTTTTGGCGGTGGCGGATAGATTTTTAACTGTGCAAGGCGCCTTAAGAACAAAAACGGTCCGGCGGCACGGCTGGCATCGCATAGGAGGAACCATGAATGTAGAAACTGCTCAGCGGCTCGCCGACCTTCGCCGCAGCAAGGGCTTTAGCCAAGAAGGATTGGCGCGAAAGCTGGGACTGTCGCGCCAGGCGGTCAGTAAATGGGAGCGCGCGGAGAGCTCGCCTGATACCGAGAACCTGATCTCGCTTGCCAAGCTCTATGGTGTGAGTCTGGACGAGCTACTCAATCCGAGCGACGAGATCGAGGACGATATCGAGTTTGAGAACGAGGACCGTGCTCGCCAGCGCGAGGCCGAGGCGGCCGAGCGCGCCCGTACCCACGAGGCGGCAGCGCGCGCTACCGAGGCGGCAACACAGGCGAGTGATGCTGCGGCCAAGGCGGCGCAAGCTGCAAGTTGGAGCGCACAGGCGGCTAACGCCGCGACGGCGCAAGCGACGAGCGCTGGCGCGGTCAATCCGACTCCAGTGAAAGGTCCGTTCCAGTCGTTTCCGTATTGGGCCGTGTGCTGGCTGCTGTTCTTTTTACTGATGTTCCTGTTTGGTGGTGCCCCCTTTGCCGCACTGATCTTCTTTACGATCCCCATCTATCACTGGGTGGCGCGTGCGCTCGACGGCGATTGGGCGCGCGGGAATATTCAGGTTGGTCCGGCGCCGGTGGCATCCAGGGCTCAGGATGATTCCCCTGCGGTTGATACCGACGTGGCTACCGCGACCCCCGTTGATCCGAGCGCCAAAGAAGGTGATGAATAATGAAACTCTCGCATGAATCGAAGGTGCGTCTGGGCGTTGGCATCGGAGCGTTTGTGCTTATTGTTGGGCTTGTCTTTGGCGCTTCGCGGACATGGATTCATTTTGATGGTCCGTGGGATCTCGGCACTATTGCATCCGGCTTGTCCGGTAGGGACGATGCGGTTGACGCCGATGTTTTGAACGATGGCGGTAAGTATTCCGCTCAGCCTCAGCAGCTTTCGAGCACGACTTTTGATGCCGATGAGTTCCGCTACCTCGATTTCGATATCAATGCGGCTTCGGTGGACGTCAAGGTTGTTGATGGCAACAAGGCTCGCGTTATCGAGCGGGGGCGCGTTGCCGAGGGTATGGATGCCTCCAAGGCCGCGACGCAAAACATCGCATCCGTCGAGGACTCGACGCTCAAGGTTTCCCAGTTTGGAAGTGACGACGGTAAGGCAATCGATCGCTCAGTTACGGTCGAGCTGCCGCGCCGTGTTGCCGAACATCTGAAGGGAGTCAACGCGCACGTGGGCTCGGGCGATCTGCAGATTGCCGGTGTCATCTGTGATGGTTTCGACCTTTTCCTGGGTGCGGGAGATGTAGAGTTTACGGGCAGCGTGACTGATGCGCTCAGCGCTGAGGTCGGTTCGGGCGATGTGACGTTCGAGCTTTACCAGGCCCCCGCGAAGTCGATGGACGTGAGTGTGGGCTCGGGCGATGTGGAGATGACGGTTCCGAACTCGACGGGCTTTAAGGCGAGCCTCACCTTGGGCAGCGGCGACTTCGAGAGCGATTTCCTTCCGCTTGACTACGACGGCGAGACCATTTTGAATCTTGAATTCGATAACGGCGATAAGTCTGCTACGTATCGTTTTGAGGTCGGTTCGGGCGACATGTCGTTTGATCCGGAGTGACATGCGGTTTTCGGAGATCGGTGCATATAGGCATGCTCTTTGATGGAGGCGCCGGGGCCGTGACGGGCTCCGGCGCCTTTGCCTTTACAATGGGGGCATGGAACAGATTATTTTGAACATACTCGAGGCTCTGCGTCGCGGTGAGACCGTGGACGACAAGGCGCTCGTCAAGTTGATACATGCCGAGGCGCGCCGCGAGGGTGCCGACAAACGCGATTTGGCCAAGCGCCGTCTGCTGCCGTTCTACCAGCGGGTGAAGCGTGAGGAGCCGGCTCGTTGGGCTGGGTGGAATGTCGATGCCGAGCTGGAACGTCGACTGCTGCAGGTGCTGCGTATGAAGCCGCGCCGAACGGCCTCGGGCGTGGCGACCATTACCGTCATTACCAAGCCGTGGCCCTGTTCGGGCGATTGCCTGTTTTGCCCCAACGACCTGCGCATGCCCAAGAGCTATCTGCACGCCGAGCCGGCATGCGCCCGTGCGGAGCAAAACTGCTTCGACCCGTATTTGCAGGTGAGCGCTCGTTTGACCGCGCTTTCGCAGATGGGGCATGCGACCGATAAGATCGAGCTCATTGTGCTCGGTGGTACCTGGAGCGACTATCCGCAGGGGTATCAGGCATGGTTTATGTCGGAGCTCTTCCGTGCGCTCAATGAAGACGCCGTGGCGGGCGTGGCGGCTAACCCCATGCTGGCACGTCCGGGCATCAGCCGTGCCGAGGCGGGGCGCCTGCTCGATGACGCTCCCGCCGATGCCCTGCCGCCGGTGGTGGCGGAGCGTCGCGAGCGCTATAGGGCTGCCGGTATTGCGACCGATGAGGCCGAGCTTGCCGCCGGCGTTGCCGGCGTGCAAGGGCGTGTGGATGCTGCCGAGGGTGGCTATAACCGCGCGGTGCGTCGTCTGTACGGCCCCGGCACGCCTTGGGGCGCAGTCGCCGAGTGGCAGACGGCAACGATGGAGGAGCTTGAGCAACAGCAGCGCATCAACGAGACGGCGAAGCATCGCGTGGTGGGACTCGTTATCGAGACGCGCCCCGATGCCGTAACGCCGCAGGCGCTTACGCTTATCCGCCGCCTGGGCTGCACCAAGATTCAGATGGGTATCCAGAGCCTCGACCAGCACCTGCTCGATATCAACGAGCGCCGTATTACGGTGGCACAGATCGAGCGAGCGTTTTCGCTTGCGCGCCTGTTTGGCTTTAAGATCCACGCGCATTTTATGCTCAACTTGCTGGGTGCCACACCCGAGGGGGACAAGCGCGACTACGAGCGCTTTATGACCGAGGGGGCCTTTATGCCCGACGAGGTCAAGGTCTACCCGTGCGCGCTCATCGAGGGCTCGCGTCTGGTGGGCTGTTACGAGCGCGGCGAGTGGCGCCCCTATACCGAGGAGGAGCTACTCGACGTGCTAGCCGATGACATCGTGGTGACGCCGCCGTTCTGCCGTATCAGCCGCATGATCCGCGATTTTAGCTCCGATGACATTATGGTGGGCAACAAGAAGCCCAACCTGCGTCAGCTCGTCGAGAACCGCCTGGCTGCTCGGGGTGACGGTGCGACGGTGCGCGAGATTCGCTATCGCGAGATCAGCACGGCGGGTGCCGACTTGGATGAGCTGACCCTTGACGAGGATGTGGCGTACGAGACGCCGGTGACGCACGAGCGCTTTTTGCAGTGGGTGACGCCGCAGGGCAAGATTGCGGGCTTTTTGCGCCTGTCGCTGCCCGACCATTCGTTTGTTGCCGCGCATGCGGACGAGTTGCCGACGACGCCGGACGAGGCGATGATTCGCGAGGTGCACGTGTACGGCATGGCGGCACGCGTGGGCGACCAGGGCCAGGCGGCGCAGCATCATGGACTGGGGCGGTCGCTGGTGGAGCGTGCGTGCCATATTGCTCGGGACGCGGGGTATGCACGCATCAACGTGATCAGCGCGATTGGCACGCGCGAGTACTATCGCCATCTTGGATTTTATGACCATGGCCTTTATCTGCAAAAGGAGCTCTAGATGAACAAGCCGAGTGTTTCTGCCGGCGTTGTTGCCGGCGTTGCTCTGGGAGCCGCGGCGCTGGGCGCGGCTGCCGTCGCTGTTCGCGCTGCCTGCCTGCAGGTCGCGCGAACCCGCAATGGGTTGGCGCGTGTGAAACGCGTGCACGATGAGGGCGGCGATGAAGTCCGCGTATTGGTGCAGGGCGGTGTCTACCAAAGCGCGAGTTACGTCGGCGAGCGCTGGGCGGAGCCCGTCTTTGCGTATTATCGCGCGTTTGACGACGTGTTTGAGGCCGAGGATGCGATGCGTGACGTTTATGGTCACGGTATCAGCCGTATGCTTATGCTAGGTGGCGGCGGGTTTGCCTATCCCAAATTTGCGCTGATGTCGCACGAGGGCCTGCGCATGGACGTTATCGAGTATGACGGAGAGATTACGCGCCTGGCGCGCCGCTGGTTCTACCTAGACGAGCTAGAGCGCGCGGCGGGCGATCGCCTGCGGGTGATAACCGCTGAGGCTCGCTCGTATCTGGGTGTGACGAGCGTGGGCCATCGTCGCTACGACGTGGTCGTGAGCGATTGCTTTAGCGGTGCCGAGCCCGTACGCGAGCTGGCGACGGTTGAGGCGTTGCGTTTAGTGCGGGGCAGCCTGAACCCCGGGGGTATCTACGTTGCCAATATCGTGAGCACAAACGAGGGGAGCGATGTAACGCTCCTGCGCGACTGCGCTGCCACGGCACTCGAGATATTCGCCCACGCCTGGGTGGTCCCCTGTGGCGATACAGAGTTCGGCGGCGAGGAGAACTACCTGCTCATCGCCAGCGACGGCGACTATGTCTTCGCCGAAGCCGTGCCTTTTAACGCCGACTTCCTCGGCACCGTCCTTCACGACAAGTAAGTCTCCCCGTACCAAAAAGACTGGTTTTATGTGTGGTCGCACCAGCCGAGAACGCGCTGCTTCATGCCTTCGATGTCGAGCACGCCTTCGGCAAAGCCCTTACGCACGAGCTCTTCGGGAACGAACTCATCGTAACGATCAAAGTAAGGCACTTCGCCGGGATAGACGAGCTCGATGGGATCGAAGTCCTTCTCGGCCTCGGCGGCGAGCACCTCAAAGAACGTCTCCTCGTCGGCCTTCATCTTAAACTGCATAAAGTACGGGCGTGACGGGTCAAGTCCGCGAAGGCCCAGTTCCGCGGCACACTTAATTTTGAGCATGCGCTCGAGCGCCAAAAAGGCGTAGCTGCCCAGCCAGGGGAAAAGTGCCCAGGTATCGCCGCCCAGGTTGATGAGCGGCTTAGTTCCCGCACCCGAAATATCGGCCGTATGACGAGCCTGCGCCAAGCGGGCTCTCGCGTTGCCCATAAGGTACGGATATGTCGCGTGCTCGTTGAGCGCCTTGCGCATGCGCTCGAGTACGTGTGTATTGATGTCACCGGGGCAGTCGCCAAAGTAGGCCGGCACCCGGCCCTTGACCTGCGTGGCAAAGACGGTATGACGCTTCCAGTCCACTTCCTCGACAATCCAGCAGTGTCCGGCGATGGCGATGCGCTCACCGGGCGGTGGCGGATTGACGATCGTGCCCAACTCGGCCGACTCGCTGCGAACGGTGAACTCTTCGTTTTCCTGGAATACGGCGTAGAACTTAAAGTTGTTAATGATGCGCTCGCCCGCGAGACCCACGATGAGCCCGCCACCCTCGGTGACTTGGATATGGTCGATGGTAATGAGGTGACGCAGCAACACGCGATAGTCATCGGCCGAGATGCGATGGAAATAGCTGAGTGTGAGCACGCGCTGGGCAAGCTCTGCCGGCGTGAGTTCGCCGGTGCTGGCAAGCGTCGACATAGTCTGGTGATAGAGCAGACTGTAGGGGAGTCGATCGAGCTCGGGCGGCTCGACCCACTTTTCCTCGCGATAGAGTTGTACGAGTGCGATGCCCTGGAGGAGCTTCCAGGGAATGGTCTCGGGCATCATCGTGCGCGGCTCGGGTTCTTCCTCGCGCATGACGAACCACATCTCGGGCGGAAGATCGCGGCGTCCCGTGCGGCCCATACGCTGCAAAAAGGAGCTGACGGTAAACGGCGCATCGATCTGGAACGCGCGCTCCAGACGGCCGATATCGATGCCGAGTTCCAGCGTAGAGGTGGTGACGGTTGTCTGTGCCTGCTCCTCATCGCGCATGAGTTCCTCGGCCGTCTCGCGCAGCGATGCCGAAAGATTGCCATGGTGGATGAGGAAACGGTCGGGCTCGTGCCGGCTCTCGCAGTAGCTGCGCAGCATGGAGCACACGGCCTCTGCCTCCTCGCGCGAGTTGGCAAAGACCAGGCATTTGCGGCCGCGCGTATGCTCAAAGATATAACCCATGCCGGGGTCGGCGTTGTCGGGCGCCGTGTCGGTGGGGTTGAGAAGCGCCTGCTCGGTCGCACGTGGGATGTCGACTTCGCCCTCGGGGGCCGAGGAAGTGCGACGGTCTTTGGGAGCGGCCTTGCCCCGCGCCTGCTCACGACGTTGACGGTGTTCTTCCTGTGTAAGCTGTCCGCTGTGGCACATGTCTTGTCCGGATGCGGGCAGCGCCGCGGGCGCCGCCGTCTCAATACGCTCGCAAGCAAGCACCTCGGCTTCTTGTGGACCTGTGCCTACGAATCCTCGCTGCTGAGCCTGGGGGCCCGAGTTGTAGAAGTGCTCCATGGAGATGCGCCACACGCGGCGCGGTTCCTCAAAGCGGGGGATGATGCAACCGCGTCCCGTTCCCTGTGAGAGAAAGGCGCCCGTGCGCTCGGGGTTGCCGATGGTGGCAGAAAGGCCAATGCGGCGAGGCTGCACGCCGGCCATGCGCGAGAGTCGCTCGATAAGACAGAGCGTCTGACCGCCGCGGTCGCCGCGCATGAGCGAATGAACCTCGTCGATAACCACATAGCGCAGGTCGCAAAACATGCGCGGGATTGCCATGTGCTTATGGATCAGGAGCGCCTCGAGCGATTCGGGCGTAATCTGTAGGATACCGCTCGGCTTTTTGATGAGTTTGGCCTTGTGTGATTGTGAGACATCGCCATGCCAGTGCCAGACGGGGATATCGGCTTCTTCGCACAGGTCGTTGAGGCGGACGAATTGGTCGTTGATGAGCGCCTTGAGGGGGCCAATGTAGAGGGCGCCCACGCTTGCGGGCGGGTTCTCCCAAAACTCGGTCAGGATGGGAAAGAAGGCTGCCTCGGTTTTGCCGGAAGCCGTTGACGCCGTCAGGAGCACATTGTCCTGTGTGTTGAAGATGGCATCTGCCGCCGCAACCTGGATAGAGCGCAAGCTCTCCCAATCGTGGGAGTAGATGAAGCCTTGGATAAACGGGGCGTAGCGGTCAAAGGCGTTCACGGGGCCTCCTTTCAACAACGAATTTCTCAACGCGGCTGGCAACGGCTTGCTGCATTACTGCTTCAACGTTTGCCCAGATAAAACCTGCCAAAATAAACCTGTCCCTTTTTGGTAGGTTAGATGGTGAACTCGGCGAAGTTGCGGTCGCCGCCTGCGGTGCCGGTGTCGCCTGTTGCGGCTGCCGGCGCCAGCGCGTCGCCGCCGACGCTTTGCAGCAGCTCGGCCACGTTGGCGTCGGGGTTTTGGCATAGGATGTCGAGCAACTCGATAAAGTCACGAATGACCTCGCGCGGCGTCAGGTGCGTGTCGGCTCCCACACGACCGAACTCAATCTTGAGGAAGTCAACCAAGTCGTTTTCGGTCAGCGTGGGCGTCCAGCCAAAGTAGCCGGCGTGAATTTGCATGAGTTTTTCGATCAGCACCAGCAACTCCTCGTAGGTGAGTGGTTGCAGGCGGATGATGGGCGCAAGCATGTCCTTAAGGTCCTCGCGCGCAAAGCGGCCCTGGGCGAGTCGGCTGCGTAGGGCCTCGTAGGAAAACACACCGCGGCGGCGGTCCTCGATGGAGGTCGGCGTGCCACCCATGATCATGCCCAGGTACTGCGCCTTGCCCTGAAGTGTGTCGTTGTACATGGTCAGGATCTTCTCGTAGTTGTACTGGCGCGTGATGGCGTTGGGAATCTTATACAGATTCACGAGCTCGTCGATGAGCACCAGCATGCCCTTGTAGCCGCTGCAAACCAAAAAACGCGCGATGAGTTTGACGTAGTCGTACCAGTCATCGTCGCTGATGATGGTTGAGGACCCCAGTTCGGCGCGAGCCTCGCTCTTGGTGCGGTATTCGCCGCGGATCCATTTGGTCACGCGGCTCATGGCCTCTTCGTCGCCCTCGGATACGGCCGTGCGATAGCGGCGAAGCATGCGGGTGAAGTCGAAGCCGTGGACCATCTCCTCGAGCGGGGTCAGTTGGGCATTGACGACCGACTCGTCGACGTTGGCACACGAGGCGACCCAGCGATCCAGAATAAGGTTGAGCGCACCGCCCTCGGGGCGCGTCTTGGTCGATATATTGCGGATGAGCTCGCGGTAGGTGGCAAGGCCCTGCCCCTGACCGCCCTGCAGGCGTCGCTCGGGCGACAAGTCGGCATCGGCGACGACGAATCCCTCGCCCATGGCGTGCGTGCGGATGGTCTGGAGCAAAAAGCTCTTACCGGCGCCGTAGCGACCGACTAAAAAGCGGAAGCTCGCGCCGCCATCGGCGATGAGACTTAAATCGGTGAGCAGGGCGCGGATCTCGACCTCGCGCCCTACGGTGATGTAAGGAAGGCCGATGCGCGGGACCACGCCGCCCTTGAGCGAGTTGAGAATGACGGCAGCGACGCGCTTGGGCACGCGGGGTGCTGCGGATGCGGTATCACTCATGGTCTAGGTATCCTCTCACGTCTGCTTCGTAGTCCTCGATAATCTGCGGCCCTGCCGCGCCGAATTCGATAACGGTGTCTCCCACCAGGTCAAAGAGCGCCTCGTTGATGGTATCGACAAGCATGTCCTCACTCTTGCCCGACTGCGCCACCGCCGATGCCGTCTGCGCTGCGTTTTGCTCGAGTAGTGCTCGAAGATAGGCGTCTGCGGCGGGATCGAGTGCGGACGCGGTGTCAGCGGACGTGGGTGCTGGTGCGAGGAGCGGGGCCACGACGCCAAACTGCTCGGTGGAGATGGTCGGCTCGCTAGCCTCGTCCTGCTGCATGGTCGTCGCGACTGGTTCGGCGATCGTGCCGGCCACGGGCTTGGCTTCCCGTCGTTCGGCAACTGTCACCTCGGCATCCGCAAGCGTGCCGTCCTCGCGTTCCTCGTCGATCAAAAGCGCTTCGCGCGTTTGTGCGGCAGCGCTCCGAATGTGCCCCAGCTGGCTCAAATCGATATCGATCTTGACGGGCTGGTGTGCGGCGTCCCACGAAAGCCATGCCACAATCTCGTCATCGATAATCTTGGCCAGATATTTGGGGACCTTTTCTTCCTTAAGGGGATGGGCGGGGTCCAGCGCCAGGCGCAGGCGTTGGTCGCAGGCGCGCATCATTTCACCGAGCTTGCTGCTCTTTTGCCTGCTACCGTGAATCCGCATGCATTCCCAAAAACCGTTTTGGCAACGGTAGATATGGATGGGGTCCAGACGGTATTCGCAGTCCTCGTGGCGCTCGGGCGCAAAGAATACGGCCGAGGCAAACATGGTGTAGGGCATGGCCGTCTCCTCCCCAAATAAACTTGCCACGATGCCGGTCTTTCGGTGCGTGTCATAGTAGCGCGCCATGCGGACATACACGGCGCACGCCACGTGGCGCAGATCACGGTGGTGGCTGCGGTCGAGCCGCGAGCTACTTAGGTTGTACGTGGAGAGGGCGTTGATGGCGGCCATGAGTCGCTCCTCGCGCACCTCATCGGGCGGAAGGGGGAGCGTGGGCTCGGAGGTTTTGCGACGCTTAGGGGTCTGGCCGGACGGTGCCGGTACAAGGTCTCGTGCCGCGCGCCGCAGTTCGATAAGGGCGTTATCGAACATGACGGTTTTAGAGTCGCGAAGCAGCTTGGGGTCGAGCCCGTGGAACACGGCGTAATCTTGCAGCCACACGCGCGCAAACCGGTCGATGCCGGGCTCGAAGGCGCGATAGACATCCCAAAAAGCCTTGATCTTGTTAAAACCATCGAGTGGATTATCTACGCCAATGCCGCAGATCAGCTCATAGAGATACAGAAAGGCAAAGGACGTAGACGTTTCCTCGACGGTTCCGCGGCGCACTTGGGCACGCCAGGTAAAGTAGCCGCGCAGTTGCCGGTCGCTCATGGCGTTGTAGGTGGGAAAGTACGACTTAAAGGTGCCGTTGTAGGGACAGTCGTCCTCAAAGTCGGCCATCAGCAGGCCCTGGCGGTAAAAAAGCTCGGCTTCCGAAAGCCAGCGGCCCGCACCGCCCTTGGGGTCATCCTGCCAGCGCGATATCTCGCGCATTTTACGGTACTGGTCGGGGAGGAAATTCTGCATCTGTCGGCCGGTTTTGAGAATCGGCTCGTCTGCGTAGGTTTCGTTTGAGAAGCGGGCGGACTGATGGGTCCGGGCCTCGGCCATAATGCGCTCGATGAGCATCTTGATGTCCTGGTCGGCCACCGCTCCTCCTCTCGAACGCAGCTACGGTGACCTCATATCATAGCACAGCATCAAACAGATGTTCGAGATACCGCTGCGTTGCTAGATTTAGAACAGGAGGGCGTATATGACGGCGATGACGACGGAGGGAAGCATATTGGCCGTGCGGAAGGTCTGAGGACGGATGAGGTTGACGCCGACGCAGAAGATGAGCATGGAGCCTACGAGCGAAAGGCTGTTGAGGGCTGCTGTGGTCATGATGGGGGAGAGTGCGCCGGCAAACAGCGTGATCGTGCCCTGGAATACGGCAACGGGCAGGGCCGAGAAGATGCAGCCGCGGCCAAGCGAGGCCGTCATGGTGCAGACGATGATGCAGTCCAGCGCGCCCTTCAGGGCAAGCGTTGACCAGTCGCCGAGCAGGCCGTCCTGGATCGATCCCACAATGGCCATGGCGCCGATACACACGGTGAGCGATGCCGAGACAAAGGCGTTGGTGAACTCGTTGTCGCCTTCGCTGCCGGTTTTGCGCTTGAGCCATTCGCCGAGGTTCTCGATGGCGGCCTCCAGATTGATGGCCTCGCCGATGAGCGAACCGAGGGCGAACGAGGCAATGAGCATGGTGGTGCCGGTGGTCGCCAGCGCCTTCCCATCGATAAGGAGCATCTTTTGCATGGTGCCGCCCAGGCCGATAAACAGGACGCACAGCCCCGACGCTTTCATGAGCGTGTCTTGGATGCGCGGTGTAATGAAGCGGCCGCCCGCTAATCCCAAAAGACCGCCCGCAACTAAAAGCACAACGTTGATGATTGTTCCCAAGCCCGGCATGAGCCCTCCTGTATTGATGCCAACGTGGCAATCGTAGCAGAATGGAATGCGAGGTACATCGCGACTCATCTAATACGTTATATAAGTGGTATTAGGAATGATGCGCAGCATTTAAGCCTCAGGTGGTTGTCGGGACATAGGGATAGTAGTCAAAGCGCAGTGTCATAAGCCGCTGTGGGGATTCAATGGCCGCGGCGATGATATTGGCATCGCGGGCGCGATCAAACCCTTCGAGTTCGATCTGATACGAGACGTCTTGCATAATGTCCAGACGTCGCCAGGCTAGGAGTGTGTCGCCATCGAATTCCAAGGTCTTGCCTCCGTCTGGAGCAACGGCGTATAGACGCAGCTTGGCGGTGGTTGCAGGGTCGACAACCGTGACCTTTTTAATTTCGTTTCGAGTATTCTTGGCGCCCAACAAAGTGAGCAGTGTTGGGGCCACGACCTCGCCCGATGGCAAAAAGACGACTTCGATGGATTCAGGAAATGCGATGATGGCCGACTTGCGGACGGGCTGATTGGCGGCGGCAACTTCGATGTTCGCAGCGTCGATGACCTCTGTGTGGTCGAGCGCGGCAAGCGCGCAGCAGTTACCTTCATCGATCTCTTGAGGATCAGCAAGCCCCAGACTGTCTGCGAGCTCGGGATCGTTTGGATCGGTAGCGGGCTCATTCGGTGCTTCGAGAGAAGCTGGGATGCTGTTTGTCGGCGACGGCGTGTCGCCCGTACCTGCTTCGTTGTCCGCGCTCTCTTCTTGTATGGTTGCGTTGATGGGTTCGTCGTTTGAGGGGAGCGTCTTGGCGTCAAGCGCGGAGGGAAGAATTCCGATGGCTCCGGATCCGTTCCACTCCATTTCGAGAAGCGCCGGGTCGGCAAGAATGCGTTGCCTGCTTTGCGCGTGGGCATCGATTTCAATAGGGCCTGCCTCTATCCCTCGTGTAAGGCTGAGTGATCCGGCTGGCTTCTCGAAATGAGCGTCTGTGTCTTTGGCGCTGACGGCGTAGAACAGCAGGGACGCTTCTCCCGCCGCGATGGCATCGGTGTCGGCTTTGGTCAGCCGCAACGATGCCGTGAATGAGAGGGTGGGCTGCGCATCGTCTGCATTCGCGGCGGCGCAGCCCAGACATATACCGCCTCCTTTCTCAAAAAACGTACCGTCGAAGGCGACCTTCGCTCCGTTCGCCGAGTCATCGACCGAAGCGATGTCGATGCGCATCTCTAAATTGCATGGATCGCCATCCGCATCGAGCACAACCGAGCGCCACGTGCAGACGGCGCACCCCGCCTGGGAGCCGTTTGCCTTGTTCGAACGCTTGATATCCACGACTATCGAGCCGTCCGTATTACGACGAAGGCATCCCGAGGTTGAGATCGCGGCCTGTGCGATCGAAAAACGCTCGTACGCAATGGTGCTCGACGGATTTGGGGCGGAACTTAGGGCTGCTGGTAAGGAGTCTGCCATGACGGGAGTCGCCCAAGCGGCGACAGGCGTTCCGGTTGCGAGCGCGCCGCAAAGTGCGACGACGGGCAAAAGGTTCTTCGATGCCATGGGGTCTCCTTAGCTAATTTAGTGCGGCCTGTCCATGTTTTGTTTCTGGCTGCGTTTGATGTGCAGACCGAGGCCGGCGGTTCCTGCGCCTGCTGCTGTGGCGCCTGCTGCCAAGAGCCATCGTCTGTCGCCTGTCTGCGCCAACGGTTCCTCGCGGTCGCCGCGGTCGAGCTCCGAGAGGTCGACCGTCACTTGCGTGGCGGCCTGCGCCTGTTCTTGCTGGGCAAAGGCCATGGCTGGCCCAAACGCTAGGATGCCGACGGCGGCGGCCAGGGCGACGGCCTTATGCCGTGTGCGCACCGGGCTCGACCGTCCAGGTGATCGTCGCAACCTGATCGCCTTCGCCGGTTACGCGGAAGATGTCGCGCGTGACGCGGGCGACGTTTCCGCTTGTCTTGAGCTTAATTTTGTCCGTGCCACCGGCAATGCCCTGGTAGCCCATGTCGAAGGCTGCATTCTTGGAAAGATCGAGGCCCGTCCCCTGCATTGCGGCGCTGGCGTTCTGGAGTGCGCCGTCGGGGCCGACCTTAAAGTCGATGGAGTTCTGCGCGGTGCCGGCCTTGGCGTCGGCGGCAATGGTCCAGGTGTTCATGGCGTCGATCTTCATGTTGGTGACGTGGATGCCGTAGGCCGAGTGATTGTCGATGGTGGTCGCGTCTTCTGAGGGGCCCTGAAGCGTGCCGTCGGCCTTGGCGACGAAGGGGATAACCGTCGGAACTTTGAACTCAACGTTGTCGATCTCGGTCCTGACCATTACCTTCGTGGTTCCAACGCGCCCGGCTGCCATAGCTGGCGTCGGGGCGGCGCCCATTGCGAGCGCGAGCGCGAGCCCTGCGCCCACGACGAGCGCTCTGGCTCCGTTCATGTTCCTGGTGATGTCCATGGTCGTTCCTTTCTATTCGCCGCGGGCCGTCCCCGCGATGATTGGACGAATGCTGGTGAATTGCGTGCGGTGCCGCGTCGGCCGGAAAGCTAGTTCTCGGCTTGCTCAACCCGTACCTTGACACGTGTCGGATTGCCGTGGCTGTCGAGGGTCTTTGCATCGAGTGCCTGGATCTCGATATACGCCTCGCCTTCTTTGATGTTGCCGGCGGGGCACGTCTCGATTGTCTTGCCAGTCTCGACTACACCGGATTCGTACATGGTCTCGTCGTTTTGGATGACGCGGAATCGTTGGGGAAATTTATTGTCTTGGACGTTTTGCACGTTGACGCGCAGCTTGCCGTCCTCCTGCAGCTGAGCGACCGGCGCGACCGAAATCGTCATCATGTTGTCGCGGACGATGGCGTCGAGTTCATCTTGGATTTCCTGACGCGTTTTGCCCTCGGCCGTCGTGACCGAAGCGCCCGCCTCGGGTACGGGCTGCGACTGCCAAGCGTATAGTCCTACGGCGACAAGGGCACAGACGATGGCCAGGCAGGCAGCGATGAGCTTCTTGCGACGACCCAGGCCTGCAAAGTGGGGTGGCTTCTTCGCGCTCATGCGGCATCCTTGGCGGTATAGATGCGCGCAAAGGTGGACGGGTCCGCTCCAAAGAGCATGTGAAGCATCAGACGGCGCGAGTAGACGAGCTCTTCGAAGTCGGGAGGGAGCTCGATGTCGTGGATATGCGCGATATGGTGGGCGAGCGCCGAGAACGACTCGGGGTCGCAGATCACATCGGTGGTAACGTGGTAGACCGCCGTATCGGGGAATGCCTCTTCGTCGAAAGGCAGGAGATGGGGATCGTCGTCGACTTCGATGGCGATGCCGTACTGGGGCCAGTAATATGCCATGGGAACCTCCCTGCTTCTGGGGCCAAAACTTCTGTCGGTTTTGGCTGTCGATGCCGACGGTATCAGCCGCTACTTGACCAATTGCTGACCAAATGCTTGACGGATTGGTGTCTCCGCAGGTAAAAGGCGGCAAAAAATACTCCAACTTTTTTCGAGTGACAATCGCGCGGTCGGCGACGGCGGGGCCGTATGTGTCAAAAGCATCGTCTGCCGAGGAAATCAAGCCGCTCGCCGAATTGCACGAACGTAAAAATCGCCAATTATGGAGACGGTCTCGAACACGTCGACGAAACGATGCGGTAACATCTCCCTGCAAACACTGTAGTTAGCTAAAGTGGGAGTTCGCGTGTCTGCAACCATCAAACCCTTCACCGACGAGTTCGAAGAGTATGGTCGCGATGAGTCTCGCGCATCGGGCGAGGCCTCGAGCATCTCGTTTCCGACAACGGAAGACGAGGTCCGTGCCATTTTGGAAAAGCTCCATGCCGAGCGTGTCCCGGTAACGGTTCAGGGCGCCCGAACCGGCCTTGCCGCCGGTGCCGTGCCCCACGGCGGGCATATCCTCAATACTTCCCGTATGAATCGCTACTTGGGCCTTCGCCGCGATGAACAAGGCCAATTTCTGCTGCGCGTGGAGCCGGGCGTTGTGCTCTCGGAGCTGCGCAAGCAGCTGAGCAAGAAGGTGCTGCCGACTGCTGGTTGGGACCAGGCATCGCTTGAGGCCTACGAGGAGTTCCAAGAGGCCCCCGAGCAGTTCTTTCCCACCGATCCCACCGAGACGTCTGCCTGTCTGGGCGGCATGGCGGCATGTAACGCCTCTGGTGCCCGCAGCTACGCCTACGGTCCCATGCGCCCACATATCACGGGACTCCACGTCGCACTGGCTGATGGCGATTTGCTTGAGCTTCAGCGCGGCGAGGCTTTTGCCCAGGGCCGCCACCTGTCGCTCGTGACGGCAGCGGGCCGTACGCTCGAGCTCGATCTTCCCGGCTATACCATGCCCAAGACAAAAAATGCCTCAGGCTATTTCGTTGCGGACGATATGGACGCCATCGACCTCTTTATCGGCGCTTGCGGCACGCTCGGCGTTATCACCGAGCTCGAGATTGCCCTGCAAGCGGCACCTGCAGTCGTTTGGGGTGTGAGCTGCTTTTTCGATAGCGAAGACAAGGCCGTGTCCTTTACCGATTCCGTGCGCCCCGTCCTGTCCCATGCGGCCGCCATCGAGTACTTCGATGCTGGCGCCCTGGATATTCTGCGTCGCCAGCGCGAGCAGTCGACAGCGTTTGCCTCGCTGCCGGCGCTTGACGACGAGGCAAAGGTCTGTGTCTACGTGGAGCTCGACTGCGATGACGAGGCCCAGGCGACCGAGGAACTGTACCACCTGGGATGGGTGCTCGAGTTTGCGGGCGGCAGCGACGATGCGACACGGGTCGCGCGCACCGAGGTCGATCGCGAGTGCCAGCGGTTCTTCCGCCATGCGGTCCCCGAGAGCGTCAATATGCTTATCGACGAGCGCCGCCGCACGAATCCCACCATCACCAAACTGGGTTCGGACATGTCGGTGCCCAATGCACGCCTTGCCGATGTCGTGGCCCTCTATCGCCGCACACTGGCCGAAAGCGGGCTTGAATCTGCTGCCTGGGGGCACATCGGTAACAACCATCTGCATGTGAACATCCTGCCGCGCGATGCGCAGGACTACCGTCGCGGTGGCGAGCTGTTTGCCCAGTGGGCTGCGGAGGTAACGGCTATGGGCGGTGCCGTTTCTGCCGAGCACGGCGTCGGCAAGATCAAGGCGGGCTTCTTGGAGACGATGTACGGCCACGAGGCCATGGTCGAGTCGGCGCAGCTCAAGCTCCAGCTCGATCCTGCCGGCCAGCTGGGTCGCGGCAACCTGTTTTCGGAGAAGCTCTTGGATGAGCTCGTCCAGAAAGGGGGCGCGTGAAGATGAGCGATTTCCATATGGTGGTGTGCGTCAAGGCCGTGCCGGGCAGCACCGAGGTCAAGATGGACCCCAAGACCAATACCATCGTACGCGATGGCAAGCAGGCGGTCATTAATCCCTTTGATGCGAGCGCTTTGGAATGCGCGCTGGCGCTGAAAGACGACTTTATCGGCTTTGGCATGGACGTGCGCGTAACGGTGGTGTCGATGGGCATCCCCGCGACCGAGTCGCTGCTGCGCGACTGCATCGCCCGAGGCGCCGATGACGCACTGCTGCTAACCGATCGCGCCTTTGCAGGTGCCGATACCCTGGCAACCACCTATGCCCTCAAGCGCGGCATCGAGGCGCTCGACGAGGACTTCGACCTGCTCATCTGCGGCAAGATGGCGGTGGATGGCGATACGGCCCAGATTGGTCCCGAGCTTGCCGGTGCCTTTGAGATTCCCTGCGTGACCGACGTGAGCTGCGTGCAAAGCGCGGGCTTTACGACGTGTGGTTCGCTGGCGCTCGTTCACGGATGCGATGCCGGCGAGGAGACGGTGTGTCTGGAGATGCCGTGCGCGATGACGACTGCCAAGGAGATTGGCCAGTTGCGTATGCCGAGTATTGCCGGTATTCGCGCGGCGGAGGAGGCGGACGTGCGCGAGGTCAGTGCCGCCGACGTGAACGCCGACCCCGCGCGTTGCGGTCTTGCCGGGTCGCCGACACAGGTCGTACGATCGTTTGTGCCCGACCGTGACCAAACGTGCAAGGCCGTTGAGGGGACGGCGTCCGAGCAGGCGGTAGAACTTGCCAAGATTATCGAGGGGATGGCATAGATGGGCGGACTGATTATCGATAGCGAAGCCTGTATCGGCTGCGGTCGCTGCGTTCGCGCCTGTGCCTCGGGCGGCATCGTAGTGGAAGGCGAGCGACCCAACCGATGCGCCCGCGTAACCGACGGCTGCATCCTATGCGGTGGGTGCGTCGACGCCTGCCCTGTCAACGCTATCTCGATCGAGCGTGATGAGGCCGCTGGTGCGGTGGACCTTGATGCATATCGAGACATTTGGGTATTCGTGCAGACCGACGAGCACGATACGGTGACTCCCGTTGCCTATGAGCTTATGGGCAAGGGCCGCGAGCTTGCCGATGCTCGCGGCTGCCGTCTGGTGGCACTGGTCGGTATGGCCCCCGAGGGTTCTCTTGGTGACCTGGAGCATCTGGTTTGCGCAGGCGCCGACGAAGTCCTGGCCTGTCGCGACGAGCGTTTGCGTCAGAACGATGCGGAGGTCTACGCCCGCTTGATCTGCGATTTGGTAGCCGAACGCAAACCCGAGGCCATCCTATACGGTGCGACCGCTTTTGGCCGCGAACTGGCACCCGGCGTTGCCGTGCGCTTGCAGACGGGCCTTACGGCTGACTGCACCGTACTTTCGATGGATACGGAGACGGGACTGCTGCAACAGACGCGTCCGGCGTTTGGCGGCAACCTGATGGCCACCATCGTCTGCCCCAATCATCGTCCCCAGATGGCAACGGTTCGTCCCGGCATCTTTAAGGCACCCGACTTTGACTACGGCCGCTCCGGCACGATCACCCAGATATCGCTTGCGGATGATGCTAAGTCCCGTGTCGAGATCTCGATTCCCGCCGAGGAGTGGGGGCAGCAGGCCTCGATCGCCGATGCCGAGCGCCTGGTCGTGGTGGGTCGCGGCATTGGTTCCAAGAAAAACCTGCCGCTGATGCGAAGGCTCGCCGAGGCTCTGGGAGCCGAGCTTGGCTGCACGCGACCTGTCGTGGAGGCCGGCTGGTTGGAGTATCGCCATCAGATTGGCCAGACGGGCGTATCGGTTTCCCCTAAACTTCTCGTGAGTATCGGTGTTTCGGGCGCCATCCAGCATCTTGCCGGTATCGGTGGGGCGGAGTGCATTATCGCCATCAACGAGGACCCGGATGCCCCCATCTTTGGTGCTGCCCAGTACAAGGTTGTCGGCGATGCCGTCGAGGTCGTCGAGGAGCTGCTGGCCCAGCTTGAGCGCTAGGCGCGCGCCAGCCAGTCGCGCATCTCGCCCTTCAGGCGCTCCCAGGTCGCTTGCGTGGCGGGATCGGTAAAGGGGCACGTAATGCCAAAGGGCGCGTCGAGCAGGCGGTAGATATCACCCTGCTCGCGCGCCAGCGCGCGGCTTGCTGGATAGACGAGCTCAAACATAAAGCAGATGAGTCCCACCAGGTAGTCTGCGGGCTCGTCGCGTTCGTCGCGTGCAACGCAGCGGTGCTCGTCAAAGGCGGTAAGCGCCGGTGTCGAGAAGCGGCTGGCGAGAAACGTGTTCTCATCCACCTTGAGGATGGTGTCGACGGTGCTGTCGGCGATGGTGCGCATAATGTCGATCTTGTCGCCATCGCGTACGATATCGCAGAAGCACCGTGTTCGCTCGTCGAGTTGTGCCGGCAGGCGAAAGTCACTGTGATAGGCGATGCTCGCGCGGATGAGCTCGTCGTGCTCTTCGGTCTCGATAAAATCTCGGATGTTTGTTGTGACAGGCGCGTCGTCGGGGTTCTCGCCAAAGAGGACCCCGACGCCCAACGCCGCATGGCTCATGCTTTCGGCATCCTTAAACGTATCCCAGCGTCGCAGCTGCTCAAAGCGGCCCATATCGTGTAGCAGGCCGCAAAGCCATGCCAGGTCAATATCTTCTGACGACCAGCCCTGTTCGTGTGCCACGGCATCGCATGCCTCGGCAACGTGGTACGTATGCTCGATTTTGAGCGCGATGCGTGGGTTAGTGGCGTCGTAGGCATCGGTGTAGCTTTTGAAGGCCGCGCGCGCCCGGTCTCGATCGATAGCTGTCATAATGACTTCCTAAAAAGTTGTGTCTTTCGATCCGGTGGCAATTGTAGGTGAACTCGGTTGCTGTCGGATGATGATTCTGCCGTATCGCTACATGCGGCTCGGAGACCTTGTCAGGATGAGAAGCGTATGGTGCTCAAAATCGTTAGAACCGTCTGGCCGGTGATGCTTACCTATGTTGCAATAGGCGCGCCGTGCGGAATGATCATGGGGCAGACGGGAATGGAACCCTGGATGGTCTTTGCCCTGAGCAGCACGTTTGTGACGGGCAGCGGCCAGTTTATGATCTGCAACCTGTGGCTGGCGGGCGTGCCTGCAGCATCGATCGTCGCGAGCGTTGCTGCCATCTCCTCGCGCTTTGCGCTTTACTCGGCATCGATCGCGCCGCATCTGACGGGTGCCTCGAAGCGTCAGACGCTGGCTGTTGCCGCGACACTTACCGAGGAGGCATATGGCATCTCGCTTGCCAAGTTGGTTGAAGGGGAGGATTGGGGCCCGCGCGAGTCCTTCGTGCTCAACGTGATTCTCATCGCAACATGGGGCGTTTCGTGTACGATGGGCGCCATCGTAGGCGCCGTTGTCGATGTTCCCACCGCCATTGCAGCCTTTGTCTGCACCTCGCTCTTTATCTGCCTGCTCTTTTCGCAGCGGCTGTCGCGCGGCAACGTTGTCGCGGCGGTTTCGGGCGCGGTGTCCGTCGCCGTATGCAAGTTCTTGGGCCTCACGAATATTGCCGTGCCGGCAAGCGTCGTGGCCGGCATTGCCATTGCGTTGGCGTGCGATGCTGTATTTGACGGAAGAGGTGCCCGCGATGCCCGTTAACGAGTTCTTGGTTCTGTGGCTGTCGTCGTGGGCTGCTATCGCGTTCTTTCGCATCGCGCCGGCGCTCGCCTTGCGCGGGCGGACCCTGTCGCCCCGCATTACCGAGGCCCTGGGCTATATCCCGCCCGCCGCCTTTGCCGCGCTGGTCGCCAACGACTTGGTGAGCCCCGGCGCGTTCGACGCGGGACTCTGGCCTGCCTTGGTTCCCTGGATTGCGGCCGCCGGCGTCGTGGTCGTGGCGGTCAAGACAAAATCGATGCTGTGGTGCTGCGTCTCGGGCATCGTACTCTATATTGTCTTGAGCCTTATATAGGGGTGGCGTCGCGGGCGCCGAATCTCGTTCCATCCCAACTCGTCGGATTTTTCACCGAGCTGGTCTATTTCTTCTGGTACCATGGTCAAACTTTACTGTAGCAAAGCGTGACGTGGGCTTTTGTACCCCGTCAGCGGAAATGGGGGTTTCATGGCACAGGAAGCGACCGCCAACGAGCAAAAGAAATTCAAGGTCCCGCGCATCCCGGGCGACATCATGATCTATCCGATGATCGTCGGTCTTTTGCTCAACACCTTCTGCCCGCAGGTTTTTGAGATCGGCGGCTTCTTTACGGCTGCCTGCCGCGGTGGCTCCAATACCATCGTCGCCGCGATCCTGCTGTTTGTGGGCGCCGGCATCAGCTTTAAGTCCACGCCGGGTGCCATCAAGACCGGTATCGTCGTGCTGATCCCCAAGCTGGTCGTCGCAGCGGCTCTCGGCCTGGGCGTGGCATATTTCTTTAACGACAACTTCCTGGGTCTGAGCTCCGTGTCTATCATCGGCGGCATCACGTTTTGCAACATGGCGCTCTATACGGGCATCATGGGCGAGTTCGGCGATGAGTCCGAGCAGGGCGCCGTCGGTATCCTGTTCTTTACGGCTGGCCCCGCCGTCACGATGATCATCCTCGGTGTTTCCGGCCTCGCCAACATTCCCATTGGCACCATTATCGGCTCCATCTTGCCACTCGTTATCGGCATGGTTCTGGGCAACCTGTTCCCGTTTATCAAGAACCTGCTGGTTCCCGGTGCCAATCCCGCGATTGCCGTCATCGGATTTCAGCTCGGTGCGTCCATGAGCCTGTCGAGCTTTATCACCGGCGGTATTTCCGGCATCTTGCTGGGCCTTGTCACGCTGTTTGTCGTCGGTCCCATCACCTTTGCGTTCGAGCGTCTGTGCGGCGGCAATGGCAAGGCCGCTGTGGCTTGCTCCACCATTGCCGGCACGGCTATGACCACGCCGGTTGCTCTTGCTGAGGTCGCGCCGCGCTATGCCGAGCTTGCGCCCACCGCGTATGCGCAGATCGCCACCGCCGTCATCATCACGGCCATCATGGCCCCGATTCTGACCGGCTGGGTCGATAAGAAGTTCTGCCACGGCGAAGAGGATCTGTCGGTCGAAGGCGTCGAGGCTATTGAGGAGGCCGTCGCGACCGACATCGACGGCGAGTAATCGTCGACGCGAGTCAATCAAGCCGGCGTGTGCAATTCGCGCCGTATGGGCGCCCGAACGAGAGCTGTCTTGCAGTGGCGTTCGGGCGCTCTGCTATTATTCCCTATACCCCTGCGGAGTAGGGGTGTTTATTGCCCAGGCACGAATCGGGCGATTCTGACCACTTGGATATTGAAGGGATGGCGTCTAGTGGTTAAGGCACTCAAGATTGAGATATTCGTGCTATGCATGATTGTTCTTATCGGGCTTGCCGTGCGAAGTCGTCGCTCCTTGTTCTCGAGTACCCAGCAGCTATTGTTTAGCATGCTTGGCTACACCTCTGCCGCGTACATATTATTCGATATGATCTGGACGCTTTCGGACGGTGTGGACGGCACGTTGGGCATTGCTGCCAACTGGATTTCCAACGCGGTTTCGTTTTCGCTCTTTGCTATCGCGTGTCTCATTTGGTTTATCTATTCCGAGACGGTGCAGGGTTCTCGCCTTTTGACCTCGCGCTATAGGGTGGTGCTTGTAGCGTTGCCTACGGCTCTGGTGGTCGTGCTGGCGTTTACCAGTTACTGGACGCACGCCCTGTTCTATATCGATTCGCAGGGCGTGTATCGTCGCGGTTTTGCCTATATGATCCAGCCCATCGTCAGCTACTGTTACGTTATACATACGTCCCTGCATGCATTTGTGCAATCTCGCAGGGTCGAGAGCCTGCAGACGAAGGCCATCTATCGAACCTTGGCATTTTTCGCCATTCCGGCCCTGGTGGGCGGTACCTTTCAGGTCGTATACTCGGTGCCCGGCCTTTGTGTCGGCATAATGATTAGCATGTTGCTGCTCTACATCATCTACCAGGAGCAGCTCATCTCGACCGACCCGTTGACTGGACTTAACAATCGCAACCGTTTTGAGACCTATATGCTGTCGCTCTTCTCAAATGTGGATCAGGCCGAAGATGTATATCTGCTTATGATGGACGCCGACGGCTTTAAGCAGATTAACGATCGCTATGGGCATGTGGAGGGCGACCACGCTCTTCAGGTCATATCCGCTGCGCTCAAAGAAGTCTGCTCGGCGTCTGGCGGCTTTATCGCACGTTATGGTGGTGATGAGTTCGTGGTGCTCCAAAAGGCAGTGGCGGAACAGGATATCATGCATCTGTGCGCGACAATCAACGATGAGCTCGCGCGCGCTGAGGTTCCGTATCTGTTGCGGATGTCCATCGGCTACGCACGGGTTGGTGATGGCGTCGATACCTGGCAAGACTTGCTTCGTGCTGCCGATGCGGAGCTCTACCGCGTCAAGGCCGAGAAAAAGAAAGCCGGCGTCCAGATACGCTAGAAAAAGGGGCGCACGCTTGCGTGCGTGGTGGCCTTCAGCTCACCGATGTACTCCATTAAACTAAAGTATGTGAATCTCTCTGCTAAATAAGGGCAGTTCGCTAGGCTTTTTTGGGTTTGTTGACGATGATGATGCCGCTGCAGACCAAGAGCAGGGCAACGATGACGGTAACGGGGCTCGTGCCGGCGCCCTCGCCAAGCAGCAGTGCGCTCAGCAGTACGCCAAAGACCGGGTTCATAAACCCAAAGACCGAGACGCGGCTGACGGGGTTGACGGCAAGCAGGCGCGACCACAGCGAGTAGGCGACCGCGGAGATAAGCGCCATGTAGATGATGAGCACGATGGCGGGGACAATCGCCGTGGGGGAGAGCGCGCCACCCATCAAAAAGCCGATGGCGGTGAGGACCAGGCCGCCGACCAAGAACTGCCACCCGGCAAGCAAGACGCCGTCGTGCTTGCGCGAGAAGATGCCGATCAGGCAGGTCGAAAGAGCACCCGAGACAGTGGAGGCTAGGATAAAGCCCTCGCCATCGAGCCTGAAGCCAAAGGTGCCATCTGCGCCCGAGAGGTTGACGAGCGCGACGCCGGCAAAGCCCAACGCACAGCCAAGCACCTTGGCCGTGTTGAGCTTCTCGGTGTGAAATGCCAGGGCGGCAAAGAGGATTGCGAGGAAGTTGGCGCTGGCCTCGATGATGGAGCTCGACATGGCGCTGGCGCGCGAGAGGCCCAGATAGAAAAAGAAGTACTGCCCGATAGTCTGGAAGAGCGACAAGACAAAGATGGGCTTGATGTCGCGAGCCTGCGGAATGAGGGGGCGGCGTTGGGCCGCACTCATCCCAACGATAACCAGGGCGCCGGCAAGCGTGAAGCGCAAGCCCGCAAAGAGCAGCTGCGAGGCGCTATCGTGCGCCGGGATACCAAAGAGTGCGTAGCCGATCTTGATGCAGGGAAAGGCCGATCCCCAGAGTGCACAGCAAACAAGACAGCCCAGGATGAGTCCGGGCAGGGTGGCGAGATACGGCTTGCGGCTTTCCATGATGTCCTTCCTGCATGCGCGAAGCAAAAAAGAACCCGCCACCGGATGTGTCGGTGGCGGGTGTTGTTACCCGAGGGGATTGTACCCGATGGGAAAGGTTTAAGCGAAGTAGGCCACGCCGCTCTCAAAGATCGGCATGAACTTATCGCCGGGGACATGCTCGGGCACGTTGCGGTACAGGTTGTCGCCGCGACGCTCGGCATGGCCCATCTTGCCCAGGACGCGGCCGTCGGGGCTCGTGATGCCCTCGATGGCAAGTGCGGAGCCGTTGGGGTTGACGGAAAGGTCCATGCTGGGCTTGCCGTCCTCGCCCACGTACTGCGTGGCGACCTGGCCGTTGGCGATCAGCTGGGCGAGCACCTCGTCGTTGGCGACAAAGCGGCCCTCGCCGTGGCTGATGGCGACGGTGTAGGGGTCGTCGAGGTTGCACTGCGACAGCCACGGGGACAGATTGGACGAGATGCGAGTGCGCACCAGACGGCTCTGGTGACGACCGATGGTGTTAAAGGTCAGCGTGGGCGCATCGGGCGTGGCGTCGACGATGTCGCCGTAGGGCACCAGACCGAGCTTGATCAGGGCCTGGAAGCCGTTGCAGATGCCAAGCATCAGGCCGTCGCGGGCCTTGAGCAGGTCGCGGACTGCCTCGGTGACCTCGGGAGCGCGGAAGAACGCCGTGATGAACTTGGCGGAGCCGTCGGGCTCGTCGCCGCCCGAGAAGCCGCCGGGGATCATGACGATCTGGCTCTCGCGGATGCGGCGGGCAAGCTCGTGGGTGCTCTCGGCGACGGCCTCGGGCGTGAGGTTGTTGATCACGAAGGTGTCGGCCTCGGCGCCGGCTGCGCGGAAGGCACGGGCGCTATCGTACTCGCAGTTGTTGCCGGGGAACACGGGGATGATCACGCGCGGGCGGGCGATCTTGGCGCCGCCGTACACGTGGATGTCCTTGGCGCGGAAGTCGATGGTCTCGACCTCGGGCTGCTTGCCGGTGCTGCGGTAGGCAAAGACGCCCTCGATGCCGCTCTCCCAGGCCTCTTGGAGCTCGGAGAGCTCGATGACCTCGGAGCCGGTGTCGATGACATAGCCCTCGACGGTGGTGCCCAGGGGCTCGACGACAACGCCGTCGGCGACCTCGGGCAGCTCGGCATCCTCTGCGAGCTCGACGATAAAGCTGCCGTAGAGCGGGGTGAAGAGGCTCTCCACGTCCACGTCCTCGGCAAGCTCGATGCCGATCTGGTTACCGACGCACATCTTAAAGAGGCTCTCGGCGCCGCAGCCGTAGCCGGGCGTGGAGACGGCCAGGGCGTCGCCGGTAGCAGTGAGCGCCTCGACGGCGTCAAACGCGGCGAGCAGCTGCTGAGCGTCGGGGCGGTAGTCCTCGCCGTAGGTGGCGGGGGCGATGCGGACGACGCGGTGCGTCAGGCCCTTGAACTCGGGCGAGACGGCGCGGGCGGCCTTGCCCACGGCCACGGCGAAGCTGATGAGGGTCGGCGGAACGTTGAGCTCGCCGGCCTCGTCCTCAAAGGAGCCGCTCATGGAATCCTTGCCGCCGATGGCGCCGGCGCCCAGGTCGACCTGGGCCATAAGGGCGCCCAGGACGGCTGCCATGGGCTTGCCCCAGCGCTCGGCCTCGGTGCGCAGGCGCTCAAAGTATTCCTGGAAGGAGAGGTAGGCGCGCTTGTGCTCAAAGCCGGCGGCCACGAGCTTGGCGATTGACTCAACCACGGACAGGTAGGCGCCCGCAAACTGGTCGGCCTCCATCAGGTAGGGGTTGAAGCCCCATGCCATAGCGCTCGCCGTGGTGGTCTCGCCGTCCACGGGGAACTTGGCGACCATGGCAGAGCTCGGGGTGAGCTGCGTCTTGCCGCCAAAGGGCATGAGCACGGTGGCGGCGCCGATGGTGGAGTCGAAGCGCTCGGAAAGGCCCTTGTTGGAGGCGACGTTGAGGTCGGTGACAAGCGAGGTCATGCGCTCGGCAAGCGTGGTACCGGCCCAGCTGGGCTGCCACACGCTACGGGCGCAGACGTGGGCGACCTGGTGCTTGGGTGCACCGTTGGAGTTGAGGAACTCACGGGACAGGTCGACGATGGCGACGCCGTTCCAGGCCATGCGCATGCGCGGCTCGGCGGTAACCTCGGCGATAACGGTCGCCTCGAGGTTCTCCTCGGCGGCGTAACCCATGAACTCCTCGACGTCACCGTCGGCAACTGCGCAGGCCATGCGCTCCTGGGACTCGGAGATGGCAAGCTCGGTGCCGTCCAGGCCGTCGTACTTCTTGGTCACGGTATCAAGGTCGACATACAGGCCGTCGGCAAGCTCGCCCACGGCGACCGAGACGCCGCCGGCGCCAAAGTCGTTGCAGCGCTTGATCAGACGGCAGGCGTCGCCGCGGCGGAACAGACGCTGCAGCTTGCGCTCGACCGGGGCGTTGCCCTTCTGGACCTCGGCACCCGAGGTCTCGATCGACTCGGTGTTCTGGGTCTTGGAGGAGCCGGTGGCGCCACCGATGCCGTCACGGCCGGTGCGGCCGCCCAGCAGAATGATCTTGTCGGTGGGGGCGGGGCACTCGCGACGCACGTGGTTTGCCGGGGTAGCGCCCACGACGGCGCCGACCTCCATGCGCTTGGCCACGTAGCCGGGGTGATAGAGCTCGTTGACCTGACCGGTGGCAAGGCCGATCTGGTTGCCGTAGCTGGAGTAGCCGGCGGCGGCAGTGGTCACGAGCTTGCGCTGCGGCAGCTTGCCCTCGAGCGTCTCGGACACGGGGACGGTGGGGTCGCCGGCGCCGGTGACACGCATGGCCTGGTACACGTAGCTGCGGCCCGACAGCGGGTCGCGGATGGCACCGCCCACGCAGGTGGCGGCACCGCCGAAGGGCTCGATCTCGGTCGGGTGGTTGTGGGTCTCGTTCTTAAACAGGAACAGCCAGTCCTGGTCCTCGCCGTCGACATCGACCTTTACCTTGACGGTGCAGGCGTTGATCTCCTCGGACTCGTCGACATCGGTCATGACGCCGGTCTTCTTAAGGTACTTGGCGCCGATGGTGCCCATGTCCATGAGACAGACGGGCTTGGCGTCGCGACCGAGCTCGTGGCGCATCTCCATGTAGCGGTCGAAGGCTTGCTGCACCACGGCGTCGTCGATCGTCACGTCGTCCAGGACGGTGCCGAAGGTGGTGTGGCGGCAGTGGTCAGACCAGTAGGTGTCGATCACGCGGATCTCGGTGATGGTGGGGTCGCGGTCCTCATCGCGGAAGTACTGCTGGCAGAAGGCGATGTCCGCCTCGTCCATGGCAAGGCCGCGATCGGCGATAAAGGTGGCAAGGCCGGCCTCGTCGAGCTCACGGAAGCCGTCGAGCACCTCGACGGGCTGGGGCTCGGGGGTCTCCATGTATAGCGTCTCGGGCAGGTCGAGCGAGGCGATGCGCGCCTCGACGGGGTTCACCACGTAGTGCTTGATGGCATCGATGGAGGCCTCGTCCAGAGCGCCCGAGATCATATAGACCTTGGCGGAGCGCACGGCGGGGCGCTCGCCCTGGCTGATGAGCTGCACGCACTCGCTGGCGGAGTCGGCGCGCTGGTCAAACTGGCCAGGCAGGAATTCGACGGCAAAGACGGCGCCATCGCTTGCGGGGAGCTCGTCGTAGGTCACATCGACCTGGGGCTCGCTAAAGACGGTCGGCACGCAGGAGCGGAAAAGCTCCTCGTCGATGCCCTCGACGTCGTAGCGGTTGATGATCCTCAGGGCCTCGATGCCCTTGATGCCGAGAATTTCGGTCAGCTCGCCCTTGAGCTGCTGAGCCTCGACGTCGAACCCGGGTTTCTTCTCCACGTAGATACGAGAGACCATTGGTTCCTGCCTTCCTGATCGGTTGGGCGTACGGTACGGTATGCGGCAGCGGTCGGTTTACGGGGCAAGCCTCGCGGTCGCCTTGAGCCACATGTTTGTAAACCTCACTATGATACGACAGCTCGCGGCGCGTTGAGGACGGCGAGGGTGCTACAGTGAAGCGCAAACAAGAGAAAGGCATCACATGGCATTCGTTTCGCTCGCCATCATCGCACTCGTGGCCTTTGCAAGCCCCTTCATCGCCTCGGCGATTCCCGGAAAACCCGTTCCCGAAACGGTCTTTTTGCTCGTGTTCGGTGCGGTGCTGGGCCCGCATATGCTCGGCCTTATCCATGTGGATGCCGAGGTCTCGCTGGTGTCCGAGCTGGGCCTGGCCTTTTTGTTCCTGCTTGCCGGCTTTGAGATTGACCCTAAGAACATTACGGGTGTGGAGGGACGCTACGGCTTGGCGACGTGGGTCGTCACGTTTGGTATCGCCTGGCTAGCCGTGCGCTTTACCCCGTGGTTTTCGGTCAGTCATTTTGATGGCATCGCCGTGACGCTGGCGTTGACCTCGACGGCGCTTGGGGCGCTCATGCCCATCTTGCGCGAGCGGTCGCTTGCCGGGACGCGCGTCGGCGATTCGATTCTTGCCTATGGTACGTGGGGCGAGCTCGGGCCTGTGCTCGCCATGTCGGTGCTGCTGTCTGCCCGTACGGGTGTCGAGACATTGTTGATCTTGGGTCTGTTCGCCGTGGTGTGTGTGCTGCTTGCCGTGGTCCCCAGCCGCTCCAAGCGTATCGGCAGCCGCTTCTTTGCCTTTATTCAGGAGCGCGCCGATACGACCTCCCAGACGTTCGTGCGCCTCACAGTGCTCATCCTGGTCACGCTCGTGGCGTTCTCGGCCATTTTTAGCCTCGATATCGTGTTGGGCGCTTTTGCCGCGGGCTTTGTCCTGCGCTATATCATCCCCGAGGGCAACCATACGCTCGAGCTTAAACTCGATGGCCTTGCCTATGGCTTTTTAATCCCGGTGTTCTTTACCGTGTCGGGTGCCAAGATCGACCTGACGGCTGTAGCATCGCGCCCTGGCCTGCTCGTGGGCTTTATCATGGCGTTGCTGGTTATCCGTGCCGTGCCCATTGTCGTCTCCATGGGCATCTGCCCCAAGACGCGCGATGTTTCTGCCCACGGCCGCATTACCGTAGCGCTCTACTGCACCACGGCGCTGCCGATTATCGTCGCCGTGACGAGCGTTGCCGTCAATGCTGGCGCATTATCGCAGGACGTCGCTTCGGTCATGGTGGCGGCCGGCGCCATCACGGTGTTCCTGATGCCACTGCTCGCGCAGCTCTTCTACCGCGTGGTCGATGCCGCGCCGGTCGCCGCCGTGGCGGAGGTTGCCGAGCATCCTTCTGATGCGCTCAATATCCTGCGCGCCCATCACGACCTGGCAAGTCTTCTCGCCCGCGAGCACGAGCTATTGACGTCGCATGGACATGGTCGCGTATTCGAAGGCTTGCCTACACTCGATACGATTGCCGAGCGCCTTTCTGATCGGGCGGCGAGCGAACGCATCGATGCGCGCATTGTGGATGCGGCGCATCTGCTTGCCGATAAGACCTATGGCGACGAGATAGATCCGTCCGAGCTCACCCCGCGTGAGCGTCGCCGCCTAGAGCGCGCCAAGCTCGCCGTGCATGAGTACCGCCGTCGCATGCTGGAGCTCTATGCGCGCGATGAAGCCCAGGACGACGACGGCAAATAACGAGATGCTTCCCTAGGGGAAGGCGCGTCCCACTTTAAAGACCCGAAACGGGACGCAGCTTCCGCGTCGGTCCCCATCGGGAAGCTACATCCCAGAATGGACGCTCAGAGTGGGATGTGGTTTCCGCGAGAGACTCGTTGCGGAAAGCGCGTCCCAGAATCGGCGTTCAAAACGGGGCGCATTTTCCGAAACATGGCCCTGAGGGAAGCTGCGTCCCGGTCTGAGCCGGAATACTGGGACGCAGCTTCCACTTCAAACAGAAGAAGGCGCGCTGCCTGCGGTTGATGCAGGCAGCGCGCCTTTTGCGTTGAGCAATGTTGAGGCTAGGAGTCGTGGCTTGCGACCTTTAGGAGCGGGCGGCTCCGTCGACGGGGAGCACGGCGCCCGTGACATAGGAGGACATGTCGCTCGCCAGGAAAACAAAGGCGTTGGCGACATCCTCGGGCTCGCCCATGCGGCCCAGCGGAATGGTGGCGATGATGGGTTTGATAATCTCCTCGGGGAGGTTGGCGACCATATCGGTCTTGGTCACGCCGGGTGCGACGGCGTTGACGCGAATGCCCATGGGGGCGAGCTCGCGTGAAAGCGACTGGACCATGCCGTTGACGGCAAACTTGGACGTGGGATAGCCGACGCCGGAGGGCTGGCCATACTTGGCGACCATCGAGCTCGTGGTGGTGATGGTGCCGCCGTGGCCGGCCTCGGTCATGATCTTGGCGGCAGCCTGGTGGCCGTTAAAGACGGCGACGACGTTGAGGTCCATAACTTTGGCGAACTCCTCGGCTGCATAGTCCAAAAGGGGCGAGCGCTGGGAGATGCCGGCGTTGTTGACGACCGTGTCCAGGCCGCCCATATCAGCGGCAGCCTGTGTAAAGGCCTCAGTCACGGCCTCGAGCGAGGTGAGATCGCAGGAACGGCCCCAAACTTTGGCCTCGGGGTAGGCGGCGGTGAGCTTCTCAACGGCCGCATCGGCAGTCTCCTGGCGCGAGCCAAAGACGGTGACGGCGGCACCCTCCTCGATAAAACGGCAGGCGATGGCATAGCCGATACCGCGCGTGCCTCCGGTGACGATTGCTTTCTTGCCCTCGAGCAACATGGTGCCTCCATTCTTCGGGGGTGGACGTACGCAGCACAGCGTAGCGGTAGCCGGAATCGGCCGCGTTTGCATATCGGTGAACGGTAACCCACGTTACCGATGAGCGGCTCGCGCAAATGTGCTCTGCCGTTGTGCTTAGGGCAGGAGACAAAAGGGCTCCCGTCCCACATCGGACGGGAGCCCTCAAAGCGCGTATTGCTTGGCGAGCGTTGGGTTAGTTCGCCATGACTCCTTCGGTCCAGGCCTCGACGTCCTCGATGCGCAGGACGTTGGCGACCTCGGCCACGCAGTCGACGCTGGCAAGCTCAGCGGCGGCAGCCTGGACGTCCTTCTCGAGCGCGCGGTGCGTCAGGAAGATGACCGAGCAGGCGTTGCTGACGCCCGACTTGCCATCTTCGACCTGGTTGATAAGCGAGATCGAGATGTTGTGCTTGGCAAAGATGTCGACCGTCTCGGACAGGGCGCCCACGCGGTCGGCGACCTTCAGGCGCACATAGTACTTGGTCTGGAGCTCGTCCATGGGCTTAAAGGCGAGGTTGTGACCATAGGGCTCGATCTCGGGCAGCGGAGCCACGCCGCGGCTGATCTGCTCGGAGAGCGACAGGATATCGCCCACGACGGCGCTCGCGGTGGGGAAGGAGCCTGCGCCGGCACCGTAGAACATGGTCTCGCCCACGGCGTCGCCTACCACGTAGACGGCGTTCATGGCGCCGTTGACCTTGGCAAGCATGTGGTCGGCGGGAATCAGCGTGGGATGCACGCGGACGTCGACGCCGGCGTCGGTGTTGCGGGCGATGCCGAGCAACTTAATAGTGTAGCCGAGTTCGCGGGCCTGGGCGATGTCCTCGGCGCCGATGGTGCGGATGCCTTGCTGGTATACGTCGTCGGTGGTCACGCGGGTGCCAAAGCCGATAGAGGCGAGAATCGCCGTCTTGCTGGCGGCGTCGAAGCCGTCGACATCGGCGGACGGGTCGGCCTCGGCATAGCCCTTGGCCTGCGCGTCGGCAAGTACGTCCGCGTAATCGGCGCCCTCGGCGTCCATGCGCGACAGGATGTAGTTGGTGGTGCCGTTGAGGATGCCGGCGATGGTCAGGATCTTGTTGCCCACCAGGTCGTGCTCAAGCGTGCTGACGATGGGGATGCCGCCGCCGCAGCTGGCCTCGCACTTAATCTGCACGCCGCACGCGCGCGCCTTCTCGGCAAGCGTCTCGACGTGACGGCCCAGCAGGGCCTTGTTGGCAGAAACGACATGCTTGCCGTTCTCAAAGGCGGTGGTGAAGATCTCGGTTGCGGGATGCTCGCCGCCGATCAGTTCGACGACGATGTCGATGGCGGGGTCGGTGACGACATCGTGCCAGTCGCTTGTAAAGGCCTCGCGCTCAATGCCGGCCGCCTCGGCCTGCTCCCAAGCAAGCGCGCAGGCGCGGGTCAGCTTAAGGTCGATGCCGTAGGCTGCCAGGTACTCATCGTGGTGGCTCTTGATCAGACGGGCCACGCCGCCGCCGACGGTTCCCAGGCCGATCAGACCGACGTTCACGGTGCGCAGGGGTTCGCTCATAGATAGCTCCTTCGTGCATCTTGTGGATGGATTAACTGCTTATAGGTTGAGTGCATTCTAGCGTGAAGTGCGGGCGCGTGCTTGCCAGGCAACTGGAGCTGTGCAAAACGCTACCCCCGAAACGCTGCGGAAATATTGGAAACACACTCGCCACAAACGAACTTCCGTAACAAACTGTCAACGTTTGCGCCATAAGGTTTGCCCTGTACCACAAGACGGCATGGACGGTCCGAGGGCTTCGACACCTCTCTTGCCGAGGGTGTGCTGCTCATGACCCCGTTCTCCGCCGACGACGAGAAGAGCGCCGACTTCGGTGATTCAGGACGGTAAGTATATTGCCGTCTAAGTGTGCATAAAGCGCAACCGATGAGGCAGTTTTATTCAGGGCGGGGGCGCTTGTAACAGAATGGAAACATTACTTTTACATAATAAAGTGGCATTACTGCATAAAATAGTAGAAATACGCAGAACTATGGATAAATGAACAAATCCAAAGAAAAGTTGAAATAATCGCCACTTTTCCCAACTAAAGCGTCTACTATTTTGCGAACGCCGAACACGGCGAAGGATGGCCTGTCGGGCAACCAAAACCCGACGAGATTTGAGAGGAGAGCCGCATGTCGAGCCTCACCGGTAAGTCATTGAACCCTGTTATGAATCGCAGGAGCGTTATCGCGAGCGCAGCAGGTCTGGGGGCGATGTCCATTCTAGCTGGCTGCTCCTCCAACGGCGGCGACAGCGGTTCCGCTTCGGGCGACGCTTCGTTTAAGATCGGCACCATCGGCCCGCTGACCGGCGCCAACGCGTCCTACGGCAAGTCCGTTACCCAGGGTGTCGAGCTTGGCTGCAAGGATTTCTCGACCAAGGAGCTGCCGCTTGCCAGCAAGGCCGAGGATGACCAGGCCGATGGCGAGAAGGCCGTCAACGCCTTCAACACCCTGCTCGACTGGGGCATGCAGGCCCTCGTCGGCCCGACCACCACGGGCGCGTCGGTTGCCGTTGCCGCAGAGTGCGGTAACGACCCCAAGACGTTCATGATCACCCCGTCCGCGTCCTCCGAGGACGTCACCGACGGCAAGGATTGCGTCTTCCAGGTTTGCTTCACCGACCCCAACCAGGGTGTCAACGCTGCCAAGTTCCTGGCAGAGAAATATGCGGACGAGAAGTTCGTGCTGTTCTATAACTCCGGCGACGCCTATTCTTCGGGCATCGCAGATTCCTTTAAGGCCCAGGCCGCTGAGTCCAAGCTCGAGGTTGTCGACGAGGAGACCTTTAAGGACGACTCCGCCACGAGCTTTACCAACCAGCTGACCAAGGCCAAGCAGGCCGGCGCCACCATGATCTTTGCGCCGATCTACTACACGCCGGCGTCCGTCCTGCTCAAGAACGCCAAGGACATGGGCTACGACGTCAAGATGATGGGCTGCGACGGCATGGACGGTATCCTGGGCGTTGAGGGCTTCGACACCTCTCTTGCCGAGGGTCTGCTGCTCATGACCCCGTTCTCTGCCGACGACGAGAAGAACGCCGGCTTCGTTAACGCTTACAAGGATAAGTACGGCGATACCCCCGACCAGTTTGCCGCTGACGCCTACGACGGTGTGCACGCGGTGGCCGAGGCCCTCAAGGAGGCCGGTCTTGGTGTCGACGCCGATCCGACCGAGGTCGCCGAGAAGCTGTCCAAGGCTATGCTCAAGATTACCGTTGACGGTCTGACCGGCAAGCTCACCTGGAACGATAAGGGCCAGGTCCAGAAGGAGCCCACGGCGTACGTCATCACCGACGGCAAGTACGTACAGGCCTAATTGGCCGCCTTACATAGAGCGGTTTTGATCCCAAGCAGGGGAGGTTTTGGCCTTCCCTGCTTGCTTGGTATCTAGGGACAGTGTAACGTCCCTGTTTCATATAGTATCTGGAAACCTATTCGAAAGGGGGATGTGGAACATGACGGTCTTTATCCAATACCTGGTCAACGGCCTGTCCATGGGCAGCGTCTACGCCATCATCGCGTTGGGCTACACCATGGTCTACGGTATCGCCAAGATGCTCAACTTCGCTCACGGCGACGTCATCATGGTCGGTGCCTATGTCTCGTTCTGTGCCACGTCGTATCTCGGCCTCCCGGGCTGGGCATCTGTAATTCTCTCTTGTGTGGTCTGCACCGTTCTCGGTGTTCTCATCGAGGGTCTGGCATACAAGCCGCTGCGTCAGGCGGGCCCGCTGGCCGTTTTGATCACGGCCATCGGCGTGTCTTACTTCCTGCAGAACGCCGCACAGCTTCTGTGGGGCGCCACGCCCAAGAACTTCACTTCGCTCGTCGCCTTCCCGGTGCCGGAGTTCTTGGCCAAGTTCAACGTAAGCGCCGTCTCGCTCGTCACCATTGTCGCCTGCCTGGTTATCATGGCCGGCCTGATGTTCTTTACAGGTAAGACCAAGATGGGCAAGGCCATGCGCGCCGTGTCCGAGGACAAGGCCGCCGCTCAGCTCATGGGCATCAACGTTAACCGCACCATCTCGATGACGTTTGCCATCGGTTCTGCGCTTGCCGCCATCGCCGGCGTGCTTCTGTGCTCCTACTCGCCGGTCCTGCAACCCACCACGGGCGCCATGCCTGGCATCAAGGCGTTCGACGCCGCCGTTTTCGGCGGCATCGGCTCCATCCCTGGTGCCTTTGTCGGCGGCATTCTCATCGGCATCATCGAGGCGATGGCACAGGCCTACATTTCCACGAGCCTTGCCAACTCCATCGTTTTTGGTGTTTTGATCATCGTCCTGCTCGTCAAGCCTGCCGGCCTCTTGGGCAAGTACGTCCCCGAGAAGGTGTAGGTGAGCGTTATGAAGTTTCTTAAAGACAAGCAGACGCGTCACGACTTTGTCACGTACGCCATGTGCATCGTGGCATTTGCCATCGTGTTCTTTATGCAGTCCAACCACATGATTCCGCGCATGATCGCCGGTCAGTTGGTTCCCATTACGGCCTATATCGTCATGGCCATCTCCCTTAACCTCGTCGTCGGCATCGCGGGCGACTTGTCGCTGGGCCACGCGGGCTTTATGAGCGTCGGCGCCTATACGGGCATCGTTACCGCGGTCGCCCTCGAGAGCGCCGTTCCCTCCGACCCGATGCGTCTTGTCATCAGCATTGTGGTCGGCGCTATCGCCGCTGCCATTCTGGGCTTCCTGATTGGTATCCCGGTTCTTCGCCTGAGCGGCGACTACCTGGCCATCGTGACCTTGGCCTTTGGCGAGATTATCAAAGAGATCGTCACCTGCCTCATTGTGGGCGTCGATTCCCGCGGCCTGCACGTTATCTTTAACATCACGGGCAATTCTACGATCGACGACCTGCACCTGCTCGAGGACGGTACCGCCATCATCAAGGGCGCCCAGGGCGCATCGGGCGTGTCGACCTATTCGACCTTCCTTGCCGGCGCCATCCTGGTTATGGTCGCGCTCGTGATCGTGCTCAACCTGGTTCGCAGCCGTACCGGTCGTGCCATTATGGCCGTGCGCGATAACAAGATTGCAGCCGAGTCCGTAGGCATCTCCGTCACCGAGTACCGCATGATCGCCTTCGTGGTTTCCGCTGCCCTCGCCGGTGCCGCCGGAGCGCTGTTCGGCGGAAACTTCTCGCAGCTTTCCGCCACCAAGTTCGACTTCAACACATCGATCCTCATCCTGGTGTTCGTGGTCCTGGGCGGCCTGGGCAACATGCGCGGCTCCGTCATCGCGGCGGCGTTGCTCACGGTGCTTCCCGAGCTGCTCCGTCAGTTCTCGGACTACCGCATGCTCATCTACGCCATCGTGCTGATCCTGGTCATGATCTTTACCAACAACCCGCAGCTCAAGGCGTTCTTCGGTCGCGTCAAGGATCGCCTTGCTTCCAAGAAGGAGGTGGCAGCCGATGCCCAGTAAATTTGAGTTCAACAAGGGCAAGATGGTCCCGTATCCTTCTGGCGCCATTGTTCCCGATCGCGACCTGGGCCAGCGTCCGGCGCTCGAGTGCATCCACCTGGGCATTGAGTTCGGTGGCCTTAAGGCAGTCGACGACTTTAGCCTGACTATCGGCAAGACCGAGATCGCCGGCCTGATTGGCCCCAATGGTGCCGGTAAGACCACGGTCTTCAACCTGCTCACCAAGGTGTACCAGCCCACGCACGGCACCATCCTGCTCGACGGTGAGGACACCTCGGGCAAGTCGGTCTACCAGGTCAACCGCATGGGTATTGCCCGTACCTTCCAGAACATTCGCCTGTTCAACACCATGACAGTGGAGGACAACGTAAAGGTCGGCCTGCACAACCAGGAGCGCTACTCCGGCTTTGAGGGCGTGCTGCGCCTGCCGACGTATTGGAAGCACGAGAAGGCCGCCCACGAGCGTGCCATGGAGCTGCTGTCCATCTTTGATATGGAGCATCTGGCAAACGAGCAGGCCGGCTCGCTGCCTTACGGCGCTCAGCGTCGTCTGGAGATCGTCCGTGCGCTTGCCACCAACCCCAAGCTGCTGCTGCTCGACGAGCCTGCCGCCGGCATGAACCCGTCCGAGACCGCGGAGCTCATGGAGAACATCGTTAAGATTCGCGACACCTTTGGTATCGCCATCATGCTTATCGAGCACGACATGTCGCTCGTCATGAATATCTGCGAGGGTATCTGCGTGCTTAACTTTGGTAAGGTCATCGCCAAGGGCACGGCCGAGGAAATCCAGAACAACGACGCTGTTATCGAGGCATATCTGGGCAAGCAGGATAAGGGGGAGAACTAAATGGCAGAGCCGATGCTTTCCGTCTACAACATCAACGTCTGGTACGGCGCCATCCACGCCATCAAGGACATCTCCTTTAACGTTAACGAGGGCGAGATCGTGGCCCTGATCGGCGCGAACGGTGCCGGCAAGTCCACGACGCTCAAGACCGTCTCGGGCCTGCTGCGCTCCAAGACCGGCTCCATCAAGTTTATGGGCGAGGACATTACTCATACGCCCGCCGATAAGCTGGTTGGTAAGGGCCTGGCCCAGGTGCCCGAGGGCCGTCGCGCCTTTTTGCAGATGACGGTCGAGGAGAACCTGGAGATGGGCGCCTACACGCAGCCCAAGTCCACGGTTGCTCCGGGCCTTGAGCGCGTCTACGAGCAGTTCCCGCGCCTGAAGGAGCGCCGTCGCCAGGTGGCCGGCACCCTTTCGGGTGGCGAGCAGCAGATGCTCGTCATGGGCCGTGCCCTTATGAGTAACCCTAAGCTGCTCATGCTCGATGAGCCCTCCATGGGCCTGGCGCCGATTCTGATCGAGCAGATTTTCCAGATTGTCGAGGACCTGCACAAGGCCGGCACCACGGTGCTTCTGGTTGAGCAGAACGCCCAGATGGCGCTCTCGATCGCCACGCGCGGCTACGTGCTCGAGACCGGCAAAATCACCATGACCGGCACCGGCCAAGAGCTCCTGCACGACGACAACGTCCGCAAGGCTTACCTCGGAGGCTAGCCAATCCAACAAAAGGGGCGCTGACTATCCCGGTCAGCGCCCCTTTTTTAAGTTGCGGTGAAATAGGGACTAATTGGGGGTTCCAGACGCCAAAACAGTCCCTATTCCACCGCAACTTCATTGGGGCGTGCGACGATGACCTTCCCAAATTAGCACCCCTGCACCAAGCCAAGGCCCCGTTCTGGAGTGTTTCGGAACGGGGCCTTGGTGGTTGGGGTCTATTGGGTTTTGTTCGCTAGTCTACCTTTTGTCCGCACGTGGGGCAGAACTGGGCTTCGGGCACGAGCGGGGTTCCGCAGTGACGGCAGAAGCGGGCAGGCTCGGTTGGAGCTGCCGGTGCCGTCGGCATCGCAGGTACTGCAGGTGGAACGGCGTTCTGCTGGGCGCGCTTCTGACGACGGCGCTGTTTGCGCTGGGGTTTGGGTGCTGCGGCTACTGCGCCGTTCGTGGTCTTCGTGCGCTTCTTGCGGACGCAAAGAACAACAATCACGCCACCGATAACTAGGACGATTGCCACGCCACCGCCAATAACAAATGGCAGGTGAGTCTGGACAAAGTAGAGTACATCTTCGGGCACCGAATGGGGGATATTGGACTTATAGATGTTCACGTGAAGTGTGGTGGGGTCATCGTCGTCGAAATAGGTTGCCAAAATCTTGCGATCGCCGTTCATGAACGAAAGGCCGCACCAATGAGAGTCAAACTCGCTCTTTGCCCCGGTCTGAGCATCGACTAGGCATGCTGAGGACCTGTCGTCGTCTGAGTATTTTCCAAGTAAGATGCTGCCGTCATGCGATACAGCGCTGAGATATCCATCGCCAAAAGGATATGCAATTGAGCTGATGATCTTGTCGCTTTTCAGGTCATAAATACTAAGATTTGCATCTTCTTCATTCAAATAGTAATAGCCTTCATCTTCTTCAAAAAGATCGTTCGAGCCCTTCTTTGTATAGAGGGCATAAAGCTCTGCCGACGGGTATGAATAAGGCCATTCAGGAGCGTGGTCGTCATCGTTAAATAGAACGCTCATGTTTCCGTCGCGGTCTGCTTTTATTAGTGTAGTGTCGCTCTGAAGATAAATATCGTCGGAGTTCGAGCTGGTGACAATGTAGTCAATGTCCGAAGACCTATCGTCTTTCTTAACGTTAACTGTTTTCAATTCCGTTGACCCTGTATCGCAATTGAAAACCCTAAGAGAAACAATGCCTTTCTCAGTATCGTATGGCAAGAAATAGAGACGGCTCATATCGTTTGAGTAGTAGCAATAAGAGTCATCTTTATCCGATTGATATGTTTGAATTAACTCGTCAGACTTAAGGTCATAAATCTCGATTTTTTTAAGCTCAGATTCATTGTCATAGTGTTCCACGGCTGCCCTATTGCCGTCGTAAGAGACGGTTGTACTGGTGTAGGCATATTTGGCCGAAGTGATGGGATGGGCTGTTTGGGAATGATTTTCTGGAGAGAATACGACCAAATTATTGCCGTCTTGCCAGTAGAGCTGATTGCTGGATGTGGGGCATGCTGATCCAAGGCTTTTGTCCGGGATGGCAACTGGGCTTGCACTGCCGTCTTTAAAATTGATGAGGGTTATGCTCTTGAAGTTGTAACCGTCATCCTCATCGTAATCGTAATCGTATAAATAGCCGAACTTTGAATTGTCGCTTGTGCTGACATACGAGTTATCGCTGCTGACCTTAAAGCTATACGACTTCTCGAGCTCAGGCGTCGGTACGCTACCGCCGGCTAATGCTGCAGGAGGGGCTGCGAGTGGAGACAAGGCCGCGATCAGGCCGATGGCGACTGCTGCGATCCTTCCGCTCTTTTGGATGCGCTTAAACATGGCAATCCTTTCCTTTAGATTCGAATGACGATACTGCCATGGTTGCCTAAGATTCGCGAACCATGTTGCGCAACATTCGGCATCGGCAACATTTTTCGGCCAGCCGTAATGATCCGTTTTCCTCCGTCCCCCAACGGATCATTTTTGGGTCCTTATTCCACCGCAACTTCATGGGGATGTGTGACAATGCCCGTCGGAAAACATCTGCTGTCTTTGGGGGCCTATCTATGCTGTACGAGTTTTGTGCCGAGAACTTTGAGCGGGTGCCGGCGGCCATTAAGGCCGGTGCGAGTCGTATTGAGCTGTGCGACAACCTCGCCGTCGGTGGCACCACGCCTTCTGCCGGCGTTATCAGCGCCACGGTCAACTACGCTCACGAGCACGATGCGCGAGTGATGTGCATGATTCGTCCGCGTGGTGGCGACTTTCATTACAACCAGGACGAGCTGCGCATGATGGAGATGGACCTGGGCCTTGCTGTGAGCGCCGGCGTTGACGGCCTGGTCTTTGGCTGCTGCAAGCCCTGTGCCGGCGGCTGGGCGCTCGACGATCTTACGCTGGGCGCTCTCGTGATGGCTGCGGGCTGCGCGACCGAGGAGTGCAAGCGTGAGCCCCTCGACATCACCTTCCACATGGCATTTGACCAGCTCTCGCCCGAGGATCAGCTCGATGCGATTGATACACTTGCCGACTGCGGCGTTACGCGCATCCTCACGCATGGCGGCGCGGCAGGTACGCCGATCGAGGACAACTTCGAAAACCTGGCTCGTTTAATCGAGTATGCGGGCGACCGCCTGACTATCCTTCCTGGCGGCGGCATTTCTACGGCCAACCGCGATACCGTGGCGGCGGCGCTCGGTGTCTCCGAGCTCCATGGCACCAAGATCGTGCCACTGGAGGTATAACCCGTGGCGCTCGTATTTGACGTTCAGCAGGCGAGCGGCAAGCCTGACGATAATCGTCGCCCTGGCACCGCGTGCCCCTTTTGCGACACGGAGGGGCTCGCCAGCATCATCCAGCGCGATGGCGACTGCATCTGGCTCGAGAATAAGTTCAAGACCTTGAGGGCCACCCGTCAGACCGTATTGATCGAGTCGACCAATCACGACGCCGACCTGGTGACCTATGAACCGGATGAGCTGCATCATGTGATGCGGTTTGCCCTGGGCTGTTGGCAGCAGATGATCGATTCCCAACAGTACCGCAGTGTGCTCATGTACAAGAACAAGGGTCCGCTCTCGGGCGGCAGTCTCGTCCATCCGCACATGCAGATTGTGGGCTTGGAACAGGAGGACGGCTATGCGGCGCTGACCTCAGCCAACTTTGAGGGCATCGATGTTTGGCGGCGGGGGAGAATCTCGGTCAACATCTCAACCGAGCCGATTATGGGGTTCTTTGAGGTCAATGTTTCAGCCCCGCAGGGAATCGCCGCCAGTGATGACACGAGAGACCAAGCCGAGGCAGACCTGTTTGCCGATGCGATTCAGGTGGTTCTGCGCTACATTTTGCGCGAACACCATGGCGGTCGCGCAGAGTCGTACAACCTGTTCTTCTATCACCTGGACGGTCGGACCATTGCCAAGGCGCTGCCGCGTTGGGTGGTTTCGCCCTACTTTGTGGGCTATCGTTTGGCCCAGGTCAATGCCGAGACGACGCTCGATGTCGATGCTGAGCGTCTGCGCATGCATTTGGAAACGTTCACGTCGTAATGCGAACATCCGCGTAATGCGGACAGCCTAGCGCGCCATGGCGTCGCGACCGGCCTCGACCCGCTTGCGCTGGGCGGCGCGCTCCTCGCCGGTCAGGCGCTCAAAGAGATGCCCGATAATTGAGGCCAACACCTGCTGAAACAGCGTTCCGCACATGACGGGAAACACGACTTCGCCCGGAAAGTACTGCGTGGCGATGACGGCACCCGAAGAGATGTTGCGCATGCCGCAGGTAAAGCACATGGTAGTCGTCTCGCTATACGGCAGATGCAGCGCACGGGCGACCAGAAAACCGACGACAAAGCCGCTGATGGCGAAGATCAAAATAAAGAGGGCGACTTCCAGGCGCACCGCGTTCATGTGCAGTACGTACTCGCTCATGGCGGTGGAGTTGGACGCGATAACGCCCATCATCATGAACTTGCAGGCGGGCGAGAGCGCGGGGGAGAGCTTCTCGTGTCCCCATCCGCGTGTGAGCTCGTTGATCACGATGCCGAGCACGGCGGGGATGGCGATCATAAAGGCCATGTCCTGCATCATGCTCGGCACATCGATCGAGACGGTGGCGCCCAGCAGGAGCTTGAGCGTAAGCGGAATCGTTACAGGTGAGATGACCGAGGACGTCAGGATGATGGTGAGCGCGAGCGGGCCGTTGCCGCCGAACATGCTAATCCACATAAAGGCAGTGACTGCCACGGGCACGCTGTACTCGAGCACGATGCCGCAGACAAGGTTGGGGTTGGAACCAAAGAACAGTGAGCCCACGGCATACGCCGCGATGGGGATGAGCACAGCCGAGACAAATAACGCCAAAATCAAATGTAGCGGACGGCGGAACACCTCGGTTACCTGGTGGAAAGTGTTGCTGAGCGCACCCTGAAACGTCATAAAGGCAAACAGGGCGGGAACGATGGGCTTGAGCACGCCGATCTGCTGGGGAAAGAGCACGCCGAGCGTCACGCAAATCGGAACGATGACCTGCATATGCCCCGCGAGAAACTTGCCCAGTCCAACCCATTGCTTCATATGCTCTTGTGACTCCCTTTGCTCGTAAACCCGTTTTGAATGGATATGCTAGACGCTCGCATACGTCCGTGTGGCTGAAACGCTCGATTATTTCGAGGCTATTACCGCCATCGTTTGCCGAAACCGCGGCGCACCGCGGCGTTTTGCGTCCGCGCTGCACGGTATAATAAATCCGTTCAACAGATCTGCCTGCCGAAGCGGGCATACACAGAGGACTCATCGCTATGAACCGTGAGAGGTATCGCGGCGACCTGCCCCTATCGGGGGTGGGTGCCTATGTCATCGCTTAAGACGACGCATCGCTGGGCGGTCGCTCAGCAAAACCCCGAGCTCGAAAAGGAGCTTTCGGCTGGCCTGGGCATACCCGGGCTGGTGGCGCGCATTATGGTTGCGCACGGCATTACATCCATCGAAGAAGGCCAGCTGTTTTTGACGCCTTCGCTCGATCGCGACTGGGCCGACCCACTCGTTATCCCGGGCATGTCGGTCGTTGCCGACCGTGTCGAGCGCGCCATCCGCAACCGCGAGCGCATCGCCGTCTTTGGTGATTTTGACGTTGACGGTATTACGTCGACCTGCCTGTTGACCGAGGCACTGCGCACGTTTGGCGCCGATGTCACGCCGTTTATTCCGCATCGCTTTGACGAGGGCTACGGTCTTTCGCGCGCGGCGCTCGACCGCGTCAACGAGCTCGCTCGCCCCCAGCTGATCGTGACCGTCGATAACGGCATTGCCGCCAAGGAAGAGGTTTCCTATCTGGAGAGCCTGGGGATCGATTTGGTGGTCACGGACCATCACGAGCCCTCCGATCAAGTACCGCAGGGCGTGCCCCTGACCGACCCTAAGCTCGAGGACGAGGGCCCCTCGCGCGAGCTTGCCGGTGCCGGCGTGGCACTCAAGCTGGTGCAAGTCCTGGGCGAGCGTCTGGGCAAGCCGTCGTATTGGCGCTCGCTGATTGAGGTTGCGGCGTTGGGTACCGTGTCCGACATGATGCCGTTGACGCCCGAGAACCGCGCGCTGGTCGCCGAGGGCATCCAGCAAATGCGCGTGACGGCTCGTCCCGGCTACATCGCGCTGGCGGCGCTCGCCAAGGCCGACCTCTCTAGCATTACGGCCGATGGCCTGTCGTTTTCGCTCATCCCTCGTCTGAATGCTGCCGGCCGCATGGCTGATCCCAAGCTGGCGCTCGACCTGCTGCTTGCCCGCGACCCCATCGAAGCGAGTGCGCTTGCCGCCGAGCTCGAGGAAATCAATCGCCAACGCCGCGAGATCGAGGCGGAGCTCACACGCGATGCCATGGCGAAGGTCGAGGAGACTTATGACGGCGGTCGCGCGATCGTCGTGGGCGGCGAGGGCTGGCACGAGGGCGTCAAGGGTATCGTAGCGAGCCGTCTGACCAACCGTTATCACGTGCCGGCGCTGCTTTTCTCGATCGAGGACGGTATCGCGCGCGGCTCGGGTCGCTCGGTGGGCAAGGTTAACCTGTTTGACGCCGTCGAGCGTTGCTCCGACCTGCTGATTCGTCGCGGCGGGCATGCCGGTGCGGTGGGCGTGACCATCGAGGCGTCCAAGCTCGACGAGTTCCGTCGACGTCTTTCTGCTGTGCTGTCCGAGCTTCCCGCCGAAGACTTTGAGGACACCGACGAGGTTGCCGCCACGGTCGACCTTTCCGAGTTGAATATCGAGACTATAGAGCAGATCTCCCGTCTTGAGCCGTTTGGCCAGGGCAACAAGGTGCCGCTGTTGGCGGCCGAGGGCGTGATAATGTGCGATCGCGCCGTGGTGGGCAAAACCGGCGAGCACATGCGCTTCGTGGCGACCGATGGCGCCGCGAGTGTGCCGGCTATTATGTTCCGCGTGTCGCAGATCGATAAGCTCATCAATTGCGATAGCGCCGTCGATTTGGTGTTCGAGGCCGTGGCCGAGCATTGGCAAGGTCGCGTAAAGCCCAAGCTCATGATCAAGGATGTCTTGGTGCGTGATACCACGGCGCCCAGCGTTGACGACCCGGCATGTGAGCTTCGCCGCGGCGTGGAGCCTGCGGACGCCGGTCTTCGTCTGGAGTCCCGCAAGCGCCAAACGCTCGCCCAGCTTTCCTATACCGAGCTGACGCGCTCGCTTATCCATAGCTTTATCGGCTCGAACCAGCCGCACCGCGCGCAGGTCGAGGCGCTCGATGCCCTGGCCGATCACCAGAGTGTTCTGGCCGTCATGGGAACGGGGCGCGGCAAGTCTCTTATCTTCCATGTGCATGCCGCGCGCGAGGCGGTCCTTCGCGGGCGTGCGAGCATCTTTGTCTATCCGCTGCGCGCGCTCGTTGCCGACCAGGCCTATCACCTCTCGTCGACGATGGCTGCGCTCGGCATTGGCGTGGGCGTGTTGACCGGCGAGACCGTGGAGGCGGCGCGCGATGACGTGTTTGCCGGCTTGGCTTCGGGCCGCACCGGCATCGTGCTCACGACGCCCGAGTTCCTGTCCATTCACCGCGACCGCTTTGCGCGTTCGGGGCGCATCGGTTTTGTCGTTATCGATGAGGCGCATCATGCCGGTCTTGCCAAGGGCGGCGACCGCAGCGCCTATCTCGACATGCCCGACATCCTCAAGGCCTTGGGCGACCCGGTCGTTCTGGCCACGACTGCCACCGCAACGGCTCCGGTTGTGGCCGAGCTCGCCCGCGTGCTACCGATTACCCGTACGGTGGTCGACGAGACGGTGCGCGAGAACTTGCAGCTCGAGGATGACCGAGATCTTGCGAGCCGCGAGAACCGCCTGGTGTCAATCGTGGCGACGGGGGAGAAGACCGTCATCTACGTCAACTCGCGCGACCAGTCCGTGGCGCTTGCTAAGACGCTGCGCAAGCGCGTGCCAGACTGTGCGACCCATATCGCGTTCTATAACGCCGGGCTTGCGCGCTCCGATCGCCGCCGTGTTGAGGAAGCATTCCGAGACGGCAGTCTCAGCTGCATCGTTTCGACTTCCGCCTTTGGCGAGGGTGTCAATCTGCCCGATATCCGCCATGTCGTGCTGTACCACATGCCGTTTGGCGCCATTGAGTTCAACCAGATGAGTGGGCGAGCCGGTCGTGACGGACGGCCCGCCGTGATCCACCTGCTCTATTCGTCGCGCGACGCTCGTATTAATGAGCGCCTGCTCGATTGTTACGCGCCCGAGCGCGATGAGCTTGTCACGCTCTATCGAGCGCTGCAGACCATGTGGCGATCCAACCGTGGCAAGACGGGGGACGATTCCTTTAGCGCGAGCGATATCGACATCGCGCAGATGTGCCTTGCCATCGATGCTCGCACGCCGGTCGATGAGCGCTCGGTGGAAAGCGGCCTGGGAATCTTCGAAGAGCTCGGTTTCTGTCGCGTTGCGGGGTTTGACGATACACGCCGCATCTCAATGGCAGAAAACCCCGGCCGCGTGCAATTGAGCAGGTCAATCCGCTATTTGGAGGGATTGCGCTCGCGCATGGAGTTCTCGGCTTTCCGGAGCTGGGCGCTCGATTCGTGTGCTTCTGATATGCTAGCCAAAGTTAACCGCCCGATCGTACCACGGGCCTAGGGGAAGGGGACCTCGATGGATGCCGCAGCCCGTACCGCCCATGATTCCACTCTCCAGCCGTTTTCGGAGATGGAGCACTATAAGCATGCCGATGAGCTGCCGCCCGAGATTATGGCGGACAGCTACGACAAGCTGGAGCGCCTGTGCCTCAAATATATGAATGAGGATGACTTCTCCATGGTGGAGCAGGCCTACTGCTTTGCCGCCGAGAAGCATTGCAACCAAAAGCGCCGCTCGGGTGAGATGTACATTAACCATCCCGTCGAGGTGGCCATCATTCTGGCTGATCTCAAGATGGACTGCGATGTGGTGTGCGCCGCGTTGCTGCACGATACCGTCGAGGACACCGAAACCTCGCTTGCCGATGTTTCCGGCCTGTTTGGCGATACGGTGGCCGAGCTCGTCGATGGCGTGACCAAGCTCACCAACATCGAAGTCGACAGCATGGACGAGAAGCAGGCCCTCACGCTGCGCAAGATGTTCCTCGCCATGTCCAAGGACATCCGCGTCATCATCGTCAAACTCGCCGACCGCCTGCATAACATGCGTACGCTGGCGGCCCTGCGCGAGGACCGCCGTCTGTTTAAGGCGCGCGAGACCATGGACGTGTATGCGCCCCTGGCCGACCGCCTGGGCATGAGCTCTATTAAGTGGGAGCTCGAGGACCTGTCCTTCTTCTACCTGGAGCCCGACGCCTACCAGCGCATCGCGCGCATGGTGTCTGAGTCGCGCGAGGTTCGCGAGCGCTATCTGGCCGAGACCATCAAGACGCTCACCGATGAGCTCAACCGCATTGGCCTGGAGGGCTTTCAGATCAATGGCCGCTCCAAGCACTATTGGTCCATCTACCAAAAGATGAAGCGCAAGGGCAAGGAGTTCTCCGAGATTTACGACCTGGTGGCGCTGCGCGTCATCACTCATTCGGTGCGCGATTGCTATTCCACGCTTGGTGCCGTGCATACCTTGTGGCATCCCATGCCCGGTCGTTTTAAAGACTATATCGCCATGCCCAAGGTCAATAACTACCAGTCGCTCCACACGACGGTTATCGGCCCCACGGCTCGTCCGCTCGAGATTCAGATTCGAACCTACGAGATGCATGAGCAGGCCGAGTACGGCATTGCCGCCCACTGGCTGTATAAGAAGTCGGGCGGATCGTCTGCCTCAAAGACCAATGATGCCCAGCGTCTGGATGATCAGATTAACTGGCTCAAGCACTCACTCGACTGGGCGGCGTCTGACGAGATCACCGATGCCAAGGAATACCTGCACTCGCTGAAGGTCGACTTGTTTGACCAGGAGATTTTTGTCTTTACGCCCAAGGGCGAGGTCATGGCGCTTCGTGCCGGCTCTACACCGCTCGACTTTGCCTACGCCGTTCATACCGAGGTCGGCAACCACTGCGTCGGCGCCAAGATCAACGGTGCGGTGGCGCCGCTTACGCACGAGATCAAGACGGGTGACCGTGTCGAGATCCTGACCAACAAGAGCTCTAAGCCGTCGCGTGATTGGCTCAAGATCGTCAAGACGCCTTCGGCCAAGTCGAAGATTCGCCGTTACTTCGCTGCCGCGACCAAAGACGATGACGCTGCGGCCGGCCGCGATATACTGGCCAAGGACCTGCGCAAGCGCGGCTATGGCATCTCTACGCCGCGTTCCACGCGTGCGCTCAATGCTGTGGCGGAGCAGTTTAACTACAAGCAGCTCGAGGACCTGTTCGCAGCCGTTGGGGCGGGCAAAGTCGCCCCACGTGCCGTGGGCAACAAGGTCGAGCAGATCTTGGATCCCAAGCCCGAGGAGCAGCTCACCAAGGCCGAGGCCATTGCCGAGGTCGTGAAGCAGCCTGCGCGCGGATCAAACCGCAAGCCACAAAAGCGTGGCAAGAGCGCCAGCAACGGTATCATCGTCAAGGGCGAGAGCAACAGCGGTCTGCTGGTCCGTTTGGCGCATTGCTGCAATCCGGTGACGGGCGACGACATCGTCGGCTTCATCACGCGCGGTCGTGGCGTTTCGGTGCATCGCGCCAATTGCCCCAACGTCAAGGGTCTTATGGAGCATCCCGAGCGCATGATTGACGTTGAGTGGGACGGCGCTGCCGACACCCTCTTCCAGGTCGAGATCGTGGTCGAGTGCCTGGACCGCATGGGCCTTCTCAAGGATGTCACCATTGCCATTGGCGATGCGGGGGGCAATATCCTTTCAGCCGCTACGTCGACCAACCGCGAGGGTATTGCAACCCTGCGCTTTATGGTCGAGATCTCGGACGCGAGTGGTCTGGATCCGCTGCTGGCCTCCATCAGCAGCGTTGACTCGGTCTACGACGCGCGCCGCCTGATGCCCGGCGAGGGCGGAGCTCAGCTTAAGCGCCGCGTTTAGTCGCGACGAACGTGCCACATTATCGATATTCGCTACACTCGAGGCATCGTTTGATGCCTCGAGTTCTATAGAGAGGAGAGGGACATGAGTGCTGTGCCCTTGGATTTAACTCCCAAGGGATCGGTCGAGATCGAGACGCTCGTAAACGGTCCCATTCAGACCAATAGCTATGCTGTTATTTCGGACAATGAGTGCGTGATTATCGACCCCGCATGGGAAGGCGAGCGCCTGGTGGAGCATATTCGAGCCGAGCATCCCGGCGTACGCGTGCTTGGCGCCGTATGCACTCATGGCCATGCCGATCATGTTGGCGGTGTTGCCGGGGTTCGAGCTGTCATTGGCAACGGCGCATTATATGAGTTGTGCGCTAAGGACGTGACGGTACCTCGCGCAAATATCGAGGAGCAGCGCGCCATGTGGGGTATCGAGACGCCCGATCCGGGTGAGCCGACGCGCCTGCTCGCCGAGGGCGATGCTATCGAGGTGGGCGATATCTGCCTGCAGGTGATCGAGACACCCGGGCATACGCCGGGCGGTATCGTCTTGTTTGCTGCCACCGAGCAGGGGAACATTGCCTTTGTGGGCGACACGCTATTCCCGGGCAGCCACGGCCGTACCGACCTTTCCGGCGGAGACGAGGCGGCGATTCTGCGCTCGCTCTCCAAGCTCGCCCGGCTTCTCCCGCCCGATACCGTTTGCCTAACCGGCCATAGCGATTCGACCACCATGGCACGCGAGCTCATGCAGAACCCCTTCATGCAGGTGTAGCTTTATAGCCAGCTTCTAAAGCACGAGAAGCGTCCAAACGTCAAGCTATTTTTCCCCAACGGGTCAATTCCGTAGGGCAAACGGTCAAAAAAAGTCTGTTTGGACGATATTCGTGAACAAACGAACGTTTATGCTCGGGTGCGCCGTGGTAAAATCTCAGGCGTTATCGGAGCAACCTTACAGGAGGTTTCTTTTATGCTCGTCAACGCAGCAGACATGCTCAAGAAGGCCGAGGCCGGCAAGTACGGTCTCGGTGCCTTCAACACCAACAACCTCGAGTGGACCCTGGCTATTCTCCAGGCCGCCGAGGAGGCCAAGTCTCCGCTGATCCTTCAGTGCACCGCTGGTGCCGCTAAGTGGATGGGCGGTTTCAAGGTCTGCGCCGACATGGTCAAGGCTGCCGTCGAGGCCACGGGCGTTACCGTTCCCGTCGCCCTTCACCTCGATCACGGTTCTTACGAGGACTGCTTCAAGTGCATCGAGGCCGGCTTCACGTCCATCATGTATGACGGCTCTCACGAGGAGACCTTCCAGCTTAACCTCGACCGCACCAAGGAGCTCGTTGAGCTTGCCCACTCCAAGGGCATGTCCATCGAGGCCGAGGTCGGCGGCATCGGCGGCACCGAGGACGGCGTGACCTCCAGCGGCGAGCTCGCTGATCCTGCTGAGTGCAAGCAGATCGCTGACCTGGGCGTCGACTTCCTCGCCTGCGGCATCGGCAACATCCACGGCGTGTACCCTGCCGACTGGGCTGGCCTGTCTTTCGAGCGTCTGGGCGAGATTAAGGCTCAGACCGGTGACCTGCCCCTCGTTCTGCACGGTGGCACCGGCATCCCCGAGGATCAGATCAAGAAGGCCATCTCCCTGGGCATCTCCAAGATCAACGTCAACACCGACCTGCAGCTCGTCTTCGCCAAGGGCGTCCGCGAGTACATCGAGGCTGGCAAGGATCAGCAGGGCAAGGGCTTCGACCCCCGCAAGCTCCTTAAGCCTGGTCGCGACAACATCGTTGCCCGCACCAAGGAGCTCATGGAGGAGTTTGGCTCCGTCAACAAGGCGTAAGTAGCGGTTTAACTTCCCGCCGGAGGCCCCGTTTCCCCTACGCTGTTTCCCTCGCGCTCACCTGGCTTCGCCAGAAGTCGCGCCAAGGAAACAGTTCCGGGGGACGGGGCTTCCTTCGTTTACCGCTGCAGGGTTACGAGTCTGAATTAAGATGGCTTCTGGCTTTGCCAGAAGTCGCGCAATGGGAAAAGCTCCGGGTGAACGGGGCCTCCTTTGTTAACTCGCTACAGGGTTACTGGGCTGAGATGATTAAATAGTTACCGTTTATCGGCGTGTGTGGCTCCTTGGTTGGGGCTTTGTTTTTATGTCGGTACAATGGGCTCAGGTTGTCGTTCTACTTGGGAGTGGTTATGGCTGTTATTGATATTTTGCCTGCTGACGGGAAGGTTATTGCCGAGGGCCCCGTTGGATGCTCTGTTGAGGTTTGCGACGATGATTTCCGTCATCTCGATATTGGGCTACCGCCTGAGATTCTCCGTCTTAAGGATGCCGGGTATTTGACGCAGGCTGTTGCTGCCTGCGATCGTCTTTTGGAGCAGAACCCTGAGCCTTCGCTGGCTGCTTGTGTTCGTGCCGAGCGGTATCGCATGCTTGAGACGCCGCTTCATTTTTCGGTGTCGCGCGATCGAGCTATTGCGATGATTCGCGAGGAGTGGCCTGAGTTTACCGAGGAGCAGTTTGACGACCTGATTGACCGTAAGCGTATTGACTGGCGCTTTATCGATGGCGAGCTGTTCGTTCTCGACAACTTCCTCGATTCGCTTCGCGTATATCCCAAAGAGGTCCCCGACATGCGTCCCGATCCTACGGACGGAATTGCACTGCGCAACGAGATGCTCAAGGAGATGGAGTCGCAAAACGGATTGGCTCGCGTCATTACGCTTAAAGCGTCTGTGTCTGTCCCCGGCGCTCTAGAGGGGGAGACCGTTCGCGCTTGGCTTCCCGTTGCCGCCACCTGCCGCCAGCAGTCTCGGGTCGAGATTCTCGACATGACGCCGGAGGGTGCTGTTGCTCCCGCGAACGCTTCGGCGCGTACCGTCTCGTGGTCTTCTTCGAGTGAGCGCTCATTCTCGGTGACCTATCGCTATCACATCGATGCTGCTTATTGTGATGTCTACGGTGGCACACTTCCGGTTCATCCGCGTATGGACGCGCCGCTGCCCGAGGATATTTCCGAGGACCGTCCGCACATTGCATTCACGCCGTATCTGCTGCAGCTGACGGCCGGTGTTGTTGACGGACTCGAGGATCCGCTCGATCGCGCCCGCGCTATCTATGATTACCTGACGCAGCATATCGACTATCGCTATCAGCCGCCGTACTTGCTTTTGGGATCTATTGCCGATGACTGCGCGCATTCGCTCCGCGGCGATTGCGGCGTTATGGCGCTCACGTTTATCACCATGTGCCGTATCGCGGGCGTGCCTGCCCGTTGGCAGAGCGGCCTGTACGTTGCGCCCGATTCGGTGGGGTCGCACGACTGGGCAGAGTTCTATACGCCGCAGACCGGTTGGCTCAACGCCGATGTCTCATTTGGTTCCTCGGCGCGTAGGATGGGGGAGGAATGGCGCCGCCGCCACTACTTTGGTAACCTCGATCCGTGGCGCATGGTGGCAAATTCCCGGTTCCAGGCAGGGTTTGAACCCGTCTTCGACGGTATGCGCGAGGACCCCTACGATAACCAGATGGGCGAGGCCTCGGTCGACGGCCGCGGATGCCGTCGGCGCGAGATGCTCCGCACGGTCGAACTTGTCGAAATGCTCGAAGTTCCATTTTCGGACTAATCGATAGAAAGCTGTGATAAACTAACTCACGCATTACGTGCCCGAGTGGCGGAATTGGCAGACGCAGTGGACTCAAAATCCACCGTTGGCAACAACGTGCGAGTTCGAGTCTCGCCTCGGGCACCATACATGCAAGTGAGCGTTCGAGGGGGGGGGTCAAGGCCCCCTTTTTCGTGTACGTAATGTGATAACGCGCGGTACGTGTTATTATTCGCAAGGCGTTGTTCCCGCAATGCCCTAAAGAGGAACCCGAGGGTTCCCACCTTTTGGCGCCAATGAGCAGCTGACTGGTCATACAACTTAGATTCCCTTCCTCATTTCGAGGATGTCTATGTGTACGACCTGGTTGCAAAGAAGCGCCGGGTTATTTTTTTATGAATGGAGGTAGGGAAAATAGCTAAGTCTGATGACACCCGCATCAACGACGAGATCACTGCATCTTCGTGCCGTTTGATTGGCGTCGATGGCTCTCAGCTCGGCCTGTTCGCCATCCGCGATGCCCAGCGCGTCGCTGACGATCAGGGTCTCGACCTGGTCGAGATCGCTCCCAACGCGGAGCCGCCGGTCTGCAAGGTCATGGACTACGGTAAGTTCAAGTACCAGCAGGCCATGAAGGCTAAGGCCGCTCGTAAGAACCAGTCCAAGGTCGAGGTCAAGGAAATGAAGTTCCGACCCAAGATTGACGTTGGCGACTACGAGACCAAGAAGGGCCACGTTCTGCGTTTCCTCAAGAAGGGCGCACGCGTTAAGATCACCATCATGTTCCGCGGCCGTGAGATGGCTCACCCGGAGCAGGGTCTTAACGTTCTCGAGCGTCTCGCCGAGGATCTCAAGCCTTACGCTACGGTCGAGTCCAAGCCTAAGATGGAAGGCCGTAACATGCTTATGCTGCTCGCCCCGATTAAGGGCGCCTTCGATGAGGATAAAGCGGCAAGCGATACCAAGTAACTAGTGTTCTGTAACCGATTAAGGAGTATTTCATGCCTAAGATGAAGTCCCACAGCGGCACCAAGAAGCGTTTCCGCAAGACTGGTACCGGCAAGCTTATGCGCGCCAAGGCTTTCAAGAGCCACATCCTGAGCAAGAAGTCCACCAAGCGTAAGCGTGGCTTCCGTCAGGAGACCGAGATCGCCGCTGCCGACCGCAAGGTCATCAAGTCGCGTCTCGCCTAAGTTCGCTTTCCCGTTTTTCGTTTTACCGTCTAGGAGTTGATAGAACATGGCACGTATTAAGCGCGCTGTTGCCGCCAAGAAGAAGCGCCGTACCGTTATGCACCGTGCGAAGGGTTACTACGGTGCCGCTTCGCGTACTTACAAGCATGCTAAAGAGCAGGTCCAGCACTCCCTGCAGTATCAGTATCGTGATCGCCGCAACAAGAAGCGCGAGATCCGTTCTCTCTGGATCACTCGTATCAACGCTGCTGCTCGCCTGAACGACATCTCTTACTCTCAGTTCATGCACGGCCTGAAGGTTGCCGGCATCGAGCTCGACCGCAAGGTCCTGGCTCAGATGGCTTACGAGGACATCGAGTCCTTCAACGAGCTGGCTACCATCGCCAAGAAGGCTCTCGAGGCCTAATAGATTCTCTTGAATCGCTAGGGGAGTGTCGCGTTGTGCGTGGCGCTCCCTCTTTTTATTGAAAGCGCTGGTTTACATTGCTAAAAGCGCGGGTAGATAAACACTTACAGGTGACCGATCTCTATATATTCCTGAACCAAAGGGTCATCATCTGATACGTGCGGAAGATCCGCACCAGTCTTTCTATTACCTATAGAAAGCAATATGTTGTGTAGGACTTGTGAAGAGTGGAATTGACGTCCCACAGGGCTTCGCGGTCTGGCAATATATCTCCTTGCCGCGCGGCCCGGTCGGACCGGATCAGCCGCGCAGGCGTGCACCTTGAGAACCGGATACTGCGAGGATGGACACACAAGCTGTGTCGCATCCGGGCAGACATCGAACCATTTGAAATGGTCTAACTTGGATTTGTT
>CAUGJE010000008.1 GCA_959599915.1 uncultured Collinsella sp. | reverse complement strand
GGATCGCCTTCCCTCCCCGCTCACGGCTCCGCAGGGTCGCGTTGAGGGAAGGCGATCCGGCCTCCCGCCCTGCGCTCCGGCTTCGGGTCGTCGCGTGCTCGTTACTGAAAAGCTGATTAGAAGTTTGTGTGCCGCCCCTTTTGGGGCGGCACGTTTTTGTGTGGGGTCCCTGTCCCCACAATTTTCGTCAAGCTTTTGGTTAGATTTTGGTCAGTTGGCGTAAGGGTGGAAGGCCAAAAGATTGTTGGCGAAAAAAGCTCAGAGAAAGTGCTGGTAGGGGAGTTGTTGAGGTTTTCGACAGCTTTTGTCAACAAGAAACTTTGCGGCTATTGCTACGGATTGCGTTGCCGTGGCATTGACGGTGCGGGATGCTGGGCGCAAGCGTCGAATGCTCAGATTTTGGAGGCCAGCATGGATCTGTTTCTTGAGACCCCGCAGCAACAAGCCGAGCGCATGTTGCGCCAGCAGCAACGGCTTATGGAGATGCAAATGCAAGGGGCGGCCATCCAACCTCCTGCACAAAACGTTGCGCCCGCGATTTCGCCTGCGGGTGAGGCGACCCCAGAGGCCTATTCCGTACAGCAAGATTCATATGCCCAGGAGCTCGCGTTCGATAAACGCCGTGCGCGCCGCCGCCGTTTGGGCCAGCGCCTGCGCACATTGGCGATGATCGTGCTCATCCCGCTGGGGCTTGCGGCCATCTTTTTGGTGTCGTATGCCCTCACGTGCATTCTCAACGGCGCATCGCCCAACGAGGTGCTCCAGCATCTAGCGGCCCTGGGTCAGCGCCTAGGTGACGTCATAACAACCATCCGCGCCGGCTGGGAGAGCTAGCGTTTGTCGCATTAGGACTTCTAGGGTGTAGGGATTATCACCACGAGTGGAATCCTTGCATCCTGTGGGTCCTGTCGTGCGACTGAATAGTATTATTGAAGATGAATAATATTAGGATTTGCTATGTATAAGCAGGATTTAGAGCAGACTCTTTTGGATATTGACGAAGAGGCGGAGCTGGAAATAGGTCCAAGAGACGATAGGCCGAGCGTTGTATTGGTGGGAGGAAGCGCCTTCATGCTAAACGACGTGACGAATCGGGCAGTTACACATGACATTGATGTGTTTGAGGCAGACAGGTGCCTCCGCGAGATCATAGCTCGATACCCCGAGGTGAATGGTATGGCAGTGGCATATTGCAACCAGATGCCATTCAATTACGAAGATCGCCTGATCCCATTGGAGATTGGGGCGCATTTTATCAGGTACTTTACGCCATCTTTGGAGGATCTGGCGGTGATGAAGCTCTATGCCTATCGTCCGAACGACATCATCGACCTCCATAGTCGAACATTTATCGACCGACTTGATTGGGATCTGCTCGAGCGGCTTATATTCGACGATGGAGAGGCGCTGGCGTCGTCGCCTTCGGAGCGGAGTTATCAAGAGATGGTCTGCGCATACAGGCAATACAAAAAGGAGGTGCTCGGTTGAATCTGACTTTTGAGGGATTTTTGAAAGGCTATTGCCGAGAGCTGTCCGGACAGCAGTCGCTGAGTTTTAGGAAGCTTGTAAAGCAGGCAACAACGGTTGAGCCGCGTGTGGCGGAGCCTCTGTTTTTGCTCGCTTTGGCGCAGGGTAAGGCCGAATACGTTCTGGGTTTATCCGAGGGCTCGTGGATGGAAGAGGGCTATCGAGGTGTTTTGTCTCTGTATGGCCAAGCGAGTAGCCTGGCATCTCTATGCTCCGAGGATATGCTCCCCAATCGTTACGCCAACGTTTGGCGTGCGTATAGAGGGGTGAAAGAAAAGCCAGCGGCCGACAGAAGGGTGAACGCCCTGATGAGAAAGAGAACACTTAAAGCATTGGAGGAATCGGGTGTAACGCGCTACGGTCTCTGCCGCGATTTGAATCTGAATAAGGGAAACGTGTACGCATACTTAGCCGGTGATGACTCGAAGGTGAGCAGGAAGACAGCGCGTCGCATTATGGAATATGCGGAGGAGAGAAGCACCCAAGAAGGGGCCGGGCGCCCGGTGCGTGTGGCGGGGTAAGATTGGTCTCGGTTTTGATTGATATCGATTGGGTTTGTTGGGCGGAAGTCTATGTCTGCTATTGATATTGCGCTTGTTGTGATTGCCTTGGTGGCAGTGGGAGTTGCTGTGGTTTGCGCCCTGCAGCTTAAAGGCCTTCGTGCCGAGCTGCGGGAGCGTGGCGGCAACGACGCGGAGACGCTCGCGGCGCTCGAGCAGGCCAACAGCACGCTCGATGCCCTCAACGTCGCGCTGGCCGAAACCCGCCGTACGGCAAACGCCATTGCGCAGCAGCAGATGACCGATGCCGCTGTAGAGCAGCAGCGTTACCTGACCATCGCGCGCGAGTTCTCGCAGGCTGGCGACCGCATGGACGACTTGCGCCGCGAGACGGTCCAGCAGCTCGGTGTCAACCGCGAAGGCATCGAGCACCGCTTGGACAAGGTGCGCGAGACGGTCGATGCCCAACTGGGCGCCATCCGCAAGGACAACAGCGTGCAGCTCGATCAGATGCGCGCAACGGTGGACGAGAAGCTCTCCCGCACGCTCAACGACCGCCTGTCTGCATCGTTTAAGCAGGTAAGCGACCAGCTCGAGGCCGTGTACAAGGGCCTGGGCGACATGCAATCTATCGCCACTGGCGTGGGCGACCTTAAGCGCGTGCTGGGTAACGTCAAGGCGCGCGGCATTTTGGGCGAGGTGCAGCTGGGCGCGATCCTGGCGGACATCCTTACGCCCGACCAGTATCTGGAAAACGTCGCCACCAAGCCCGGCGCCTCGGAGCGCGTTGAGTTTGCCGTCAAGCTGCCGGTAGACGAGGGAGACCCCGTGCTGCTGCCAATCGACTCCAAATTCCCGGGCGATGCGTATGAGCATCTGCTCGACGCCCAGGAGTCGGGCGACGCGGAGGCCGTCGCCGCCGCGCGCAAGACGCTCGACACCATGGTGAAGCGCGAGGCCAAGGACATCTGCGAAAAGTACCTGAGCGTGCCCGCGACCACCCACTTTGGCATCCTGTTCGTTCCGTTTGAGGGCCTGTACGCCGAGGTCGTCACGCGCCCTGGGCTTATCGAGACCCTGGGCCGCGACTATCACGTCAACGTTGCCGGCCCCAGCACCATGGCGGCCATCCTCAACAGCCTGCAGATGAGCTACCAGACGTTTAAGCTGCAAAAGCGCACCGACGACGTGCTACGCGTGCTTTCCGCCGTCAAGGCCGAGCTACCGCGCTATCAGGCGGCGCTGCGTCGCGCCCAGCAGCAGATCGAGACCGCGGGAAAGACGGTCGAGGGCATCATCACCACGCGTACCAACGTCATGGAGCGCAAGCTCAAGGATATCGACGCGCTGGAAGACGCGCGGGAGGCCGACGAGATTTTGGGCTTGGAGTCCGCAGGGTTACTTGCGGGCCAGGAAGACGAGGACTAGCCGCAACGGACGGCGGCGCGCCGGCGTAAACGCGGGGCGCGGGCGCTTTTCGCATTGCACTTGCCTAAAGCGCACTTTAATGTGCAACAATGGCCTTTCGCCCTATCAGACGCGAAAGGAAGCCCATGTCTCAGAGAAGCACCAGTCCGCTCAAGCGTTCCACCGTGCGCCGCACGCTGCAGCGTTTTTGGGACGTCACGCGCACGCAGCCGTTGATCGTCTTTCTCTCGGTGTTCTCGTCGGCGGGCTACATCTTTTTGCTCACGTTTGCCAACACCTACGTGATGGCCCTCATCGTCGACCGCGTCCAGGCCGGCCCCGTGGCGGGCGACCAGGTGTTTGAGGTCTTTGGCCCTTACATTTTGGCGCTCGTGCTTGTTAACCTGGTGGGCCAGATTCTCTCCAAGCTGCAGGACTACACCGTCTACAAGCTCGAGATCGCGGGCAACTATCACCTGGCGCGCCTGTGCTTTGATACGCTCTCCAACCAATCTATGACATTTCACACCAGTCGCTTTGGCGGATCGCTCGTCAGCCAGACGAGCCGTTTTATGAGCGGCTATACGGGGCTGGTGGACGTGACGGCGTACTCGCTCATTCCCACCATCACCTCGGTCATCTGCACGGTGGCGGCGCTCGCCCCGGTGGTGCCCGCGTTTACCGTGATCCTGGTGGGCATCATGGTCGTCTACATCGCGTTTGTCTGGCTTATGTACAAGCGCATCATGCCGCTTTCGGCTGCGACGTCCGCCGCTCAGAACAAGCTCTCGGGCGTGCTGTCCGACGCGGTCACGAACATCCTGGCCGTCAAGACCTGCGGGCGCGAGGACTTTGAGCGCGACCTGTTCGACACCGCCGACCGCGCCGCATGCGATGCCGAGACGGTCTCGATGCACGCCATGATGCAGCGCAACTTTACGACTTCGGGCCTCATCGTCATCACCATGGCGGTGGTGAGCGTGTTTGTGGCGGGCGGTAACGCGTGGTTTGGCATCTCGGCCGGCGCGCTCGTCATGATCTTTACCTATACGTACAACCTCACTATGCGTCTGAACTACGTGAGCTCCATGATGCAGCGCATCAACCGCGCGCTCGGTGATGCGGCCGAGATGACGCGTGTGCTGGACGAGCCGCGTCTGGTGGCAGACGACGAGAACGCCCCCGAGCTCAAGGTGGGCGAGGGCGCGATTGATTTTGAGCACCTGAGCTTTGCATACCGTGACGCCGCGGCGGGCGAGAGCGTGTTCGACGACCTGACGCTCCATGTGGCGGCGGGCCAGCGCGTGGGCCTGGTGGGCAAATCGGGCTCGGGCAAGACGACGCTCACCAAGCTGTTGCTGCGCCTGGACGACGTGCAGGGCGGCCGCGTGCTCGTGGACGGTCAGGACGTTTCGCGCTGCACGCAGCAGAGCCTGCGCCGCCAGGTTGCCTACGTGCCGCAGGAGGCGCTGCTGTTCCACCGCTCCATTCGCGAGAATATCGCCTACGGCCGCGCGGGCGCCACTGACGAGCAGATCCGCGAGGCCGCACGCCTGGCCAATGCCCTGGAGTTCATCGACCGCCTGCCCCGTGGCTTCGACACCATGGTGGGCGAGCGCGGCGTCAAGCTTTCGGGCGGCCAGCGCCAGCGTGTGGCCATCGCCCGTGCCATCCTCACCGACGCACCGATTCTGGTGCTCGACGAGGCGACGTCTGCCCTCGATAGCGAGTCCGAGGCGCTGGTGCAGGAGGCGCTCGAGAACCTGATGCACGGCCGCACCTCCATTGTGGTGGCGCATCGCCTGTCCACCGTGGCCTCGCTCGACCGCATCGTGGTGCTGGCGGATGGCGAGATCGTCGAGGATGGTACGCATGCGCGGCTCGTCGAGGCGGGCGGCGAATACGCGAGCCTGTGGAGCCGTCAGACCGGCGCATTTTTGGAGGCGTAACGACTCCATACGTGGGACAATCGTGCCCGTAGTTTTGTTGTGCCGCTGAGCCGAGGAGTCGTTATGCCACGCGAGACCAATGCCGCCAAACGCGAACGCGCCGTTGAGGTGTGCGAGCGCCTCAACCGCCGCTATGGACCGGTCGAGTGTTTCTTGGACCACGAGAATCCCTTTAGGCTGCTCATCGCGGTACTGCTCTCGGCTCAGACGACCGACGCGCAGGTCAACAAGGTGACGCCCCAGCTGTTTGCCCAGTGGCCCACGCCCGAGGCCATGGCGGGGGCAAGTGTGACCGACGTGGCGGACACCATTAAGTCACTCGGCTTTTATAAGAGTAAGGCCAAGCATGCTGTGGAGGCCGCGCAGATGATTGTTGCCGACTACGGCGGCGAGGTGCCGGCCGACATGAAGGAGCTTGTAAAGCTGCCGGGCGTGGGGCGCAAGACGGCGAACATCGTACTCAACGTTGGGTTTGGCATCGTGGAAGGCATCGCGGTGGATACGCACGTCAACCGCATCGCGCACCGCCTGATGCTGAGCCCCAAGACGCATGCCAAGGAGCCGCTCAAGACCGAGCAAGATCTGCTCAAGATTTTGCCGCATGAGTATTGGGAGTCGGTCAATCACCAGTGGATCACCTTCGGTCGCGAGATTTGCGATGCCCGTAAGCCCAAGTGCGACGAGTGTCCGCTGGCGGATTTGTGTCCCAGCGTACGGGTGGGCTAGGTTACAAGGGTGGGGCGTCACCACTTTTGCGTATCTCCGGGCGGCACAAATCGAGGCGCGGCCGGTGCCCGCGGCGCTCGCTACGACTCCCGAAGCAAGAACTCTTCTGCCGGCACAACCGATGCGCCCTCGGTATCGTAGCGCTCGGAGCCGTGATATACGACGGCTCGGTCCTTTGCGGGAATGCCAAGTTCGGAACCAACAGAGCGTAGGTATCGAGCAAATGTGTCGCGATAGGTAGCGCCCGATTTGATTTCGAATGCCTGTGGGCGAGCCGGCTCTGTTAGATCGATAAGGTCGATCTCTCGTTTGCTGTCGTCGCGATAAAAGACAAGCGTGGGCTCGATGCCTCTGTTGAGATATGCCTTCTGGCGTTCTGAGACAACGAGGTTTTCGAATATTTCCCCGCTTAGGGGGTGGTTCATGAGGCTGCGCTCGTCGTGAATTCCAAGCAGATGGCAAAGTAGCCCCGTGTCGTAGAAGTACAGTTTTGGCGCTTTGGTAAGCCGCTTGCGCATGTTTCCAGCATATGGCTGAAGTAGGAACACCAAATAGCTTGACTGCAGGATCGAAAGCCACGAGCCGATCGTCGCCGTGGCGACTCCCACATCAGCGGCGAGTCTTGATAGGTTGAGCAGTCCTCCCACGCAAGCCGCGCACAGCCCGATCATTTTTCTAAAGGAGCTCAGGTTGCGCACGTCGAGAAGGCCGCCCGCGTCGCGTTCCACATAGGTCATAAGGTAATTTTGGTAGAACATGTCGATGGGGATGCCCGCATCATATATGCGCGGGTATCCCCCGCGAATCAGGTAGGTGTCAAGCGAGATTTGCGTATCGCTGAGCTCCTGGTAGGAGAGAGGTAAGAGCTTGAGCATGCCGACGCGCCCGGCAAGCGATTGCTGGATGTTGTGCATGAGCAAAAAGTTTTGCGAGCCGGACAATACATACTGGCCGGTCTTTCCGCGTTCGTCGGAGGCGACCTGAATCATGCTGAACAGCTCCGGTGCATATTGGGCCTCGTCGATGATCAGATGATCGGGGCGCCTGCTGATAAAGCCGACGGGGTCATCGAGTGCGGCGCGACGGACTTCCGGGTTCTCGAGGTTGAGATATTCATATTCAGGAAAAACGGCCTTGATGAGAGTTGACTTGCCGCTTTGGCGTGGCCCCGTAAGCGAGACGACGGGAAACCATTCTGACATGTCGCGTAGCTTCTGGGCCATGGTTCGCTCAATCATTTTTAACGCCCTTCGTGTCTAGCATCGCATGCTCGTAGGCATGCTTTTGGTTCGAAAGTCTCGTACCGAGTTTGTCGGTATCTGCCGGGTTGCGTGGCAGGTCTTTGGGATTTGCCACATCGGCAAGGCAAAAAAACCATAATTACTAACTAGAAGTTACCACAACTGTAAAGTAGGAATTGCCATAATTGCAAAGTAATACAGGTAGAAGCTGGTAATTGGTGCTGTCCGATCAGGCTGTTTTGTGCCGAGGGCGTTCAGGCATGCGCGTTTTGGGGTAGCTGTTTGGCGTGCGCTGGCGTGTCCATCTCATGCGCTACCATGACAGGCAATGAAATCCGCCGCATACCCGCCGAGCTTGCCCCGGCGGGCTTTTAGCGTTGCAATGCCGGAGGAACAGCATGCTCATTCACCGTATAGCCGCGCAGCTCTACACTGCCGAGGCGCTGCAGACCGTCGAGGCCGGACTCGATGCTGGCGAGGACGTGACGCTGGCTGTGTCGCAGTCGGGCCGCACGCTTATGGCGGCCGCCCAGTTTGCGCGTCGTCCGCGCCCGACGGTCTATATCGTGAGTGGCGAGGATGCGGCTGATCGCGCCGCGCGTAGCCTTGCCGCCTACGTGGGCCTGGCACACGTGTGCCGCTTTCCCGAGCGCAAGGACTATCCGTGGCGCGAACAGGCGCCCGACGACGCCGTGGTGGCGCAGCGCTGCGAGGCTCTGGGGCGCATCGTGCGCGGGGACAACTGCATCATGGTTGCCTCGGCCCGTGCGTTGCTGCGCTGTGTGCCGCCGGTCGAGAGCCGCTACTGGGAGTCCACCACCTTTGCGGTGGGCGAGGAAATTCCCTTTGACGAGGTTCCGCAGCGCCTGGTGGGCATGGGCTACACCAATGCCGGGGCCGCCGACGCGCCCGGCCTGTTCCGCGTGCACGGCGATACCGTCGAGGTGTTCCCCGCGCAGGAGAAGGCACCCGTACGCATTGAGTTTTTTGGCGACGAGATCGATCGCATCCGTCGTATGGTGAGCTCCACGGGGCAGACCATCGGCAATGAGGACAGCATCGAGATCTTCCCGTGCCGCGAGTTGGCGCTCACCGACGAGGCCGTCCACAACATGCATGTGGCGCTCTACCGCGCCAGCCAGGACGACAGCAAGTTGGCGGCGCTGCTCGAGATGGTGGATGCGCGCATCGTCACGCCTGAGCTCGACCGCTTTTTGCCGGTGATGTACGGCCAGACCGTGAGCCCGCTGTCGCATGTGAGCGGCAAGGCGCTCGTGGTGCTGTCCGAGCCGCGCTCGCTGTTCGACGATTGCCTGCGCGCCTACGAGGATATCGAGGCGCGTGCCGGCGAGGCGGGGGTCGACCGTCTGGATGGCCTGTACGTGCGTGCCCAGCAACTCGACTTTGGCTCCCAGCAACGCCTGAACTATGTGAGCCTCATCCGTGCCGGCGGTGCGGTGACGGCCGAGCTCAAGATTGAGCAGCCTGCCATCGCAGGCTCGGACAACCGTTTTATGACGCGCATCCAGGAGGTCGTGGGCAAGCGCTATGCCTGCGTGTTTGCCATCCCCGACCGCGGTGCGCGCGAGTCGATGGAGCTCACCTTTGGCGACGAGGGCGTTACCTTTGAGGAGTCGCTGACGGCCGCCCCCGAAAATGCCGGCGCTATCGGCGACCGCGTGCGCGTGGCAGCAGCGGATTCCGCCGACCGTGCCGCACGCCAGGAGGCCCATGCTTCCATTCGCGAGCGCAAGGCCGACGCGCTCAACGCCCGCTCGCTCGAGGCGGGTGCCGCCCAGGCTGCCGCCGGTGCCGCCGTGCCCACCATCTCGCGCGGACGCGTGACCTTTGTCGATGCCGCCCTGCCGCAGGGCGTGGTGGTGCCCGATGCCAACCTGGCCGTGTTCTCGATCGCCGACCTCAACGCCCGCATGGACGCCAATCGCGCCCGCAGCCGCCGCAAGGTTGACATTACGCAGATCACCTTCCCCTTTAAGCCGGGCGACTACGTGGTACACGCAACGCATGGTATCGCGCTCTTTAGCGAGATTGCGCGCCAGGAAGTGAGCGGCAAGGAGCGCGACTACTTTTTGCTGGAATATGCCGATGGCGACAAGCTCTACGTGCCGCTGGAGCAGGTCGACCGCATCACGCGCTATGTTGGCCCCGACGGCGACAAGCCGCGCCTGACCAGGCTCAACACCGCCGACTGGACGCGTGCCACCAACAAAGCGCGCAAGAACGCCAAAAAGCTGGCGTTTGACCTGGTCGACCTGTATACGCGCCGCTCGTCGATTACCGGTATCGCCTGTCCGCCCGATACGCCCGAACAGATCGAGATGGAGGAGAGCTTCCCCTACGACGAGACGCGCGACCAGCTGGAGGCTATCGCCGACATCAAGGCCGACATGGAGGCGCCCAAGCCCATGGACCGCCTGCTGTGCGGCGACGTGGGTTTCGGCAAGACCGAGGTCGCCCTGCGTGCGGCGTTTAAGTGTGTGGACTCCGGCCGTCAGGTCATGGTGCTCTGCCCCACGACCATTCTGGCCCAGCAGCACTACGAGACGTTCTTTGAGCGTTTTGCCCCGTTTGGCCTGGAGGTCGAGGTGCTCAGCCGCTTCCGCACGCCGGCGCAGCAAAAGCGCGCGCTCAAGGCGTTTGCCGAGGGCACGATCGATGTGCTCATCGGTACGCACCGTCTGCTTTCGGCCGATGTGAACCCCAAGAACCTGGGCCTGGTGATCATCGACGAGGAGCAGCGCTTTGGCGTGCAGCACAAGGAGCAGCTCAAGAACCTGCGCGAGCAGATCGACGTGCTCACGCTTTCGGCAACGCCTATTCCGCGAACCATGCAGATGGCGACGAGCGGCGTGCGCGACATGAGCCTTATCACCACGCCGCCGACCGGGCGCCGTCCCGTGATCGTGCACGTGGGGGAGTACGACCCCGACGTGGTGAGCGCGGCGATTCGCCTGGAGGTGGGTCGCGGCGGCCAAGTGTACTACGTATCCAACCGCGTCAAGACCATCGACGATGCCGTGGCGCGCGTGCACGAGGCCGCACCCGAGGCGCGCGTGGGCGTGGCGCACGGCAAGATGAGCCCGCGCGAGGTCGAGGACGTGATGATTGAGTTCGCGACCAAAAAGATCGACGTGCTCATCGCCACGACCATCGTGGAGAGCGGCATCGACAACGCGTGCGCCAACACACTGATCATCGAGGATTCGCAGCGTCTGGGCCTGGCGCAGCTCTACCAGCTCAAGGGCCGCGTGGGTCGCTCTGCCACGCAGGCCTACGCGTACTTTATGTTCCCGGGCGAGCTGCCGCTCACCGAGGAGGCCACGGCGCGCCTGACCGCACTTTCCGAGTTCCAGGACCTGGGCAGCGGCATGCGCATCGCCATGCGCGACCTGGAGATTCGCGGCGCCGGCTCGCTTATGGGCGCCGAGCAGCACGGCAACCTGTCGAGCGTGGGCTTTGACCTGTTTACGCAGATGCTGGGCCAGGCAGTGGCCGAGGCGCGCGGCGATGACGATGCCGGCGTGGAGGCGGCGAGCGTGGGCATTAACCTGCCGGCCGATTACTTCTTGTCCGAGGAGTACCTACCGGCGGTGGATCAGCGCGTGCTCGTGTACCGTAAGCTCGCGGCGGCCGAGGACCTGGAGAGCATCGATGAGGTGCAGGAAGAGACCGAGGCCGCGCATGGCGAGCTGCCGCTGGCGGGACTCAACCTGTTCAATCGCGCGCGCATCCGCATTCGCGGCGAGCGCCTGGGGCTCGAGAGCGTCACGCTCAGCGGCGGTCGCATCACGTTTTTGGGCGTCGACGTGCCCAAGAAGGTGGCCTTTGAGCTTAAGACCCGCTATGGCGCGGTGAACTTCCCCAAGAGCCGCAAGCTGTCGGTGCCCTACAAGGCGGGCGCCGGCGCGGGCAGCGGCCTGGGCCGCGGTCTCGACGCCAACGACGGCGCCGGCCCCGTGGCGGCCGCACTCATGCTGCTGCAGCAGCTGGGCGCCAGCGACGACGAATAGCAGGTAAGTGGCGTGGCGGGACAAAGGTATCTTTGCCCCGCCACGTTGCAGGTTGAAAACCTCGCCCCATCGAAAGGAAGCTATGTTCGGGTACATCTACAAGAAAGACGCCGCTGCCATTGCGGTTGTCCTGTGCCTTTGCCTGGGCGTGGGCAGCTTTTTCGATTATCAGATCTCGAGCGTGCTGTTCAACATCGGCAGCATGTACGGCCGCTTTATCGAGGCTGCTGGCGAGCTGCCGTTCGAGCTGACGGCGAGTATCGCGGGCGTTATGCTTGTGCGCGCGGTGCGCCCCGACTCCAGGGGGAGTAAATGGCTCGCCGTGCTCGGCATCCTCGTCAACATTGGCCTGGCCGGCTATGAGATCGTTTCGTCTCTGAAGGTTGGCGGCAAACTCATCGCGGTTCAGCTGGTACTGACGTTTGTGCTGGTCATCGTCGCCAACCTTGTTGTCTATCGCCTCACCCGCGACACCGAGCCCAAAGAGCTCACGCGCTGGGCGTTGATGGTGCTCGCTGTGTGGGTCGCCCAGGCCATTATCCTCAACGTGATCGTCAAGCCGCTGTGGTCGCGTCCGCGCATGCGCGTGATCGAGGTGACGCAGGGACTCGATTTTCAGCCGTGGTGGGTGATCGGCAACCCCGACAAGTGGGCCTATATCGCCGCCGGCGTGATCAAGGACGGCTTTAAGTCGTTTGCGAGCGGACATACGGCACACGCGGCGATCGGCCTTATGCTCGCCGGGCTTCCCGCGGCGGCCTTTAAGGAAAAGCCGTCGCGCCGCCGCGTGGTCTTTTGGGTCGCCGCTGTGGTTGCGGCGTTCGTCGCCTTTGGTCGTATCGTGATCGGTGCGCACTTTTTGAGTGACGTGAGCTGCGGCTTTGCCCTGGTGCTGGCGCTCGAGTGCCTTGCAGCGCGCATTGCTTATCCGAGCGGCGTACAATAGCCCCATCTGAATCATCGGGCTCGTGCCCGGCTAGAGAGGATTACCATGCTCGCGTTTAACAATGACTATTCCCACGGCGCACATCCGGCAGTGCTGCAGGCGCTCGTCGACACTAATATGGAGCCGCAGCCCGGCTACGGCACCGATGCACACACCGAGCGTGCCAAGCAGCTTATCCGTGAGGCCTGCCAGGCGCCCGATGCCGACGTATTTTTCCTGGTAGGCGGCACGCAGGCCAACGCGACGGTGATCGACATGCTGCTCGCGCCCTACGAGGGCGTCGTTGCTGCCGAGACTGGCCACGTCGCCTGTCACGAGGCGGGTGCCATCGAGTTTGGCGGCCACAAGGTGCTCACCATCCCCGGCTACGAGGGCAAGATGCACGCCGAGGACCTCGAGAACTATATCCAGGTGTTCTACGAAAACGAGAGCTACGAACATACGGTGTTTCCGGGTGCCGTGTACGTGAGCCTATCGACCGAGTACGGCACGCTGTACTCCAAGGCCGAGCTCGCGGCGATTCATGCGGTGTGCCAGAAGCGCGAGATTCCGCTGTTTGTGGATGGCGCCCGCCTGGCCTATGCGCTGGCGGCCGATGAGTGCGACATTACCCTGCCCGAGCTGGCGCAGCTGTGTGACGTGTTCTACATTGGCGGCACCAAGTGCGGCGCGCTTTGCGGCGAGGCCGTGGTGTTTTGCGGCATGCACGCCCCGGCACATCCCATTCCGCGCATTAAGCAGCATGGCGCACTGCTTGCCAAGGGCCGTCTGACGGGTGTGCAGTTCGAGGCTCTTTTTACCGATGGCCTGTATTTTGAGATTGGTCGCCAGGCGATTGAGACCGCTCAGGCGCTGCGTCGCGTGCTGCACGAGCGCGGTTACCAGTTCTTTTTGGAGACGCCCACAAACCAGCAGTTTGTGATTCTGCCCAACGAGGACATGGCCCTCATTCGCGAGCATGCCTCGATCGAGTACTGGGAAAAGTACGACGAGACCCACACGGTGGTGCGCTTTTGCACCAGCTGGGCCACGACGCAGGAGGACATCGACGCGCTGGCGGCTGTCCTGTAGCTTGATGTAATGACGAGGGGCCGCCTTGCGCTGGGTTTGGCGCAGGGTGGCCTTTGCTTTTGGGGAAGGGTTGTATGACCGAGATGTCCGAGCCAACGATTCGCCTAGCGACGCCCGAAGACGCGCCGGCGTTGCTTGCCATCTATGAGCCATATGTGCGCCAGACGGCGATTACCTGCGAATACGAGGTGCCGAGCGTTGAGGAGTTCGCCGGGCGCATCGAGCGTACGCTCAAGCGCTACCCGTATTTGGTGATGGAGCTGGACGGGCGTCCGGTAGGCTATGCCTATGTGAGTCCGCTCAACAGCCGCGAAGCATACGACTGGTCGGTCGAGACATCGATCTACCTGGCGCGCGACGCGCGCCACGGCGGGCTGGGCCGCAAGCTGCATGACGCGCTCAAGCAATGCCTGATCGCGATGGGCATCACCAACATGTGCGCGCTCATTGCCGTGCCGCACGACAAGGACGACGAGTATCTGACGCACAACAGTCAGGATTTCCATGCCCATATGGGCTACCGCCTGGTGGGCGCCTTTGGCCGCTGCGCCCAAAAGTTCGGCCGCTGGTACGACATGTGTTGGATGGAGCTAGTCCTAGCCGAGCGCGTCCCTAACCAACCTAAGCCAACCTGGTTCCCCGACCTCCCCAAACCTACCATTTAGGGACAGGTTTATTTTGGCAGGTTTTATCTGGGCAAACGTTGCAAGCCGCCGCGAAGGATGCGGATACCTTCGCGGCGGCTTTTGTTTTGGGTGTGTATGACCAAGGCGATTGACCTGCGGATGCAGCAAAACCCCAGATAAAACCGACCAAACTAAACCTGTCCCTTTTTGGCAGGTTTTTGGCTGTCTTGTGGCATCAGATCGCCGCAAGAAGCACGTCGTTCGTATGCTATTTTGACCTGAATCGTCACCTCGGGACGCCTTGCGAGCTAAGTGAGTAGACTTTTTGGCGCAGGGCGAGCACAAAGCGTATCTGCCTTACTAAAATCGCAGGTCACAGAGATGGCTGTTTTGGGTGTGCTCGGCAGATCGCGAAAAGTCTACTCACTTAGGTTTACGGTGCTGGATATTCTGGGCAGGAACAGTTGAGCTTGGACGGCGTGCGTTGCCAGGCGATGCTGGCATTTGCGCCATGCTGGTTTGAGATTTTATAAAAACCGCAGGTAAAACGTATATTAGGTGCATTTTGCCTGGTTTGGCGCGCTAGCCGATGGGCTCGGTGTATTTGGCGCGGTCGGTCCGTTGGATGCGCTTGGAGACATGGAGCGGGCGACCGTCGGTGTCGTAGACGTAGTCGGTGATCAGGATCAGGGCCTGTCCGCGCTCAACGTTGAGCAAAAACGCCTCGTTTTGTGAGGCATAGCACACCTCAAAGGTCTTATGTCCCTGTGCCGGCGCGCGATGGAATTCTTGGCGCAGCGTGGCGTAGAGCGAACCGTTGATATCGCGATCGATGAGTGCTGCAAAGCTCGGTGGTAGATAGGTGGTCTCCAGACACAGTGGCGCATCGTCCAGATAACGCAGGCGGACAAGTTTGACGAGCTTGCTGCCCGCGGCGGCATCGAAGAACTTGACCACATTGCCCGCGGCCTTGGCAAAGCCCGAGTCCACCGTGCGCGTGGTGGGCTTCATGCCCTGGCCCTGGATCTGCGCTGTGTAGCTCGAAAACACCAGGTTGTTCTCGTGGAGCGCCGGCGTGTCGGCCACAAAGGCGCCGCGCCCGCGCTCGGTGCGAACCAGGCCCTCGTCAACGAGCACCTTAAGGGCATGGCGCACGGTGCTGCGCGACAGACCCGATTCGTCCATGAGTTCCATCTCGGACGGCAGCTTGTCTCCGCAGGCGTAGATGCCGGCAGCGATGCGGTCGCGAAGTGTGGTCGCCAGACGCTCGTATTGGGTCAGTTTCTTTTTAGACGAAGCGCTCATGCGATCAACCTGTATCTAACCTGTATGCTTACCTAATCAAGCATGTATCCAATACAACAACAAAACTGCTGGTAACGAGTTATCGAAAACCGTATCAGCAAAATATCTAAGACAAATATAGCATACAACTAATCGACATCGCCAAAACATGTATGTAACTTGTATGCCATCGACAGCATCAAACGAGAAGAAAGGCTGATGCACGATGACTACTCAGGAACAGGTTAAGGATGTCGTCTCCCAGGTTTTGGCTGACAAGGCAGACAAGGGCGGCATCAAGCGCGTCGTGTGGATTGGCGCCGGCGGATCCAACGGCGGCAACTATCCTGCCCAGTACTTTATGGAGCACGAGGCCACGCAGGTCGTGAGCTCCAGCTACACCAGCAACGAGTTCGTGCACGCCACGCCTGCCTACGTCAACGAGAACACCCTGGCCGTCGTCGTGTCCATGCGCGGCACCAAGGAGACCATCGTCGCCGCCCAGGTCGCCAAGGACCACGGCGCCAGCACCATCGCCATCTATGTTGACGAATCCGGCCTCACCGAGGTCTGCGACTACAAGATCCAGTATGACAGCCTGGCCGTCGACGAGTCCTGCATGGGCCGTACCAACTCCGCCGTCGTAACCATGATCGCCATGGAGCTTACGCAGCAGACCGAGGGCTATGCCGAGTACGAGACCGCTATGGCCGCCTTCGACCTGGTTGACCCCATCTATCGCAAGGCCGTCGAGTACACCCGTCCGCTTGCTGCCAAGTGGGCCGAGCAGAACGCCGACAAGCCCTGCATCAACGTGATGGCTCAAGGTCCGCTCTTTGGTGCCGCCTACGTCTTTAGCATCTGCAACGTGCAGGAGATGCTGCAGATCGACTCCTGCACCATCAACACCTGCGACTTCTTCCACGGCCCCTTCGAGATCCTGGACAAGCGCACCTCGCTGTTCCAGCTCATCAGCGTCGGCCGCAGCCGCTGCAACGACGAGCGCGGCATCCGCTTCGTCAATCAGTACGGTGGCGAGCGCGTCTATCAGCTCGACGCCAAGGAGCTCGGCCTCAACGACATCAAGGACAGCGTGAGCGAGTACTTCAACCACCTGATCTTTGCCCCGATCCTCAACAACGTCTACATGCGTGCGCTCTCTGCCGTCACCCACAAGGACTACATGACGCGCCGCTACATGTGGAAGCTGGACTACTAGGGGATATTGGTTCCGCCGTTCTACCGAACGGCGGACCGGCCGACGCTGCGCACCCGGCATTTGGCCAATCTGCCGTTCAATTTCAAAGGCGCGACCAGAAGGTCAGCGCCTTTTCATTTCACGGCACCTTGGCTCAAATGACGGGCGCTCGCTGACATTGCCAAAACGTCGGCGTTGCCGTGGTTGGCACTTGGGGACGTTCCTTTTGTGCCGGCACTTGGGGACACTCCTGGGAATCATTTCCTCGTTCGCCGATTTGTGCCTTGAAAAATGTATATAACGACTATAACGTAGTATGAAACATATTGGAAACAATACCGAGGAGGCTGCGTTGAAGAAAAGCAATCTGGGCTATGTGCTGGTGCTGATCGCCGCGCTTATGTGGGGCAGCATCGGAATCTTTGTAAACGGCATCTCGGCCATGGGCGTTACGTCCCAGAGTATGGCTGCCTTTCGCTTGTTGGTCGGAGCGCTTATCTTGGCGCCGGTCCTGATGTTTATGGGCTGCCGTCCGGGTGAGGGGTCTACCGTGGCTCAGGGTCCGCTGGCCCTGTTCAAGGCAAGCCCTAAAGAGCTTGTTCCCTGCGCACTTGTCGGTATTGTCGGTTTGGCCGCCGCCAACACCTGCTATTACGAGTGCATGCACGAGGTGGGCATGTCCACGGCCTCGGTGCTGCTCTACACCTCGCCGGTGTTTGGCGTCGTGCTCGGCCGCGTGCTTTATCGCGAGGACGTGACCCCCAACAAGCTCGTTGCCATCGCTTTTAACATAGGCGGCTGTGTACTTGCAGTGACCAATGGCGACCTTTCCGGTTTCCATTTTTCGGTTTGGGGCGTCACGTCGGGCGTGATTGCAGGCCTTTGCGGTGCGTCGCTCGCGGTGTTTAGCCGGATAGCAACCAAGACGGTCCACCCGCTGGCTGTCACGTTTTGGGGCCTTGTTTTTGGCGGTGCGGTTATGGCAGCTATCGCGGCTCCGTGGCCGGATGTCGCCGCGGCAATGTCGCCACAGCTGCTGCTGCTGTTCCTTGGCTTTGGACTCATCCCCACAGCCGTGGCTTACATCTTATATATGCAGGGTCTGTCCATGGGGCTCGAGACATCGAAAGTTCCCGTCGTAATGTCTTTCGAGACGGTCGTCACCGTAATAGTGGGCATTGGTGTCTATGCCGAGTCCGCCGGCGCGATCAAGGTTCTGGGCATTGTGCTGGTGCTCGCGTCTATCCTGATTATGAACACCGACTTCTCCAAGCTGCGCAACAGTGTGTTTGTCGGTCATGTCGTTGAGAGCATGACCTTTAAGCCCAACGCGTGGTGGACGGAGAAATCGCAGGACATGGATCTGTTCCGCGAGCGCACGGGCATTGCGCTGGAGCCCACCGTGCAGGAAAGCCCCTGGTACTTCGTGCGATAGGGGATTGCGCGCAGGGTCTGACCTGGGGTTATCCAGCCAGCGCCGGCCTGCCCAGCCCCAACGTTTCAAGTACGTTAAACCCGTCAACGGTCGATTTTCACCCGCGAACGGTCTTTATACTAATTAGCAATATCCGCAACGTATAAGACGTTATAATGACCATAACGAAAAGGAGGAGGCAAGATGAATCAGATCATTCTCGCATCTCATGGCGGCCTGGCCGCAGGCGCCAAAGACACGCTCGAGATGGTTCTCGGCGACGTGTCGAACGTCCACGTCGTGTCGCTTGCTCGTGACGACAAGGAGCCCATCACCAATAAGGTGGACGCTATGATCGCCACGTTCAACGCGGACGACACCGTCTATGTGCTGACCGATATGCTCGGCAGCTCGGTCAACAACAGCATGGTCGAGCTTTCCAAGAACGGCACGAAGTTCACGGTTGTCAGCGGTTTCAACATCCCGCTGGCACTGACGCTCGCTATGAGCCCCGCCCCCGTCAAGGGCGCCGAGCTCGCGGCCCTCATCAACGAGGCCCGCACCGGCCTGACCAACCCCAACGCACCGGTCGAGGCCGCCGCGGCTCCCGCCAAGAAGGCTAAGGCGTCCCGTCACAGCTCCGGTCCCGCCAAGATCGTCCTCGCACGTCTTGACTACCGTCTGCTGCACGGCCAGGTCGTCTTTACCTGGACCACCAAGGTTCAGGCCGAGCGCATCATCGTCGTCGACAACGCTGCCGCCAACGATGACATCAAGAAGGGCGCTCTTAAGCTGGCCAAGCCCCAGGGCGTGCGCCTGAACGTCTTCACCGTCGAGCGTGCCCTCGCCAAGATGGACAAGCTCAACACCCTCGGCGAGCGCGTCATGTTCGTCTTTGGCAACACTGCCGAGATGCTGCAGTTCTGCCAGGGCTACAAGCTCGACGCCATCAACCTGGGCGCCACCGCCAACCACGACGGTGCCGATCAGATTGGCGGCAAGGACAGCTCCGTCTTCCTCGACGCCACCCAGAAGGCCGACGTCAACCAGCTGCTCGACATGGGCATCAAGCTCTACGTCCAGCAGACCCCTACGTATCAGAGCGTCGACATCGACGCCAAGCTGTAATCAACCAGGCTTTTGCCTGACTGAAAGGAGAAGGGTATGAATACGTTCATCAGTGCGGTGCTCGTCGGCCTCGTCGGCGTGTTCTGCATGTGGGACTCCCGCCTGCTCGGCCGTCTTAACTTCGAGCAGCCCCTCGTTGGCGCCACGCTCGTCGGTCTGCTGCTGGGCGATGTGCCCACCGGCCTTGCCGTCGGTGCCGCCGTCGAGCTCGTATCCATGGGCCTGGTGCAGGTCGGCGCCGCCGTTCCGCCCGATATGGTCCTGGGCGGCATCGTGGCAGCTGCCTTCGCGTGCCTGACCGATGCTTCCGCCGAGACCGCCATGACGATCGCCATCCCGGTCGCCGTCCTGGGTCAGCTCCTCGGCATCGTGTTCCGTTCCATCATCGCCGCCCTCACCCATGTGGCCGATAACGCGATCGATAACGGTAAGTTCAAGACCGCCTACCGTATGCACATCTGCGCCGGCTCCGGTCTGTACGCTGTCATGTACTTCCTGCCGATCTTCCTCGCCGTCTTTGTTGGCACCGACCTGGTTCAGGCCATCGTCAACATGGTTCCCGAGTGGCTGTCCACCGGTCTCAACGTTTCGACCAAGATTATGACCGCCTACGGTCTGGCTCTGCTGCTCACCATGATGATCAAGAAGGGTATGACCCCGTTCCTGTTCATCGGCTTCCTGCTCGCCGCTTACCTCAACCTGTCCGTCATCGCGGTCGCTCTGATCGGTGTGTGCCTGGCTGTCGTCTTCATGGGCTTCAAGTTCAACGGTTCCCATGCAGCCGCCGGTGTCGATTCCGACTACGATCCGCTCGAAGACGACGAAGACTAAGGAGGAACACACTATGGCAACCGCAACCAAGGACGTGTCCCTGAACAAGAAGGTCAGCCAGTTCTTCTGGCGCTCCTGGGCCATCCAGGCCTCTTGGAACTACGAGCGTCAGATGAACATGGGCTTCCTCTACGGCATGGTTCCTACGCTCGACCGCCTCTATCCGGACGAGTCCGACCCCAAGCAGCTCGCTGCTAAGAAAGAGGCTTACCACCGTCACATGGCGTTCTACAACTGCACCCCGCAGACGAGCGCTTTTGTCCTAGGTCTCGCCGCCTCCATGGAGGAGGAGTACGCCAAGGATCCCGAGAACTTCGATCCCGATTCGATCAACGCGGTCAAGACCTCCCTCATGGGTCCGCTTTCCGGCATCGGTGACTCCCTCTTCCAGGGCACCATCCGCGTTATCGCCTTTGGCCTGGGCGTTCAGCTGGCTCAGCAGGGCTCCATCATGGGCCCGATCCTGGCCATGCTCATCTCCATCGTCCCCTCTGTGCTGATCACTTGGTTCGCAGCCAAGATGGGCTATCAGGGCGGCCACGAGTACCTGAGCAAGCTTCAGGGCGGCGACCTCATGGAAAAGCTCATGTATGTCTGCGGCATCGTGGGTCTTATGTCCGTGGGCGGCATGATCGCTACGCTGATCGGCGCCACCACCCCGCTGCAGTTCGCTGAGGGCACCGTCGTTATCCAGGACATCCTGGACGGCATGATGCCCCAGATGATCTCCCTCGGCCTCACCGGCCTTATGTACTGGCTCATCAAGAAGAACGTCAACACCGGTTGGCTTCTCGTGATCGCCATCGTGGGCGGCATCGCCCTCTCCGCGGCCGGCATCCTGGCCTAGTCGCGACCAAGCGCTTTCCCCCGGGGGCCTGCCTGGCATCCCATACCCCAGGCAGGCTTCCATCCCTAAATGTGTCAAAGGGGCAGTCCCTTTGACATATTCTCAACGGGCCGGCGACTCGGTCCAAATCACGGTAACCCTGCGAGCGTCCGGCAAAGTGGCGCCGCAAAAATCGAAAGGAATGTGTCAGATGTACGAGATCGACCTTAACCTCCCTAAGCAGATCGTCGCTGACGTCCTGTCCAACCACGAGATCCACAGCGTCGCCTTCGTCGGCTGCGGTGCTTCCATGTCCGACCTTTACCCCGCCAAGTACTTCCTGGCCAACAACACGGACAAGCTGAACGTTCAGATCTTCACCGCTAACGAGTTCAACTACGACACGCCTTCCTGGGTCAACGAGCACACCTTCGTGATCACCTGCTCCCTCGGTGGCTCCACGCCCGAGACCGTCGAGGCCAACAAGACCGCCAAGAAGCACAACTGCCCGGTCGTCTCCCTCACCAACAAGGCTGGCTCCGCTCTGACCGTCGACGCCGACCATGTCATCGTTCACGGCTTCCACGCCAACTATGCTGCCAAGTGCGAGAAGCCCGGCTACGCCATCGCTCTTGCTCTCGAGATCCTTCAGCAGACCGAGGGCTATGACCACTACGAGGACATGATCACCGGCCTCACCAACGTCTTCGAGCTCTGCGAGAACGCCGCTCAGCACTGCAAGAAGCTCGCCAAGAAGTTCGCCGAGGACTTCAAGGACGACAAGATGATCTACTTCATGGCTTCCGGTGCCTCCGAGAAGATGGCTTATTCTCACGCCGCCTTCCTGTTCACCGAGATGCAGTGGATCGACGCCGCCGCCTACAACACCGGCGAGTACTTCCACGGCCCGTTCGAGGTTTCCACCGAGGGTAAGCCCTACGTCTTCTTCATGTCCGATGGCGCCACCCGTCCGATGGACGCCCGCGCCCTCACCTTCCTTGAGCGCATGGGCGCCAAGGTCGCTCTGATCGACTCCAAGGACTATGGCCTGGCTGACGCCGTGCCCGCGAGCGTCGTCACCTACTTCAACCCGCTGCTGCACCTCGCCGTTATGCGCGAGTACGGCAACCAGATCGCCGAGGCCCGTCAGCACCCGCTGACCATGCGTCGCTACATGTGGAAGCTTTCCTACTAATCACAAGTAAGTAGACCTTACGGGTTGATTGAGAGGGGATGGGGTTTGCGCCCCATCCCCTTTTTTGCTCTGGGGAGGGCGTGCCTGTCGCGCCATAAAACCCCAGATAAAACCTACCAAAATAAACCTGTCCCTTTTTGGCAGGTGGGAGGAGATGCGCATGATCAAGGCAGTGCTGTTTGACATGGACGGCGTGCTGGTCGATACCGAGTGGTTCTACAACCGTCGCCGCGTGGCGTATATGGAGGAGCATGGCATTACGTACGATAGAATTCCAGATCTTTCGGGGTCTAATGAACCGGCAATCTGGGAAGCTCTAGTTCCTGGCAATCTTACGTTACGCGAGGAATTGCTCACGGAATATAAAAAAAGATATTGCCCCGCTCATCCCGTTCCGTATGCCGAGCTACTCAACGAGCAGACGGAGCCGGTGATGCGTGAGCTGCACAAGCGCGGCGTGAAGTGTGCCATCGCGAGCTCGTCCTATCGTGAGCTGATTGACGAGCTGGTGGATATCGCTGGTATCGCCGACGTGCTGGACTACACCATCAGCGGTCACGAGTGCAGTGCGTTTAAGCCCGACCCCGAGATCTACCTGCGTGCCATGGAGGCGCTGGGGGTTGAGCCTTCCGAGTGCCTGGTTATCGAGGACTCGCCTTTGGGCATCGAGGCCGGCAAGCGCTCCGGCGCCCGAGTCCTAGCGCTGCGTCCGCACGAGGGCGTCAACCTGGACCAGTCCGCCGCCGACGTCGTCATCGACAACCTGACCGACATTCTGACCGCTTTGTAGCGTCAATTCGCCGCAAGAAGTGCGGATTCACGCGTCTTTTGCGGTGAATTGGCTCATTTTGGCTTCGATTTGATCCGTTTGGCTTCGACTCGGACTAAGTGAGTAGACTTTTTGGCTCAGGCCAAGCACAAAGCGCATCTGCCTTACTAAAACCGCAGGTCAAAGAGGTGGCTGTTTTGAGTGTGCTCGGCAAGTCGCGAAGAGTCTACTCACTTAGAATTTGGCTCTTTGGTCGTGGGGTTGCTGGTCCCGCTTTGGTTGTCGAGAGAGGGTGAATTGAAGCGCCCCCGCATGCTCCATGCTACAATCGCGGCCACGCCCCACAACTACATCTGCCTTCGAAAGGAGCCTACGTGGCGAACGCCATCGATCAGCTCACGGACCGCGTGCTCGTGCTCGGCCGCCTTACCATCGTCCGCCGTGCCATCACCGCCGTGGCGGTCACCATTTCTGCCGTTCTCCAGACATTCCTGATCCAGGCGTTCATTCAACCCGCCGACCTGCTTCCGAGCGGTCTTACCGGCGTCGCGGTCCTGCTCGATCGCGTTACCTCGCTCGGTGGCGTTCACATCGACATCTCGCTCGGTATGCTCGCGCTCAACATCCCCGTGGCGCTCCTATGCTGGAGCGGCATTAGCAAGCGCTTCGTCATCTTCTCGATGATGCAAGTTGTGCTCTCGTCGCTGTTCCTCAACGTCTTTCATTTCGCCCCGTTTTTGGGCGACAAGATCATGCTCATCATTTTTGGCGGCGTGGTCTCGGGTCTGGGCGCTGCCATCGCGCTAAAGTCCGGCGCATCCACCGGCGGCACCGACTTTATCGCGCTGTGGGTCTCCAACCACACGGGCAAGACTATCTGGGGCGTCATTTTTGGTTTTAACTGCTTTATCCTGGCGATCTTTGGCTTTATGTTTGGCTGGGACAAGGCGGCGTATTCCATCGTGTTCCAGTTTATTTCGACCAAGACCATCGACAGTTTCTATCGTCGCTACGACCGCGTGACGCTGCAGATCACGACGCGTAAGGCAGACGAGGTCATGACTGCCTACGTAAACCATTTTCAGCACGGCATTAGCTGCGCCGAGGTCGTCGGCGGATACAGCCGCGAAAAGATGTACCTGCTGAACACCGTTGTCTCGACCTACGAGAGCCAGGACATTATCAAGCTGGTGTGCGACATTGATCCCGGCGCCGTGATCAACGTGTTCCACACGCTCAACTTTGTGGGCGGCTGGTGGGGTGGTCATGTCGACGAGCCCATGCCCACGGCCGTTCCCGATCCCGACAAGCCCGCACGCATGGCCAGCAGGCAGGCGCGCCTCAGCGAGCAGGACAGTCTGCAGCAGGACGACGGCAAGTAAGGATTTGCTGTATGTGGTGTATCGTTTTATCAAACTGAGGTAACATAAAACTAGACGTTATATACGTATTAGTTATTTCGATATTTTGATAAGAGTGATCAGATATGCCAGCACCCAAAAATGCACCGCTTTACCAGCAGATTTATGACGAAATCAAGGATGCGATCGAGAAAGGTATTTATGCACCCAAGGAGCGTATCCCGTCCGAGCTCGAGCTTGCCGAGCAGTACGAGGTGAGCCGTATTACGGTGCGCCGAGCCGTCGAGGAGCTGTGCTCCGATGGCTACCTGGTTAAGCAGCAGGGCCGTGGCACCTTTGTCTCCACGCCGCACATCAACCGTCAGTTTCACGCCTCGACGCTGCAGACGTTTACTGCACTGTGTGCCGACAATGGCATGAAGGCCGGTGCGCATGTGGTCGATCGCCAGATTGTTCCGGCGCGTCAAAACGAGATGGAGTTCTTTGGCCTGCAGAAGGATGCGCTGCTGCTGCATATCAAGCGTGTGCGTACGGCCGACGGCGAGCCCATCTTTGAGGAGAACATCTTTGTGCCCTTTGACGCATATCGTGAGCTGTTGACGGCCGATCTTGAGGACAAGTCGATTTTTGCCGAGGTCGAGCGTGTTGGCGGAACGCCGATTGTCTCGGTTGGCTACCGCACGGTCGAGGCCGTTCGCGCCAATGCTGAGCAGGCCGCCGAGCTGGGCATCGCTCCGCACGATCCGCTGCTCAACCTGCGTGCCGGCTTTACCGGTCCCAATGGCGAGCCGGTCCTGATGGGTAAGCAGTACTACGTGGGATCGCGCTACGTTATGGTCATGTAGGGCTGGTTCCGCCGTTCTGACGAACGACGGACCGGTCGACGCTGCAAGCCCGCCAGAGCGGCAATCTGCAGAATGAGCGTGGAAAATCTCCCGTTTTTGGCTCGGTTACGGCCTCAAAGTGGGAGATTATCCACGCTCATCCGGAAAGTGTCCAAAAATCCACGCTCGTTCCTTTCGGATTGCGCCGCCCGTGGCCGGCAACCGTGGGGCACCGGTCCGCGTGGCGGCGTATAATCGGCGGCAGATGATTCTGACGTTAGGAAACCATGATCGATAGCATGCAGCAGATGGCGCTCGACACGCTCGGCGCCTATTTTGGCTACACCTCGTTTCGCCCGGGGCAGGATCGCATGGTCGATGCGATCCTTGCCGGCCGCGATGCGCTCGGCGTTATGCCCACGGGCGCCGGCAAGTCCATTTGCTACCAGGTGCCTGCGCTCATGCTGCCCGGCATCACCTTTGTGGTGAGCCCGCTGCTGTCGCTTATGGAGGACCAGACCCGCGCGCTGCTTGCGGCGGGTGCGCGTCCCAGTTATCTCAACTCCAGCCTTACCCCGGCTCAGCAAAATACCGTGCTCAAGCGGGCGCGCGAGGGTCGTTACCAGCTTATGTATGTGGCACCCGAGCGCCTGCTCGAGCCGCGCTTTCTGGCCTTTGCGCAGGAAGCTGCGGCCGAAGGCGGCATCGGCGTTCCGCTCGTGGCCATTGACGAGGCCCACTGCGTGAGCCAATGGGGCCAGGATTTCCGCCCCGCCTATCTGCAGATTCGTGAGTTCATCGATTCCCTGCCGCAACGCCCTATCGTGGCGGCCTTTACCGCCACGGCGACCGAGCGCGTACGCGCGGACATTCAGCAGATGCTCGGCCTGCAAAACCCGGCGACGGTGGTGACGGGCTTCGATCGCAAGAACCTCTACTTTGGTTGCGAAGAGATGGGCGACAAGGCCAAGACCGCCTGGGTGCGCGACTACGTGATCGCGCATTCGAGCGAGAGCGGCATCGTGTATTGCTCGACCCGCAAGACGGTCGATGCGCTGGCAGGCGATCTTGCCGAAGCGCTGGGCCCCAGCGGCATTCGCGTTGGCCGCTACCATGCCGGCATGGGCAATGACGCCCGCCGCCAAAGCCAGCGCGCCTTTATCGACGACGACATCCAGGTGATGGTTGCCACCAACGCCTTTGGTATGGGCATCGACAAGCCCAACGTGCGCTACGTGATTCACAACAACGTGCCCGAGAGCATCGAGGCCTACTACCAGGAGGCGGGCCGCGCCGGCCGCGATGGCGATCCGGCCAGCTGCCACCTGCTGTGGAACGGCAACGATTTTCGCATGCGCCGCTTTTTGATCGACCGCGGCGATGCTGCCGATGAGGCGCTCGACGACGAGCAGCGCGCGTGGGCGCTCCAGAATCGATATCGCTTGCTCAGCCAGATGGAGGGCTACTGCAATACCACCGGCTGCCTGCGCGAATACATGCTGCGCTACTTTGGCGACGAGGCCGCGGCCGGTGCGGGCGCCACCGCCACGGACGACGTCGAGGGCTGTGGTAACTGCAGCAACTGCCTCACGCAGTTCGAGGTCGAGGACGTCACCGATATGGCCCGCGCCGCTGTGCGCTATGTGGCCACGCGTCCTATGCGCTTTGGCAAGTCGCTCATCGCCGACGTGCTTCACGGCGGCAACACCGAGCGCATTCGCCAGATGCATCTGGACGAGGACCGCGGCTACGGTGAGCTGTCGAGCGAATCGGTTGGGCGCATCAAGGACATTATCGGCCAGCTGTGCGGTCGCGGTTATTTGGCTACCTCGCAGGGGCAGTACCCGGTCGTGGGGCTGGGTCCGCGTGCCGGCGAGGTCGAGGACGAGGCGTTCGCCTTTACCGTTAAGCGTCGCGCGTCCAAGCGCAAGGCCTCGGCCCGTGCCCGCCGTGCGGTGGATCTGCTGCGCGAGGAGGCCGAGCTGGATCAGCGCCCGCGCGTGGGTGACGATGCCGAGCTGTTCGAGCGTCTGCGCGCCCTGCGCAAGGAGATCTCGACCGAGCTGGAGATGGCGCCGTACATGGTCTTTTCCGACAAGGCCCTGCGCGGTCTGTGCCGTCTACGCCCGCAGACGCGCGACGAGCTTATCCAGGTCAACGGCATCGGCGAGAAAAAGGCCGACGCCTTTGGCGAGCAGTTTATGGCGGCGATTGAAGAGTTTGAGTCCGAGCATGCACGGAATGGAGCATAACGATGGCATCCGACGATAAAACCGAGCGCACTGAGGTATCCGCCGTGCCGCTGTACCAGCAGGTCATGGACGACCTAAAGGGCGAGATCGCGCGTGGCGTGTACGCATCCGGCTCGCGCATTCCTTCCGAGATGGAGCTCGCGAAGTCTTATGGCGTGGGGCGCGTCACCGTGCGCCGCGCCATCGAGGAGTTGTCGCGCGCGGGGTATCTCAACCGCCAGCAGGGGAGGGGGACGTTTGTGTGCGCGCCCAAACTCAAGCGCAAGATTGTCCAGAAGGGTGACGTTCAGAGCTTTTCCGAGGGTTGCGCTGCCAATGACATGGTGGCCGGAGCACGCCTGGTGTCGCGCACGGTGGTTGCGGCGACGCGCGAGGACGCGGCGTTTTTTGGTGTGGAACCCGGCTGCGAGCTCATCGTTGTCGAGCGCGTGCGCACGGCAGACGGCGTGCCCGTCATGCTCGAGAACAACGCCTTTGTGCTGGCCGACCATCCCTATCTGCAGACGCTTGCCGACAAGGACCTCACGGACAATTCCATTTTTGCACTCGTTGCCGAGCGTTCGGGCCGCGCGCCGCTCAAGTCCGACCCTTGTACCGTGGAGATTGCGCTTGCCGATGCTCAGGCGGCCTCGCTGCTGGAGGTGCCGGTCGGCGAACCGCTCTTCTATATGGAGGCGTACTTTACCGATGCGGACGAGCGGCCCTTGCTGCTCGGACGCCAAAAGATCGTGGGCTCGCGCTACGTGTTCGACATCTAACATCCACAGATAGAACAACATAGAACAAGTTTGGCGAAATGGCTTCACGAGCGTCGTCGTGCGTGCTATAAATAGGACAACATAGAACGACCGTAGGTACGAGCTGTCGTCGTTCAAAGCCGCCCCACAAGGAGGAACATCACCATGAACGCACATGATTTGGTTCAGGAAATCATCGAGCGCAAGGGCAAGATTGAGAATGTCTTTTGGATCGCTTGCGGCGGTTCGATGATCGACCTGATGCCGGCCAACGAGCTGCTCAAGCGCGAGGCCACCACGTTTACCTCGACGGTCTACACGGCACGCGAGTTTTGCCTGATGGCCCCTAAGAGCCTTGGCGAGAAGTCGCTCGTTATTGCCTGCAGCCACAGCGGCAACACGCAGGAGGTCGTTGATGGCTGCGAGATGGCGCTGGCAGCCGGTGCCGAGGTCGTTGCCCTCACCGACTGCGAGGGCTCCAAGATCGATAACGGCAAGTGGACCACCTGGGTCTATCCGTGGGGCGAGGGCGTGTCACAGGCCGAGGTGCCGCAGGGCATCGGCGCTCTGATCGCCGCCGAGTTGCTCGACCAGCAGGAGGGTTACGAGGCGCTCGCCGACATGTATGAAGGCCTTAAGCAGATGGACGCGCTGCTGCCCGCCGCGCGCGAGAAGGTCAACGCCGAGCTGGGCGCCCGTTTTGCCGAGCTCTGCCAGCAGCACAAGTTCTTCTACATCCTGGGCTCCGGCCCCAACTTTAGCCAGACCTACGCCATGGCCATCTGCTCGCTCATGGAGATGCAGTGGCAGCACTGCTGCTACATCCACTCTGGCGAGTACTTCCACGGTCCCTTCGAGGCCACCGAGCCCGGCGTGTTCTACTTTGTGCAGCTTGGCGCGGGCGAGTGCCGCCCCATGGAGGAGCGCGCGCTGGCGTTTCTCAACACGCACACCGATACGGTCATGGTGCTCGATGCGCTCGAGTACGGCGTAGGCGACGTGCCCGCCAGCGTGCGTTCGTTCCTGGAGCCGATCTTCTTCTACAACATGAGCTGCGAGCTGCGCGCCGCCCGCGGCAAGGTGTTTGACCACAGCCCCGAGGTTCGTCGCTACATGGGCATCGAGCAGTACTAAGTAACGGGAAAAGCATTCACTTTCGATTCGCAAGTGAACAGCGTGCGTAAAAAGCGGGCCGCGCCGGGGATTTCCGGCGCGGCCCGCTTTGCATGGCGTCCGTATGAGCGAGGCGTCGCGGCAACCGACGCTTACTTGGCGTCGTAGGCCTCGGCATCCCACCAGTCGAGCTGGGCGATGTTGTCGCGAATGTGCTGGCAGCTCTTGTGGAAGCCCTCGAGCTCGTGCTCGGACAGGTCGAGCGTGTAGACCTCCTCGACGCCCTCGGCGCCGATCACGCACGGCAGGGAGGTAAAGATACCCTCCTCGCCATACTGGCCGGTCATAAGCGTAGAGGCGGAAAGCACGGCGTGCTCGTTGTGCAGCACGGCGGCGCAGACGCGCGCGGCGGAGTTGGCGACGGCGTACTCGGTGCACTGCTTGCCTTGGTAGGTTACGTAGCCGCCCTTGCGCGCGAGCTCCTCGATCTCCATGTGGTCGAAGGCATACTTGTCGGGGTTCTCGGCCTGAAGCTCGTTGAGGCTTTTGCCGGCGATGGTTGCGGCCTTAAAGGCGGCAAGCTGGCTAAAGCCGTGCTCGCCGATCATGTAGGCGTCGATGGACTTGGGGCTCACGCCGACCTTCTTGGAGATCTCGGTGCGCAGGCGGGCGGAATCCAGGCCGCAGCCCGAGCCGATGATCTTCTTGGGATCGTAGCCGGTCAGGTGCCACAGCTCGGTGCACACGACGTCGCAGGGGTTGGAGATGCTCACGAAGATGCCGTCAAAGCCGGCGTTAACGATGCGCTTGGCAAAGGTGCGGGCGGCGTCGGTGGTAAAGAACAGCTCGCCGTCGCGGTTGCCAGCGGCCAGTGCGACCTTGCCGGCGGCATTGACGATGACGTCGCAGCAGGCCAGCTCCTCGTAGTGGTCGTAGCAGTTGACGATCTTGGTGTTGTACGGGACAAACGAAAGGGAGTCGCGCAGGTCCTGGACCTCGGACGTCACCTTGGCCTCGTTGATATCGCACAGGTACAGCTCATCGGCAATGCCCTGCATGAGCAGACTGTTGGCGACATGTGCTCCTACGTGGCCCTGGCCGACCACACCGATCTTACGCGTCTGGTACATATATGCATCCTTTCGGCCGAGTTTTTCGCGTCGAACCATTGTAGCGTCCTGCTGCCACTTTGCTAGGCTAAAGTGCCGTAGATTTTTGGGACATGCCTTAATCTCTACTTTTGGAGTGATTTGGCCGCTGACGGCATCGCTGGGCGATGTGCTCGCGCGGATGGGGCCGCTCGTTGTACCATAGCTGCAACTGACTCGTAAGGAGCATCCATGCCCATTCGCATTCCCGACGCCCTCCCTGCCGCCGCGCAGCTCGAGAGCGAGAACATCTTTGTCATGACCGAGTACCGCGCGCTGCACCAGGACATCCGTCCGCTGCGCGTGCTCATCCTCAACCTCATGCCCACCAAGATCGCCACCGAGACGCAGATCATGCGCAAGCTCTCCAACACGCCGCTGCAGGTGGAGGTGGACCTGCTGCGCACCAAAACGCACGAGGCCACGCACGTGAGCGCCGGCCACCTGGAGACGTTCTACCGCACGTTCGACGACATCCGCGACATCCACTACGACGGCCTGATCATTACGGGCGCGCCGGTGGAGCAGATGCCGTTCGAAGAGGTCGACTACTGGCCCGAGCTCTGCCAGATCATGGATTGGTCCACCACGCACGTGCACTCTACGCTGCACATTTGTTGGGGCGCGCAGGCCGGCCTGTACCATCATTACGGTATCCAGAAGTACGACCTGCCGGCAAAGGCGAGCGGCGTGTTCGAGCATTATCTGGTGAAGCCGCAAAGCCCGCTGGTCCGCGGCTTTGACGACCGTTTCTATGCCGTGCATTCGCGCAACACCTATGTGCGTCGCGAGGACGTGGAGGCCGAGCCGCAGCTTGAGGTCGTGGCCGTGTCCGACGAGGTGGGCCTGTACATCGTCAAGTCGACCGACAGCCGTCGCTTCTTTGTATTTGGCCATCCCGAGTACGATACCGACACGTTGCGTCTGGAGTACGAGCGCGACGTGAAGCGCGGCCTCAACCCTCAGGTGCCGGCACATTACTTCCCGGGAGACGACCCCACCGCCGAGCCGCGCAACGTCTGGCGTAGCCAGGCTCAGCTGCTCTACACCAACTGGCTCAACTACTACGTCTACCAGACCACGCCCTACGACCTGGCCCGCGCCGGCGAGGAGCACTAGGCTGCGGCTGCGGCTGCGGCTGTTGCTGTGCTCGCGGTGTGACGAGCGTGGATTATCGGACGCACGAGCGTGGATTTTCGGACGTTTACAAATCGAGCGTGGATAATCTCCCACTTTTGGCTTGAAACTAGGCTCAAAACGGGAGATTATCCACGCTCATTTTTTAGGCATATAGATGCCGATGGCTCGGCTAAGAGACGGTGCGTGCAGAGGCAAAGTTGCATTTGGCGTGGTCTTGAATCTCGACGGGTTTTTCTTTCTGATAATCCGATGGACCAAGGCATCAAATTGTGGAGACAGGGACCTCTCGACAACTGCCCTGCCTGCAGATATAAGCCATCAGCCTAAAACACCCAAAACCGTCATGCATTTGGTCAGCTGCTGGACAGCATCTGGTCAGACTTCGCATCAAACCGTCTGGTACGTTTGCGCCGTTCCAAGAGTTGGGAGGCGACATGGGAAACATGACGGCGAATCAAAGACTTGCAAGCCACATTAAAGCATGCGAACAGCAGATGAGCTGCGTGTACGCGCGCACGACAGCAGAGGCAAAGCAGATTGAGCGGCGGGTGGCGGCGGGAAGTCTCGAAGTGGTCATGCCGGGGCTGTATGCGCGTCCGGAATACTGGTCCGAGCTCAAGTTTCGGCAGCGTTATCTGCATCGGGTGCGGGCCCTTGCGCAAAAGCACCCCGACTGGACATTTTGCTCCTATACGGCGGCTGTTATCTATGGCCTTTCGGTTTCGCATGCCAATTTGACGCACATCCATATCGCCGCGGCGCCGGCGCAATCGACGACGCCCGGCTCTCAGGTGATTCGCCATCGTTATGTTCGTCAAACGCGGGCAAGCCAGATGGATATTGCCGTGACCGATATCGATCAAACGATTACGGATTGCCTGGTCGATGCATCGTTTGTCGAGGGGCTGATCATCGCAGACTCGGCGCTCCATGAGCAGCTTTTGTCGAAGGAGCATCTCGTTGAGGCAGTCGACAAGCTTGGCTTGAATCGTCGCGGTGTTGTGGCGGCGCGAAGTGTTGCACGGTGTGCCGATGGCCTGTCGGAAAGCGGCGGCGAGTCCAAGGCGCGAGCGCTGATGATCGAGCGCGGCTGGCAGGTTCCGGAGCTGCAAGTTGAGCTGTTCGACCCGGTTGAGCCGGGGAGGCCGTATCGCGTTGACTACCTGTGGCGCGTGGGCGACCGGTTGATTATCGGGGAGTTCGACGGATTCGTTAAAAGCGAAAAGGCGGCGGAGGAGGGCAAGCTCGCAAAGGCGCAATTTGACGAGCGCCAGCGCGAATCGAGGCTTTCGCTGCTTGATAACTGCAAGATTGTGCGCTTGTGCTGGGATGATTTAAGGGATCCGGCAAAACTCGACCGCAAGCTCAGAGTTGCCGGCGTGCCGCGTGCATGCTGAGGCGGTTGCAGGGCGTTGCGCCGTACGAGCGTGGATAATCGGACACACGAGCGTGGATAATCGGACGCTTGCTGAATGAGCGTGGATAATCTCCCGTTTTTTGCTGAGGAAGAGGCTCAAAGTGGGAGATATTCCACGCTCATCTTGCGGGTGCGATACAGCGGCGATTAGGCGCTGATGATGTTGGGCAGCGGTAGATCGTGGGCATCGGTGGGGATGTGGTCGACGCGCTGTTCGTCAAAGGCGATGCCGACGATCTGGCATGCGGGCGAGAGCATGGGCAGGTAGCGGTCGTAGCAGCCGCCGCCGTAGCCCAGGCGCGCGCCGGTTTGATCGAAGGCCACGAGCGGCACAACAATCATGTCGAGTGCTTCGGCAGGCACGATGGGGAAGCGGTCGCTGTCGATGTCCGTGGCCGCGAAGGCCCGCGCGGGGTGGGCGATAAACGGAGCCGCGGACGCATCGTCGGCGGCAACTGCTCGCATGCACATGCGCTGGCCACAAGCTGCGGCATCAATTGCCGAGAGCATGCACGGATAGGCCACGCGCCAGCCGCGCGCGGCGACCGCAGCGGCAAACGCGGCAGGGTCTGCCTCGGAACCCATCGCGGCGTAGACGGCAACGGTGTGCGGCGCCGCGGAATCCGAGCGATCCAACAGCTCAACAAGCCGCGCACAGATAATGGTAGACTTCGCCGTCCGCACATCTAAATCAAGAGCATCGCGCCGAGCGATCACTGCCTGCCGCAACTTAGCCTTATCCATCCCAGCCCCCTCTCCCAAACCTACCTAAAAGGGACAGGTTTATTTTGGCAGGTTTTATCTGGGCAAACGTCGAAGCTGCCGCAAAGGCGCCCTTTGTGGCAGCTTCGACTCGACGTTGGCTTCACAGCGCCGCAGCAATCGCTTCAGTCACAAACTTATTGAGTGACTCACCCTTCTTTGCCGCCGCCAGCGCTGCTTGCTTGTGGAGCTCAGAGCCCGTTCTTACGTTGAACGAGCCCTTAAAAGCCCGCTCGGGTTCCTTGCCCTTCTCGGCGCAAAACTCAAGGTAATCGTCGACGGCGTCGTGGAAGCATTGCTCCACTTCTTCAGCCGTGGAGCCTTCAAATACGATTGCGTCCCTAATGCCGGCGACCATACCTGTTAGCACATGCTGTTCGGCATCGAACTCGACCGGGGCGAAATAACCCTTGTATGCCAAAACGTTACTCATGACTACCTCCGACATCTTGCAGAAAGCGAACGATGTTTCGAATGGTCCCCGCTGTCAATTCGTCAGATGGATGAGGCGCGTGCATTACGAACATCCTGCCATCTGATGGCCTGTAGAAGCGAACGCGCGATCCGGATGTCTTGCCTTTGCTGTCCATTTCAAAGCCATATGAAGCCATAACTTTAAGAAAGTCAGCGAATCTATACGTTGAAGGACAGCTAAGCAGCTGGGCGATGAGTTTATCGGATCGAGTCATCCCGCCTCACATTCTGCAACTATATTCTAGTTGCAATTTCAGTTCGATGCAAGCACCTCTACTATAGAACATGTGTGCGTATAGAACAAGTGTTCGAATCACAACTGAGGAAGGAGACAGGCACCTTTGTGGTGGTCTGTGCTGTGGAGTGGGCGTCTGCGGCGGTTTGTCTCAATCTGTAACAGTAACTCGGCAAAATTGGACCTAGATGTTACAGATTGAGACAAACCGCCGCGGTGGGCTGCGCCGCCCCGCTCAAGCCGCAGAAAAAAGGTAGATTTTCGGGCATGTCCCAAAAATCTACCTTTGTGCGTTAGCCCAGCAGGTCGACTACGTTGAAGTCGGCGTTGCTCTTGGTGATGACTTCGCGGCCGCCAAAGACGCAGGTGGGCGACTCGGCTGCGATGCGCGTCACGTCGGCGCCGAGCGAGCGCAGCTCACCGGGCGTGGCGGCGAGCATCTGGGCGCGGCGCTCCTCGCGTGCATGCGGATCGAGTCCGGCCAGGTAGGTCGTGTTGCGGCGTTTGGTGAGCGCGTACGGCTTCACGGGCGCGTCCATGCCGCTCACACAGCTTACGATAAAGCCCTCAAAGGCGGCCTCGTCAGGTTCAAAGCTGCCGAGCCATTCGCCTGCGCGCGCCACGCGCTCAATCGAGGGATCGATTGCCGGGTCACGGTAGGTGTAGAACGCCGCCTGACGCTCGCCGGCTGCGCGGAATCCGCAGCCGTACGCACCGCCCTTCACGCGAATCTCGTTCCACAGGTAGTCGTAGGAGAGCGCGTTGGCAGCCACGGCCCAAGCGCCTGTCACGTCAATGCCCAGGCGACGCGGATCGCACGCACGCGCGGCAAAGCAGATGTCGCTGGGGATGACGAAAGCCTCGTGGCGGTCGCGCGGCTCCGGCACCACGAGCGTGCCGCTGGCAGCGCCGTCGCCCGCGCCAAGCCCCAGGTCGCCCGCGGCATCCCAGTACGCGTCAAAGTCCTCGTCGCTGCCGGTAAAGCTCGCCAGGCAGCCATCGACCACAAAGATGCGCTCCGCCAGCTCGGCAAGCTTGGTGCGCAGCCCGTCCACGCGCTCGTCAAAGTGCTCGAGCAGATCGCGCAGGAACAGATAGAAGTCCACGCCAGAAAGCTGCTCGCGAACCACGGCCGAAGGCGAGCTGTAGCTCATCGCGCGACCCAGCGCCACCGAGTGTCCGTTGTTGATAAAGCCCTGCTCAAGCCCAATGCGAATCTGCGTGAGCACGTCGCGCACGCGGTCGGCGTCGGCGTCTGCCAAAAGCGTGCTCGACCATACCTCGCGCGGCAGACTCGCCAGCGCATCGATCTTCTCGGACAGGGCGCCGGCGCTCACCAGCAGGTAGGGGCGCACACCGTCCACGTCGGGCTGGGTCATGACTTCGGTCGTAAAGCTCAAAAAGCCCAGCTTGCCGGCAAGCAAGTTGTCGAGTTCCTCGGCCGAGTGCTCGCGCGTGGGCAGCTGCTTAAGCAGGCGGCAGAGCAGTGTCACACAGGGCAGGTCCTCAAACGCGACGCAGCTCAGGTCGAAATACTGCATGGCGTAGGCCAGACGGTTGGTGGGGATGCCGTGGCGCAGGCAGGGGATGGGCGCGGTCGTGTCCACGATCAGCGGCGGCTCGGGGCGCGCCTCGCCAATGTCGGACACGCGCAGGCGCGGCAGCGTGGCCTTGGCCTCGGGCGTGTCTTCCGCCTCCTGCGCGGCACGCAGCGCGGCCGTGCGCTCGACCACGTCGGCCAGCTCGGCATCGGTCATGGCATCGCGCTTGGCTGCCAGCTCGGTGGCCTCGGCACCCTCCGAACCCTCGGCGGCGTCCACCGGCACCAGCTCAACCAGTGCCATGTGATCGTTCTGCAGCACCAGCTCGCGCAGCAGGTTCTCAAAGTAGGTGCCGTCCAGCTCGTCGCGCAGCTCCTCGTACACCGGGCCGTACTTGAGCGCCAGCGTCGCGGCGTCGTCATCGTAGAGCCAGGTGCTCAGCGCGTCGCACGCAATGGCCACGCCGTCGGCGATACCGTAGTCGCGCTGGCGCAGGTCGTATTCGTTGCTGCTGATGATGGCTTCCAGGCGCTCGCGCGGAACGCCATGTTCGCACAGGTCGCGGCAGGCGTCCTGGAACACGCGACGCAGCTCACGCGCCACACCGGGCTGCGCGTTTTGCAGCATGATGAGCTCGTAGGGCTGCAGGCTCTCGGCCGCGGTGTAGCTCACCACGTTGCCGCCCAGGCCGGCGGCCAGAATGGCCTTCTTAACTGGTGCTTCGTTGGAACCCAGCAGCGCCTCGAACAAGATATCCGCCGCGATCGTGCGCTTGCGGTCGAGCGCGCTGCCCAGCACCAGGCCAAGGCCCACCAGGGCGTTCTCGGGCGTGGTGGCCATCTCGACGCGCTTGTACTCGCAGGTCACGGGCGCCTGCACGACCAGCGGATTGGGCGCCAGCGTGGACGGGTCCTCGCCGGCTGCAACGGTAGCGTCCATGCGGCGGCTCGCGGCACTCGGCTGCGACAGATAGCGCTCGTCCAAAAACGCCAGCGCGCGGTCCACGTCCAGGTCGCCGTAGAGCGTGATGTAGGAGTTGGAAGGATTGTAGTGGCGCGCGTGCGTGTCCAGGAACTGCTCGTAGGTGAGCACGGGAATCGCGCGCGGGTCGCCGCCGCTCTCGTGCGCATAGGCGGTGTCGGGATAGAGCGCGGCGTTGACGGCGTCGTCCAGCACGCTCATGGGGTCGGACAGCGCGCCCTTCATCTCGTTGAACACCACGCCGTTATAGCGTAGCGTGCCCTCGCGCAGGCTCGCGGAGCTGCCGCTGCCCTCGCCCTCGGCGGCCTCCGTCAGGTCCAGCTCGTAGTGCCAGCCCTCCTGCTCAAAAATGGTGGGCTTGGTATAGATGGCCGGGTTGAACACCGCGTCCAGGTACACGTCCATCAGGTTGTACAGATCTTGCTCGTTGGTGGTGGCAACGGGGTAGATGGTCTTGTCGGGGTAGGTCATGGCGTTGAGGAACGTCTGCATGGAGCTCTTGATTAGGTCGACAAACGGCTCCTTGACGGGAAACTTGGCCGATCCGCATAGCACCGAGTGCTCGAGGATATGGAACACGCCGGTGGAATCGGCCGGCGGCGTCTTAAAGCCAATGGCAAAAGCCTTGTTTTCGTCGTCGCACGCCAGGTACAGCAGGCGAGCGCCCGAGGCGGTGTGGCGCAGCACGTAGGCGTCCGAGTCGAGCTCGGACACGGTCTCGCAGCGCTCGACGGCAAAGCCGTGGCAGGTGGTGCCGGGCACCAGCAGCGCGGCGGCAGCGGCGCGCGGGTCGGTTGAGGTGGTGGGCATATGCAGTCTCCTTTGACGCCCCAGCGGGGGCGAATCGAGTCGAATCCTCGTGAGTATACCCATATGGGGCCGCGGCTCTGCGGCGAACTGGAGACGATGTGGGTGGACTAACCTAGCTAGGTTGATAACGAATGCCGCGGGTAGCCGCTGCACCCCGCTAAAGTGAAATAACAACCCGTTTACCGAATCATTTAGGAAATATATGGACTCCTAAAAAGTTCTAATACAATATAAGTCATCTATCTATAGGCTGCTGATTCCTTGCAAAGGTATGGTTGATATGGTTGAAGCAAATAGCGTTATCCCCCTGTACAAACAGATTGTTCGTGCGCTTTCTGATTCGATCGCCAACGGCACGTACCGCCCGGGGGATAAGCTCCCGACCGAGGCGGAGCTCATCGAGCAATTTGGCGTGAGCCGAATAACGGTTCGCTCCGCAATTAAAGAAATGGAAGATGCTGGGCTTGTTGAGAGGGCCCGCGGCAAGGGCACGTTCGTTTCGTCGGACACACAGATGTATGCCGCGGACGACCGTGAGAGCTTTACCCATTCGTGCCAGCTTGCTGGAAAACAGGCGTCTACCAGGGTTCTCGCAATGGGCTGGGACTTCCCAAGCCTGCGAGACGCGAAGTTCCTAGGCGTAGACGATACCCAAAAGGTATTGCGTAGTCGTCGTCTGCGCCTTGTGGATGACAAGCCCACGATGCTGGAGACGAATTGCTATTCCGCTGCGCTTTCTTTTTTGGAGCATGAATCCCTCGAGGATTCGCTGATGGCGGTACTCGATCGCCAGGGGATCAAGATGGGCCCCAACACGCGTACGCTCGAGGTCTGCTATGCGAGCGAGCTCGAAGCGGCATACCTTAACGTGGAGTTAGACTCTGCGCTGCTTCTGTTTGTCGATAGACGTTATGCTCCAAGCGGCGAGCCGCTTTTCATCTCCCGTCAGGTGTACTGCACCGAGCGACTGAAGTTCTATCTGTAAGCAAGGGCGGCCGTTCTGTAAAAGGAGCGGCCGTTTTACCGACCAATTGTTACCGTTCGCGGAATTAGAGAATTAACGCACCGCAAAAAGGAAATTGCTTATATACTTTGTTATGACAATATAGTACGTCTTATTGATATTGGAGAACTATGAATAAGATATTGCTAGCGAGTCATGGTTATCTCGCCCAAGGTATGAAAAGCTCTCTGGAGATTCTGATGGGCGCCAACGACCGAATCGAGTGTCTGTGCGCCTATGTCGATGACGACACGAGGGATGTCGCAGCGCTTATCGATGCTTGGATGGAGTCGAAGGATCCGGCCGACTCTTGGTTTGTCGTGACTGACATCTTTGGTGGCTCTGTAAACAACGAATTCATTCAGAGGCAGACTGCCGGATCGTTTACGTTGATCGCCGGAATGAACTTGCCGCTGCTGGTGGAAATGGTTACACAGCTGGACTCCCTGGATGCGGACAAGGCCAAAGCCGCGGTCGAGGGATCGCGTTCGTTTATCCAGCTTTGCGAGGCGGCGGATATGCTCGCCGGCGCCGAGGAAGAAGAGTTCTAGTTAGTTCTGGTTCGAGCCCTAGCTAAGGGCCACACCCGTCATTCCCTTTATCACGTGCGGAGATGATAACGATGATTAAGCTTACGAGAGTTGATTACCGACTGATTCACGGCCAAGTTGCCATGTCCTGGACTCACGCTTTGGATGTAGATTGCATCCTGCTTGCCAGCGATGCTGTGGCAAAAGACGACATGAGGAAGGCGGCCTTGAGGCTCGCCCGCCCCAACGGCGTTAAACTCGTCATCAAGAATGTTGACGCTGCTATCGAGGCGCTCAACAGCGGCGTTACCGACAAGTATTCACTGTTTATCATCGCTGAGACGATTGAAGATGCCTATCGTCTCGCTAAGGGTTGCAAAGACATCAAGGAGATCAATCTGGGCGGAACTCGAAAGTCTCCCGAGACCACGCTTCATCCGACCCCTGCAATCTTCGCGACCGAGAAAGATGCCGAGCATATCCAAGAGCTCCTGGGCGATGGCGTGGCCATCGAAATCCGCCAGGTCCCCAATGACGCTAAGGTGCTTGCCAAGGACGTTTTTTAGCCGAAAACATGCTGGTGCTTGGCATTTATTGAACCGATACTCTATGCCTATGCCCGTCGATCATTTGATCGGCGGGCTTTTTATTAAAGAAAAATCAAAAAAATCTGAAATAGTTCTTGCATAGTTAGTTATATAAAGTATTATAACGTCATGGGATGAATGAAGGGTTCATCCAAGTGAGTTAGGAGTAAGGGATGTTCAATTTCGATGAGCCTCGTTACGAGAAGGTTGTGAGCGATGCCCTCGCTCTCCGTCCTCAGATTGAGGCTGCCGTGGACAAGGTCTGCGAGCAGGGTTATTCCAACATCTTCTTCATCGGCTGCGGCGGCACCTGGGCCCACACGCTCCCGATGAAGTATTGGGTCGAGACCACCACGGCCGACGTCGATGTCCACTGCGAGATTGCCGCTGAGTTCCTCGCATGCCCGCCCAAGACCTTCAACAAGGACTCTGTCTGCGTCTTCTCCACCCGTACCGGCACCACCCCCGAGATCATTGAGGCTGCCAAGTTCTGCCAGGAGCAGGGCGCCCGCACGCTGATGTATGTCTCCAACGACAACACCCCGGCCACCGAGTACGCCGATTACAAGTTCTTCAGCTTCGCCGAGGACGACGTCCTGTGCGAGGCCATCTACACCTACCAGATCACGCTGGTCGCCCGCTTCCTCAAGAACGCCGGCGCCTTCCCCAAGTACGACACCTTCATGGAGGAGTTCGGCAACATCGCTCCGTACCTCATCAAGGCCAAGGACGCTCAGGACGAGCGCTGCGCCGCCATGGCCGAGGACTTCAAGGACACCGATTACCACATGGTGATTGGCTCCGGCATGCTCTGGGGTGAGGCCTACGACTACGCCATGTGCATCCTCGAGGAGATGCAGTGGATCAAGACCAAGTCTATCCACGCCGCCGAGTTCTTCCACGGCACTATCGAGCTGTGCGAGGAGGGCACGAGCCTCATCATGCTCTACGGCGAGGACGACACCCGTAAGCTCATGGACCGCGTGGACAACTTCACCCACATGCTCGCCGACGAGAAGGGCGTTAACGTCCGCGTGAACAAGTTTGACACCGCCGAGGTCGAGCTGCCGTTCAGCGACCCTGAGTTCCGCAAGATCGTTTCCCCGATGGTCACCTACACCATCACCGAGCGTCTGAGCTGCCATCTCGAGCACGTCCGTAACCACCCGCTCACCACGCGTCGTTACTATCACCAGATGAACTACTAATCCTCTCAAATTGCTGCGGTTGTCTGCAGGCGAGCTGCGCAGAATGCCTCGCCTGCAGACCTGTTTCTGGGGTTGATCTAAATGGTTGTCCAGTATCTTCTAATTGCACTGGTCGCATTTATTGCGTCCATGGACGAGCAATTATTTGGCATTACGATGCTTGGTCGTCCGCTGTTTACGAGCCTGTTTGTCGGCTTGATTCTTGGCGATGTCCAGCAGGGCGTTATCGTCGGCGCTGCTTTGGAGTCCATGTTCATGGGCGCCATCATGGTCGGCGCGGCGGTTCCTCCCGAGGTCTATGCCTCCGGCGTGCTTGGCTGCGCGTTTGCTGTCATTACGGGTACGGGCACGGCAACTGCCGTCGCGCTCGCTCTTCCCGTCTCCGTCTTCCTTCAGGTGTGGCGCAACTTCTGCTACGCCGTTCCGGGTGCCTTTGCCTGTAAGAAGATTGAGACCGCTCTGGCAAATCGCGATCTTGCCAAGGCGAATCTGTACCATCTGACCATCGTGCCGCTGTCGATTGGCATTCCGTCTGCACTGCTGGTGTTTGGCTCGCTGTTCTTTGGTGCCGACCTCATCAACAATGCGCTCAACGCGATTCCGCAGTTTGTGATGGACGGCCTCAACGTTGCGTCCGGCGTAATGGTCTGCATCGGCTTCGCTCTTCTTATTAGGACCATGGGCGACAACAAGCTTCTTCCTTGGCTGTTCATCGGCTTCATTATGGTCATTTACCTCAAGATGGACGTGGTCGGCGTCGCCGCAGCTGCCATTTGCGTCGCGCTGCTCCTGGCCTTCCGCGAGGGCTCGTCCGGTCCGCAGGCGGTTGCTGCAGATGAAGAGGAGGACTTCTAATGGCTACCCAGAACACCGACCTCAAAGAGGCCAAGAAGGATGCGATTATGACTCCCGATATGTATCGGAGCATGTTCCTTCGCCAGTTTACGAGCCAGTGCTCGCAGTCGTACGACAAGATGATGGCAATGGGCTTCATGTACACCATTCAGAAGCCCCTGCGAAAGATCTATCCCAACGACGACGATTACTATGCGGCGCTCGATCGCCATACTGAGTTCTTTAACATCACGCCTCATGTGCTTCCGTTTGTAGCCGGCCTAACGGTTTCGATGGAAGAGCAGGCGGCTGCCGATGAGAACTTCGACACGTCCTCGATTAACGCCATGAAGGTCGGCCTCATGGGACCGCTTTCCGGCATTGGCGATTCGTTCTACTGGGGTACGTTCCGCGTGGTCGCTGCCGGCATTGGTATTGGTATCGCTTCGACGGGCAACCCGCTCGGCCCCATCGTGTACGCGCTCATTTACTCCGTGATTAACTTTGCAACGCGTATCGTCGCAGCCCATCTGGGATACGACCTGGGAACCAAGTTTTTGCAGCAGTCCGAAGAGAACAACCTTATGTCTCGCATGACGCATGCTGCCGGTGTCCTCGGAATGACCGTTATAGGCGCCATGATTGCGGCACAGGTCTCACTGTCCACTGCTTTGACCTTTGACGTGGGTGGTTCGGAGATTGTCCTGCAGGATCTGTTCGATTCGATCTTCCCCGGTCTGCTGCCCTTGCTGGCAACCTTTGCCTGCGTCGCCCTGTACAAAAAGGGCGTCAAGACCATTTGGATCATCTTGGGCATCTTTGCAATCTGCATCATCGGAACGGGCTTGGGAGTGTTCGCGGCGGCGTAATGTTAACTCCTATGCTCGCGCGTTGGATAACTAACTGACCGTTTGAAAACGGGGCTCGGCGTAAGGCCGGCCCCGTTTTTTTTGAGGGATTTTCCGACTGTCCAAAAATCCACGCTCGTCCATTACTTACGTATCTCTCATCTCTCATTCGTCACTAATACGAGAGATAACAGATAGACGAGAGATGAATATGAGAGATAACTGAGCAGCAAAGAGACAAGAAATCACGGTATTGTCTCAATACTGATTGTTCTACCAGCAAAAACATGTTTAAATGAAACAGATGGTAGATATCTTATCTCTCATCTTTCACTCATCTCTAATACGAGAGATAACAGAGAGACAAGAGATAATTACGAGAGATAACTGAGAGACGAAGGAAATCTATTCGCGGCATTCTCCGCCGGACCGAGCGAAAGGACGTGCAGATGAACGAGAACGAGCTGATCGGTCTGCTCGAGTCTTTAAGGCGCATGGGCTCGGACGACCTTAGCGTCGAGGTCAAGGAGAGCGCCACGACGCTTTCTCGCGACGTATGGGAAACGGTTAGCGCATTCGCGAATACCGCCGGCGGAATTATCGTGCTCGGCGTGAGCGAGCGCGCGGGCTTTGTCCCGGTTGAGGACTTTGAGACCGAGAAGGTGCTCAACCAATTTGTCGCAGGCATGGGTGATGCCGGCGGTCGCGGAAAACTGGCCAATCCGCCCAAATACACTATTGAGCGCGTGGAGCTTCGGGGCACCGTGGTTCTCGTTATCACGATTGAGGAGCTCGACCCGTCGAGCAAGCCCTGCTATGTAATAGAACGCGGCGCCCAGGGCGGCAGCTACAAGCGCATTGATGACAAAGACGTGCCACTTTCATCGACCGAGGTTTTGGCACTGTCGTCATACGAGCGGACGAGTCCTAGCGATCGCGATGCAGTGCCCGGCGCGGTTGCAGGCGATCTTGACGAGGCACTGGTCGATCGCACGATAGAGCGTGCTTTCTCGCTGACACCTCGGGCAATGCGCGGCGCGCCGGACAAGAAAACGAAGCTGGAGCGCCTGAATTTCCTCGACTCCCAGGGCAAAGTTACTAAGGCCGGGCTCCTGGCTGCGGGTGCCTATCCTCAGCAGTTCTATCCTAAGCTCTTTATCGATGTGGCGGTCTATGCCGGAACGCAGAAGGGCGCGGCGGGGTCGTTGAGGTTCATGGACCGTACGATCTGCGAGGGAACGTTGGGCGAAATGATCTCGGATGCCGTCGCGGCAGTCGCCAAGAATTTGCGGCGAACCTCGACGATCCAAGGCGTCTCGCGTGTCGACTCGCTGGAGATTCCCGAGGAGGTCCTGCGTGAGGCAATCGCCAACGCCGTAATCCACCGAGAATACGGAGATCGGTTCTGTGGGCAGTCGGTCGCTGTTGACGTCTTTGATGACCGTATCGAAGTGACGAACCCCGGCGGCCTATACGGAGGAAAGACTCGCGAGAACTTGTTTGACGGCAGCTCCCGGTGCCGCAACGCGACACTCATGAAACTCATGTCGATTGTTCCGCTGCCGGATGGCGCAGGTTCGCCGGCTGAGGGCAATGGCTCGGGCATTCCGATGATGATCGACGCCATGTGTGCTCATGGTTTGGCCGAGCCCCTGTTCTGCCCGGGATTCGATCGGTTCAAAGTGGTTCTCTATCGCTCAAAGGTCGAGCCGGTCGACCACGGCGGTGACTTAATTGTGGCGGCACTTAAGCGTTGCGGTGAGCTGGGTACGCGCGAGTTGGCGGAGCACACAGGGCTCACAATTTCCCAGGTTAGGTCGCGCGTCAACACACTCATTGCTCAAGGCGAGCTTGAGCCTACAGCGCCGGCGACGAGTCGCAACCGCAAGTATCGACTGTTGGAGCGTGCGGAATAAATGCGCCAGCGGACGAGGTGACCCAATAATCGACTCTCGATTGGCGCCCGCTAAGGTAAGGCGGTTGTTGCCCAGTCGACGGCGAAGTTAAAAATCCGGCTTACGCTGGCATAGTCCCGAACCCATCCATCAAGAACAGCCTAAGAACCAGCTTGATGGCATATCCCGGTTTGACTTCAGCCGCGTCAAAGACGTGGCGCTCGGCGAGCTCGCTGCAGTATGCATAGATGTCGCGGATAAGGTCCGCGCCCGAAAGCGTAAACATGTAGCCCGCGTCCGAAAGCGCATTGGGCGCGGCGGGCAACTTGGCCATGTGGCAGAACGTTTGCAGGTCGGGCGCCATAACATTCTGGTAGTCGAGGTGGCCTCTGGCATCCTGTGCGGCAAGCTCCAATTGGCGCACAGAATCCAGCGCCGCCGCTAACACAAAGCTCGGCGTAGGCGCATTGACGTCCTGAGTGGTCGCCACAAGCCTGCCCGCCGCCTGCGTGACAAGCCAAGCGACCTCGCGCTGGCAACGCACGGCCTTGCGCGTCACCGGCTTGATGGACGAAGAAGAAACGCTTCCCTTAGGCGGATTCGAAGCAGCCATAAGACCCTCCCATGAACAATCCGGCCCAACAAGCCCGGATGAAACACGTGCTACATCAGTATACAGGGAAGTGGGATGGAAAAATGGAGTCGACAGCGTGAACTGCCGGCTCCGGATTGCTTGCCTTAGAGGCCGTACACTTCGACCATAGCTTCGCCAATGCGATGGGGCACGCCAGTGACGAGCGCGTTGCCCATGCAGAAAGCTCGATGGCCGTCGGTCATACCAGTATCCGTCCAACCCTTGGGGAATCCTTGGAGCTGATCGAGCTCGTCGGGAACGAGGCGGCGGAAACGGCCGTCGGGGCACTCGATAACATGCTTAAATCGGCTGGCGCCCGTGCCGCCTTCGCCCGTGAGGATGGTGCGGCTCGGTTTGTCGGTGGCATCCGGGAAGCTCATGGCACCCTCGGAATACGTGTACGTAAAGCCCGTCTTTTTGTTGGTGCGTTCTTCGCGCTTGCTGCCCTTGAGGTAGCGCCAGTCGGGAAGCTTCTCGTCGGAGATGTAGAACTGCTCCGGAACATACTCCTCATTAACAAGTACATCGCCAAGCACACGGCGCTCGCCGTGATAATCCTCAACGAAGTCGCAGGTCAAAACATGGCAGCCCTGCATGACACCGGCATTCTTGAACTGAGATGTCTTTTGACCAACGCCAAAACGAGTCGAGTTCTCGTAAGGATCGGGCAGGACATCGAGCTCGGCCATTTCGTCAGGGTAGATGGCGGGGAAGGCCTTCGCCATGACACCGTTGCGCATGCGGTCAACGAGATCGACCTTGCCGGCGTTCTTCTCGCAGAAGATATAAACGCGCTTGCGGCGCTGGGGAAAACCATATTCCGCGGAGTTGACCACGCGCCATTCGACCGTGTAATCGAGGTCGGCAAGGCAGCTTAGGATGATGGCGAAGTCGCGACCGCGCTGAGACGCGGGCGACTTGAGCAGACGATCGACATTCTCAAAGAGACCGAAGCGCGGCTTCTTCATCTCGAGGAAGTGGTAGATGTCCCACCAAAGGACACCCTTCTTGCCCTCGATGCCATGTGCCTGGTTAAGCGGGCGAGCGACGGAGTAATCCTGGCAAGGGAAGCCGCCGACAACCATCTGGACGTCGGGGATTTCAACCTCTCCGGCTTCAGCCTGTTCCAGGACTTTATTGATATCTTCGTTGACTACGGAATCCTCGCCAAAGCGGTCCATATAGCAGCGTGCCGCGAACTGACGAGCCTTGGTTCCGGGCGGTTCCCACTGATTGGCCCAAATGGTGCGAAAGGGTCCGGCGGGCTTCATGTAGAAATCTGGATAACGAGGGTCAGCGTAGCCTTCGAGGCCCAAACGAAATCCGCCGACGCCAGCAAAAAGCTCGGCGATTTTGACCTCTGACATACTCACTCCCCCAAATCGCTGCAAATGCAAAGATCAAGGGTACAGAAATCGGGTTGCAAATGGAAGATCCCTTAGGGGATCTTCACGGTATAACCCGAATTTACAGTAGCATACGTATTAGATCATGTCTTATTTCGAGAGGATTTGCCATGCCCAAGAAGCACCTCGATTTCAAGCGTATGCTTGACGATACTGATTTTTCTGACCCCTCAAGTATCGAGCGCTATGCTGCCAATCTCGATGGCATGACGTTTCGCGATATTCTCGAGCTTGGCATTGCGCCGGAGGGGGAGAGTGCGCCCAAGGACTTTGGGTCCAAGAAGTACAAGGGCGGTATGGGAACCCTGATCGAGGAGCGTTATTTTGGCTACAAGGCCAACAGCGATGATCGGCCGGACTTTCCCGAGGCGGGCGTTGAGCTCAAGGCAACGTGTTTTGATGTACTCAAAGACGGTCGTAAATCTGCCGGTGAACGTCTTGTCTTGACGATGATTCCCTACGACCGTCCCGTTTCGCTCGACTACGACAGCTCGCATCTCAAGACCAAGCTCAGCAATATCCTGCTGATTTATTACGGCCGTGACCGCTCCATCGACAAATACGACCAGCGCATTGAGCGCGCAGTCATGGTTCGTCTGCCCGAAGAGGATATGAAGATCATTCGCGCCGACTACGAAAAAATCATTTCGTACATTCAGGATGGTCGCGCGGACGAGCTATCGGAGGGCATGACCACTTACTTGGGTGCCTGCACAAAGGGCGCAACTGAAGCGACGATGTGGGTTGACCAATATTACGAGTACTTCAATACCGATACGGGTGAGATTGAGCGCCATCGCGCAAAGCGTCGTGCCTTTTCCCTCAAGCGCTCGTATATGGACTATGTACTCCACGCCTATGTTCTCGGTGCCCCGCGTATCGGAGAGAGCATCGTTCGAGGCGACGACGAGTCCATTGATTTCGAAAGCTATGTAACTAGACTTATCGAGCAACACTATGGCGAAACTGATCGCCAGATAGCGGAACGATACGGGTTGGAGTACACGGGCAATAAGGCGCAATGGACAACGCTCGTCTATCGTATGCTCGGAATCAAAAACAATGCTGCCGAGGAATTCGTCAAGGCAGGCATTTCCGTCCGAACCGTTCGAGTTAACAACAGGGGGCACATCGAGCAGGCTATGTCGTTCCCGCCGTTTGAGTTCAAGCGTTTGATTGAAGAAGACTGGGAGACGTCGCCTCTTCATGCGTGCCTTGAGACCAATCGCTTCTTCTTCGTTGTGTTCCGTGAGGGCCACGATGGCGTGCTGCGTCTCGACCGTTGTTTGTTCTGGGCGATGGGAGAAAACGAAATCGAAGGTCCTGCGAAAGCTTGTTGGGATGAGACGCGAAAGGTAATACGTGAGGGCGTTGAGCTCAATCCGTATCGGGATGCGAGCGGAAAGCTCAAAGTGACTAACAATCTGCCCGGTATGGCGGACAACCCAATTGTTCACGTTCGCCCGCATACGTCAAAAGCGGCTTACAAGTTTGCCGATGGAACAGAGGTTGGTGACATCGCAAGGAATGCTTACGAACTGCCCGACGGGCGCTGGATGACGAAGCAATCGTTCTGGTTCAACAAGGGCTACCTGGAGCACATTCTGGGGCTGTAGCGTTTTTGGGATTGTTTAACGATCGAGCTCCTGCTCCTCGATGCCGTCTCTACAAATAAATCCCCTCACCGAGTTGCCTGTGGAACTCGGCGTGATGGTCGCGTGCCCAGGTAAAGAGCGCCTGGTCAAAGTCGGTGCGCGTGGCCGGGACGCCAAAGACGCCGGCAACTTCGACGCGCACAAACTCCAGTGCCGGTAGCTTGTTGATGGCGGTGAGGGCAAACGGGGACGAGGGCTCCTCGAACAGATAGCGGCTGCCTTGCAGCGCGTCGCAACTGGTGCACGTGTTGCCGAGCGACGGGGCTTTGGAAGCTCGCGCTCCTACGGGCTTGTAGCCGCAGCGCTTATGAAGGTAGTCGCGGATCTCGCCCGGCACGCAGCCAAGAGCGGGCACGATGGCGAGTGCGTTGGCTCTGGCCGTGTCGATGGCAATGTGCCCGGCTTCGTTGGGCGCGTGCGCGATGGCGATGCTCTCGTGATTATCGGTTCGATAGGGAATGCCGAAGGCCGCGACCGAGGTCTCTTTGTGACACTTCCAGCATTCGCGCTTGCCCAGTACTAGATATATATACGGCGCCGAGGGGTCGGATCGGTCAACACCGGGCAGCCACTCGGCAAAGGGCTCGGGGTTGACGCCGCTGGGTACATACCAGATCTTCTTGGTCCGATCCCATTTGGCGCCCAGCGCCTTGGCTTCTTCTTTGTGTGAAAAGGGGACATCGAGCTCGGTGCGCATGGCGGCTCCTTGGTGCTGCAGGTGCAAGTGGCTCAAGGATACCGCAGGGTGTGGACGTTGTGGCGTTTTACCGAGAAGCTGCGGCTCGGACTGATTGGTTATGCCGATGGATAGATTGGCAAGTAGATGGTCGGCTTTTGACCAGTTGGGCGGTTGGAGCAGCTTGCGGCGCAGTTTTGTGCCTGGCTATTGTTGATGCTGGGGTATTGAATTTGTTTGGCTGCCATTTGTCAGGTGAATTGATGTTACGTTGCGATGACGGTTGGAGCTGCCAGCGGGTTTGGTGACATAAAACAAAACAGCCCAGAGACATAGCCTCTGAGCTGCGAACATTTGGTGGGCGTTAGAAGATTTGAACTTCTGACCTCTTCCGTGTCAGGGAAGCGCTCTCCCCCTGAGCTAAACGCCCGATCAAGGGTGCGCAAGTGCGCAAGGGATAATATAACGGAGCCTGAACTCGGTGGCAAGAACATTTTTAAAAATCGCTTACATTGTGGAATTCGGGGGCTTTGTCATATCCATTTCAAAAGAGTCTGCTGCCGCGATTTGGCTGTCGACTAATGCAAAGCCATTGCGGTATCGAGCTATGGAAAGACGCCTGCGGAATTGTCCTACCGATAAGCGGACAAGCCTCCAGCTGGTGCCTTCGCCGTGGTAAGGTAAGCCGAATTGTTTCCAGGCTGTTTCGGGGGAGCGGAATGAGCAAAGAGTGTGTCGAGCAGGTCGAAGGCGCAGGGGCTTCGGTGCCGATGACCGATATATCGAACATTGATGTGCCCGAGGGCACCGACGAGCTCAGCCGTAGCACCCGCCGCGCCTGGCGCGAGCGCCTTAACGATGCGTCGTCGCGCAAGATGATCACGGGCGTCTTGGCTACGCTGGTGGGCGGTTCGTTTTGGGGCTTCTCGGGCACCAGCGCGAGCTTTCTGTTCGATACCTACCACGTCGACACCTTGTGGCTTATGAGCGTGCGTCAGATTCTCGCCGGTCTACTCTTTATGGCCGTGGTTGTTACGCGCGACCGCGAGCGCCTGATTAAGCTCTGGACCACACCCGCCGATCGCAAGCAGCTGCTGCTCTTTACCGCCTTTGGCCTGCTGTTCAACCAGTTTTGCTATCTTTCGGCCGTGCGCCTGACGAACGCCGGAACCGCGACGGTGCTCCAGTGCCTGCAGCTCGTTATCATCATGGGCTACACCTGCGTGACCGATCGCCGCATGCCGCGTACTCGCGAAGTCATCGGCATTGGCCTGGCTCTGGGTGGAACCTTTTTAATCGCCACCGGCGGCGACCCCACCAGCCTGAATATCTCGCCGCTTGGCCTGGCAGCAGGTCTTATGTGTGCGGTCAGCGCCGCGTGCATGGCGGTGATTCCCGCCAAGATCCTGCCCGAATACGGCAGCCCCATCGTCACGGGCTCGGCAATGCTCGCGGCGGGCGTGGTCTCGTGCGTCTTCGTGCAGCCCTGGGCGCATATGCCGGCGCTCGACGCCGCCGGCATCGAGGCGCTCGCGGTGTTCGTGGTTATCGGCTCGTTTTTTGCTTACATGCTTTATATGCAGGGCGTTAAGGACATCGGCTCGGTGCGTGCGAGCCTCATCGGAACTGTGGAGCCGGTTTCGGCGACCATCACCAGCGCCGTTATGCTGGGCACGGTGTTTTTGCCGACCGACCTTATCGGCTTTGCCATGATCATCGTGATGATGTTCCTCACGGTGTAGCTGGCGCCGCCGCCAAGGCAGAAAAGGTGTTGTGCCGCATTTTCGCCAATTGATGTCCGTGTCTGGAGTTTAGCTGTCGATGCTCAAAATGCCATAAACTAGTAACGTTATGGACTTTTTCATTGCGACTCAATTGCGAGGATTTCTTTATGGCTGGTAATCACTTTAAGGGCAGCGATAGCGGCCGTCCTGCAGTTCCGCCGCGTCCGAACGGGGCTGGTAAGGCCGGTACGCCGGGCGGCGCTGGACAGGGCGGTCCCGGTAAGCGCGTGTCCCCGGGCGAGACGGCGATGTTTACCGCTCTGTACGAGCAGTCTCAAAAGGCAAAAAAGACCGGCCGTGCAAGAGGGAATGTCTTTGCGGGCGGTGCAACCTCCACGTCGCAGCCGAGCGGGGCTCCTTCGGTACCTGCGAACAGCGCAGGTGCTGCCAACGCCGCGAATGCCGCCGGCAACGTTAATGCCGGCAAGGCCGCCAACAATACTCCCTCTGCCGGTGGTGCGGGACTTACGGGTAACCTTGGCACGATCTACACCGGCGCCTCCGAGACTGGCACGTTCGCCCGCCTGGATGATAGCGGTGCCGAGTTTGCGGGCTCGGGATCCAAGGAAGATTATTACGATTTTGGCTTGAACTACGGTAGCGACGCTTCGTCGAGTTCGACCTCTGACGGTCTGGTCCGTCATCGCCATCGCAAGGGCGAGCGCAAACAGCGTCACACCGGCGCCATTATTGCCGCTGTAGTCGCGGTGCTTCTCGTTGCGCTTGGTGCAAGCGGCTTTATGCTGCTTAACTCGGCAAAGACCGTAAAGAGCGAAGCGAAGGAGGCTGTCGAGATCGTCGGTGGCCTTAAGGACAAGGTCACGTCGGGCGATTTTTCGACGTTGCCTGACGACGCGAAGAAGATTGATGAGCTCTGCGACAGCATGAAGGCGGAGACTTCGAGCCCGCTGTGGACGGCGGCTTCGTTTATCCCGGTGTATGGCAGCGACATCAATGCGGCCCGCACCATGATCGACGCCCTGTCCGATGTCTCGAGCAACGCGCTGGTTCCCATGGCCGACAACCTTTCGCAGGCCACGCCCGGCAAGCTGTTCCAGGACGGCATGATTAACGTGTCCGCGCTGCAGGCCGTTGCCGATTCGCTTTCCGATAGCTCCAAGGTGTTCAAGAACGCCAACGAGAAGATCCAGGGTATTGGCGATACTCATATTTCCCAGGTGACCGAGCTGGTCGATAAGGCCAAGGACGGCTTTGCCACCCTCAACGGCGCGGTTGACGCGGCGGAGAAGGTCGCCCCCGTCCTTCCCCAGATGCTCGGCGCCAACGGCCAGACGCGCAACTACCTTATGTACGCCATGAACAACGTCGAGATTCGTGCTTGCGGCGGCTTTGGCGGTTCGCAGGGCCTGATTTCGGTCACTGACGGCCAGATGTCGATTGGCGAGTTTGTTCCCCGCATTGGACTCAGCGAGGATGAGGCAGTCGAGAGCGTCGACGAAGAGGATGAGGCGCTGTTCGGCAACCACAGTAACCTGTACAACTCGGGCAATACCTATTCGCCTGATTGGCCCCGCAACTCGCAGCGTGTCGCCGCGCTGTGGAAGTCCCAGTATGGACAGGACGTTGATGGCGTCATCGGTATCGACCCGGTGTTCCTGCAGTATCTGCTGGGCCTGGTCGGTAACGTGTCACTGCCCGACGGAACGGTTGTCGACGGCACCAACGCCGCAAAGGTCCTCATGCACGATGTGTACTGGAACTATCCGGTCGAGGAGTCTGACGGCATCTTTGCATCCGTCGCCAGTGCTGCCTTCGACAAGATCCTTGGCGGTATCGGCGATGTCGATGTTACGAAGCTTGTCAGCGCCGTTGAGCGCGGTGCCGAAGAGGGCCGCCTGATCGCTTGGATGAGAAACGATGATGAGCAGAATGCCATCAAAGAGACGGGCATTGACGCTTCGCTGCCCGATCCGGATGATCCGAGTGCCGATCCCGTTGCCGGCGTTTACTTTAACAACCTGAGCTTCTCCAAGCTCGACTGGTATCTGAACGCCGACACGCAGATTGGCCAGGGCGTGAAGAACGGCGACGGCACGTGCTCCTATCGCATCACCGTTACCCTGACGAACATCATGACGCAGGAGGAGGCCGGCAAGCTGCCCGACTACGTCGCGGCGAGCGCGCCCGATGCCGCGCGCGACGACGAGCGTCTGAATGTCTCACTGTTTGCCCCGACGGGCGGCAACATCAGTGACCTTACGGTTGAGGGCACCCAGTTTGGTCTTGGCGCCGCTACGTGGCATGGAATTCCCTTCTATTCGGGTACCGTTGACCTGCATGCTGGCGAGACGACGACGATTACGTATACGCTGACCACGTCGGCTGAGGCGGGGGACAAGCCGCTTACGCTGCGTCAGACTCCTACATGCCAGGCGGCTCGCGACAGCGCGTCGGCGTAGGGTTTTTCTGGTAGCGCAGATAATCGAGTACCATTTTGGGGCGGACAGGCAATCTGTCCGCCCCATATTTTGTAAGGAGAGCGCATGAAGTACTTTGGCACCGACGGCTTTCGCGGTGAGGCCAACGTTGGGCTGACGGTAGAGCACGCTTATAAGATTGGCCGTTTTGTGGGCTGGTATTACGGCGCCAACCGCGAGCGCAAGGCGCGCGTCATCGTGGGCAAGGACACCCGTCGCTCGAGCTATATGTTTGAGGCGGCGCTGGTGAGCGGCCTGGTCGCGAGCGGTGCGGACGCCTATATGCTGCACGTGATCCCCACGCCGGGCGTGGCGCATCAGACCGTGGAGGGCTGCTTCGATTGCGGCATCATGATCAGTGCGAGCCACAACCCGTTTTGCGATAACGGCATTAAGCTCGTCAACAGCGACGGCTTTAAGATGGACGAGGACGTGCTGGAGCTCATCGAGGACTATATCGATGGCAAGAGCGAGGTGCCGCTGGCAACGGGCAATCACATCGGCGCCACGGTGGACTACATGCAGGGCCGCAACCGCTATATTGCCTCGCTCATCGCAAGCGCGAACTTTTCGCTGCAGGGCGTCAAGATCGGCATCGACTGCGCCAACGGCTCGGCATCCTCGGTGGCAAAGCCGGTGTTCGACGCACTGGGTGCCGACGTGCGCGTGATCAACGCCGCGCCCGATGGCTTTAACATCAACGTCGACTGCGGCTCCACGCATATGGAGCGCCTGCAGCGCCACGTGGTGGAGCAGGGCCTGGACGTGGGTTTTGCCTATGACGGCGATGCCGATCGCTGCCTGGCCGTGGACGAGCGCGGTCGCGTGGTAGACGGCGACCAGATCCTGTACGTGTGCGGCGTGTATCTGAACAAGCACGGGCGTCTCTCGGGCGGTACCGTGGTGCCGACGATTACCAGCAACTTTGGCCTGGTCAAGTCGCTGGAGCTTGCCGGTCTGAGCGCCGTGACCAGCGGCGTGGGCGACCGTCACGTGTATGCCAAGATGCGCGAGGGCGGCTACAGCTTGGGCGGCGAGCAGACGGGCCATACGATCTTTGGCGATATCGAGCGCACGGGCGACGGCATTATGACTTCGCTGCGCGTGATGGAAGTGATTCGTGCCGAGCGCGAGACGCTCTCGCAGCTCACGGCTCCGTGCAAGCTGCTGCCGCAGGCGCAGGTGGCCGTGCACGTGGCGGACAAGGACGCCGCGCTCGAGAACATGGGCGTGCAGAACGCCATCGCCGAGGCCGAGGCTGCGCTGGCAGGCGAGGGCCGCGTGCTCGTGCGCAAGAGCGGAACCGAGTCGGTGATTCGCGTTTTGGCCGAAGCCCCCGACCAAGCCGCCGCCGACGCCGCCATGAAGCGCATCGCCGCCGCGCTGGAAGCTCTGTAAGGTAGTCATTGGGGACGTTCTTAAACGACTAGGTGGAAAGGGGACGCTGCGGATTGGTTCCGCGGCGTCCCCTTTGCGTTGGCGTGTCGGTTATGCCTTACAGCTCGTAGAGCGTGGTGAACTTGTCCTGCAGGTAGCTGCAGTAGTAGCGGGCATCGAACGCCATGCCGCAGGCGCCCTTGATGAGCTCCGGCGCGTCCTTGGCGCGGCCCCACTGCCAAATGTGCTCGCCCAGCCAGGCGCGGACGGGTGTCAGGTCGCCGCTCGCGCAGGCGCCGGTAAGGTCGACGCCGTCGCGGCACATGGCCGGCACAAACATGGCGTCGTAGGCGCTGCCCAGCGCATAGGTGGGGAAGTAGCCAAACGAGCCGCCGCTCCAGTGCGTATCCTGCAGGCAACCACGCGTGTCGTCGGGAACCGGAATGCCCAGGTACTCATCCATGAAGCGATTCCAAAGAGCGGGGATATCCTTGGCTGTGGCCTCGCCGGCAAACAGCATGCGCTCGATCTCGTAGCGCACCATAACGTGCAGCGGATAGGTGAGCTCGTCGGCCTCGGTGCGGATCAGCGAAGGCTGCGCGATGTTCACGGCGTGGTAGAGCGTGTCCTCGTCGACGTCGCCGTAGACCTCGGGTGCGTGGCGGCGCAGCACCTCGAGCAGCGGTCCCATAAAGGCGCGGCTGCGACCCACGGTGTTCTCGAAAAAGCGGCTCTGGCTCTCGTGGATACCCATGGAGGTGCCGCCCTCCAGGCAGGTGCGCGCATAGGCGGGGTTCACGCCCAGCTCATACATGGCGTGACCTGCCTCGTGGATGATGCTGAAGACGTTGGAGATACAGTCGTTCTCGTAGATGTGCGTCGCGATGCGTGCATCGCCCACGGCAAAGCCTTCGCTAAACGGATGCTCGGTAAAGGCAAGCGTGGTGTCGTCCAGGTCTAGGCCGACGAGCTTCATAAGGTCAAAGCTCATGGCGCGCTGGGCGGCCTCGGGCACGCGGGCATGCAAAAAGTCGGCAGCGGGCTGCTGGCCGCGCTCGCCGATGGCGTGCACGAGCGGCACGACCGTGGCCTTAACCTCCTCGCAAAACGCGTCGAAGCTCTTGGCGGAAAGGCCGCGCTCGTACTGGTCGAGCCAAACATCGTAGGGGTCGCGCGTGGGGTCCATGAGCTCGGCCTGATGCTTGAGCTGGCCCACAATCTTGTCCACATAGGGCTCAAAGCTCGCCCAGTCATTGGCCGTCTTGGCCTTGTGCCACACGGCGTCTGCCTCGCAGGTGAGCCTGGTCCAGGCCTCGGCCTCCTCGGTGGGGATGGCGCTTGCCTCGCGCTGGTCGCGGCCGAGCACGCGGATCTCGTCGAGCAGCTGCGGGTCGTCTACATGTCCGCCTGCAACCGTCTCGCGTGCTAACGAGCGTACGAGCTCAACGGACTTCTCGCTGGTCAGTAGCTTGTGATGCTCGCCGGCAAGGGTGCCCATAGCATCGGCGCGGGCCGCGGCACCGTTGACAGGAGCAACCGTCGCTCCATCGAACTCGGCAATCTTGAGCAGGTACTCGCGAGTCCACAGCTTGCCCTCGAGTTTGCGGAACTTTTTGACGGCCTTGTCGACTTTAGCAGCCTTGACGCCCTTGGCAGCCTTTGCCACGGCGGCCTGGGCCTTCTTATCGAGTTTCTTTCCCATACCGTATCCTTGATCTCGCAGGTCGCCCGTCGCATGCGGCGGCACGGCCAGTTTGCACAGCTACCTGCCTTGTACCCAGCGCGAACAAAACGGAACGCGGCGATGCACTCGCGAAATGTGTTATCCTATAGCCCAATGCGTTGACGGAGAGGGTTTTGCCCGCCGCGTCGCCGGCAAGAGAGGGAAGGTCATGGGCTGCAAGCCTTCCTGCGGTGGCAAGGGCCAAGCGTTCACTCCCGAGCAGCGACCTCAACGGGCGCGCGGCTAGCGGCGGCGAAGCCCCAGTAGGGAAGCCGTGAGCCTCGCGATAAGGGGCGCAGAGTGGGCACGGCGGGCCAGACATCCGCCGGGTCAAACAAGGTGGTACCGCGGAATTCAACCGTCCTTGGGCAATGCACATGCCCGAGGGCGGTTTTTTGTTACCGAACCGGGCCGCACATCCGTAAGCGTCGGGCGGCGCCAGCCACCCCGGCAGGCGGATGCGCGAGAGACGAAAGGGAAGACATGAGTCTGATTGATGATCTGGTCAAACTCGAGGAAGAGGCCAAGGAGCTCGTCGCAGGCGCCGACGACGCCGCCAAGCTCGAGGCTGCGCGCGTTGAGCTGCTCGGCCGCAAGGGCCGCATCACCGGCCTGATGCGTATGATGGGCAAGCTCGCCCCCGAGGATCGCCCCGTCATGGGCAAACGCGCCAACGAGATGCGCCAGCTGATCGAGGGCATGCTCGACGAGCGCACCACCGAGATGAAGGCCGCCGCCCTCAAGCGCGCACTCGAGCACGACGCTGTCGACATCACGCTGCCGGGCGTCCGTCCGCAGATTGGTCACCAGCACCTGATCAAGCAGATCATCGAGGAGGCCGAGGACATCTTCTGCGGCATCGGCTACACCGTCGAGTCCGGTCCCATGGTCGACACCTCCTATTACAACTTCACCGCGCTCAACGCGCCCATGGATCACCCGAGCCGCTCGGCCCGCGATACGTTCTACGTGGTCGACAACAACCCCGGCAGCGTCACGCACCCCGAGGCTCACGCCCACGGCGAGTCCGACGTGCTGCTGCGCACCCAGACCTCGGGCGTGCAGATCCACACCATGGAGTCGCAGAAGCCGCCCATCTACATGATCTGCCCGGGCACCGTCTACCGTCCCGACACGGCCGACGCCTGCCACCTGCCGCAGTTCAACCAGATCGAGGGCCTGGTCGTCGACGAGGGCATTACCTTTGGCGATCTGAAGGGCACGCTCGACTACTTTGTTAAGTGCATGTTTGGCGAGGACCGCAAGACGCGCTACCGTCCGCACTTCTTCCCCTTCACCGAGCCCAGCTGCGAGGTGGACGTAAGCTGTCACGTGTGCGGCGGCAAGGGCTGCAACTTCTGCAAGCATAGCGGCTGGATCGAGATCCTGGGCTGCGGCATGGTCGACCCCAACGTCCTGATCAACTGCGGCATCGACCCCGAGAAGTACACCGGCTTCGCCTTTGGTATTGGCGCCGAGCGCGTCGCGGCACTGCGCTACGACCTGCCGGACCTCAGAACGCTCATGACAGGCGATATGCGCTTCCTCAATCAGTTCTAGGCTGCGGCTTGCCCAAGCACGGCACCTCGGCGCTCATTCGTCGCTTGCGTACCAAAGTACGCGGCGCTCCTCTTTCGGGCCGATCTGCCGCACTTGGACAACCCTCGCTTTGTAAGGAATGTTCACAAAGTTGAAGTTTCCACCTGCATCTCTTCGCAGGCTTTCAGTATGAAAGGAGAGCTAGATGCGTGTTTCTTACGACTGGCTCAAGACCATGATCGATATTCCGGAGGATCCTAAGACCCTTTCGGACGAATATATCCGTACCGGCACCGAGGTCGAGGCGATCGACACCGTGGGCGAGTCCTTCGACCATGTAGTGACCGCCAAGGTGCTCACCAAGACCCCGCACCCCGATAGCGACCATATGTATGTGTGCTCGGTCGACGTGGGCGACAAGAACCTCGACGCCGACGGCAACCCCGCTCCGCTGCAGATTGTCTGCGGCGCGCAGAACTTTGAGGCCGGCGACCACATCGTCACGGCCATGATCGGTGCCGAGCTGCCCGGCGACATCAAGATCAAGAAGAGCAAGCTGCGTGGCGTCGTGTCCATGGGCATGAACTGCTCCGCGCGCGAGCTCGGTCTGGGCGGCGACCACTCCGGCATCATGATCCTGCCCGAGGATACGCCCTGCGGCATGCCGTTTGCCGAGTATGTGGGCTCGAGCGACACCGTGCTCGACTGCGAGATCACGCCCAACCGTCCCGATTGCCTGTCCATGATCGGCATGGCCCGCGAGACCGGCGCCATCTTCGACCGCGATTTCCACGTTGAGCTGCCCGCCATCAAGGCGGAGACCGGCCGCGCGACCGACGACGAGCTTTCCGTCGAGATCGCCGACGAGGGCCTGTGCGACCGCTACGTCGCCCGCATCGTGCGTAACGTGAAGGTCGGCCCGTCGCCCGACTGGATGGTCAAGCGCCTCAACGCCCTGGGCGTGCGCCCGCACAACAACATCGTCGACATCACCAACTACGTGATGATGCTCACCGGTCAGCCGCTGCATGCCTTTGACCTGTCTACCTTTGCCGAGCGCGACGGCCACCGCCGCGTGGTGGTTCGCGCCGCCCAGCAGGACGAGAAGTTTACGACGCTCGATGGCGAGGAGCGCGTGCTCGACGCCGGCATGGGCCTCATCACCGACGGCGAGCGCCCCGTGGCGCTGGCCGGCGTTATGGGCGGCATGGATTCCGAGATCGAGGACGACACCGTCGACGTGATGGTCGAGAGCGCCTGCTTTAACGCCGGCCGCACCTCGCACACCAGCCGCGATCTGTCGCTGATCTCCGACGCCTCCATTCGCTTTGAGCGCCAGGTCGACGAGACCGGCTGCGTGGATGTCGCCAACGTTACCTGCGCGCTCATCGAGGAGATCGCCGGCGGCGAGGTTGCTCCCGGCTATGTCGACGTTTTCCCCGCGCCCAAGACCATCGACAGCATTAAGCTGCGCCTGGCCCGCGTGCACGCCATCTGCGGTGCCGACATCGAGCCCGACTTTATCGAGCGTTCGCTCACCCGCCTGGGCTGCACCGTCGAGCGTGACGGCGAGGACTTTATGGTCACTCCGCCGAGCTTCCGCCCCGACCTGCCGCGCGAGATCGATCTGATCGAGGAGGTCCTGCGCCTGTGGGGCATGGGCCGCGTGACGGCGACCATCCCGGCTGCCAAGAACCACATCGGCGGCCTGACCCGCGAGCAGAAGCTCACCCGTAAGGTCGGTGAGATCCTGCGCGCCTGCGGCCTCAACGAGACCACGACTTTTGGCTTTGCCGCCCCGGGCGACCTGGAGAAGATCGGTATGTCCACCGAGGGCCGCGGTTGCCCCGTGGTGCTCATGAACCCGCTGGTGGCCGAGCAGACCGAGATGCGTCGTTCGCTGCTGCCGGGCCTGCTGCAGTCCGTGGCCTACAACGAGGCGCACGGTACGCCCAACGTGCACCTGTACGAGGTCGGCAGCCTGTTCCACGGTCGCGAGAACGCCAGCCTGCCCAAGGAGACCAAGTCCGTGGCGGGTGTGCTCTCGGGCCAGTGGAGCGAGCAGTCCTGGAACATGAAGTACCGTAAGCTGCGCTTCTTCTTTGGCAAGGGCATTGTCGAGGAGCTGCTCGCCCAGCTGCGCATCGAGAAGGTTCGCTTCCGTCCCGTCGAGGGCGAGGGCTACGCTTTCTTGCAGCCGGGTCGTGCGGCCGAGGTTCTGTCCGGCGGAACCGTGCTGGGCTGGGTCGGCGAGATTCACCCCGAGGCGCGCGAAGCGATGGGCATCGATGAGGTCGTCGTTGCCTTTGAGCTCGACTTGGACAAGCTGATCAAGGGCGCCCGCAACCAGGAGAACTATCGCGAGTTCTCGCAGTACCCGGCTGTTGAGCATGACCTTGCCATTGTGGTCGACAACTCCGTGACCTGTGAGGATCTTGAGCGCCGCATTACGAGCGCCGGCGGCAAGTTGCTCGAGGGCGTGCGCCTGTTCGACGTCTACCGCGATCCCATCCGCATCGGAGCGGGCAAAAAGTCCATGGCCTTTGCGCTTACGTATCGCTCCGACGACCACACGCTCACCAGCGAAGAGGTCGAGAAAGCGCACCAGAAGATTGTCACCAAGGTATGCAAAGGCGTAAACGGCGAGGTCCGCGGCTAGGGCTTGCGATGGGTATAGGTCAGCGGTGGCTGCTGCCGATCCTGCGTGACTGCTATGCTCGGTATAACGCATCGCTGAGCCTGCATATATGACACGCGCATTACATAACGGCGTGCTGCTTTTGTGGCGGCGCGCCGTTTTGCTATCATAGCCTGCGGCGTGTTACGAATCATCTAGCTCGTAACACTGATGAAATGGTTCAAGCGGCGCTGCAATCCCATGTGCCGGCAACCGGGAGGCGTATATGCACATTCCAGATAACTACCTGTCCCCGCAGACCGATGCCGTTATGGCGGTGGCGATGGTGCCCGTATGGGTTCACTGCATCAAGAAAGTGCGCGCCACGCTCGATCGCGAGCATATGGCCTTTCTGGGTATTTGCGCTGCGTTCTCCTTTTTGCTCATGATGTTCAACGTGCCGCTGCCCGGCGGCACCACTGGTCACGCCGTCGGCGGCGCACTCATCGCGCTGCTGCTGGGCCCCGAGGCCGCGGCTATCGCTGTCTCGGTCGCGCTGGCGCTGCAGGCGCTGCTGTTTGGCGACGGCGGCGTTCTGTCGTTTGGCGCCAACTGCTTTAACATGGCCTTTGTGCTGCCGTTTGTCGCTGCTATCGTGTTCCGTGCGCTCAACAGCCGTCTGCACGACAAGAGCTGGGGCACCTCGGTTTCTGCCATCGTGAGCGGTTGGGTCGGCCTGTGCCTGGCGGCCCTGTGCGCGGCAATCGAGTTTGGTATTCAGCCGATGCTCTTCACCAACGCTTCGGGCGCCCCTCTGTACTGCCCCTTCCCGCTGTCCGTGGCTATTCCGGCCATGTTGATCCCGCATATGCTGGTTGCCGGCGTGATCGAGGGCGTGGCGACGGCCGCCATCTACGGCTTCATTAAGAAGACGGCGCCGAGCATTATCGTCGGCCCCGAAGCCGCCGATGGCCAGCTTGCCGCCGATGGTACCGCCAAGAAGACTTCCCTGATTCCCACGCTCATTCTGGTCGCCGTGCTTGTCGTGGCTACGCCGCTCGGCTTGCTCGCCACCGGTGACGCCTGGGGTGAGTGGGACGCCGAGGGCGCCGCGACCGCCGTTCAGGAGGCTGGTGACGACAGTCTGCAGGCTTCGGTCGGTCTCGACACTCCGACCTTTGCCGATGCCCTGCCCACGGGCGATTATCTGCAGGCCTATTCCGAGGAGCAGGGCCTTGGCTTTGCCGGCCAGGCCGCGATGTATATTCTTTCGGGCGTGATTGGCGTGGCGGTGCTCACCATCGCATTCCGCCTGGTCTCGCTGACGGTCAAGGAAAGCGGTGCTCATGGCAATAGCCGAGCTGCCTAGTTGGCTTGCGGTCGAGCAGCGTTACGAGCCCGCGGGGGCTCGGCATCGTGTGATGCAAAAGAACGTCCTGCACCTGGCGAGCCTGCTTGAGCGGGTTCGCCTGGGTGGAGGCGCGAACAAGGGCGGGTCGATGGTCGACCGCGCCCTTTCTTGCGTTTCGGCTCCGGTGCGCCTGGTGGGGATGTTCGTCTGCGTCCTGTGCGTGTGTCTGACACAGAGCCCGCTGTACCTCATGTTGATGGCGGCGATCGCGTTGGTGCTGGTCGCGGTGCGCCCCGTACGCGGGCTGCGCGCTACCTTTGTGCCGGCGTTGGCTGCCGCGGGGTTTGCCGTGGTTCTGGCGCTGCCTGCCCTGCTGCTGGGTGCTTCTGCCTCGGGCGCCATGCTCAAGATTGCACTCAAGACGTTCATTAACGTGTCGCTGGTGCTGGGTGTTTCGTGGACGCTCACCTGGAGCCGCATGTCGGCGGCGCTTAAGATGCTGCACCTGCCCGACGAGGTCATCTTTACTTTCGATATGGCGCTCAAGCATATCGAGGTGCTGGGACGCACAGCGCACGATCTGTGCGAATCGGTCATGCTGCGCAGCGTCGGTTCCGCGCCTGCGGGTTTTTCGCGCACCGACTCGCTGGCGGGTATCATGGGCATGACGTTTATCAAGGCGATGGAGTGCAGCCGCGCGATGGACGAGGCTATGCTTTGCCGCGGCTTTGCCGGCGTGTACCCGGCGCCTGCACGCGCCGGGTTTGGCTGGCGCGATGCGGTCTATGCGGCCGGCGTGGTTCTGCTCGCCGTGTTGTGCGCGGTGCTGTAGGCGCTGCTGGTTCCGGCTGGGGATGCAACTAGGGAAGGGCGACGTTTTGACGATCGATATGAATAGTGCGGCGGGCACGAACGGTGCGGGCGGCGCCGAGGCCACGCCGCTCATCGAGCTGCGCGACGTGGTGTTCTCCTATGCGGGCCATACGGTTGTCGATGGTGTGTCGCTGCAGGTCGATCGTGGTGAACTCGTTGCCCTACTCGGTCCCAACGGCTGCGGTAAGACGACGATTATGCGCCTTATCAACGGTCTTGAACTAGCGGACGCGGGTGCGTACCTGTTTGACGGGCACGTGATCGATGCGGCATATCTCAAGGATTCCGCGGCCGCTCAGCGTTTTCATCAGCGCGTAGGTTTTGTGTTTCAAAATGCCGACGCCCAGCTGTTCTGCGCTACGGTGGGCGAGGAAGTTGCTTTTGGTCCCGCGCAGATGGGGCTGCCGGCAGACGAGCTCGAGCGCCGCGTGCGCGATGCCATGGAGCTGTTCCAGGTTGCCGATCTGGTCGATGCCTCGCCCTATCAGCTTTCGGGCGGGCAAAAGAAGCGCGTGGCGCTGGCTGCCGTCGTGTCGATGAACCCCGATATCCTGGTGCTCGACGAGCCTACCAACGGACTTGACGAGGACTCGTGCGACATCGTGGTCAACTTTCTACTGGCCTATGTTGCTGCCGGTAAGACGGTCTTGATGAGCACGCACCATCAGGATTTGGTACGACGCCTGGGTGCCCGCGCCATCTATATCGATCGATATCACCATGTGGTCGAGGCGCCGGTGTCTTCGTATGGAACCGAGAGCGGCGCTGCGGAATAGTTGCTGCGTAGAGCGTGCGTAGCGGCCCGCGCGGCGTTGCCGTGATGGTATAGTTATCCAGGTTTTTATGGGGGTGGCTATGCCAAGCTGGAACATTCATATCGCTCAGACGGAGCGTTTGCTGGAGTGCACCGGCGCGCTTGCCAATAGCGTGCGCGACCGCAATGCCTTTTTGTTTGGCTGCGTGGTTCCGGATATCTTCGTGGGCTATATGGTCCCTGGTATCGCTGATCCCATTCCGTATCGCATTACGCACTTTGCAAACCCCGAGCCTATCCCTAAGCCGCGCGAGCACGAGTTCTGGAATACCTATGTGGCGCCGCTGCTCAAAGGGGCGTCTGTTGGTACGCCGGCTGCCGCGACCTCGATCGCCGAGGAGCGCGAGCGACTCAATCGGGTGCATTATCCCCAACGCTACAAGGACGCCGAGCCGGTTGCTGGTCCCGGTGCTAGCGAGCTTTCGCTCGCGCCCGGTGACGTGGCGCAGTCGCTGCTCGATTTGACGCTGGGCGTCTGGTCGCATCTGGTGGCGGATACCGTATGGAATACGCGCGTGAATCAGTACCTGGAGGCGCACGGCGGCAAGCCGTGCGAGGAATTCCGCATTAAAAAGCAAGGCGACTTTGACTGGTTTGGCAAGACGCTGGGCATCGTTTCCATTCCGCGTGCGACCGATCGCCTCTATACCGCTGCGACGCGTTTTGGGCAGTATCCCATCCATAAAGAATATGTGCTCAAGACTATCGGCGTCATGCACGAGATTGTACGCGAAAACCCCGGCGAGCCCGATCATCCGCCGTATCGCCTGCTAACCGAGGAGTTTTTCGATGCAACGTTTACCGAGGTCATCGAGCTGACCGAGGCGGGATTTGCGGCTCGCGTTGCTGCTTCTGACGTTCCCGCAGTCCCCCTGATCGCTAGCTGCTAGCCGGCCGGCTTAACGGTGAACAGTTCATTCCAATTGACCAACGGCTCCCGTCGCAGGGCGTCTTCGGTGGTGCGCTCGGCATCGGAGAGGCTTGCGACTGAACACAAATCGATGATGCGGCATACGAAGAAGGTCTAAAAAGGGCCCGGAAGGCAAAGCCTTCCGGGCCCTTTTGCAATGCAAGCGTGCTTGCAAGTGCGATTTAGCGCACCTGAGCGACGTAAGCGACGTTGGTCGAGGAGACCTTGTCCTCGAGCTGAACACTCATGCGGGGATCGCCGGCGGTAGCGACGGTCAGATCGCCGGCCTCGACGTAGCCGAGCTCCTTAGCGGTCTCGATCGCCTTGACGATCGTGCCGTTGACGGTGCCCTGGGTAATCTCGGCCTGGTGCGGGATAACGCCCCAGTACATGATCATCTGCTGGACGGCCCACTCGTGGCGGGAGAACGCGCAGATCGGCATGTTGGGGCGGAAGTGCGAGATCAGGCGAGCGGTACGACCGGTGGTCGTCGGCACGGTGATGCACTTGGCGCCAACGGTGGTGGCCATGTTCACAGCGGACATACCCACAACGTTGTTGACAACGCGGGTGCCGTGAGCATCGGCCGGAACCTCGAGTGGAGCGTGGGCCGGGAGGTACTTCTCGGTCTCGAGAGCAATGCTGGCCTGCATCTTAACGGCCTCGACCGGGTACTTACCGGCAGCGGACTCGCCAGAGAGCATAACGGCGTCGGTGCCGTCGTAGATGGCGTTAGCAACGTCGGCAACCTCGGCGCGCGTCGGGCGCGGGTTCTGCTGCATGGAGTCGAGCATCTGCGTAGCGGTGATAACGGGCTTGTAGGCCGCGTTGCACTTGGCGATGATCTCCTTCTGGATGTGCGGAACAAGCTCGGGCTTGATCTCGATGCCCAGGTCGCCACGGGCGACCATGATGCCGTCGGAAGCCTCGAGGATCTCGTCGAAGTTCTCGACGCCCAGGGCACACTCGATCTTCGGGAAGATCGTCACGTGCTCGCCACCGTTCTCGCGGCAAAGCTTGCGGATGCCGCGGACGGACTCGCCATCACGGATGAAGGAAGCGGCGATGTAGTCGATGTTCTCGGTCAGGCCAAAGAGGATGTCCTGACGATCGCGCTCGGTGATAGCGGGCAGCGAGATGTTGACGTTGGGCATGTTGACGCCCTTGCGCTCGCCGATCAGGCCGTCGTTCTTAACGACGCAGGTCATGTCCTGGCCACTGACGGACTCGACCTCGAGGGCAACCAGGCCGTCATCGATCAGGATGAGGGAGCCCTTCTCGACCTCGGAGGGCAGAGCCAGGTAGTCGAGGGAGATGTGCTCAGCGGTGCCGTGGAAATCCTCGGACGTGGGCTGAGCGGTGACGACGATCTTGTCGCCGGTCTTGACGGCAACCTTCTTGCCGTCGACCAGAAGGCCGGTGCGGACCTCGGGGCCCTTGGTGTCGAGCAGGATGCCGACGGGCAGACCGAGCTCCTTGGAAATACGACGGACGCGCTCGATGCGACCGTGGTGCTCGTCGTAGGAGCCGTGCGAGAAGTTAAAACGGGCGACGTTCATGCCCGCCTTGATCATCTCGCGGATGGTCTCGTCGCTATCGCAGGCGGGACCCATGGTGCATACAATCTTAGTGCGCTTGTACATTCAGACCTCCATCTGACATCGTCTTGCGCTGATAGATAAACCATAAGAAATAAAATCGAGTTGATTATAACGAAATACCGACCGAATACCCCAAAAAAACGACCGTATGCCGATTAAGAAGTTCATTTTTTGCGGGAAAAACGGTATATGAAAAATCTATACCAACCGCTCTAACCGCTGTTATCTGGGCGATATTTCAGTTTGACGAAGTGCCGAAGAAAAAACGTTTTACCAACATTGAGCATCACACGGTCTGCACCGTTGCACTCGAGCCGTGTTTCCAATTGGAATGTTATGGCTAGACGCGCCGCTTTGGGGTACCATAGCTCCACTATCAACTGCCGCTCAGCACGGCAGCCTTGATGAGCCCTTGCCCTTCTCCTGGGAATTATGATCGGGCATCAATCTGCTGAGTGGCCCGAATCCCAGGAGGGGACTCTATATGCAAAAGGAATACCTGTCCGCCGCGGCGGAGGTACTCAGCGACCAGGGTGTCGATGAGAACCTCGGCCTGAGCAACGACGAGGCGTCGTCGCGCCTTGCCAAGACAGGCCCTAACAAGCTCGAGGAAGCCGAGAAGACCCCGTTGTGGAAGCGCTTCTTTGAGCAGATGGCCGACCCCATGGTCATCATGCTGATCGTTGCCGCCGTTATCAGCGCGCTCACGGGCATGGTCAAGGGCGAGCCCGACTTTGCCGACGTCGCCATTATCATGTTCGTCGTTATCATCAACTCGGTGCTGGGCGTGGTCCAGGAAGCCAAGAGCGAGGAGGCCCTCGAGGCCCTGCAGGAGATGAGCGCGGCGCAGTCCAAGGTGCTGCGCGACGGCAAACTCGTGCACCTGCCGAGCGCCGAGCTCGTTCCCGGCGATGTAATCATGCTCGAGGCGGGCGACTCCGTCCCGGCCGACTGCCGCGTGCTCGAGAGCGCCACGATGAAGATCGAGGAGGCCGCACTCACCGGCGAGTCCGTGCCCGTAGAGAAGCACGCCAACGTGATCGAGCTTGCCGCGGGCACCGACGACGTGCCGCTCGGCGACCGCAAGAACATGTGCTACATGGGCTCCACCGTGGTGTACGGCCGCGGTCGCGCCGTCGTGGTCGGCACCGGCATGAACACCGAGATGGGCAAGATTGCCGGCGCCCTGGCCGAGGCCAAGGAAGAGCTCACGCCGCTGCAGGTGAAGCTCGCCGAGCTCAGCCGCATCCTCACCATCATGGTTATCGTCATCTGCGTCGTGATCTTTGGTGTCGACATCGTCCGCCACGGCGTGGGCAACGTCCTTACCGACCCAACTGCCCTGCTCGACACCTTTATGGTCGCCGTCTCGCTCGCCGTCGCCGCCATCCCCGAGGGCTTGGTCGCCGTCGTGACTATCGTCCTTTCGCTCGGCGTGACCAAGATGGCCAAGCGCCAGGCGATTATCCGCAAGCTTTCTGCTGTCGAGACACTCGGCTGCACGCAGACCATCTGCTCGGACAAGACCGGCACGCTTACCCAGAACAAGATGACCGTCGTCAAGCACGAGCTCGCCGCGCCCCAGGAAAAGTTCCTGGCCGGTATGGCCCTGTGCTCCGATGCCCAGTGGGACGAGGAGCTGGGCGAGGCCGTGGGCGAGCCGACTGAGTGCGCGCTCGTCAACGATGCCGGCAAGGCGGGGCTCACCGGCCTGACCGCCGAGCATCCGCGTGTGGGCGAGGCCCCGTTCGACTCCGGCCGTAAGATGATGTCCGTGGTCGTCGAGACCCTGGACGGCGAGTATGAGCAGTACACCAAGGGCGCGCCCGATGTGGTGATCGGCCTGTGCACCCATATCTACGACGGCGACAAGGTCGTCCCCCTGACCGAGGAGCGTCGTGCCGAGCTCGTGGCCGCCAACAAGGCCATGGCCGACGAGGCCCTGCGCGTGCTGGCGCTGGCAAGCCGCACCTACACCGAGGTCCCGGCCGACTGCAGCCCCGCCGCGCTCGAGCATGACCTGGTCTTCTGCGGGCTATCCGGCATGATTGACCCGGTCCGTCCCGAGGTCGCTGACGCTATCCGCGAGGCCCACGACGCCGGTATCCGCACCGTCATGATCACGGGCGACCACATCGACACCGCCGTGGCCATCGCCAAGCAGCTGGGCATCGTCACCGATCGCAGCCAGGCCATCACAGGCGCCGATCTCGACCGCATGAGCGACGAGGAGCTCGACGCGCACATCGAGGACTTTGGCGTGTACGCCCGCGTCCAGCCCGAGCACAAGACCCGCATCGTCGAGGCGTGGAAGTCGCGCGACCAGATTGTCGCCATGACGGGCGACGGCGTCAACGACGCCCCGTCCATCAAGCGCGCCGACATTGGCGTGGGCATGGGCATCACCGGCACCGACGTCACCAAGAACGTCGCCGACATGGTGCTCGCCGACGACAACTTCGCCACTATCATCGGCGCCTGCGAAGAGGGTCGCCGCATCTACGACAACATCCGCAAGGTCATCCAGTTCCTGCTTTCGGCCAACCTTGCCGAGGTGTTCTCGGTGTTTATCGCCACGCTCATCGGCTTTACCATCTTCCAGCCGGTGCAGCTGCTGTGGGTGAACCTGGTTACCGACTGCTTCCCCGCGCTCGCGTTGGGCATGGAGGATGCCGAGGGCAACATCATGAAGCGCAAGCCGCGCAACGCCAAGGACGGTGTCTTTGCCGGACATATGGGTCTGGACTGCGTGGTCCAGGGCCTAATCATCACCGTGCTGGTGCTGGCGAGCTTCTTTGTGGGCGTGTACTTTGACATGGGCTACATCCACATCGCCGATATGATCGCCGGCACCGCCGACGAGGAAGGCGTGATGATGGCGTTCATCACGCTCAACATGGTCGAAATTTTCCACTGCTTCAATATGCGCAGCCGTCGCACGTCGCTGTTTAAGATGAAGAAGCAGAACAAGTGGCTGTGGGCCTCTGCCGCGCTGGCGCTGGTGCTGACGGTGATCGTAACCGTGCAGCCGACGCTTGCCGAGATGTTCTTTGGCCCCGTGACGCTCGAGCTCAAGGGCGTTGTCGCTGCCCTGGGTCTTGCCTTCCTGATCATTCCGCTGATGGAGATCTACAAGGCGATCATGCGCGCGGTCGAGAAGGAGTAGGTCGAAAGGCCATCCTTCCCACCGGCCCGACCGCCTGCGGGGTTTCTTCCTCGCTGGTCCTCGCGCTTCGCGCTGCGGGATCGCTCGGAAGAAACCCCTCCCGGCGGGCGGGCCTTCGGATAACCTCTCGGGACCATTGGCTGAGGGAAAGTATGTGAGTCGGTCGAGCGTTTGCTCGACCGACTCTTTTTTGTGGGTAAAATACCTGCTCAGTTGTGTGGTTTTGTGCTGGGAGGCATCTGTGGGCAAGGCTAAGGCTAAGGCGAAGAAAAAGACGACGGGGGCGCGGGCTAAGCGTGACCGTCGTCGGAAGCTTGCGACCGAAGCCCCCACGTCTGCCGAGGAGCTGTTGGCGAGCGTACCGGGGCTCGACGCGTTGCAGGATGTTCCGGCGTTCGACGATCTGCCGGTCGATGCCGCCCAACGGGCAGCCTTCGATGATTTTTGCGCGCAAGCCGAGGAACCCGAGCAGATGCAGTTGGGCGCCGTGGTGCGCCTGGACCGCGGGTTTCCGCTGGTGGCGACTGCCACTGATACGTTCCGCGCCGAGCATGCCGTGGGGTTTGCCAAGTCGCGTGGCGAGGACGAGGTAATGCTGCCCGCCGTGGGCGACCGCGTGGCGGTGCGCCGTGCGCCCGGGCACGACATGGGCGTGATCGAGTGCGTCCTGCCGCGCCGTACGAGTTTTGAGCGCTGGCGCGGACGTGCTCGCGGTGAGCGTCAGGTGCTTTGCTCCAACGTGGACAGCGTGCTGATCGTGCAGGCGCTCGGTGCCGGCGAGGTGCTGCTCGACCGCGTGGCGCGCTCGCTGGTGCTGGCGCTCGATTGCGATGCCGAGCCGGTGGTGGTGCTCACCAAGGCCGACCGCTGCGAGGCCGAGGAGCTCGAGCGCGACCTGGATCGCGTGCATCGCTTGGTTGGCTCGGACGCGCGCGTGATCGTGACGTCTTCTGCCGAGGGCCGCGGCTTAGACGAAGTGCGCGCCTGCGTGCCCGCTGGGAGCTGTGCCATGATTTTGGGCGAGTCGGGTGCCGGCAAGTCGACGCTGCTCAACGCGCTGTTGGGCCACGACACCTTGGCTACCGGCGGTGTGCGCGAGCGCGATGACCAAGGTCGTCACACTACCGTCGCGCGTGTGATGGTGGCGCTGCCGGGCGACGCCGGCGTGATCGCCGATGCGCCGGGCCTGCGGAGCCTGCCGCTTGTGGGTCACGAACGGGGGTTGGCTCGCGCGTTTCCCGAGATCGTGGAGGCGTCGTGCGCGTGCCGGTTTGGTGATTGCACACACACCCATGAGCCGGGTTGCGCCGTTCGCGAGGCCGAGGACGCCGGGCAGATCGACGGCCTGCGTCTGGAAACGTTCCAAAACCTGGCGTCATCCATGCGCGTGAGTGCTCAAATGCTCGATCCCGATGTCCATCTGTAATTGATTTTTCCTATGACTGCCGTCTCCCAACTGTTCGGGAGACGGCTTTTTTGCTGCGGAAAAGCCTCGAAACATGCAGTTTGCTGACGTGCTGACCAAAACCTTGCCACGAGCTTGACGGGCTGGTCAGCTTTTGGTCAGCGATTGGTTTGACATCGAAAACCAAGATTGCGATTGCGCCGCTTTGCACTCTGACCGCCCAGACAATGGTGGTACGGGCATTCGCCCGGCACTGCCATGAGAGGAGCGGCCGTGAACAAGAGCAAGCGCATCGCCATCAGTCTGGTCGCGGGCGTGCTCGCTGCTCTGCTCTGCATGGTTTACGGCTCATCGATCCGCTCACAAGCCGAACAGGTCCAGGCTGAGACCTTGGCCAAGTACGGTGGCGATCGCGTCGAGGTATGCGTCGCGGCGCGCGATATCGATGTGGGCGAGACCCTCGATGAGACCAATGTCATAACCCAGGAGTGGCTGACGAGTCTGCCGCCGCGTGACGCGGCGACCGAGCTGCGCCAGGTGCGCGGCGACGTGACGACTTCGCGTATTCCCAAAAACGCCGTGATCTGCAATGTCTACACCAAGGTCGAGAGCCGCAAGCTCGAGGTGCCTAAGGGCAAGGTCGCCGTTTCGGTGGCGGTCGATGCCGAGCACTCGGTCGGCGGTGCTACGGGCGTGGGCAGCTACGTGGATGTGTATGTGCAAAAAGACGGCGTGACCGATCGGCTGTGCGGCGCGTACGTGATCGATACCAGTGAGGATTCCGGTGCCACGCGCGAGGGCAAGATCGAATGGGTGACGCTGGCGGCTGACCCCGAAGACGTCAAGGAACTGCTGGGAGCCTCGGGCAAGGGAACGGTCAGCTTGACGATTCCCGCCACGGCGCGCGGCAAAAAGAGCGGAGGCGACGAGTGATGAAGGCGATCTGGCTTGCGTGCTGCGCGTGCGGCGATTACGGGCTGTTGCAGCGGGAAGTCGAGGGCCGTGATGCGGGTGCACAGGTGCTTCGCGTGGGTGACCTGGACGGGCTGGTTTCCATGGCGCGGGCGTTTCCGTCGCGCCGCGGGGCTGCCATCATCGCGGCGTCTCTGTTTGATACCGAAGATGTGCGCAAGACTGTTGCGCGCCTGACGGCCGAAGGCCGCGTGAGTCGCGTGGTCGTGTTGATAGAAGCGCTCGATCCGTCGGATATCGAGGGGCTGTTTCGCGCGGGGGCGACCGAGGTCATCGCTGCGCACAGTATATGCGGCAACGGGCGTGCGGGCGAGGGAGCGGTTGATTCCGATCGGCGCATGACGATTGAGCCCGATGCTTTTGTTGATAGGGAACCCGGGGCGCCTCGCGCTACAAGAGGCCCGCGTGTTGATGATTATGGAAAAGCGGAAGCCGAGCATGGTCGGCGCCCCCGGAACCCCCTTGTATGCGATGACGCTGGAGGGCCGGCGCAGCATGCTGGCGACTCCCCGGCTGTAGATATGGGATACGTGCACGGCGTGAATCTGGTGGATGAACTCGACGAAGTTGAGGGCTTTGCCGGGTGCGGCGAGTTGTCGCTAATGCAGCATGAGCAGATTGCGCAGAACGAGCCTGCCTCGCAGACCGAACAAGCTGCCATGCCGGCTTGGACGCAGCGTGTGGTTGCGGCGGGGGAGACGGGGGCGCTGCCACCGACGCCCGCCCCGCCGCCTCCGATGCCGCCGGCAGACGCTGCCGCTCCGCCGCATCGAGCTCCGGTCATCTGCGCTATTTCGGGTTCGGGCGGTTGCGGCAAGTCGACGATCGTTGCCGCCATGGCACACACATCGTCGCTGTTGGGCTTGCGTGCCGCCGTGCTCGACCTGGACCTGATGTTTGGAAACCTTTACGACTTGTTAGGCGTCGATGCTCCGCGCGATATGGCGGCACTTATCGAGCCGTCGGCGGCGGGCACGCTCACCGAGCCGGATATCGTAGCCACATCGATGCGCGTGGCGCCGGGCGTTACGCTCTGGGGTCCCGTCGCGGCGCCCGAGCAAGCCGAGCTCATGGCACGTCCGGTGGAGCTACTGCTTGATGTTCTGCGTCGCGAATCCGACGTGGTCTTTATCGATACCTCGGTCTTTTGGGGCGACGCCGTGGCGGCTGCGGTGGCGGCGAGCGACCGTTGCCTGGTCGTTGGCGATGCGGCGGTGTCGTCCGCGGCATCGGCATCGCGCGTCATTGAACTGGCAGGTCGAGTAGGTGTGCCGCGCACGCGCATGAGCGCCGTGTTCAACCGGTTCGGTGCGCGCGGGGCAGACGAGGACGTCGCCATGCGCTTTGAGATTGCCTGTGCGTTGGGCTCCAAGATTCGTATCGCCGATGGCGGGCAGGATCTCGCCGCGCTCATGGCGTTTGGGCGCGCTGACGAGGCAGTGGGGCAGACCAGCGCTTTTGCGACTAGCGTGCGCGAGGCCACGCGCGAGATGCTCGTGGAACTGGGGTGCGCCGTCGGCCCTTGGAGCGATATGGTCGCCGACCGTGCAACGCGCACCGAACGCCCGCGTATCCGCCTTCCCTGGTCGCGCGAGGGTGATCAGCGATGAGCCTGCAAACGAGGATTAAGGCTGCTGGCGCTGCGGCGGCGGCAGCGCCTGTGGATGCGGGGCGTCGCCGCGCCGTGAAACGACGCACCAAGCGCGCCGTGATGGACCGCATGGGTTACGACGAAGTGGCGCGTATCAGCGCCTATATCGACCCGGCACTTGCCCGCTCGGAATTGCGTCCCGCGGTGGAGGCGGCGCTCAATGTTGAGGAGCCGACCGATCTCGCGACGCCCGAGCGCGAGACCATCATCGACGAGATTTTGGATGACGTGGTGGGCTTGGGGCCGTTGCAGCCGCTCATCGAGGACGACACCGTTACCGAGATCATGATCAACGGCTGCTGCTCGGCTTTCTTTGAACGCGGCGGCGTCTTGTACCCCATCGAGCATGCGTTTGAGGACGACGAGCAGATCCGTGTGCTCATCGACCGTATCATCTCGCCGCTGGGCAGGCGCATCGACGAGCGCAGCCCCATCGTCAACGCCCGCCTCAAAACGGGCTATCGCGTCAACGCGGTGATTCCGCCTGTGGCGATTGACGGACCGATTCTCACCATCCGAAAGTTCTCGGACCGTATCTGCTCGCTGGACGAGCTCGTGGGGTTGGGATCGCTGCCGCTTTGGTATGCGCAGCTGCTGTCGTGTGCGGTGTCGCTGCGACAGGACCTAGCGGTTGCGGGAGGCACGGGATCCGGTAAGACCACCCTGCTCAACGCGTTGTCATGTGAGATTTCCACCGGCGAGCGCATCGTGACGATCGAGGACTCTGCCGAGCTCAAGTTTGCGCATCATCCGCACGTGGTGCGCCTAGAGGCGCGCGAGGCTTCAATTGAGGGCGAGGGCGCGGTGACGATCCGCGACCTGGTAACTAATGCCCTACGCATGCGCCCCGACCGCATCGTGGTGGGCGAGGTGCGCGGTGCCGAGTGCTGCGACATGTTGCAGGCCATGAACACGGGCCACGACGGGTCGCTCACCACACTTCATGCGGGTTCAGAACAGGAGACCGTGGTGCGTCTGACGTTGCTTGCACGTTATGGCATCGATCTGCCGAGCGAGCTCATCGAGGAGCAGATTGCCATGGCGCTCGACGGCATCGTGATGTCCGAGCGCCACGCCGATGGCAGGCGTTTCGTCTCCTCGTATTCGGGGGTGCGACGCGCCGCATCGGGTGGCGTAGAGCTCGAGCGCTATGTGACGTTCGATGCCGCCGAGCGCACCTGGACGCTTGACCGCGAGCCGCCGTTTATCGCAGAAGGCCTGCGGTCGGGGACGCTCACACAAGAGGAGGTGGACGAATGGAGATCACTGTGCCCCTCGTCGTAGGGGGCTTGGCAGGGCTTTCTGTCGCGACGGCGTGCGGGGCGGAACCTCGTGTGCCGCAGGTACCGCTGGCGGAGCTGGCACGTCAGGCGCTCGAGATGGTGGCAGAGAAGCTGCCGCGTGAGCTGGTGGAAAACGATCTGCTGAAAAAGATCGCCCGTTCGTGGGCATCGCTGGCTCCGGCGCATCGCCTTGGCCTCGTGATCGAAGATGCTTCGGGACGTTTGGCGTTTCTGCTGCTATCGAGCGGTGTCTGCTGCGTTTTACTAACGATGGTGTCGTTATCGCCCCTCGGATTTGCCTTGGGACTTGTTGCTCCGTTTGCCGTTGGTGCCGCTCGGGATGGCTTTGAGAGCCGGCGCGAGCAACACGATGCAGAAGAGGCAATGCCCGAGGCGTTTACCGCACTTTCCATGTCGCTTGCCTCGGGACATTCGCTGGCCCAGGGCATGCGCTTTGTGGGCGCTCATGCGCAAGAGCCAGTGCATACCGAGTTTTTGCGGGCGGCGGCGGCGATCGATTGCGGCATCTCGGCGACCGACGCGCTCGATGACTTGCTCGTGCGTATCGACGCCCCCGGTCTTTCGCTTGTGACCTTGGCGCTTAAGGTGTCTCAGCGCACCGGCGCTCCGCTTGCCGACTTACTGTCCGAGGCGTCGAGCATGGTGGGGGAGCGCATTGAGCTCAAGCGCCGCCTGGATGTTAAGACGTCGCAGGCTCGCATGTCTGCGCATATGGTCGCGGCGATGCCGGCGGGCATGTGCGCGGTGTTGGCGCTGCTTTCGGCAGATTTTCGTCGCGGTCTTGCGACGCCTGCCGGCGCGGGCGCTGTGGTGCTGGGTCTTGCCCTCAACGCCGTTGCCCTGGTGGTTATCCGGCGCATTATGCGGGTGGAGCTATGAGCGCCCCGGTTGCAGTTGCGGCTTGCCTGTGCGCCCTGAGTGTATTTGTCGCGACGGGTTTGGATCGGGCGGATGCACGCAAGATCGCAGGGGCCTGCATGCGCGAGGCGGTGCTGGTCGCTGCCGCGGGTCGCTCGGTGGTCGATGCTCTGACCGCGCGAGTGAAGGGCGCGGTTGGAGCGGGCGGCCCGGCGCGAGTGTCGCTCGGCGAAGTGTCCGAGATGATCGATGTTGTGCGCTTGGGTCTTTCGGCCGGTCTTTCGTTTGATGCGGCGCTTGAGATTTTCTGCGCCAACCGCCGGTCAGTGCTGGCTCTTCGCCTTGAACGCGCCTGTATGGCGTGGCAGGTGGGCGTGGGCACGCGTGAGGACGAGTTGTTGGCCGCCGCGCGCGACCTGGACGTGCGAGCGCTCGAGACCTTTGCCATCACGGTGGGGCAGGCGCTCGCCCTGGGTGCCCCACTTGCCGAGACGCTGGCCGCTCAAAGTCGCGAGATCCGTGCGGCTCATCGCGCCGCGGTCGAGCGCGAGATCGAGCGTGCACCCGTCAAGCTGCTGATTCCCACCGGCACGCTCATCTTGCCGGCGTTGCTTCTGTCCATATTGGGCCCGCTGCTGGGAGCAGGCGGGATGATGTAGGGAGGAATACATGAACACGATGACTGACGCTGCTGGCAAGGTCCAGGGCTGGGCGTTTTGCCGGGCGGCACATGTTCGTCAGCGCGCCAAGGAACTATTGCAGGAGGAGAGTGCACAGGGTACCACTGAGTATGCCATCTTGGTCGGCGTGCTCGTGGTGATCGCGATTATCGCCATCGTCGCATTTAAGGGCAAGGTCCAAGATCTATGGAACGCTATCAGCGAGGGCATCAACAGCCTGTAGAGGGCGAGCGCCCCATCGGGGTGCTGCTGGTGTTTGCTTGCCTGACCGTGGCGATAGCGGCGGTGCTTTGGGGGCTTAACGCCGCGCGGCAGCAGCGTCCTGGGACCGCCTCCGATTTGGGCTCAGATTCGGCGGTGGCGTCTCAAAAAGATGAGATGCGAGATACGGACGATTCGGATGTCGCTGTCACGGCGCAAACCTTTCTGCGGACGCTCGACAAGCGGTCTGGCACTGCGACGGATTCGCCTGAGGGCAACGCGATTGCGGTCCGGCTTGCATGGTCCGAGGACCGACCGATGACCGAAGCGGCGGCGGATATGCTGCGTGCCTATCGCGAGGTACCCACGGCGCAACTTGCTCTGAGCGGCTATCTCGACATCAAGGGAAACGTGTGGGGCGCCATCGTGCGCGACGAACGCGGCTGGGTCGATATGGTGACGGTTGCTGCGGATACTGGCGATGCTTCGTGTCGTCTGCGCGCCGTGCGCCTGGTCCCGCAAACAATAAGCTCAAAGGAGGGGTCGTGAAATGCATGGCGTTCTGCGTGAGGAGGTTGCCCAAGCGACTGTGGAATACGCCATCGTCACGGTGGCGCTGTTATCGATCGTGTTGGCGATTGCGGGGCTTTGGCGTGCTGGCACCGATGGGCGCTTGGCGGCGCTGGTCGAGCGGGCGGCGTCTCACGGCGTCACCTCGACATCGGTTGTCGACGCTGCTGCGGGTGCTGAGGACATCGCGCTGTATTGATATCGCGCGCGAGGACCGGGCGCAGTCTACGGTCGAGGCCGCTTTTTTGCTGCCGACGTTTCTGACGCTCATCCTTCTCGCACTGCAACCGGTGTGTCTGCTCTATACGCGCGCGGTCATGGAGTCTGCCGCCGCCGAGACCGCGCGGCTCATGACCACGACGACGGCGGAGGACGACGATCTTAAGGAGTTCACCCGCCGCCGACTTGCCGCAGTGCCCAACGTTTCGATCTTTCATGCCGGCGGGCCGTTGTCGTGGGATATCGAGCTTGGCCGGGTCGGTGCGGGTGGCGCCTCGTCCGTGTCCGTTTCCGGCGAGGTCAAGCCGTTGCCTGTGATCGGTGCGTTTGTGCAGGCTATGGGTGGTACCGCCGAGGGCGGCTACGTTGAGCTCAAGGTCGATGTCTCGTATCAATCGCGTCCCGAATGGCTGGAGGGAGATTATGATTCGTGGATTGCTGCATGGGATTAAGCGTTTCTGGTCTAGACGCGTTTTGACGCACCGTCCGAGCTGCCATCGCAAGCGAGGCGGCTTTATGGGTCGAGCCGGTGTCGATCTGTTTATCGAAGACGGTGCCTATACCACGCTTTCTTCTGCCGTGGTCATCCTAGTGGTGCTCACATTGTTGTTTTCGTCGACCGCGGCGATATGGAGCATGTCGCGTGCCGGGGACACCCAGGTGGCGGCTGATAGCGGCGCGCTGGCGGGTGCCAACGTGGTGTCGTCCTATCACACGGCTGCCACGGTGGTTGATGCGAGTATCTTGAGTCTGGGGCTGGCGGGGTTTGCCACGATCGGGACGGGCCTGGTCGCCATCCTCATCCCGGGTGCCGAGCCGGTTGCCGGCAATATGGTCGACACCGGGATCGAGATCATTAAAACGCGCAACAAGTTTGCCAAAAGCGCATCGGAAGGCTTACAGAAAATCGAGACGGCTCTGCCGTATCTGATCGCCGCGCGTGCCACGCAGGCGGTGTCGGCGCAGGATACCGATAGTGTGACCTATACCGGTACGGCGCTTGCCGTGCCCAGGACATCCGAGTCGGACTTCGCTGCGATCAAAGGGTCAGAGATCTCGACCGATACCATTAAAGACACATCAGATGATTTAGAGCGTGCGGCCGAGGAGCTGCGGAAGGCTTCTGAGGACACGGCGAAGGCTAAAGAGCGTGCTTGGCTGGCGGATTGTGGTGGGTCTGACAAGGGCTCGGTCGGCAGCTGTTCTTGCATGTGGGAGCGCGCGAAAAGCCTAACGGATCTTTCCGGTGTTCAAAATCCGCATTACTCATCGAGCGTTACGTGGGAGCCTCAAGTTGCCCTTGATCGCGCGAAGGACTACTACCATTGGCGTCTGACAAATGAGAAGCCCCAGGGCTCGAGTGTCGAGATGAAGGCAGAGTCTGCGGCGCGTAAGGCGTTTTATACCTATGCGAACGCGGAGGTCGATCGGGCATATATAACCGAGAACGGAGACAGGGTTTCCTCCTATATTCCGCTGCTGCCGCGCAACTCTGATGAGGTTCGGGCGACGGAACTCTATACCGATGCGGTGTGGCCGACTAGCGTGAACGATGACAAGGCGTATCTGCATTACGGGACGACCTGCCCTAACTATAAGAAAGGGACGCCGAGCGGATTTGCTTCGGTTGCCGATTACGATGGACAGGATAAATGCAGCAAATGCCATTTTGGCGTTTTGTCGCTTGGTGCTGTTGCGGCGCCTTCAACCTCTATCGAAAACGGCTTCGAGTATCACTTTGACAAGTTTAAAGACGCCCTGGAGGACTACGTCGACTGTCGCAACAAGGAGCTCGAGCTCGAGCGTCAGACCGAGGACGAAGCCGACCGTGCGGGCAATGCGTTCGATACCGCCATCAAAGAACTTTCCGGTGAGCGCCCGCGTATCGCTCCGCCCGGTCGCAACGGCGTGGTTGCCTTTGCGGTTTCGGGTGCCATCTCGAGCTCCGATGAACTCAACTCTTCGTTTAACACGGCAGTCAGACTTGGCGATCGCGGTGCCATCTCTGCCGCGGTGCTGGCGCCCGATGGGGCGACGGCGCAAAACAACGTGCTTTCGCGATTTTTCTCGACATTGAAGGAACGCTCGGGCGGCGTTGCCGGCGTGCTCGACGGCGTCATGGATGTCTGGGGACGGCTGCTTGTGGGATACGGAGACATCCAAGGTTCGGCCGACGAACTTATGGACGAGATGATTAAAGGCCTAGGAGGGGGCAGCGGCGCGTTGGGCTCCATTGCATCGTGGCTCGGCGATACCGTTTCGGCGTCCGTGGCGGCGCTGGGTTTGGAACCGTGCGACTTGCGCCTGCGAAAGCCGGTGCTGACCGATTCCGCCAACGTCATTAAGAGCCCGGGGTCTGACATTGCTGGCCTCTCTCAAGCGCAAGACAAACTGCGAAGTATTCCGTTGGGCGTGACCGATCCCAAGGCGCTTTGCGAGGCGTTGGAATATCAAGTCGAACGCACCATCAGCGGTACGATGTTCACGCTTGCGGAGATTCCTCTGCCCGGCGGCGGCTCCATCCCGCTCACCGTCGATGTCGCCACGCTGGTTGGCGCTCTGGGCGGTGGGTCGTAATGAGTATCCGCATGCGTCTGCGCGAGGAGCGCGCCCAAGCGACGGTGGAGATGGCAGTGGTTACGCCCGTTTTGCTGGTGCTGGCACTCATCGTGTACAACGTCATGATCTTTGCCAGCGCTGTCGCGCGCTTCGACCGCGTGGTGCCCGACATCGTGTTGGCGCACGCCGTGGCGTCGGAGGGGGAGGGCGACGAAAGCTCTGCCGATGCCTCGGCGACGGTTCAGACTCAAATTCTGAATGCCATGGAGGGCTATGACTTGCAGATCGAAGTGTCGAGCGAGCAAGGCGCGGAGGCATCGGATGGTGGCCTGCTCTCCCTATCCGGTACGTTTAGGACCTACACCTGCACCATGCACTATGAGCCTTGGCCGACTTCTCTCAGCATCGCTGGCGTTCCGCTGGGGGCGCCGACAACGTTGTCGCACGAGCGCGCGGTGACGGTCGATCCGTGGCGTCCGGGGGTGGTCATGTGACCGCGGTCTCGTCCTACATCGCCTACGCACGGGCACTCAATAGGCTGGGTTGGACGCCGGCGGAGTTTGTGGTGGCGGAGTCGTTTGTCGTGCGCCTGCGCGGCATGCTGGGACGGCATCCGGTTGCCGCCAACGGCTTGCCGCTCGTCATGGCGTTTCCACGCTGCTCTTCGGTCCATACGTGTTTTATGGCCTATCCCATCGATATCGCCTTTATCGATGCACGTGGCTATGTCCTCGTATGCTACGAAAACGTACGTCCCTGGCGTATGTGCTCCTGCCCCGGCGCCTGGGCCGTACTAGAGCGTCCTTCAATCATTGTTTCGACCCCTGCTCTCCAACGCGTGCCGGCTTAAGAATTGGCGACAGCGGACTTTCGTCATACGAAATTGGGTAAGATGGAGGAGAAGATGCATGGATGTTGAGATCCATCCCAACGCTAAAAAGCACCTGACGGAAAAGCAGGTGCTTAGCGCTTGGCTTGCGGTTACTGAGTGCATTCGTCGCGAGCCGAAGGACGAGCCGCCGAGATGGCTTGCGATTGGATGGCTCCCAGACGGACGAAGCGTGGAGCTTGTCGCGGTCGAGCTTGTCCGTGGGGGCTTATCATTCATGCCTTGTCTCCAGTCCAGAAGAAATTTTGGCAGGAGATTGAACGGGCTCGGCAAAGGGGTCGATGATGGGCAAGACGTATACGGCCGCTAATGGTCAGGTTGTAACGGATGAAATGATTGACGCGTGGTGCGAGTCGTACGAGCGCGGAGAGTTTCCGGATGGCGAACACACCGTTGGTGGGATCGTGCATGGACGGCCCCCACTCTCAGGTGAGGGGACGGCAACGCTGTCGGTCAAGATTCCTCTGGGAATGAAGGAGGCCATTCGTCGACGGGCGGCTGCCGAGGGGATGACGCCAAGTGAGTTTGCCCGTGCGGCTCTGAGCGAAAAACTTCTTGCTGCCGGCTGATGCCTCTGACGTGCCGATTTAAAGAACCGAGGCTGTGCTCAAAAACTTTTTTGAAATTCTCGGTTGACCGGAACGCGTCCTTGGTTATACTAATCAAGCCTTGAAACAAGGCACACCTCAAATGGCTGGGTAGCTCAGTTGGTAGAGCAGAGGACTGAAAATCCTCGTGTCAGGGGTTCGATTCCCTTCCCCGCCACCTTGAATTGACTAGGACCTCTGCAAAGGGGTCCTTTTCTTTTATGTAGCCCTCGCACGGAATCGAACCCCGTGAGGGCGCGGAGCTGAGTAAACGCGTAAGCGTTTGCCAGCGCAGCTCGCAAGGCGCGTAAGCGCCGCAGCGGTCCGTCCGCGCAGCGCGCGGACGCGATTCCCTTCCCCGCCACCTTGAATTGACTAGGACCTCTGCAAAGGGGTCCTTTTCTTTTATGTAGGGTTCTGCGGAAACTGCGTCCCAGAATAAGGGCTCAGAACGGGACACACTTTCCGGTGCCTGCCTCCGGCGCGCGTACACACCTCGTCGCACCATTCCGAGTCCGTCTGCTCCTAGACATTCCTCCCACTTTCGCGTCACTTTGCAGACCGTTCGGTCGCCTGTCCGCACACGCGGGTATACTCAAAACGATACTTATCCTACGCAATACGATGCGGGTTCGACCTGCATGATCCGAAGGGGGCAGTGATGGAGAGGATACTCGGCGTTAATCTCTCTGGCTGGTTTATTCCCGAGCCTTGGGTGACCCCGTCGCTGTACGCGGCGACCGGTGCATCCAACGCGGCTGAGCTACAGGAGGCCATGGGTACCGCCGCCTATAACGAGCGCATGCGCCGCCATTACGAGACGTTTGTGAGCGAGGACGATTTTCGCCGCATGGCGCAGATCGGTCTCAATGCCGTGCGTCTGCCGGTGCCCTGGTATGCCTTTGGCTCACAGGAGTCCGATGCCTCCTACATATCGGTTGTCGATTACATCGACCGCGCAATTGAGTGGGCTGCCAAGTACGACATCCGCGTGCTGCTCGATCTGGCAACCGTGCCCGGTGGCCAGGGCGATTCCAACGATTCGCCCACCACGCCGGAGGCTGTTGCCGAGTGGCATTCGTCCACCAACGGCCGTCATGTCGCACTCGACGTGCTCGAGCGCTTGGCCGATCGCTATGGCGAGGCCGAGAGCCTGCTGGGCATTGAGCTGCTGGACACGCCGCAGATGAGCGTTCGCAAGAGCCTCTTCACCATGACGGATGGCATTCCTGCTCACTACCTGCGCAATTTCTATCGCGATGCCTACGAGCTCGTCCGTTCGTATATGCCCGAGGATAAGATCGTCGTCTTCTCGTCGTCGGGGCATCCCAGCGAGTGGAAGCATTTTATGCGCGGCGCCAAGTACAAGAACGTCTACATGGACCTTCACCTGTACCATTACCGCGACGAGTATGCGCTCGACATCACGAGCCCTCGCGGGCTGACGACGGCGATTTCGCGTAACAAGCGCGAGCTTAAAGAAGCGATTTCGACTGGGTTCCCCGTGCTGGTGGGCGAATGGTCGGGCGCGGCGATCTTTGCCAACTCGTCGGTTACGCCCGAGGGCCGCAATGCCTACGAGCGCGTGTTTATCGCCAACCAGCTGGCTTCGTTTGCGCCGGCTGCCGGTTGGTTCTTCCAAACGTGGAAGACTGAGAAGCGCATTGCAGCATGGGACGCCCGCGCGGCGCTCGGTACGCTCGAGCGCGGCATGATTGAATAGGTTGATATGACGCAAAACAGCGCCCATACGGGCAAACTCTATGTGGTCGGCACGCCCATCGGCAACCTGGGTGACCTGTCCCCGCGCGTTGGCGAGGCCTTTGCCGCTGCCGATGTCATCTGCTGCGAAGACACGCGTGTGACGTCAAAGCTGCTGATGCACCTGGGCATTTCCAAGCCGCTTGTCCGTTGCGACGAGAATGTGATCGCCAGCCGCGCCGCCGGCCTGGTCGACCGTCTGCTGGCGGGGGAGACCCTCGCTTTTGCCTCGGACGCCGGCATGCCGAGCGTGTCCGATCCCGGCCAGGCGCTGGTCGAGGCGGCGCGTGAGGCCGATGTGCCCGTCGAAGTTATTCCCGGGCCCTCTGCTTGCGTCACGGCGCTTGTTTCGTCCGGCATTCCCTGCGAGCATTTTTTCTTCGAGGGCTTTTTGGGCCGAAAGCACGGCGACCGTGTGCGCCGTTTGCAGCGCCTTGCCGTGGTGCCCGGCGCACTCATCTTCTACGAGTCTCCACATCGCATCGTGGCGACGCTCGAGGCCGTGGCGGAGGTCTTTCCCCAGCGTGAGGTTGCCGTCTGCCGCGAACTCACCAAGCTGCACGAGGAGGTCTTGCGCGGGCCCGCTGACCAGCTTGCCGAGGAGCTGCGTGCTCGCGGCGAGGTAAAGGGCGAGATTGCGCTGGTCATCGCGCCACCGAGCGAGGATGAGGAGGCCGGTATCGTGCCGGTCGGCGCCACGGCAGCGGATCCCGACGAGGCCCTGCGCGAGGATATCCGCGCCGCGCTCGAGGAGGGGGAGCCCGCGTCTGCGGTGGCCAAGCGCCTGTCTCAGAAGTATTCGCGCCGCAAGCGCGATGTCTATGCCATGGTGCTCGATATGCAATAGATGGAGGATATCCAGCCCTTGCGCTAGAATCATCCTCTGTATGCAACGTTTTTCTGGAGGACAAACCCCATGGATCAAAGCAAGCCTTCGTTCTTTATCACGACGCCCATCTACTACGTCAACGCCGATCCGCACCTGGGCACGGCTTATTCCACCATCATCGCCGACGTTCAGGCTCGCTATCGCCGTTCCGCCGGCTATAACGTCAAGTTCCTGACCGGCATGGACGAGCACGGCGAGAAGGTCGCCGAGGCCGCAGCCAAGCATGGCATGACGCCGCAGGAGTGGACCGATAGCCAGGCCCCGCACTTCAAGGAGCTTTGGAGCAAGCTCGAGATTTCCAACGACGACTTCATCCGCACCACCGAGCCGCGCCAGCATCATGCCGTGCAGTACCTGTGGGAGCGCATGAAGGAGTCCGGTTACCTGTATAAGGGCAGCTACGACGGTTGGTATTGCGTGCCTGACGAGACCTACTTCACTGATACGCAGGTCCAGAAGGGCGACGAGGAGTACGGCAGCGTCGGCCAGCATCTATGCCCCGACTGCCACCGTCCGCTTGAGCGCGTCCAGGAGGAGTCCTACTTCTTTAAGCTTTCCGCCTTCCAGGACAAGCTTCTCAAGCTCTATGACGAGCACCCCGACTTTGTCGAGCCTGCGTTCCGCATGAACGAGGTTCGCAGCTTTGTCGAGGGCGGCCTCAACGACCTTTCCGTGAGTCGCACGAGCTTTGACTGGGGCATCCAGGTTCCGTTTGACGAGGGCCATGTGACCTATGTATGGTTTGACGCGCTGCTCAACTATATGACGGCCGTCGGCTACGGTGTCGACACCGACGAGGCGCGTGCCGAGCTGGCCTATCGCTGGCCCGCGCAGTTCCACATCGTGGGTAAGGACATCATCCGCTTCCACTGTGTCATTTGGCCCGCCATGCTCATGGCCATCGGCGAGGCCCTGCCCGAGCACGTCTTTGCCCACGGCTTCCTGACCGTGCGCAATGCCGAGACCGGCAAGGCCGAGAAGATGTCCAAGAGCCGCGGTAACGCCATCGCTCCGCAGGACGTTATCGACATGCTGGGCGTCGAGGGCTATCGCTACTACTTTATGACCGATGTCGTTCCCGGCACCGACGGCGCCATCAGTTTCGATCGCATGGAACAGGTCTACAACGCCGATCTGGCCAACAGCTGGGGCAACCTCATTTCGCGCTCGCTCAACATGAGCGCAAAGTACTTTGACGGCTGCGCCCCGGCTAAACCGGCGTCTGCCGACGCGTTCGATAACCCGCTGGCAAAGATTGCCGATGGCCTGGTCGACCGCTACATGGCCAAGATGGACGTGCTCGATTACGGCGGAGCCAAGGATGAGGTCATGGAGCTCATCCACGCCGCCAACCACTACATCGAGGACTCCGAGCCCTGGGCGCTTGCCAAGGACGAGGCCAAGGCTGACGAGCTGGCATTTGTGATCTACAACCTGCTCGAGGCCATCCGCATTGCCGCTCACCTGCTGATGCCGCTCATGCCCCAGACTTCTGCCGAGGCTCTGCGCCGCCTGTCCTGTGAGGGCGAGGCCGCGAGCGACGACCTCAAGGGCATTTGCACTTGGGGCCTGCTTGCTGGTGGTCAGCCCGTCGAGAAGGGCGATCCGCTGTTCCCGCGTCTGGCGTAGAGACCGCGCGAGCGCCATATCGGCAATTTGATGTTTAGATGTAAGGGCATGGCCGCAACGGTCCATGCCCTTTCGTTTCAAGACGCCGCCATCATGCTAAGGAGGCAACTATGACAACTTCGCCTTTGGCAAACCCCACGGCAACAAGGGAGCTGCTGGAGGAGTTTGGCCTTGCGACCAAGCACCGCCTGGGCCAAAACTTCCTGATCGACAACCATGTGATCGAACGCATCTGTGAGCTCGCTGAGCTTGCAGGTGACGAGCGCGTACTCGAGGTGGGTCCGGGTTGCGGTACGTTGACACTTGCGTTGCTGCAGGAGGCGGCGTGCGTCACGTCGATCGAGGCAGATCCCGAGCTCGAGCCGGTGCTCGATGCTCACGCCGCCGACTATGCCAACTTCCGCTTTATCATGGGCGATGCGCTCAAGGTGACGCCGGAGCAGATTGAGCAGGCTGCGGGCGGTGAGCCGACGGTATTTGTCGCGAACTTGCCCTATAACGTGGCGGCGACGATCATTTTGCAATTTTTCCAGACGATGCCGGCGCTCAAGCGCGCCGTCGTCATGGTGCAAAAGGAGGTTGCCGATCGCATTGCCGCAGTGCCGGGCAACAAGACCTATGGCGGCTATACGGCAAAGCTCGGCCTGTATGCGCAGGTGACGGGTCGCTTTGAGGTGCCGCCGCGTTGCTTTATGCCGGCGCCGCACGTGGACTCGGCTGTCGTGCGTATCGACCGTGTTGACGGCGTGGTGCCCGAAGGGCTCGATCGCGAATTTGTGGCCCGCGTGATTGATGCTGCATTTGCCCAGCGTCGCAAGACCATCCGCAATTCCATGAGCGCCAACGGCTTTGCCAAGGACGTGCTCGATGCCGCCTTTGAGGCTTGCGGTATCGCACCCACCACGCGCGCCGAGACGCTCGGCGTCGCCGACTTTGTGTGCCTGGCTCGGGAGCTTTCCCATGACGCTTAATGCCGAACGCGTGACGTTTACCAAGAAAAAGAAGACGGTTGCTTGTCCCGTGCCCTTGGCACCGCTTGCCGACACACATGCGCATCTGCTTTCGTTCTGGGGCAAGGATGTGCCCGAGACACTCGTGCGTGCCAAGGCGGCAGGCATCGACCTGTTGGTGACGGTCTTCGACCCCATCGCCGACAAGCGCAGCGTGACGGACTATAGCGACTGGCTCGTGCGCGAAATTCTGCCGATGCAGGATATCCCGCAGATCAAGTATCTTGCCGGCGTGCATCCGTATGGCGCGCCGGACTATACCGACGACATTCACGCGCAGGTTGTTGCTGCGCTTGATGACCCTTTGTGTGCCGGTATTGGCGAAATCGGTCTGGACTACCACATGGATTACGACGACGACATCACGCCGGCGCCCCACAGCGTGCAGATTGATTGCATGGCGCGCCAGCTCGAGCTTGCCGTGTGTCGTAACGTGCCGGTGGAGCTGCATCTGCGTCACGAGGACATGGACCAGGAGCGTACCTCGCACGTGGACGCCTACAACGTGCTTCGTGAGGTGGGCGTGCCCCAGGCCGGTTGTGTGCTGCACTGTTTTGGCGAGGACCGCGCCACGATGGAGCGCTTTGTGAAGCTGGGCTGCTATATCGCCTATGGTGGTGCGGCCACCTTTAAGCGCAACGACGACGTGCGCGAGGCATTTGCGGCGACCCCGCTCGACCGCATTTTGTTCGAGACGGATTGCCCGTATATGGCTCCGGAGCCCATCCGCGGTCTTGAATGCGAGCCAGCAATGATCTCCATTACGGCAAACGCGCTGGTTAACGACCGTGTCGATCGCACTGGTGAGGACGCCGAAACAATCGCGCATGCCGCTTGGGAAAATGCCTGCAAACTTTTTCAAAAATAGTTCTTGCGTTCGCGGTGGCGCTCCGTTATTCTAATTCCTGCACGCGGGCGTGGCGGAATTGGCAGACGCGTACGGTTCAGGTCCGTATGGGGGCAACCCCATGAAGGTTCAAGTCCTTTCGCCCGCACCATTGATTGAAAGAGCTCCCAGCAATGGGGGCTTTTTTGTTATGTGCCCATCGCAGGGACTTGAACCTGTGAAGGAGCGAGCGTCAAGAAAACGCGGAGCGTTTTTAGCGAGCTGGCGAGTCCGCCGGCAGGCGGGCGAAGCCGGTGCGGATCCGCGAAGCGGATACGCGGACGTCCTTTCGCCCGCACCATGGATTGAAAGAGCTCCCAGCAATGGGAGCTCTTTTTGTTATGCACGATCTCCTTGGACGGGTATCCTAGTACCAACGTGTGCCTATCAGAGGAGAGACCATGCTGTTTTCCGGTATCATCGCCGCCCTTACCAGCCTTTTGATTCCCATCATCATCCTGTTGCTGCTGCTCCCCAACGCCTGTTATGTCGTTGAACAGCAGCACGCCGTAATCATCGAGCGCTTGGGTAAGTTCAACCGTATCGTCAACGCGGGCTTCCACGTGAAGGTGCCCGTGATCGACCGCAAGGCCGCCACGGTGAGCCTGCGCACCATGAAAAACGGTTTTGGCATCGACGTTAAGACCCAGGACAACGTGACCATCGGTCTTGAGGTCTCCGCTCAGTACCACGTGAGCTACGACATGGGCGCCGGCCCGGCAGATTCGGGCATCTACAAGAGCTACTACATGCTGCAGGAGCCCGTCGACCAGATGCGCGACTTCATCACCGACGCCCTGCGCTCCTCCATCCCCGTCTACACACTCGATGAGGTCTTTGCCAAGAAGGATGACATCGCCAAGGATGTCAACGCTACCGTTTCCGAGCAGATGGCCGCCTACGGCTTCACCCTCGTGTCGACGCTCATCACCAAAATCGCACTGCCGACCGAGGTTGAGAACTCCATGAACGACATCAACGCTGCCCAGCGCAAGCGCGCTGCCGCGCAGGAGCTCGCCGAGGCCGACCGCATCAAGCGCGTCACCGAGGCGACCGCCGAGGCCGAGGCTATGGAAAAGGCGGGCGAGGGCATCGCCAACCAGCGCAAGGCCATCGCGCTGGGTATCAAAGATTCGCTCGAGATCATCCAGGAGACGGGTGTCGGCAATGACGAGGCCAACCAACTGTTCATGTTTACGCAGTGGTCCGAGATGATGACGGAGTTCGCTCGCACGGGTAAAACCTCGACGGTCGTGCTGCCGAGCGACTTTTCGCAGTCGGCCTCGATGTTCGAGCAGATGCTGGCCGCCGGCAAAGTTCAAAACGATTCGAAGGAGTAGACGCGCGTGAAATACACCGTCGTTTGCGTCGGTAAGCTCAAGGAGCGCTTTTGGAAGGACGCGTGCGCTGAGTACACCAAGCGCCTAGGTGCCTATGCCAAGGTGGATATCCGCGAGGTGGCCGATATCGACCCGGCTAAGGCGGGCGGCGTGGATGCCGCGCGCGACAAGGAGGGGGCGGCGATTCTTGCCGCCTTGCCATCTCGAGCGCATGTGATCCTGCTGGCTATCGAGGGCAAGGAGCGCTCGAGCGAGGAGTTTTCGGCGAGGCTCGACGATCTTATGCTGCGAGGCGGCAGCGACATTGCCTTTGTAATCGGCGGTTCGGACGGCGTGAGCGATGACGTGCGCGCACGAGCCGACGAGATGCTCAGCTTTGGACGCATTACCTTGCCGCATAACCTGGCGCGTGTGGTGCTGCTAGAGCAGATTTACCGTGCCTGTAAGATCAGTCGTGGCGAGCCGTATCACAAATAGGTCGGCAATACGAAACAATGGCGTGGGACAATACCTTTCGTTTTGAGGAATGTGTCTGAAAGGACTATGCGATATGAAGATTGGATTTGTCGGTTTTGGCAATATGGCGAGCGCTATGGCCGATGGCTGGATCGCTGCCGGTGTAGCTGCGAGCGACATGTGCGCCTGCGCGGGTCGCTACGACGCACTGGTTGAGCGCTGCGAGGCGCGCGGCATGGTCGCCTGCCACGATGCCGCCGAGGTTGTCGCCGCATCCGATATCGTGGTCGCTGCGGTCAAACCGTACATGATCGAGAAGGTATTCGCCCCGCTCAAGGATGCTTTTGCCAAAAAGGTCGTTCTGTCGGTTGCCTGGACCTGGGACAGTGCCAAGTGGGAGCAGGTCCTGCCGGGCGTCGCGCATATCTCGACGGTGCCCAACACGCCGGTTTCGGTGGGCGAGGGCGTCATCGCCTGCGAGAAGGCTTCGACGCTTAACGACGAGCAGCGTGCTGTGGTGCTCGACCTGCTCGGTAAGCTTGGCGCTGTCGTCGAGCTCGACACAAGCCTGCTGTTTGTGGGCGGCACGGTGGGTGGTTGCGCTCCGGCGTTTGTCGCCATGGCAATCGAGGCCCTGGGCGATGCGGCGGTCAAGCACGGTATCCCGCGTGCGGATGCTTATCGCATTGTGAGCCAGATGGTGCTGGGTACGGCAAAACTGCAGCTTGCAACTGGCCAGCATCCTGCGGCGATGAAGGATGCCGTATGCTCGCCCGGTGGTGCCACCATCAAGGGCGTCGTTGCGCTCGAGGACGCCGGCATGCGCAGCGCCCTGGTCAAGGCAATCGACGCAACCCTCCAGTAAAACCGACCAAAAACGGGACAGGTTTATGTTGGCAGGTTTTTCCTGCGGTTTTGTCCTTTTAGCGAAAAGTGCCCCGCAACTGGCTCAATTCCAGTTGCGGGGCACTTGCGTTTGCCCAGATAAAACCGACCAAAATAAACCTGTCCCTTTTTGGCAGGTTAGTCCCAGAAGCTGTCTTCTTCGTCCTCGGACTTGGGGCCGCGGTCGACATACATCTTATGGGTGCGCTTCTCCATTACAAAGGCAATAATCGCAAACAGCAGGATGCCGCCGGCGAAAAGGATGGCAAAACCGGTGCGGGTGCCAAACAAAAAGGAAAAAACTGCGTCCATTGGGTGCCTTCTTGCGTAGTTGAGTTGGGTCGTAAACGCTCATAAGTATATACTTGCCCATACATGTACAAGGTTGCAACCTAAATGGAATGTATATCGCCGGAGGATCTAATGCTTGATATCAAGTTTGTTCGCGAGAACCCCGATGCCATCGATGTCGCCATGGCTAACCGCCAGACGTCTTGGGATCGCGAGAAGTTCTTTGAGCTCGACGACGAGCGTCGTGCCGTCATCACCGAGGTCGAGGAACTTCAAGCCACGCGCAATGCCGAGTCCAAGAAGATCGGCGCCCTGATGAAGGAGGGCAAGAAGGACGAGGCTGAGGCCGCCAAAGAGGCCGTGCGCGCCGTCAACGAGAAAATTGACGGTCTGGCCGAGCGCCGCACCGCCCTCGAGCAGGAGCAGTACGACTTCATGGCTCACCTGCCCAACATTCCTTGCGAGGCCACGCCGTACGGCAAGGACGAGGACGAGAACATCGAACGCCGTCGTTGGGGCACCCCGCGCGAGTTCGACTTCGACTTTAAGCCGCACTGGGATCTGGGCACCGACCTCGATATCCTTGACTTCGAGCGCGGCAACAAGCTCTCCGGCAGCCGCTTCACCGTTCTCGGTGGCGCCGGCGCCCGTCTTGAGCGCGCCCTCATCAACTTCTTCCTCGATACGCACACCAGCCGTGGTTTTAAGGAGTGGTGGCCGCCCATCGTCGTCAAGCGTCAGACCATGTTCGGCACGGGCCAGCTGCCCAAGTTCGAGGACGACGCCTATCACGTCTCGGGCGACAACTTCCTGATCCCCACCGCCGAGGTCGTGCTCACCAACCTGCACGCCGGTGAGGTCCTCGACGCCGATACCCTGCCGCGCCGCTACACCGCCTTCACCCCCTGCTTCCGCGAGGAGGCCGGCTCCGCTGGTCGCGATACCCGCGGCATCATTCGCCAGCACGAGTTCGACAAGGTCGAGATGGTCAAGTTTGCCAAGCCGGAGGAGTCCGACAAGGAGCTCGAGAGCATGACCGCCGAGGCCGAGTTCCTGCTGCAGCAGCTGGGTCTTCCGTATCGCGTGATTAGCCTGTGCACCGGCGACCTGGGCTTCTCTGCCCGTCAGACCTACGACGTCGAGGTCTGGCTGCCGAGCTACAACGCCTACAAGGAGATCAGCTCCTGCTCCAACTGCGGTGACTTCCAGGCCCGTCGCGCCAACATCAAGTATCGCGACCCCGAGAACTTCAAGGGTTCGCGCTATCTGCACACCCTCAACGGTTCCGGTCTGCCGGCTGGCCGTACCATGGCAGCCATTCTGGAGAACTACCAGAACGCTGACGGCACCATCACGATCCCCGAGGTTCTTCGTCCCTACATGGGCGGCCTCGAGAAGATCGAGCCGGTCGCGTAACTTGGCTGCATAGGCGATTTGCTAGGGCACTCCTTTTTGGGGTGCCCTTTTTGTGTGCGGCCATACCATGCTGTGCGGACAGCTCAATAGAAAACACACGAACAACTGTTCTGTATACAGCCATCTACCTGCTATGCTTTTGCTAAATAAGAGCGAGAGAAAGGGGACGCGATGGAGCTGTTTGATGAGCGGGTGGTTTTGTTTGAGAGCGACGTGGGCGGGGAGTACCTGCTTGTGACGTGTGAGCCGTCTGGCATGGGTGGCCTGGTGGTTCGACAGACGAGCGAGGGTCCGTTGACCCAATGGGGCTACGAGGAGTCGCCGCATGTGGTTGAGACGTTTGTGGCGCACGAGGGGCTTGTGGCCCTGGAGCATTTCTATGGGGTCCGGACATCTAACCAGGTTGCTCGCATGTTGAGTATCTCGTTTGCCGATTATGATTGTGCCCAGCGGGTGAGATCGCTCCTGAGGGAACTTGATGCTAAGTTTGACGTGATCGAAAAGCCAATCGATCGTACGGGGAACGACGGTATATGCGGAGCAGCATGACAAAACTGCGTTCCAAAAAAAAGTTTGAGATTGTGCTTGACTCCAATAAGCTAAAGTGGTTTTATATGTTTTGCGCTGCGGCGTTACCTCAGCTGGATAGAGGGTCTGACTACGAATCAGAACGTCATAGGTTCGAATCCTATACGCCGCACCAATTGAACTTGAAGCCTCCAGCAACGGGGGCTTTTCTTTTTTGGAGACCAGACAGGGATTCGAACCTCGGTCGAGGCGCGAGCGTGAAGCGGACGCGGAGCGTCCGTAGCGAGCGGGCGAGCACGCCGGCAGGCGGGCGAAGCCGGCGCGGATCCGCGGAGCGGATGCGCGGAATCCTATACGCCGCACCAATTGAAATTGAAAGCCTCCGGCAACGGGGGCTTTTCTTTTATGGCAACACCGCATGGATTCGAACCTCGGTCGAGGCACGAACAACTTAATTATGGTTGATTTTCAATCTCAACGCAACAGCCTGAACGGGCCCCGCGTTTCCGCAGCT
>CAUGJE010000007.1 GCA_959599915.1 uncultured Collinsella sp. | reverse complement strand
AAAGATCAAGTCGTCCTCGCAGACGCTCAAGCAGGAATACCTCGATACATACGAGCGAGGTGAATGACATGATAGGCAAGAGCTATGCAAAGATAGCGATTGTTGGCTTTGTACTTTGTCTTGCAATGGTGCTATGTGCATCATTTGCGAGGTATAGGTCCGAGCAGTCGTTCATCGATGGCGCTGAAAATGGGTTTGGCATAGACGGGATGTATGTCAACGATGGCGCGACCAGGCCGTCTATGGCGATTCTTGCAGGCGAAGACATGGAATGGCAAATCTGTAATGACGATGGCTCTTGTCTGAGTGGTCGTTTGGCCGCAACGAGCGACCCGAATTCGTTCGATCTTCTCGACAATGATGGATCGGATTGCGGTTCAGTTCACCTGTCGTATGCATCACGAGATGGGATGGACGGCATTCTCTACGTCTCCCACGAGTCTGGCGATTTCAAGATGCGCAGGACTAACCGAGTGCCGGCTTTTTTCGAGGAGTGAGAATTCCCGGCGGTCTGCCGATCAGGCCGCCGGGCTATCGAGCCCCGCATTCATCCGTACACGCACGGATGAATGCGGGAAGTGTCCGGATAAAGTTGATAATCAAGGAAACAAAGCCGTTCTGCCTGGGACGGCTTTGGCCTGGACTTTAACTACAACATCGCAATCGACACTTATCAGCTCGCGCAACGCGCATGGCCAAATCTCGGACGCTGGTGCATGGAGGACCTTCGAGATTTACTGGACATCCAAAACGACGACGCACACCGCGTGCTCGCCGACAGCGAAGACGAGATGGCTGTCTACAATGCGATCAGAAACGGTGTGAAGTCCGGAGAGCTTTCTGTGGAACCGCCGCGCCGTCGCGCGAGCCGACCGGGCAACCCGGGCAATCTGGTCCCGGCTCTCCCGGTCGTATTCCTACGATATCGCCCCTAGATCACCAATGTGTCAGATAAAGAATGACGCAATGGCTATGATCACGCCTACGGCGGATGCGGCGACTGCGCCTTTTTTCCTCTCCTTTAGTCCGACGAATAGGGTTGCCGTAAAGTCAAGGGCGGAAATGCAGGATATGGCAAGCGAAACGAATTCCTTGGGCGGTTTCAGCAAAAGGTCGCTAGCAAAGAGTAATGCAAGCAGGGCAAAGCCGATTGTGTTCAAGTATCTCGATTGATTTTGCGACAGCATGGCAACTTCCTTTCAGAACATGCAAGTGAAAAGTCGGTACGATGTCATTGCGGTTGCAAAAAAGCCGCCGCTAGGACCGGTTGTCACGAGACCGGCGATAACTTCAGCGGTGCCAGCAAGCTAGAGATCGCGCAGGCAAGCCTCCTCCTTCGTGTTCAGCGTGACCTTGTGAGGGACGGTGCGGTTATTTGCAGATCCGTGAGAATCGCACCACGCCTTGGAATATGAATCCGTGCAGCGCCCGCGCTCAAAAAAAGGGATATATCGTACTTTTCGTCGTAGTTGTCTCCGACGTAGATCTCGCTGCTCTCGGCGGGAGATCCCTCGTCGGCATGGGCTGCCGCAACGGGCACAAATGGTGTCATGACAAGGGAGAGGCAAAGAGCTGCTGAGACGATGGAGGGCAGGCATTTCTTCATGGCTGGCTCCTTAATCTGGCCTTTGATAGTTACTTGATGTCGCCTCCTTCCGCTTTATATCCGTTGTATTTGGCGTATTTCTTTAATAAGGCAAGAGGTTCTTCCTCTCCTTCGGATAAGCCGATGATGTTTCCTTGATCATCCAGTATGAATACGGACGGAATATGCTCAAGTTCATATTCGTCATACACGGTATTATCTTAATCTATGTATATGGGAAAGTCTCCTTCATGGACCGAGGCTTCGTTTTGAAACGGGATACCGCTTCGATTCGTTCCGGACGCGGATGTGGACGTAACTGGTCTCGGTGCCAAGTGCGATTTCAGTGACGTATATGACTAAACGGGAATGTTTGAGCAGTGCCGGAGTCTTCATCTGGATTGTTCCGACTGAAACGTCAGCCCGAATACACTGCATGGCAACTCCAACAAGAATGCCCCCGGCGTAATCCTTCCCAAGGCACGGCAATAGCCAAGTTCAAGTGAACGCATAAAGGTGGCTCCCGATGGTTCGGAAGCCACCTTCACAATTTAACCGATGGAAAAATCGATTGCTAATTCAATTTGACCCAGATGGCTGGGCGAACTCCGAGAGTCGAATCCTGCGTGCTGCCGAGGTCGCCGCAGGAGATGCCACCTTCTTCGTCAATGTAACTAGTCAAGGGTTGACTGGCGTAGTAGGCCCCATATGAATCGTCTTCGCATTTCTCTATATCGGAAGCCCACCATGCCTCGGGGACGTCCGTGCCGGCTAGAGTCGCGTACATATTATCCTCGCTAAGGTAATCGCTCCAGGAGTCTAGAATCGTTACGTCGCCTGCTAAAATCCCGCGCTCGGCATCGTTGAAGGCGTATTCTTTGAAGGGTCCGTTCAGATACCTATACAGCGAGCTTGACTTGAAGTCCCATACGTCTCCATTCTCGCTGAATTCCATCTCATCGATGCAATGCTCGGTCATGAGGAGAGCCCTGTCGCCCTCCTTGTGGAGGACTATCCATTCAATCGGTTGGCCCTCGATATCCTTTCCTGTATAAGCCGAGAGCTCGCCCGAATATGTTCCCAGTTCGACGGTCTGCTCAATCGCGACGCTTTCGATTTTCTCCTGCTCCGCCTTCATGTCCGCCCTTGCTTCGAGCATGGACGGCAGGGGCGAGATGGCGACCATGACGGCAAGCAGGACGATGCCCGCGACAGCCGCGACGGCTATTTTCTTCCTCCTTTTGGAGAGGTTCGCAATCTTCGCGCCGGCCTCTCTTGCCTTCTCGCCCGAGTCCCCGTATCCCTGCTCGGCCAGCCTCTCGAGGCTTTCCTTTGCGGCCTCAGCTTCCTTCCTGTTGCCCTTCTCGAGTATCGCGACGCTCGTCTTGTAGACCCTGTCCCTTCTGGATTCATCCAGGAACGCGGCATCTTCCAGATCCGCCAGTTTCTCGCGCACGGCGCCGCAGTTCCAGCAGGTTCCGCGCTTGAGGTTCACCGCCCCGCAGCCGCACTGCCACCATCCCTCGTGCTCGGAATGGACACCCGAGCATTTGCAGGCATCGGCGCCCATCTCGGAGAGCAGGACATCGCGTTCCGACTCCTCGATTCCGTTGAGCGCGAGTGGCGCGGGGTTATCGATGTCGACCGGGTCGTCGAAGGACGTCTCGCAGTCCGCTCGGGTCACAACGGCACGCGAGCCGGTGATAACAGACAGCTTGATTCTCACCGCCTTGGGCCTGAGCACCTCGCCGGCGGGCAGGTCGGCATCTAGGAGCGAGAAGTCGACGTTCTCCGTCTCCCCTCCCTCGCCCTCGAGCCCGACCGTGAACTCTATGCGGCTGATGGGTTTCGTCGATACGTTGACGATCTTTGTCTGGAGGAAGCAAGCTCCCGTCTCGGTGTCCCTGGAGACCTGGACGGCCAGTACCCTGACGAGGCAGAGTTCCTGCCAGGAGGGGTTGGCGTCGCGGTAGACGATCTTGTACTTTGACATGTCTACACCTCGGGCAGGGCGTCTTCATCCGTTTTTGCGCTGGGCGCCGGCGCAGCTCGGTCTGGCAGTGCGCAGACGATCAGGCCGACCATGAGCGCCGTGCCGAAAAGGCCGATGAACCAGAGGATTCCCGCGTCATTGGTGTAATGCCCCTTGGCCCTGGCAATCTTAACGAGCTCCGCCACGCCGCAGATGTTGGCGGCGATCGCCAGGAGAGGCAGGAAGAAGATTATCAGCTCCATAGTTCTCATTTTCGGTCCTTTCTTCTCGGCCGCCAGCTTCGACACCGGCGGTCATCCGTCACTTCCGATAACACCAATTCTACTGTCCTCACCTGCGAATTTGTTGAGCAACAAATTCGATTGAGTGAGCGGTTGATTGCGCCGCGAAGGCGTTTAGTTAATTACGTTTGCCGCTGCGGCAAGACCGATGCAGAAATCTGAAATAGCCCTACGCTCGGCGATGTATCTACAAACCCTGAGCGAAGGGAGCCGCAAATGCATGCAGCGGCAATTAACCTTCGGGGGGGGGGTATCTCCTAGGAGAACCCGCCTCCAAGGCCAATCTATCATCGAGTACGTCCTGATCATCGCCATCATCGGCCTGGTGATCGTGTTCGCGGGACCCGGCGTGGCGGGGGCCATCCGCAACCAGTTCAACCTGGTCGGCAACACGGTGAGCAATGGGACGACCGGCGGGGTCGAGGGCGGCGCAACCGGCGGCGGCTCTGCGGGAGCCGATTCCGCGACCGTCCAGGCGGCTGTCGCCAAGGACGCGAAGGACTGGACGCTCGACGAGCAGGAGGCCGTGGCCGAGGACATCGCCGCCAAGGGCGAGGCGTCGCCGGCGTACGCAAAGGCGAAGGCCGCGATGGACGCGGGGACGAAGTTCTCGATGAAGTTGACGAACGGCAAGACGCTCGAGTATCGCATCATCGGTATCAACCACGATGACCTCGGGGACGGCTCCGGTAAGGCTGGGCTCACGTTCGAGGTAACCAACACTGCCATGGACGAGCAGCGAATGAACGCCACGAGCACCAATGCCGGCGGCTGGGAGAAATCGGAGATCCGCGGCCGCCTCAATTCCGGTGACCTCTGGTCGCTCCTACCGATCGAACTCCAGTTCAAGGCGAAGGCCGTCACGAAGATGACCGATAACAAGGGTGGTGGCAGTGCCAGCGCCCCATCGGCCACGACCGATAAAGTCTTCCTGCTCTCGATGACCGAGATCTACGGAGACCGCCAGACCGACGGTACCCAGTACGAGTACTACAAATCCAAGGGCGTGACGTACTCGAACCATTCAGGGGTGTCGTCGAGCTTTTATCACTGGACGCGCTCCGTGGATCCGAGCGGCTCCGCGTACTTCCGCTGTATCTATAGCAACGGTAACTATAACGACTACGGCGCGACGTACTCGTATTGCATATGCCTCGCCTGGTGTTTTTAACCTGTCTTCTAGCTTGTCTTCTAGTTTGTCAAGTGAAAGGCCCGTGCAATCCTGCGCGGGCCTTTCTTTTGGCGATTACTTGAACAATTTGAGGTTCATGGTACAAAGGTAGTCGGTTCGAGGAAAAAGGGGTCGTACTGCGCCTCTCAGAGCGCCTGCCGCACTTCACCTCTATTACCTCTGCGGCGCCCTCGTATAGGGCCCATCCCGCTTGCCGTTTCGTTGCAACCGCTCACTTGTCCACCGGTCAAGTGAACTACTGGAATAAATACAGCGACACGCTTGTCCGTTACAGTCGCTATATTTGTGTAAATCGCCGCGATAAATACAGCCCGTACTCGGCTGTATACCAGCTACGCGTATGTAGATTCATATCGCGTTAATAAATCGGCTCAAGCGCGTGCAAAACGCGCAAGTAGCCGCAAAAGGCGAATATCGCGTAGGTAGATTTTTAGCACCCTGTTGCTTAATCAAAATTAAGCAATTGCTTAAAACAAAAAAGGTCAGGCACTAGGTGCCTGACCTGCAAACTTCTGGTCGGGACGACTGGATTCGAACCAGCGACCCCTTGACCCCCAGTCAAGTGCGCTACCAAGCTGCGCCACGTCCCGAAGCTTTTGTTTGTTGCTCTGCTCTCGCTCGCAACAGGGAGTATATTAACCCGAAACTTTGCCCTTGTGCAAGAACTTTTTTAAATATTTTGAAGCAAGTCCAAAATTGTATCTGCAAGCTGGGGTTTTGTTAGTACGGGAAGTTCTTGCGTACCCGCTTTGCTCACGATCCAGGCCTTGTTGGTATCGGTTCCGAAGCCTGAATCAGCGCGCGAGACATCGTTGGCGATGATCGCATCGCAACCCTTACGGGCAAGTTTGCGCTGTGCGTACTCCACGACGTTATCGGTCTCGGCCGCAAAGCCGATCACGCACCGCTCTCCCTTTTGGCGTGAAAGCTCGGCCAAAATATCGATCGTCTCGACCAGTTCGATGTGGTCCAGGCGCTCGTTGGCCTTTTTGAGCTTGTGGTCCGCAGGGGCCGCAGGCGCGTAGTCGGCGACGGCGGCGGCGCAAATGGCAACGTCGGCCGTCTGGAAGGCGCTCAGCGCTGCCTGGAGCATTTCTGCGGCGGTCTGTACACGCACACACTCCATACCGCGGGGAACGTCGATCGATGTCGGTCCTAGCACGAGCGTGACGGCGGCACCGCGGCGTGCGGCCTCCCCCGCCAGAGCGATACCCATCTTGCCCGATGAACGGTTGCCAATGAAGCGCACAGGGTCGATCGGCTCGTGCGTGGGGCCGGCGGTGATGATGATGCGCTTGCCCGCCAGGTCTTGAGGCACGGGATTGAGCACCTCGCAGATGGCCTCGACGATGTCCTCGGGCTCGCTCATGCGCCCCGTGTCAACATCGCCGCAGGCAAGGTAGCCGCTACCCGGACCCACAACGTGGACGCCGCGCTCGCGAAGTGTGGCCATGTTGGCCTGTGTGGCCGGTGCCTTCCACATGCCATTGTTCATGGCCGGCGCGATCACGATGGGGCGCGGCGTGGCAAGCAGCGTGGTGGAGATGAGGTCGTCGGCGATGCCGTTGGCCATCTTGGCGATGATGTTGGCCGTCGCGGGCGCCACGACCACCACGTCAGGCTCCTGCGCCAGCGAGATATGGTGGATGGGGTCGGAGGGGTCGTCGAACAGGCCCACAGCGACCGGTTCGCTCGTGAGCGCACGGAAGGTGAGCGGCCCCACGAACTCCGTGGCATGCTCGCTCATGACGACCTTGACGTGAGCGCCGCGCTTTTGCAGCAGGCGCACGATATTGCACGACTTATAGGCGGCGATCCCGCCGGTAATGCCCAGCAGGATCGTTTTTCCCTCAAGTTGCATTGAATTGTTGGGTGCCGCCATCGTTTAAGCTTCCTTGTTGGGGAGTACGAGCAGGCGGTGGCAGTACGGGCAGTGCGTAATCTCACTACCGTCGTGGTTGAGGTCGCTCATGGACGACGCCTGCAGCGCGGTGTGACAGACCGTGGGGATGTTGCCCTTGATGGTCTCGACGGCCAGGCCGCGGAACTGCTTGAGCAGGTGCTCGTAATCGGCGAGCACATCGGTCGGCAGCGTGGCGGCAAGCGCGGTGCGCTCCTTGGTGGCGGCATCAATCTGAGCCTGGAGGTCGGTGGCCTTGGCGCGGGCGGCCTTGGTATCGGCCTTCACGCCCTCCTCGAACTTGGCGATGATGGCCTGCGCGCGAGCCTCGCGGTCGAGCGCCTCCTTGTGGGCGACGACGACATCTTTGCGGGTGTGTTCAATCTTGTCCAGACGCTTGGCCAGGGTGGCGAGCTCGTTCTCCAGGTCCTGAACCTCGCGGTAGTCAGATCCATCAACGTGACGCTTCTTGGCGGCCTCGATGGCGTTATTGGTCTGGATCTCGGTGGTGTTGAGGTCGTCGAGCTCAATGTCCAGATCCTTGCGCTGGGCGTAGAGCTTGGTCATCTCGGACTTGAGCTTAACGTGGGTCTTGCGCTTGGAAGCGAGCTCCTTGAGCTCCGGCATATTGGCAAGTTCGCTCTTGTTGCGGGCGAGCTCCAAATCGATCTGTTGCAGCTTGAGTAGCGTAGCGCCGGCGCTCATAAGTTCTCTCCTTTTGTCACAGTCCACCATTGGCAAGGGTTCAGTATTTTAATCGCATGACGGGGGTCGACCCCGGCATCAACTGCAGAGTTCATCAATATATCAACGAACGGCTCCTCGGAGCGGTCGTGGCCGAGCAAGATCACCGGTAGCCCGCGCAAGGCAAGGTCTTGCGCCACGTGGTAGCCCGCCTCGCCCGTCACGACAACATCTGCGCCTGCGGCAATGGCGAGCTCTCCAAAGTCGCCCAGGGAGCCGCCCAGAATGGCGACGCTGCGGCACGGGTGATCGGCCTCGCCCCATACGCGTGGGTCGCTGCCAAACGCCGTGGCGGCGCGAGTGGCAAGGTCACGCAGGCTGCAGGGGTCGTTGAGCGTTGCAAGCGCGCCCAGGCCGCAGGCCTCAGGGTCGTCCACATGCTCCAGTGAGCTCATGGGCTCAGCGCCCAGCAACTCACTCAGGCGAACGCGCGCCTCATACGAGCGGTCCAGGTTGGTGTGGAGCGAGATAATGCTCACCCCACAACGGGCCGCCTCGTAGAGCGCCGCACTGCACTGGGGACGTGTCGCGCTGGGCGGGCAAAATGCCTCGGGCGCCTTGATGTAGACGGGATGATGCGTGAGCAACACGTTGGCTCCGGCTGCCAAGGCGCGGTGCACGTTGGCCCTGGTGGCGTCAAGCGCGCAGGCAACGCCGCGGATCTCGTCGTCGGGGTCGCCTACGGATAAGCCTACGTGGTCCCAGGGTTCGGCGTCCGTCTTGGGATAGCGTGCAAGCAGGGCGCGCTCGAGCTCGGAGACGATCATGCGGCACCTACGATTGAGAGCAGCGTCTGGGCAAAGTCGTCCAGATCGCCCGGATTCACGCGGTCATCGAAGGAGATGCGCAGTGCGCACAATGCCTGCTCGCGACCGATGCCCATCGCGCTTAAAACGTGGCTGGGGTCCATGCTGCCGCTCGAGCATGCCGAGCCTGCCGACACCTCAAAGCCGGTGGCGTCGAGCTTGATGATGAGCTCCTCGGAGTCCATGCCGTCAATGTAGATCGATACCATGCCGGGCAGACGGTCGGCATGCGCATAGTCGCCCATGGTGGCGTGAATGCGCGGATGGGCCGTAAGCGTGGCGTAGAGCTTATCGGAAAGGGCTTGCAGCTTCGCGCGTTCCTGGGCCACATGGGGCGCCAGCGTACGCGCGGCAGCGGCAAAGGCCAGCTGCGTGCGCAGGTCCTGCGTGCCGGCACGACGGCCGGCTTCCTGTCCACCGCCAAAAATGCGGGGACGCAGCGGCGTACGGGTCTTAACGTAGAGCGCGCCGGATGCCACGGGACCGCCAATTTTGTGGGCGGCGACGGACATGGCATCGACGCCCAGCTCGGTGACATCGAGCGGAATATGCAAGTAGCCCTGGATGGCATCGGTGTGGAACAGGGCGCCCACGGTATGCGCGGCGGCGGCCAGCTCGCGGATGGGCTGCACCACGCCGGTCTCGTTATTGGCGGCCATAATGCTCACGAGTGCGACGTCGTCGCCGAGCAAGTCGTTCAGCGCGGCGGTCTCGATGTAGCCCGCACGGCAGGGCTGCACCAGATCGACGGTAAAGCCGGCGGCGCGTAGCAGCGGCAGGTTGTCCAGGATCGAATCGTGCTCGATGGCCGAAACGATTACACGACCGCGCTTGCGATCGCGCTGACGAGCGCCCTCGGCAAGACCGAGAAGCGCCAGCTGGTTGGCTTCGGTGCCGCCGTTAGTCAGTACAATCTCGGACGGGCGGACGCGCGCGCCAAAGCTGCGGGCGATCTCGCGACGTGCAACCTCCAGACGCGCGGCAGCCTTGCGGCCGAGCGAATGCAGCGAGTTGGGGTTGACGCCGGCAAGCTCGCTGTCGTCGTACTCGCGCTGCGCAAGGAGCGCCTCGGCGCGCATGGGCGTCGAGGCGGCATAGTCAAGATTCACGGGTATGCGGTTTTGACCTGCGGTCATAAGGGTTTATGCCTCCTGTGCGGCCTCGTTGCCCAGCTTCTGCAGCAGCGCAACCTCGGCAGCGGGATCTTCGGACTTAAATACGGCAGAACCGGCCACGAGCACGTTGGCGCCGGCCTTGACGACCTCGGCAATGTTCTTGGGAGAAATGCCACCGTCGACCTCGATGAGGGGCGAAACGCCGTGGCGCTCGCACATGGCCTTGAGCTCGTGAAGCTTTGCGATGGTGCCCGGGATAAAGCTCTGGCCGCCAAAGCCCGGGTTCACACTCATGAGCAGCACCATATCGACGACGTCGATGATGCTCTCGAGCACGCACACGGGGGTGGCGGGGTTGAGCACCACGCCGGCCTTGACGCCGCGCTGCTGCAGATGCGTGAGCGTGCGGTGCAGGTGCGTGGAAGCCTCGTAGTGCACGGTGATCATGTCGGCACCGGCGTCGGCGTACCAATCGACCGTCTCGTCGGGGTTCGTCACCATGAGGTGCGCGTCGACCGGTACATCGGTGGAGCGCTTGACGGCCTTAAGGATGTCAACGCCAAAGGTGAGGTTGCCGGTAAAGTGACCGTCCATAACGTCGAAGTGCACGTAGTCGGCACCGGCGATCTTGTCGAGTTCGCCCTTGAGGTTGGCCATGTCGGCCGAAAGGACAGACGGAGCGATTTTGATGGAACCCATGGTAGAAGCCTTTCTGCGCTAGTCGGTGAGTCCGTAGAACTCTTGAGAAGGGACGCGATCGGTAAGAATCTCGAGTGCCCTATCCAAAGTAACACCGTTGTAGAGCGTTTGCTCCACGGCAAAGGTGAGCGGAATGTCTACGCCCAGTGAACGGGCAAGCTCACTGACGCTGCGGGCCGCGACGGCGCCCTCGACCACCATATGCGTACGTGCCTGGTACTCGTCGAGCGAGACGCCGTGGGCAAACTCGTAGCCAAAGGTGCGGTTGCGCGAATGCTCGGAGGTGCAGGTGGCAATGAGGTCACCCATGCCGGCAAGACCCATGCAGGTCATGGCTTGACCGCCGCGGGCGTGCACCAGACGGCTGATCTCGGCCAGGCCGCGCGTCATGATAAGGGCGAGCGTGTTGTCGCCCGCGCCGGAACCGGCGGAAATGCCGCACACGATGGCGATGACGTTTTTCATGGCGCCGCAAACCTCGACGCCGGTCATGTCCTGCGACAGGTAGATGCGGAAGGCCGTGGATAGGAGCAGGTCCTTAAAGGTCTCCCCTACCTGTGGGTCTTCGCTGGCGATGACGGCGGCAGAAAGTCCGCCGCGGCAAATCTCCTCGGCATGGTTGGGGCCCGAGAGGGTCGCCACGCGCGCCTCGTTGCCGATCTCGCTGGCGATGACCTCGCTCATGAGCAGGCCGGACTCGGGCTCAATGCCCTTGGTGAGGCAGAGCACCGGGGTATCGGCGGCGATAAAGGGCGCGGCCTGGTGGCACACGCTGCGAAGGTGCGTCGAAGGAACGGCAAAGATGATGGCCTCGGCGCCGTCGAGCGCCTGCACGAGCTCGGTCGTGGCGACGACGTTGCCGGGCAGCTCGTAGCCCACAAGGTAGCGGGGGTTGCGGTGCTCGCCATTGATGCCGGCGGCCGTCTGCTCGCTATGGGCCCACATGGTCACGCGCTCGGCTCGCGCGGCGGCAAGGCCGGCGACGGCGGTTCCCCAGGAGCCGGAGCCAATCAGCGCAACATTCATGACTCTCTCCTACTTATCGTCGGGCTCGGTGACGCGCTTGGTAAACGAGAGCTTGGACTCCTTACCCGTCATGAGCTTTTTGATGTTCGCACGATGGGCCCACACCACGGTGATGCCGATCAGCGCCATGCAAAACTTAAGTCCCAGGCTGCTGTACGGAAAGACCGCGCAGACGGCAATGGGAAGACCGATGGCCGCGGCGAGCGAGCCCACCGACACGAACTTGGTGATGGCGACGGCCACGATAAACATGCCCAGCAGCGACAGGCCAATAGGCCAGTACCAAGCGAGGATGACGCCCAGACCAACCGCGATACCCTTGCCGCCGTGGAAGTTGAGATAGGGCGAGAAGATATGGCCCCACACGGCTGCCAGGCAGATGACGCCGAGCATCCAGTCGCCGGCGGCGCCGGGGGCCATAATGCTCACGGGGAAGCCATAGCCCAAGTCGGCAATGAGCGGACGCGCGATAAGGACGCAGATGGCGCCCTTAAGGCAGTCGAGCAGCAGCGTGAGCGCGGCCACCTTGGGGCCGGCCACACGCAGGGCGTTGGTGGTGCCGATGTTACCGGAGCCCGCCTTGCGGATGTCCGTGTGGTTGAACACGCGGCCCAGAATCAGGCCAAACGGAATCGCCCCGATAAAGAACGAGACCACGGCGCAGATGGCGGTCAGCAGAATCGGATTATGCATCCTTTTGCTCCTTCTTCCTAAAGAAGAGTCGAATGGGCGTGCCGGCAAAATCGAAGGTCGAGCGCATGCGGTTCTCGATGTAGCGCTGATAGGTGTCGTTGACCAGATCGCTGTGGTTGACGAAGAACGTGAACGTCGGCGGGTTGATGCCCGTCTGAGTCACGTAGTGCATGCGCAGGCGGCGCTTGCCGTCCACCACGGTGTGGCCGAACTCGCGCAGGTCGGTGAGGAACGTGTTAAGGCGCGAGGTGGTGATCTTTTGCGAGCGCGTCTTTTCGGCGGCGTCGACCATCGCCCAGATCTTCTCGACGCTGCGGCCGGTGAGCGCAGAGATGCGCAGATACTGGGCCCAGGGAGCCATGACGCCCAGACGGCGGTCGACGGTCTCCATGCAGGCCTCGCGCTTGCGGTCGTCGTCGAGCAGATCCCACTTGTTGAGCAGCACAACGATGGCGCATCCGCGCTCGATGGCAAGACCCATGACCTTCTGGTCCTGCTCGGTAACGCCCACGGAGGCGTCGACGACGAGCAGCGCCACGTCGGCGCGGTCGATGGCGCGCAGGCCGCGGACCATGGAGTAGTACTCGATGTTCTCGTACACGGTGCTCTTCTTGCGAATGCCCGCGGTGTCGACCATGCGGTAGTGCTTGCCGTTACGCTCGACGACCGTGTCGATGGCGTCGCGCGTCGTGCCGGCAATGTTGGACACGATAGAACGGTCGGCGCCCAGGATGCGGTTGAACAGCGACGACTTGCCGGCGTTGGGGCGGCCGATGATGGCGACGTTCAGCGCATCGGGGAACTCATCGGCGACCTCGTCTTCTTCCTCGGGAAGCAGGGCCACGATATCGTCGAGCAGGTCGCCCGTGCCGTGGCCATGCAGGGCCGAGAGGGGCGTGGGTTCACCGATGCCGAGCGAATAGAACTCCCAGATGCTGTCGTTCTCGCGTTCGGGGTTGTCGAGCTTGTTTACCAGCAGAAAGACCGGCTTGTCGCAGCGCTTGAGCATGCGAGCGACCGACTCGTCCTCCTCGGTGACGCCGGTGCGGCCGTCGACCACAAACAGGATGACGGCGGCTTCCTCGGCGGCGGCGAGTGCCTGGTCGCGGATGGACGTGGCAAAGACATCGTCGCTCTTGAGCGGCTCGATACCGCCCGTGTCGACGATGGTGAACTCACGACCGTTCCAATCGGCCGTGTGATACGAGCGGTCGCGCGTGACGCCTCGGGACTCGTGGACGATGGCGTCCGAGGTCTGGGCCAGGCGGTTAACGAGCGTGGACTTGCCCACGTTGGGGCGTCCGACGACGGCGACGATAGGTTTCATCTGCTCTCCTTTAATGGGTAGGGTCAGTGGTATTAGTAGAGTCGGCAGGCACAATGCCAAGGATGTGCTCCAGGGTATCGAGCAGCTCATGCGGCATGGTCGACACCACATGAACCTCGGCGCCGCGACTGGTAAGGCTTGCGAGTAAATCGTCACGATGATACTCGTCAAGCGTCATGCCGTCAGCGTTGAACATGAGCTTAGGCACAAAGAGCATAACCCCCGACAGATCTTGGGGCAGCTGCTCCAGAATGTCACACGCGACGATGAGGCCGGTCACGTCCACGTTGCCGCCAAAGTAGCGGTTCTTGATGGCTGTGACGGTGCCGCCGAGACCATGCGGCGACTCCAAAAAGCGTGCCACGGTGTCTCGCGCGCTGGCGCCCGAGAGGCACATCAGGTGCTGGCCACGGGCGGCGATGGCCTCGCGGACGCGGGCCAGTCGCTCGGCATCGGTAGTCAGCACGTCGTCGGTCTCGTCCAGATACGAGCGGATCATGCCGATGCCGTCGTAGTACTGCGGATAGCCGTCGTAAAAGTCTGCCTCGGGAGGATCGATGCCGGCGTCCAGATAGAACTCGTCGCTCATCTGGAAGGTGTGGCGGCCAAAGCGTTCGTAGGCACGATCCTGGTAGGGACGGATCATGGCAATGGTCTCGCGCGCCAGTTCGGGCTTGTCGCTGTATGACCAGCTAAAGCGGTTTTGGTGTTTGGTAAAACCAAGCGGCACAATGCCCAGGCTTGTGATTTGCTCGTGCTCCTCGCAAAAGCGCAGGGTCTTTTCCAGCTCCTCGCCGTCGTTCATGCCGGGGCACAACACGATCTGCGCGTGAATCTCGATGCCGGCGGCCATGATGGTCTCGAGTACGTCCATGCCTCGCTGGGCGTTACGGCCCATCATACGACGGCGGACGTCGGGGCTCACAGCGTGGACCGACACGTTCATGGGACTCATGTTGCGCTGGATGACGTTTTGCACGTCCTCGTCGGTGAGGTTCGTAAGCGTGACAAAGTTGCCTTGCAAAAAGCTTAGGCGATAGTCGTCGTCGCGAATATAGAGCGTGGAGCGGCCGCCCTTGGGGAGCATGGTCATAAAGCAGAACACGCAGGCGTTGACGCAGGTACGCATGCCGTCGAAGATGGGGCCATCGAACTCCAAACCCCAATCCTCGCCGGGAAAGCGGTCGAGCTCGACGGGGGTGACGGTGCCGTCGCGCGGGTCGAAAACCTCGAGGTCGACGGTATCATCGTCGGCCTCCCAGAGCCAAACGATCATGTCGGTAAGCTGCTCGCCATTGACCGTGAGCACGCGCATGCCCGGCTCAATACCCACATCCCATGCGGGCGATTCGGGACGCACGTTCTTGACGAGCGCGCCCTCACCCGGCTCGGGGTCGCGGCTGCGCCCGTAATCGGCCACCTCGGCGGCGTATGCGGGTACGGTCTGGTCCATGGTTAGCGGCAAAGCTCCTTGATGCGCTCGACGGCGCGCTCGATGTGTTCTTGCGGGGTGGAGGCTCCGGCGGTGATGCCGATGTGGTGAGCGTCGGTAAACCACGCGGCTTGGAGCTCGGAAGCTTCCTCGATGTGATACGTGCGCTCGCAGGCGTCTGCGCAAATCTGCGCCAGGCGGCGCGTGTTGCCCGAGTTCTTGCCGCCCACGACGACCATGCAGTCGCAGCGGTTAGCAAGTGCGGCGGCTGCCTGCTGGCGCTCGCTCGTGGCTGCGCAGATGGTGTTGATCACGCGTAGTTCCTGCACGCGCGGGGTGATGGCAGCCACAACCTCGGCGAGGTTCTGCGCGGTCTGGGTGGTCTGCACGACGAGGCCCACCTTGCCCTTGAGCGACAAGGCGTTGGCGTCGGCGGCACAGCTCACGACCTGCGCGTCATCGCCGGCGTGACCCAGAATGCCCTCGACCTCGGGATGCCCCGGCTCACCCACGACGAGTACGCGATAGCCCTCGCGCACCAGCCGCTCGGCGGCCACGTGGACCTTCTTGACGTAAGGGCAGGTGGCGTCGATCACGTTGAGGCCGCGCTTGCGGGCAGCATCGATGACCTGCGGCACCACGCCGTGGGCGCGGATGATCACGGTGCCGGTTGCTGCGTCGTCCAGGGTTTCGGCCAAGCCAACGCCTGCCTCAGCGAGCTCGCGTACCACGATGGGGTTATGGATGAGCGGACCCAAGGTATGGACCTGAGTGCACTCTCCTGCCTGCGGCGCGGCCGCCAGCGCCATATCGAGCGCACGCTGTACGCCGTAGCAAGTGCCGGCGTGGGCGGCGATCTCGATTGTCGGCGCGGTTGCCTGGTCGGACGTAGCCGCGGCGGTGTTCGTCACGTTCTCGCTCATGGCTAGAACCTGCCCGGATGCTCGGCGCACAGCTCGTCTCGCATGGCGTAGACGCGGTTCATGGCCTCGGATTCAAACCAGGCCAAGCGCTCCGTGCGTTTAAGCCCGGCCGGTGCGTCGGAAAGTGAGACGGCCTTGCCGGCACGAATCCAGCACTTCTTGGGACGCATGAGCTTTTTGCCCGCGGGCGTGATGTCGGACCAGCCACAGATGGCGAGCGGGTTGACGGGCGCCTTGCCCATCTGGGCGATGAGCGCAAAGCCGCCGTGGACCTCGGGCTTGATCTCGCGCGAGCGGATGCGCGTGCCCTCGGGGAAGATCAGAACGTCCTCGCCGCGCTGCAGCGCATGCTGGGCGGCACGCAAGCACTTCATATCGGCAGTACCACGCTCCACGGGGATGCCGCCCACGCGGCTAAAGGCCCAGCGCACAATCTTGCTCTTGGCGAACTCGGACTTAAAGATGGGGCGAATGCGGCGGCCCCCAAAGAACAGCGCCGTCTCCACGGCCAGGAGCTCGGCCATCGAGGTGTGGTTGCAGATGACCACGCTGCCGCGGCCTTCCTGGCGCTCAAACAGAAGATTGGCGTCCTCGACCTTCCAGCGCCACATGAGCTTGGAGAAAGCCCAAAGGATGGCCATGACTACGACGACGGTGCCGCGGATCAGCGCTGGAAACTCGGCGTAGGGGGCGTTGTAATAGTCCTCGGGCGTCTGCTTAAACAGGCGCATGGGCTACCTCCTTTGGTTGATGAGGTCCTCGATGATACGAACGACCTCGTCGATGGTGTGGGCGGTGGAGTCGATGTGCACGGCGTCCTCGGCGGGCACGAGCGGGGCGACCTCGCGACTACTGTCGAGCTTGTCGCGCTGCTTGAGGGCGTCGAGGGTCTCATCGACCTCGGCCTCGAGCTGCTCGGCAGTAAGCGGCTGGGCGTCGTTTTGGTGGCGTTGCAGCACGCGGCGGCGGGCGCGCTCACGCGGGTCGGCGGTTAGAAACACCTTGACCTGCGCGTTGGGGAACACGACGGTGCCGATGTCGCGACCCTCGGCAACGATGTCGCGGTCCTCGGCGGCGCGGCGCTGGTGGATGAGCATGGCAGCGCGTACGCCTGGGTAGGCCGAGATTTTGGACACGTTGGCGTCGACCTGCGGGGTACGAATGGCGGCCGAAGCGTCCTGGCCGTCAATGGTCAGGCGCGTGTCCTCGCCGGTACCGTTGGTAAAGCGAATCTCGATCTGCTCGGCGAGGGCGTCGATGGCCGCCTCGTCGTCCAGGTCGATACCGCGGTCGAGCGCGGCGAAGGTGACGGCGCGATACATGGCGCCCGTGTCGAGCTTGTTAAAGCCAAGCTGACGGGCGATCTCCTTGGCGATGGTAGACTTGCCGGAACCGGCGGGGCCGTCGATGGCGACGATCATGCAATGCTTCCTTTCGATGGTTTACGTGCTGGTATGGTTCGCGAGCGTTGGGGCGCGGCGGGTTGCCTAGCCCGTGTAGCGCTCGCGGTAGGTGTTGCGCTTGGGTGCGGAGCCGTGACTGCCGTGGTGCCGCGTGCGGCTGGCGGGCGTGTCTTGGGGCTTGCCGCCGTTGCGCATGGCGCTCGCCTGCTTGGGCGGGATGCCGCCGGCCTTGAGGATCTGCACCTCGCGGTCGGTGAGCTCGCGCCACGAGCCCTTGGCCACATCCTTGAGCTCCAGGCCGGCAAAGTTGCAGCGATGCAGGCGGATTACCGGATGATGGATCTTGCTCAGCATGCGCTTGACCTGGTTCTTGCGCCCCTCGCGGATGATGATCTCCACGGCGGTGGTACCGGGCTTGACGCCTTGCGGTGCCACGGCTTCGGCCTCGCGCGCGTTAATGACACGGCAGATTGCCGGCTGGCACAGGCCGTCGTCGAGCTCGATGCCACGGCGGAGCGGGTCTAGATCGCGGTCGGTCAGCTGCCCGTCCACGAGTGCCTGGTAGGTCTTGTAGACGTGCTTGCTGGGGTGCAGCAGATCCTGCGACAGATCGCCGTCGGTAGTAAAGAGCAAAAGGCCCGTGGTGTCGCGGTCCAGGCGGCCCACCGGGAACAGACCCGGAAAGCGGTCGCGGGGGACCAGGTCGGCCACGCAAGCACGCTCCTGCGGGTCGCTCATGGTGGTGAGGTAGCCGGTCGGCTTGTAGAGCATCAAGTACACGGCGCCCTGGTTGAGCTTGACGGGCATGCCGTCGACCTCGATATGGTCGCGGTCGACGTCGACCTTGGTGCCCAGCTCGGTCGCGACCTCGCCGTTAACAGTCACGCGGCCGGCGGTCATCAGGTCCTCCGAGCCGCGTCGGCTCGCCACGCCCGCGCGCGCCAAAAAGCGCTGCAGGCGCATGGTATGCGGGTAGACGGGCTGGGCGTCGGTTGCGGGTACTGCGCCCACGACGCGCGTCTCCCCTACTTCGTTAGTCCTCGTCATGCAAATCCTCCTAGGTCTCGTCGACGACCAGGGTTTCCAAGCCCTCGACTGCCTCAACATCGTCAACATCGGTATCGAGCAGTTCGCGCTCTTCGTCCAAGTCCTCGGCCTGCTCCTCGAGCGTGGACTGAATGCTGCGGCCGCTCAGGCGCTCGCGGATAAACTGACGCGACTGCTCGTCGGGGGCAAACTGCTCCAGATCGGGCAGGTCGCGGGTGGAGCGTAGACCGAACTTTTCCAAGAAGGCGTTGGTCGTGCCGTAGATGATGGCCTGACCGCGCTGGGGATCGCGGCCGAGCTCGCGCACCAGGCCCTTGTCCACGAGCGAAGCGATGACGCCGTCGGAATTGACGCCACGGATGCCCTTGACCACCTCGCGCGTCACGGGCTGGTGGTATGCGATGACCGCCAGGGTTTCGAGCGCCGCCTGCGACAGCTTTTGCGTGTCCCAGCTCAGCACATAGGCCTCGACCACGTCGTGGTAGGCGGGATGCGTAAACAAGCGCCAGCCACCAGCGACCTCGCGTAGCTGAAAGCCGCGATTGGCCTCTTCGTACTCAACCTTGAGCTCGGCGAGCAGCGATGCGCACTCGCCCGGGGCGATATCCAGCGCACCTGCCAGCGCGGGTGCGCTCACGGGGTCGCTCGACACCAGCAGCAGCGCCTCGAGGGCGCCTTTGAGGCTGTTTGCCTCCAGCGTGGAAAGGGTTGACATGGTTGCGGCTCCTATTCGGTGAGCTCGGGGCCCTCGCCGGGCACGTATGCCTCGGCGCCCTCGACTCGGTTGATGCAGATGGTTCCGAAGATCTCGTCCTGGCTCAGCGTGAGCGAGCCGCGCTTGGCGAGCTCGAGCATGGCCAGGAAGGTGACAACGAGCTGCTCGGTGGTGGCGTCGCCGTCCAACAGCTCACGGAAGGTGCAGGTTTGGTGTGTCATGGTAAAGCGGTCGACTGAGGCCACGGTCAGGTCGAGCGGCACGCGATGCGGCGCCACGTGCTCGGCTTCCAGTAGGAAGGTCTGGCGCTTGCCGTCCAGGTCGGCACAGATGACGGCGAGGCCGCGCAGGGTAATGCCGGCCAGGTAGTCGGGCATAAGGCCCAAGAACTCGGGGTCGGGGCCGGCCACGCGCGGATGCATGCGGCTTTCGGCCTGCATGCGGGCGCCAAGGGCTGCCGCCGCGCCCTTAAACTGCTTGTAGGCAATCAGGCGCTGGATCAGGACCTCGCGTAGGGCGTCGCCGTCGAGCGCGCTGAGTTCCTCGAGGTCATCGTCGTCCTCGTCATCGTCGTCTGTCTTGCGCGGGGCCTCCTGGGGCACCAGCGAGGCGGCCTTGATGTCCAAAAGAGTTGCCGCGACCAGCAGAAAGTCGCTCGCCACGTCCAGGTCCAGCGCCTCGATGCGCTCGGCCTCGGCAAGGTACTGCTCGGCCACCTCGCTGATGGAGATGGCGCCGATATCTACTTTTTGTCGGGTTACCAGCTGCAGCAGCAGGTCGAAAGGTCCGCTGTAGACCTGCGTCGACACGCGATACGACATCTTCGACCTCCTTTGACGGCGCCTTCGCGGCGCGGTTTGGGTGCATGTTACGACCGTTTTGCACGGTCGACCTGTAAGTTTACCTTAGATGCCGGCGATTGCGAAGTTGAGCAGCTGCTCAGCAAGTGGATACACGGTAACATCGAAATAGCGGCCAATCACGTCGAGTCCTGTCCACATGGGCAGCAGGTACAGCACGATGATAAGGATCGGCATGGCGTATTGCTGCAGGCGGTAGTAGTTGGCGAGCGCCTTGCCTTTGAGGAACGGCACGATGATCGACGAGCCGTCGAGCGGCGGGATCGGGATGAGGTTAAAAAACGCGAGTGACAGGTTGACCACGATAAACGTGGCGCCGAAGTTCATGATCTGTGACGCCGTGGCAAAGGACATGCCGGTATAGAGGTTGCCGTACGCCACGTGCATGAGTGCCGCGGCAAGGCACGCGAGTGCGATGTTCGACGCGGGGCCGGCCACGCTCACCAGGACCTCGTCGCGTTTGGGGTGCTTGAGGTTGTTGAGGTAGACGGGCACGGGTTTGGCGAAGGCGAATACCGGGCCGCCGGCCGCGAGCATGAGCAGCGGCAGGATGATGGTGCCAAACAGGTCGATATGGTTAAGCGGGTTGAGCGACACGCGGCCGCGCGAACGGGCCGTCTTGTCGCCGAGCGCCCAGGCCGCGGCGGCGTGTGCGCTCTCGTGGATCACGATGCCCACGATGACGGCAACGGCGCTGGCGAGCAGGTTCATGAGGTAGCTGCTGGACATGGCGCTCCCCTAGCGGACGCGACGCGAGGCGCGCGTGAGCAGGTAATCGGCCACAAACAAAATGACGGCCACGATAGCGTAATCCAGGCGGAACACACCGCCAAAGGGCGACGTGATGACGCCATAGCCGGCGATGGCGCTTGGCAGTGCGCGTGAAAGCTCAACGACGAAGCCCACAATCTGCAGCTTGGCAGTGAGGCCGCTAAAGCACAGCAGCACGGTCATCGCGCTCATAAAGATGCCGCAGATGCGACAAGCAATGGCGATGATGCTCATCGCCACGGCAGCGGCCTTACGAGAATTCACGCGCGGTCTCCTCTTCGATTTGGGTGGAAAGCTCCAGCCATTCGTCCTCGAGCTTGGGCAGCTCTTGCTTAAGCCCGTTATATTCCCCCAGCGCGGCGTTGAACTTGTCTTGATCGGCATAAAGCTCTTCGCTCGCCATCAATTCCATAAGCTCGTCATAGCGGGCGCGCTTTTTGTCGAGCTCCGTCTCGATCTTCTTGAGCTGGTTGCGCACGCCCTTGAGCTTTTTGTTGAGCGCGGCGCGGGCCTGGGCTTCGGCGCGCTTTTGCTCCTTGGTCTTTTTGCCCTCGGCAGGCTTAGACGTCGCGGCGGGGGTGTCGGCCTGGGCGGCGCTGGCTTTGGTGGACTTGGCCGCGACAGGCGTGCTCTCCGTGGACGCCTCGGCGGCGGCGCGGGCTGCGAGGTCCTCGCGCTTGTAGAGGTAGTAGTCGTAGTCGCCGTCGTAGACCGTGACCTTGCCGTCGCGGATGTCGATGATACGGTTGGCCACGGCGCGCACCAAGTGCTCGTCGTGGCTGATCAGCACAATGGTGCCGGGGAAGTTCTGCAGGGCGTTCTCGAGCATGTCCACTGAGTCGATGTCCAGGTGGTTGGTGGGCTCGTCCAGACACAGGAGCGCCTCGGGGGCCACGAGCATCTTGGCCAGGGCCAGACGCGCCTTTTCGCCGCCGGAGAGGACGCGGACCTGCTTTTCGATTGCGTCGTTGTCGCTAAACAGGAAGGCGCCCAGCAGGCTGCGCTGCTGCGGCACGGTCCACTTGGGCGTGACGGTGTCAATCTCTTGCAGGACGGTATTGGACTCGGTCATGCCCTCGAGTGCGTGCTGGGCGTAGTAGGCTACGCCTACGTTGGTGCCCAGGTCCCGGGTGCCGGTGGTGGGCGGCTCCAGTCCGGCGATGATCTTCATGAGCGTGGACTTGCCGGCGCCGTTGGGGCCGACGAGCGCCACGTGCTCGCCGCGGTAGAGCTTGAGGTCGATATCGCTGTAGATGTGTTTGTTGCCGTAGGACTTGGAGACGCCCTCCAGGCCCACGACCATATCGCCGGAGCGCGGTGGGTCAGGGAACTTAAAGTCGATGTGCTTGTGGCCCTCGGGTAGGATGACAAGCTCCTTTTTGATCTGCTCGATCTTGCGGATGCGCTCCTGGGCCTGGGCTGCCTTGGTGGGCTTGTAGCGGAACTTGTCGACGAAGACCTGCATGTGGGCGATGTCGCGCTCCTGGGCGGCGCGCTTGGCGCGCATCTGCTCAAGGTTGTCCTCGCGCTGCTTGAGGTAGCTGCTGTAGTTGCCGGTGTAAGTGGTCACGCGACGATTTTCGAGTGCGGCGACGTGGTCGACGCAAGCGTCCATGAAGGCGCGGTCGTGGCTGACGATGAGGACGGCGCCGTCATAGTTGGCTATAAAGCCGCGCAGCCACTGGACGCTTTCGAGGTCCAGGTGGTTAGTGGGCTCGTCCAGAAGCAGCAGGTCGGGATGGCGCAGGAAGAGCTTGGCGAGCGCGATGCGCATCTGCCAGCCGCCCGAGAACTCGGAGCACGGGCGCTCAAAGTCGGTGACCTTAAAGCCCAGGCCGGACAGGATTTTGCGGGCGTTGCTCTCGAGCTCGTAGCCGCCCAGGTGCTCAAAGCGGTCCTGGACCTGGCCGTACTCGTTGAGGAGTGCGTCGACGTCCTTGCCCTGCTCGGAGAGCTCGGTGATTTGGGCCTGCAGCTCGTTAGCGCGCTCGCCCATGCGGCGGATTTCCTTGGCGGCGGCCATGACCTCGGCGAGGATGGTGGTGTCCTTTTGTTCCAGATTAGTTTCCTGCTCTAGGTAGCCCACCTGGCAGTCTTTTGCGTACTGGACCTGGCCGGCGTCGGGGCTGTCGATTCCCATGATGATTTTGAGCATGGTGGTTTTGCCGGCGCCGTTGGGTCCCACGAGCGCAAAACGCTCGCCGGGGTTGATCTGGAAGGACGCGCCGCTAAAGAGGACACGTGCGCCGAAGCTTTTTTCGATCTTGTCGACCAGGAGGATCATGGTGCCGCCTTTGACCTTGTGTTCCTACATGAAAAAAGGCCCCAACTTGCGTTGGAGCCTCATTCAATGCTCGGGTGGAGACGAGGGGGATCGAACCCCTGACCTCTTGACTGCCAGTCAAGCGCTCTCCCAGCTGAGCTACGCCCCCGTGCGAAAAAGTAGTATACGGGAACTCGGACGGCGATGCAAGGACATTTTTGGAAAAACTTTCGCCCGTGCCGGCGCAGGCGAAACACGACCCGCCCGTTCAACCGGGTTTCCCGTGCTCCGCCAGTCCCATTATCGGGCCCGATTGCGAACCGCCCCTCCTCTGCGCCTTAGAACTATGCCGGTTTACTACGATGAATCAGGAATGTTCGACCACGCACGCCTTTTCACGCAACCGTCGGGCTCCCTACCTGCGGTTTTGCAAACGGGGAACACGCGGTGCTCGGGAGTCGCCGATCAGTCGTAGTAAACTGGCGGTGTTTTGAAATGACATCAGCTTGATTTCGCGGCAAAATGTGTTGGAGCCCTGAATTAATGGCCTTAACTTTTTCTAAAACGCGTCTTTTCTGCGACGCGCCTAGATTGGTTGTTGTTTAGCATTGGACTTGATCTTGCGTTGTGCGACTTGCTCGTGCATGGTAGTATTTCTCGACGTGAAGCGAAGAAATTAGGCCTTAGATGCCTTTATTAGAATTGCATTCACCGTTCATAAGGGCTCTTGGCGCAACGGTTAGCGCAGGGGACTCATAATCCCTGGGTTCTGGGTTCGAATCCCGGAGGGCCCACCAGAGTATTTTGAGGCCGGGCATTACGCCCGGCCTCTTTGTTATTAGCGCTGCAAACTAGCTTTGCCATCCAGAGACGTAAAGTTATTAACATTCATATTCGTAATTAACAATGGGAATGTCGCCAAGATGCTACCCAACCAACACATGGCGTCAATCGTTAGATATGAAAAAAGGCCCCAACTTGCGTTGGAGCCTCATTCAATGCTCGGGTGGAGACGAGGGGGATCGAACCCCTGACCTCTTGACTGCCAGTCAAGCGCTCTCCCAGCTGAGCTACGCCCCCGTGCGAAGAAGTACTATACGGGAACTCGGACCACGATGCAAGGACAATTTTGAACAATTTTGCGGCGCGTGGAACGGGTGTGGGGCCGAAAGGACCCACGATGCCCGATCCATCTGGTCGCTTAATAAACAGACCGGTTTACTACGCTGATTCCCGGATTTCCGACCTCACGCCTGCTTTCGCAAAACGGGCAGGCAATCTACCTGCGGTTTTACGAGCGGCGAATTCGGTGTGTTCAGCCACCCTCAATCCAACGTAGTAAACCGGCATTGTTTTAAAATGGGACTTAATTACTGGCAGCATATAAAGTATTAAAAATGCTCACTAGGCCATTATTACTTACCAATACCAAGCCAATTGCACAGAACGTTTGCGCGCAATCTGGTCTCAGCACATCTCATCCCCTCGGTTTTTGGCTTGTAGCGCAACTCCAATCGCTTACACACACTGTGAATGATGGCATCAAGCTGTTCGTGATCATTGAGCATGTCATGAGTTACAAGAAATACGTCGTATCCCATGCTTTGCAATGCTGTCATTCGAGAGGCATCGTGGTCAAGCACAGCGCCCGATCCATGGATAACCTCTCCTTGAAGTTCGATAATCACAGCCTTCATTTTTATTGGGTTTACGATGACGATATCGCCGTAACAGATTTTCTGACCTGCGATTTTTCGAGCTGAATTCGACAGCGGTGTTAAGTCGTTGACGTATATGTTTTTAAACTCCGCTCCGCCAGTACGCCTCGGAAGACTTAGCAACATGATTCCAGCAACTTCTAGCGGGGATGCCGCAATCCCCATTACCTGCCGTGCGGCTTCGTAGAATTGTTTTCCCCACATCTCGCCCTTAACCTTCGCTGCAAATTTGTGCAGTTCTTCTATTTCAATAAGAGGCTTTCTCATCCAGAGCGATGTGCCTTTTCCGTTTGCTTTATTTCCGGATCCGTCATTCTGTTGCCCACTTTGATCATTCTCGCTGTCCTTCTGGCTCGCCCGAGCATAGACTCGCTTCCATGGGGCCTCGTCTTGGGTTTCATCTAGTTCAAAAAGACTTTCTGTGGTGTACTGCTCTTCTTCTGATTTTGCTTGCTCAAGTGCCATGTCGACCGCGGGCGATGGTTTAAAAACCGAAAACCATCCGCAGAGCTCGTACATGGCCAGAACCAGGTCGCATGAAGAAACGCTTCGAGTCATGGTGAATAGCGTATGAAGAGGGTCTGTGACGCTAAAGCCCATGCCCGTGTCGATCGAGACCTTCTCTGTATAGGCGCTGTTCCATCGGATGGTCCGTCTTGTCTCGGAATGTAGGTTGCTTCGAGTTGATGCTGCTGTGATGACTGGGGTCTTGAGGACGTCGGTTACGAAAGGGGCTTGGGATAGAGCTCGCCAGCCTTCTTCGGAGTTGGGTAGGCGCGGGTAGAGGTCGCGCACCTGCGGTGGGCAGCGCCAATAGCGGAATGCGGTGTTTGCGCAGACGATTTCGTCCATTTGCGCCTCCCCTGGTATCGGCCGTAGACCGTGCGGTTGTGGTCGTGGACGATTATCTACCGGGGCATCATGCGGGTAAGTACCGGAAGCTGACCAAACGCTGACCAAAAGCTTGACGCAATCCGTTGAAAAGCCGCCATAGGCATGAACGCGCTGGTACAAGCTGTGAGCCAGCGGTCTCTGTCTCCACAATTGCACATAGATTACGCAGGGAATTCAATGAATGAACGCAGACGCATTTTGCAAAACGCGCAATGACGACACCTAAGGTGAACTGCGTAACATATAACGCCTTAGGTAACTTCGCTTCAATTTTGGTGTCAAAAAGAAAAAGGTCAGAGGCTTAATACCTCTGACCTGTGCTTTAGATGGTGGGCGATACAAGATTCGAACTTGTGACCCCATCCGTGTGAAGGATATGCTCTACCCCTGAGCCAATCGCCCGTCGCCTTTCGGCAAAAGAGATACTAACATAGCCGCGCGCGGTTTACCAAGAACTTTTTGCCCTCGATTTTAAATTCGTGGGTGCTAGCCAAGCCAAAACAACCAAGGCAATCGGCAAAACCGCAGTTAAGCCACCCTTTATCGCTTAATCCACGAGGTCTCGGGACGGCAGATAAGTCGAGCATTGTTATAGGCCATGTCGAGCGTGAGGCAGGTGCGCGCGGCGTAGAAGCCGTCCTCGCGCTGGATGGTCAGCGCCAGTTCGGGCTTGTCGCCGGTTAGGCACAGCGGCAGCAGCAGTTGGATCCGACCGCCGTAGAACTGCGGCACGGCGAGCGTGTAATTGGCGGCGGCGCGGCGGGCGGCCTCGACGGCTCCCTCAAAGGCGCGGCGCAGCAGCAGCGAGTTGCCCTCCCCCATCAGGCTGGCGGGAATACGCGTGAGGTTCTCCTCGTCGCCCAGAATGTGGTCGATGTTGGAACGGATGGGCAGGCGGTAGTCAAAGACCAGCTCGGAGGGGTCCTCGGCAAAGCGCACGCGGCACGGCAGGTATTCAAACGAGACCAGCATGGGATCGCTTTCCTTAAAGAAACCCTTCAAAAACCAGCGCTGGCGCGCATCGGGCTTGGTGTTGGGCTCAAACAGACCGTAGATGGTCTCGTAGCGGCGCGTGTACAGGCCGGTGTTGAATAGGCAGCGGTCGTCGTCGAACACCAGCGGCAAGTTGGACGGGGCGGTCTGGTCCACGTCGCGCTCGGTCAGGAACACCGCGCGGCTAAACGAAAACGACAGGTAGTTTTTGAGAATGCGGTTGCCGGGACCCCAGTCCTCGGGGTCGGCGAGGTCGACCAGGCGGTCGTAGCAGGGCTCGTGGCAAAACGCAAAGTCGTAGACATTGCTGCACAGGGTGCTAGGGAGTTCCATGTGGCGTCCAATCAAGATAATGGCAGGCGTGCGGATGCTTTGATTTTATACGTGCGACGGATCGCCCGTGCCCACAACGCAACCGCGGCGCAGCTCGTCGGCGAGTTCTTCTCGCGTGCGGTTTCCGGAAACAAGGTCCTGGATCCATGCAAAGTACTGGTTGTCTTTGGGCTCGGGGCTGTCAGATAGCGCGTCCAGTGCCGTCTTCTAGCTGAACATAGCTCCATAGCATTGCTACCTCGTTTACGATTTTTTGAGTTAAAAGCCTGCCCCTAACGCGGGATGAATCACACTAGTTACCCGATCCAAATACGTCATCTACAAGATTAGGCAAGTCTGTCCATACTTGATAGGCGGCAACGTTGTCCGGATTCGTTTCTCTTGCACGACGTTTATTATCCGTATTGTGCTTTGCGGCATTGGTCAAAGCCTGGCCCTTGTTGCCGTCAATCATTTCGAGATTTACCGACTTGAACTTTGACGCGGAGGACCTGTTGGGGTCAGTAGATTTTAGAACGCCAAGGTCGCGCGCTCTTTTCTCACATTGTGGCGTCGATGCAAAAGTTTCCGGGCATGGTGAGACATGATCGATAAGCCATACTTCAAAGCATGGGTTGGAGATCGCGAGCCTAACTCCCTTTGTCTTTGCTTCTCGTTCTGCTGCGGCTAGGTTTCTGAACTCATCTGAATCGACCACGATCCATGCGGAACTCAATGCTTCGATTTCGCCTGCTTTAACGGCCTTTTTATCTGAATCGAGCTCTCGCGAAAGCTGCTTGGCCACCTTCAAAGGGTCTCCGTCAATATGCCGATACAGCACGTTTCCGCGAACGTCCATTTCAGTAATAAGGAAGTTAAAATATTCGGTTTCGGTCACCTTTCCATTGGACACAATTAGGTGGCGCTTTCGCTTGGCTCTTGTCTGCTTTTTGCGGCCGCGAGCAAGCCCCCTTCTTTCTGTTTTAGCCATCTATGTCAGCGCCTTCCTTCATGAGTTGGGCTACAAGTTGATGAAAACTTGGGTTGGGCAGCGGCACATATACACCGTTTAAATAATTGCGCCCCAGATTCTCATTTGCGCGAGGAGAATATTCCATCGCAGCAATTAATTGCGAAGCACCTTCAGAGTCCTTTTCTACAAACCAGACCTGGTCACGTTCAAGCACCTCTTCCATAGGGCTGGTTCGCGTCATCAAGGTGACATCATGGGTCGAGAAGATTAGCTGCGCGCCCTTTGGATTTGTGTCGGGATCGGCGAACAGTGAGACGAAGTCGCGCAGGAGCGTAGGATGAAGGCTCGAATCAAGCTCGTCAATTACTGTTGTGGCCCCACTGCTTAAAGAACGTAAGGCTACCGAGAAAAACGCCAGCGCAGCTTTTGTGCCCTCCGATTCATGGGCGGAGCCCAGCCAAAAGCCATCTCCCGAGCCTTTATGGTGGAAGAACAGGTCATAAGCGAACGACAATTTAAAGTCTTCTGTAATTTTATTACGTGCCTCTTCCGGAATCTCATCGAGTCCAATGAGTGAGTCTTTTAAACCCATAACGCCTTCCGATTGACGGACATCTATGCCGTCAATTCCGATATCAGCATATTTAATGAGCTGAGATAGCATCTGAGCTCGAGCGTCATCGTTGATAAACAGCTTTTTTATGGTGGCGAGTTCTGCTAGATAATGCGTTGCATCATAGAGATTGATGTCATTGGCAAGAGCTGTGAATGCGGGTTGAATTACATCACTTCCAGCCGCCGCTGCGGCAGATAAGAACAAAGAATTATTGCGCGTGATATCCCAAAGTTGTTTTTTTGCACCTGTAAAGGTACTACCAAATTTAATTGACTGTTCCCCGTTTATCGAAGAGCGGTCATAGAGAAGGGACGGCTGTTTTGATCGATACACAGTGAGGTTCTCATATGTAACCTCATTTTTGTTCACACCAAATGAAAACTCATACTTTAAGTTGCTAGCGATAAAATCTATCGAGAATTCTGTGTCACTTGATCGCGATTCCGAGTCAAGTAAAAAGGGGACGATGGGTATTTGAGAATTCGCATCGCCTGCCGCATAACCTGTACGAATAAAGTAAGAGACAAAGTAAAGAGCATTTAGGAAATTTGATTTGCCTGACGCGTTTGCGCCGTAAACCGCAGCCACTCGCACAGGCCCAAGTTCCTTTTTGCTCGAAATCGGTTCAAACGAGAACTGTTGAGCATCTCGAAAGCTCTGAAAGTTCTTAAATGAAAAATTGAGGATCATCTTCAGAATCCTTTTCAAAAAAGTTGATTCACCGCAGACATTCTTTAATAACAAGGAAAATTATATTGTTTTAAAACCATTATTTGTTAGTTTCGAACAAATATCTACTTTAAATTGAGATTCAAACTAAAGGTCTCAGCAAGTCTATACAACATAATGTCTGAAACTGATTTTCTACACTGCTTTTAAGAACAATTTTTAATGATGTCCGCACGCGGCTTTAGATTTCTTTTGTCCATCAGAGCTGTAAAACGAAAGGGACGAAATGTTGTTTTGCAAGGACGGGTCCAGTTGGCTGGATGTTATAGATGATGCAGGCGTTCTGGTTCGCCGCCTAGAAATACTTGAGAACCTTCTCCGAAAGTGCACCTTCGATATGCCGAGAACAGAATGCAAGTTCGTGGATGATACCGCTGAGGGATATGACGGAAGCGAAATGTTGCTGTTTCTCGATGAGTCTTTATTGGAGCTGATTGAAGGCTATTGAACTCAGATTGAGAAATACAAAGTTGCATCTAAAAGGGGCCAGACCGACTTTGGAACCAGCACAAGCTTAGGAAGAAAGAAATCGAGGATCCCCGCTATTCAAATTGATAAAGCAGCATAATAAATTTGAATTTGGGTAGGGCTGAAAGGTAACACGGAGGTCATACCTTAACCCTGTTTGCCCTCGTCATTCATTCACTTGTGACGAGGGCCTCGCACCTTCTATAAGAGCGCGAGTTGAATTATGTTTTACTTATAAGGGCGGAGGATCCGGCATGAGCAAGAACAAAAGCGACCAGAACGCGCACGAAGAGCAAGTGTTCAATGATGTTCTTAGGCTATCAATGGCCTCGGGTGGATACAAGAAGAAAGCTGCCTTGAAGGTGTGTGGATCTATTAACGCAGGCAGCGAGCGCCCTGATATTGTTATTACCCGCGAAAATGGATCCATTGTTGGTTTGGAGCATTTTAGAATCGACCATAACATCAAACATGGTCGAAACGCTCAATCAAAATCTGCTGAGCTCACATCTGCGTTGAAAGCTGAGCGCGAAAAGCTAATGCCAAGACTTGAAGCCGACGATGTTTTGCCGGAGGAATTGGCGAGCATCGTCGCAAACTATGTCTCGTTGGCAAAATATCATCAAAGCTGTGCATGCTGTGACGATCTGACGCGCTCTCTAGATGCCCGATTGTTTGGTGGAAAAACAGGTCATGCTCGCAAATTACCTAAATACCGCAATCACCTTACTGAACATAGCGATGATGATGGACGCATTGAATTGGGCTATTTAATTGAAATTCATTCAGATTTTCAGGGATTATTCATTCACGATGGAACAAGAGTGGCCCGCCTCGACAGAGGACAATGCCCACTTTATGCGGAAATTTACGATCTCCTTTTCAAGGCATCTTGCGAGGTCGATTGGATCCTAATAGGTTTTTACCCATGCCTGACTGACCAGATTGCGAATGCCGCCATCATAGATTGTCGTAACAATATGTTTAAGGAGAGCTGCCGCAGGCAGCGTCTTAAAAGAACGGAATATTTAGGTCTAGGTAAAACGGAACCCTTTCTCAAACAAAGCAGAGCCGGAGAAACAGAAATTGAGCTTTGCGCAGATAAGGTAAATATCACAATAGAAAACCCCGCTGAAGGGATTTGCCCTGAGCTTCTATTTGGCACCGCGATCATTGATGCTGCAAGAGCATTAAATCTTGATAGAAGCGGTGAACCGTATACAGCAACGATTTCTGTTCAATTGATTTACGAACTCGTGCGGATGAGGAGCAAGGGGATTCGAGGCATTGTGACAATTTACGATGTTATGCGGCTGCTTTTAGAAATTGAGTGGGCTGTATTAAAACAAGATATTGACAGTTTTGGCGTACGGTACAACATTTCCGAAACACCAGACTTTTGCTTATAGACAATCCGGGATGTCACTAAGAAACCAGCTCATACAGCTCACCAATGAGTCCGGTTTAATATTTGCCCGCTTTAGCACCGTCGAATATTGCGAGGTAACTCTGATGGTCTTTCGCTTGGGCACCAGGGTCGACAAAGATCCCGGTGCCCTTTCGTTGCCTTCAGTCTAACCTGCGACATTATTGAATGCTTTTCTCATTCATGTGGACCTGGGTCGCATGTCACGATTCAGCCCATGATCACGTCCGTATGGCCTCTGCCTTCGATAATTGGGTGCCTATAGACAAACACGCAAATAGTTATACCTTGTGAATGTCTCTTTCTTCCAAATGGCAGCTATCTCAACAACGACATGCGGCAGCTAGAAGCACTGTAGCAAGCAGGAAAAACGTAAAGGAGACTGCGATCCAGTTGCTGTCGCCGGTCTTGGGGAGTGTCGCTGCGGTCGCGCTGGTGGCTTTAGGCTTGGACGGCGCAGGCACCGTGGTCTTGGTCACCCTCGTCTTGGTCGTTATGTTTTCTTGGGCGACGTAGCCGCAGGCTTCATTGCGGGAACCGTCGTTGGCTCCGTACCGGGTTGCTCTGCAGCGGGACCGGCGCCACCATCAGGCTCGCCCGTCCCGCTGCCCGGCACGTCGCGTCCATCGGTCTCCCCCGCCGGCGGCGTGGCCACATCGGGCTCAACCACCACATGCGGTGCCACCGCACCGGAGGCATCCACTACGCCACCAGCACCAAAAGTCCCACCGGCAGGCGCCACAAACCGCGCGGACACATGCGACCCGCCCGTGCACGCAGCACCGCCATCGGCACCGGTCGCATCGAGCCGCGATTCGTCGACGGAAAGCCGACAGCCGGCCGCGCTATCGCAAAGGCCCGCATCCTGCAGATACACGCCGTAGGCGCGCACGCCCGCTCCGGACCCAGCGCCCGCGGCAACGATGCGCCCGCCGCCGCGCACGGCCATGTCACCCGCGATCACGCCGGCGACCGCCTCGTCAGAAATATCGGCCCCGTCCGCCCGTGCATCGACGGCGCATCCGTCCACCACGAGCGCCCGCGAGACGTGGATCCCGCACTGCGAGCCCGTCGCCGTCAGGGTCCCGGTGCCGCGAAGCGTCAGGTTGCCCCACACCTCCATGCCGCACAGCGTGATGTCCGCATCGGGCGCATGCGACTCCGTCACGGAGTTTTGCCCGGCAAGCGTCAACACCAGGTCGCCCTCGGCGCCGATGGCCTCGCCCGCGTAGCCGTTAAGCTCCAGGTGGTCGGCATCGGTCCAGGCCCAGCCGGGGCCCGACACGCCCGGCTCGTAGTACGTCGCGCCCGCGATGATGAGGCTCTCCGCGCCCGCGGAATAAGAAGGCCCGCCCAGCAAAACGCATAGGCAGGCAATCGTCATTGCGCAGCAACATTTCCAACAAGATTGAGCAAATTGGATGCCATTAGGTTGAAATCCGTATGGTTTTGGTGGTTTCGATATTAAGGGAATTATCGGAACAGCTCATCATGGCTGCCAGTGCGTTCAAAGAAAGCTACCTCTTCGTTTGATGACCATATGACAAGCCAGTCGCCAGAGTTTGCTACGTGACATTCGTTTCGCCCTGCCCAGTTGCCGCTTAGCCGGTGCATATTATGACGTCGCTTTAATATGTCCATTGACTCAGGTGTATTCTGTAGCACCAGGTCAATTAGCTTTTGAAGCTCAGATAAATCCCATTTACGGCGCTTTGCTTTTTTCTTTAAATCGCGGGAGAAGGCTGCAGAGAACTCTGCGGTTAACGTGCTCATTGTGCCATCGCCGCAGCGATCAGATCGGCGCCATTGTCAAAGCGTCCTTTTTTGCCAGATGCAAGAAAAGCGTCCCCCTCGCGAATGGCCTCAAGGCTTTCGGCATTGGGCTCCTCAGGGGCAAAAGTCAACGGGATGCGATGGGTGTTGACCATTTGCTTGAAGAACGCGCGCGTCACGGACGACAAATCAAGTCCATAGTAATCAGCCACTTCCGCCGCCTCGCGTTTGAGGTCGTCGTCAACCCTGATGGTTAATGTTGAGCTTGCCATTTTTAGACCTTCCAATCGTGTGAGTGCAACCTTATTATACTGCATATACAATAGTAGACTATGTAATTACAAGTAATTACATAGTCATTTTAGTGATATGGCACGTCATACATTGCATGCACGAAAAAGGCAACGCTCCCTATCCGGAAATGTTGCCCTTAAAGCTTCAACAGAGGTCTTGTATTGCAGCTAGGTGCGTCGCGCAGTCTCAGCAGCGATATGTGGCACCAAAAAGCACCAACCCCAGCAGGAATAACGATAAAGATGCAGCGATCCAGTTGCTGTCGCCGGTCTTGGGGAGTGCCGCAGTTGTTGCGGCGGCAGCCTTGGGCTTGGAGGACGTGGACACCGTGGTCTTGGTTACTGTCGTTGTTGTTTTGGTTGGCGCGGACGCGGGTTTCAGCGTGGGATTTGCCGTGGATCCCGTGGTGGGCTCTCCTGCAGCTGGGTTAGCATCGGCGGGAGACTTGTCCGCGGTATCGCCCGGTACCTCGCCCCTGTCGGTCTCCCCTGCTGGAGGCGTGGCCACATCGGGCTCAATCACCACATGCGGTGCCACCGCACCGGAGGTATCCACTACGCCACCAGCACCAAAAGTCCCACCGGCAGGCGCCACAAACCGCGCGGACACAAGCGACCCGCCCGTGCACGCAGCACCGCCATCGGCACCGGTCGCATCGAGCCACGAGGCGTCGACGGAAAGCCGACAGCCGGCCGCACCGTCGCCAAGGCCCGCATCCTGCAGACACACGCCGTAGGCGCGCACGCCCGCTCCGGACCCGGCGCCCGCGGCAACGACGCGCCCGCCGCCGCGCACGGCCATGTCGCCTGCGATCACGCCGGCGACCGCCTCGTCAGAAATATCGGCCCCGTCCGCCCGTGCATCGACGGCGCATCCGTCCACCACGAGCGCCCGCGAGACGTGGATCCCGCACTGCGAGCCCGTCGCCGTCAGGGTCCCGGTGCCGCGAAGCGTCAGGTTGCCCCACACCTCCATGCCGCACAGCGTGATGTCCGCATCGGGCGCATGCGACTCCGTCACGGAGTTTTGCCCGGCAAGCGTCAACACCAGGTCGCCCTCGGCGCCGATGGCCTCGCCCGCGTAGCCGTCAAGCTCCAGGTGGTCGGCATCGGTCCAGGCCCAGACGGGGCCCGACACACCCGGCTCGCAGTACGTCGTGCCCGCGATGATGAGGCTCTCCGCGCCCGCGGCATAAGAGGGCCCGCCCAGCAAAAAACATAGGCAGGCCATGGCAACAATCGCAATGTAATGACGGCTGGTGTAGGACTCGGCGGCAAACATACCCGCTCCGATCTTCGCAGGAGCCAATAGAATGTGCACCAGAAAATGCCCTGGTAGCAGCAGTTATTAGTTTAGCGAGATCAAGGCACAAACAAAGAAAATGTCCCTGAGCAGCGCCAATAATTAGGTGTAAATCGTTTTGTCAGTCGGTGAATGGAGGAGACTCTTACGTAATCGATCGGCAGCCGACTCTCAAGTCAACAAATAAGGATAATTGGAATATCCAATGTGCAATTGAAGCTATCTTCCCGATGTTCCCATGAGGCAGGGCCCTGAACCCGTGCTCCTGATCGTCCTCGTCCGGAAGCGAGCAAGCTCTGTCTTTCTGTAGTACTCCGCAATGTTACATACCTGCGGGCCTACCCCCTCCTCTACTGACATTTCACAGGGCGTCGCGGTTATATCTTACCGTGGGCCATCTAAGTTCTCGTTCGTCACAATTGTACACCTGACGTTATCGCGTAGATACCGCAAACGTCAGGTGGCAGCAGGGACGTGGTGGTCAATATTCGGTGAGCGGAAATGGTCAAAAATTATTTTTAGCAGTGGTTAAAATCGCCCGGTGCTAACAGCTAGTTTCCCTGCTCAACCGAAAATTATTCCACAATGCTATTTATTAAGGAAACTCTTGAGAGTCTTAACGGAGCTGCGGTTAGCAAAATAGAAGACAATTGCGCAGCAGAGGGATAGTGCGCAAATCGAAGGAAGCGAGTTGAGACCAGCCGCAAGAAGCGAAACCACAACGACAATCACTCCGTAAGCCAAAATCCTCTTCCAGTCAACAGTCATCGTGCAGTATCTATGGGTTTGCTTCAAGCGAGCAACGAGAATGGCTGCATTTCCAAGGAAGTTGCCAAGTGCCGCCCCCATAAGACCTATCAAGGGAACAAGCGCAAGGGATGCAACGATATTCACGGCGGCGCCGATGACCGTAGTACTGGCAGCGCCCTTGGTGTCCTTGGCACACATATATAGTACTCCCACAAACGCAGAAAGCGCATTGAGGGCGGCGCCTAGGTATAAAAGTGCTACGTAGTTAAAGCATGAAAAGTAAGAAGGATCCATGGCAAAATGGACAAAGAGCTTGGTCACAGGCACGCCGGGGATGAGCAAAGTAGCAAGCAAAATGGCGTATTGGTTGAATACCTTCGAGAAATACTCGTCCTTCCCCTTCTTCTTGAAGAGCATAACTGCTTGCTCCTGCCAAGCGGGGGTGAAAATGTTGGAAATCATCGAGAGCGCGGAGGGAAACTTCATCGCCACGGAGAAGATGCCATTTGCGGAATAGCCCATGAAGCCGACAATTATCAGTCTCCCGAGCATAGTCATCGCCCACCAACTCAGCTGATTGGGCAACAAATAAAGCGAGTAGCGCAGCATCTCCAACGCCACTTCCCCATTAATGCCGGATGCCGCAAACGATCTGAGTTCTCTCTGCGGAACAACCAGAAATAGCGATGCTACGACTGTGGCGGACAGCATCGCGTAAAGAAGTCCGTGATATCCCACATTCAGGACGGCGACCAGGAGAAAACAGCCAAGACAGTACGCGATTGAGTAAACGATGCCAGAAATCGCGAACAACTTATTGTTATGAAGGCCACGCGTGCCGTACTGAAAACTCTGATAAAGACAGCTCAATACGACAAGGACATACATCAGACCCGCATCGGCAAAGTCGACAATAAGCCAGCAGATCCAGAATATCGCCGTGAACACCGCTGTAAGCCCAGCAAAGAGACCCAACCAAGTCGAGTAGACGCTTTTTTTATCGGCCTTAGCATCAATAACCCAACGGAACAGCGACTCTGGAATAGCAAGAACTGCAATGGGTTGCAGGAGGGCAATTATGGTATAGACCATGTCATAGATGCCCATGTCGTCCGTTGCGATATAATGAGTACAAAGCGGGATTATCAGAAGCGTGAGAATCTTAGAGCCGAATGTGCCAATAGCAAAGATGCCCGTGTTCTTAATGAGAGCCATAGCATGCGATTGCTCGGAACCCTCAGTATCCTGTTTCTTCTTTTTTATTTGACTCAAGTTTCCTTTACACCAACCCAAATATTGCAGCAAGATACTTAAGGGAACCAGAAACCCCGAATTCGCTTAAAGTGTCTCGAAACGGCAATGACGAACCGGAGACTCGATCGAGGCGCCCTTGCACCGTCGGGGATGCGGAGAGGTGCGGCCCATGCGAAAGATAGGCCGAGAGTTCCCGGGGAAGCGCCTCTCGAACGTCGGTAAGGTCGCCAGTCGTTAGCCCCGTGAACTCAAGCACCTTTGAGTTGTCGAGAATGCGATCGACCATACGGTCGTAGCGAACCTGGGGAATGTAGCCATATTCCTTCAAAGCGGGACCGCAATGGTACTCATAGTCATGAAGTGTCACATCGCGCGTCTCGACCGGCAAGACGGAGCGATACAAGTTGAGCACTTCGCCCCAAGTCTGGTGCTGCGAGGTCGCCACGTTGAAGTCCTCACCGGCGGCAGCGGAGTTCCCGACCAACAGTGCAATCATCCGCGCGACATCACATGCCCATGTGAGAGTGCATTGTTTCCCCATCATATCGTGAACGACGGGGACCGGAAGCCCCTTTAAAGCGCACCAAAGCCAGAGACTGCTTTCGTATGTACATAGCTGAAATCTGCCCACACCATCACCCGAGAAGGTAATGGCGGGGCGCACGATGGTCCAGTTCTCCATCGAGCCGAATCGAAGGATGTCCTCCTCATGAGCTTTAATGATTGCGTACTCTCCGCCAGCGCGATATCTCTCATCAGGACACGACTCAAGGAGACGCGGGCTTCGCTCGTCAATAATCGGCGAATCGGCAAAGACACGGTAGGACGAGAGGAATACGTAGCGGCCAGCCGAAGCAAGCATGAGCTCGGACACTGAACGGAATACCTCGGGGTCCCATGTCATAAAGTCTACTAGGACATCGTATCCATCCTTTAACACATCAGCGAGAAATACTGGATCCTTCGCATTGCCCCGGAGATAGGTGACCGAACCCTGCGATCTACGGGCGCTTCGAGAGGTAACGAAGACGTCCCACCCACGAGAGGAAAGTTCCCCCTGGAGATAGTTCCCTATCGCACCCGTGCCCCCCAGAAGTAGCGCTTTCATCGAACAAGCCCCTTCAGCATGCGTACGCCTTTTTCACCAATGACAGACTTGATGGCAGCCTTGGCGTTTCCCGTCGTAGTCTCCTCGATACTGTAGAGGATCTTAAGTGCATCGGTGTCGTCCTCGGGTCGCACAAACGCTTCAATCAGAACGGGGCGGTCGCGCGGTTCTGGTGAAACGAGCAAGTCAACAGCGACTAGATACTCATCTTTTGTCTCAACGCCCCGATATTCGAACCCAAGGTCCTCGGCAAAGTGCTTAATAAGTTTGCGCGACTGGTGCCCGTAATGGCCCCGAGCGCTTACATAGAGGTCTGCCTCATCGCCGAGGGGGTAAGCGCGATTGATATGATTCTTGAACTCGACACCGCAGCCGTTGTTAACAATGAGGATGCGTAGGTTGTTGCCAACATGACGGTTACCGAGTGCATTCATATCATAGAAAAATGCAAGGTCACCGAACACGCCGAAGCAGGGGGCATCTGTAGCCAGCGATGCTCCGAGCAGGCTTGATACGCCACCGTCGATGCCAAATCCTCCCGTGTTGCAGTACCCACGGACCCGATTGCCCTCGAAGAGGCTCCATGTACGCAACGAGTTGTAAATTCCCATGTGGATAATTGAGCCCTCAGGGAAGAGGGGCAGAGTCTGTTGAGCCATCCAAGCGTTTGAGAAAGGCAATTCAGGAATCTTGGTCATAATGGCGGTAGCCTCGCGCGCGCACTCCTCTCGGTACGCCGGCGAAGTAGTCGAGTCAACCATACTCGCATATGTTTCAAAGAAGCGCTCCTCAGACATGTCGAAGACGTTCTTCAAGCAACCGAAAGTGTCGCGCACCTCTCCATCCGGATTGACGCGCCAGGACGCCTTAAGACGTCTTGGCGCGGCTCCCCCCGAAGTGTTCCCGATGTGGATGAGGACGTCGATTGTCTCTGACGAGGCAACGGCATTGCCTTGCGAGAAAAGCAGCGAGGGGTTCACGCGGTAACGGCCCCAATAGTTACTCGTCTGATCGCAGAGAACGCACGCGCCGTAGGTCTCGCAGAATGAATCAACGGCAACGGTAAGTCTATCGCTCCAGCGGCTGTGCGCACCGACATAGACGGCAACCCTGGAGCCGGAAGGGATCTGAGGAAGTTCATCTTCTGATGTATAACGCATGATGCTACGGCTCTTGGGGAGCTCTGAGGCATCGTATACCTTGGTATAGGTTGTGGTGAGGTTGATGTGGACGGGGGCTCCGCCATCGCGCCGAAGCTCAAGCAGCGCTCGATTGATGGCAACGTTGGCGTAAGTGGCATCCTCAGCGCTCTGAATGATAGGCACTTGCACGCTCAACTTCACGGTGTCGATAGGTTGGACGGTTCGATCGATGGCCTGTTGAATGTTTTGGCCAATGCGGACCGCATGCTGCGTCGAAGTAACTGCAAGCACGGGAAGTTTCCGATAATAGGCCTCAGTGAGACCCGGAAAGTAATTCCTGGACGCTGTGGCCTGCGTGCAGCTGAGAGCCACCGGCTCGCCAGACTCTTCTGCAAGACCGCAGGCGATATAGGCCGCGGAGCGTTCATCAACGGAGGAGAACACCTGGAAATACGGGTCGCGCTGAAGACTGACCACGAACGATATGTTTGTGGTCCCCGGAGAGGCAACGATTTTCCTCACTCCATGCTGCTTCATAAGACTCATGAGCATGAGAACGTTCTTCTCTTCTGTGTACTTAGCAGGCATCTACGCTACCTTTCTTTGTTAATGGTTCACGATTACGCGCACCGTTAGTGCTCAGAGAGTACCGGCTTGAGAGCCCCTCGCAGATACTCCAGAGAACTCTGGCGAAGTGAGGAAATCCTGGTTTCGGCACGAGCAAAGTTGACTTGGGCGACAGAGCAGGATGCGTCCTTAGCATCCCATCGGATTAATCTATCCTCAAGGCCTGTAAGGCTCAAAAAGCTTTCAATTCTTACGTTTTGTGAGGCGGTGGTGCCAGGTTTAAAGCGTTCAAAGACAGAGAAGTCTCGTTCTAGTAGGGTCGAGAAGACAAGACCGTGGAACGAGTCAGTGCACACATGGGATGCATTGTCTATGAGCCAGAGGAACTCTAGCGGCCCCACGCCAGAAGGAACCATACCCCCACGCTTATTATCTCCGTTAAACACAGGGATGATAACGAGTTCGAGGCCCTTTTTCTTGGCAATGGAACGGGCAAGCTTCCAGTTCCCCTCGGAGCGACCCAAGAAGTAGCAGAGACAGTAGCGCTCGGAGACTAGCGGAGTGTCATGCCGACTGATAGAACGCCACTCATCAGCACCGAGCAGTACCACTGGATCGCAGACAACCTTACACTCCCTGCCGCTAAGGTCCCTCACCATTCGCGCTCCCGCAGTCTCACGAGCGCTCAAAGCGTTGAAGCCAGAGACAAGTGGGGCGATAGCCGCAGCAATGGTATCCGGGAGCGAGTCACAACCGAAGCTTGGAGCATAGGCGATACGGGGTTTATCGTCAGCGACGAAATCGAGATAGTAACGAGGGTCGAAGCAACGTGGGGACCACACTTGATCGCTGCCACAGACAAACGCATCAAAAAAGGAATTCAGAGCTTCAAAATCATCTGGCGAAGCTACCGGCTCGGTTTCTTTAATGAAGGTGGAAGTAAACCCCTTGAACGCGGCACTCTTCTCGGCTGAGGTGAACGGCGCAACCCCCATTGCACGCTGCTGGAACATGCGAGCGGCCTTGAAGGGCTTACTCTTACGCAGCCCGGATTGATTTCGCTGCTGCCAAGGCGCGGGGTCGTAATTCACGAGGCGAGCGTCCGCCCCAATGTCATTCAATGTTCTTTGCAAGGCATATGCCTGAAGAACCGTCCCATAGTTTTGAGACTGGTACCAAGTCATTTGAGAAATTAGAGGTTTGTGAATATCAGGAATCACGGAGTACTCTCCTTTCGATAGGCACCATTCCTCGAGAGAGGAGAATTAGAGGGGCGCAGACAGCAGCATTTACGGCATGCCACTCGGTGAAAGCAAAGATGAAAATGGCAATAAGAGCGGCTGCAAAGATGGGATCGATTCCTTCCTTCAATTTGAAAGCACGCCATGCGAGCACTAGAAGCCAGGCGAAACCTGCGACCCCCATATTGAACAGAAACGATGCGTACATCCCATCAACAGTGTGGATATCGTGAAATGATCCCCTGATGAGAAGAACGCCTTCAAAGGCATGGTGTCCGAAAACAGTGAGACCAGCATAATTCCATTGTGCCCACCAAAGAGCAGGCCTACCAGTAAGAAAATCACTCGCAGCCTGGCTGAAGTTGGGTCCCATGAACCAGATGGCGGAAATCCACAACGTAAAAAGAAAGAGAACCAAAGGAACGGCAACGATAACCCTTGGCACCCATTTTACAAAGCCGCTGCCCGCACGATTTGACCAGGCCGTTAGTACAACCACCAATGCATAGAAGAGAAGGAGAGATGCTGCCGAAGTCCGCGAACCCGCTACAGCAACAATCACACTCGTAGAAATCGCGCCGACGATTCCCCTCAGCGCAATGTGTACATCCGTTCGACAGAACATGGCCATAGCCCAAGCGAAGAATACGGCTGCGCAGTAATTCGGATGGATAAAAAACAACGCACTACGATTCGAAGACAGGCCTCCGATATCGGACCATTGCAATCCAATCGTCACGCCCATCAGCCGAGCGATGACATAGGTCCAGATCATAAGGACTATGATTGCCGTTACGGCGCGGCTCCAGCATTTAAGGATAGATTGCGGATCAATTTCATATGCGGCGGTAAGAAGAAGCGAAGTAGTCAACAAAACAGACTCGCCAGATAGAACATAGGACACAGTTCCGAGACATATACCTATAATTCCCAAACCGCTCGAGTGGCCCTCCAGGAAAAGGACAGCCACCCTGAACGCCAGAAAAGCGCATCCAAATAGCAATAAGACCTTAGCAAACGCACCTTCTACCGCAACGAAAACAGTAGCTTGGAGAAAGAATTTGGCAAATAAGACCCAAAAACCCATCCAGAAGAAGACCGAGCTCCTTGACGAAAGTGATAGGTTTACAGGCTGATCAGCGGTAGCGCTATTCGTCATTCGAAAGAACCTCCCAATAGCGCTCCGCCACGGCATCCCAAGTATTCGCTGTGGCAACAGCGTGAGAGCGACTTGCCACCTCGCGATAGAGGGCGTTATCAGAACACAGGCGAACAAGGGATGTGGCAGCCTCATCTGCCCAATCCGCTTCGTCGATATCGCAACGAATAGAGTTGGATCCGTCAAAGAGCGCAGAGGCGCCGCACTTCTCGGAAACAATAGGTATGCAGCAAGATGCGGCGCCCTCCAAAACGGATACATTGAAGGTGTCGAACCTGCTGAGCCCGGCATAGAAGTCAGCCTTACGATAGAGCCTCATTAACTCTTCCTTGTCAGATATTTCTCCGCGGTAATCAAGCTCAACACCACCCTCCCTAGCCATCTTTTCGCAGAGGGCACGATTGGAGCCGACGGCCCGGGAATCCCGACCGCATACTATGAGCCTAGGTTGGGCATCCGTTAGGGCAGCATACTTCGACAGCGCAAGGAGTGCGAGATCGCAGCCCTTGCGCTCCTCGAATCCTCCCGTCGTTATCACGACGGGAGGATTCGAGGAGCGCTTCTCAGCCAACAATGAGTCGACTTCAACCCCTACAGGGAGGTCGACACCGTTCCCGATCACCGTAACGTTTTCGTTACGGCCATACAACTTCTTAAGAACTTCAGCCTCAAACCTAGAAACACAGATGAGATTCGGGAACTCTCTAATTAGCTTAGGTTCGAGCTTAAGATCACGAGACAGCACCGGCCGGTATTTGCGTTCTTCGGCTGCAATGCCATGAACTACGAGGTAGTAGTTATTGCCGTGATCAATCTTCGATAGCATGCAGAGCGCCATGGGTACTCTGAATCCATTTTGGTGCACGCATATGGAGTAACCCTTGTAAGTAAATGGAATCTTCACAATGAGCTTTAGCACATCGGCAAAGGAATAAACCTCAGCAAGCTTGCAAGCATGATTCTGGGCAAGACGGGAGTGGACTGCCGCGGCTACGCCCAAAGGCCCCCTGTTTCCGTCGAGACGTGAAATCAGCAGCACCTTCTCATTAGGAAAGTCCATAAACGATATCCTCTTTGGCCTCGTGCTTTTCAAGGAACTCATCTACAGTTCCAACAACGCGAGCCGGGTTGCCGCATACGACCGATCCAACCGGAAAGCGGCCTTTGACAACCGACCCCCCCCCGATGATGCAGTCATCACCGATAACAGTGCCAGGCAGAATCATTGTGTTTGCGCCGATAAAACAGTTCCTGCCAATAGTCACAGACTTGAGAAGCTTACCATGAGTCCCACGGCGAGCATACAACGCCTTGTCGATGCTGTAGTCGTGGACTAAGATGGACGTTCCATAGCTGATGGTGACTCCATCGCCCAAAGTGATGAGATTGTAGCCCGCCGCATCGAAGCGGCATTCAGGGCTTATCCAAGGATCACCGTACTCGGAGAACTTATCCGAGATGTTGACCCCTAGCCACGCCAAGTAGCGAGGGTATAGCTTTTTATAAGTTTTGTTCGATAACTTATTTATTGCAAGGAGAACGCCCTTTAAAGGTATTTTCGCTACGCGTTTATATCCCTGAGCAGCAGGAACGACTTTGTCGACCCTCATTATTAAAAGCCTTTCTCTATCATGGATAGTGCTTGATCAAAGCCGGCAACGAAACTTGAATCAGCACGATGAAGCGTCTCCCTGCACCCACCTGTGTCGTAAGTTATAACAGGAGTGCCACAGGCCTCGGCTTCAAGGTTGACCGTCGGATAGTTGTCCTCTACGGTAGGATTGAAATAGACGTCCGCCGTTGTATAGATGCCGGCGAGCTCCTGGGGAGAGTTGGTACGTTTGAGGCCAACAACGCCCCGGGGAAGCGCCTTTAGCTGCCGATCCGAAAGGCCGACGAGCGCTACGACAAACTTGTCAGAGTCAAGTTCCTCGGCTAAGCGGACGAAATCAGGAAGTCCCTTGCGCTTGGTCCAAGGGCTCGCAACGCCTAGCACCATAAACCGGTCGCCAATACCGTATCTCTCGCGGAAGTCGCTTGGGGTGGGTTTGAAAACGTCGGTGTCGATGACGTTATGACGGACCTCCACCGGATAATCTTTGAGAAAGCTCTCCCCGACCAAATCCGCGAGCCACTGTGAAGGTGTTATTAGCGTCATCCGCTCAGGCGGTACGCTCGTGAAGATGCGTTTCTTATCTTCATAGTTTCTCGCGCAGTTGGTTTTTGAAATCGTTATGGGATAGGTGTCCAGCTGCGGGCAGCATTTCGAGTACGCACAATGGCCCGTAAAGGCCCAGCAATCGTGCAACGTCCATTTAACCTGGCAACGATGTGAGGCGAGCCAAGAGAACAGCATCTCTATGTTCACGTAATAGCCGTGTATGTTATGCAGGTGCACCACATCGGGATCGATCTCGTCCAGGCGCTTGAGCAGTTTTGCGGTATCTCGCTTAGAGTAGAAGCCCATGCGGTCATGCAAACGTGTCATGGCGCCGTGGGAGAGGTAGCCGGCCTTCGAAGCGCAGCACTGCTCATGGTCGCTTATCGTGTTGTGGCGACGGCCCCAGAAGATGTAAGAGTCAACCCCGCGCTCAGTCAGCTCATGGTGAAGGTTGCGCATTATGGTACCGGTGGAACCGTTGTAAAAGCTGTTGAGCTGGACGTAGCGCAGCGGGCGTCCCAGACATTCACCCAGAGCGAGTGCTTCGTCGACGAGCGCGTCGGTCGTGAGCCCTTGGGTCTGCGACACTAGCATTTCCTCCACACCATCTTGTCTACGACGCCTGTGTAACTCTGGATGATTTTCACGACCTTGGTGGACACGGTCTCGTCGGCGTAGTCGGGCACGGGGGCCTCGGGGAGCGACCCCTCGGCGTCGAGCTCGACGGCGGTGTGGACCGCCTGGAGCAGGCCGCGCTCGCTGATGCCGGCAAGCGTGAAGCACGCCTTGTCCAGCGCCTCGGGGCGCTCGGTCGAGGTACGGATGCACACCGCCGGGAACGGGCGGCCGATACTGGAGAAGAAGCTCGACTCCTCGGGCAGGGTGCCGGAGTCGGAGACAACCGCGAAGGCGTTCATCTGCAGGCAGTTGTAGTCGTGGAAACCCATGGGCTCGTGCATGCGCACGCGCGGGTCGAGCTTGAAGCCAGTGGCCTCCAGGCGCTTACGGGAGCGCGGGTGGCAGGAGTACAGGATCGGCATGTCGTATTTCTCGGCCAGCGCGTTGATCGCGGTGAACAGACTCGTGAAGTTCGCCTCGGTGTCGATGTTCTCCTCGCGGTGGGCCGAGAGCAGCATATAGCGCTTGGGCTCAAGGCGGAGCTCGGAGAGGATATCGGATGCCTCGATCTTGTCCAGGTTGGCGCGCAGGACCTCCGCCATGGGCGAGCCTGTGACGTAGGTGCGCTCCGGGGCGCAGCCGGTGTCCTTGAGGTAGCGACGGGCGTGCTCGGAGTAGGCAAGGTTGACGTCGGAGATCACGTCGACGATGCGGCGGTTGGTCTCCTCGGGCAGGCACTCGTCCTTGCAGCGGTTGCCCGCCTCCATGTGGAAGATGGGGATGTGGAGCCTCTTGGCCGCGATAGCGGACAGGCAGCTGTTGGTGTCGCCCAGGATCAGCAGCGCATCGGGCTGGACCTGCACCATCAGCTTATAGCTCGCGGCGATGATATTGCCCACCGTCTCGCCCAGGTCGGCGCCCACAGCGTCCAGGTAGACGTCGGGGTCGTCCAGCGACAGGTCGCGGAAGAAGATGCCGTTGAGCGTGTAGTCGTAGTTCTGCCCGGTGTGAGCCAGCAGGCAGTCGAAGTGGCGGCGGCACTTCTTGATGACCTCGGACAGGCGGATGACCTCGGGGCGGGTGCCCACGATGATCAGCAGCTTCAGGCGGCCGTCGTCCCCGAAGCGGATATCGGAATAGTCCTTGCCCATGCGGCTAGACCTCCTCGTAGTAGGTGTCGGGGTCCTCGGGGTCGAAGGGCTCGTTGGCCCACATGACCGTCACGAGGTCCTCGGTGTCGGACATGTTGGTGATGGAGTGCGTGTAGCCGGGGATCATCTCGACCACGCGCATGTCGGGACCAGAGACGACATACTCGTCGACGGGGAAGGGCTTGCCCTCGGCGTCCTCCCCCACCCTCCTCAGCCTGATCGACGCGGTACCGGAGACCACCAGGAACCTCTCCCATTTGCTCATGTGCCAGTGGTTGCCCTTGGTGATGCCGGGCTTCGAGACGTTGATGGAGACCTGGCCGCGCTCCGGCGTGCGCAGGAACTCGGTGAACGAGCCGCGCTCGTCGGTGTTGGGCTTCAGGGAGTAGGCGAAGTGCCCCGGCTCGTAGTGGGACAGGAACGTGCTCCAGAGCTTCTTGGAGAAGGATCCCTCGGAAAGGTCCGGCACCGAAAGCGTCTCGCGGCTGTCGCGGAAGCTGCCCAGCAGGTAGACGATCTCGCCCAGGGTTTTCACGTCGGTCCCGGGGACGTAGCAGAAATCATCTCCGTCGACGCGCTCGAGCCCCTCGTATCCGCAGCGGTGTTCCTCCCCCAGCAGGGCGCCCAGCATCTCGTCGACGAGGTCGTCGATGTAGAGGAGCTCCAGCTCCACCGAGGGGTCGTTCACGGTGTAGGGGCGGCCGTTGGCGATGGCGTCGCAGAAGGTGGCCACGGCGGAGTTGTAACGCGGGCGGCACCACTTGCCGTAGAGGTTGGGAAAGCGGTAGATGAGCACCGGGGCGCCCGTGCGCTCGGAATAATCGCGGAACAGGCCCTCCCCCGCCAGTTTCGACTCGCCGTAGACCGAGCCCTCAAAACGGCCGGAAAGGCTCGCCTGCGCGGAGCTGGAGAGCATGACGGGGCACGTGTTCCCGTGGCGCACGAGGGCATCAAGCAGCGTGGAGGCGAACCCGAAGTTGCCCTCCATGAACTCCGCCTGGTCCTCGGGGCGGTTGACGCCGGCCAGGTTGAAGACGAAGTCGGCGCGGGAGCAGTAGCCGTCCAGCTCCTCGGTCGTCGAGTCGACGTCATACTCCATGACCTCGAGCGGCAGCAGGGCTCGGTATTTGGCGCGGCGGTCCTTGCCGTCGCGGATGTTTTTCAGCGCGCAGCAGAGGTTCTTCCCGACGAAGCCCCTGGCGCCGGTGACGAGGACGCGCACCCTACTGCACCGCCTCGTGCTCGCGGCCCTCGAGCGCCAGCTGCACGTACTCGGCGGTCTTGATCTTGGCGATGGTGCCCTCAACGTCGAGCCTCTCGGTGTTGTGGGAGGTGTAGGACTCGTCGGCCTGGGTCTCCACCTCACCGTCCACGACGAACTTGTCGTAGTTCAGGTCGCGCGAGTCGCATGCCACGCGGTAGTAGCCACCCATGTCCTCGGCGCGCAGGCGCTCCTCGCGGGTCATGAGGGTCTCGAAGAGCTTCTCGCCGTGGCGGGTGCCGATCACCTGGGTGCCCACGCGGCCGAAGACCTCCTGGACCGCCTCGGCGAGGTCGCCGATGGTGGAGGCAGGCGCCTTCTGGATGAACAGGTCGCCGGGGTTGGCGTGCTCGAAGGCGAACTGCACCAGGCCGACCGCCTCGTCCAGGTTCATGAGGAAGCGGGTCATGTTGGGGTCGGTGACCGTGAGCGGCTCCCCTTTTCGGATGCGGTCGATGAACAGCGGGATGACGCTGCCGCGCGAGCACATGACGTTGCCGTAGCGGGTGCAGCAGATGGTGGTGCGGCCGGCGCCGTTTCGGGCGTTGGCGTAGATGATGGACTCCATCATGGCCTTGGACTTGCCCATGGCGTTGATGGGGTATGCCGCCTTGTCGGTGGACAGGCACACGACGCGGTCGACGCCCTCGTCGATCGCGGCGTGCAGCACGTTGTCCGTGCCGATGACGTTGGTGCGCACGGCCTCCATGGGGAAGAACTCGCAGGAGGGCACCTGCTTCAAGGCGGCGGCGTGGAAGATGTAGTCCACGCCGTGCATGGCGTCGCGCACCGACTGGGCGTTACGGACGTCGCCGATGAAGAAGCGCACCTTGGAGGCGAGCTCGGGCGACTTCTCCTGCAGGCGGTGGCGCATGTCGTCCTGCTTCTTCTCGTCGCGAGAGAAGATGCGGATCTCGGCCAGGTCGGTGTCCATGAAGTGCTTGAGGACGGTGTTGCCGAACGAGCCGGTGCCGCCCGTGATCATCAGGGTCTTGTCTTTGAATGCGGTGGTGGATTTCATCTACTTGCCTTCCTTGCGCTTGGCGCCCGTGAACTGGTAAAAGAGGAATTTGGTATTAGTAACTAGATATCGTTTGAAAAGTCGTTTCGGCTCTTGGATAAGTCTGTATAGCCACTCAAGGCTCAGGTTTTGCATCCAGATCGGTGCCTCCGGTACCACTCCGGCGAGAACGTTGAACGCGCCACCAACGCCGATCATCAGCGGCTGCGGCCCTCCCTTGAGCTCGTGCATAAGAACTTCTTGACGTGGCGCGCCAAGAGCAATCCATGCGAAGTTAGCTCCTGAGTTGGCGATGCGATTAGAAAGCTCGTGCTTTTCGTTGTCGGACAAAGGACGGAAAAGTGACGGTTCCATTCCCACAATTTTTAAACCGGGGAAATCCCTGTTGAGCGATTCTCTGAGGGCGTCAAGATTCTTCTGTTCATTTCCGTAGAAATAGTGACTCCATCCGTGTTGACTGGAAATCTCAAAAATCTCGCGCATCAAGTCCGGACCGGTAACGCGGTCCATCGATTCAAATGACTTACGGCCTACAACTGATAAGGGCTTGCCGTCGGGAACGGACATGACTGATTCCGCCTGGCAATCCCAATAGGAGGGGTCATCATGAGCCAAAACAGACGTATGGGCATTTGAGACGCAAATGTACTCGCCATGGAGTTCATCGATATGTTCAGCTAGAAAACTGATGCAATCTGACATGTTTGTTCCCGTGATCGGAACATCGATCACGGGAACGCGATTCAACTCAGAGTATTTCGAATAGTCCTCGAGCATTAGCAAGCACCCTACCGGTGATGACCTCAATAACCGTGAGGATTACAATCTTGAGGTCGGTGAAAATGCCCCGGTTGGCGATGTACTCGAGATCGCGGCGGACCATGCCATCGAATCCCGTCGAGTTGCGCTCAGTGACCTGCCACCAGCCGGTAATGCCTGGTTTTACTGCCAGACGCTGCAGGTCGTACTCGGTGTACTCCGCAACCTCGTTGGGCAGCGGCGGGCGCGGGCCCACGACAGACATCTGGCCCAAGAACACGTTGAGGAACTGCGGGAACTCGTCGATGGAGTGCTTGCGGATGAACCGGCCGATCCTGGTGACGCGCGGGTCCTCCTTCATCTTGAACATGGCGCCGGCGATCTCGTTCTGTTCCTTGAGCTCCACCAGGCGCTCGTCGGCGTCCTTGTACATGCTTCGGAACTTCCACATGCGGAAAGTAGTCAAGCTGCCGTCGGGTCGAGTCTGGCCCACGCGGATCTGGCTGTAGAAGGGGCTGCCCTCGCTCTCCAGGCGGATGGCGGCGGCCAACACCAGACCGGGGATCGCGATGAGGACGAGTACAACACCGCTGAAAACGATATCAAACGTGCGCTTTATGGCCCGGTAGGCCAGGCGCGAGTTGTCCCAGTCCATGATGGATTGCATGGCCCTGTAGCTGGCGGCGCCCTCACGCCGGTCCATGGCCTGAGAAATGAGCGCTGCCCCCGCAGGCGCATCCGTTGCAAATTGAGTTTTATCCGACACGTTTTCTTCCAAGACTTCGTCCCCGGGTCGGGGATCCTCCCTGTTCTGTGTAGCGGTCGCCAACAGCTAGGCGATCGCCTTTTTAAGGTTTCGCATTACGCGCTGCTCGGCCGAAAGCACTGCAAGGCCAACGCGCGTAGTTACGCGTCGGCCGCATAGGTCGAGCTCCAGATAAGCAGTGCTCTTGCGTCTGTTAATGGTTTTGATAAGGCCTTCGTGGCCCAACAGCGGACCAGCCGTAACTACGACCTGGTCGCCGTCTTTTAGGGCCTCGCTCATGGGTACTACGCGGTCTCCCCTATGCGTAAATCCGCCAATAAGCTGGACCTCTTCTTTTGCCAGCGGCACAAACTGACCGTCCTGGGCAAGCACCCGGGCAAAGTCGTCCATGCGCAGCAGATACTGTTGCACGGTGCGGGGATCTGCCGTATCGCAGATAAGATATCCGGGAAAAAGCGGCTTGGTCGTATTGACCCATTCGCCGTGTACTTTGATCTCGGTTTGAAATTGGGGATAAAAGGGCTCCTGCATGGCGCCCGCTGGCACCACACGCTCGATGCGCTCGCGCATTACGTCTTCGCGACCGTTAATGACCTGAATCACATACCACACGAGCACCACCCCCTTGCTGTCTTACGTGTGGCTCACGGGGTTTGGGTATGGCTTCGCCAGGGCGCTTATGCGCGAAGGCGCTCCATATTCAAACCCTGAGCCCAGTCAGACAAGCACGTGGCTCTGCCCCACCGTGAACGGTATGTATAAGCGCAGTTGCTAGAGATGCGGCCGTGTATCGCAAAATGACCGCGTCTCCAGCCGACTGCGTGCGAACCAGTCAAGCGGGTACAAAACTGGACCGCACGCAAACAGCTGAAAACTGTTGAGGTTTGCCGTAGCAATTTGAAGCATTACCAAATGCAACTATTAAATGCCCGCAAAAGCAAGTGCAAAATCGCGCATGGCAATCGATATTGGAGCTCATGGTGTTTCTGGCACCGCCGTTACGGCCGGATGCTGATCGACCCTGCGTTTTGCGACTTGTTGGAGCCGCGAGCACAGTTGAACTCATGTAACGTTAGGTATCCTAGCACAGCAGGTGGCCCATGCGTTTTGGGGTGTGTTGAGCAACATATTGTTTATTTGCCGTGGTTATGGGGGATATTGTGCCGTCTTGCAAACATTGCCGCAGGTTTATGGGGGCGTGTGGGTTGGTGAGCACTGCCTGAGTTGCATTGCTGGCGGCGTGAATTGCTCAAACTATTATCTTTGGCTAACAAACTTTGTACAAAACCGGGAAGGAATTGCGCAACTTTTTATGGGGTGGGCGCGGGTGTACGCGTCACTTTGGTTTGTGGGGTTGATGGGTATGAAAAAAGGCCACCGGATATCCGATGGCCTTTTAAATCACAATGGTGGAGACGAGGGGGATCGAACCCCTGACCTCTTGACTGCCAGTCAAGCGCTCTCCCAGCTGAGCTACGCCCCCGTGACGAGGTTGTACTATAGGGGAAGATCTTCGGGGATGCAAGAGGGAATTTTGGATTGATTATCCACCTTACGGGTTTTCCTGGGACGGGGCAGAAATAATCACTCTTCGAGCGATTATTTCTATCCACCGTCCCGATAAAACCCTGATGCGAGGCCCCTACTTGTAAAGGTACCCGATGGCGGTGCCGGTGTGGACTTCGATCTCTGCGGTGGATCGGACTATGTTGCTAATGCCTGTGTCGGCTAAAAGGCCCAGGGGGTTGTGGTCTAGTTCCCATTCTAGGCCGTGTTCGCTAACCTGGGTGTTGGGGGCGATGGCGATGATGGAAAACGTTTCGCCCTCGGCGCCTTCGATGGTCCACGATTCGCCTGCGCGAAGGATGCGGGCGACCACCTTGTCCTCGGCAATCCAAACTGGGCCGTCATCGTAGCCTGCAAGCAACCCCAGTACGGAAAGCGCCATGTCCGGACGGCCGCCGGTGGCGCAGGTTGCAACCACTTCGGCACCCGGCCAGCGACGGCGGACGGAATCGAGCGCCAGTGCTAGGTCGGTATAGTCCTTGTACGGGTCGTGGCGCTCAACTTCAAAGTCCTCAGCGGCATCAACAAGAGCGCGACCGGCTTCGCTTACCGTATCGGCGTCCCCTACATATACTTCGCAGCCCAGGCCGGAGCCCAACAGTGCGTCGAGTCCGCGGTCCACGGCGACAACGTGGTCGCACTCCCCTGCTAGCCTACGCAACAGATCCGCGCTCGCCACTACGGGCGAGCCGCAGACCACTAATACCTTGCAAGCCACAGCCCTCGCCTATTCCTCAAACGAAAGCACGCGGGCCAGATCCAGCTCCTCGTAGCTGTCGATAAAGATATCGCAGCTGGCGCGTACGTCGTCGCGCTTCATGCGGCCGTGCGGATCATAGATGCCCACGCGGTTAAAGCCGGCGGCGCCGGAGCTCTTAAGGCCAAAGACCGCATCCTCAAACACCCATGCGCGCTCAAACTGATGCCCATGGTGCTCCTCCAGACGGCGCAGCGCCAGCTCGTATACGTCGGGGAACTGTTTGGAGCGTCCTGCCTCACCCGTCGTGGTAACAAACTCCATGTACGCGTCGAGCCCGGCTCCCGCTAGCGCAGACTTAACCAGCTCGGCCGGCGTGGACGTGGCAACGCACATGGCAATACCGGCCTCCTTCGCCTGCTCCAAAAATGCAAGCAGACCCTCGCGTGGCGGCACCTTAGAGTAGCCATCGATCAGAATGTCGCTCAGCTCGCGATACAGCTCCTCGCCATTTGCGCCAATGCCCCAGGTGTCGTGGTAGGCCTGGCACTCGTCCTCGAGCGACAAATGCTCAAACTGGGCAAAATCATCGACCGTCACGTCAACTCCGTGGCGGTGCAATAACTCGGGCTGGGCATAGGCCCAAACGGGGGTGCTATTAACCAGCGTGCCGTCGCAATCGAAAATAAAAGCGACATTAGGAGCGGCGGTCTGGGACATAAATGTACCTTTCGATGTCAAATGGTAAACAACCTGCTAAAAACGTTTTACCAAACGTCAAACCAACAATCAAAAAACCCTTATTGGTAAAACTGTCAAGAGTTTTACCACGGCAATTCTGCCAGTGGTCTAAACATGGCGCTTACCGATTAAACGCCGCCCTAAAACCACTTTCCTTCATAAAAGTAACGTACAGGTGTTATCGTAGTTTCTGCCGAAAGTTCCACCGAGCACGCGAGGTGGAACGAATCATAGAACTATCGCCGTCCCTTCGATTCGTGCAGCCTTGGACCTTTCGCATCTAGTCACCAAGGCAACACGCTGCCGCGTCATGATGGGATCAAACGTGAGCGATACAAAGCTAAAGCCAACGGCTAAAAAGCCCGCAACCCGTAAAGCCGCCCCGCACGCACCGGAGCTCACCAAGGACGATGTCTATCTATTTGGCATCGGCACGTGGGAGCGCAGCTGGGAAAAGATGGGCGCGCACCCCGACACGCAGAACCGTACGCGCGGCTGGCGCTTTTGCGTTTGGGCGCCCGATGTAAAGAGCGTGCATGTCATTGGCGAATTTAACGACTGGGATGAAGAAGCCAACCCGCTGGTGCCCGTGCATACGAGCGCTATTTGGGAAGGCTTTATTCCTGGCGCAGAACAAGGCCAGCTCTATAAATATTTAATCGAGACCAACGAGGGCGAAAAACTGTACAAGGCCGATCCGTACGCCTTCAAGGCCGAGTGCCCTCCGGGTACCGCTAGCGTGCTGTGGACCCTCGATGGCTACAAATGGAACGACGCCGCATGGCTCAAGCGCCGCGCCGGCCACAACCACATGTCGCAGCCCCTTAACATCTACGAGGTGCATATTGGCTCGTGGAAGCGCCACGGCGACGCGCCGCAGGGCGAGCCGGACGAGTATGGCAACTATCCCGGCCCCATGGATCCCTTCCCCGCGCAGCGCGGCGAGTTTTACACCTACGACGACCTGTCGGTGGAGCTCGTGGACTACGTGCGCGACATGGGCTATACGCATATCGAGGTCATGCCGCTCATGGAGCATCCCTTCGATGGCTCCTGGGGCTACCAGACGACCGGCTATTATGCCGCCACTTCGCGCTATGGCGACCCGCAGCAACTCATGCACTTTATCGATGCATGCCACGAGGCAGGCATCGGCGTGATCATGGACTGGGTGCCCGGCGGTTTTTGCGCCGACTCCCACGGTCTTGCCACCTTTAACGGCCACATGCTGTTTGAGCACGAGATTCACCCCAACTGGGGCACGCACAAGTTTGACTTCGCCCGCGGCGAGGTCCGCTCCTTTCTGGTCTCCAACGTGCTGTACTGGCTCGAGAACTTCCACGTTGACGGCATCCGCATGGATGGCGTGTCCAGCATGCTGTACCTCAACTTTGGCATCGACGATCCGGGCCAAAAGAAGTTCAACAAGTACGGAACCGAGGAGGACCTGGATGCCAGCGCGTTTATCCGCCAGGTCAACTGCGCCGTGGAGGCCCACTTCCCTGACGTGATGATGATGGCCGAGGAGTCCACCGCGTGGCCGCTCGTGACCTACCCGCCGCAGGACGGCGGTCTGGGCTTCCACTACAAGTGGGACATGGGCTGGATGAACGATACCCTGCACTACATGCAGACCGATTTTCCGTGGCGCCCCGGCAACCACGGGCTGCTCACGTTCTCCATCATGTACGCCTTTACCGAGAACTTTATTTGCCCGCTGAGCCACGATGAGGTCGTGCACGGCAAGTGCTCGCTGATCGGCCGCATGCCGGGCGACTGGTGGCGCCAGTTTGCCGGCCTGCGCACGCTCGCCTTCTACCAGATGACGCACCCCGGTGCCAAGCTCAACTTTATGGGCAACGAGATCGGCCAGTTTATTGAGTGGCGCTATTACGAGTCCATCCAGTGGTTCCTGACCGAGGAGTACGAGACCCACCGTCATCATCAGGCGTTTATCAAGGCGCTCAACCACCTGTACACCGCCGAGCCCGCCCTGTACGAGCGCGGCTACACCGACGACGGCTTTACCTGGATCGATGCGGATAACTCCAAGCAGTCCATCGTGAGCTTTGTGCGTCAGGGCGAGGACGTCGATGACGACCTGGTGATCCTGATTAACTTTGACCCGGCGAGCTATGAGAGCTTCCGCGTGGGCGTGCCGCGCGAGGGTGACTGGGAGGTCATCTTCGATTCTGACCGTCCTGAGTTTGGCGGCAGCGGCTATGCCGGCAAGGAGCCCTACACCTGCTCGAGCGAGCCCTATCCCTGGAACGGGCAGATGGACTCCATTGAGATTAAGGTACCCGGTCTGGCAGGTGTGGTGCTTAAGCGCCGCGGTCCCAGCAGCTATAAGCCGCCCGTGGTCGAGGAGCCGAAGAAGGCTACGCGTAAGCGCACGTCCTCGGTGAAGCCCAAGACTGCTGCGGTCAAGAAGGCACCGGCTAAGGCGAAGACTACGACGACCAAGGCGAAGGCTGCCGCGAAGCCCGCCGCCAAGGCCACTACGGCCAAGAAACCGGCTGCCAAAAAGGCCGCTACCAAGACCAAGTCTGCTTCTGTTAAGCCGTCTGCCAAGGATGCGTAACAAAACCGTTACAGCTGTAATTACCCGCCCCGACGAGGCGTAGGATACAAGTCATAACCGTTCCGGGAGAAACATCCCCGGGGGAAAGGAACGTATGAATAAGATCTTCGACAACAAGCAGGAGTTTACCGAGCTCTATCGCGATGCCGTCATGAGCATCAGCGGCAAGAGCGTCGAGGCCGCCAGCGACCTCGACCGCTTTAACGCCCTGGCCAAGCTCGTGGCCGAGAAGGCCCGCACCGTTGCCACCAAGAGTGACGCCCGTGTGACCGCCGAGGGCAAGAAGCGCGTGTACTACTTCTCGATCGAGTTTTTGATCGGCCGACTGCTCGACAACTACCTGCTCAACTTTGGCGTGCGCGACATGGTCGCCGAGGCGCTCGACGACATGGGCTTTGACCTGTCCGTCATCGAGAACCAGGAGCCCGATCCGGCCCTGGGCAACGGTGGCCTGGGTCGTCTGGCCGCGTGCTTCTTGGATTCCATGGCAGCCGAGGGCATTGCCGGCTACGGCAACGGCATGCGCTACCGCTACGGCCTGTTTAAGCAGGAGATCGTCAGCGGCAGCCAGGTCGAGGCCACCGACGAGTGGCTCACCCACGGCTATCCTTGGGAAGTCCGTCGTCAGGACAAGGCCGTGACCATTAAGTTTGGCGGCCGCGTCGAGGGCTTTGAGGAGAACGGCCGCACGTTCTACCGCACGGTAGACACGCAGGACATCCTGGCCGTCCCTTATGACATCCCCGTCGTGGGCTATGCCGGCGAAACCGTCAACAAGCTGCGCGTCTGGGCCGCCGAGCCGGTCGAGGAGCACTTTGATCTGGAGGCCTTCAACCGCGGCGACTATGCCCAGGCCGATGCCGAGCGCGCTGAGGCCGAGGCCATCAGCGCCATCCTCTACCCCAACGACGCCGGCGAGCACGGCCGTCTGCTGCGCCTGAAGCAGGAGTACCTGTTTGTTTCGGCCGGTATCTACAGCCTGCTCGACACCTTTGAGAAGGAGCACGGCGCGAACTGGGAGCTGCTGCCGCAGTTTGTAGCCATCCACACCAACGATACCCACCCCGCCATGTGCGGCCCCGAGCTCATGCGTATCCTCATCGACGAGAAGAAGCTCGAGTGGGATGACGCCTGGAACATCGTGACGCAGGTCGTGAGCTACACCAACCACACCATCCTGCCCGAGGCCCTGGAGAAGTGGCCAATCGGCACGTTCTCCAAGCTCCTCCCCCGCGTGTACCAGATCATCGACGAGATCAGCCGTCGTTGGCACGAGTCTTTCGACACCACGCAGGAGGGCTGGCAGGAGCGTCTGCGCCAGACCGCCATCCTGTGGGACGGCGAGATTCGCATGGCCAACCTGTCTGTGATCTGCAGCCACAGCGTCAACGGCGTGGCCAAGATCCATTCCGACATCATCAAGAACATCGTGCTCAAGGACTTCTATGCCCTGACGCCCGAGAAGTTCAACAACAAGACCAACGGCATCTCGCACCGTCGCTTCTTTGCCGAGGCCAACCCCACCTACGCCAGGCTCGTGACCGAGGCCATTGGCGATGGCTGGCTCAAAGACGCCTTTGAGCTTGAGAAACTCAGGGAGTTTAAGGACGACACCGAGTTCCTGAAGGCCGTGGGTGCCTCCAAGCGCGCCAACAAGGAGCGTCTGGCCGCCTACGTCAAGGCCGAGACCGGTCTGGTTATCGACCCCAACACCGTCTTCGATGTCCAGGTAAAGCGCTTCCACGCCTATAAGCGCCAGCTCATGAACATCATGAAGGTGATGGACATCTACAACCGTCGCATCGCCGATCCTAACTTCCACGTGACGCCGACGACCTTCATCTTTAGCGGCAAGGCTGCCTCGAGCTACACCTTTGCCAAGGAGACCATCCGCCTCATTAACTCCGTGGCCGACGTCATCAACAACGATGCCCGCGTCAACGAGGTCATGAAGGTCTGCTTTATCCCCAACTTCCGTGTGAGCAACGCTCAGCTCATCTACCCGGCCGCCGAGATCTCGGAGCAGATCTCCACGGCCGGCAAGGAGGCCTCGGGCACGTCCAACATGAAGCTCATGATGAACGGCGCCATTACGCTGGGCACCCTCGACGGCGCCAACATCGAGATCGCCGACCTGGCCGGCCGCGAGAACGAGGCCATCTTTGGCCTGACCGCTCCCGAGGTCGAGCAGCTCTGGGCATCCAACAGCTACTTTGCGTGGGATACCCTCAACGGCGACCGCGAGCGTCTGGGCCGCGTGATGGACGAGCTCAAGGACAACACGTTTGCGGGTCTTTCGGGCAACTTCGAGAGCATCTACAACGAGCTCATGAACAACAACGACCCCGACCTGGTCATGGCTGACTTCCGTAGCTACGTGGATGCATGGGAGAACCTCACGGGCAGCTACGGCGACCAGGAGACCTGGAACCGCAAGGCCCTGCTCAACACCGCCTCGAGTGGCTGGTTCTCGTCCGACCGCACCATTCGCGAGTATCGCGACGAGATCTGGCACGCATAAAGCGCGCGAGCTCCCTTTGCCGCACGGCATTACTCGACGGGCGTGACAGTGCGCCGCGCCCGTCGCTAATGGGTTAGGAACATCGATGACAGAAGGAGAAATCGATGAGTAAGAAAGAATGCATCGCGATGCTCCTCGCAGGAGGACAGGGCAGCCGATTGGGGGCACTCACCCAAAAGATCGCCAAGCCGGCGGTTAGCTTTGGTGGCAAGTTCCGCATTATCGACTTTTCGCTGTCCAACTGCTCCAACTCGGGCATCGACACGGTGGGCGTTCTGACGCAGTACCGTCCCTACCTGCTGCATGCCTACGTGGGCTCCGGCGAGGCGTGGGATCTGGACAGCCGCGACGGCGGCGTGTCGATCCTGCCGCCGTACGAGACGCAGACCGGCGGCGCCTGGTATGCGGGCACGGCCGACGCCATTACGCAGAACCTCGACTACATCAAGGCCAACGACCCCAAGTACGTCCTGATTCTTTCGGGCGATCACCTGTATCGCATGGACTACCGCAAGATGCTCAAGACGCATATTGAGAACAACGCCGACCTCACGGTGAGCGTTATGCCCGTGCCGTGGGAGGAGGCCAGCCGCTTTGGCATCCTGACCACCGACCCCGAGGACGGCCGCATCACCAAGTTTACCGAGAAGCCCGAGAAGCCCGATTCGAACCTCGCGTCCATGGGCATCTACATCTTCTCGGCCGACGTGCTGATCGAGGCGCTCGAGGAGGACGCTCTGGACCAGCGCTCGAGCCACGACTTTGGCAAGGACATCATCCCCAAGCTGCTCGGCGAGAACAAGCGCCTGTACAGCTACGAGTTCCACGGTTTTTGGAAGGACGTCGGCACCATCGCCAGCTTCCACGAGACCTCGATGGACCTGCTGGGCAACAACCCCGAGTTCGATCTGTTCGACAAGAACTTCCCCATCATGTCCAACATCACCACGCGTCCGCCGCACTACATTGGACCGGACGGCCGCCTGGACGACTGCCTGGTCTCCAACGGCTGCAAGATCTACGGCACCGCTCGCCACTCGATTCTTTCGACCGATGTCATTATCGAGGAGCGCGCCGTGGTCGAGGACTCCGTGCTGCTGCCGGGTGCGCACGTTAAGAGCGGCGCGCACATCTGCCGCGCTATTTTGGGCGAGAACTCCACGGTCGAAGAGGGCGTGAAGCTCGGCTCTGTCGATACCACCAAGGATACGGCCGTCGTTGGAAATGACGTCGTTATCGGGAAGGGGGAATGATCCGATGATCAATCGCAAGGCCATCGGTTACATCACCGCTAACTACTCTTCGACCTACGGCAGCGTGCTGCTCAAGGACCGCCCCATCGCGTCCGTTCCGTTTTTGGGCCGCTACCGCCTGATCGACTTTCCGCTGTCCAACATGATGAATGCCGGCATCAAGACCGTCGGTGTCGTCATGCCGGGTAACTACCGCTCGCTGATCGACCACGTGGGCTCGGGCAAGGACTGGGGCCTGGATCGCAAGAAGGGCGGTCTGTTCATGGTGCCCGGCAACGCGTATGGCACCACCAAGGGCGGCATGCGCTTCCTGCTGCGCGACATCATCTCCAACAAGACGCTGTTCCAGCGCTCGGAGAATCCCTATGTTGTGATGATGGGCACCAACATCATCTTTAACATGGACCTCAACACCATCATCGAGGCGCACGAGAACTCCGGCGCCCAGATGACCGTGGTGTACTGCAAGGCCACGCGCAACGTCGATGACGAGACCAAGCTCGAGATTAACGAGAACGGCCGCCTGACGGGCGTGAGCGCCGGCGTCGCGTACGGCGATAACGCCTCCATGGACTGCTGCATCGTCAACCGCGAGACGCTGCTCGAGATCATCGACCACTACCAGGCCGCCGACTATCTGGACCTGCTCGAGGCGCTCCAGGGCGACTTTGGCAACATCGACGTGTGCAGCTACGAGTACAAGGGCGAGGTCGTGGGCGTGTTTAGCGAGAAGTCGCTGTATCGCCGCAGCATGGACCTGCTCGACCAGACCGTCGCCGACCAGCTCTTTGACCCCGAGCGCCCGATCCTGACCAAGGCTCACGACGTGCCGCCTTCGCGCTATGCGACCGGCAGCCACGCGTGCAACTCGATCATCTCAGCCGGCTGCATCATCAAGGGCACCGTGCGCAATTCGATCCTGTCGCGTGGCGTCGTGGTCGAGGAAGGCGCTTCGGTGACCAACTCGATCATCAACCAGAGCTGCATCATCAAGAGCGGCGCCCGCGTCGAGAATGCCATTCTGGACAAGAACAACGTGGTCCCCACCAACACCGAGCTTCGCGGCACGCCCGAGAACATCCTGGTGCTGGGCAAGGCTCCGTTAACTTCTGACACCACCATCGTACGTTAACGTTGGCACCGCAACATCGCTCGTAACATGTAGAATAGCCGCCCGGTTAGCGCCAGGCGGCTATTCTCGAATTGCAACATGGGAGACAATATGGCTGATTCCAGCAAAAAGATGCAGATCGTGTTTGCCTCGGCCGAGTGCGCACCGTTTGTAAAGACCGGTGGCCTGGGTGACGTGGCAGGTTCGCTGCCTGCGGCGCTTGTGCGCGCCGGCGCCGAAGTTATCGTGATGGTGCCCAAGTACGCCACCATCAAGGATGAGTACAAGGCACAGATGGAGCACTTCTCCGATTTTTACGTGAGCCTGGGCTGGCGCAATGAGTACTGCGGGCTCGAGAAGATCGAGCACGACGGCGTCACCTATATGTTCATCGACAACGAGCGCTACTTTGCGCGCGACTATCCGTACGGCTTCTTTGATGACGGCGAGCGCTTTGCGTTTTTCTCCAAGGCCATCACCGAGAGCCTGCAGCACCTGCCGGCCGGCTTTGAGTGCGACATCCTGCACTGCAATGACTGGCAGACGGCACTTGCGCCCGTGTTTTTGCGCGAGTTTTACCAGGGCCTGCCGCTGTATGACCGCGTCAAGACCGTGTTCTCGATCCACAACGTGGCGTTCCAGGGCCAGTTTAGCGACACCGTGATGGAGGACATCCTGGGTGTGGCACACATTCCGGCGGCCGCTTCGCAGCTGCGTTGCGACGCCTGCAGCATCAACTACATGCTGGGCGCCCTGCGCTATGCCGACGCCATCACCACGGTGAGCCCCACCTATGCCAGCGAGATCCAGACGCCCGAGTTTGGCGAGGGCCTGGACGGCGTGCTGCGCAAGCGCTCCTATGCGCTGCAGGGCATTTTGAATGGCATCGACGTCGCGGGCTTTGACCCGGCGACCGACAAGCGCATTGCCGCCAACTACACGGTCGACGACCGCGCGGGCAAGGCCGTGTGCAAGGCCAGGCTGCAGGAGGAGCTGGGGCTCGAGGTTCGTGACGATCGTCCGCTCATGGTAATGGTCACGCGCCTGACGCGCCAGAAGGGCATGGACCTGGTCATGTACGCGCTCGACCGCATTTTGGCCGGCGGCGTGCAGGTGGCGGTGCTGGGCACCGGCGACCGCGACTACGAGGACGGTCTACGCTACTTCCAGGGCAAGTACCCCGGCACCATGGCCGCACGCATTGAGTTCGATCCGGCGCTGTCACAGCGCATGTATGCTGCCGCCGACATGTTCCTGATGCCTTCGAAGTTTGAGCCCTGCGGCCTGTCGCAGATCATCGCCATGCGCTACGGCACCCTGCCCATCGTGCGCGAGACCGGTGGTCTGAAGGACACCGTGATCCCGTATAACGAGTTTACCGGCGAGGGCACAGGCTTCTCGTTTAGTAACTTTAACGGCGACGAGATGGGCGACGCCGTGTTCCGTGCGGCACGCCTGTTCTGGGACAACCGCGATACCTGGAACCAGCTGGTCACGCAGGCCATGAGCCAGGACTTTAGCTGGACGCGCTCGGCCGACAAGTATCTGGACCTGTACTTCTTTATGCATCCGGAGATTGAGAGGCCAGCGGCTGTTGTCGACGAGCCTGAGGCTGTTGCTGAGCCGGTGGCCGCCGAGGAGCCCAAGGCCGAGGAGAAGTCTGTTGAGGCTGAGCCCGCAAAGGCCGAGCCTGAGGTGAAGGCTGAGGTTGCTCCCAAGGCAGAGATCGAGGTCAAGCCTGCTGTAAAGCCCGCAGCTAAGAAGACCGCGACTCGTAAGACGACGGCGAAGAAGGCCACGACCACGAAGGCCGCTGCGAGCAAGACCACCGCTGCCAAGACAACGACCGCGCGCAAGCGCACGACCGCCGCTGCCAAGAAGGCCGCCGAACCCGAGGTCGCTCCTGAGGTAAAGGCCGAGATCGCTGAGGCCAAGCCGGCCGCCAAGGCTCCGGCAAAGACCGCTGCCAAGAAGGCGACCACGACCGCCAAGAAGGTAACAGCTGCCAAGAAGACCACGGCAACGAAGTCGACGGCCGCCAAGGCTACTGCGACCAAGGCCGCTCCGAAGGCTGCCACAAAGCCCGCCGTCAAGGTTAAGGAGGCAGCCGCCGAGCCTAAGGCCAAGGCAGCTGTCGAGGCCAAGCCGACCGCCAAGACCACCACGCGCAAGCGCGCAACGACGACGGCCAAGAAGTCCACGACCAAGGCCGCAGCTGCCAAGGCAGAGGCTAAGCCCGCCGCCGTCAAAGAGGAGCCCAAGCCCGAGGCAAAGCCCAAGCCGGCACCGAAGACCGCTCCGAAGGCTACGGCAAAGGCCGAGCCTAAGGTCGAACCCGCCAAGGAGCCCCCGGTCTCCCCCGCCGCCGCGACCGAGAAAAAAGCGCCGTCCAAGAAGACGTCCGTCCGCAAGGCAACGGCCACCCGCAAGCGCCGCTAGCCCACAGACGATCCAAAACCTCATCAAACCATAAGTAAGGGGCGCTCCAACCGGGCGCCCCTTCTCTGTGGATAGTTGGTAAAACGATTTTCTAGGACAACCGTTCGCCGATGGTAAACGGATGTTGTTTATACAGCCTGTGTACAACAGATATACTTACATCCTGTGCGTAAAGCCCATGGCCAGCAGGCCATGATTCTATTGAACTGGACCGTACTATGAGATTGATACACAACAGCCGCCTGCCGCAGTTTCGCACTCCGTTTGGCGCTGTGACCACTGGCACTTCCGTTTCGCTCTCGGTGATCTTGGAGGATGCCGACCCCAACCAGGCAACGCTCACCCTGCGCACTTGGGTCGATGAGATCGGCGAGTCTCGGTATCCCATGACGCATGAAGGCGACGGCATATTTTCCGTAGAGCTTGAGTGTACCGAGCCCTGTCTTATCTGGTACAGCTTTATCTGCAATATCGAGGGCCAGCCCGAGGTCCGCTTGGGCGCACCGCGGGGTCGCACAGGCGGCGAGGGCGTAACCTACGACTACGCCGAAGTGCCGTCGTTCCAGGTCACCGTCTACAAGCACCGCGAAGTTCGACCCGAGTGGTACGAGCGCGGCATGGTGTACCAGATCTTCCCCGACCGCTATGCCCGCGACGAAAACTGGCGCGAGCGCACGCTGGCCGAAGTCGAAAAACCGCGCAACGGAATCCAGCGCCGCATGATCGAGGACTGGAACGAGCCGCCCGTATACGAGCGCGCCGAGGACGGCTCCATCAAGACCTGGGACTTCTACGGCGGCTCGCTCAAGGGCATCCAAAATGACCTGCCCCGCATCGCGGAGCTGGGCTTTACGGCCATCTACCTCAACCCCATCTTTGAGGCCGCGAGCAACCACCGCTACGACACGGCCGATTACACCAAGATCGACCCAATCCTGGGCACCGAGCAGGACTTTACCGAGCTGTGCCAGGCAGCCGAGAAGCTGGGCATTTCCATCATCCTAGACGGCGTCTTTAACCATACGGGTGACGACTCCATCTATTTCAACCGCTATGGCAACTACCCCGGCGTGGGCGCGTGGCAGAGCGAGAATTCGCCGTGGCGCGATGCGTTTTATTTCCACGAGGACGGCTCGTACGACTGCTGGTGGGGCGTGGGTAACATGCCCGCCATCAATGAGAGCTCCGAGCTGGTACGCGAGCGGCTCCTGGGCAAGGACGGCGTGATCCGTAAATGGCTACGTGCCGGCGCTCATGGCTGGCGCCTGGACGTCGCTGACGAGCTTTCCGACGACTTCCTGGCCGAGATCAAGAAGGCCGTACTTGACGAAAAGCCTGACGCACTGTTGCTCGGCGAAGTCTGGGAAGACGCCTCCAACAAGATTAGCTACGGCCATCTGCGTCGCTATCTACAGGGCTCCGAGTTGGACTCTGCTATGGATTACCCCTTCCGCGACATGGTCATCGGCTTTTTGATGGGCTACAAGAACGCCTACCAGGCAGCCGAGGATATCGAAACCCTGCGCGAGAACTATCCCCGTGAGGCCCTGTCCTGCGCACTTAATCTGCTTTCGAGCCACGACCGTCCGCGCATTATCTCGGTGCTCGGCGGCGGCCCCGACGAGTCGCAGCTGCCCGAGTGCGAGCGCAGCAAATGGCGCCTGGACGAGAACTCGATGGGCCTAGCCAAGAGCCGTTTTTGGCTCGCCACGCTCATGCAGATGACCTTCCCCGGCGTGCCTTCGATCTACTACGGCGACGAATACGGCCTGGAGGGTCTAACCGATCCGGGCAACCGCCGCACCCTGCCGACCAAGGACCAACTGCACGACTTCGACACGCTGGCTATTGTCAAAAACGCCTCCGCCGTACGCCGCGCACTGCCGTTTATGATCGACGGCGAGATCAAGGCCTTCGCGCTCAACGACGAGGTGCTGGCATACAACCGCACGGGCAAGGATGGCGAGTCCGCGACGGTTATCATCAACCGCAGCCTGCGCAATTCGCATCGCGTGACCATTCCAGCGCTCGGCGAATGCGCGAGCGATGTGATTAGCGGTCACGAGTGCGAGATCCACAACGGTACGGTCACGCTCGATCTGTATCCGCTGGGCTCGTCGATTATCTATCACCATGCAGAGCAGCGCCTGCAGGAGCCGCTCGATCACGGCGCGGGTGTTGTGTGCCATATCACCTCGGTGCCCACCGACGACGGCAAGCCCGGTACAATCGGCGCGCCCACGCGTCGCTTTATCGACCATCTGGCCGCCATGGGCATGCGCTACTGGCAGGTTCTCCCCGTCAACCCCACGGACTTCTTCCGCTCTCCTTACGCCGGTCCTTCGGCCTTTGCAGGCAATATCGACCTACTGCCCGAGAGCCACGAGGAGCTTGCCGCCGACTTTGAGACTTGGAAGGCCCGCGGCGGCGAGGATGCCGATCCGCTGTACACCGCGTTTAAACATCGAAATGCCGATTGGCTCGAGAAATACTGCGTCTACATGGCCGTTAAGAAGTACTTTGAGGGCGAGTCGCGCCACGATTGGCCGGCAGATGTCGCGCGCTACAACGAGCATCTGATCGACGACAAGCGCTTCCACGACGAGGCCGAGCTTCAGGCGTACATGCAGTACCGCTTTGACCTGGCTTGGTGCGAGCTCATGAACTATGCACACAAGAAGGGCATCGAGGTCATCGGCGATATTCCTATGTACGTGTCCGACGATTCGGCAGATGCGTGGAGCGAACCCGAGAACTTCTGGCTGTCCGATACCGGCAAGGCAATCGAGATCTCCGGTGCGCCACCCGACAACTTTGCACCCGAGGGTCAGGTGTGGGGCAACCCGACGTTCCGCTGGGACCACATGAAGCAGAACGGCTATAGCTGGTGGATGGATCGCCTGCGTCGCGCGTTCTCGCTCTACGACCGCGTGCGTCTGGATCACTTCCTGGGATTCCACAGCTACTTTAGCATTCCCGCCGGCAAGGCCTGCGCCGACGGCCGCTGGCTTGCGGGTCCGGGCAAGGACCTGTTCCAGACCGCCTATGACGAGCTGGGGCCGCTCAACTTTATCGCCGAGGACCTGGGCTACCTGACGCCCGGCGTTCGCGCCATGGCTTCGACTTGCGGCTTCCCCGGTATGGACGTACTGGAGTTTAGCGATTACGACGTTCGTTGCGGCGTGCACCCTACGCCCGGCAAGATCCTGTACACATCGACGCATGACACGTCGACGCTCGCGGGTTGGTGCACGCGCTCCTTTGCGGGCGGCGACGAGCCGAGCGGTGTTGAGGTGGCAGCCAAGCTGATGAGCGATGCGCTGACAAGCGACGCCCCCCTGGTGATGATGCCGCTGCAGGACGTGCTGGGGCTTGGCGACGACACGCGCATGAACGTACCGGGCGTGGCCACGGGCAACTGGACCTGGCAGGCTGACGAGGCCGACGTTGCGGCCGCTGAGGGCAAAACCGCACAGCTCCTGCGCAACACGCATAGATTCTGGGGCGAAGCGTGATAAAACGCCCGATATAGGGTACAGTTACAGACGTTTGAATTTATGCGGGCAGAGTGATCTGCCCGCTTTGTGCTGAAAAGGAAGTATTATGGCGCGCTACGATTACAAGTGCTCGAGCTGCGGCAACGTGTTTGAGGTTGAGCATCCCATGTCCGAGAGTCCCGAGGTCGTGTGCCCCAGCTGCGGCGCTCCGGCATCCAAGACGTTCTCGGCCAGCGGCATCAAGTTCGACGGCAGCGGTTTCTACAACACCGACCAGCGCAGCGGCGGCTCCAGCACCAGCGCCACCAGCGGCTGCTGCGCCAACTGCCCGCACAGCCACTAGAAACAACGCGGCCCCGCGATCAACACCGATCGCGGGGCCGCTTCTTTAGCTAACCAGGTTTCCTTATGAGTTGCGGTGGAATAAGGACTATTTGGCGGGTAGAAGCGGCTTTTCAATCCCTATTTCACCGCAACTTAGTAGTTACTTACGGACTAGTCTGGCGCAGAAGTGGCCGTCGTAGGAATCGGCGTTTACGGGAACGCTTTGGAAGAGGCCTCGATCGTTCTGGCGTACGGAGACGAGCTTCTTGGCCTGCTCGAAGTCGGGCAGTTGCAGAATCTGTGCCTCGGAAAGCGGCGCCACGCTAAAGCCGGCACCCTCGGGAGAAGCAAGGAACGCGTCCACAACCTGCGTGTTCTCTTCATCAAAAACCGAGCAGGTGGCATAGATAAGCTCACCGCCGGCAGCCACGCGCGCGGCGGCTTCCTTGAGCATCGTCAGCTGCAGTTTGGGCAGCTCAACCGCCACATCCTTTTCGGTCAGGCGCCACGGGATCTCGGGATGACGACGCATGGTTCCGGTGCCAGAGCACGGTGCATCGATAAAGACCGTGTCGAACTTAACCGGCTTGCCAAGCATGGCATCAAACGATGTGAGCACCTCATCAAGCTCGCACGCATCACCCGAAACCGTACGAACGCCCTGAATACCGGCCTTATGCAGGCGAGCGAGATTCAGATCGCACTTGCGATCATGAAGATCGAGCGCCGTATGCTGACGCTCATATCCCGCGCGCTTGGCCTGGCACATCATCACATAGGTCTTGGTGCCACGACCGGCACCAATTTCAAGGCAGCTTCCAGGGCGAGTGGCAGCTGTGGCGATGAGCTGGGCGTTGAGATCAGATGCCACCGCGGCAGCACGCTCAAACACACCCGAAGCAACGGCAACCTGGGCATCAACCGGGGCATGGCAGCCCGGGAAGACAGGCGCGACGAGCTGCGAGATATACGGATCGAGCTTAGTCGCAAAGGCGTTCTCATGCAGGGCCAGCGGTGCGGGGGCCAGATTGCCGGCAAAGTTCAGCGCGCCCTCGGGCGTATCGAACGAGGCCATAATGCGAGCGCACAGCCAGAGCGGCAGGCCCATCAGGCGAGATAGGCGAACCAAGCGGCGCTCGGACTCATCGGCATTGGCTGCGGTGGCAAAGTCCTCAACATTGTCAGCAACCTTATGCAGCACGGCGTTCGCCAGACCGGCAGCGGACTTGGCACCACTGCGAACGAGCTCAACACCCTGACTTACGGCGACGCGGCCAGGCGTATGCAAATAGAGCATCTCGAAGGCCGAGATACGAAGCGCCATGCGAACACGCGGCGCAACCTTTTTAGGCTTATCAAGAAACTGGTCGAGCAGCTCGTCTAAAATACCCTGCGTGGCGGCCACGCCCAGCGCCAAGCGGGCGGCAAAAGCGGAATCGCGCTGGTCAATAGCCTTGGCCGATGCGCGAGAAGACAGCACGTCACGCGCATACATACCGCGGCGATCGGCCTCCATTAGCACATCGAGCGCAAGCTTGCGCGCGGGAGACAGCTTGCTCATGACAAAACACCCCACGAAAGATCGGCGCCCTGCAGGCCGGCTGCCCAAGCAGAAGCAGCCATAGCACGCTTGCCGTCGGGCTTAACCTCGAGCAACTCAACCGTGCCATCGGAAAGACCAAGGTAAACACGCTTAGCCTTAACGAGAACCTGACCCTCGCCAAGCGACACGTCAGCCGCCACAGCATCGAGCACGCGCACGGTCTTACCGGCAATCACGCAACGAGCAGGCGCGGTATCGGACGAAGCCAGCACATGACGTACGCAATCGAGCGCCGCCATTTGCGGATCCAGGCGCATCTCCTGCTTAGAAATCTTAGCGGCATGAGTGACGAGCGACTCATCCTGTTCAGTCCAAACAGCGGTGCCATCGGCAAGAGAAGGAAGCGTATCGGCAAGCAGTTTACCGCCAAGCTCACCAAGCTCCATGGTCAGCACCTCAGCATGCTTACCGGCAACCGACGTAGACGCCTGGGCACAATAAGCGCCGGTATCCACGCCATGCCCGATGCGCATGATAGAAACGCCAGCAATCTCATCACCAGCGAGAATCGCACGTTGAATAGGAGCAGCCCCACGCCAACGAGGCAGCAAGGACGCATGAACATTCACAATACCGAGCGGTGCCATATGCAGCACCTCATCGGGCAAAATGCAGCCATAGGCAGCCACACAGAAAATATCAACCTGGGCAGCCTGGAGCACCTCAACAACCTCAGGCGTCATACGATTCGCCTCAATGACCGGCAACCCCAGCTCCAGCGCCTTAGCCTTAACAGGAGACGGCTCCAGCTTCTTACCACGCCCACGAACAGCATCAGGACGAGTAACAACAAGCGCAATCTCATTCCCAGCCTCAACAAGCGAAGTCAAAGAAGGCACAGCAAAATCAGGCGTACCCATAAACACAATACGCATAAAAGTTAGTCTCCTCTCAATAACGAGCCGAGACGGCTACAAAAAAGCGTTCCTGGTCGCAAGCGCGCCCAGCCGCAAGAATAGTTCAACAGAAACAAATATACCCAAAAACAAAGAAAGAGCCGCATAAAAGCAGCCCTCCCAAGAAAGCACCTATCAGCGAAGACGCCCCTCCCTGGCCCGACGGCACCCGGGCGAAACGAAGAGCGACAACGTAGTCCCTGGGATGGGGCCCACACATATCGTCCCGCGCGCAGTTTCGCAGCAAAGCGAGAATGTTTGAGCACGGGATGATATGTGTGGGCCCCATCCCAGGGACGGACAATTAACCTACTCCGTCTCGCCCGGTCGAGCGCCGCGGGCCAGGGCGTCCTGGTACTCCTTGACGGCCTTGATCCTCTGCATCGGCTTCAGTCGCTCGAACATGGTGTTGCCGTGCAGGTGATCGATCTCGTGCTGCAGGCACACGCAGAACAGATCGCCCGAGGCCTCATAGCGAATCAGGTTGGCGTCCAGGTCATACGCCTCGACGACGACATGGTCGGGACGCTCGATCTCACAGCTAATGCCAGGAATGGATAGACAGCCCTCGCTATACGGAACGAGATGGTCGCTTTGCTCGACAATCACGGGATTGATGAGCACGTACGGGTCGTAGTCGTTCTTGTCGCTGTAGTCGCAGTCGATGGTAACGAGCTGAATGAGCTCGCCGATCTGCGGAGCAGCCAGGCCGCAACCGCCGTTATCGAACATCATTTTCTTCATCTTCTCGGCAAGCGCCTCGATCGCCGGGGTGATCTCCTCGATGACGGCGCACTCCTGGCGCAGACGAGGGTCGGGCGACAGTACGATTCCGTTGGCTTCCATGGCCATCCTTTCGGTTTGTTACATCAAATCATAGGCGTCGACGTCAACGCTCACGCTCACGCCGCGCACAGAGCCCACCTCTTTGAGGCAGGCGTCGATATCATCTGAGACATGGTACCCCACGGGCGACTTCACAAGCAGATGGAAGCGGTAACGGTCCTTGGCTCTCTCGATTACACACGAAGCCGGGCCTAGCACCTGCGGCACGGCACTCCCCGCCCGCAAAAAATCGGGCGCGGCGGCATGCCAGCGGCGCTTAAGAAGCTTTGCGATGCGCCCAATGTAGTCCTGCGCGTCGTCTCGGTTTGCCGACCACACCAAGATGTTGACCAGGCGAACAAACGGCGGGTACAGCGCGTCGCGGCGCTGGTCCAAATCGTAGTCGGTAAAGATCGAACGGTCGTGCTCAGCGACGGCACGAATGACCGGATCCTCGGGCAGGTAGGTCTGGACGATCACCTCGCCGGGACGATCACCACGACCGGCACGGCCGGCGACCTGCTCCAGTAAATCGTAGGCGCGCTCCCCTGCGCGAAAATCGGGCAGCTTAAGGGCGAAGTCGGCATTGACCACGCCCACGAGCGTGACCTCGGGAAAATCGAGACCCTTTGCGATCATTTGGGTGCCCAGCAACACGGCGCAATCGGCCGCATCGAACTGCTCGAGCAGCTTTTTGTGCGAATCCTTGCCGCGCGTGGAATCGGCATCCATGCGGATGATGGCGACGTCCTCGGGCAGCATCTGGTGCAGTGCGTCCTCGATCTGCTGCGTGCCCAGCCCCATTTTTGCCAGGTAGCGGCTGCCGCACTTGGGGCAACGACTCGTGGGCGCGGGATACGGCTGCACGCGCCAGGAGGATCCGCATGTGTGACATTGCAGCGTGTGCGTGCGCTCGTGATACGTAAGCGCTGTGGAGCAGTGGTTGCAGGTGGGAACGCAGCCGCACTCGCGACACATCAGGAACGGCGCAAAGCCACGGCGGTTATGCAGCAGCACGGCCTTCTCGCGACGCTCGACCACACGCTCCAAGCCCTCCATCAAGGGTTTTGAGAACATGGAGCGGCTGCCGTGTGAAAACTCACGGCGCAGGTCGGCAATGCGGACCGTAGGCAGCACGGCGAGTCCCGGGCGCTCGGGCATCTCGACACGCGTCCAGGTAGCACCGTTGTATGTACCGCGGTGGCAGCGGTCGAGGGCCTCGGCAGAAGGCGTGGCCGAGCCCAGCACAAGTGGGCAGCGATAGCGGCGCGCCATCTCGGCCGCAACCTCGCGCGCATGGTAGCGCGGGCTGGAGCCCTGCTTGTAACTGGTCTCGTGTTCCTCGTCGATGATGATGAGACCCAGGTCGCTGAGCGGGCAAAAGAGCGCCGAACGCGCGCCGACGACAACGCGGGCAGTACCACTGGCAACCATGTCCCACTGGTCCAGGCGCTCGCCGGCCGAAAGGCGCGAGTGGAAGACCGCGACCGTCTCGCCAAAGCGCGAGCGGAAGCGGCCGACGGTCTGGGCCGTCAGCGAGATCTCGGGCACGAGCACGCAGGCAGAGCGGCCTGCCGCGAGCACGCGCTCGATAGCGGAGAGGTAAACCTCGGTTTTGCCGGAGCCGGTGACGCCGTCAACCAGCACCACGTCGCCATGAGCGTCAAGGCGGGCGCGCTCAATCTGCGCGAGTGCCTGTTGCTGGCCGTTGGTAAGGGAGACCGGCGCCTTGCCGCTTGCCGAGGACAGCGTAGTCTGCTCGCTGCAACCGCGCCAGGCACGGCGCTCCTCCACCACCACGATGCCGCGTTTTTCGAGCGCCTTGATGGTCGCCGACATACTGTTATAGAGAAGGTTGAGGTCGCGCGTCGTGACAGGACCACACTGGAGCGCCTCGATGAGTTGGCGCTGGCGGACCGCGGTCTTGGGTGGCGTGTAGTCAAAGCCTTCGGGCGTAAGCATCACCCAGCGGTTTTGGATGGGTTTGACGGCTGGACGTTCAACCGTCCACACACCGTCGTCGCCCTTGACCACACGCGGGCTGCCACCCGGAGGCAAGAACAGGCGCAGACACTCGGAAAGCGTCGCGACATACTCGCGGCTCATCCAACGTGCGATGCGGGCGGCTTCGGCGGTAAAGAGCGGTTTGCTGAGGATGGCCTCGATGGGCTTGATGCGCACCGGGTCGAGGGAGTTGTTGCCCGGCAGATCGCCCAGATCAGGCGCAATGTCGACGACATAGCCCGCGGCGGCACGGTTACCAAAGTGGACCAGGACCGTGGATCCGATCTGGACCTCGTTGGCAAGGGACTCGGGGATGCCGTAAGCAAACGGTTCCGACAGCGCACGGGTGGGGATGTCGAGGACCACGCTCGCGTAGGCGGCAGGGGGCTCGGGCGAAGGCTTAGACTGAGCCGAGGCAGCGGCAGGCTTGGGCTTCACCGGAGCTTCCTCCGGTTCCGGCAAACCAAACAGCGACAGTTGTTGAGCCATACACCACCTCTAACGAACGGACCTGAAAGGGGTGGGACAAAATAATCAGTAGAGTTTGTCCCATGGCCGATACGAGTGTCGAGCTCGTTGCGTCACTCGAACATGGGACAAACACTACTGATTATTTTGTCCCAGCAACCCACTCATCGGTACAGAAACAAGAGCCCCGCTCGGGTGAACGGGGCTCGGATACATGCATTTGCGCGTCTACTACAGCGCCATCGTGCGAGCGCGGTCGATACGCGCCAGGCAGTCGTCGCGGCCGACGAGCGCCATGGTCTCGCCCAGCGGAGGGCTCACCATGTTGCCGCAGACGGCGACGCGCACGGCCTGGAACACCACGCGCTTCTTGAGGTCCATCTGCTCGGGCAGCGGCTCAAGCGCGGCGTCGATGGCCTCGGCAGTCCACTTGTCCACGCCCTCGAGCGCAGCCTTGGCGGCATCCAGAATGGCGCCCATGCCTTCCTTAGCCAGGCCCTTGTTAACGGATTTCTCGTCATACTCGAGAGTCTCGGCCGTAGCAAAGATGGGAGCGGCGACGGTCACGGCGTCGGTCGGCATCTTGGTGCGCGGCTTGACGATGGCGGCAAGCGCATCAATCCAGTCCTCGCCGTACTCGACGTTGCCCTCGATGAGACCCGCCTCGTGCAGCTTGGGGACCATGATCTCATCGGCAAACTGCGCGTCGGACATGCCGTTGATGTACTCGGCATTGACCCAATCGAGCTTCTTGGGATCGAAGGTCGCCGGGTTCTTGGAGATGCGGTCGAGCGAGAACTTGCTGGCTAGGACATCGCGCGGGATGATCGTGGTCTCGCCGTCGAGCGACCAGCCGAGCAGCGCCAGGTAGTTGACGAAGGCGTCGGAAAGGTAACCGGCGTCGCGGTACTCCTCCACCGAAGTTGCGCCGTGGCGCTTGGAGAGCTTCTTACCGTCGGCGCCCAGGATCATGGAGATGTGGGCGAACGTGGGCACGGGCGCGCCGAGGGCCTCGTAGACCATGACCTGGCGCGGGGTGTTGGACAGGTGGTCGTCGCCGCGGATGACATGGGTGATCTTCATCATGGCGTCGTCGACGACGGTCGCGAAGTTGTACGTGGGCGTGCCATCGGAGCGGAAGATGACAAAGTCGTCGAGCTCCTTGGCGTCGAAGGTCACCTCGCCGTGGACGGCATCGTGGATGACGACGTCGCCGCGGTCCTCGGGCACCTTGATGCGCAGGACGTAGGACTCGCCGGCCTCGATGCGGCGGCGGGCCTCCTCGGGATCAAGATCGCGGCAACGACGCTGATAGCCCTGGAAGGGGTCCTTGCGCTCCTGCGCGGCCTTGCGGTCGGCGTCGAGCTGCTCCTTGGTGCAGAAGCAGGGATAGGCCTTGCCCTCGTCCCAAAGTTTCTGGGCGGCCTGCTTGTACAGGTCCAGGCGCTCGGTCTGGGCATAGGGGCCAAAGTCTCCGCCCACCTCGGGACCCTCGTCCCAGTCCAGGCCCAGCCAACGCATGGCGCGCAGGATGATCTGCGTGTTCTCGTCGGTAGAGCGGGTGGGATCGGTGTCGTCAATGCGCAGGATGAACGTGCCGCCGTTAGCACGGGCGAAAGCCCAGTTATAGATAGCGGTGCGGGCGCCGCCGATGTGCAGCTTGCCCGTCGGTGAGGGTGCAAAGCGGACGCGAACGTCTGATGCCATGGAAATCTCCTCGATTGCAGGATGGATGTCTAACCGCATCAGTATAAAGCAACAAAGCAACCTCCGCACAAAGGGCACCGACCCATTCATTGGGGACAGACTTAAATGACCATTCGTTGGGGCAGACTTACAGCGGGCAAATGGAGGAGTGTCCCAAACTGCCGGCACATAAGGAACGTCCCCAGGTGCCGTAAGAGTGTTCCTATTGGCTGGTCATTTAAGTCCGTCCCCAAAGAGTAGGTGCGGAAAGGGTGTGAATGTTTGATTTACGCGCTATGATGTGCCCTTGCATAGAGAGCCCGGCGGAATGGTAACGGTCGCCGGGACACGTTTTTGAAAGGACAATCATGTCAGAAGAACTTCGTTCCATCCCACCCCAACACGGGTCCTTTGTTTTTACGTCGGAGTCGGTGACCGAAGGTCATCCCGATAAGATCGCTGACCAGATCAGCGACGCCGTCCTCGACGCAATCCTCGCCAAAGAAATAGAGCTGCAGGAGCAGGGCTATATTGCGCCCAACGGTGTGCCCGCCAACGTAGAGAACGTCCGCTGCGCCTGCGAGACCCTCGTGACCACCGGCACGGTCATCGTCGCCGGCGAGATTCGCACCCAGGCCTACGTCGACGTACAGGAAATCGCCCGCGGCGTCATCCGCCGCATTGGCTACAACCGCGCCAAGTTCGGTTTTGACTGCGACACCTGCGGCGTTATGAGCCTCATCCACGAGCAGTCGCCCGATATCGCCCAGGGCGTCGACGAGTCCTTCGAGACCCAGACCGGCGCTACCACCGACCCGATCGACCTGATCGGCGCCGGCGACCAGGGCATGATGTTCGGTTATGCCTCCAACGAGACCAAGACCCTCATGCCCATGCCGCACTACCTGGCAAGCCGCCTGGCCGAGCGCCTGGCCGCCGTGCGTCACGACGGCACCCTCGCCTATCTGCGTCCCGACGGCAAGACCCAGGTCACCGTGCGCTACGAGGAAGGCAAGCCCGTCGAGGTCACGACCATCGTCATCTCCACGCAGCACGCCGCCGAGATCGAGGACATGGGCAAGATCAAGGCCGACCTCATCGAGCACGTCATCACCCCGGTCATGGCCGCCGAGAACATGCCGTGGGACAACGCGGACATCTACGTGAACCCCACCGGTCGCTTTGTCGTGGGCGGCCCCATGGGCGACACGGGCCTCACCGGCCGCAAGATCATCGTCGACACCTACGGCGGCTACGGCCGTCACGGCGGTGGCGCCTTTAGCGGCAAGGACTGCACCAAGGTCGACCGTTCCGCCGCGTATGCCGCGCGCTGGGTCGCCAAGAACGTGGTCGCCGCCGGTCTGGCCGACCGCTGTGAAGTCGAGCTCGCCTACGCCATCGGCGTTTCCAAGCCCCTCTCAATCATGGTCGACACCTTCGGTACCGCGCATGTTGCCGAGGACAAGATCGTCGAGGCCGTCGAGAAGACCTTCGACCTGCGCCCGGGCGCAATCATCCGCGACCTGGACCTGCGTCGACCGATCTACGAGAAGACGGCAGCCTACGGCCACTTCGGCCGCGAAGACGCCGACTTCACCTGGGAGAATACCGACCGAGTCGAAGAACTCAAAGCAGCCTGCGGCCTGTAAGCTAGCGGCAAAAGCTACAGCCAAGAAACAACGCACCAAAAGAAGTACCGGCTCCAACCGGTACTTCTTTTTTATTTAAGGATGGTGAAGATGAGCCGACCTGGGACATGGAATAGGTCATAGGCCGATAAATTTCGCAGCAGAGCGACTCCAACCATGTATCCTAAGTTCCGAGGGCTTTAGTATTTGGTCGATCGCGAGTTCCGCACGAGCCGGAGGCCACTTAATGTGGCCTCCGTGCGAGCAGGACTGTCCGAGCAGGCGACCAAATACTAAAGCCCTCGGAACGGCGGGACAGAGTATGCCCCGCCGTTCGGGACGACGGGATAGAACAGGAGCGCATATGGCAGGCAAGCCGCAAACACTAGCTACGACCTCGGCATTCGAGATCTTGGGCCCCGTCATGGTCGGCCCCAGTTCATCGCACACCGCCGGCGCCCTGCGCTGCGCCCAAGTTGCCGCCAGCCTGCTGGAAGGCCGCATCACCAAAGTCACCTTTGGCCTGTGGAACTCCTTCGCCCACACCTACCGCGGCCACGGCACCGACCGCGCGCTCGTCGCGGGCATTCTGGGCCTCGACACCGATGACGAGAACATCAAGCAGGCCTTCGACCTCGCAAGCGAGCGGGGCCTCGAATATCACTTTGACATCAAGGGCGACGACGCCTCCATCCACCCCAACACCGTCGACATTGACATGGTCGACGACACGGGCGCCACGGCACAGGTCCGCGGTGAGAGCCTGGGCGGCGGCAAGATGCGCATCAGCCGCATTAACGGCGTCGGCGTCGACATCTCGGGCATGTATTCCACGCTGTTTGTGGCACACCAGGACGTCCCCGGCGTGCTCGCCGCGCTCACGAACCTGCTCGCCTACGCACACGTGAACATTGCCTTCTGCCGCACCTACCGCACCGAAGTGGGCGGCCAGGCCTACTCCGTCTTTGAGACCGACGGCGCGCCCGACGACACCGTTATCCCCATGCTACGCAAACTCGACAATGTCGATTACGCGACCTTTATCGAGCTCCCCGGTTCCGCCTCGTCGCTCTCCCCCGGTGTCTCGGCAAAGGAGATCTTCGACGACGGCGAGCAGCTGCTCGATGCATGCGCCGAGCTCGGCCTGAATATCGGCGCCGTTATGGCCGTGCGCGAGGCGCGTTTGACCGGCGAGACCCACGCCGTCGCCGCCATGCGCCGCGTGCTCGACGTCATGCGCGAGGAGACCACGACCCCTATCGTCAATCCGCAACGATCGCTCGGCGGGCTTATCGGCGGCGAGGCTAAACTCGTCGATGCCACCGGCCGCAACGATTTGAGCACGAGCCTGATGGGCACCGTTCAAACCGACGCCGTGGCCCGCGCGATGGCCGTGCTCGAGCGCTCCGCCACGATGGGAGTGATCGTCGCCGCTCCCACGGCAGGCTCCGCGGGTGTCGTGCCCGGCTGCGTGCTGGCGCTCGCCGATCACCTTCAGCTCGACGACGAGCAGGTCATGGACGCGCTCTACTGCGCAGCCGCCATCGGCCTCAACCTCACCACGAGCGCCTGCGTCGCCGGTGCCGAGGGCGGCTGCCAGGCTGAGGTAGGAAGTGCGGCCGCCATGGCAGCCGCCGCGCTGGTGCAGATGCTCGGCGGCACGCCCGGGCAGGCGCTCGACGCCAGTTCCATCGCGCTGAGTAACTTGCTGGGCCTCGTTTGTGACCCCGTCGGTGGCCTCGTGGAGGTACCCTGCCAAAACCGCAACGCCATCGGCGTGGCAGCCGCCTTTAGCTCGGCGCAGCTTGCACTTGCCGGTATCAAGAGCCTGGTGCCGTTTGACCAGATGGCGCACGTCATGCTCTCCGTGGGCCACGCGTTGCCGGCCACGCTGCGCGAGACGGCAAAGGGTGGCATCGCGCAGGCTCCGGCCGCACTTTCGGCCTGTGCAAAATGCGGTGTGTGCGGATAGCGACAAAGAAAGACTCGAAGGTGGGACAAATGTCCCACCTCTTTTGAATGCCACCGTTTCCATACCACAAACAACTAGGTAATCGCTATAATGCAAGCCCAGTAAAAACACGATGAGCCGCAAGGCGAAATTCGAAGGATATGCATACGATGTCGCAAAACGATCGAACTCAACTGATTCCCGATCCGCAGCAGCCGAGCAGGCACACAGGCGGCGTTCAGTCGCCGCGTCCTATCGCGCCGAGCCGCGGTCAGCAGCGAGGTGCGGCAAACGTTTCCCAACGTCCGAACAAGCAGCATCAGCAGCGCCAGGCAAATGGCAATGCGCCCAAGCAGCCCCCCACGCACGCTCGAGGCGATCGCGGCCCCGCACGCAAACCCGCCGAGAACAATAAGTCGGGCAAAAAGACGACGCTCTTTGTCGTCCTGGGTCTTATCGTCATTGTCTATATCGTAGGCCTCGTAGCGTTTTCGCAGGTAGCCTACCCCAACACCACTATCGCCGGCGTCGATGTCTCGTTCTCCAACGCTTCGTCTGCCGCCACCAAGGTCGACTCGGCTTGGAAGCACTATAAGCTCACCGTGACAGGCGATGACTTTAGCTGGACCTATCAGCCCGAGTCCGATGAGCCCATTGTCGACGGCGAAGCTGCCGCAAAAGAGATTATCAGCCGCAACGAAGCCTTTGTATGGCCGGTTCGCCTTGTAGAATCCTTAAGCGGCAAGACCAAAACAACCGCTAGCTCCAACGAAGTCGATCTTGATCAAGACGTCGACCTGTCCATGCTCTCCGACACCTTTGACCAAAAGCAGTTTGAGAAGGATCTGGGCGCCGCCATCGACGAGTTTAACGAGGGGCGTTCGGGCGCGTTCGAGGCCAATAGCTCTTATGACGAGCAGGCCGGCAAGTTTACCGTCGAGAAGGCGCGCTCCAACGAAAAACTCAACCGCGAGCATGTCATTAAGTATGCCGAGCTCGAGCTTGCCTCGCTGGCCGAGACCGTAGATCTTTCCAAGCTCGGCAACGATGCCTATGAGCCGCTCAATGGAACGCTGACCGATGATCAGATTCAGTCTGCATGCGATGCCGCCAACAACTTCTTGGGCGTCAACGTGACCCTCAAGCTCAACGGCGAGGATGCCGGCAAGGTTGATGGTAGCTCCGTGTTGCAGTGGATCAGCTTTGCCGATCCGGCCAACCCCACGCTCGATACGTCGCAGATCAGCAGCTGGGCAGCCGAGCTCGCCAACGGCTTTAATACCGTGGGCTCCACTCGCTGGTGGACGCGCGCCGATGGCAAGCAGTGCGCCGTCGAAGGCGGCGACTTTGGTTGGTCCATCGACAGCAGCTCGCTCGCCAAGCAGGTCGAGGACGCCATCAACAACAAGCAGACCGGCGAAATCGAGATCAAGTACTCCCAGAAGGCCGACACATTTACCGCCAAGGGCGAGCCCGACTGGAAGGCCTATATCGACGTCGACCTGTCCGAGCAGCATGCGCGCTACTACGACGAGAGCGGCAACATCGTGTGGGAGGCCAACTTTATTTCTGGCAAACCGGGCGAAGACGCCACCCCCGAGGGCGTATGGCAGATCAACAGCAACGATGGCGCCAGCAAACTCATCGGTGCCAAGGACCCCGAGACCGGCAAGCCCAAATACGAGAGCCCGGTAAGCTACTGGATGCCGTTCGAGGGCAATATGGTCGGATTCCACGACGCCACCTGGCAAAACGATTCGAGTTTCGATAACGCCGAATCGTACAAGTGGTGCGGTAGCCACGGTTGTATCAACCTGCGTCTGGCCGATGCCAAGTCGCTCCACGAGCGCATCAAAGTCGGCCTCTGCGTGGTCGTGCACTCGTAATGCAGCTAACGTCTACAACAAGTAAACAGCACGGCGACAAAACTTACAGTACCGTCATCCGCAACTTCTATACGCCCGCCTATCGCGACGGGCGTATATACTTATCGGAGCCATATCGATAAAGGAGACGCTATGTCCAAGGTCCCCACGATCAATCCGGGTCCTGACGATTCCGATCGCATGCCCCAAGATGCCACCGAGACCCTGCCGATTATCAGCGCTGCAGACACCAAGCAGCCCCAAACGAGTCTCGACGATTCGACCGATATCTCCGATGAAGAAGCCTATGCAAAGCTCAAGGCAAAGCGTGCCGAACGTCGACGCAAAAAGCTGATTCGACGCGGCATTGCCGCCGGCATCGTGGGTGTCATCGCGCTCATTGCAATTGTCGCAACCCTGGTTATCAATGCGCAGCCACAGGGCGATAGCGGGCCTGCGACCGACATGGTGACTGAGGGCACGTTTAGCACAACGGTCGAGGCAAAAGGCCAGCTCAAACCCATTTCGTCCTCAGTGGTCTCCCCTTCTGTCGACGGCACGGTCGATTCGATCAACGTGCAGGCAGGCCAATCCGTCAACGAGGGCGACGTGCTTATGACCATTAAAAACGAAGAGCTCGATCGCAACGTTGCCGAGGCGCAGCGTGCAGTTGCAGCCGCTCAAGAAGATCTCGCCAACGCGAAGAAAGCCGCAGCTGCCGCGCAGGCCAACCCAACGACGGACGTCGACGGAGGTTCCGCAGCGGCTGGCATCTCCGCCGCATCAGCGGACACGAACGCCGTATCGGCCGCGCAGCGCAGCCTCACATCGGCCCAGGCAAACCTCGATCAGGCGAACGCCAAGGCCGCAAGCCGTACGGTCACGGCCCCGAGCTCGGGCAGCATCGTGGCGCTCAACGCCAAGGTGGGCGCCACGGTAACAGGCGGCATGATCATGGGCGAAAGCGATACGAGCGGCGGCAAGCAGTGCATGCAGATCGCCGACCTGTCCAAGATGAAGGTGACGGTTCAGGTGGGCGAAAAGGATATCGCCAAAATTGCCGTGGGCCAAAGCGCCAACGTGGCCTATCCCGCGTTTCCCGATATCGTGAGCCAGGGCACCGTCACGGCTATCGCCTCGGTGGCAAACTCCGACTCCTCCTCCGGGAGCGGCGGCAGTGTGACCTTTAACGTCGACATCCTCATCGAAGCACCTGACAGTCGCCTTAAGCCGGGTATGACTGCCGAGGTCTCGGTAGTGACCGAGAAGCTCGACGACGTAGTGATGGTGCCGACCATGGCGCTCATGACCGAAGATGGCGAGCACTATTACGTCAATCTGGCCACCGATTCGGAGGGCAAAAAGACGCGCCGCGTGAAGGTGACCGTCGTGACGCAAAACGACAACGAGGCTGTAGTCGGTAAGACGCAGGTCAAGCGCGACGACCAAGGCAACGAGATCAACCCAGACGTCCCGGTTACCAAACTTCGCGACGGCGACACCATCGTGACGGATACCGGCACAGGCATGACGGCAGACGGCGGCGACAACATGCCTGCCGACGAGGGCAAGTAATGCGTCCCGTCATCGACATTCGCAACGTGCATCGCATCTTTGAGAGCGAAGCGGGTTGCGCCCATATCTTGCACAACGTGAGCCTGGCAGTAGGTCCCGGCGAGTTCGTCGCCATCACCGGCCCCTCGGGCTCGGGCAAGTCAACGCTCATGAACATCCTGGGCTGCCTGGACAAACCGACGGCGGGCGATTACTTCCTGCAAGGGCTCAACGTCGCCGAGCTCGACGATGACGAGCTCACCGAGGTGCGAGCGCTGAGCATCGGCTTTGTCTTTCAGAGCTTCAACCTGCTGCCGCGCCTGACGGTGATCGAAAACGTCATGCTGCCGCTGTCCTACACCAATGTGCCGCGCAGCCAGCGTGAGATGCGCGCCGTGCACGCGCTGCAAGCCGTCACGCTTCCGGTCGACCATTGGGACCATCGTATATCGGAGCTGTCGGGCGGACAGATGCAGCGCGTCGCCATCGCGCGCGCCCTTGTCAACGATCCACCCATCATTTTGGCCGACGAGCCGACGGGCAACCTGGACTCCGCCACGGGAGCGCTCGTCATGGAAACCTTCCACAAGCTCCAGGAGCGCGGCAAAACCATCGTGCTTATCACACACGACCCCGGCATCGCCGCCGAGGCCAACCGTGCCGTGACCATCCGTGACGGTCGCATTCACGACGGCGCGTATATTCCGCATGCACCGCGGACCCTACGCAGCGCCGTAGATAGCCTGCCCATGATTTCCGCCTCCGCCAACCCGCCGAAAGGAGTGATGGCATGAGCGCCCGCGATCTTATCCAGGAAGCCCTTCACTCGCTCGAGGCCAACAAGGGGCGCAGCCTGCTCACCATCCTGGGCATTGTCATCGGCATCGCCTCGGTCATTGCCATGACTTCGCTCATCGGCGGCATCCAAAACAGCTTGGTCAACAGCCTGGGCCTCAACGCAGCTCGCATGGTTCAGATCTATTCGTCCCAAGAACTCTCTGATTCTGACGTCCAGAAGCTTAAAAAACTGGTGCCGCAGATAGAACAGATCGGCATTGTCAAAAGCGCGTATACCGAGTACAAGACCGGCGATAAAAGCTATACCGTCATGGCACAGGGTGTCGATAGCGACATGCTCGACGCCGTGGGTGCCAGTAAGCTCGTTGCGGGGCGCACCTACACCGATGTCGAGTCAAAGGCAGGCTCGCGAGTGGCGCTCATCAGCCGCGGCGGCGCCGATCAGCTTTACGGCAACGAACAGGATGCGCTGGGAAAAACCATCAAAGTGTCCAACGGTGAGGTGCAGATTGTAGGCGTGATTGATGGCGGCAGCGACTCCATGGGCTCGCTCACTTTGTATATGCCACGCGAAACCATCTCCGGCCTATTTGGCGACGAGAATCCTTCATTCCCCAGCGTGACGGCACTTGCCGCCGAGGGCACGGACATGGATGAGCTCTGCAAGACCATCGAGTCCAAGGTGCGCGCGATGAAGGGCATCGCGGAGGATGATGAGTACGACAGTGTATCGGCGACCTCCATGAAAAGCGCTATCGACTCCCTCAATTCCTTTATGGGCGCCTTCTCGCTCATCATGGGTGCTGTCGCCAGTATCTCGCTGCTTGTCGGCGGTATCGGTATTATGAATATGATGCTCACGAACGTGACTGAGCGCATCCGCGAGATCGGCATCCGTCGCGCTCTGGGCGCCAGTCGTCGCGATATCACCGCGCAGTTTTTGGCCGAGTCCTCGGCGCTGTGCGTCACCGGTGGCCTGCTGGGTGTCCTGATAGGCTATCTGCTGGCCTGGGGCCTCGCGATGTTTGCCTCCGGATCCGGGATTCTTGGCGAGCTCGGTGCCAGCGGGCAAATCACACCGAGTTTTTCAATCGCCACGGTGCTGCTGGCCTTCGCCGTCTCCGTCGGCATCGGCGTAATCTTTGGCTTCTACCCCGCTCGCCGCGCGGCAAAGCTCAACCCGGTGGAGTGCCTACGCTACCAGTAAGCCACCACCAGCTACCAGTAAGCCACCACCAACAAGTTGCGGTGAATTAGGGACTGAATATGCTATCTAGCAGCAAAAACAGACACTATTTCACCGCAACTTATTGAAGGGCTGTTTGCGCCAGTTCTGGGCGTCGTCCTCGAGCTATTGATGGATGACGGGCTTGTACGGGTCGAGCTTGCTCGGGACGCTCCTCCTCGCGGGCGGGAGGGCGCGCTAGGCGCGGCAAGCGCCTAGCGCGCGAACTCCCGTAAGAGCACGTCTTCCACTTCCCGAAGCGAAAGGGCCCCGCTTCCCTCGGCGGGACGGGTGACCACGATGCAGCGCGCTCCCACGTCGCGCGCGGCGGCGAGCTTCTCGGCCGTGCCGCCTACGGTTCCCGAGTCCTTAGTCACAAGCCACTGGGCGCCCACCTGCCGAAGCATCGCCTCGTTGAGCTCGCGGGTGAAGGGCCCCTGCATGCCGATGACGTGCGACGGCGAAAACCCCGCGTCGATGCACTTCGTTATAGCACCGGGCAGCGGGAGCACACGCACGAAGAAGCGCTCCGCGAAATCGGCGACGCTCGTGTAGGGAGCAAGCTCCTTGCTCCCCGTCGTGAGAAGCGCGCGACCCGGGTTCTCGGAGAGAAAGCGCGCCGCGCAGGCGATCGACGCGACCGGCACGACGCCTTTGGGCAGCGCCTCGACCGGGCGCGCAAGGCGCAGGCATCGTGCACCCACGGCGAGCGAAGCGGCCCGGATGTTGCCGCTTGCGAGCGTAGCGAAGGGGTGCGTGGCGTCGACAACGATGCACGCGCCGGAAAGCTCGCGCTCCATGTCGGCATCGTCGAGCCTGCCCGCATGCACTTCGATGCCCGGAAGCTCGCCCAAAAGCTCGCCTCCGTACTCGGTTGCCGCGTAGGCACGGGCGGGGATGCCCGCCCTGCTCGCCCATTCGCACAGAAGGCGGCCCTCGGTGGTGCCGGCGAAGATGCGCAGCGCCGGCGCGGATGCGGGCGCCGTCACTTCGGGCCGCCTGGGCGCGTGATCTGGTAGAGCAGCGCGTTCATAATGGCAGCCGCCACGGTCGAGCCGCCCTTGCGACCCCTCGCGACGATGGCTGGCACGCGTCGTGCGAGTAGCTCCTCTTTCGCCTCGACCACGTTCACAAACCCGACCGGCACCCCAACGACGAGCGCGGGCGCGATCTTCCCCGCGTCCATGAGCTCGGCGAGGCGCAGAAGTGCTGTGGGAGCGTTGCCGACGGCCACGATGAGCGGACCCTCGATGCCGCAAGCTTTGTCCATGCTCGCAACGGCGCGAGTCGTGCCCGCGGCGCGCGCAGCCGCGGCGACATCAGGGTCGGCCATGAAGCACACGGCCTTGCAGCCGAGCTTCGCGAGCGCGGGCTTGCTTATGCCTGCGAGCGCCATGTTCGTGTCGGTGAGCACCGTGGCCCCTGCGCGCAGTGCGTCGAGCGCACAGTGCGCGGCGTCATGGGTAAACACGAGGGAATCGGCGTACGAGAAGTCGGCAGTGGTGTGGATGACGCGCTTCACGACGGGCTCTTCGAGCGGCGGGAACGTGCGGCCGCCGAGCTCTTCGGTGATGATCTCGAAGCTGCGCCGCTCGATGTCGCCGGGCGCCATCTCCTTGGAATCCATCTAGTACTCCACTCCTTCCCTTGCACATATCCCCTGCTCGTAGGGATGTTTCTTGCACCGCATCTCGGTTATGTAGTCGGCCTTCTCCACGATCTTGCGGGAAGGCGCGCGCCCGGTGAGCGCTACTTCGACGCCGCGCGCGGACATATCGAGCGCGCGGTCCACGAGCGCCTCGTCGACAAGCCCCTTCGATAGCGCGTCGAGCGCCTCGTCGAGCACGAGCAGCCCCTCCTGAGCGCCCTCGAGCTCGGCGAGCGCGGAAGCGAGGTTCCCATCGTGCAGCTCGCACGTCGCGGCAAGTTCTTCCGACGTCATTGACCAGGTAAACTTGTCCGACACCTTCCCCGCGAACACGGGCACGCCGAAATGCTCGGCGAGCAGGCGCGCCTCCCCGCTTTCGCCGTCTTTCAGGAACTGCACGACGACGACGTGGCGGCCTGCGGCGAGCATGCGAAGGGCGAGGCCCATCGCCGCCGTGGTCTTGCCTTTGCCGTCGCCATGATACACGTGGATCATACGCCCTCCTCGATAATGCGGTAGATATACTCCATGTCGAGCGCCCCGCGCACGACGTCGGCCAGGCGGTCGAATTCGCGCGCACGGTGATCGGCCGCGGACGCTGCGCCCGCAGCACCCACGACGCTCTCGGGCAGGCCGCGCATGCGCGCGAGCGAGCGCGCGAGGGCGAGCGCCACCCCCGGTTCGTCGAACAGGCCGTGGAGATAGGTTCCGAACACGTTTCCGCAGGCCGCGCCTTCTGGTTTGCCGCCAATCGTGCCCGCAGGAGCGCAGGAGACGGTCGTTTCTCCGTCGTGAATCTCGTACCCGCGCGCCGTCATGCCGTTCCACACCGAAAACGCGCCTTGGGCGCCCGTGATGCGCAGCTCCGACTGGGCGAGGCGCTTTTCCTCCTTGAACACCGTACTTGCAGGGATGAGCCCGAGCCCGCGCGCGGTGCCAGCGCCTTCCCTGCCGTGCGGGTCGGAAAGCTCGTCTCCCAAAAGCTGGTAGCCTCCGCATATGCCGAGCACTGGTGTGCCCGCGCCCGAAAGCGCGCGGACACAGGCTCCGATGCCGCTAGCCGCAAGCCAGCGCGCGTCGTCGAGCGTGGACTTCGAGCCGGGAAGCACCACCAGGTCGGGTCGGCCCAGATCGGTCGTCGAGGAAACGTAGCGCACGCCCATGCCGGGCACGCGCGAAAGCGGGTCGAAGTCGGTGAAGTTCGACAGATGCGGAAGGCGCACGACGGCGACATCGATGACGCCGCGCGCCTCGCGGGCAGATAGGCGCGGCGCGAGCGAGTCCTCGTCGTCCAGGTCAAGCGTAAGATACGGCACGACCCCCACGACGGGAACCCCGCACATCTTCTCGAGCGGGGCCAAACCCGGGCGCAGGATTTCCACATCGCCGCGGAACTTGTTCACCACAAGCCCCCGCAAAAGCGCGCGATCCTCGGGCGCAAAGAGCGCGACCGTGCCGTAGAGCTGGGCAAACACCCCGCCTGGGTCAATGTCGCCCGCGAGCAGCACGGGGGAGGACACGGCGCGCGCGAGCCCCATGTTGACGATGTCGTTTTCGGAAAGGTTGATTTCGGCGGGGCTGCCGGCGCCCTCGATGACGATGACGTCGTTTTCCTCCGCGAGCGAATCGAACGCCTCCAAAATCTGCGGCATGAGCGCCTTCTTTCGCGCGAAGTAGTCCCTCGCAGCGAAGGCTCCCTGCGCCTTGCCGGCCACGATGAGCTGGCTTCGGTGGTCGCTTTCAGGCTTGAGAAGGATGGGGTTCATGCGTACGTCGGGCGCGATGCCGCATGCCTCGGCCTGCATGATCTGGGCGCGCCCCATCTCGAGCCCGTCGGCCGTGACACCGCTGTTGAGCGCCATGTTCTGGCTCTTGAAGGGAGTCACGCGCAGGCCGTCCTGCGAAAGCACACGGCACAGTCCCGCCGCAAGCAGGCTCTTCCCCGCGTTCGACATGGTGCCCTGGATCATGATGGGCTTCGCCCTACCCACGGGTATCGACCTCCTTCGCCGAGCCTCGGCCATCCGCGCCCGCCATAGCGCCGCTGCAAGAAACGCCGCCCCATTCGTCGGGTTCGCCTTCGCCCGATGCACCTTCCGCCCGAAGCACGCGGCTGAACGCCATCGCAAGCCGGGCATTCTCCTTGCGCGTGCGCACCGCGACGCGGCACCAGAAACGGGACAGTACCGAAAACGAGTCGCACGTGCGGACCAAAACCCCCTGTTTATACAGGCGTTCGGGGATGTCTTTCGCCGGCGTGCGGACTAAAAGGAAGTTCGCATCCGATGGCACGACGGAAAGCCCGAGCGAGGAGAGCTCATGGGAAAGCCACGCTCGCTCGCCCGTCAATACATCGCGCGTGCGCGAGACGTATTCAACGTCTTCCAGGGCGGCGATGCCCGCGGCCTCGGCGACCGAGGAGACAGGCCACGCCTGCCCCGCCCGGCGAATCCCCTCGATGAGTTGGGCGTTTCCGCTGATCAGATATCCCAACCGCAACCCCGCCATTCCGTAGAGCTTGGTGAACGCGGAGAGCACGGCCACATGGCGCGAACACGCGGCGCGTGCGGCCACGCTCCTTTCGCGGGCGTCGGGCGCAAATCCGAGGAAGCACTCGTCCACGACGAGCAGCGTGCCCACCTGCTCGCAGCGGCAAGCCGCGGCCTCGATCACGCTGGGGTCGACGAGGCGCCCCGTCGGGTTGTTCGGATTGCAGAGGTACGCCACGTCTCCCGGCCCCTCGATCGCGCGGGCGAAGGAGGCGGGCACGTCGAAGTCGTCCGCTTCGGAGAGCGGGAACTCCTGCACGCATGCGCCGTAGTACGATGCCGCCTCCACATATTCAGAGAACGTCGGCGCGCACACGACGATGCGTTTCGGGCGCACCGCCGCGGCGAGCCGCCAGATGATGTCGGACGCGCCCGCGCCGCAGACGATAGTATCTTCGGGAATGCCCTGGTCGCGCGCTAGCGCGCGAACGAGGGCGAGGCTTTCCCTATCGGGGTAGGCGTCGATTCGAGAAAGCGCCTTGCAAGCTGCGGCGACGGCGCGCGGCGAGGGGCCTGCCGGATTCACGTTCACCGAAAAGTCAATGAGGTCGGAGGCGCCCCCTTCGCAAGCGATGCCGAGCGATTGCGCGCTGCCCCCATGCGTACGGGCGCGCAGGATTCCCCCGGCAGCCCGGGGCGCGGCGTGGTCTTCCCTCATGCCATCGCCCCCACGGCGAGCACGACCGCCGCGCGCGCGGCGCCGAAGACGACGAGCGCGCATACGGACGCAGCGAGCATGAGCCTTGTCGCCCGGGCGATGTCGCCCCACTCGATTTCGCGGGACGCGTCTCCTATCGTCGGTTTCTCAACGAGCTTGCCGAAATACACCGCGGGTCCTGCCAGGCGCAGCCCGAGCGCGCCCGCGCACGCTGACTCGGTCTGCGCCGCGTTCGGGCTCGCATGGCGACGCCTGTCGCGGCGCCAGATGCGCGCCGCCCCGCGCGCGTCGAGCCCGACGATCGGGCACACGGCGATCATGAGCAGGGCCGATAAGCGCGCGGGAATCCAGTTCGCCGCATCGTCGAGGCGCGCCGAGGCGCAGCCGAAGTCGATGTAGCGCTCGTTTTTGTAGCCCACCATGCTGTCGAGCGTATTCACCGCCTTGTACGCCATGCCCAAGGGCGCACCCCCGATCATAAGGTAGAAAAGCGGCGCGATGACGCCGTCGCTCGCGTTCTCCGCCACCGTTTCCACGGCGGCACGCGCGACGCCGTGCTCGTCGAGAACAGACGTGTCGCGTCCCACGATGAGCCCGACGGCTTCGCGAGCCGCGACAAGGCCGCCCTTCGAGAACGCGCGGGCCACGGCCAGGCTCTGGCGGCGCAGCTCGCATGTCGCGAGAATCTGATAGCTCGCCCATGCCTCGGCAACGAAGCGCAAGCCGGAGTGAACCATGCCGCAAAGATGCAGGATGCCCCAGGTCAAAAGCCCACACGCAAGCGGAAGCGCCACGGCGAGCACAAGACCTGCGGCGCGCGTGCCCGCGGACGTTTGCGGGAATGCGCCCCGCAGGCGGCCTTCGGCCCACGTGATCGCGCGCCCCATGGCGACGACGGGATGGGGAAGCCAGCGCGGGTCGCCGAAAGCAAGGTCGGCCGCGAACCCGGCGGCGACGGCAAGAATCGTCATCACCGGGCATCGCCCCCCGAAGCGGGGCGAACGTCGCGAAGGCAGCGCCCATCCCAGGTGGCGGCCCATGCGCCGCCCGGCTCGGTATGCACGTCGAAGTATCCAATTTTCGGGACAGCTAACTCGGAGAGCAGCGCTTTCACGGTACCCGCGTGAACGATGAAGACGGCGCGCCCACTCCCCTGGGCACGCTCCGATTTGCACGCCTCCCGAAACGCCGCGACGACGCGGCGGGTGAAATCGCTCTTGCCCTCGCCATGCGGGCAGCGCGTCTCGCACCAGGAGTCTACCCAGGCGCGGTAGCGCGCATCCTCTTTAAGCTCGGCGGCGCTTCGTCCCTCGAAGTCGCCGAAATCCATCTCGCGCAGACCGGGGCACGCCATAAGCTCCGCCTTCGGGAAGAGGATGCGCGCCGTCTGGTCGGTGCGGGCCATGCCGCTCGTGATAACACGGAACACGTCACGATAGCATGCGAGGTCGCGCAAAGCGCGCTCGCCCGCGCTCGACAGGGGCTCGTCGGTGCCCGCCCCGCTGTAGCGATGGTCTTCCGTGCCCGCCGTGGCACCATGGCGCACGAAGACGACTTCCAAAGGCGCGCCCGCGCCCTGCGTCCCTCGAGGCGCATCATCAATGTTTCCCTTGATGACCTGGGGAATCCCGCACGTCATGCGCACGACGACGTCGGCGCGCGCAGCGAGCGCGCATCCCAGGCGCCCCGCGCGCTCGCGCCATTGGGCGTCTTCCGCACGCATAGGGACGATCCCCGAGCCGACCAAGGACAGAATCACTACGTCGAAGCCGATCAGCCGCTCGAGCGCCCGGTCAGCGTCGAGCGCGCGTACGAGTTCCTCAGCACAGTAAGCGACACGGCCGGCAAAAGCCGCGGGCACGCCGCCCTCCGCAAACTGCGCCGCGTCGACGAAATCGTCCGCCGCGAACCCGAGCTTTTCGCGCACGAAGGTCCTCTTCCCGGAATGCGCGCCACCTACCACGAGCATCATAGGAGCATGCCCCCCGCCACCAGCATGGCAAGCATCGCGAGCTCGGCCCATTGCAGAAACCATCCGGCCAAATCCCCCGTCACCCCGCCGAAGCGGGACAGGGCAACATGGCGGTACCACGCGAGCGCCAAAAGCCCCGCCACCGCCATAAGGGCGCCGACGGCCTGAGCGCACGCGACCATCCCTGCAGCCGAAGCCGCAGCGAAAGCGCAAAGCGGCACGACGATCGCCGCGCGCTTCTTAGCAGGCGAGAGCCCCGCGGCCATGCCGTCCGCACGCGCGGCAGGCCAGCATTCAACGGCGAGCCCCGAAAGCGAGCGGGAGAACACGAGCGAGCACAGAAGTGCGAGGAACGCCCCCGCCGTAAGCGGCAGCGCGGTGAACAGGGAAAACTGCAGAATAAGGTACACAACAACACCGATGACCCCGAAGGCGCCCGCCCGCGGGTCGTGCATGATCTCGAGTTTTCGCTCGCGCGGGGCCCAACTTGCAAGCGCATCGGAGGTGTCGCAGAGCCCGTCTAGGTGGATGCCTCCCGTCACCGCCACAGGCAGCGCCACGAGCACGGCCGCGACGATGGTCGCGGGCACGCCGAGCAGGTTCGCAACGTGTCCCCACGCCGTCATGAGGAACCCTTCCGCAAGGCCCACCAGGGGAAACGCGGCAAGCGCATGGGTTGACCCGAAATCGGTCCAGGCCGATTTCGGGACGGGGATGCGCGAGAACGTTCCGAACGCCGCGCCGATTGCCTCTGCTATCTTCACCTTGTAGGTCCTTCACCTTTCATCCACACGGGAATCCCGCATACCACTTCGACTGCGCGGTCGGCCAGCGCCGCCACGCCCGCGTTCACGCGCGCGAGCGCGCGCCTCCATGCCTCGGTCCCCTCATCGTAGCGCATCCCATCGGCGAACACGTCGACGGTGACCACCACCGTATACGCAGCGGCCTGAGCGAGCCGTTCGATGCCTCCGAGTACCTCGCGCGCCGCAGCGTCGGGGTCACGTGGGGACAAGCCGCCTTCCGCGAAAAGCTCGTTCGCAACCAGGTTGCCCACGTCCTCCAAAAGAAGCGTGCAGCCGCGCGGAAGCCCGGGCACTGCGGCGCCCACGTCACGCGTGCGCTCGAGGGTGGAAAACCCCTTGCCCTCGCGCAGCGCCCGATGGCGCGCGATGCGGCGGGCGCCCTCTTCCCCGAAGGGCTCCATCGTTGCCAGGTACACGCGGGGGCCGTCGTGCCCGAGGCACAGGGACTCGGCGTAGGCGCTCTTGCCGCTCGTGGCGGCGCCGATGACGAGCGTCACCGTCATTTCCCGGCCTCGAAATGCTCGTAAGCAGCCATGCCAGTCGCCGTGAACGTCTTCCCATCCCGGTACACGCGCAGCGCCGAATCCAGAAGGGGCAGATACGCCATGGCGCCCGCGCCCTCGCCCAAGTGCATGCCTGCGTCGAGGGGTGCCTTTATGCCGAGCTCGCGAAGGAGCTCCCGGCTTGCGGGTTCACTTGATGCGTGGGTGCCCACGAGGTAGCCCAAGGCGTTGGGGCACAGGCGCGCCGCGCACAGAGCCGCCGTGCAGGATATGACCCCGTCGAGGAGCGCCGGCGCCTTCGAGGCCGCGGCCCCCAGGTAGAAGCCGCAAATCGCCGCGATGTCGAAGCCGCCCACCTTCGAGAGCACGTCGATCGGGTCGGCGGGATCGGGCAAGTTCGCGTCGATAGCGCGCTCGACCACGTCGCGCTTGCGCGCGAGCGAGGCGTCCGAGAGCCCCGCGCCGCGCCCGACGAGGCTCCGCGCGTCCGCCCGGATGAGCACTGCGGCCACCGCCGCCGAGGTGGTCGTGTTTCCGATGCCCATCTCGCCCGCGGCGAGAAGGCGCACGCCGGCGCGGGCAAGCCCGCACGCGACGGCGATTCCGACCTCGATCGCGCGCACGGCCCCATCTCGAGACATAGCGGAGCCGTGCGCGATGTTGCCGCTCCCCCGCCGCACGTTCGCGCGCACCATGCGCGCGTCTTCTATGCCCCGGGCCATACCCACGTCGACGGGCACGACCTCGACACCCGCGAACGCCGCCATGCGGCAGGCGCTCGTGGCCCCCTCGCACATGTTACGCGCGACGGCTCGCGTCACGTCTTGCCCGCTTTGCGACACGCCTTCGGCAACAACCCCGTTGTCGGAGAAGAATACCGCGAGCGCACGGGGAAACTCGGCCACCTCGGCGCTCCCCTGAGCTGCGGCGATACACGCGACGGCGTCTTCAAAGTCGCCCAATCCCCCCAAGGGGTGCGCGATGGAGTCCCACGCGGCGTACGCGGCGGCGCGGGCGCACTCGTCTGCGGGCTCGATCCGGGAGAGCGTGGCTTCGAGCACGGCGCCCGGCGCCGACGAGAACGCGCGCTCGACTTCCTCGCGGATGCAGGCAAGCGCGGTTTCGGTTGCTTCAGCCATGCCGTCTCCTCTCTGCAAACGACGCCGCGGCAGACGCGAACGCGCGCGCAACGTCGGGGTTCGCAGGATAGTACACATGCGGGAAGCCCGCAACCAGGGACGGGGTGGTCGACATGCACGGCCAGCCCTTGTCGCGCCGGGGCTTCTGCGCCCAGAAGTCGCCGCCCGGGCAGGTGGACTGCCAGTAGTGGAACTCGTGCGCGCGGATGCGTGTGCCGCGCGGCCCGTAGAGCCCGTCGCGTTGGGAAGTGAGCTCCACGTACCCGAAATGGGACAGCCTTCCCCCGTTCTCGCTTGCGCCCTCAAGGGCGCCCGCAACAGGCCAGCGCCGCCCCTCGCTATCGGCGATTTCGCGCTGCAGGTACAGAAACCCACCGCATTCGGCGACCGTCGGCATGCCGGATTCCACCGCGCGCCGCACCGCCTCGCGCATCGGCGCGTTCTCGGAGAGCTGCCGCGCATGGAGCTCCGGGTAGCCGCCCCCCAGATAGAGGGCGCTTGTCCCCCGGGGCAACTCGCTATCACACAGGGGGCTGAAAAAGGCCAGCTCGCAACCAAGGTCCTCGAGCGCGTGCAGGTTCTCCTCGTAGTAGAACGAGAACGCCTCGTCACGCGCGACGCCGACGATGGGCCGCGCTCCCGCGATCGGCTCCAACCGGTAAGGTTCCTCGCGGATATCGGGGGCCGTCGCAGCTATTTCGAGCAAGCGGTCGACGTCGACGCTCTTTTCCACCAGCTCGGCCATCTTGTCGATGCGCGCGGAGAGCTGCTCGACCTCGTCGGCGGTCACAAGCCCCAGATGCCGGCTTTCGAGCGAGAACGTCTCGTCGGCGGGGATATTCCCCAAAACCGCGACGCCCGTGTGCTTCTCGATCGCAGGCGCCGCGTAGGCGCAGGCAGCGGCGCTCGTCCTGTTCAGCACGACGCCGCGCACGTTCGCACAAGGCAGGAACTCGGCGATGCCGCGGATTACGGCGGCGAGCGATAAAGACGCCCCGCGCCCGTTCACCACTAAAACGACCGGCGTTTCCGTGTCGCGCGCAACCTGGTAGCTGCTCGCTTCGGCCACGCCGGGCGCCATGCCGTCGTAGAAGCCCATGACCCCCTCGAGCACCGCGACATCCGCACCCGCGGCGCCGCGTGCGAGCAGGGCGCGCAGCGTCGGGGCGTCAGCGAAGAAGCCGTCTAAGTTGCCCGAGCGCGCACCCACGACGCGGCGGTGAAAGAGCGGGTCAATGTAGTCGGGGCCACATTTGAAGGCCGCGCATGCAAGGCCGCGACGCGCGAGCGCGCGCAGGAGCGCGCACGTGACGACCGTCTTGCCGCTCCCGCTCGAGGGCGCAGCGACCATGAAGCGCGGGATGGACGTGCTCACCGGGCACCGCCTTCCCCGCCTGCGGCGTTGCAGTTAGCAAGCGAGTCCACCTCAACGGATGGTTTCCCCTCGGTAGAGGGGTCCTCCCCGACAGGCGACTCAACAAGCGCCCCGACATCGGCAAGCTCCTCGGCATCCGCGCCCGTACCACGCGCGCTGACGAGGAACACGGGGTTTTGTGCCTTCATAAGATGGTGCGAGCCTACAGCCTCGGCGCGGGCGGCCGACACCTGGCACGCCTCGAACCCCTTAAAGCGCGAACCCGAGAGGAGCGCGCACGCCTCGGTGAGCGTCTCAACGGTTACGCATGGGACGCACAGGCGAACCTGCGAGTTCTTCTCGAGCGCCGCCTCCACGATGGAGGGAAGCTCGCCCGCGCTCCCGCCGACGAACACGGCGTCGGGGACGGGCAGTTTCGCGAGCGCTTCGGGGGCAACACCGGGGACCGCATGCACGTTGCCGCACCCGAATGCATCCGCGTTCTCTCGGATGAGCCGCACGCCGGCCGCGTTGCGCTCGACCGCCCATACCGACCCCGCTCGCGCGACGAGCGCCGCCTCGATCGACACGCTCCCCGTGCCGGCGCCGACATCCCACACGGTGTCGGTCGCGGTAAGGCGCAGCTTCGCGAGCGCGACGGCGCGCACCTCCTGCTTGGTCATGGGAACGTCGCCGCGGATGAAGAGCTCGTCGGGAATGCCCGAGGAAGCGTACGGCCAGCGGGAGCTCGCGGCGCGGGATGCGCCCGCAGAGTCCGCCGCGAAAGAAGCCGCCGCGGGCGCAGACGCGCCGGCCGGCGCCTCGGAGACTGCGCTAGAGCCCGCAGGCGACCCGGCGCAGCCTGCGAACTCGATAAGCATCACGTTCAAGTCGTCGAACGTCTGACCTGCGATTTCACTTGCGGTCGCGCAGGTGATGCGCTCGTCGGGGTACGACAGGCGCTCGGCCACCGTCACGCGCGCGTCCGCGAAGCCCGCCTGCACAAGCTCGCCCGAAAGCCGCGAGGGGTCTTCCCCGCCCGAAGTGGCGAGGAAGAGCTCACCTGCGCGCTCGGCCTCGGCCACGATGTCGCACGCCACGCCGTGAGCGCTCGCGAAGCGCCAATCCTGCCATGGACGCGCGAGGCGCGCGGCGAGATACGACGCTGAGCTTATGCCGGGAATGACGCGCACGTCCACCCGCGCGTCGCCGGAGAGCGCCTCCACCAGGCGGCGCGCGCCGCTGAACAGCCCCACATCGCCCGTCATCACGACCACGGCGCGCTGCCACGACGCCGCATCAGTGAGCGCGGCGACGATGTCCGCCGTCTTCACGAGCTCGCATCTCACCACGTCGGGCGGCACGTCGATGCCGACAAGCGCGCGATGAGCGCCGATGACCACGTCGGCGATGTCGATCGCGTCGAGCGCCGCTCGCGAGAGCAAGTCGGGGTTTCCGGGCCCCGCCCCGATGATCGTTACCTTTCGCATGGAATCTCCCGATACCCGCGCGGCGTGACCATACGGCCGCCTACGCGCTTCGTGTCCGCGTTGCCGACGAACACGGTGGTGAACATGTCGGCGTCGAACTCCCCCAGCTCGGAGAGCCTGCACATGCCCGACTGCTGCCCCTCGCGCCCGATGTTGCGTACCCAGCCGCAGAGCGTGTCGGGGGCCTTCCATTCGAGCATAATCTTCGCCGCGCGCGAGAGCCTGTCGGCGCGCTTTCTGCTGCGCGGGTTGTACAAACAGATGCAGAAGTCGGCGCTCGCCACGGCAGCGAGCCTGCGCTCGATGACCTCCCACGGCGTGAGCAGGTCGGAGAGCGACACGACCGCGAAGTCGTGGGCAAGCGGGGCGCCGAGCACCGCCGACCCGCTCTGAGCCGCGGTGGCCCCGGCGATAACTTCCACGTCTACATCGGGGTAGTCCTCCGCAAGCTCCAGCACGGGGCTCGCCATGCCGTACACGCCCGCGTCACCGCTGCACACGAGCGCCACGGCTTCTCCGCTCTGCGCGCGCGAAAGCGCCAGGCGGCACCGTTCGACCTCGTGCATCATCGGCGTCGCGAGATGCGCCGCGTCGGGCACGGCGGCGAGCGCGAGCTCCACGTATTTCGTGTACCCCACAACGATGTCGGCCGCCTCGAGCGCGCGCCGAGCCGCAATCGTCATGCCGTCGGGGCCGCCCGGGCCGATCCCCACCACGAAGAGCTTTCCCATCACCGCTCCTTATACGAAAGTTCGATAGTTACCTTGGAAAACGCGACGGTCACGCCGCCGTGAGCGAGCTTCGGGAAGATAAGTTTGCCCCCGCCCGCGAGCGCCGCGCGCTCGCACACATTGTCGACCCCCACCGTCGCACGCACGAAATCAGATGGCGAAACGCTGCCTTCGACCTGCGACAACTCCTCTGCGGAATACGTCGCAAGCGGAATCTTGCGCGCGCGGCAGAAGGCGAGCAGACCCTCCTCGTGCGCCTTCACGTCGATCGTCGCCGCCTCGCGCACGGCCGAAGGCGAGATACCCGCCTGCCCGCACGCGAGAAGAAACGCCTCCCCGATCGCTTCGGCGCACGCACCGCGACGGCACCCTATGCCCGCAACGATGCAGGGCACGACAAGGCGAAGCGGCTCGGGCGCAGGCGCCTGCGCCCGCACGCCCGCCGGCTTCCCCGCCTCACCGGCGGGCACGACATCGCCCGTCGTCTCCGCTGCGCGAACGGACGCACCTGCATTCGCGCCAGCGAACGGCGACACGACGATATCGGCCCGAGCGCGGTCGGACGCAATGTCAACCCCCTCAGGCGGCTGTCCCGAAATCGGCATGTCGGAATAGAGCGCCACGCGCCCGCCCGAAAGCAGCCGCGCCGACACTCGCTTGATGGCCTCGGGATTCGAAACGGCGAGCCCCGCACAGCGCGCCCACGTATCCACCGCCCACACGCCGCGGACGTCGGTCGCCGTGGTGATGACGGGGATGGCCCCTGCCGCGCGTGCCACAGTTTGCGCAAGCTCGTTCGCACCGCCCAAATGCCCCGACAAAAGCGGGACGGCAAAGCGCCCCGCCTCGTCGATCGCCACAACCGCGGAATCGCTTGCCTTCGAGGCGACATGCGGCGCGATCGCCCGCACGGCGATGCCCGCCGCGCCCACGAACAGAAGCGCGTCCGACGCTTCCCACGCGAGCGCCGTCCATGCGCGCAGGTCGGCCTTCCCCTCGCCGAACCCGCGCGAAACGGAAACGTCCCAGCCAGGGTCATCTTCACCTGTCTGCGCGCAATCGGAAAGCGCGCGTGCGGTGCGCTCCGCCAACGCATACCCCCTCTCAGTGAACGCTATGCAGGAAACCCTCATCTAGCGCACCACCATCGTCGAGAAGTAGCTGCCCCGATCGGGCACATCGTCGAGCGAGCAGTACACGCGCTCGCCCGGAAGCCCACAGTCCTCTACGAGCTCGGCACCGCCGAAGGCGCCCTCCTCGCGAAGGATGCGCTTCGTGTCCGCAAGCGAGCGGCGCGCCTTCATGACCACCTTCGCCCCCGGCCAGCCGATTGCGCGGCGCACGTCATCGTAGCCGCCGGGCACGATGTGCAGAGGCGACGACATCTCGGGCGTGAGGTCGCGCTCGAGCGCCGCGGCGACCGCGCAGAAGCTCGGCACGCCGGGAATAGCGCGCGCCTCGAACCCGCGGGCGCGCACGTCGGGCGCTATGCGCTGGAATGTGGCGTAGATGCTCGGGTCCCCCAGGTTCAGCAGCGCGACGTCGCGGACAGCATCCAGGTGCGCGACAAGCTCGCGAACAAGCGAGGCATGCTCGGCCGCGCGGCGCTCGACGTCGCGCGTCATCGAGAATCGCACGGGGATCACCGTCTTGCCTGTAAGGTCGACGGCACCGCGTACGATGTCGAGCGCGACCATGGCCCCGTCCGCCGTCTGCGGTGCGGCGATGACCGGACACGATTCGATTGTGCGGACGGCCTTGATCGTGAGCAGCTCGGGGTCGCCAGGCCCCGTGCCCACCCCGTACAGCACGCCTTTACTCATACGTCGCCCCCAATTCCCCGATAACTGCATCGGCGCCCGACGTGCGGAAAAGCTCGCGGCGCTCGGCGTCGAACACGACCGCGGCGATGTCGCATCCGCCCGCCGCGCGGCGGCGCAACCTGTCCTCGATTGCCACAGCGAGCGAGGCGCGCGCAGCGTCCCCCACGCCGGCGGCCTCGATTACCTCAAGCGCCGCCGTGGTCGTGACCGACGACATGATATCGCGCACGGTCTTCGCGCCAGCGCCGGCCAAGGCCGCGTGGGCGGCCAGAATCTCCGCGCGGCAGTCGGCGGTACGCGAATGGGTGTCCATGATGCCGCCCGCAACCTTCACCAGCTTGCCGATGTGTCCCACAAGAAGGACATTGGTAAATCCCTCGCGAACGCAGCAATCAATCGCATCGCCCACGAAGTTGGAGATGAAGACCACCGGCGCACCGTTTAGGTGGAAATGCCCCGAGATGAACTGCCCGCCGTAGTTGCCGGGCGTGAGCACGACTCCGCGCCGCCCCATAGCCGCATGCTGCCGGATCTCGAGCTCGATGCTGTCGCGCAAGGCAGCAAGGCTGCGCGGCTCGACGATGCCCGTCGTGCCCAGGATGGAAATGCCGTCCTCTATCCCCAGGTGCGGGTTGAAGGTCTTTTCGGCAAGGGCAACACCCTCGGGTACCGAAATCGTCACAGCAATATTTCCAGAAAAGCCGTGCGCGGCACACACCTCGCGCACCGCCGAAGTGATCATCGCGCGCGGCGTCGCGTTGATGGCGGCCGCCCCCACCGGCTGCTCGAGCCCGGGCAACGTCACGCGCCCCACGCCCACGCCGCCATCGACGGAAACTTCCGATTCGCGCGCGGGCGCGCCCTTGCTGCCCGCAGCGCCCGTGCCCGACCCCGCATGTTCCACGCGCGCGTACACGAGCACGCCGTCGGTCACATCTGCATCGTCGCCTGCGTCCTTTCGCACGGCGCACTGGGCGCACCCCTCGCCGATACATGCGTCGACCACGTTCGCCTCGACGGGCAGCCCGCCGGGGGTGACGATCGACACGCGGCCGACGGGCTTTCGTGACAAAAGCATCTCGCAGGCCGCCTTCGCCGCAAGCGCGGCGCAACTCCCCGTGGTGTAGCCGCAGCGCAGGCGGGTCGTCCCGGTATATATGTAGTGCTCGAAGGCCACGCTAGCTGCTCGCCTTCCGATACCCCGTGGCAAACGAAGGGTCGTAAAGCTTGCTGCGCTCGTACGACTCCGCTTGCGCGCCGTTGTGCGCAAGCCCACCGCGAACTCCGAGCACGCGGCCCACCACCACGAGCGCCGTGCGGTCGATGCCCTCTCGCGCGCCCGCATCGGCGAGCGTGCCCACTGTGCAGCGCACCACGCGCTCCTCAGGCCAGGTCGCCTTGTACACGAGCGCCGCCGGCTCGTCGGAGCTGCGGCCCGCGCCCAAAAGCTCGGCGGAAAGCTCGGCGAGCATACCCGAGCTCAGGAAGATGACCATAGTCGAGCCGCTTTCCGCCATGGTGCGCATGCCCTCGCCCGCGGGCATGGGGGTACGTCCGGAAAGCCGCGTGATCACGACCGACTGGCTGATTCCCGGCAGCGTGTATTCCTGGCGAAGCGCCGCCGCGGCACCGCAAAAGCTCGACACGCCGGGCACCACCTCGTAGTCCATGCCGCGCGCGTCGAGCGCGTCCATCTGCTCCTGGATGGCGCCGTACAGGCACGGGTCGCCCGTGTGCAGGCGCACCACTTCCTCGCCCCGCGCATCTGCCGCGCACATCACGTCGAGCACTTCCTCCAAGGTCATGTGCGCGCTGTCGTAGACGACGCAGGATTCCTTGCACTCGGCGAGCAGCTCGGGATTCACAAGGCTTCCCGCCCAAACGACTACGTCGGCCGCGCGCAGAAGGCGCGCCCCGCGCAGCGTGATAAGGTCGGCGGCGCCCGAGCCTGCGCCAACGATATGAATCATCCGAGCCTTCCCTTCCCGTTTCTCATCGCAACCGTTTACGCCGCCATTCGCGCAGCGGGCAAAACACGGCGCCTGCGGCAGCAATCGGCGCAAATACGCAGGCAGGAGGCGCAATGCCGCCCGCGCTGGCTTTGACACGTTCACAAGTGCCCACTATCATAGTAAAAGTTTCGGCAACGAGCATATGACAATCGGATAAAAGGAAATGACCGGCGCGGCGCCTGCACAGCCCGCGCTGGCTTGCGGAGGGAACCAGGTGGGAATCCTGGGCAAGGGACATTACTGTATAGGACGCGCGGGCGAACCGCCTCGCGCCCCAAGCCAGACTGCTTCGCCTTTTCCTCACGGCATCGCCGTGGCGTTAGCTCCTTGTGAACCCCGAGGGGTGCGCTTTTCTTTCGCTTGTGCCGACAAGCAACTGTCGCCGGGGGACCGGCAAACCGAGGAAAGGAAAAACCATGTCCGACCAGATGTCACGCCGCGGCTTCATGGGCGCCGCAGCAACCGGAGCCGTCGCGCTCGCCGGAGTCGCGCTCGCGGGCTGCTCCAACACCTCCGCGAGTTCCGAGAAATCTAGTGAAAAGGAGAAGGCCGCGAAGCCGGTCATCCTCGTCACGAGCTTCGGCACGAGCTACAACGACTCGCGCCACATCACCATCGGCGCCATCGAAGACGCTATCCGCGAGAAGTACTGGCAGGACTTCGACATCCGCCGCGCCTTCACCGCGCAGATCATCATCGACAAGCTGAAGAAGCGCGACGGCATCACGATCGACAACATGACCGAGGCGCTTGACCGCTGCGTGGAAGACGGCGTGAAGGAAATCGTCGTGCAGCCGACGCATCTCATGGCTGGCCTGGAATACGCCGACGTGAAAGACGAGCTCGACAAGTACGCCGACAAGTTCGACAAGATCTCGCTCGGCGACCCGCTGCTCACCTCCGACGACGACTACAAAAAGGTGGCCGCAGCCATTAAGGAGAACATGGCGTCCTTCGACGACGGCGAGACGGCGCTGTGCCTCATGGGCCACGGCACCGAAGCCGATTCCAACGCCGACTATGCCAAGATGCAGGAAGTGTTCAAGAACGAGGGTTTGACGCAGTTCTTCGTCGGCACCGTCGAGGCTGAACCGACCTGCGAGGATGTTATCGCCGCCGCGAGCGCCGCAGGCTACAAGAAGGCCGTGCTCGCGCCGTTCATGGTGGTCGCGGGCGACCACGCGAACAACGACATGGCAGACGAGACCGACCCCGACAGCTGGGCTGCGAAGTTCGTGGCCGCCGGCTTCGAAGTGACGTGCCTGCTCCAGGGTCTGGGACAGAACGTCGCGGTCGACGACATCTACGTCTCGCACGTGGACGACGCCATCGCCAAGCTGTAAACTCGCCGCGCACGGGGGCGCCGGTCGCGTCCCCGTGCAACGGGCATGCGCCTTTCCCCGACTGACGACGCATGCCCGTTGCATTCGCATCCCGACCGCCCACCGCACGGCACGGGCGGTCGAAGCGATTGAAAGGAACCCCCTCCATGTTGAAGAAAACCCTCGTCTTCGCCCTGTCGGCGGCGCTTTGCGCGTTCTCGCTCGCCGGCTGCGCCGGAAATTCAATCGACAGCGCAAAGGCAAGCGATGCCGATTCCCAGGAAAAGACCGAACAGGCGGCCGATGCGCCCGCGGGCGCAAGCGCTGCCCCCATCACCGCCGACAAGGTGGCCGACGGCACCTATCCAATCACCGTAGATTCCAGCTCGAACATGTTCAGGATCGTGGACGCCCAGCTCATCGTGGAAAACGGCTCCATGCACTGCGTGATGACGCTTTCCGGCACGGGCTACGGCAAGCTCTTCATGGGCACGGGCGACGAGGCTGCCGCCGCGAGCGAGGCCGACTTCATCCCCTATGTGGAAAACGCGGAAGGCAAGTACACCTACGACGTGCCCGTTGATGCGCTCGACGAGGACACCGCCTGTGCCGCGTGGAGTATTAGAAAAGAGCAGTGGTACGACCGCACACTTGTGTTCGAATCCGCCGGCGTCGATCTGCGCGCCGACGCACTGAAGTAACGCCATGCGGTCGATTCTTCCCAAGGGGGAAAACAGGAAGCTCCACAGCATCGCGGCGCGCGCGATCGCCTGCGTTCTCGTCGTCCTGCTCGCGCTTCCCTTCGCGGGGTGCAGTGCGAGCCCGAACGCGACCGGTGGCACGGCGGGCTCTCAGGAATACACGGTGAGCGTCTCGCTTTCCGGCGGGTCAGGGCGCGCAAGCATCGCCTCACCCACCACAATTGTGAAGGATGGCGACACCTACACCGCGACCATCACCTGGTCGAGTTCGAACTACGACAAGATGACCGTCGACGGCGTGGACTACGCGCCCGTAAACGACGGCGGCAACTCCACGTTCGAGATACCCGTCACGCTCAACGAGGACATCGCCGTGTCGGCCGAGACCGTCGCCATGTCGACGCCGCACACCATCGACTACACGCTCCACTTCGACTCATCCACCATGAAGGAGAAATCGGGCGACGATGCAAGCGGCGGCTCCCCTGCGGGAACGGCTTCAAGCGCCGCGGCCGACTTCCACAACGCCGATTTGGGCTGCGGCTGGGAGCCGACGGGAGCGCTTCAGCTTGAATACGCCGAGCACTTCACTGTCGACGAGTTCGAAGGCGGCCTGCGGCTTATCTGCGTTTCGAACGGGGAGCGCTTCCTCGTGGTGCCGCAAGATGCGAAGGTACCTGATGGGTTAAGCTCCGACATCGCGGTCATAAGGCGCCCCGCCGACAAGGTGTACCTCGTGTCGTCGGCGACGATGTGCCTGGTCGACGCGCTCGATGCGAACGACAATATCTTAATGTCGGGCACGAAAGCCGACGATTGCTCGGTCGCGGGCTTCAAAAGCGCGCTCGGAAGTGGGGCGATCGCCTACGGCGGCAAGTACAGCGCGCCCGACTACGAGCGAATATCGGCCTCGGGCTGCACGCTCGCCATCGAGAACACCATGATCAACCACACGCCCGATGTGAAGGAAAAGCTGCAGAAGCTCGGGCTCGTCGTGCTCACCGAACAGTCGTCGAGCGAGCCCAAAGCACTCGGGCGCGTCGAGTGGATTAAGCTTTTCGGCGTCCTGTTCGACAAGGAAGACGAGGCCACGCACCTGTTCAACGAGCAGAAGGCCCGCGTCGAGCAAACGTCGGGGCTCGCGTCGTCAGGTAAAACCGTGGCGTATTTCTACATTAACTCGAACGGGGCCGCCGTCACGCGGCGGGCGGGCGACTACGTGGCGCAGATGATCGAGCTTGCAGGCGGCAGCTACGCGCTCGATGACGCGCAGACGGCGTCGACGTCAGGTTCGTCAGTAACGCTCGAAATGGAGCGCTTCTACGCGACAGCGAAGGATGCCGACATCATCGTCTACAACGGCACCATCGACGAATCGGTTGCCACCTTGAACGACTTCGAAGGCAAAAACGCGCTATTGTCGCAGTTCAAAGCCGTGAAGAACGGCAACGTCTGGGTCACAAGCGCCGACATGTACCAGCAGATGACTTCTACCGCCGACATTATCGACGAGCTGCACGGGGCGTTCACCGGCGATGACACGAGCGACTTCCATTATCTGAGGAAGCTCGGCTAGCACCATGAGAAGCCGACTTTCCATGGCATACGACGAATCGGGGCGCGCCGCGCGGTGTCGCGTCGTGACGGCGCTGCTCGCTGTTGCCCTCATCGTGCTCATCGGGACCAACCTGTGCATCGGGAGCGTGCTCGTGCCCGCAGACCACATCCCCGGCATCCTTTCGGGCGGCGCGGCCAATTCCATGGAAAGCCAGGTCATCTGGGAGATTCGACTGCCGCGCGTACTTTCAGCCGTGCTTCTCGGCGGGGCACTTTCGCTCTCCGGGTTCCTGCTGCAGACGTTTTTCAACAACCCCATCGCCGACCCGTTCATCTTGGGCGTCTCCTCGGGCGCAAAGTTCGTCGTCGCGCTTACGATGATCGTACTTCTGGGCGCAAACCAGGCCATGTCCTCGCCGGCCATGGTGGCCGCAGCGTTTCTGGGCTCGCTTATCACCATCGGTTTCGTGCTCCTCATTGCACGGCGCATAAGTTCCATGGCCATGCTCATCGTGGCGGGCGTCATGGTGGGATACATCTGCTCGGCGGCGACGAACTTCCTCATCGCCTTCGCCGACGACCAGTCCATCGTGAACCTGCACAACTGGTCTTTGGGTAGCTTCTCGGGTTCGAGCTGGGACGACGTCGCGGTCATCACGGTCGTGGTGATCACCGTAAGCGCATGCGTATTCGCGATATCGAAGCCCCTTTCCGCCTTCCAGCTGGGAGAAGCCTACGCGAAAAGCGTCGGCGTGAACGTCGCACGCTTCCGCGTGGCGCTCGTCCTTCTAGCGAGCATGCTCTCCGCCTGCGTGACCGCGTTCGCTGGTCCGGTGTCGTTCGTAGGCATTGCGGTTCCGCATCTCGTGAAGTCGGTGCTAAAGTCGTCGAAGCCCATCCGCGTGATTCCTGCGTGCTTCTTGGGAGGCGCCATCTTCTGCGCGGGCTGCGATTTGATCGCGCGCACACTGTTCTCTCCTGTCGAACTTTCCATCAGCGCTGTCACCGCCATCTTCGGCGCGCCGGTGGTTATCGCGCTCATGTTGAAGAAGCGGGTGAGGTAGATGGGAGAATTCGCGCCGCGGCCCAAAACGCTCGGAGGGGACATTCCATGCTTAGACAGTCCTGAGCTCGCACGAAAGCGCCAGAAGGCACTTTCGGCTCGTGCGGAACTGCGCGAGGAACGCCTCCTCCGAGCGGAGCCGAACCTCGAAACTCCGGTCGAAACGCAGGCTGACGGAGCGCCGCTTTTCCGCATAAGCGACCTGTCGGCGGGCTACGACAAGAAGGTCGTAGTCGAAGGCGTCGATCTGGAGGTTCGCCCGGGCGATGTCGTGGCGCTCATCGGGCCGAACGGCTCGGGCAAGTCGACCATCTTGAAAACCATCACACGCCATCTGGCACCGCTTGCCGGCGCGGTCGAGCTCGACGGGCGGGAGATTTCCCGATGGAAGACGGCGGAGTTCGCAAGGAACCTTGCCGTTATGCTGACAGATCGCCCCCGGACCGAGCTCCTCACCTGCCGCGATATCGTAGAGGCGGGAAGACATCCCTACACCGGGCGAATGGGCGCACTCTCGCCTAACGACCATAGTCGGGTCGACGAGGCCATGAAAACCGCACATATGGAAGAGCTCGCCGAGTGCGACTTCATGCAGATAAGCGACGGGCAACGCCAGCGCGTCATGCTCGCACGCGCCATCGCACAGGATCCGCGTGTGCTCGTGCTCGACGAGCCAACGTCGTATCTCGATATCCGCTACCAGATCGACCTGCTGCGAATACTTCGCCACCTTGCGAAATCGCGGAATGTGGCTGTCATCATGTCCATCCACGAACTCGAGCTCGCGCAGAAAAGCGCCGACAAGGTGATTTGCGTGAAGGACGGCCGGGTCTTCCGCGCCGGCGCACCCGAGGACATATTCACGCGCGAGACGATTGGCGAGCTCTACGGCCTTCAACATGGCACCTTCAACGAGCGCTTCGGCAGCGTGGAAATTGGACGCCCGCACGGCGATGCGCACACGTTCGTCATCGCCGGCGCAGGTACGGGGTCGGCTGTGTTTCGCCAGCTCATCCGGCAGGGCAAGGCGTTCTACGCGGGCGTTCTGCACGAAGGGGACATCGACTGCGAGCTTGCGCGCGATCTAGCGGCGGAATGCGTGGCCGAGCGCGCCTTCGAGCCGATCGGGGATAAAACCATAGCCCGCGCCAAAGAGCTCCTCGTCCACTGCGCGCGTCTTATCGTGTGCCCCGCCGCCTTCGGCACCATAAACGCCCGCAACGTAGAGCTCGTCGAGTTCGCACGATCGCATGGTATCGAGGTCATGCAAGCGTGCGAAGGCGCATCGGAGGATTCCCAATTGGAGTGGGAAGGATAAACTGGACTTTCTTTTAAGGATCCTCAGGCTACAGCTCCTACGCGGCGAGGTCTACAAGGCGCCGGAGAACTTCATGAACAGGAATTTCCACGCCGACGAGCCCAATTAGGCCTAATCCAAGCGAGATTCCAGACTCGACAGGCCATTGAGAGTCAGGTCGTTGGCGACCTCAGAGACGCGCTCAATAGGAACCGAGCCGTCAGACAGCGCCCACGTGCGATAGATACCGATAATGCCTGACAGCAAAAACGCCAGATAGTAGTCGAACATCTCATCCTTAAGGCCTTGGGGCAGCAGATTGCGCTCGGCAATCTCGTGCTCGAGAGGTGCACGAAGACGAGCCATAAAATCATCGAGCGGAATGTTCTCGATCAGCTGACGATTGAGCACCAGGTTGTTGCATAACGCCTCGTTAACGGTTTTAAAGAAGGTCGCCGCCGCTCCCAGGGCGCGCTCGTTGGTGTCACCGTCCATTGAAGCAAGCGTTTTCTCGACCGAGTCGACAATCATCTCCACCACATCGACGGCAATGGCATCGAGCAGGCCGTCGACCGTACCAAAGTGAACGTAAAAGGTCTTGCGGTCGACATTGGCCTCGCGCGCGATGGCACTCACCGTAATGTCTGCCAGCGGCTTTTCCATGAGCAGGCGCTCGAAAGCGGAAAGGATGGCATTGCGGCTGCGAACGATGCGGCGATCAATACGCGGTTTGCTGGTGGCCATGGGCGTGTCCCTTCGATATGCGGGCATTCATCAACAGATGAGAGATTATCTACGTAAGAGGATTATCCCCCATCCGGCACAAAAAAGCCCGGCAATATGAAGAACGCACGACTGCCCTACTGCGACTTAGGGTGCTTCTTCTTATTGAGTGCCGACGGAGATACGCGAATACCGTCGCCTGTCTGGCGCACATAGGCTTTATGAGCCGGCTTAGCGGTCCCAGAAGCCTTCTGAGCGTGCTTCTTGGGATCAACGGTAACAGCATTCGTGGGGTGCGGCTTAGTGGGCGCAGAGGGCGTCTGAGGCGTGCGGCCGAGTTTGCGCATCACGCGATCCCAGCGCGCATGGATGCTCTCGTTGTGGGCGCTCTTAAGGCCCAACAGGGGCGCAGCCAAAATGGTCGGCGCAATAAACGTAATGAGGCGCCACAGCAGATAGCCGGCGGTCGAAGCCGACCCAAAGAAATGACCCAAGAACAATGCAAAGCCGCCCTCAGCGCCACCAGTTCCACCGGGCAAGGGGACCGCAGAGCTCAACAGCTGGACAAAGGCGCTCGCGGCCATGACCGAGAAAAAGTCGACCTCGTGGTGGCCAAAGGCAAGCATCAGGAAATACGGCACGAGGTAGAAAAACGCGAGCTGCATCATGGTGATGACCACCGTGAGCAGCATGGACGAAAAGTGGCCGGCTGAAAGCTTGAACTTCTCGGAGAAAGAGTAGATTTCGCCGTCGACAAACGTACGCCAGCCCTCAATCTTGGTGGCCGAGACGCCCATTCGCTCGAGCCAATTGATAATGCAGTGCGCGACGCGCGTGACGGTCTTAGGCATGAGCGCGACGGCAAAGATGCCAAGCAGAATGCAGCAGTGACCGCCAAAGCTAAAGACGCACAGCAGCGTCATGTCGCCATAGCGCTCGGCGAAAAACGGCATTCGGGCAAGCAGCAGAATGGCGCCCCAGGCAACGAGGCCAAACTGATACACGATAAAGCGCGTGAACTGCGTGGCACCGGCCTCGCCGACATTTTGGCCTGCCTTGGTCAGGCGGTAAATCTGGGCGGGCGTAGAGCCCATCATCATGGGCGTCAGGTTGCCAAAGAAGATACCGCTCGCCTCGACCGAGATCAGGTCGCGAATGCCGACGGGCGAATAAGGGTCGAGCCAAACGGCGATCGCATAGGCCACAATGCCAAAGAACAGATACATGAACATGCAAAGACACGCGATAACGAGCCATGGCGCCTGGACGCTCGACATAGCGGCCCAGAACTGCCCCATCTGCCCGGTTACCACCAGATAGACGATATAACCCACCAGCACGACGCCGATAAAGATGGCGCCGCGGCGTGCGCTCTTATTGTCATCTCCGCCCGAGGCCTCAACCTCGACCTGGGGCTTAGACGTATGCTGAGAGGACTCCATCATGAGACTCCTTCTAACAGTCAAAATATCTTGGTTATTGTACCCGTAAGGGCCATAGGCAGAACGCAAAGCTCTGGTTCAAACGGGAATTGCAGACGGTTGTTTGAAAATAAAAAACCCGGCCTTCCATGGGAAGACCGGGTATCAGATGCGTGGTAGCCCGTACCAGATTCGAACTGGTGATCTCCGCCTTGAGAGGGCGGCGTCCTAAACCGCTAGACGAACGGGCCATAGACCTCAGCAGAAAAGAAGTGGTAGCCCGTACCAGATTCGAACTGGTGATCTCCGCCTTGAGAGGGCGGCGTCCTAAACCGCTAGACGAACGGGCCACATGACATCTGCACTGCCGTGCTGCGAGGACATATATTACGGGACAAAAAACATCAGCGCAAGAAGAAATTCCAAATTGCCGAAAAAATTGTCGGCAGGTTATGGAACGCGCAGGTAAACTGGGTAGCTAATTCAAGTTGAGATGGACCAAAAGAGCTTCGCGCTCGTTGGAAATGTTGTCTTCGATCACGGCGTCGAGGGCGGAGTTGAGTAGCTGGCCTAGCTCGGGCCCCGGCTTCACACCGGCGCGGATCAGGTCGCCGCCGTTAATGGCGAGCATCTTGAGCGTATAGGGCTCCCCCGCCTTCAGCAGCTCGTGCGCCATCGCGCGCATCTCCTCAATCGTCTCGACGTAATAGAAGCACGACGGGGCCTTACCAAGTGTGTCAGCACGCTTAAGATCCATGAGCTCGTCCATCAGACGCGGCGTGTCGACGCCCTCGCCCGAAAGCGCGCGCATCATATTGAGCAGGCAGGAGCGCTCGGGGCGCAGCGGCTTGTCATGGTATTTGATGAGCAGGCACACATCGCGCACCAAATCGTGCGAGAGCGCCAGGCGATCCATAATGACGCGCGCCTTCTTGGCGCCGAGCTCGGGATGACCGTAGAAGTGGCCGCTGCCGGCGTGATCGACCGTAAAGCAATCGGGCTTGGAGACGTCATGCAAAAACGCTGCCCACATTAAGCTCGGCGAAGGCGCCACGCCATCGCACAGCGCCAGCTCCCCTGCCACCGTCAGCACGCGGGCGATATGTTCGTAGACGTTAAACGCATGATAGACACTGCGCTGGTCAAACCCACGAGCCGGCGCAAGCTCGGGCACGGCGGCGCAGATGAGCTCGGGGTAGCGCAGCATCGCGTCTCCCCCGTGGCCGGTCGATAGAATGCCCTCGAGCTCAATACCCACGCGCTCGCGCGCCACGGCATCGAGCAGCGGCGCGCACTCGGCAAGGGCACACTTGGTCTCGGGCTCAATCACAAAGTCCAGGCGGCAGGCAAAACGCACCGCACGCAGCATGCGCAGGGCATCCTCGTTAAAGCGGCGCTTGGCATCTCCGACGGCACGAATCAGCTTGCGGTCTAGGTCGCCCTGGCCATCGTAGCGGTCGACAAGGCCGCGCTCGGGATGCCACGCCATGGCATTGACGGTAAAGTCGCGGCGCGCCAGATCGTCCTCAAGCGAAGCGGCGCGCTCCACACTCTGAGGATGACGACCGTCGGTATAGAAGCCGTCCAGGCGATAGGTGGTGACCTCAATGCGCTCGCCATCGCAAATAGCCGTAATGCCGCCAAATTTAATGCCCGACTCAACTACCGCAATGCCGGCGGCCTCGAGTGCCGCCTTGGACTCCAGCCACAGGCCGCTGCAGCACATGTCGACATCGTGGCTGGGGCATCCCATCAGCGCATCACGTACCCAACCACCCACGTACCAAGCCTCAAGACCTGCTGCCTCAAGCGCACGCAGGACACGGATAGAGGCATCGGTCGGCTGCGTACCGTTGAGCGAAACATTGCACATGCCTATGGCCTCCTGCGACTATCAAATTGGCTATCGATTGCGTCTGCAAGAAGTCTAGCAAGAAACAGCCTCCACTGCACACGCAAGTCCGATAAACAAAAACGCATCCGTCCTGGTCTAAGACGGATGCGAAATAATTGAACTATTCAGGCAAGGTGCCGGAACTAGCAAACCTGACGGATTGCAATACCCTTCTGATACTCATCGACCTTGGCGAAGTCGCCCAGACCGGGGCACTCGACCACGTTAGCGCCGGTGGCCATCGAGAGACGCAGGGCGTCCTCGACGCGCTCCGGGGCGTCGTGCCACACGGACAGGAAGGCGGCCAGCGAAGAATCGCCGGCGCACACCGTCGACAGCAGCTTAACCTCAAAAGTACGGTTGGCAAACCAGATGTGCTCGCCGTTGGAGAAGTACGCACCGGCGCCGCCGAGCGTCAGCAGCACGTTCTTAGCGCCCTTGGCGTGCAGCTCGGCCATGGCACCCTTGACGGACTCATCGTCGCCGCCGCTTACCTTAATGCCAAAGATATCGAGCAGCTCGTCGTCATTGGGCTTAATCAGCAGCGGCTCCATGGCAATGAGGTCTGCCAGCTGATGGCTCGAGATATCGAGCACGAACTCGGCCCCCTTGGCCTTGACGCGGCGCAGGACCTCGGCCAGGAAGCCCTCGGAAGTGTTGGGAGGCAGCGAGCCGCTGATGACCAGGCAGGTCATGTCATCGAGCGAATCGATGAGCTCAAACATCTCCCGCTCGTTGGCCTCGTTGATGGCGGCACCGGCGTTGACCATGTTGTACTCGGTGTCGGGGCCGGCGTTGAGGAACACATTGACGCGCGTGATGCCGTCGGTCCACACGGGCTTGACGGGCACGCCCAGGGCCTCGGCGCCCTTAACGATAAACTCGCCCGAGAAACCGGCGAAAAAGCCCAGGATCGTGGTGTCGACGCCGTAGTGGTCGAGCGTAAACGAGACGTTGAGGCCCTTGCCGTTGGGCGTGTAGACGGCGTTGCGGGTACGCGTGACGGTGTTGGCAGCAAGACCGTCGCAGGTGATGTTGTAGTCAATGGCGGGATTTGCAGTGAGCGTGTAAATCATGAATGTTCCTTTCACAAGGCAACGTGTTAATGAAAGTATATTCCACGCATCGGTAAAAGGCTAGGACAACTCGGTGAACGGTGTGGAAGCGATGAAGTACGGAAGGACTCCTCTCCCCCGTGGCGGAACAAAAAGGCGCCCCAGCCGAAACCGGGGCGCCGCATGCGCACGAATATGTCGCGTTTCGATTACTGACGATCGAGCTTGCGGACAGCAACGCGCTTGCTGTACTCGTCAACGTGACCGAAGTCGCCGATGCCGACGGACTCAGCGACGTTGGCGCCGGTGGCCATAGCGAGCTTCATGGCCTCCTCGACGTTGTCGCGATCCCTGTACCACTTGTGCAGGAACGCAGCGAGGGTGCAGTCGCCGGCGCAGACGGAAGAGACCAGCTTGATGTTGAACTCACGCTTGGCGTACCAAATGTCCTCTCCGTTGGAGAAGTAGGCGTCGCCACGGCTACCACGGGTGAGCAGCACGTTCTGAACGCCCGCATCGTGAGCCATCTTCATGGCAACGCGGACCTCGTCGTCGGTGTCGACCGGCACGCCGAAGATAGCCTTCATCTCGTGATGGTTCGGCTTGATGAGCAGCGGCTTCTTGTGAGCGAGCTCCTTGAGCTTGTCGGAGGACAGGTCCAGGACGACATCGGCGCCACGGGCCTGAGCGTGCTCCATGACCTGAGCCAGGAAGTCGGGCGTAGCTTTGGGAGGCACGGAGCCGGAGACGATCAGGCACTCAAGATCGCCCGCGGTGTCCAGGATGTTGTAGAGCTCCTCCTGGTGCTGCGGCGTAATAGGAGCACCGGGGTTGAGGATGCCGTACTCGTGCTGGCCATCGTTGACGTAGGTGTTGATACGCGTGATGCCGTCGGTCCAGACCGGGCGGCACAGGCAACCCAGGTTCATGACCTCCTCGACGATAAACTTGCCCGTGAAGCCAGCGAAGAAGCCGAGCGCGACGGTGTCGACGCCCATCTTCTTAAAGGCGAAGGACACGTCGAGGCCCTTGCCGTTAGCCGTGTAGCTGGCCGAGCCGGTGCGGACGTTCTCATCGGGCTCGAGCGGAGAGCTCGAAACCGTCATGTCGACAGCCGGGTTAGCGGTTAGCGTGTAGAACATTTACAGTACCCCCTGTATATGTGAGGGCCGCGTGATTGGCCCATTCCAACCACGCGGTTACCTCTGATACCAAATTAGCGAGCAGCAGACTCGAGCAGCGCCTTGACCTCGGCGGCAGTGTTGCAGGCGAGTGCCTTCTCGGCGAGCTCGTCACACTCGGCCTTGGTCCACTGGCTGATGGTCTTGCGGGCGCGCAGGATGGACGGAGCGCTCATCGAGAACTCCTCCAGGCCCCAGCTGATCAGCAGCGGCTCAAGCAGCGGATCGGCAGCGGCCTCGCCGCACATGCCGACCATGATACCGGCCTTCACGCCGCTCTCGATGATGTTCTTGAGCGAGCGGAGCACGGCGGGATAGTACACCTGGTACAGGTTGGAGATGGTGTCGTTGCCACGGTCGGCGCACATGGTGTAGCCGATGAGGTCGTTGGTGCCGATAGAGAAGAAGTCGGCGACCTCGGCCAGACGGTCAGCGAGCAGCGAGGCGGCAGGCGTCTCGACCATAATGCCGACCTCGATGTTCTCGTTGAACTTGCGACCCTCTTCGGTCAGCTCGGCCTTGCACTGCTCGACGAGCTCCTTGACGGCCACGACCTCCTCGACGCAGGTGACGAGCGGGATCATGATCTTGACGTCACCAAAGGCGCTGGCGCGCAGCAGGGCGCGGAGCTGAACCTTGTACTGGTCGGGATTGGCCAGGCAGTAACGCACGGCGCGGAAGCCCATGAAGGGGTTCTCTTCCTTGACCATGTGCAGATACGGAATCTCCTTGTCGCCGCCCACATCGAGCGTGCGGATGATGACCGGAGCACCCTTGAGCGCGCTGGCGACCTTACGATAGGCGTTGAACTGCTCCTCCTCGGAAGGAAGCTCAGCAGAGTCCATGAACAGGAACTCGGAGCGGAACAGACCGATAGCCTCGGCGTCGTGATCGAGCGCGTTGGGCACGTCATCGGGGTTACCGATGTTGCAGGCGATGATCTTCTTGATGCCATCGGCAGTCACGGACGGCTTGCCACGGAAGGCCTCGAGGGCTGCCTTCTCGGCAGCGAAGGCCTCGGCCTTGGCGGTGTAGGCAGCGAGCGTCTCCTCGTCGGGATCGGCCTCGACGATACCCTTGCCACCGTCGACGACAACGGTCATACCGTTGCGCAACGCGGTGCAGCTGTTGGAAACCGAAAGGACAGCCGGGATCTCGAGGGCGCGCGCAATGATCGCGGAGTGCGACGTGCGGCCACCGGTCTCGGTGACGATACCGGCAACGTGGGCCTTATCGATCGTGGCGGTCATGGACGGCGTGAGGTCGTGCACGACAACGACGGTATTCTCGGGCAGGACGGAGAGGTCGACGACCTCCTTGCCCAGCAGCTCGGCCAGAATACCGGTGCGGATGTCGGCGATGTCGGCCGCGCGCAGACGGAACATCTCGTCGTCCATGGACAGGAACATGTTCTCGAACATGGTCGAGGTGTCCATGAGCGCCTGCTCGGCGCAGGTGCCGCCGTCAATGGCGGCGTTGATGGCGTCGGTCATGCCCGGGTCCTGAGCCAGGACAATGTGTCCGCTCATGATCTCGGCCTCGGCCTCGCCCACCGTCTCCTTCATGTGGTCGGCCTGAGCCTGGGTCTTCTCGCAGAAGACCGAAAGAGCGGACTGATAGCGCTCCTTCTCTGCTGCCGAATCAGCAACCTCGTGCGGCTCAAACGTCAAGTCGGGATCGACGGCGACCATGACGGTGCCGATACCGATGCCCTCGGAAGCGTTGACTCCCTGATACATTCCCATTCCTCTCTCCGTGTCATGTGATAAAGCGTTTTGCCATATCCATGACAAAAGAGCGCAGCTACCTTACAACAGGTCACTGCGCCCCCAAATATGAACTTAGTTGTTCAACATGCGACCCGTTTGAGTTCTACTCGCCAAGACCGCTCTTGATGAGCTCGATGGCAGCAGCCAGAGCCTCGGCCTCGTCGGCGCCGTCGCACTTGACCTCGACCTCGGTACCGCAGGGGATACCAGCAGCCATGAGGGCCATCGGGGACTTGCCGTTGACCTCCTTCTCGGGGGTGACGACCGTCACGTCACAGGCGTACTTGCCCATGGTGGAGGCGAACAGACCAGCCGGACGCATGTGCAGACCCTGAGGATTAACGAGGGTAGCCTTCTCAGAAACCATAGTTGACTCCTTTTTTGTGTTTAACCCCTGTCATGCATGTGGCAGGAGTCAGATTCACGACGTTGTTTATATTAACTCACATCAAACGGTTTTTCATTGTGTTTCGCACGAATTGTTGGACAGATGTCGTTCGCTGTCCGCTCGCCTGCCGGGCGGGGCGGTTAAGTTTGCTGCTCTACAGTCCTGCGCAAGACGGAAAGCACATTAAGTGCTTTCCTTTGCGTG
>CAUGJE010000006.1 GCA_959599915.1 uncultured Collinsella sp. | reverse complement strand
GATTTTGCCTCTTGACAATGTCCTGCTCATATTAAAAGGAACGTCCCCAAGTGCCAACAACGGCAACGCCGATGTTCCGACAACGACAGCGAGCGGGTCGCATTTGAGACAAGGTGACATGAAACGAAAGGGCGCTGACCTTCTGGTCGCGCCCTTGAAGTTGAACGTCAGATTGTCCAAATGCGGCCCGCGCAGCGTCGAGCAGTTACGCGGTTCGTAGAACCGCGTAACCTACAAAATGAGCATCGCGTCGCCAAAGCTGAAGAAGCGGTAGCGCTCCTCGATGGCGGCGGCGTAGGCATCCATGATCTGGTCGCGGGTGGCAAGCGCGCTCACGAGCATCATGAGCGTGGAGCGCGGCACGTGGAAGTTTGTGATCAGCGCGTCGACCACGTGATAGGTCGAGCCGGGCATGAGGTAAAGCTGCGTCGTGGCGTTCTCGCGCGCCACGATGTCGCCGCGGCCGAGCGTGTCGGCACCGTCCTCGCGGCCTTCAAAATAGCGCGCCGTCACAGCCGGATCGGCCACCGGCGCGTCCGCGTCAAACGCACTCTCGAGCGAGCGCACCGCGGTGGTGCCGACGGCGATCACACGATGACCCTCGGCCTTCGCCTTATGCACGGCGTCGACAACCTCCTGCGACACGTGGTAGCGCTCGGTGTGCATGACGTGCTGCGTAGGGTCGTCCTCCTCCACCAGACGGAAGGTATCAATACCCACCTCGAGCTCGACGGCGGCAAACTTCGCGCCCTTGGCCTCGATAGCGGCCATGAGCTCGGGGGTAAAGTGCAGACCCGCCGTAGGAGCGGCAGCCGAGTGCTCCTCCTTCATGGCGTAGACGGTCTGGTACTTCTCGGGGTCGCCCTCGTAATCGGTAATGTAGGGCGGCAGCGGCACGTGGCCGGCCGCATGGATGGCCTCGTCGAGCGTGCGCGGGTCGCCGGCGGCATTGCAACCGGCCGGCTCAAAGCGCACCAGACGGCCACCACGGCTATCGGTGACAAAGTCGATGACCTCGGCCGTCAGCACCACGGGAGCCCCCTCGGGCGCATGGGCGCCACCGGCGCGATACTCAATCTGGGCACCGGGCTTCAGGCGCTTGCCCGGCTTGACCAAGCACTCCCAAACATGGCCCAGCGGGTCAACATCCTCGCGGCGCTTGAGCAGCAGCGTCTCGACCACGCCACCCGAGCCCGATTTGCGACCGATCAGGCGGGCCGGCATCACGCGCGTCTTGTTGATGACGAGCACGTCGCCCGGCTCGATATAGTCGATGATGTCGCGGAAGATGCGGTGCTCAACGGTGCCGCCATGCTCCAGCGGCGTTCCCGCCTGGGAGCCCTTGCGATCCACCACCAGCAGGCGGCAGGAGTCGCGCGGCTCGGCGGGAGCCTGGGCGATCAGTTCCTCGGGAAGGTTGTAGTCAAAATCATCGGTACGCATAGACACGTCGGATTCTCCTTATATAGCTAAAGTCCGCCCTACATCCTAGCAGGCTGACGTCCCAAATGAACTACTTTTTGGCAGCCTTGCGCTCGTCGCGAATGCGAGCGCGGTCCATGGCCGCCTCGACGGCAGAAAAGCGGCAGCCGCAGTAGTTCTGTCGATACATGCCCAGTTCGCGCGAACGGCGCGTAGCCTCGGGATAATACGGGCGAAAATCGCGGATCACCGGGGTGAGCCCACGTGCCGCCGCCAGGCGCTCGAGTACGTCATTGCAGGTGTCGAACAGCTGGTACGGCGAGACGGCGAGCGTCGTACCCACATATTCAAACCCGCGCTCCTGGGCAACGCGGCATGCCTCGGCCAAGCGCAAGGCATAGCACACGCGACAGCGACGGGGACGATCGGCACCCAACGGGGCCACGCCGGTCTCCCAGCGTTCGCGGTCCTCCCCGGCCTCGATGAGCTCGATGTCGCCGTCGGCACACCACCGGCGCAGCTCGTCCAAACGACGCTGCCATTCATCGCGCGGTTGAATATTGGGATTGGTCCAGCAAATCGTGGGCTCAAACCCCTCCTCGCGCAGCAGGCGAACCGGCTCAAGCGAGCATGGTGCACAGCACGCATGCAGCAACAACGACTTCATCGACATCTCCTCACCCAAAAAAGCGCACGCCAAAGGACGTATCCTCGCAGGCGACAATGCGGCGGTCGCGCAAAATGGTCCACACGTAATACCAGTCGCCTACACAGCCCGACAAATGCAAGCCGGCCGCCAGATAGCACAGCAGCGGATAGCCCGAAAACGCAAACCCCAGGGCAAACGCTGTCGTCACAACAACCGTCGGCGCCAGGCAAATGGCCATGTACCGCCGACGCGAATACACGACGCCCTCGGCGCAGGCATAGATCATCGCCGTCTCACGATTCGCGCCAAAGGTCACATGCGCGCCCGCAGGCGCCAGCAGCTTAAAAAACACCGCATGCACCAGCTCGTGCACGGCAAACGACGCTGCAGAAACCGCAGCCACACCGACCATCCAGCCCACGACGGTGGTCCAGCCGCCCGCCTCAGCCGCGTCCAAGTCCGCAGGCCCGCCCAACAGCATAAACACCGGCACCAGGCACACGGCAAACACCGCGATCACGGCCATCCCCCACACGAAGCAAGCGTGCAGAAAAACCTCGTCCTCAAACGCATGTATGTTGGAAATCTCATTCATAGCATCTTAGGATAGCGCCCCTGCCACGCACCCGCCCGCATGTGCGATAATGTCGAACGATATGCACGAATTGACCACCGCGCCGCCGAACCCCGTGCCCGGCCGCGCTCTTACCTATATGCGAAGGAGTCCCATGGCATCCAAATACTCCATGAACGACCGTCCCAGCTGGCCGCGCCGCGCCATCGTTACCGCCGGCGAGCCCTACGGCAACAAGGGTCTGCACTTTGGCCACGTCGGCGGCGTCTTTGTCCCGGCCGACTTCTTCGCCCGCTTCCTGCGCGACCGCCTGGGCCGCGAAAACGTCATCTTCACCTCGGGCACCGACTGCTACGGTTCGCCCATCATGGAGAGCTACCGCAAGCTCAAGGAGAACGAGGGCTACGACAAGTCCATCGGCGAGTATGTCGAGTCCAATCACTCCCGCCAGGCCGCGACCCTCAACAACTACAACATCAGCTGCGACATCTACGGCGGCTCGGGCCTTGAGCCGGCGGCCCAGATCCACAACGAGGTGACTGCCGAGATTATCGAGCGCCTGCACGAGCAGGGCACCATCTCCAAGCGCTCCACGCTGCAGTTCTACGATGCCAAGGCCGGCACGTTCCTCAACGGCCGCCAGGTCATCGGCCGCTGCCCCATCCAGGGCTGCAAGTCCGAGAAGGCTTATGCCGACGAGTGCGATCTGGGCCACCAGTTTGAGCCCGAGGAGCTCATCGCGCCCAAGAGCCAGCTCACCGGCGAGGTGCCCGAGCTGCGCCCGGTCGACAATCTCTACTTTGACCTGCCGGCCTACCTCGACTTTATGAAGACCTACACCGCCAAGCTCGCCCAGAACCCGCAGGTTCGCTCCGTGGTCTCCAAGACCATGGAGGAGTGGCTGCTGCCGGCTCAGCTCTACATCCAGAACAAGTTCCGCGAGGCCTTCGATGCCGTCGAGGACCAGCTCCCCGAGCACACCGTGCTGGAGCCCGAGGGCAACAAGAGCAGCTTTACCGTCACCTTCCCCAGCTGGAAGGAGCGCGACGACGCCCACGCGGTGCTCGCCAACGGCGGCGTGCGCTTCCGCAGCGGCAAGGCGCTCGTGCCCTTCCGCATCACCGGCAACATCGACTGGGGCGTTCCGGTGCCCGAGGTTGACGGCGTAACCGACGTCACCTGCTGGTGCTGGCCCGAGAGCCTGTGGGCGCCCATCAGCTACACTCGCACCGTGCTCGCACGCGATGCCAAGGCCGCCGGCGTGACCGAGGGCGTCGCCGCCCAGGATGCCGCCCTCATGGGCGAGCCCGCCGCCGATTCCACGCAGGTCCCCGTGCCCACCTACCAGCACAGCTCGCTCGACTGGCGCGACTGGTGGTGCTCGGACGACGCGCAGATCTACCAGTTCATCGGTCAGGACAACATCTATTTCTACTGCATCGCGCAAACCGCCATGTGGGAGGCCCTGGGTTGGGACCTTACGCAGAGCACCGTCAGCGCCTGCTATCACCTGCTCTACATGGGCAAAAAGGCGAGCTCGTCCTCGCAGACCCCTCCCCCGCCGGCAGACGACCTGCTCAACCACTACACCTGCGAGCAGATGCGCGCGCACTGGCTGTCGCTCGGCCTATCCGAGAAGCCGGTGAGCTTTAGCCCCAAGGCATACGACACGCGTGTGACCGGCAAGGACAAGGACGGCAACGAGGTGCGTGCCTGCGACGACAAGCGCGTTATCGATCCGGCCCTTAAGGAGAGCGCGCTGCTGACCGGCGTCTTCAACCGCCTGGCCCGCAGCTGCTTCTACGGCGTCGCCATCAAGGAGAGCGACGAGAGCCCCTATCGCAACGGCTGCATCCCCGCCGGCGCCGCCTCCGCCACTGTGGTCGAAGCCGCCGAGCAGGCAGCTCTCGCCTTTGAGCAAGCCATGTACAAGTTCGAGACGCACCGCGCGCTCGCCGTGTGCGACGACTACCTGCGTGCCGCCAACAAGCGCTGGAGCGACGCCTCTAAGGCCGCCAACAAGCTCGAGGGCGAGCCGGCAAACGCCGCAATGACGCAGGCCCTCGTCGACGCCTTTACCGAGCTGCGCGTGGCGACCGTGCTCATGCACGGCATCGTCCCTGCCGGCTGCGAGCTCATCTGCGAGTACTTCGACGTTGACCCGGTCGCCTTCTTTAGCTGGGATAACATCTTCGCCTCCACGGATGAGTTTGTGGAGAGCCTGGGCGAGAAGCCCGGCGAGCACCGCGTGAAGCCGCTACCCCCGCGCTTCGACTTCTTCAGCAAGCACGAGAGCCAGTACTAGGCAACAGCAACGCGCCCGGGAATGATTATTCTGGGACGGGGATTAAAAAATCATTCCCGGGCGACGCAAAGTAGTCTTTTTGGGACGGGGATCATTAAATGATTTTTTAATCCCCGTCCCAGAATAATCATTTAGGTGGAAGGAAAGACGGATGTCCAAGCCGCGTCGTCGTAAGCAGAAAAAGCAGGTCAAGGCCGAGCTCAAGCTCAGGCAGTTTGCCGCCACCGAGCTTTCCGACCAGCTTGCCGCCCTCCCCTGCGCTGCCGACCTGCCGCGCTTTATGGTCGACACGGTTGCCGGCGCCTATACGCCTGCCGATGCCGAGCTCATGATCGGGGGCTTCGGCGCCGCGGCCACACGCCCGGTCACGCTGCGCACCAACACGCTCAAGGCGACCGCCGAGGACATCGCCGCCGCGCTCGACGCAGCCGGCATCGCCCACCAAACCGTCGCTTGGTACCCAGATGCCTTCATCCTGCCCGACGCCCAGGTTTTCGACCTGTGGGACCTCGACATCTACCGCGACGGCAAGATCTACTTGCAAAGTCTGTCGTCCATGATGCCGCCGTTGGTCTTGGGCGCCCAGGCCGGCGAGGACATCCTGGACATGTGCGCGGCCCCCGGCGGCAAGACGACGCAGATCGCCGCCCTCACGCAGGGGCAGGCGCACCTTACCGCCTGCGAGATGAGCATTCCCCGCACCGAGAAGCTCGAAGCCAACCTCCACCGCCAAGGCGCAAAAAACGTGCCCGTCATGCGCATCGACGCACGCGAGCTCGACGAGTTCTTCCGCTTTGACCGTATCCTGCTCGACGCTCCCTGCACCGGCACGGGCACCGTCGTCAGCGGCAACGAGAAGAGCCTGCGCGGCCTCACCGAGCAGTTGCTGAGCAAGTGCGCCCGCTCGCAGCGAGCACTTCTGGACCGCGCCATGGGAGCCCTCAAACCGGGCGGCACGCTCGTCTATTCGACTTGTTCGATCTTGCCGCAGGAAAACGAGGACGCCCTGCAAGAGGCCCTCGACAAGCATATGGACTGCGAGCTCATCCCCCTCGACGGCACGCCAAGCGAAAGTGAGGCACGCCGCGCCCAGGAAGCTGGCGAGAAGCCGCGCATCGAGTCCAACGCCCTGACCGAGGCCATTGCCGCGGGTCAGGTATCGGCCATCGCCAACGGCCTGCCCGGCACGCTCACCATTCCGCCCAGCCGCGAATTTGAGGGCTTCTACATTGCCCTGATCCGAAAACGCAGCTAGCGTACGGATCCAAAACTCAACAAGCTATCTCCGTGCGCGTTTGTCCTGCTGGTCGCGATGCTGTTTAAGCATCGCGCGCTCCTTGCGTTCGGCCCTTTTGCCCTTAATGGCCGTGACCACAAAGTAGATGACCGCGGCGGCAACGATTGCGCCCACGCATAGGCCAATCGAGCCCAACATTGCCGAAAATTCCATACCGCGTCACCTCTCTTTTAAACGGGACTTTCAAGATAGCACCTCGATCCCCGCCACCACAGCTCCTTCACGTTCGCCGCCCTTCGGTCTAACGGAGGACGCGGCGGGGAAAAATCAACTCGTCAAACGATTTAGCAAGCACAACGCTGCCGGCACCCTGCCGGCCGTCATCACATAGAATCGAGCCTCCATGGATACCCTCAACGATCTAAACGAGCGCGTCGACGCCTTCGTCGGCACCAGTTCCTTCGACACGCCTGCCGCGGCAAACGACCAAGCCCCCATCGATGTGCCCGCCGAGGTTCACGAGGACATCGTCGCCTCGGTCGATTTCTCCGAGGTCGAACTCGCAGACGAGTTCACCGAGCCCCAGGTAGCCGTCACGCCCAACGGCCTGCTCCCTATGGAGCCCCTACCCATCGACGGGCGTTTGCGCAAGGCGGCCCTCCGCATGCCCGACGAGATCGAGGAGGCCAGCGGCTTCACGCTCTTCGGCCGCCGCATCAAGTCGCTCATTTACACCACCGATGTCGCGGTTATCCGCAACTCCAACGCCGATGCCGTCTTTGCGGTCTACCCTTTCACGCCGCAGCCCGCCATTACGCAAGCGCTGCTGACCGTCGCCGAGTGCCCGGTCTTTGTAGGCGTGGGCGGTGGCACCACCACTGGTAAGCGCTCCGTGCAGATGGCAGCCGTCTCCGAGATGCAGGGCGCGGCGGGCTGCGTGGTCAACTCCCCCGCCACCGCCGAGATGGTCGAGCACATCACCAACATCGCCGACATCCCCGTCATCGCCACGGTCGTTCGTTGCGACGACGATGCTCACGCCAAAGTGCGCGCCGGCGCCAAGATCCTCAACATCGCCGCCGGCAAGAACACGCCGCAGGTCCTGCGTGAACTGCGCGAGCACTATCCCAACCTGCCGCTCATCGCGCCGGGCGGCAAGACGCCCGAGAGCATCCGTGAAACCATCGCCGCCGGAGCCAACGCCATCATCTGGACGCCGCCTTCGGCACAGCAGCTACAGACCGACATGATGCAGCGTTATCGCAAGATGAAGGAAGATGCCACACCTGTCATCTCGCGCGACGATGTACCCATTATCGACCAGGTCGCCGCCGCCGAGGTCAGCCAGGTCGAGAACATGAATCCCGACGTGCCGATTCCCGACGAAGTCATCGAGTGCGTCGCTTCGATCCACGATCATATCGAGGAGCGTCGCGCCAACCGTGGACTCAAGCCCTCGCTGCACGGCTTCTTCTTCCGCGGAAAGAAACGCTAGCAAAACATCCTGGCCCGCCCCACAAACGTGAGGCGGGCCGTTTTCGTTTGAGCAATCATGCGGCGATGTGATGGGGCAAATTAATCCACGCGCTTGTCGCCCATAAAGAAGAGCGCCACCGTACCAGGTCCGGTATGCGAGCCAATCAGAGTACCGATGTTATTAATCTCAATCTTGCCTTTAAGCTGCGGAACCTGTTCCTCAATCAGCGCCGCAACTGCCTCGGCATCCTCGCGGCACGCCGAGTGCGACATGATGCACTTACCCGAATAATCCGCACCGTCCTGCACGTGTGCCATCATGGTCTTAGCCATCTCGGAAATCGCGCGCTTCTTAGTGCGAATCTTCTCACGTGGCGACAGCTTACCTTCGCAATCGACCGTCATAAGTGGGCAAATCTTAAGCGCCGTGCCGATGATTGCGCTAGCAGCCGAAATGCGACCGCCGCGCAGGTAGCTCGACAGATCGGTCGAGAAGAACCAGTGGTGCAGGTTGAGTTTGTGCTCCTCGATCCAGGCGGCCGTCTCGTCGAGTGAAGCCCCGCTATCGCGCACGTCGGCGGCACATTCCGCCAGCAGGCCAAAGCCCGAAGACGCTGCCAGCGAATCGATGACGCGCACCTTGCCGCCCTGGGGATAGCGATCCGCGAGCATCTGCGCCGCAACGCAGGCCGATCCATACGTGCCCGAAATACCCGACGACAACGTCAGGTGCAGCACGTCTTTGCCCTCGGCAACAAGCGGCTCCCAAAACTCTTCGTACTCACCCACGCTCACCTGAGACGTCTTGGGCATGGCGCCCGCGGATATCTGGGCAAAAAACTCGTCCGGCGTAATCGACTGATACAGATCGTCCGTATAGACAACATCGTCGATCTCGTAATGAAAACACACGACAGGGATATTGCGCGACGCAAAGAACTCACGGGTTCGGTCGGCGGCGGATTCACAGGTCAGGACAAAATCACTCATATGAGGCTCCTTACTCATTGCTGCGCAAATTATCGCACAGTGAGCCTACATACGGTACATATGTCCACTATTTACCAAATCGAACCAAAAATAGCGAACATCTTTACCACCATCGTCTCCACCGGCCCCACGCATAAATATCTGAGAAAACACCTTCTGTCGTCTCCACTCAACCGCCATATCTACCTCAACTAAATCGATTTACCAAACCGTTCAGCCGACAATTCAGCCGCTGGCGCAAAATCGAAACAAAAGCGGCGCATACTGATAAACGTTTGACGCTGTTTATCAGTTTTACCAACCCCATCGGAAGGTGTTTCATGGTCGCATTCGATCGCAATCCGCAAGACTTCAAGTATCTGCGTCTGCTGTCGAAACAATTTCCCACCGAGCAATCCGCGTTTACCGAGATCATCAATCTCTCGGCCATTCTCAACCTGCCCAAGGGCACCGAACATTTTATGAGCGACGTGCATGGCGAGTACGAAGCCTTTATGCACATCCTCAACAACTGCTCGGGCGTCGTGCGCGAGCATGTCGACGAGATCTTTGGCGACACGCTCACCTTTGACGAAAAGGGCGAGCTGTGCACGCTCATCTACTATCCGCGCGAGAAGATCGACCTGGTCCGCAGCCAGCGCGAAGACTCGCCCACCTGGTACAAGACGATGCTTGATCAGCTCATCATGGTTGCCCGCTCGCTTTCGAGCCGCTATACGCGCTCCAAGGTGCGTAAGGCCATCCCACGCGATTACGCCTACATCATCGACGAGCTGCTACACACGCATCCGGACGAGAACAACTATCGCGTGCGCTATCACGAGCGCATCGTGGAGTCCATACTGGAGACCGCCAGCGCCGACGACTTTATCGAGTCGCTTGCCTCGCTCATCAAGCGCCTGGCCGTCGACCACCTGCACCTGGTGGGCGACATCTTCGACCGCGGCGGCGGCGCGGCCAAGATTATGGACCGCCTGCTCACCTACCATTCGCTCGACATCCAGTGGGGCAACCACGACCTGCTGTGGATGGGCGCTGCGGCCGGTGAGCCCGCCTGCATCGCCACGGTGCTGCGCAACAACCTACGCTACGACAATTACGAGATCCTGGAGAACGACTACGGCATCTCGCTGCGTGAGCTTGTCGCCTTTGCCGATGCCACCTACACCGACGGTGAGCCCATCACCCCGCTGATCAAGGCCATCAACGTGCTGCTCTTTAAGCTCGAGGGCCAGATTATCCAGCGCCACCCCGAGTTCGATATGACCGACCGCCTGTTACTCGACAAAATCGATCACGACACCGGCACGGTCACGCTCGCCGACGGCAGCGTGTGGCCGCTCACGACCAATGACTTCCCCACCGTCGACCCGGCGGACCCCTATTCGCTCACGCCCCAAGAGCAGCACATCATCGACAAGCTCGTGTCCGAGTTTGTCACCGCCGATCACCTGCATCGCCACATCGATTTCCTCTATTCCCACGGCTCCATGTACAAGGTCGCCAACGGCAACCTGCTGTTCCACGGCTGCGTGCCACTCAACGAAGACGGCACCTTTAGCAGCATGAACTGCCTGGGCACCTGGCACGCCGGCCGCGATTATCTTGATTTTTGCGACCACATCGCCCGCCGCGCCTGGCGCGTGGGCGACCGCGACGCTCTCGACTGGATGTGGTACCTGTGGATTGGCTTTAACTCACCCGCCAGCGGACGCCTGGTGCGTACCTTTGAGCGCGCCTATATCGCCGATAAGAGCACCTGGGTCGAGCCGATGGACCCGTACTTTACGCTTACCAAGTCGCCCTCGGTCTGCGACGACATCATGCGCGAGTTTGGCGTCGCGCCCATGGCATGTTCGCCGACCGGTCACATCATCAACGGCCACACGCCCGTTAAAACCACCAAGGGTGAGCAGCCCATCCGCGCCGAGGGCAAACTGCTGGTCATCGATGGCGGCTTCTGCCGCGCTTACCATCCCAAGACGGGTATCGCCGGCTATACGCTCATCTCGAGCTCGCGCGGCTGCCGCCTCAAGTCGCACCGGGCCTTTACGACGGTTGCCGAGGCACTCACGCGCAACGTGGACATCGAAAGCGAGACCAACCGTTTTGACCAAGCAGACCGTCGCCGCATGGTGAGCGACACCGATACTGGCGCCATGATTCGCAGCCAGATCCAGGATCTGCGCCAGCTGCTCGATGCATATAGAAACGGTGCTATCGAGGAGCGCGTCTAGCCCCACCCGCGGGGATTGGCTAAACTTGCTGAGTTTGTCATCCCCACGGCGCCCCGGCGCCACCATAAGGCAGGTACCATGCAAAAGCTCCTTGCGCAGATCATGAAGTTTGGCGTCGTCGGCGTCATTGCCACGGTCATCGACTTTGGCATTATGAATCTGCTCCACTACGGTCTGGGCCTTAACATCCTAATCGCCAACACTAGCGGCTTTATCATCTCACTCATCTTTAACTACCTCGCAAGCATGAAATACGTGTTTGCGCACAAGGAAGGCATAAGCCGCCGCCGCGAGTTCATTATCTTTGTCGTGCTGTCCGTGATCGGCCTGGCACTCAACGACGGTATCGTGTTGACACTCAACGCCGGCCTGGGACTCGAGGCCAATATCGCCAAGATCTGCGCCACCGCGCTTGTCATGGTCTACAACTTTGTGACCCGAAAGATCTTCCTGGAAGGCGACGAGACCAAGTAACTCGCAACCTTACAGCTTTACAATGCCCACGGATGACGCGCGTCGAGCGCCGTGTTGTTCGCGGGCATTGCTCGTTTACGGGCAAGTTTTCAACGTTTGCGGATTAGCTCTTGAAAATTTGGCGAGTTCGTATAGTTCTTGGCAAGGACCTTACGTTTCCCTTGCAAAAGCTCTAAAGTATCCTCTGCTCGATTCATCAACGCATTGGATGTGATTACGTGCGCAAGGCACTGGCACAACCTCATACCAAGCAGTTCCTCAAGTTCGCTGTCGTGGGTCTTGTCTCCTTTGGCATCGACTGGGGTATGCTCATTGCGCTCGTCGAGCTGTTTCACCTCGACTTTTTGATGAGCACCACGGTTTCGTTCATCACGTCCGTCGTGGTCAACTACTGGCTCAGCATGAAGTACGTGTTCGACCACCGCGAGGGCATGAGCCGCAAGCGCGAGTTCACGATCTTCACCATCCTGTCGGTGATCGGCCTGGGCCTCAACGACCTGTACATGTTTGTGGGCGTCACGTTTTTGAGCATCGGCTACCAGGCCATGAAGGCCATCGCCACGTTCCTCGTCACCTGGTACAACTACTTCAGCCGCCGCTTCTTCCTCGAGGGCGCACGGTCGTAGTCGATTCACTATTTGCTTGAATGTATAACCGGTTGGAATTCCCATTCCAACCGGTTTTTTGTTTGCCGAGAGACCCGGCAACCCAATCCCATTCGCATGAAAAACGGGCGGCCCGGATGTTTGTCCGAACCGCCCGTCTGGCGCGCTATGTCGAGGCCTCTAGCCTGTAACGTAATACCAGACCGCGTTGTCGCCGTTGGAGAGAACGTAGTTGCTGCAGGCCGTCATGGGCGTTGAGCCGTTGACGGAGTACATCCAGCCGCTCGTACCGCCGTACTGTTTCTCGGCCAAACCACCAATCGCGGAGACATACGTGCCGTACGACGAGCCATGTGCGTTGACAGAAAGGCCCAGCGCGCACAGGGCATCGTAAACGGTGGCGCCTTCGTTAAAGGTAAAGGTGCCGCCAGAAGACACAGGATTGCCCACGGCGCTCGATGTGACCGAAACCGTCACCGTTACGTAGTTGGGCTCCTGCGAGCCGCCCTGTCCGCCCGAGGGAGCGCTTCCGCCATTAGAGCTGGAGGCTCCATCAGACGACTGACCGCCGCCCGAAGAAGCACCGCCAGACACATTGGAAGTATCGCCGGCTCCCGTATTCTGGGCAGCGGTTTTATCTCCAGACTTCTTGCCGTCCCGACCATCGGACTTCTTGCTATCCGAGCTTTTATCCGATTCCTTGTTTGAAGACTCGGAATCGTCCTTGGACTTGGACCCATCTTTTGCGTCATTCGATGACTTGGAATCCTTGGAACTGGCCTCGCCCGAAGTCGTAGTCGAGCCAGACGCCTTGGTGTCCTTGGTGACGACGCTCCCCCCCGTCACGGTCTGAATGATCCAGTCGATGGACCAGGCGCCGCTCTCGGAAGGATGGACGAAGCCCAGCGAGACGACAATCAGAATGGTGCACGCGGCAGTCAGAACGCCGAGGAGCGCCTTGCGGCGAGGGGCGGACGCCGCCGAAGCGGCGCCCTTTTGCTTTGCATCGTCAAGCTGGATAAACGAGGAATCTGGTTGCTTGGGGTCAGCGTCCTTGGATTTATTGGACACAGCCCTCACCTACCGACGTTTGGTGAACACGAACACGCCGACGATGGCGAGACCGATGACGCCGGCGGCAACGCCAACAATGGCGAGCGGGTTGGTGCCAGTCTCCTGCTCGGAAGCACTAGAGGACTTCTTAGCAGTGGTCGTGGAAGCAGCACCCGTATCGGACTTGGAATCGGACTTCTTGTCGGACTTGCTGTCCTTCTTGTCAGACTTCTTCTCGTCCTTCTTATCGGACTTATCGGTGTCCTTCTTGTCGGACTTGTTGTCCTTGGTCTCGGTCTTGGTCGACACCGTCGTCTTGGTCGTCGGCTTATGACCCGGGGCGATAGCGCCGCCGGCCTGCTGGCCCTTCGTGCCGAAGCCGGAACCCGTGCCCGTGCCAGCACCGGAACCGTTGCCAGCGCCACCGTTGCCACCATTAGTGCCAGAACCGCCATTGCCGCCAGGGTTAACGGCATTCTTGGTCCACTTGGCATACAGTGTCAGATCGGCCGTCACCGGCGTACTGAAGTCATACGCCTGCGTGCAAGCCTCATCGGTGAACCAACCGCCGAAAGTGTAGCCATCGCGCGTCGGATCGGCCGGCTTGACCAGCTTGCCGTCGGCCGTAGTCTGGAAGTCGACCTTAGAACCCTCGCCAGTCTCAAACGAGACCTTAACGCCACCACTCAGCTTGAAAAGCGTGCCGGAATCGTTGATGTAGTAGAGGTTACCCTTGGCATCGCAGACAATCGGCGAGTCACAGTAATTGTTGTGTCCCGCTGCGCTAAACGCACCGGTCGCCTGTGCGTCACCCATCTTGTAGCGATACACGCCACCGCCCGAGGTGTAGTTCACATAGTCGGAAGTCGTACCATAGTTGACAGTGAAATAAACGTACGTGTCATCCGCCTGGACACTCACGAGCGGTGCGCCCTTGATGCCACCGGCAGGAAGCACGGAGCCATCGGCAGACGAAACCAACGTCGTAGCAAAGTCATTATCAAGGTCGACAATCGCCAGCGCCGAACCGCCAGAAACCTCGCCACCGACAATCAGCTTATTGCCATACAGCGTGGGCATGCAGGCACAACCCGTAAGACCAAGATCGATGACGCGTTCTTCGGAAATGCGCGAAGAGGCCCTTGCGTTTGCGTCCGACAGTGCCAGCACGTGGAGCTTGCCGTCACGCGAGATCACATAGGCATGCTTGCCGTCTTTGGACAGTACACAGCCGGAGTTGACGATGGCACCAACCGAAACGCTGCCGAGCACATCACCCGTCGACTTGCTCAGCATCTCAACGGTACCTGCACTCGTCGGAACCAGAATATAGCCGTCGCCCACTGTAGCGCTCGTCCAGTAGTAGCCCTCATCAGCATTAACATGCTGCCAAGAAACAGCGCCGGTCAGTATATTAATACGCGTCAGATGACCGTTATTGTACGTACTCGTTCCATAGTCGACATCAACGGTGCCAACGTAGAGATAGTTGCCATCGACCGTCAACTGGGAATTTGACTGGGCAGATTTGCTCACAGAGTCAGTGACCCAAACCGTCGTCAGCGTATCGGCCGTCAGAGCCTGGACCGCACCGCCGTCAAGCGGGACGATGACCAAGCCTTTCGTATAAATCGGACGCGTGGTGTAGCCAATCGCAGTCTGAAGGTTCGACTCGGCAAGCACCTTGCCCGACTCGGCGTCGATCTTAAGCAAACGCTTGTTCACGGCAAGGTAAACGTTGCCGTTCACGACAATAGGCTCGCTCGCATTGGGATACGTGGCGCCCGAGTAGGCCCTCCAATCGAACGTCCAAGAGCTTACCAGCGCGCCCGTAGGTGTGGACACGTTCTTGACCACCGCATTGGAATTGCCACTCCAGTCGGCTTTCCAATCGGTCGGGCGCGAAGCGCTCGGATCGACTACGACTTCATCGGGATTAGGAACGGTGTCGCCAGGGGCGTAAGCCCAGACGATTTTGTCGCCCGACTTGAGCACGTAATCGCTGTCGAGCTGAGGCCCGGGAACGCCGTTGACAAAGAACGACCATGCACCCGACAGCTCGGTGCCATCAAGCGGGGAGACAAGACTATGAACACCCCAATAACCAAATTGGTCGTACATCTTGGACTCAATGCCAATGGCATCGAAGTAGGCAGCGGAAGCGTCCTTGATCGTCGTGCCCTCGACAAACACCTGCGTCGAAGGATCGGTCCAGCGCTGCGCCTTCTCATCCTTCTTACCGATGATCTCCATTGAAACGGAAACCTGGCCGGGCATGGTTCCATCAAAACCATAGACCCAGGTAACCTTGTCCCCGGCCTTGAGTGTGTAATTGCCTGCGCCGACATTGACCGCCTGACCGTTAACGAAGAACTGCCAGAATTTCCAAGTGTTTTCGTTAACTTTCTCGCTCGAAAGCGTCACGGTCTTGTTGAACGGTGAAGTCAGCGACTCGAGATACCAGCCGTACGTGCCTTTCCCCGTTTTGGCGCCAATGCCAGCCTTTTTAAAGGCCTGCTCGGAAAGATCAGCAGCGGTCGCGCCCTCTTCCACCAAAGCTGTCGTGGGCTGCGCCCATGTCTGCTGAGCACCCGAGGTGTCCTGGCCGATAACGGTGCAGCTAACGGAAATCTGATTGGCGGGTGCGGGGTCGCCGTACTTCGAGTAGCACCAGACGACGGAGTCGCCGTCCTTGAGCGTATAGCCGCCCGCGCCGACCGCGGAGGCGCTGCCGTTGACGAACAGCTGCCAGTACGCGCCGGTCGCCGGGTCGTAGGCGAGCGTGCGGCTCGCGTCGAAGGGCGACGTGATCGAGTTGAGCGCCCAGCCCCAAGAGCCGTTGGGGTCGTAGTCGGCTTTGAGGCCGGCCTGCTTGAAGAGCTGCTCGGAGAGGTCGGCCGCGGTCGAGCCCTCCTTCAGAGCGATCTGCTGCGCGGCGGCCCAGGTCTGCTGGGCGCCCCCGGCGTCGGTGCCGACGACGGAGCACGTGGCCGCGACCTCTTGGCTTGCGGCTTCGGTAGGCTGAGATTCAGCCTCATCGGAAGCGGCTACAACACTTTTGACGTTCTGTTCGGATGAATCCGGCGAAGCAGTAGGAGCCTCGACTGCGGCAGAATCGTCCGACGCTACGCCGTTGCTATCTGCGGCATTCGCCGAAGCGCAATCGTTAACCGACGCATCGCTCGCGTTAGAGCCGGTTTCAGAAACGACACCGTCGGCAGCACCGTCCGCAGCCCCCGTGCCCTCACTCGGTGTCGCAGCCTGAGCCACAGCCCCGGCAATGCCCTCGGCGCCCTCGGCCCACAGCTGAGCCGGTGTGGTGCCAAAGGCCATCGCGAAGGCCAGGAATGCCACCAGGCAGCGCTTGGCTACACCGCGTGCAATCGCGCCACGGCGATGCAACGAGGCGCGCTCGCGCTCGTCCTCAAACATATCCATTTGTCCCCCATTGTCTATACTCGGAGCGTTGCCTTGAGGCTGCCCCACGTCATCGCGCATGTTGCGCTCGAGTTCCCCCATCGGGGTCCCCCTTCCCTCCAGAGCCCTATGCACACCGGCGGCATACGCCGCAGCCGCATGCAAGATGGGAGGCGATCCGACTTAACCTTAACGACTCGGGCACGTCGTCCGATCTGCGACGCGAACATCCCGAGCCAAGAGGAATTACGGTTACTGGTACAGCCGGGGACTTGCACCCCAATTCTCCCAAACGCGCAGGTAAACCGCGCATTCGTGCGTCTCCGCACCACCATCTAGGCCATCGATTATTACCGTCAAAATGGTATCACGCAAAAGGGCCTCGCACGCAGGCGAAGCCCAAGGTAAAAGCTATTGTTTGCGATAGGAAAATGCGGTGACGGTCGCAGCCTCTAGTGCTTGCCGCCGTGACTGTTGAGCCAGATATTGCGGCCCAGCATAAGCGCCAGCACCAGCGCGCTCACGTAGCCCATAAAGCCAATGACTGGGATGCCAAACACAACCGGCTCGATGCGTGCGTAGTACACCACCGACGAACCGATAAACAGACCAGCGATCACAATTGCCATCGACATGCGGTCGATAATTCCGCCCAGCTGTCGCAGCGCCTTATCGCTGCTCATGATCTGCGTGTTTACCTTAAGCTGGCCGCGCGTGAGCATACGCGAAGCCAAGCCCAGATACTCGGCCGCCTCGAGCGAACCTTTTGCCGCGCGATAGCTGCTCGCGGCAAGATCGCGTCCCATATCACGCACGCGCGCATAGGTGCTTTTTTCGTTTTTGATGTGCGTCTGGATAATCTGGATCATGTTGACATTGGGCATATACTCGGTCAGCAGACCCTCGAGCGTCACCATGCCGCGGGCGAACATCGTTACCACGCTCGGCAGCTCAACGTCGTTTTTGCGCGCCAGGTTTAACAGCGAGGTCAAAAACTCGCCGATATCCAGATCCTTCAGGTCAAGGCCCGCAAAGTCAGCCACGATAAAGTCAAGATCGGACAAAAAGGCCGAATGATCGAGCTCAGCCGAGTCGCCACGCGTCACGGCGAAGCGCATGAGCGAATCCTTGAGCTTGGGCACGTCACCCTCGGCCACGGCGAAAATCATGTCCTTGACGATACCGCGATCGTGACTCGACATGCGTCCGACCATGCCCAAGTCGATAAAGTAAACGATGCCGTCCTTGAGAATAATGTTTCCCGCATGCGGGTCGGCATGGAAAAAGCCGTCATCGAGCACCTGCGTCGAGTAGTCCTCGACAATCGCGGCACCGATCTTTTCCAAGTCATAGCCCTCGGCCACCAAGCGTTCAGGATCGGCGATCGAAATGCCGTCGACGTAGTCCATAACCACCACGTGCTCGGTGCACAGGTCCAGATAGGATTTAGGGCACGTCACGCCATGAACGCTCTTATGGAACTCGTAGAAGTCGTTGAGGTTTTTGGCCTCGGCCAAAAAGTTGGTCTCCTCGCGAAACGAGGTCCACAGCTCTTCGACCACGCCGTGCAGGTCAACAAACTGGTCGGTGTTGACGAACTTGGAAACGATACGCACCACCGAGCGAATGATGTCGATGTCCTGCGCCATCACCTGCTGCGCACCGGGGCGCTGCACCTTAACGGCCACGTCCTCGCCCGTCACCAGACGAGCGCGGTGCACCTGCGCGAGTGATGCGCTACCAAGCGGATTGGGGTCGATCGCATCGAACATCTCCCCCAGGCGCAGGCCGTATTCTTCTTCCAGACAACTGAGTACGACCTCGTACGGCACCGGCTCCACGTCGGACCGCAGACGACGCAGCTCGTCGCAAAAGCGTTGCGGCAGAATCTCGGACCGGTTGGCCAGAATCTGCCCCATCTTGACGAACATGGGGCCGAGTTCCTCGAGCAGGCGGCGCAAACGAACCGGCGTGAGGTTATCCCACACGCGGTACTTTTTGACCAGGCGAACAATCTGCCCGATGCGCTCGCGGCGACCCGCCGGCGTGAGCTGGTATTCTTCATCCGGCGCCATCGCGTCGGGCTCCTCGGGGACCATATCGACAGCGCGCGGCTTCTTGCGAGCGCCCGAGACGGCGGCATCGACCTCATCGACAACCGCCGCCTCGTCACCCAAGGGATCTAGATTGTTGTAATCGGTGGTGGAATCTGCCATCTGCGCTGCTACTCGGCCTCTTCGGTATCCTTCGCATCGTCGGGCTCAACGGACTCGACGGGCACCGAGGTCACGTTGTCCTCGACCGAATCGACGATGTCGCGCACATGGGCCAGGAAGGCCGTGCGCTCGGGGGCTGTCATGACGCGGACGCGAGCCAGAATGAGCTCGTCGAGCACGCGCTGGGCCGCGGTCTCGCCCTGCATGCCCAAGCGCTCGGTCAGATCGGAGATGGTACCGCCGGCCTGTTCGAACATGTCGGACACACTGCGGGCGATACCGGGGGCGCCTGCGTCCTTGCGCACCTGCTCGCCCTTGGTGTTAAGGTCGTCGAGAACCTTCTTGCTGCCCTCGACGGCAACGGCGGCGGCGCCGAAGCCCACGTTGATGGCGCCGTTAACAAGCTGATCGAGTTTCATAACCATGGTTGTCTCCAATCACAAACAACTGCATTGGCGTTCTTGTACCCAAGATTGAGTGAAAGCGACAAAGCGTTTAAGCGCTATTCGATCGACGGGAAATCCCTATCTCACGTTGTCGTTCATCGCGAAAGAGTTCTTCATGGCGCAGCTCGTGGTGTAGAGCACCTTGCCCAACAGGGCATCGGTCTCCACGCGCACGAGCTCGGCAAACTCCTCGTTGGCGCGTGCAAGCTCGGCAGGCACCTCGGCCTCGGGCAGAACGGCTACGGCAGCGTCGACGTCATGAATCTGCTTGTGGCCCATGCCGCCGACCTTCTCCTGATAATCCTCGACTGCGCGGCCGCACTCATGGAAGCGGACGTCGGCCAGCGCGCCGATCAGGCGATTTGCCCAATAGAAATTCTCGGACGTCACGCGAGCCTGCGTGTCGGCATAGTACTCGGGCATGGTCTCGACATTGGCGTACAGCGGCACGAGCGCGTTAAACGAGTTGGAGCCAAACGCCATCCACTGTACGGCGCGATATACCGGCTGCGCATAGGGGCGCAGCTGCAGCACGGCGAGCTGGCTGTTGCGGTTGATGCCGATGGGACGATAGGCGCCGCGCGTGGCGGGCGTGCCCTTGCTGCCGTAGCAATCGTACTCCGTGCCCTGGTAGTGGCTCGAAAGCACGTACTTGATGTCCTCGATGGTCACCTTGCGCTCGGGCACGCGGCTCCAGGGGATGTCGTCGCTCTCAGGCGTGTAGTCGGCCTCGGGACCGTCCCACACATCGCTGGGGTTAAGGCAGCGCTGCATATACCAGGCGCGCGGCGTGTTGTAGACGTGATCGCTGTCACTGTGCGAACCAAAGGCCTCGCGCGGGTTAAAGACCGTGGCCGGACCGTCGCCCTCGACGCCCAGCGTCAGGTCCAGATGCCACTCAGCCATCCAGGAGCGCAGGTCGGCGGAGCACATGTGGTCGGCCTGGGCGCCCTCAGCGTCATCCAGGTCAAAGCTGTCGATACCCAGCTGGTTGGGCATGGTCACATAGGCGTCATCGGGCACGCGCTTGGCAATCCATTGGTGGCCGCCGATGGTCTCGAGCCACCAGATCTCGTCCACGTCGCTAAAGGCGATGCCGTTGTTTTCATAGGTGCCGTAGCGCTCGAGCAGGTCGCCCAGGATACGCACACCGTCGCGGGCGGATTTGGCATATGGCAGCACCAGGGTCACCATGTCCTCCTCGCCCAGACCGCCGGGCTGCGCCGGAACATAGCCGTCCTCGCCCTCCTTGCCCTTGGCGGGCACGTAGTCGACGAGCGGGTCGGCGCCGCGAACGCGCTCGTTGGTGGTGAGCGTCTCGGTTGCAGACATGCCCACATTGAGCTCGTTGAAACCGGCCTCGGCCCAGATGCCGTGGCCCGGAACAACATCGGGGACGCTCGTGTAACGCATGGGGTTATCGGGCAGCTCAACGGTCAGGTGGCTCAGGACGCTCGTGTAGACGCGCGGCTGCTCGTCGGGATGCACCACGCGCATACGCTTGGGCTCAAACACCCCGTTGGACGAGTCCTCGTTGCGGGCAACCAACGTCGACCCGTCGTAGCTCGCGTTCTTACCAACCAAAATCGTTGTGCACGGCATGCGCATCCTCCTTGAGCGAAGAAATCAAACGGCAACAGTGTATCGCTTCGGCGCAGAAAGGGCGAAACCACGGCGCTGGCAACCCCTGTGGTCAAAAAATGCCAAATATGAGTACTGTCACCAATTTAGTAACAGCAATTTTGCTACGTATGGGTGTCGAAAGTCTTCATTTGTTCAAAAATTAGATGATGTAATTCCTCATAGGTCCAATAAAATAGGCACTCTATCGATAATATATATCGTTAGAGAGCCTATTTGACCTAAAATATATGTGACTATCTTGGCAACAGTACTCATATTTGGCATTTTTTGTCCACGGGGTATAGAACTAACCCCTCAAACAGCCCAAAACGCCTATTTCGATGCGCGCTCGGCCGCCTCGATCACGTGTTTGGCGAGGATCGCCGTCGTCACAGCGCCCACGCCGCCCGGCACGGGCGTGATGGCGTTAACGACCGGCTCCGCAGCATCAGAATCGACGTCACCCACCAGCTTGCCAGCGGCCTCGTCCCAATTAATGCCAACATCGATGATCGTCTGGCCCTCGCGAACCGCATCCACGCCAATCGTACGCGCGCGTCCAACGGCGGCAACCACAATGTCGGCAGCACGGCACTCGGCAGCAAGGTCGCGCGTATGCGTATGGCACGTCGTCACGGTCGCATTGCGCGCCGTAAGCATGGCGGCAACAGGACGCCCGATCACCAGCGAGCGCCCGACCACAGCAACCTTAGCTCCATCCAGCTCAACGCCGTAATGATCCAGCAAAGCAAGCACGGCTTCGGCTGTGCAGGGGGCAAAACCCTCGCCGCGCCCCGAAAGCGTGGTGAGCAGCGAAGCCGGCGTCATGGAGTCAACGTCCTTGGCAGGATCGAGTGCCGCGGCAACCGCGTCCTCGTCAAGGCCGGCGGGCAGCGGGCGGAACACCAGGCAGCCATGAACAGCGGGGTCGGAATTGATGTCCTCGATGGCCGCCAACAGCTCGTCCTGCGATACATCGGCGGGAAGCAAAACGCGGCGAGCTTCAATGCCAACCTTCTCGCAGCGCCTGAGCGCACCGCGCTCGTAGGATAGGTCGTCCTCGCGTTCACCCACACGCACGATAGCCAACGTCGGAACAACGCCGCGCTCGCGCAAAGCCACGCAGCGAGCAGCAAGTTCCTCAGTCAACGCGCGGGCGACGGGAGCGCCCTTCAGCAGTTCAGCCATGGCTATCCCCTCTTCCTTGCAGCGTCGGCGGCGCGGCGCGCCAGCGCATCGGCGCGCGGCAACCACGTGTCCAGCAGCTCATCGCACGCGGTCTCGAGCTCCTCGGCGCGCGCCCGGTCCTTCATAGACGTGGTGTTGGCAAAGAGCGTCAAGCTCGCGCCCTGCATAGCGGAACGGCAGAACACGGCGCCGCACGCCACATCGGACAGCAGCTGACGCGAACCCTTGTCGGCCATGTCCTCGAGCAGCGCCAGCGCACGCCCGCAGGCATCCATAATGCGATACGGCGGCATAGCGGCCACATGCAGCGCATCCTGAATCGCGGTCGCTCGAGCCGGATCGTCACGCGGAATACCGTACGCCGCGGACACCTGCCCATAGGCACGAACGTCCTCGGCAACCAACTCGACAAGCTCCTGGGCCAGCTCATCAGCATGGACAAACGCACGCGTCAGGTCATCCGCACGATCAGCAAGCGCGGGATTGGTCGCACCGTAGCGGGCAACCATTCCGCACAGCGAGGCGCCCAGCGCGCCCACAAAGGCGCTCGCGCTGCCACCGCCGGGAACCGGCTCGCGCGCGGCCAGCGCCTCGGCAAACCCGCGGCAGGTCTTGTCCATCATCTCTTGGCTCATGCACATGCACCTTCAAGTCATATACATCGGTCGGGTGGCAACCGCCGACCGACCGCATCGATCACGTAATGGTGCTAAGTCTAGCCCATAAGCACATGAGCGTCAGCGCACCTGGCCATCGCGGATTTCTATGGCACACGATAGGCGGCAGCGACACAAACATGGGACACATGGCCCACCTTTCGAGACTCCCGGGCAGCACAAGCTGGGGCATATCTATAAGTAAGGAACCCGTTGGGGCACGGCCGGGCAACGGCCACAAGCAATGAACGGAGGCATAAGCCGCACAGCACACAGAGACATCCGCCGCCAGCGCAATCAGCACCCCAACAGCATGCGGCGCCGTGATGTCATCGGCAGACAAGGAGGACGCCACCATGAAGAAAAAGACCCTATCGATTCTTTCCCTTTGCATCGCTCTCTTTGCCGCATTTGCCCTTGTCGGCTGCGGCGGGAGCGCATCGGGCGGAGGCGGCAGCACCGCCAAGAGCGAGAGCAAGGAAAAGGCCCCCGTCGCCAAGAAGACCGACTTTATCTGGTTTAAGGTCGAGATGCCCGAGGGTGTCGGCGTAAGCGACTCCGCCGGCAAGAATGCCGACAGGGTTCAGCTCACCTTCCCCGAAGACGAGAACGCCTCGGCCGATCGCTTTATCCCCGTTTGGAAAAAAGCGCTGACGGCCGAGGAGTCCCACGCCGACCAGGCAGAAAAGAAGGGGGATACGTTCCAGTGGAAGGATGGCGGGTCCGTCGAATATAACGGCAGGACGTGGCTCGTCGGAACGTACGAAGACAACAGCGGTATCTCAACCATCCTTTTTACCGACGTTGAACCAGGAAGCGTCTACGTCCTCATCTCGAACTTCGACCAGCACAAGAAAGAAGCCGAGGCGCTCCTCAACTCCATCGAATTCCCCGATGACATGGCAGAGGCAGTTTCCGAGGCGCGCGAAGTCGAGATTTCGAGCATCGAGCTCAAGTAACGGGACACCCGCACGCGCCTACGCGCACCTGCGCGCATGCGCCCCATTAAAGCAACGGGCACCCAACCCCGGGGAGGGCCGACAGGCATCGGCCCTCCCCTCTTTTGGACCCGCGCATATTGCCACTTGTTGGCGCAAATCCGGCCCTCAGAATGGGACACATGGCCCACCCTAGCGAGCCGTCCACGCGTACAGTAAAGACAGGTAATCCATGGGCGGTTACAGATCGAGGAGGACACGACCATGAAAAAGAAGGCCTTTGCGATTCTCACCCTCTGCATGAGTCTTTTTGCCGCGGTTGCCCTGGTGGGTTGCGGCGGAAGCGGCGGCGCTACCGGCAGTGGCGGTGGCGGCGGCGCAGAAAAGCCAGCCGTGGATATGAGGACCGACTTCATTTGGTTTAAGGTCGAGGTCCCCGAGGGCGTCGAGATCACCGACGTCGCAGGCGACACTGCCGACAGGGCCCAGTTTAAGTTCACCGAGAGCGAGCACGCCAGCGATCGCTTCATCCCCGTCTTCGATCCTGACAAGAACGCCGACGAGCTGTTCGACTACGAGGCAAAGTGGAATGCCAGCTTTGAGTGGACCGAGAATGACCCCGTCAAGTACAACGGCAAGACTTGGCGCAACGCTTCCTATACACACTCGGGCGGCGTAACGACCGAATACTTCACCGACGTTGACGGCGGCAGCGTGTACGTGCGCATCGACAACGTCGAGGAGCACAAGGACGCCGTCGAGACCATGATGAAGTCTCTGGAATTTGCCGACGACATCGCCGAAGCCAAGACCGAGGCCATGGACGTCAAGCTCGACGATATCGAGATCAAGCGCTAAGCAACTGGCGAGCGCAGCGGGAAACACGGGCGCAGTGCAAACAAGCGACGGTGCCCCAGCGTTTCGTACTAAGGGAGGGCCGGTAAACCGACCCTCCCTTTCTTATGCCGGCACCTGACGAACGCGAGGATGCCGGACGCCGGAACCACCCCAAATGTGGCAACGGTACGAAAACGGCAAGCACCCAAACACGTCCGCCCGCCGATTTATAGCGCCGCGCACACAATTTAAGCCGACACCTTTAAACATCCGGGCAGTATAGTGACCAAAATGAGCGCATTACCGCACCCTGCGAATGGAGGAGTTATGACCGAACACCACGCCATCAGTCGTCGAGCGTTTACGCTGGGCCTAGGACTTGCGGCGTTGTCGCCGCTTGCAAGCCTGCCCGAAACCGCGGGATTGGGCCTTCCCATGCGCGCGGCATTTGCAGAAGACACGCCCACACCGGCGGCCACCCTCGACAAGTTCGTCATTCGCCTTCGCCCCGCGGGCTATTTTCGCACCGCGAGCGTCAACCAAGACGGCAACGTTCGCGGCAACGTCTGCCACCTGTTTAACGACGGCACGTCCAGCAAGCTCATCCTTGAGAACGTAACGACCAAGAATGACGATACAAACTGGTATGCTATCCGCACCTTGCTCAATTTCGAAGAGCATAAAAAGACGGGCTACAGCATTTGGTCGGTCGACGACGACTCTGACAAAGATGGAAAGGTCATCCACGTATGGGGCGGCGAGTATGACAACAAGCCCAGCCGCGCTTTTGCGTTCGAGCGTCAATCAAACGGAACCTATATCATCCGAGACCGCACGGTCGAGAAAGAAACCGAGAAAAAAGACATTAAGTACCTGGCAATAGAATCGAACGGCGAAGACTAGGACAACAATAAGATCTGCCATAAGAGTAAGAGCATTCCGTGGGAGCTCGAACTTATCGGTTACGACATGAAAAAGAACGATGCCACGGTTAGCAGCCTCGACTGGATCACGTACAGCAGCTACGTCGATGGGCCATGTTGGATGAAATACGTCGACGACAACAAGTTCCTCGACGAGCTGAGCATCCCGGGTACGCACGATTCGGGCACCTGCAGCGTGGACAACGACACTGAGCCCCAATCCTCGCAAGTAAAATGCCAGCAGGATTACATTCCCACGCAGTTGCTCGAAGGCATTCGCTATTTTGATATCCGGCTCGGAAAGGGCGACGACCCCGGTATCGACCACGGGGATTACTACCTGCTCAAAAAAGACGCGTACTTTATGCATCTTTCCGATGTCATAGGCTACTTCAAAACGTTTTTGAACGAAAACCCGACAGAAGCGCTCATCATGCTTGTATCACGAGGCAACGACGAGGCTACCGACGAAAGTGTTACGACGGCTTTCGCCAAGGTTTTGGACGACAACCCCAAACTGTTCTATACGTCGAGCCGAATCCCCGTGCTACACGAGGTGCGCGGAAAGATCGTTCTGCTGCGTCGATTTAGGCTCGCCGGCAACAGTGTAAGCGGCCACACGTGGGGCCTCGACCTTACCGAATGGGATGACAAGATCAAGGCTCACTCCGACAGCGCCACTATGTGTCTCGTCCAAGACGCGCGGGGCTTTGAAGCCGCGGGAGAAACAGGCGACAAAGAGCCCTATTGCACCAAGGTATACGCCCAGGACAAGTACAAACTCACGGGAACCGACAAGCTCAGCTGGGTCGATAATGCGCTGAAGGAAACGACCGGGCGCACGCGCAACGAGGTAGATGTCGAGGACGATAACGGGGCCAAGGAGCAAGTCCTGGAGCGCTGCTGGTCTATCAACTACACCAGCTGCACGGGCTTGTCGCACGGAGGCAATCCTTTTACCTCGGCACGAGTAGTCAACGAGCATCTGTATAAGAGCCCGTACATCAACCCCAGCGGCACCGAGGATACAAAGTCAGATTACCTCAAGCACATTGGCATCATCGCATCCGACTTTGTTGATGCGGCGCTGGCCCGGAGCATCTACCAGCGCAATTACGATACGGAGCACAAGCAGACGGCTTCGTACTATCTCCCGTACTATCTCCCGACCCGCATGCGCATGACGTACGGCGACTCGCTGAGCGATGCCTCATTCCAGGATGGCAAGACCGTTGGCGAGGGTCATTTCCGCCTTGCTGACAGCAACAACGCGCTCAACGCGACAGCTTCGGGCCATGCGTTTGCCATTGAATACGTGGATGTCGACGCCCTGGGCAACGAGACCGTTACGGGGCTGCAGGGCTCTGTGCCCATCGATATCGATCCACGCGCGCTGACGCACCATTTTGAGGGACTCGAAGGCCTTAAGGCCGGCGAAGACGTGCGCGCCAAGATTGCGGCATCACTCGAGGGCAAGCTCGAAACCGATGCCTGCACGGCCCAGCTCGAGTTTGTGCACGACGCGGACGGCGCTCCGGGCACGGCAATGGCCGAGGGCGAAACATTTGCCGCAGGAACGTACTGGGTGCGCGTGAACGGTCTCTTGGGCGACGCGGCGCAGAACTACACGCTCGCCAGCGACGGAGCCGCAAGCTTTACCGTAGCGGCCTCGGGCAGTGCGGGCGGCAACGGCAGCGGCACGGGTTCCAACGCAGGCAGCGCCGACAAGAACGGCAAGGGCAACAAGAGAGACCAGGGCAAGAGCTCGGGCGGAAAGCTCGCCAACACGGGCGACGGTTCTGGCGTTGCCGCCGGGCTCGCTGCCGCCGCCGTAGCGACGACGGTCGCCGGCGCAGCAATGCTTGCCAGTGACCGCGACAATACCGAGGACGTTAACGAATAGGCAAGCCAGTTTTTTGGGCGCATCAACTCAATCGGGGCGCAGAATACCGTTCTGCGCCCCGATTTTTACCTTGGACCGAACGCCGTTATCGGCTACATCACCATGTTCAGCGCGTTCACAAATTCCTGGGCCTTCGCACGGCTACTCAGGCTAAAGACGCAAGCGGTCAACAGCCTGTTACGCAGAAAAACATCACGGCCTTTGATTCTATTGACGCCCGTGATGTCCTTAAGATAGACAATCTCGGTGTGCTTGCCGCCGAAAGTGCCCTTCCTGAGCACCTCGATACGGTTGGGGTAGATCTTGACGTCTTTAAACCTACCCGAGCCCTTGTCCTGAAACAGCAAGGTGTTGTTGTCCATGCATGTCACTCCCATGGGGTTCGTGAAAACTGTCTCTATTGCCAAATTTTAGTCACCGCAAGGCCTCCATGCGAAGTTGCCAGACAGCGCAGCGATTCGTGTCCGTACGAGTCTTTAAACTAAATGCAATAAAGATGCGTCCTCAAGAGGAAAGTCGGGCGATATTGATGAGTGAACTGGCAAACCGCGGGGAATCGGCAATCGTGCCAGAAGTTTTTTACAAGCAGGTTTCCTCGATTCTCAACGCCGCCCGCGACAAGGCCTATACCGCCGTTAACTTTGCGATGGTTGAGGCATATTGGGAGATCGGCAAGAGTATTGTTGATGAACAGGGCGGAGAGGAGCGCGCCAAGTATGGCGATGCACTGATCGACGAACTTGCCGTTAGATTGACTAAGGATTTTGGCAGAGGCTTCAACGCCAGAAGCTTAAGATACATGCGTCAGTTTTATCTTGCGTTCCCAATTCGGAACGCGCTGCGTTCCGAATTGAATTGGACACATTACCGCAGGTTATCGCGTATAACCGACCCTGATGCTCGAACATGGTACATGAACGAATGTGCCGATTCTCGCTGGAGCACGCGCCAGCTCGAACGCCAGATCAACACCATGTTCCGCGAGCGCCTACTTGCCAGCAAAGACAAGGAGGCTGTCACCCAAGAAATCCAAAAGAGCGCCCCAGCTCGTCGCCCCGAGGATATCATCCGCGATCCATATGTACTGGAGTTTTTAGGTTTCTCGGACGATACTGCGTTTCGCGAGAGCGATCTAGAGCAGGCGCTCATCACACATCTTCAGAAGTTCCTGCTGGAGCTTGGCCGTGGCTTCGCTTTCGAGGCGCGCCAAAAGCGCATCACCTTTGATGGGCGCCATTTCTATATTGACCTTGTTTTTTACAACTATCTGATGCGCTGCTTCGTGCTCATCGACCTTAAGACCGATGACCTTACGCATCAGGACCTGGGCCAGATGCAAATGTATGTGAACTACTACACGCGTGAGCTCATGAACGAAGGCGACAATCCGCCCATAGGCATCGTGCTCTGCGCGGACAAAAGCGATTCGATCGTCGAGTACACGCTGCCCGAAGACAACGACCAAGTGTTTGCCGCCAAATACCTGCCGTATCTTCCAAGCAAGGAAGAGCTGGCGCGCGAGCTGAGTGCCGAGTACCGCGCCATCAACGAAGCGACCAATGGCGAAACGCAAGGGTAGCAGCACGTTGCGACCGAAACGCCCGCACGCCTGTGAGCCGTCCCGCGCTGCGCTTCCCTACTTCCCAAAGATCGCAGCGAGCAAGCCCTTGCGTTTGGGCTTTTCTTCTCGGTAGGAACCCTCGACGGCGGCTGCAACCTGGCGCGGTTGCTCGCCGCCTCCACGGCGCACGATCTGGTACAGAAACGGCGACTTAACGTATTTGACCTCGATGGGCGTGGCATGCACGGTACTTTCGCCGGACAGATGCAGACTCGGATTGAGCGACGCCACCACATGCGTCTCGCGCTTGTCGCTAAACACCACCGCGGCCGCGCGACCCGTCTGGCCGTTCACGGCGATGCGCACTTGCTCGCCGTCGCGGCCATCCGACGCCGGACGATCGACAAAGTAGACCGGCACCATCACCAGACCGTCTTTATGCTTGCGGGCCTTGCGCGCCCACGTGCGGATGCTCTTTTTATTGAGCCCCAGCACCGCCTCGGCATCGTTGCCGGCAACGTCGAGCGCCAGCTTATCAATAACCACCTGGTCCTTGGTAGACGCATCGACGGAGACAACGCGGAAGTCACCCTCCTGCATGGCAGGATCGAACGGCCCCACCTTGGCAAAGTCCCACGGCTCCAAAATGCCCATAAGGCGAACGTCCAGGTAGTTCTCCCGCGGATACGCCCAGTCGAGCACCTCGTAGTACACCAAGGTCTCCTTGCTCAGGCCCTTACCCGGGAAGGACGCCATCATGCGCAAATCCGCGAGCGCCATGGGAAAGTAGAAAAGCATCATGTCATTTTGAATCGCGTCTTCCACGTCGTGTCCGGCAAAGGCATCCGGGTACTGGCGCACCAGCTGCAGCGCGTTGGCACGTGCCTGCTGCGGCGAAATTTCGCAGGGAATACCCTGCTCCGGCACATACTCCGCACCCACGCCCATGGTCAGACGTTTGCTAAACGTACCGGGCTTGAGCAAGTCGGCAATGCCGATCTTGTTGCCGCAGGACGGGCACTCAAACACACGCTGCGTTGACTCGCCCTCAAAGGACGCTCCGCAGAAGGGGCAGGGAATGCTCACGTGCGTCGCTTCTTGGAACTCCTGCGCCGTGCCGCGGTCCTCCCACAGCAGATGTTCCAGGACCGACTGATTGCGCCAGTGCGAATTGAAGAAATACCAGTCCGGGTCCTCCGGGCGCTCGAGTTGCGACACATGCGTGAGCTTGAGCAGTCCATCCACTACCGTCAACGGCGTATGGCGAATACCCAAAGCGCTCTTGGGCTCTCCGGCGTCCGCCTGCCACGGAATGACCGCACCGCAATAAGCGCACTCAAAGCTGCGCTTAGCTTGGTGCGAGTACATAGGGCCGCCGCAGTTTTGACATTTAATGGCAAACATCTCGTCCATGGAAACGTCCTCCTTTGCACAAAGCTGTCGACATTAAGTATGTCGAGCAAACAGGCACATGCCCATACCCATGTGGCCCAAAATGGACCACCCAGGCAGACGAGAAGGCTCGCTCGTTAGCACCGGCAGACTATTGCTGCATTTTCTGAGCATCGGTGCACGGCGCCCCCGCGCGAGCTACACTATCCCCTTAAACATGATTGTGAGGACGACCGCTATGCTATTTGTAAATCGGCTGGTACATACGCTTGTTCCCGGCAGCGAGGGCGAGCCGGTCGATGCCTCCTGCCGCACCAACGCGGGCTTCGCCGCAAGCCTCATCTGCATTGGCCTCAACATCACCCTGTGCCTGGCCAAGGGCATCGCAGGCCTGCTCGCCGGCTCCGTCTCCCTCATCGCCGACGCTTTCAACAACCTCTCCGATGCCTCGAGCAACATCGTGAGCCTGCTCGGGTTCCGCCTTGCCAGCCGCCCTGCAGACGAAGGCCACCCCTATGGCCACGGCCGTTACGAGTACCTAGCCGGCTTGTTTGTCGCCGTCCTGGTTTGCGCCGTCGGCATCAACCTGATCCTCGAGTCGGTCACTAAGATCATCAAGCCTTCCCCCACCGCTTACACGCTCGTTTCCCTTGCGGCGCTGGCTACATCCATGCTCGTTAAGCTCTGGATGGCCGCATTCAACCGCGCGCTGGGCAACCGTATCGATTCCGAAACACTCATTGCCACAGCACAGGACTCCAAAAACGACGTCATCACCTCGGGCTCGGTCTTGGTGGCGGCGCTTATTTCGCAGACGACCGGCTTTGACCTCGATGGCTGGGCAGGCCTGGGTGTGGGCATCTTCATCTGCATCAGCGGCATGGGCCTAGTGCGCGACGCCATCAGCCCGTTGCTGGGGCAAGCGCCCGACCCCAAGCTCGTCCAGGCAATCCGCGACAAGATCATGTCCTATCCGCAGGTCTTGGGCACACACGACCTGATGGTGCACGACTACGGCCCCGGTCGTCAGTTTGCCAGCGCTCACGTGGAGATGCCCGGCGAGGGCGACGCATTTGAGCACCACGAGATCCTGGACACCATCGAGCACGACATCAAGCGCCAGATGGGCATTGGCATCACGCTGCACTGCGACCCCATCGCGACAACCGGCGATGATTTGCGCGGCTGGGTCAAGCGCGGCGTTATGCAGATCGACCCCGCGCTCTCCATCCACGACCTGCACGAACACGACGGGTTCGTTTCGTTTGACCTGGTGCGCCCCGACGGCTTTGACATATCCGACGAGGAGCTGCTGGAGCTCGTCACGCGCATCGTGCACGAGCGCCGACCCAATGCCTCATGCGTCGTTACGTTTGACTCGGGCTTTAGCTCGCCCGACCGTCCGGCTGAACAGCTGTAGCCCGCTTAACAGCTAGTTTCCCTGCGCGCCCGAGATGCCGTTTTGCAGTGCATTCCAGGCACCCGTCGCCATGTCGCCCAAGTTCTGCGCGGTGTCGCCCAGGTTTTGTGCCGTATCGCCCAGCTCTTGCGCCTTGTCTCCCAACTCCTGTGCCTTGTTGCTCAAGTCCTCCAGCGTATTGGAACTCGAGCTGTCGGTACCGCTTTGGCCGTCGGGCGAGTTGCCAGAGCTATTCTTGTGCGTGAGTTGAATTTCGAGGTTGCCGCTGTCGTTATAGTAAGCAGAAGTAACGACCCAGTTGGCATCGATGACGGGCGTTGAGCCATCATCAGTCAGGACCACGGCATTCGAAAGATTGGCGCCGCGCGACTTGAGAAGTTTCTTGGCGTTGGACCAGTACTGCCCCGGGATATCGCTCAGATCGACGGTGCTAGACGAGGCGGACTCGGTTTGCTCGGCAGCGGTATCGGCCGTTGAACTCCCTCGCTTGTTGAGCATGCCCGACACAATGGCAAACACAACCGACAGCGCAAAGAAGATCGCCAGCACGATGAGGATCTTCTTGATCACGCTCGACGAACGCGACGGCTTCTTCTCCTCGTCCTCGCCATATTGCGGAATCGACTTGGGGTACTCGCGATACGGCTCGCGCGACTCGTAGCGAGGCTGCGCCGTGCGAGGCATATACGTCGTCTGCTGAGGCTGCGGAATGGGATTTTGCGGCAGGTCATCATAGGGATTCGGCGTCGAGGCGGCATAAGAATCCTGCGGCGCGTAATCAAACGGGTCCGGAGCTGCGTCGCCATAGGGGCCTTGCGAAGATACAGCATAAAAATCCCGCGCTGTGTCGCCATAGCCCATAACCCGGGTTGGCTCGGCAGAAGGCTGCGTCGCGGCGGGGCCGGTATAACCGGGGTTGGGAACAACGCGGGTCGCATCGGCGCTATCGCCAGCCTGCGCGGAACCGTAGCCGCCCATCACGGTTGTCTTGTCCTGATCCATGCAACGATTCCTTTCCGTCGCCCGTAAGCATCAAGTTATCCATGCATTCTACCCGCGCAAAAGCCCGTGACGGACAGAGCCCGTCCATATCTACAAGACAAGCGCGGCTAGAAAACAAAAGCCCCGCCGGGCCTTGGTAGGCGCGACGGGGCGGGCAAGCAGCTATGGGCAACAAGCTTAGAACAGGCCGGTGATGTTGCCGTCGTTGTCGACGTCGATGTTCTCGGCCGCGGGAACCTTGGGCAGGCCCGGCATGGTCAGAACACTGCCAGTCAGTGCGACCACAAAGTGGGCACCGGCGGAAACCTTGAGCTCACGCACCGTGATGCGGAAGTTCTCGGGAGCGCCCAGGGCCTTGGCGTTGTCGCTAAAGCTGTACTGCGTCTTGGCGACGCACACCGGCAGGTTGCCAAAGCCGTTCTCGCGCAGCTCGGCAAGCTGACGCTTGGCAGCCGGCGTAAAGTCGACGCCGTCGGCGCGGTAAACCTTGGTGGCGACGGCCTCGAGGGCGTCAGCCACATCGGCGCCGTCCTCATAGGCAAACTTGAGCTCGCTCGGCTGCTCAATCAGACGCATGACCTCATCGGCCAGCTCGAGCGCGCCCTCGCCGCCCTTGGCCCAGACCTCGGAAAGCTTAACGTTGACGCCGAGCTTCTGGCACTCGGACTCGATGAGCGCAAGCTCAGCCTCGGTGTCCGTCGGGAAGCGGTTGATGGCGACCACGCAGGGCAGACCATAAACGTTCTGGATGTTGTCGACGTGACGCAGCAGGTTGGGCATGCCGGCCTTGAGTGCCTCGAGGTTCTCCTCGTTGAGGTCGGCCTTGGCGACGCCACCGTTGTACTTCAGCGCACGAGCGGTGGCGACGACCACGACGGCGCTGGGGCGAACGCCCGTCATGCGGCACTTAATGTCGAGGAACTTCTCGGCACCCAAATCGGCACCGAAGCCGGCCTCGGTAATGGCGACATCGCCAAAGCGCATCGCCATACGCGTGGCCATGATAGAGTTGCAGCCGTGGGCAATGTTGGCGAAGGGGCCGCCGTGGACAAACGCAGGCGTGCCCTCGAGCGTTTGCACCAAGTTGGGCTTGAGCGCGTCCTTAAGCAACGCGGCCATGGCACCCTGGGCCTTAAGGTCGCGGGCGCGGACGGGCTCGCCGGCAAAGCTGTAGCCGACGACGATCTCGCCCAGGCGCTCCTTGAGGTCGTTAATGCTTGTAGACAGGCACAGGATTGCCATGACCTCGGAGGCGACGGTGATATCGAAGCCGTCCTCGCGCGGCACGCCCTGGGCCTTACCGCCAATACCGTCGATGACGTGGCGCAGCTGACGGTCGTTCATATCGACAACGCGCTTCCAAGTGATGCGCTTAACGTCAATACCGAGCTGATTGCCCTGCTGAATATGGTTGTCGAGCATGGCGGCCAGCAGGTTATTGGCGGCGCCGATAGCATGGAAGTCACCGGTAAAGTGCAGGTTGATATCCTCCATGGGGATGACCTGAGCCCAGCCGCCGCCGGCAGCGCCGCCCTTAACGCCAAAGACGGGGCCGAGCGAAGGCTCGCGCAGGGCCACGGCACTCTTGACGCCGCGACGACGCAGGCCATCGGCCAGACCGATGGTCGTGGTGGTCTTGCCCTCGCCCGCAGGCGTTGGGTTGATAGCGGTCACGAGGACGAGCTTGGCCTGGTGATCGGTCGGCTCGTTGAGCAGTGAATAGTCGACCTTAGCCTTGTCGAAGCCGTACGGAATAAGGTGCTTAACGTCGACGCCGGCGTTCTTGGCCACCTCGGTAATAGGCAGCGGCGTGACAGAACGTGCGATTTCGATGTCAGTAGGCATGGGCGGTCCTTTCGTTACCGAATGAGAAAAAGACCAATTCAGCATAGCACGGGCGCGCAATAGTAAAACGCCCATAACCGATGAACGGCGATATGTTTACCCGATGCCCGGCGATAGCCCAACAGCCCGCCAAAACAAAGCGCCCTAAACGGTAGGTTCAATCCCCAGGTGCTCAAAGGTGCGAAGCGTTGCCTGACGGCCCTGCGGCGTACGAATCATCAACCCGCACTGCAGCAAATAGGGCTCATAGACATCCTCGAGCGTGCCCGGGTCCTCGCCCACCGCGCTGGCAAGAGTCGTAAGTCCCACGGCGCGACCGGAGAACGTCTTAGCGAGCGTCTCCAAAATGCGAATATCCATCCAGTCCAGACCGAGTTCATCGATCTCGAAGAACTCGAGCGCCTGGCGGCAGATATCGAGCTCGATAGGGCCGTTGCCACGCACCTGTGCGTAATCGCGCACGCGCTTGAGCAGGCGGTTGGCAAGACGTGGCGTGCCGCGCGAACGCGAGCCGATCTCGAGCGCGCTCGGATGGTCAATCGTCACGCCCAAGATAGTCGCCGAGCGCGTCACAATCTGCGCGAGCTCTTCGACCGTGTAGTAATCCAGGCGATATGAAATGCCAAAGCGGTCGCGCAACGGGCCGGTCAACATGCCTGAGCGGGTCGTTGCCGCTACCAGCGTAAACTTGGGGATATCCAGGCGAATCGAGCGCGCCGCCGGACCCTTGCCAATCACGATATCGAGGGCAAAGTCCTCCATCGCGGGGTACAGGACCTCCTCGACCGAACGGTTGAGGCGGTGGATCTCGTCGATAAACAGCACATCACCCGGCTGCAAGTTAGTAAGGATGGCCGCCAGGTCGCCCGTGCGCGCGATGGCAGGGCCACTCGTGGTCTTGATCTGAGCGCCCAGCTCGTTGGCGATAACGGTGGCCAGCGTGGTCTTGCCCAGGCCCGGAGGACCCGAGAAGATCACGTGGTCGAGCGTCTCGCCACGACTCTGCGCCGCTTCGATAAGCACGCGCAGACTCTGCTTGATGTGCTCCTGGCCGCAGTAGTCATCCAGGCGCTGGGGGCGCAGGGTACGGTCGACATCGAGGTCCTCGGCCGTCAGCTCCGAGCCCACCATGCGCTCGCCGTGCGCCATGGATGCCGCCGGCGAGTTGCCGGGCGTCGCCCACAGGTCCTGAGAGTCATCGGCTTCCCACATCACGCATCCATTCCGAGTCGCTTAAGCGCCGCGCCGAGCAAATCCTCGACACGCATATCCTGCCCATCATACCCGCTCAGGGCAACATCAGTCTCCTGCGGACTAAAGCCCATGGAAAGGAGTGCCGCACGGGCGTCATCGATCGCCGAAGGAGCGGCGGCGGGCACGGGCATCGCAACCTGCCCCGGGATCACGTCGACCGGCACAAAGCCCTTGTCCTTGGCAAAGGTGCTCTTGAGCTCCAAGATGAGGCGCTGGGCGGTCTTTTTGCCCACGCCGGGCACCTTGGCCATGCCCTTGTCGTCCTCGGCCATCACCAGGGAATACAGCTGTCCCACGGTATAGGTGGAAAGTACGGCGAGCGCCAAGCGCGGGCCAACGCCCGAGACGGACACGAGCCGGTCGAACATCGTGCGCTCATCCTTTGAGGAAAAACCGAAAAGTGTCATGGCGTCCTCGCGCACCTGCATACGCGTGTAGAGGCGGACCTCGCCGCCGGGCGTCGGCAACGTGGCCGCAGTGCTACCCGAGATGCCGAGTTCAAAGCCAACGCCCGACACGTCGACGACAACGGAGCTCATCGTGGCCTCGACAAGCGTTCCGTGGAGCTGGGAAATCATCAGTATCCGGTTCCTCTCTGTTGATAGAACTCGCCACCGGTAAGGGCGCGGGTGCGGCTGAGGTTTACGTGGCAGATGGCACAGGCCAGGGCATCGGCGGCATGATCGGGATGCGGGTCGTGATCGAGCTGCGTGAGCGTGCGCACCATATAGGCGACCTGCCGCTTATCTGCGGCACCGGTACCCACCACAGCCTGCTTAATCTGCATAGGCGTGTACTCGCCGATCTCGAGTGCGCATTCCGAAAGAGCCACGAGTGCAGCGCCGCGGGCATGCGCCGTAGGGATGGCCGAGCGAACGTTGGCGCCAAAGTAGATGCTCTCGATGGCAGCGGTATCGGGTCGATAACGCTCCACGACACCCTTGAGGTCGCGGGCGATATGCGACAGGCGCACCGCGAGCGGACTGCCTGCGCTGGTCTCGATGCAGCCATAGGCACGGCAGCGAACCTCGCCACGCCGCTCCTCGATAATCCCCCAACCCGTATGAGCCAAACCGGGGTCGATGCCCAAAATAACCAAGCCAACCTCCCCTCGTCTTTTACCAAGCGCAAGGCAAGGCCCCGCGCACTACTCACGAACGCCTGTTCTAGAATAACACAACGGGGTCAAGATGCTTAGTTGAAGTATCGGGGGTGAGAGCGAATCCCGTCCCCAGTTTAGTTCTGCGAGAAGAATGGGAACTGTCGGGGATCAACCGGCGGATGCGGCATCGGCGTGCCCTGGGGCCCACCCTGCGGTCCGCCCTGACCGCCCATCATCTTATCGATGGCGTCCTGAACCTCGCCCTCGAACTTTTTCATTCCCTCGTGTAAACGACGCTGACCGTCCTCAGAGCGCAGCTCCTCCATCTGCTCGGGCGAAATACCCAGTAGCTCGCCCAGCACGCCCATCATCTCGTTTCGCATGCGCTCGCTCGTATCCTCGTCAGCAAAACGGCGCACCTCGGCGCGCGCCAGCGAATCGACCGTCATACGCTCCTTGCCGTTAAGCCCCAGGTCGGACCACGCGAGCATGTACGGCCAGGAGCGCTCGGCAAACGAACGGGACGAAACGATCGGCGCCGTCGGCAACATGCGGCGGGCAGCCTCACCCTGTCGAACGAGCATCAGCAGCAGCGAGCAGGCCTCAGGCTTGCCAGCGGCCATCGGGATGTCGTCGAAAGATCGATTGCGGTCCACGTGCGCCTCAAGCGCGCCATCGATCTCACCCGGCTCGAGCCCGCCGAGCAGCTGTGCCGCGCGGTCGAGCATATCGACCGGACCGTCGAGCGTCGAGAGCGCCTGCGCCAGCACGCGCTCCATACAATCTTCCACCGCGTTGAGCGTCACGAGCTCTTGGGGCACCACGGCAGACGCGCGGTTGCGCACACGCGCCACAAACTCAAGCGTCGACAGGTACACATCGCCAAAGGGCGCGTAATCGCCCTGGTAGCCGCCGCAAAGCGCCGGCGCCGCCAGCGCGTACTCGGTTTTGGACAGCGGACTCAACGCCATCGCACCCAGCTCGAGCGCCGTATCCTCCAGCATGAGGCCCAGCGTGCGAGAGCGCAGGCGCTCGGCGTCGCCCGCCGACACATCGCGGTCGAGCACGCGCGCGGCATCCGGCGCATCGCGCTCAACCGTGCGAATATGCAGGCGCTCGGCAATCGCGCGAACGGCGGCGCAACGGGCGGCCTCGGCCTCCTCCTGCGCCGGCGTAAAGATGCGGTTGCGCCCCAGCACCAGGCCAATCACATTACGTGGGCCCAAAGCGTCGACGGCCAGCGCCGCCAGCAGGGACGACGGCAAGTCGCCCTCGAGTGCCACCACGGCGCGCGACGCACCGTGGGCCCGGGCGTTGTCGCGCACGGCGAGCACCAGCGCCTGCCACAGCCACTCCTCGGAACGGAACTCGGGCAGTTCGTGATCTTCCAGGGCATCGAGCATCACGCCGCGCTGAATCTCCTGAACCAGCAGACTCTCCTCAAAACACGGCGCCTGGGCCACCACGCGACCGCAGTCGTCGAGCACAAACGAACCGCCGGTATACACCGACTCGTCATAGGCACCGACCGGCGCCATGCAGGCAAACCACACGCTGCGCTTGGATGCGATCTTGCGGTAGGCGCCGCTGCGTACGGCGGCAATGGCAGTAGTCTCGCGGTCGGTCATGTCAAACGCGTTGAATTGGAAATACGCAATGAGGTCAACACCGGTCGGCAACATCTCGAGCTCGCGGTCCAAGTCAAAAATCACGGCGATGCGCACGCCATCCACGTCGAACACCGGCGGCGCCCAACGCGTGTCGTTGTTCTCGCCACGCTGCAGGGCAATGCTCGAACGCGCCGGCACCACATGACCGTCCTTGAGCATCATGTAGTCGAGTAGCGGCTGGCCCTCAAACGAAACCGCCGCGGGCACGATGCAGATCATGTCAAGCTCCTGGATGCGCTCGGCGACACCGGTCAGGCCTGTCAACATGTCGTGCTCAAAGTCGGCTGTGCCCACCAGGCCCCCGGGCATGGCGCCCATAAAGAGCGGAGCCGGCACGCACAGCACGCGCGCCCCGCGCTCGTGGGCCAGACGAGCCTGGTCCTCGATGCGGCCGCAAATGCCCTCAATATCACCCAGGCGCATATCGATCTGTGCAAGTGCGAGCTTCATGGCTCAGCCCTTTCCGTCGTAAACCATCGTTGTCGTAGTAAAAGCGCCGGCCGCATGATGCAGTCGGCGCTCGCATGTGCATATGCTAGCTATGATACCCCGAGCGGGGACGCGCTCCTAGAACGTCGCGGACCACAGCCCATGCAGGTTGCAATAGGCATAGACGGTGCCGGTCTTGGAGCCGCCGGCAAAAAACGTCGCGGGCTTCATGCCGGGCTCAAGGTAATGGACCTCCAGACGGCCCTCGGCCTCAAGGGCGATCCACTCGATGTAGTGCTCGGGCAGGCTGGGGTGCTCGACCGAGCCAACGCGTGCGCGAATCACGTGACCGTCACGCTCGGTCTCGACAACAGGCACGTGCTTCTCGTGCGCCGCGTCCTCAGTGTTTGCAGTCAGTTCCGTGCAACCGGCAGGGGTCGCAACGTCGTCGCCAAGGGCGGCGATGAGCTTGCCGTCGGGGTCCTTAAAGAATTTCGCCATGATGTTCTCCTTTGCTAATGTGCCAATGTTCTTGATGGTTCTTATGCCCAAAGGCAGACAAACCATCCACGGCATTGCAAATGAACACATAACGGGCGGGGACGATGGGACAGTGTGCGCCATCCGCCCTGACGGCCCCACCCGAGCGGGTTAGCGCCCGTCGCCGCCGAGCAGCGCCAGAACATCCTCGCGCGTGAACAGTGCCGACGAGATGCCGTCGCCGCCGAGCACGCTGTTGACCAGATCGCGCTTGGACTCCTGCATCTGCATAATGCGCTCCTCGATCGTGTCCTTGGCGATGAGCTTGTACACGGTCACGGTATGTTGCTGGCCAATACGATGCGCGCGGTCAGTCGCTTGGTCCTGCGCCGCCACGTTCCACCACGGGTCGTAGTGGATGACCACGTCGGCCGCCGTCAGGTTAAGGCCCACGCCGCCCGCCTTGAGCGAAATCAAAAAGACCGGAACCTCGCCTGCTTGGAACTGCGCGACCATCTTGGCGCGGCTCTCTTTAGACGATGCGCCCGTGAGCTTAAGGAAGGCGATATCCTCCTTGACCAGGCGCTTGCCGATGATATCGAGCATGCCCGTGAACTGGCTGAACAGCAAGATGCGATGACCACCGTCGAGCGCACCATGGACGAGCTCCATGCACGTATCGAGCTTGGCGCTTCCCGCCTTGTAGTCCGCGTAGTGCAGATGCGGGTCGCAGCAGATCTGGCGCAGCTTGGTGAGCTCGGCGAGCACCTTGAGCTTGTCCTTCTTAAACTCCCCAGCCTCGCGGTGCTGCACCTGCTGGGCGATGCGGTCTTGGTTTGCCAGGTAAAGCTTGCGCTGCTCGCCGGTGAGCTGAGCCACGACGGTGTCCTCGATCTTTTCGGGCAGATCGTCCACCACGTCTTCCTTGACACGGCGCAGCACAAACGGCGACACGAGCGCCTGCAGGCGAGTGGCGCTGTCGCCCTCAGCGTGCTCGACCGGACTTTCGAAACGCTTGGCAAACGACTCGCGCGTGCCAAGCAGGCCCGGCATCAAAAAGTCAAAGATGCTCCAGAGCTCGGACAGGCGGTTTTCGATAGGCGTTCCCGTCAGGGCAAAGCGCACGCCGGCCGGCAGGCGCTTGGCAGCGCGGGCCACCTGGGTGAGCGGGTTTTTAATGTACTGGGCCTCATCGAGCACCACGCGGGCAAAATCCTGCTCGACGTACTCGTCGATATCGCGCCGCATAAGATCATACGACGTCACAACCACGCTATGCTCGGCCACGCCGGCAATCTGTACACGACGTTGAGCTTTGGCGCCCACGATGGCGCACACATCGAGCGACGGGGCAAAGCGCTCCAGCTCGGCGGTCCAGTTGTACACGAGTGAGGCCGGGCATACCACGAGCGTGGGCTTGGTGTCCCCCGCCTCCACGCGCGCCAGAATATGCGCAATCATCTGGAGCGTTTTGCCCAGGCCCATGTCGTCGGCCAAGATGCCGCCAAGGCCCAGGTGTTCGAGCGAGCCGAGCCACTGGTATCCGTCGACCTGGTAGCCGCGCATCGTTGCCTTGAGCGAGGCGGGTACCGTAAAGTCCATCTTGCCGAGCGTGTCCAGGCGCTCGACGGTGCGGCGGAACGCGGCGTCGCGATCGGCCTCGAGCGCCGGCGTGCGCGCGAGCATGCTATCGACAAAAAGGGTGCTCGACGCGGGAAGCGACACGCCGTCGAGCAGGTCGACGGCATCGACACCCAGATCTTCGGCAAGGCCAAACGCGGCGCGCGCTCCCTCATCCAGGCGCACGATGTCGCCGGACGTCAGGCGCGCAAACGTCTGGTGGCGCTTGTACGAATCGAGATAGACGGCAAGGTCCGCGGCCGAAAGCCCGCTCGCGCCCAGCTCGACGTCGAGCAGGTTACTCTTGACGGTCGCACGCACCGAAAGCTTGGGCGCAGGGCGGACCGAGACCTGGCGCAGACGGTCACTGAGCATGACCTCACCCAGCTCGGACAGGGCGGACAGACCCTCGGTCAGCAGACAGAACAGGCTCTCATCATCGCGCTCCTCAAACGCCAGACCGCCCTTGTAGAAATCGAAGTACAGGGCCGCTGTATCCATAACGCGAAACTCCGCCACCTCGTCGCGGGGTGGCACACCGGGGCGCTGCTCTTCGAAGGGGCTGCCCGGAGCGCCCAGGCTAAAGAGATCCGCCGACCAATCGCCGTAGGTAACCGTAATTATGCAGGTCACGAGCCCATCGTCGACACCGATCGCCATAGCAAAGCTCGGCTCGGGTGCCACGGTATCGAGCGCGGCGGGCGCGGTGAGGTCGGTGTAGTCGCGCAAAATGGGCAGCGCCATACGGCAGAACTCACCCACCTGCTCGGCGGCAATATGGGCGGGCGTGCGGCACGGCAGCAAGCGCGATAGGAACGGCGCCGCATGCTGGGCAAACGCTACATCGGTGCGGCGCGCACGGCGGGTGTCGACCAGATAAGCTACGTCGCCCGAAGCAAAGCAGTATGCATCGGCCGGCAGGCGCAGATCGTAGCTGCCACCAGCCGCCGGCGCGATTTTGGCGGCAAGAAGCGGCGGTTGTTTTGCTGAGGCCTCGTCCTCCCCTTGCGGAGACAGCTCAACCGCCACGTCGTAGGTGCGATGCGTCGTCATCCCCCGCGACCAGGCGGGCTCAAAGGAGATGGTCTGGCCGCGCAGCAGGTCCAGCACATATACGATGCTATGCTCGGACAGCGGCAACTGACGCTCGGCAACAAAACCGCTGCGGGCAAAGTCGTACGACGCCGAACGCGAGCTTGTGATGTCATCGAGATAGGCAACTGTCGTCACAACAAGGTTGAGCAGCTTTGCCGATGTTTCGTCAAAGGCCTCAGGTGAATGGACAAACGTGAGCTTCTTGCCATAGGAGAACGTGCCGCCGCGCACGTAGGCATCGGCCATGCCGTCGATGTCCTTGACCACGTAGGAGACCGATCCACAGCGAATGCGGAACTCGAGCGCCCAGCTAAAGCGGTCAGCGAACAGCGGATTGTAGTACGGCACCAACGAGGGCTCCAATGCCGCTTTGGGGGCGTCGGGATCAACGGCACCGGCAAGCTTGCGGCGCATGCTCGCCAGCTCATCCATGCGCGCGTCCGAAAGATTGGAGAGCGCCGCCACAAGGCTCGGGCTCGTGGGGACGGGCGCCGGAAAGGGAAAGTTGGTGTTGACGGCCGGCGCTTTGGGTGCGGTGCGCGCGGGCTGTTTCGACTGCGCCGTAAACGTGCGAACCGGCGTGCGCAAACCTTCGACGGGCTCGGCGCCGCTGGCATCCAAATACGCCAGAGCCGTGGCAATAGCGTGCTTGCACATACCGGGGTAACGATAGGCGGCGGGGCAATCGCAGTCGTAGTCGATCACCTCGTGCTCGTCCATGTCGAGCGCCACGTGCGTCTTGTACAGGTCGCCACGCGAACCGCGCACCGAGCCCTCGACCGTCACGTTTTTGGAGAAGCGCGAGCCGCTGTCCTCGATCGACAGCACGGCGCCGTTGAGCATGAGCGAACGCCCCTTCATAAAGGTGCCGCTCAACGCCGCCTCTTTGCGAAGCGCCCGCACAAACGTCCCCTGCGCCATCACTTCCTCCAATCTCACCCGGGGTAGCTTAGATCACCGTCACGCGACCCTGGTTACCCACAATGGCCTTGGCCTCGGCCAGCAGCGGAATCGAGCGCGCGTTGACCTTGGCAGGCACCTCGGCGCGCAGCACGCGCCCGTCCACCTGCTCGATAAAGATCTCCACGCGGTCGCCGCCCGGGTTAGCGGTGAGCACCGTGGCAAGACGCGCCATATTGCCCTGGCTAAAGCGGCTGTTGGGCACCATGACCTCAAACACCTTGGGCTTGTTGTTCTCCTCGTTGAGCTCCAGCGGCACAATCTCCTGCGCGATGATCTGGTCGCCGCGGTCCGAGCGCTCGAGCTTGCCCTTGATGCGCACAAAGGCGTCGGACAGCTGCGCGCCGGTCTCGGGATCGACCTCGCCGTACAGATACCCCTCGGCCTCCTTGTAGGTCTTGGGGAACACCACGACCGTGGCCTCGCCTTCCATGTCCTCGAGCTGCACGATGCCCATGGGGTCACCGTTTTTGGTCACGCGCTTGGACACGCTCGAGACCATGCCGGCCCACCACAGCGCCTTGCCCTCGGGAATCTCCTGGTTGATGGTGCCGCCCGTAGGATTCTGAATTTCGTAGCCGGTATCGATCTGCGAGAACGAGAAGTCGCGCGCCTTGGCTAGTGCATACTCAAACGGGCGCAGCGGGTGGTCCGAGACATAGATGCCCAGAACCTCCTTCTCCTGGCTCAGCTTAAGGTGGCGGTCCCACTCCTGGCCGTCCGAATCGGGCACGCTCACCTCAAAGCCCGAGCCCTCAACGTCGCCAAACATGTCGAAGAACGAGGTCTGGCCGCTCGCGCGGTCCTTCTGGCGCTTTATCGCGGCGTCGATGATGTTCTCGGGGTTGTTCTTGTCCACAAAGTGCATCATCTGACGACGCGGATACCCCGTGGAGTCGAAGGCGCCTGCCTTGATCAGCGATTCGATTACGCGACGGTTGGCCTGGCTCGAGTCCACGCGCTCGACAAAGTCGTGCAGTGTCTTAAACGGACCGCCCGCCTCGCGCTCGGCGATAATCGCCTGCGCCACGCCGGTGCCCACGCCGCGGATGCCGGCCAGACCAAAGCGCACGCCCTCCTTGGTAGCCGTGAACTCGGTGCCGGACTCGTTGACATCTGGCGACAGCACGGGGATGCCGTCGTGACGGCACGCCGAGACGTAGTGCACGATCTTGTCGGTCTTGCCCGTATAGGACGTCAGAACGGCCGCCATGTACTCGTGCGGATAGTGCGCCTTGAGCCACGCCGTCTGCATAACCAGGATGGCGTAGCCGGCGGAGTGCGACTTGTTGAAGGCGTAGGATGCGAACTCGAGAACATCGTCCCAAATCTTCTGGGCGACCTCGCGCGTGTAGTTGTTCTTGATAGCGCCGTTCATCCAGTGGTCGTAGGTGGTCTCGTCCGAGCCATCCTCCCAGTGCAGCACCGTCGACGTGAGCAGCTTGATCTTTTTCTTAGCCACGGGCTTACGGATACGCGAGTCCGATTCGCCCTTGGAGAAGCCGCACATCTCGACGGAGATGAGCATAACCTGTTCCTGGTAGACCATGGTGCCGTAGGTTTCGCCCAGGATGTCGTCCAGGCGGTCGTCGTAGGAGACGGCCGGCTCCTTGCCGTTCATACGGTTGATGTAGGACGAAACCATGCCGGCGCCCAGCGGGCCCGGGCGGTACAGGGCGATCAATGCCACGACGTGCTTGTACTCGGTGGGCTTCATGTTCTTGATCGTGGCCGTCATGCCGGCGGACTCGACCTGGAAGACGCCGGCGGTATGGCCGGAGCCCATGAGCTTAAAGATCTCGGGGTCGTCAAAGGGGATCTCTTCCTCTTTGATGTCGATGCCGAAGTTCTTTTTGATGTTTGCCTTGGCCTTGGAGATAACCGTCAGCGTGCGCAGGCCCAAGAAGTCCATCTTGAGCAGGCCCATGTCGGCAACGGTATGACCTTCGTACTGGGTAATCTCGACGCCGCCCTTGGTGTCGAGCTTGGTGGGCACGTGCTCGTTGACGGGGTCGCGGCAGATCAGAACGGCGCACGCGTGCACACCCTCGCCACGGGTAAGGCCCTCAATCGAGAGCGCCGTGTCGATGATGCGGCGGGCGTCGTCGTCCTTTTTATAGGCCTCGGCAAAATCGGGGTTAAACAGATCCTCTTTGCCGGGTTGCTTTTCGAGCACCTGCTTGAGCTTGACCTTGGGGTCGCTCGAGACCATCTTGGACAGACGCTGGCCCATGTAGACCGGGTAGTCCAGGACGCGCGCAGCGTCGTTGATGGCCTGCTTGGCCTTAATGGTCGAGTAGGTGATGACGTGGGTGACCTTCTCGGGGCCGTAGAGCTGGCGAACGTGCTCCACGACCTCGAGGCGCCGCTCATCGTCGAAGTCCATATCGATATCGGGCATCTCGGTACGCTGCGGGGACAGGAACCTCTCGAACATCAGACCGTTCTCGAGCGGGTCGAACGCGGTGATGTTCATGGCGTAGGCGACGATAGCGCCGGCGGCCGAGCCACGGCCGGGGCCGACGCCGATGCCGTTGTCCTTGGCCCATTGCACGTACTCGGCAACAATCAAGAAGTAGGCGGCAAAGCCCTTGTCGCAGATGACTTTGTATTCGTACTCAAAGCGCTCTTTGATGTTGACGCCACCAATCTCGCGCGTGGCCCAGTCGTCGCCGTAGTGCTGGCGCAGGCCCTTCTCGCACTCGCGGCGGAACTGGCTCTCGTGCGTCTCGCCGGGATCGAGCAGCGGGAAGCGCGGCAGGATGATGGAGTCCCAGTCCAGCTCAACGTAGCACTTGTCGGCGATCTCGAGCGTGTTGTCGCAGGCCTCGGGGCAATACGGGAACATCGCCCGCATCTCCTCCTCGGTCTTCATGTAAAACTCCGAGCCAGTCATGCGCATGCGGTTAGGGTCGTCGACCTTGGCGTTCATGCCAATGCACATGATGACGTCCTGCACGGGCGCGTCCTCGCGGCGCAGGTAGTGGAAGTCGTTGGTGGCGATGACCTTGACGCCCACCTGCTTGGCGATATCGATGAGCGTACGGTCCATCTGCTCGTCGGTCAGACCATTGTCGGTAGTGATGCCGTGTTCCTGGATCTCGATGTAAAAGTCGCCGGGTTCGAAGGTATCGCGGAAGGTCTCGGCCCACTTGATGGCGCCCTCCATGTCACCGCGGTCGATGTATTTGGGGATGATGCCCGCGATGCAGGCGCTCGTGCAGATCATGCCCTTGGCGTGGCGGCGCAGGTTGTCGAGCGTCACGCGCGGCTTATAGTAAAAGCCCTGCACGGCGGCCTCGGAGACCGTCTGCATCAGGTTGACGTATCCCTCCTGGTCCTTGGCCAGAAGGATCATGTGGTAGAGCTCGGGCTTATGGTCGCGGGCAAGCGTCTCGTCCGGCGTAAAGTAGACCTCGCAGCCAAAGATGGGCTTGATGACCAGAGGCGGCTTGAGCTCGTCGATGTTGCCCTTCTCGTCCCACATGGCCATGTCCTTCACATACTGGGCATGCTCGCGCGGGCTGGACTCGGGATCGGGCTCCACCAGCTCGTCGCGGCGGTCCTTTTCCAAGAAGGCCTTGTCGTGGCTCCAGGTTTTGTACTCGGGCGTGTTGTGGTTGACGGCGTCGCAGGCCAGCGCCAGGTCGGGTACGCCATACATGTAGCCGTGGTCGGTAATGGCCACGGCGGGCATGCCCAGCTCAACGGCACGATTGACCATATCCTGGATACGGGTTGCGCCGTCGAGCATGGAGAAAACAGTGTGATTGTGCAGATGGACGAATGCCATGTGATGAGCTCCGATGCGGGTTCGTGTTCTGACTGAACGATTTTACCCCACGGCACGGACAGCGCCCGAACCTAGCCAAACCCACACGGGCAGTCTTTTTGGGACGTGTCTTTTTTAGCTGCTTTGACCTGATTGCTTCATTCGTCGCAAAGGGGCCGGACCGCGACCCCATGTCGCGGTCCGGCCCCTGAGGAAAGCTCAGCTCAGGTCCTCGCCGTTTGAGGCAATTACCTTGCGATACCACTCGAACGATCTTTTCTTGCTGCGCCGACGTGTGCCGTGTCCTTCGTCATCGAGGTCGACATAAATGAAACCGTAGCGCTTGCGCATCTGGCCCGTTGCGACCGAAACCAGATCGATCGGTCCCCAGCACGTGTAGCCCAGGAGGTCCACCCCGTCGATTTCGACGGCGTCCTTCATAGCCTGGATGTGCTCGCGCAGGTAATCGATACGGTATCCATCATCCACAAAGCCGTTCTGATCCGGCTCATCCGGGGCTCCGAGACCGTTCTCCACGATAAAGAGCGGCTTTTCGTACCGGTCGTATATGTCGTTCATGGTGATGCGCAGCCCTGCGGGATCGATGAATCTGCCCCATGGCTCCATCTTAAGGTAAGGGTTGGGGGCACTCTTGAGTAGATTGGAGTCGAACTGCCCCTCGGTGTTTGCCTGCGCCACGCGCGTCGAGTAGTAAGAGAAGCCCACGAAGTCCACCGGATTCTGCGCAAGGACCTCCTCATCGCCCTCCGCCCAAGGAATCGCGAACCCTTGACGCTCATACTCCGTGAGCATGTAGCACGGATAGTGGCCGCGCACCTGCACGTCGGTGAACATGTAGTGCTTGCGATTCTCGTCCTGAGCCGTTTTAACGTCGGCAGGGTTGCAGGTAGCAGGATAGAAAATACCCGCATTGAGCATGCAGCCGATTTGCGCACCAGGGATGATCTCATGGCAGGCGCGCACCGCGCAAGCACTCGCCACGAGCACGTGATGCACCGCGTTATGAACGGAGACGTAGCGGTCCTCCCCCTCATCAAACACGATGCCTGCCGCCATGAAGCACGCAGAGGTCATGATGTTGATCTCGTTGAACGTGAGCCAAGAGCGCACTTGATTGCGGTAACGTGCGAACACAGTGCGAGCGAAGCGCTCAAACATGCCCACGAGAGCGCGGTTGCGCCAACCGCCGTATGCCGTAACAAGATGCATGGGCACGTCATAGTGGTTGAGCGTCACCACCGGCTCGATGCCCTGTTCGAGGCAGGTGCGAAACACATCCTCATAGAACGCGAGGCCCTGCTCGTTGGGTTCGGAGTCATCCCCGTTGGGGAATATACGGCTCCATGCGATGGAGAGGCGCAGAGCCTTGAAGCCCATCTCGCCGAAGAGCGCGATGTCCTCGCGGTAATGATGATAGAAATCGATGGCCTGTTGGGCCGGGTAGTAATGGTCGGACAGCGGCTCGAGCGGAACGTCGTCACCCCTGATGACGGCGAGACGGTCCCGCCCGTACGGCAGAAGATCCGCGTTGGCGAGCCCCCGCCCGCCCTCGTCCCAGGCACCCTCACACTGGTTGGCGGAAAGCGCACCGCCCCAGAGGAAATCAGAACGCAATGGCATGGGAGTCCTCCTTATCTTGCTTTTAGTGCGAACGGGCACCACCATGCAGCGGTGCCCGTCCGGGTTCATGGGGCCCCAGTTCCGAGAAGAGACTCGTTGCGCTAAGGCACCCTTCTAGATGCAGCGCTTAAGCCTCAAGGGCCTCCTCGGCTTCCTTCTCGCCCGATTCGCGATTGTCGAAGCCAAAGACCATGCAGAGGGCGAATGTCACCGCAAAGCCAATCGCGCAGCTGATGGCGCCCGGAATGATGTCCTGGCTGAACTTGATGACGTTCATCCACGGGAAGCCGACTCCCGAGAAGACGAAGATGCGCGCGTTGAGCAGACCGCATGCAAGGCCGCCGGCCGCGCCGCCGATCATCGACCAAGCGAGCGCCTTCTTATCGCGCAAGAGGATGCCGTAAATGATGGGCTCGGATACGCGGCCGAGCGCATAGGTAGCGAAGGTAGTCCAACCGAGCTGACGGTTAGCCTTGCCCTTTGCACGGATGCCGTAGGCGAGCGCGACCGCAAGCGTCACGTAAACAACCACCGTCGTACCCGGAGTGCACACGGCGTCATAGCCCACCTCAAGCCAGCCGGGCATCATAGCGGTGAGAATCGGCACATGCATGCCGGTAGCGATCACGAGGTTCCACGTCGCACCGACCACCAGACCGCACAGCGGACCGGCGTTCGCGCCGAGCCAGATGATGATATCGGCGATGATGCCCATAATGAAGGAGACGGCGGGGCCGAAGACGCAGAGTGCAAGCGGCAGCATGATGAGCATGGTCCCCACTGGAATCACGAGGATGCGCAGCATGTCAGGGCAATGCTTCTTGATAAGCCCCTCTACGTAGGACTGAATCCACACGATGAGGATGATGGGAAGCACCGACTGTGTGTAATTCACCAGCGTCATGGGGATGCCGTAGACGTCGAACGGAGCGCCCTCCTCGACGATAGCGAGCATGCTCGGATGAATCATAATAGCAGCCGTCATGAGCGCGAGCACAGGACTCGTCTGGAACTTCTTGGCCGCCGCATAGGCACCGAAGATCGGCAGGAAGTAATATGCCGCGTCTCCCACCAAGGTGAAGAGCCGGTACATGCTGCCCTCCGCGGCTAGAAGGCCCGCGCCTTCCGGACCAAGCAAAATGGTGAACATGCGGAAGATACCCGCGATGCAGAACACGGGCAGAATGGGAGCGATAGAGCCGCTCACCGCATCGAGAATCAGATTGCCGATGCGCTTCGGAGCGAACCGCTCCTTCCAGGGAAGCCTCTCTGCTGCGTCCAGATCTTCATCAATCGCCGTCTGGACTTCAAAGCCGCCTTCCCTGCATACCGCGTCGTAGACCTTGTCGACGGTCGGCCCGATTACGAGCTGCACCTGGCCGCCAGCGTGCACCACGCTAATCACTTCGGGAATCGCATTGAGCTTGGCGTCATCTGCAAGCCCCTCGTCCTTAAGAACGAGGCGCAGACGCGTCATGCAATGCGTCGCGCTTGAAACATTCGCCTTGCCGCCCACCTCTTCGATGATTCTTTGGGCGAGTTTTTGATAGTTAGTCATCATTCCTCCTTTTACGCCACGAATCGTCGTGGCACGAGATGGTTCTCGTACTTTCGGAGGTCATGCCCTGCCCTAACACAGGTTACAATCCTTCTGGCCTGGGTTGTCAGCGTCCGGCTGTGCCGGATTCCGCCTTCGTACAGATACGGTTGACATGGAGCATGAAGTAAAGCTTCTCCTCGTCGGTGAGCTCCGTATGCCATTCCCGCTTCATATAGGTACAGATGTGGTCGATGCATTGCGCAAGCTCGGGAAACTCCTCGCGCGAATTCGCATAAAGCGGCAAATTGGCGCTGCTGAGGCTATCGTTACCCTTGATACGCTTGAACAGATACTGCACGTGTGTCGCAAACCGTGAGAACTCAAAAGACTCCCGATCGATGATGGTACGGAAATCGTACTCGACGATATCAGTGACATCGTTGAGCAGGCGCTCAAACGATTGGGCGCGATCGCTTGCCACAGTAACCTCTGCCCCAGTCTTTGCATTGACCAAATTCATGGCGATGCTTGCCACCTCTTCGCGCGGCAGCTCGACGCCCAACTCCTGCCGCACGCGCGCGGTAATGTAGCGGCCGATTTTGTATTCCAGCGGATAAAGCTGCTGCACATCATAGGTAAGGGGCATATCAAAACGAATGCCCTTCCTCTGCCGCGCAATCGCAAAGGCGATATGGTCGGCCATGATGAGCACGGCGTTGGGACTGAGTTCGTAAGGCAGCTCGTTCTCTACAATATCCATGATCTTTGCCGTAAACAGCACCACATCGGCAGGAAGATCCTGCATGATGCGCTGCCCCTCGGCATCGATGCTATAGAACGTGCGCTCGATATGGTCCATCGCGAGCTCCCGGGGGAAGTCACCACCGAAGCCGACACCCTTGCCGAGCGCCACGACCTCGCGACCGCGACTATCTCGACAAATCACGGCGTTATTGTTGAGCTTTCTGATCGCCAGCATATCGATGCACCTCCTCTCTTGATGATAGGGCACTCATTCGGAGCTGAACAAAAAGGGCATGACCTCGGCAGAAAGCAGCACCCTACTTGCCTACGGTCATGCCCTAAAGTGACACCCGAATATATGTGCAATTGAATAACGAACGGAATCCGGATGGCCATGCTCCCCAAAGGGATAACAACCCATCACATGTATTTATAGGCCCACCCGAGATGAACGTCAAGTGTAAATTTGCGTAATCCGCACCCTTGATTGGCAACTTCATCCGCGTAATCCGCACCCCCGACTGATTCTGAGTTGCGGTGAAATAGTTCCTGATGGAGCCAGCTGGGCCGTAAAACAGGAACTATTTCACCGCAAGTTATGGGGAGACTGGGCGTGCGGACGGCCCTGGTGAGCTAGAGGTTGTAGGTGACCACCTGGGACTCGGCGGGGTTGGAGGGATCGGACTGCTCCACGCGGACGAACTTGACCGTCACCGTCTTAAAGCCCGCCTTGTGCAGAACATCCGAATAGACGCGCGCCTGCAGGGCGTGCTTCTCGAACAGCTGGTCGGGTGTCTCATCCGGCGTGCCACCCGTCTTGTAGTCGATGGCCAGTGCGCGTGACGGATCGGCCGGGTCGGTCGCCAGTGCATCGATGGCGCCCTCGGCATATGCACCGTAGCGGGCAATGTCCTTGTCCTCGCAGCCCAGCGAAAAGAACGGCACCTCGGCGCGAACGCACGGCCAGGCAAGCAGCTCGGCACGGACCGCCGACTTGAGCCAGCGGTCCAGGGCAACGTCGAAGCGCTCGCGCTGCTCCGGCGTCAGGCGCCACAGACGCGCCAGCGCATCGGCACGCGCGGCGGGCAGCTCATCGGCACCCATCTCGATCAGCCACTGGCAGGCGGCATGGAACGCCGAGCCCAGCGCCATGGGGTTGCCGGCGGGCTCGACAGCAGCCACGTCCGCATCCGTCATCTCGGAACCATCCGACTCCGCATCATCGCCGGCCTCGTCCATGGGCACGTGTGCCTCGGCGGCACGGTCCTCGGACTCGGCATGCAGCGCCGCGGCAATTGACGAGTAGCTGTACGAATCGCGCGCCGGATACGGGCAGGTGCCCATGCGCACGCCCACCGCCTGGGGATACACGAGCTCAAACGCATCGGGCTCGGGGTCGGCAGGACCGGGAACGGCGGCGCGGGCATCCGCACCGGCACCCTCCGGCTCCGCATCGCCGCGGACAAGCCTGCCTTCGGCATCAAGCGAAGCATTGGCCTCAAACGACTGCTCGCCAAAAGCAAAGTCAGCCAGCGAGATGAGCTCGTAGTCGCCCGGCTGGGAGTTGTCGAACACCAAACGGTCGGCATCGAGCTGCGGCATGTCCAGGCCGTCCGTCGGCAGAATACGACGCAGCACGTCGTAGGTCAGATCGGTCTCGACATCGAAGGTCGGCGCGCACAGCTTGCCGCGGCTCACGCCGGCATCCATCGCCAGAATGACCAGCTCGCGCGCTCGCGTCATGGCGACATAAAGCAGACGAGCCCGCTCCTCGAGCGAAAGCTGCAGGTCGTCGTTGCGCAAGTGAGCAAATGCCTCGGCGGGAGAACCCGTCGCGCAGACATCCTCCATGAGCTCTGGCGGCAGCCACAGCGACGTGCCCTTGCCCTTAAACGCGTGCTCAAACTGCTTTTTGACGTCATCGCCCTTTACGAACGTGCCGTCCGCGAGTTTAACGCCGTCGAAGCGTGCAGGCAGTGCCACGACCTGCGCTCCGCCCTCGACGCGACCCATCTGTGCCGCACCGGACGATTTGCGCACGCCAAAGCACTCCGCAACCGCCACGACCGGATACTCCAGGCCCTTGGACGCATGCACGGTCATGATGCGTACCGCACCGTCACCCTCCTCGTTGAGCGCGCCCGGGGCTTCCTTGCCCGCCAGGAAGCGGTCAAAGGCCAGCGCAATGGAGCGCGGCGAGTTACCGAACTCGGCCTCGGCCTCAACCACAGCATCGAGCGCCTTGAGCACGTTGGCGGCAATGGCCTTGCCCTCGGGACCACGCTGTGCCAGACGCACAAACCAGCCCGAAGCGTTGACCACGTCGCGCGCGATCGCCGCGAACGAATCGCGGCCCACACGACGAAGCGCATAGCATAGCACCTCGCGGGCGCGCGTCACGAGCGGCAGGCTCTGCAAGCCCGGCACATCGGAATCGCTCATGATGCCCGCGTCGATGTTGCGGCGCGAGGTCTCCCCCGTCTGGTCGTCCAGCTTGGTCGCCAGCGCCAGGAACTCCTGGGCGCCGAGCGCAAACATCGGCGAGGCCAGCAGCGGCATAAGGCCCTGCGCCGTATTGGCCGGATTGGCGAGCGCGCAGACTAGGGCGCGCACCGTCTGCACCTCGGCTGCCTGGGCAAAGACCGAGCCACCCGCGATCACGCAGTCGAGTCCTTGGTCGCGGAAAGCCTGGGCATAGACGTCGGCGTTGGTCATGCGGCCCAGCAGCAGCACCATGCCGCCCTGGGGCTGACCGGCATCGGCAAGCGCGCGGAACCGCTCTGCGATCGCGCGGGCCTTGGCCTGTGTGCGCTCCTGCGTACTGCCGCCGGCAACAAAGAGGGCCTGACGACGCGAGGCGTCTGCCACCAGCGTGTCCTTGCGGCCGTCGCTCGCCTCAAGATCCAAAAAGCCCTGCATCAGGCCGCCGTCGTCGCCGTCGAAGACGCGAGCCACATAGCGTAGCACCTCGTCGTGGCTGCGGAAGTTGCGCACGAGCTTAACGAGCTCGCCAGCAGGGGCGTCGGCCGCGGCAGTCGCCTCGGGCGCGGCAGACGAGCCCACCTTGCGCTCCTGGCGACGGAACACCTCGACCTCCGCCCCGCGGAAACGATAAATTGACTGCTGCGCATCGCCTACGGTACACAACGCGCGCTCCCCCGCACCCGTCAGGTAACGGATCAGGTCGACCTGCATCTGATCGGTATCCTGGAACTCATCGATCATGACCATCTTAAAGCGACCCTCGTATGCCGCTCGGATGGCCGGGTAATCGCGCAGGGCCTCGTAGGCCATGCGCAGCAGATCGTTGTTGTCGAGGGCAGACTGGCCGGCCTTGAGCGCGCGGTACTCAGCCTCTACAGCACGGGCAAGCCCCACCAGTGCCTCGAGCGCGGGACCGCCGCAGGCCAGCACGATATTGATAAACGCATCGGCGGCCTCTGCCTTGAGTAGCTCCACCTGCTCCTTAGGGAATGCCTTGCTCGCGCGCGGCATGGTGCACGACATCATGAGTCGCGCCGCATCGGCCATGGTCTTGCCGCTCGCCTCGAACGCGTCGATGGCATCGAGCGCCGTCTGCGCTTTTTCGGTCGCGGCCTTGCTTGCGCCCAACGCCGATCGATAGGCATCGGCAAGGGCCGAGGTGTCGGCCTGGCCGCGCGCCACGCGCACGTCGTCCATACCGCCCGGCAGCTGGCTCGAGAGCTCCAGCAGGTCGCGCACCAGACCCTTGATGGTCGTGCCGGCGCCAAAGGGACCGCCCTCGCCCGCCATGGGATACCAGGCGTAGAGGGCCTTGAGCGATGCCGCGAGCTCGGGGGCGGCATCGGGCGCCGTCGCGCGGGCCAGCACATGCTCAACAGCCTGATCCATAAGCTCATCGGTATCGGTAAGCACCGTGAACTCGGGATCGATGCCCAGCTCCAACGCATGCGCGCGCAGGATGCGCGAACACATACCGTGAATGGTCGAGATCCAAGCGTCGTCGACGGTCAGGGCCTCCTCGTCCATACCCTCTTCGATAAGCGCGCGACGCACGCGGTCGCGAATCTCGGCCGCGGCATCTTTGGTAAAGGTAATGGCGAGCACCTGGTCCAGATGCTCAACGAACGGACCGGATTCGGGCGAGAGCGCGTAGACGATGCGGCGCGTGAGGGTAAAGGTCTTGCCCGAACCGGCACCCGCCGAGACAAACAGCGGACGGTCGAGCGTTTTGACGATCTGCAGCTGTTGCGGCATCAAAGTCGAAAGATCCATGGTCTACACGTCCCTCCTTACAAACGTTCCTTCGTGGTTATACGAGCAGCGCGCATGCGCGGCCTGAGCCGACGTCGGGTCGACGGCGGCAACGTCGCCTGCCTCGAGTTCGTGCAGGCGCTCGGCGATGCCGGCCTCCACGCGATCGAGCAGGGCGTCGAAGTCCATGCTGCCACCCTCGCCGGGAAAGCCCTTCTTAAGCCCCGGGATGCGGCCGTCACCACGCTCCTCCTCGAGCAGCTCGGCACTCGCGGCGCCGCGCAGCGCCGGTTTGCCGCCCTTGGTCGAAAAATAGAGCGCCGCACGGGCATCCAGATCCAGCGCCCGGCGCATGGCCTGCGCATAGATAAGCGTCTGGGTATGGGGCGGCAGCCACCGCGGGTCGTCGATGGCGGCCTCGCCCGATTCCTCGTCGCGCACCGTGGGGTCGGCGAGTTTAAACTCCTCAACGCCCGTGCGATGCTTGTAGTCGATTACCACGGCGCGATTCTCGGCATCCACATCCACGCGGTCGATGCGCCCGCCGAGCGGCCAGCCGGCATACTCGACCTGGAGCTCGTTGAACGCAAACTCCAGGTAGCGCGGCGCGAAGGGCGCGAGCGCCTCGGACTCGTAGGCAAGAACGCCCTCCAGCTGCGGCAAAATCTCGGCCACCTGGCGCTCCTCCACCGGGGAGAGCGGCACGAGCGGGCCCTCGGTACCGCGCTTGCCCGCATGCTCGGCCAAGGTCTCGTCAAAGACCTCGCGCAGCAGCTCCTTCGCGCGTGGCAGATTCATGGGTGTCACGCGCTCCATGCCCTCCTGGGGCAGACGGGCATGCAAGTGTTCCAGCACGTCGTGGACAAAGTTGCCCTTCTCCATGTTGCCAAAGCCCGCATCGATGGACTGGGGCTTGACGCGATACGACACGAACCAGCACAGCGGGCAGGTGGAATAGGCCTCGATCTGCGAGGCGGACGTCAGACGCGGCACGAGCGGCGCGTCCTCGTCCTCGCCGTCACGACGGCGCAGGACCAAATACGGCACGGCCTCGGCACTCAGATGCTGAGGGGCTTCACAGGTCACGCGCTCGCGCTTGAGACCTTCGCCTGCCGCGGGATCGAAGTCCCTTACGATATCGCCCTCACCCACGCACTTCGCCTTGTCGGCGTCAGCGGCCTTAGCGTCGTCAGCGGCCTTGGCATCGTCAGCGGTCTTGTCGGCGTCAGCGGCCTTGTCGGCGTCAGCGGCCTTAGCAGCGTCAGCGGCCTCGGCGTGCGCCCGCAGCTCGGTCCACACGGCGGCTGGATAGCACTCGCGTGCCTGGCGATCGTGCGTCACGCGGGCAAGCGCAACCGGACCGCGTGCCGTCTGCATCGCGTGGCCAAAGCGCACGCGCAGCAAAGCCGCGGGCTCAAGCGTCACGCCCTCGCGACCAAGGCTCGCCGTCAGCGTGGCCAGCGGCCCCTCCTCGTGTGAGAGCGGATAGCTGTCCAGATCGACATCGGCAAACAGCACGGCATCGTAGCTGCCGGGGCGCAGGGCCGCCGCATCGGCAAGCGAAGCAAAGCGAACCTGGGCGCGTGGCGCACGGTCAACCTCGTAGGTCTCGTAATCGTAGGCGGCGCTACGCTTGTCCACCTTGGTTCGAATGTCATCGAGCACGGGCACGGTCGCGGCCTGCGACACGTCGAGCGCACGGGCGCCATTCATAAGGATGTCGATGACGTGGCGCAGCAGGGCCACCTCCGCCTGGCGACGGGCCTGACCGTCGAGACCGCCAAGTGCGCGATCGGGCAGTGCCTCGGCAACGGCAAGCATGGCCTTGAGCGCCGTCACGGGTTTGTCGCGCCACAGCGCCTGGAACACGTCCGAGATCACGCACGGCACGCTCTTAAACCAGTTCTCGTCGCTCGCCGCTTTACGCGCGCCCCTCACCTGGCCCTGCACGCTCTGCAGCAGGCTCTTGACGCCCGCAGTGGTCTTGCTGCGCGACAGTCGCATATTCTTGTCGAACGTGCGCGCGCTGGCGGCGTCGGCACCCGAAAGCGGGCTGTAAATCCAGTCGGTAAGCTCCGGAGCGGGCCACCACTCAGTCTTAGAAGCTGCCCCTTCGTCGGCGGCCTTCATACGCTCGATCAGGTTGGCGAGCGCCGTGAACTGCCTGCCCGCAATGGATTGGGAAAACGCCGTGAACTCGGCCGTCTCGGCAGCAACGTGGCGCGCCGCCAAACGAGCGGCAAGCTCGCCGAACAGCTGGGGTGCCCGGGCGGACACCACGAGTACGCGCACGGGATCGACGGGTGCGGAGGCGGCATCGTTGACCTTGGACTCCTTGCGCGCTTTCACCATCTTATCGATGACGTCCGCATAGACACGGGCACGGGCATGGGGCCCGGCGACTTCCACAAAGGCAGGACGTACGACGGACTTTGGAGCAATCGCGGGAGCGCCGGCATCCTCGTCCAGCGGCGCGATCTCAAACAGCACACCGCGGACATCAAATGCCGCGGCAAGCTCCTCGCGCATCGCCGCTTGCTCGCGGGCAAGCAGCACGACAACCTCTCCCCCGTTGTTTGCCACGGCGGACAGCAGCTCGAGCAGGCTATACGTAAATGACGTGACGCCGCGCACGCAAACGGCGCGGGCGCACCCCGGCAGGTTGTCGGCCAAAGCGCCGGCCATAATGTCAGCCGCCTCGCAGGGCTCGACCATATCTCGACGGTCCAAACCGCGCGCATAGGCGCACAAAAGTTCAAACACGCGAGCCTCGGCGTCGCTTCTGGGCTTGGGCTTGCAAACGTTGTCGCAGCAACGCTCGGCACCTGTCCCTGCCACACCCGGCAGCACATCGCGAGCCATACGCGCGAGCATACGCACCGTGCCCTGGCTGCGCGAAAGCGGCTGCAGGTCGGCGTCGTCGAGACGCGCTACCATGTCCGAAAACAGCATCTGGCGCTGCAGGTTGTCGACGAAACCGCGCCCGTCGCCCAAAAGCTCCCAAAGCGAGCGAAGCCACGATGTAGGCGTCTTGTAGTCAATACCCAGCGAAACGCCGGCTTCCGCCGCATCATGACGGCACAGGTCGAGCTCGGCAAACGTTGGCGCCAGCAGCACGGCACGCCCGTGGCGGGCAATAAGGTCGGCAAGCAGCGCCGCCTCGGCATCGCTCAAATCCGCGCCGGCGTTGGTGGTATAGATTCGAACAGGCATGGTCCTCCACTCAAACCGTTCGCAATATTCAATGCTTCCATCCTACCCGCCCACGCGGACAGATTGCTACCTCAGCTCCATGTTTTGGTGCAAAGCAACCTGACCCCAACGCACCAGCCGATTGCGGGCATATAAAAACCGCCCCCGAAGGGACGGTTCTGCGCAATTCGTTTGTTGCCGCTGGCCTACTCGCCATCCTCCAGTTTGATGAGGATCTTGCGATAGCCGCCGTACTCGCCGTTGAGTGCCTTTGAAACGCGGCTCACCGTAGTGGACGAAGCGCCGGTGCGGGCCTGAACCTCAACATAAGGCTCGCCCTCATCCAGATAACGCGCAACCTGCAGACGCTGCGATAGATCGCAGATCTCGCGCGGCGTGCAGATATCGGTCAAAAACGCTTGGATATCCTTCTCGTCATCCAAAAGACTAAATGCGTGGACCAGCTGCTTGACATCAGGCTTGTCAAACATGTTCTCGATATTCATCGATCACCGCCAAACCCGCCAAAAGGCATCGAAGTTGATACTGACATCGGGCATCGTTCGCCCGTTCTATGCAATAGGGCAACGCGTGTGGCTTTTGCCCGTAGCAGTTTAGCACACCACCAAACTAAAGCGACAAAACTCTCTGCCAGCGGCGCATTTTCTAGGACGAACGCCGTTTTGAAACCGAATGCGCACGTAAGCTCCACGAATATCTGAGACAATGGGCGGCCGAACAAGGCGGCACACCCGAGCGGCCGTCCAAGCTGCCGCAGCAAACCGCTTCACGCGACACCGACGCACCCTGCGCAAGAAAGGATTCACACCATGCGCTTTATGCTTAACTGGCTCTTTACCTCGATCGCCATCGCGATTGCCACGTTCCTCGTCCCCGGCATCCAGCCCTTCGGTTTTGCCGAGGCCTGGGTCTGTTTCGCCTTCGTGGGACTGTTCCTCAACATCGTCGATTCGCTCGTCAAGCCGTTCCTGACGGTCATCTCGCTGCCGCTCACGATCATTACGCTGGGTATTTTTCAGCTCGTAGTCAACAGCTTTATGCTCGAGCTGGCCAGCTATCTGTCGGTCAATCTGCTGGGCGCGGGTATCTCCATCGCCAGCTTTGGATCGGCCTTTATGGGCAGCATCCTGGTGTCCATCATGCGCAGCATTCTCGATAGCATCGCCGAGGGCTAAAACGGCCATTCCGGCCGCGCCCGTCTCAACAGCCCAAAACGAAGGCCGCCCATCGCAAAAATGGGCGGCCTTCTTATTTGCCAAGTCTCAAAGGGCGAGAGAATCTGCCATTTCCACCCTGTCCCCACATGGCAGGTGTGGGTTAGATGACGTAATCGTAGCCTTCATTGGGAGCGACAAGTTGATCGAGCGTCACACCGTCGAGGTAGTCGTTGATGAGCTTGTCAAGGTTCTTCCACACGTCGAGCGTGGGGCACTCATCAGATCGCGAGCAACCCTTGCAGTCGCCATCCAGGCAGGCGACCGGCGCCAGGCTGCCCTCGGTCAGGCGCAAGATCTCGCCCACCGTGTACTGCTCGGGCGGGCGCGTAAGCACGTAGCCGCCGCCCTTGCCGCGCATGCCCGAGAGCATATTGGCGCGCACGAGCGTCGCCAGAATATTCTCGAGGTACTTCTCCGAAATCCCCTGGCGCGCCGCGATCTCTTTGAGCGGGATGCGACCGGCCGCCTGATGCTCGGCCAGGTCGACCATAACGCGCAAGGCATATCTGCCCTTTGTGGAAACCAACATATATATTGCTGCCTTTCGGTCTTTTAATTCGTAGAAATTCTAGCCGAAAAATTGGTTTTGAAAATACCTATTCCCGTCAAGATGGTTAATCGACTCGTAATAATCTTCTATTTCCTATTGCGTTACTAGGCTTTACTGTCTACTATGCTTGCCAACAGCAAAACGAACAACCTATAAGGTTTGTGGGTTTCGCTGCTACACACACCGTAAAACCACACGGTATCCAGTCATTTGAACACTTTGGAGGTTCACCATGAGCAATGTTTACACGTCCATCGATCAGCTTATCGGCCACACCCCGCTTCTGGAGCTCACCCACTTCGAGGCCGACGAGGACCTCAAGGCCCGTGTGCTCGTCAAACTGGAATACTTCAACCCCGCCGGGTCCGTCAAAGACCGCGTCGCCAAGAACATGATCGACGAGGCCGAGAAGGCCGGCAAGCTCGTGCGCGGTGGCGACTACACCATCATCGAGCCCACGAGCGGCAACACCGGCGTCGGCATCGCTTCGGTGGCGGCGGCCCGCGGCTACAAGGTGATCATCACCATGCCCGAGACCATGTCCGTCGAGCGCCGCAAGCTGATGCAGGCATACGGTGCGCAGCTCGTGCTCACCGACGGCTCCAAAGGCATGAAGGGCGCTATCGCCAAGGCCGAAGAGTTGCAGAAGGAGACCCCCAACAGCATCATCGCCGGCCAGTTTGTGAACCCCGCGAACCCGGCCATTCACAAGGCCACGACCGGCCCCGAGATCTGGGACGACACCGACGGCAAGGTCGACATCTTCGTCGCCGGCGTCGGCACCGGCGGCACCGTGACCGGCGTGGGCGAGTTCCTCAAGGAGCAAAACCCCGAGATTCAGGTCGTCGCCGTCGAGCCCGCCACCTCCCCGGTGCTCTCCAAGGGCCAGGCCGGCCCGCACAAGATCCAGGGTATCGGTGCCGGCTTTGTGCCCGACGTCCTCGCCACCCAGGTCTATGACGAGATCATCCCCGTCGAGAACGACGACGCCTTTGCCACCGGCCGCGCCGTTGGCCACAAGGAGGGCGTGCTCGTGGGCATTTCGTCCGGCGCCGCCGTGTGGGCCGCACTGCAGCTGGCCAAGCGCCCCGAGAACGAGGGCAAGACCATCGTGGCGCTGCTCGCCGACACCGGCGAGCGCTACCTGTCCACGGCACTCTTCCAGGACTAGAGCTCTCGTTCTTAGAACGAGTCCAAGGCACGCCGGTCTCCCCTCTCTTCTGGCAGCCTGAGCTCATCCCAACAGGGTGTCCCACAGGACGCCCGAACTTGCTACAATGTCTGCGGCGCGGAACCAGCCTCCCGCGCCGCTTTTCTTTTTTGGCCACATGCCACCAAGGAGAACCTCCCCATGCACAACAAGCGCGTGCTCGTCGCCATGAGCGGCGGCGTCGATTCCAGCGTGACCGCGTATCTGCTCAAAAGTCAGGGTTACGAATGTGTCGGTGCCACCATGCGCCTCACCTGCCCCGCGCCCGATCCCACCACGGGCATGAGTAAGGTCGACCGCGACATCGCCGATGCAAAGGCCGTCGCCGAGCGCCTGGGGATACCCCATCACGTGCTCGACTTGCAGCAAACCTTCGACCGCAACGTTGTCGAGCGTTTTATGAACGCCTACCAGGAGGGGCTGACGCCTAATCCGTGCATCATCTGCAACCGCCATATTAAGTTTGGCGCGTTGCTGGATGCGGCGCTGGATATGGGCTGCGACTACATCGCCACAGGCCACTATGCCAAAACGAGCCAGGCGCCCGACGGCACCTGGCAGCTGCATCGCGGCGAGGACCCCAAAAAGGACCAGAGTTACTTTTTGTATTCGCTCACGCAGGAGCGCCTGGCGCACACGATCTTTCCGCTGGCAGGCCTAGACAAAGAGCGCGACGTGCGCCGCATAGCCGCCGAGCAGGGCTTTACCAACGCCCAGAAGGCCGAAAGCGAGGACATCTGCTTTATTCCAGACGGTGACTACGCGGGCTATATCGAGCGCCGTTGCGAACATCCCGCTGCACCGGGCGACATTGTGTGGCGCGACGGCAGCGTGGTCGGGCGCCACAACGGCGCGCTGCGCTACACCATCGGCCAGCGCAAGGGCCTGGGCATCGCGATGGCGCATCCCGTGTACGTAACGGGTGTCGACGCCGTCAACAACACCGTGCATCTGGGCGAGGCAGAGGACCTGACGGCCACGGCGCTCACGGCCAACGACTGGATCTGGAGCGCCCCTGCCGACCGCATGGAGGCCGAGCTGGATGCCGGCGGCATCCGCGTGGGCGCCAAGTACCGCTACCGACAGAAAGACCAGGCAGCGATCCTTACGTGCGGCGAAGACGGGCAAATGTTGCTGACCTTTGACGAGCCGCAGCGCGCCATCGCCCCCGGCCAAGCCGTTGTAGCCTATCGCGGCGACATCGTCCTGGGCGGCGGCACCGTTACGGCAGCCATCAAATAGCCCCATCCCCTTTATAAGTTGCGGTGAAATAGGGACTGTTTAAGCGTTTAAAACCGCCAAACAGTCCCTATTTCACCGCAAGTTAGAGAGGACGGCCTCGGTCGGCACTATTGTGTCAGCCGAGGCCGCTGCATCGTTAGCGCTGGACGTAGGCGCGGACCAGCTCAAAGGTGTTACGCACACCGTCGATGTGGCTGCGCTCGTAGTTGTGGCTCGCGTACACGCCGGGGCCGATCAGACCATGGCGAATGTCATAGCCGGCCGAGAGCGTGGCCTCGACGTCGGAGCCGTAGTGCGGGTACACATCGATGGCGTAATCGAGCTCCAGCTCGCGCGCGATGTTGGACAGCGTGGTTACCAGGTCGTAGTTGTACGGACCACCCGAATCCTTGGCGCAAATCGAAACCATGCGCTCGGTGCAGCCAAGGTCGTCGCCCACGCAGCCCATGTCCACGCTGATCATCTCGCGCGTGTCGGCCGGCACGAAGGCACCGCCGTGGCCGACCTCCTCGTACACCGTAAAGAGCAGCGATACCTTGCGCGAAAGCGTCACCTCGCCGCCAGCAACGGCGCGGGCCAAACCCAGCAGAATCGACGCGGACAGCTTGTCGTCAAGGAAGCGACTCTTGATGTAGCCGCTCTCCGTCACCGTGGTGCGCGGATCCATAGCGATGATGTCGCCCGTCTGAATACCCAGCTCGAGCACATCGTCCTTGCTGTCGACATTCTCGTCGAGCAGGATTTCCATGTTCTTCTCGATAGTCTTGACCGGTTCATCGGCCACATGCGCCGAAGGCTCGGTGTTGAGAACCACACCCGTGTAGACATTGCCATCGCGCGTATAAACGGTGCAGTTCTCGCCATCGGCCGTAGACCACTGATGCCCGCCGAGCGTCGTGGGACGCAGGCGACCATTGTCCTTAATGGAGCGCACCATGGCGCCCAGGGTATCGACATGGCTCGCCAAGACAAGCGGCTCGCCCTCACCACCAAGCTCAACGAGCACATTGCCCTTGTTAGAACGCTCGGGCCCAAAGCCCATATCGCGCAACGTTTCCATCAGATAATCAGTCGCCGCACGGGTATAGCCCGTAGGCGAGGCAATAGAAGTCAGCGTCTTAAGCTGGTCAGTAATAAAACCAAGCGTAGAATCCATTTGGGACACCATCCACAACTCCAAAGTCAACATCCCGTAATCAGTAAAAGCCCCAACAACGATACCATCACGCACAAATATTTACCCAGCGAGATGACCCATCGAGCTCTTCCGAACAGCGCCCACCACGACAACGAGCCGGCGGGCCCCGCCCGTTAGCCCCAGAATCTTTCCGCAGGACAGAAGGAGGCCCCGCCGCACGTAGTGCGCAGCGGGGCCTCCGACATGTCCGAGGACGATTCTGGGGCTAACGGGCGGGGCCCGCCGAACCAGGTTAAGCAGCCGGGCAGATCTTCTTGAAGAGCTCGATGACGTCGTCGAGCGTTGCCTCGCGCGGGTTACCCGGGAAGCAGGCGTCAGCCATGGCGTCCTTGGCCAGGACCTCGATCTCGTCAGCCTTCATGGCCTCGCAGACGTGCGGGATGTTCACGTCGGCAGAGAGCTGCTTGACGGCGGCGATGGCGGCGTCGGCAGCCTCGTCGGTGCTCATGCCCGTGGTGTCAACACCCATGGCAACGGCAACCTTGGCCAGGCGCTCGGCGCAAACCGGCTTGTTGAACTCCATAGCGATCGGCAGCAGCATGGCGCAAGCGACGCCGTGCGGGGTGTCGTAGTGAGCGGACAGGGTGTGAGCCATGGCGTGGTCGATGCCCAGGCCGACGTTGGAGAAGCCCATGCCGGCGACATACTGGCCAAGAGCCATGCCCTCGCGGCCGGAGCCGGGCTGGCCGGACTTGGCCTCGGCGACGGAGTCGCGCAGGTTCTCGCTGATCAGCTTAATAGCCTCAAAGTGGAACATGTCGGAGAGCTCCCAAGCACCCTTGGTGGTGTAGCCCTCGATGGCGTGGGTCAGAGCGTCCATGCCGGTTGAGGCGGTCAGGCCGGCGGGCATGGAAGCCATCATGTCGGGATCGACGACGGCAACCTCGGGGGCGTCGTTGGTGTCGACGCACACGAACTTGCGAACCTTCTCGGGGTCGGTGATGACGTAGTTGATGGTCACCTCGGCAGCGGTACCGGCGGTCGTCGGCACAGCGATGGTAAACACGGCGTGGTTCTTAGTGGGAGCAACGCCCTCGAGGCTGCGGACATCGGCAAACTCGGGGTTGTTGATGATGATGCCGATGGCCTTAGCGGTGTCCATGGAGGAGCCACCACCGATGGTCACGATAGCGTCAGCCTCGGCGGCCTTGAAGGCCTCGACGCCGTCCTTGACGTTCTGGATGGTGGGGTTGGGCTTAATCTCGGAGTAGAGGCTCCAAGCGATGCCGGCGGCGTCGAGCTCGTCAGTCACCTTGGCGGTAACGCCAAACTTGACCAGGTCGGGATCGGAGCAGACGAAGATCTTCTTGTAGCCGCGACGCTGGAGCTCGCCGGGGATCTCCTTGATGGCGCCCGAACCATGATAAGAGATGGTATTGAGAACGAAACGATTAGCCATTGATAGCCTCCCATCGTGTGCAGGGCACCTATTACGCCCCGCGCTGCAAGTTCCATCCTAACGCTTTTGAAACAAAAAATGCATGAGAACGTCAAAAGTGTTAAAGCGTTTCAACATAATAACGGAGCCCCAGTCCTTCCCTCCCGACAGCAGCGAAGGCTAGATTATAGGAGCAATCGCCCAAAGAATACGACCAACTCAGCCTATAAATTGTTTCTGTTTTAGCAATATATGTTTGACAATACGTTTATAAAAGGATACTTTATAAAAAACAACTTAGTTCACTAAATAACATTAGTGAAATGAAAGAGGCGGTAGAGATGTTAGTTCTACCCATAAAGACCCTCTTGGGCCACTACATTTATGATGCCAATCGAAACGAGATACTTGCAGTAAGCAAAGATCTATTCAATTACATCTCAGAAGTCCAAGCAGGAAAAGTTTGCCACGCTTCCTATAAATCAGACCAAGAATTCCAGTTACTACAATCATGTGGCTACTGCTGCGATTCGCCATTGCAGGATATCGCTTATCCATCAATTGACCTTTTGAAAGTTAAGCTGGAAAGAAATATACGGATGCTAACCCTTCAGCTGACTCAATCTTGTAACTTCCGATGTGATTACTGTATCTATTCCGGAAACTCCTCATACAACAGAGCCCACAGTCATAACTCCATGTCCATTTCGACGGCAAAACATGCAATCGAATTCTTTAAGATGCACTCGATCGACAACTCAAACCCGGTCGTTGCATTTTATGGAGGAGAACCTCTCCTTCGATTTAATGAAATTAAGCTAATTACTCAATATGCAGAGCAGGTATTTGAAGGAAAACACATCTCATTTCGAATTACAACTAATTGCTCTCTTTTATCTGAAGAAATGGTTAAATTCTTCTTCGATTCTGGGCATGAATTCTATTTGTTAATCAGTCTTGACGGGCCGCAGCAAATCCATGATAAGTCTAGGCATTACGCTAATGGCAAGTCCTCATACCAAACAGTTATAGACAATGTTCATATGGTTTTAGACAGCCATCCTGAACGCAACAAATATGTTCATTTTAATGCCGTAGTCGACACGAACAACATCTATAAAACAGTCTCTTCCTTTATAAATGATAAAGATATCGAAGATTGCGATGTTCAATTCAACTACCTGGAACGCAACGGACGTATCGCCCCCTACAATGACGAGTTCTCAAGTCAGCTAAATTACGCCTTATTTAAAGCAAGAATTATGGATGAGCGCGAAATCGAAAAAGGAAACCGCAACGATAGGCTCGCTTCATATACGCTTGCAAACATCAACCAAAACATAAAGCGATTTGCACCTTCGAACATCCCAGCAAAAGCTATACCCGGTGGCCCATGCGAACCAGGGGTTACGCGTCTATTTGTGACAACAGCAGGAGCGCTTCTTCCTTGCGAAAGGGTCAGCGAAACAACAAAGGAAATGTATATCGGCACATTGGATTCAGGATTTGATTTAGGTCAAATTGAAAAGATAATCAATGTTTCAAAGCTGACCAGCGATTCATGTAAAAAATGTTGGGCATTTCAGCTGTGCACCCAATGCATAAAAAGCGCAGATTGCGAAGGAGCAATAAGCCCTGATTACAAGCGAACAGCATGCGACAATTCAAAACGAATTGCCTTTGACCGACTTAATCAGAAAATACTTCACTTTGAGCTTCATAGACATGAAGTGTCCATTGCAACAGCTCTAAAAGGGACAAGCGATAAAAATCATGAAGACAATCGGACTTATATCTTTCACAAGAGCTGACTATCCTCTTCTGATTGGATTGCTAGGAAATGGCTACAATATCCGGGTATCAACGCCATGCGGCATTCTACCGGACGGCCTAGATGTCGCCAACCTTGTTAATTACAAAGAAATTGGCATAAGAAATCGAATTAACTATGTAACGACAATCGATGAATCAGACCTGGTTGTCGTTTTATCGACGAAAGAAAGCGCCGCAGGACTCGTAGAATTTAGTAAACACGCTGAAACCTACGCTCATTCTGTAAATAAGACGGTTGTCAGCCAACTCGCCGCTGAACAAATCGAGTCTAGCAAAAGCGACATGCAGGAATTAGCCCTGATACCAAAAATTGTTGTCGGGAATCTATATACACCCGCCAATTCAACAATAACGTTCAGTAGCATCGTTAGCGAGATGAGAAAGCACCATCCCAATCTATGCGCGTTGAGCTTCAATCCTTTAAATGAAATCTGGGGCTGCAACACCCTTAGTTTTGATGGTGGCCAATCTGCCGTCATCAAAATGAACGAGCAGATCAACCTCATCATTGAGAATGATAAATCCGACCTAGCTCTATTAGAGACGCCCAATGTGCTTATGAAATACAGCGACCACATTTTCGGAGATTACGGATTGGGGTCGATTGCTGCATGTCGAGCTTTCTGCCCTGACTTAGCCATTATCAATATCCCATACACGATAGCCGACTACGACATAATGCTAGGGCTCATGCCCGTAATTGAAACGCTTACGCAAGCAGAGAAAGTTCAATTTGAAATTACAAACGAAGTACTTGACGCCACAGAGGGGTTGGAGACGCATGAATTTCAAATAAGCTATTCATCTAGCGATAAAGCAATTCAAGCAGCAAGAGAACTTCGACTAAGAGGAATACCCAGTTTCTCAGCCAGCTTAGATCCAGAAGAATCATTACTATGCTGCAAGACAATCGAGGACGAGTTGTTTGATTTCGATCTTGGGGTACTGAAATGACAGCATATTGTAAAGATGAAACCATCTACGCAGAAATCGAAAAAGCAATAAGCAATATTAGAGATTTGGATTTGACTCAATTTGATCAAGATCTAAGAAATCAACGATTGACCGATTCCCCATTCAGCTTGTCCTCATCGGATCTAGTTCGACTGCTAATTTTTCTTGAAAGCAGGTTTTCTGTTTACGTTGAGTACTCGTCGATTGAAAACATAGGGTTCAACAGTGTTGAGGAGGTGAAGAAGGTAATAGAACAGTCAGAAACAATCGAACAATGGGAGGCAAATCATGAGAAGTATTCGACCATTTAACATGCATGCAGTAAATAGCGTCATTCATTTTATTAGAAATTGCCCATGCGGTTATTGCAGCTGCATGTACTGCAACGTACTGCGTAATTCTCCGCACGAAGCAGAAGTCGGTTCCAATGCGATTGAGGCGATGACGCGTGGTGGCTACTGGTCCTAAATCGAGCAAGACAGCTACAAACGAATATCGAATCTCAATTGAAGGTAACCCTTATCCGCATGCTCTAGCTCTCACCAACCCAGTGGGAGACAACCTCAACATCAAAAGACATGGGTTCACGGGTCCACTAGGACAGCTATTGAGTCTTAAATACACCGTTTATGACGATACAAATGAAAAGCTCTTTACTGTCGTCGACGGTGGCTTTAGTAACATGCCCAGGGTTGCGCTCGTCATCGAACATAAGGAAGTTGCGGTGTTCGATTATGGCCTAAACAGACTTGAGATGAAGTGCATAACGAACATACCGAATTACTCAATAAAAGGTAACTTCCTTTTTGGAGATTACGATATATTCAGCCAACGGGAAGTGAGGGTATCTTCAGTTACCGTTCTTCAATGTGATAAACAATCGTGCTTTAGCATACAGGTTTTGGATAAAGCCGAATTAGCTGCTGCAATTGGAATACCCACAGCCATTGCCCTTCTTAGAGCTCGCATTGAAGAGCATCTCGAATAACTCGCAAATAGCAGTTGGTAGCAACGTTCAGGAGCTAGATAGTTTTTTCTGGCTCCTGAAACTGTATTACATAGTCTGCAAATTGTTCAAAACCATGTCCATGATCCGCAATGATGACGATACGCTCTTTCATCTCCTGTGCAACCACCGCCTTCAAAAAGGATATCGAAGCATTATCTAAATTGTTGCAAGGCTCATCCAAAATAATAATAGAATAGCTGCTCAGAAAGGCCCTACAAAGTAATAGAGAAGCCAGTTCTCCACCAGACAAATTGTGTCCCCTAGTTCCAATGATGGGATTGGCTTCAAATAATTTATCGAGGCTAAAACCCTTCAAAAGATAGATGAGTTTTTCAGAGTCAATATCTACAAGACCATAGTAAAGAGCCTTCCTGAAAGTTCCCCCCATTATCAAATGTCTTTGCGGCATAGTTGCGCAGGGTAGCTGGATTAAAGTCAAGCCATCGAAAATGACAGTAGACTCATTAACACACAGTCTGCCAGCAACCGGCGACAACAATCCATTCAATACTTCCAGAAATGAAGATTTGCCACATGCATTAGGGCCGCTTACTAAAACCAGACAAGGTGCCTGTATCGTGCAATCTGGAATTGTTATCCTCTCATTAGTTTCGCTCGACGAAAACGAGAGACTGATTCCTTTCCAACTAATTCGATCAGCGTGATCGAAGCATATCAAATTAGGTTTTCCAGCTTCCAAAAGACGACGTAATTCCAAGACACGGCGCAACGACCTAAACGACGGCTGAAGCTGAGCCCAACAATTCAGAACAAGAGGAAAAGGAGAATAGCATAGAAGCACAAGTTGATAACTCTGCACCGCAATCCCGACCGTCAGCCCGCGCTTTAACACAAGGAAAATAAGCAGCAGAACTGAAAGCAAGCCAGTAATGATGTTGCCAGCGTTAACTATTTCAGTTGCCAATCTCGCAAAGACACTCTCCTCAACTCGAGAGTTCCTGCAGGCTTTAAGCATCTTTTTATAGCGAAGTAATTCCAAGTTAATTGAACGAGAAATTCGAATGTAAAGTCGACAATTTATTAGTTGGGCTAAATAAGCAGAACCCCTCGCCTGGGCCTCCAATGCCTTTTCGCTCTTAGTCGATAGCTTACTAAGAGCGAACGGATATAGAAGCGAAATAAACAATGCCGAAACACAAACAGGGATCAAAAGCAACAAAGAGATATTAGATAGCGCCACAAACGATGCCAAACCCGTCACTAGGCACGGAAGAAACGCAGTTGTAAATATTCCAATCATCGGCTGTAGGTTCCCAGCCTCTTCAATGCGCGATAACAGGTAGTCACTGTCTTTTGCTAAAACTAAGGGCCGCTCTAAAGCACGGCGGGCAAGCAATCTATAGAAGCAGTTAGCGCCATCGGAAGCCAATTGCTCCGCATATTTTGATCTGAACAGGTTTGTCACCAGCTCAACTGAGAGCAATACTAGCAGGCCTAACCCAATGTATAAAACGTTACGATAATTAGAGCGAAGAAGGCCATAGTCTATAATCAACGATTCAGCTTTAACAACAGACAGCTCCACCAGGGCAGATAAAATGCAGAGCACCATCAACTTGATTACTGTCGTCTTATTTTGAATAAAAAGCTCTGGCATATGTCCATCCCCTCAACTAATAATTATAGCTAGAAAGATGGCATTTTTATTCTATAGCCTCAAGCAGCACGCTATGCTGACGTCAAATCTTGTCATTACAAACATGCACCTTAGCGCTTAAGACTCGTGGTCTGCCAGTCAGCTATGATGCGGGCCCATTTCCTGTGCAAGTCGCGTTCGCGATCGATAAACATGATGGCAAACGCGATAAACAGCAGCACGCTCGCCACCGCAATGGCGTGCAGGCCCATGCGTTCAATGCACCAATTGCCCAGCACGGCGCCAAACACAAAGGTAAAGATCACACCAAAGTACAGCAGGCCGTTTTCCAAAAAGCCGCGCTTGTGGGTAATGATGTAATCGTCCACGTTTTGCAAGGCATTACGGAGGTTGCCGATACACATGGTCGTGGCGATGCCGTGTCCATGAATCTTGCGGAAGCTCTCGACCTGCATACCGCAGGCAAACGAAGTAAGGCAGTTGGCGAGCAGGTTGTAACCGCCACCGGGGATAAAGCTCACGCCCAGCAAGATGACGGCTTCAAAGAACACCGTCACCTGGCGCCAGTGAATCACACTGCCAAACCGCTCGTGTACCAGGTCGGCAAGCATAATGCCCACAGCAAACGAAACCACAGGGAAGAAGTAACGCCCCGCAAGTGCCCAATTGCCCTCCGAGATGCTCACGCCCACCAGCAGGATGTTGCCCGTCTGCGCGTTGGCGAAAACATGGTCGCGCCCAATGTACGAATACACATCCATAAAGCCACCGGCGAGCGCCAAGATGATGCCCAGCTCAATGGACTCCGATATCTGTTTGGCACGCTGCATCGTCGTGCATCCTCCTTGTTGACGACCCTCTCGTGCGTTGGCGGAGACATAGCCGCCGTTCATACTGTAACCCATTGACAACATGGCGTGCGCGCGAGACGGGTTCTCCAACGCGCAGATACACAGTCTGGAAACAAACGGCGGGCGCGGCACCGACACCCGAGACCTCGTGTACTCCACCAGTCTTTTTAGCCCCGTCCTAAAAAGACTGGTTACAATTACGTGCAGCATACAAACACCGGGAGGGATCGTGGCAAAAAAGCCTCAGCACGCTCAGAACAACCAGCGCAGTCAGCAGGGCAAACAGGGCCAGCAGCGAAAGCGCGGCGGTAAGGCACAGGCCACAACCGTCAAGGCGACACCCGTCCGCCCCTGGCGTCCGGGCCGCGACAAGTTCCTCCCCGTCAGCCGCGCCGATATGGACGCGCGCGGCTGGGACCAGTGCGACTTTGTCTACATCTGCGGCGACGCCTACGTGGACCACCCTAGCTTTGGCATGGCCATCATCAGCCGCGTCCTCGACGCGCACGGCTACAAAGTGGGCATTATCTGTCAGCCCAACTGGACCGACCCCGCCAGCATCACGGTGCTTGGCGAGCCACGCCTGGGCTTTCTCGCCAGCGCCGGCAACATGGACTCCATGGTCAACCACTATTCGGTGACCAAGCACCGCCGCCACACCGACGCCTATACCCCTGGTGGCGAGGAGGGTCACCGCCCCAACCGCGCCGTCACGGTCTACGGCAACCTCATCCGCCAAACGTTCAAGGACGCCCCCATTATCATCGGCGGCATCGAGGCGAGCCTGCGTCGTCTGGCCCACTACGACTACTGGCAGGACAAGCTCAAGCGCTCGGTACTGCTCGACTCGGGCGCCGACATCCTCATCTACGGCATGGGCGAGCACGCGATTGTCGAGATCGCCGACGCGCTCGATGCCGGACTGCCTGTCGATCAGATCACCTACATCAACGGTACCGTCTACCGCACGGGTTCGCTCGACGAGGTCTACGACTACGACCTGCTGCCCAGCTGGGACGACCTTACCGCCGACAAGCTCAACTACGCGCGCAGCTTTAATGTGCAGCAGCAGAACATGGACCCCATCACCGGGCATCGTCTGGTAGAGCCCTACCCCAACAGCGTCTATGTGGTGCAGAACCCGCCATCGGCAACACTCACCACAGACGAGATGGACGAGGTTGCCGAACTCCCCTACGCACGCGATTGGCATCCCGACTACGACGCAACGGGCGGCGTGCCGGCCTTTGCCGAAATCAAATTTTCCATTAGCTCCAACCGCGGCTGTTTTGGCGAGTGCTCGTTTTGCGCCCTCACCTTCCACCAGGGCCGCGTACTGCAGATGCGCAGCCACGACTCGATCATGCGCGAGGCCGAGCTGCTCACGCACGATCCCGAGTTTAAGGGCTACATCAACGACGTGGGTGGACCGACGGCCAACTTTAGCCGTCCGGCCTGCGACAAGCAGCTCAAGCACGGCGTGTGCAAGAACAAGCGCTGTCTGTGGCCGAGTGTGTGCAAGAACATGGTGGTCGACGAGAGCGGCTACACGCAGCTGCTGCGCGATCTGCGCCAGCTGCCGGGCGTCAAGAAGGTCTTCGTCCGCAGCGGCATACGCTTTGACTACACCATGGCCGACGCCTCGGACGAGTTTTTGCGCGAGCTGCTGGAGCATCACGTCTCGGGCCAGCTGCGCGTAGCACCCGAGCACGTGAGCGACGCGGTGCTGTCCGTGATGGGCAAACCGAGCCGCGCCGTCTACGACGCGTTCTGCCGTAAATTTGAACGCTTGAACCGCGAATACGGACTCAAGCAGTACGTAGTGCCATACCTAATCTCGAGCCACCCCGGTTCAACGATGAAGGAAGCTGTGGACCTGGCCGAGGCCGTACGCGACATGGGCTACATGCCCGAACAGGTGCAGGACTTCTACCCCACACCGTCCACCATGTCGACCTGCATGTACTACACCGGCGTGGACCCACGCACCATGGAGCCGATCTATGTGGCGCGCGACCCGCACGAAAAGGCCATGCAGCGTGCGCTCATCCAGTATCGCAAACCCGAGAACTACAAGCTGGTACGCGAGGCGCTGGAAAAAGCCGGACGTCGTGACCTGATCGGCTACACCAAACACTGTCTAATCCGCCCCGTGCCGCCGCGCCCGGGCGAGACGTCTGCTGGCGGTGGGCATGGCACCGGCAAGAAGGGCGGCAAGGCCCACGGCGGTGCTGGCGGCAAGGGACCCAAAGGCAGCAAGGGGCACGGCGGCATGTCGCGTGCACAGAACACTGCCGGGCGTAATCGCGCGGCCCAGGGGCGTCAGGGCGCCAACGGAGGCGGGCGTCGCAACTAGGGCAGCGGTGCGCTCGCTGCGTCCATCCCACACGCGTGGCGCAGCGAGCGCATTGCCTCAACGAGGATGACGCCGGCGATAGCGACCGTGATTATCACGTCGAACGGTGTGTTCACAAACCAGAGCAACGTCATGAAATACGACCCGGCATTAAAGGCAAAGTGCAGCAGGATCGTGTAGCGGAGCTTTCCAGTCGTCACGAGCACCCAACCAAAGATGAGGCCGGCGGCACCCGCGTAGCAACCCTGTACCCAATTCATGTGCATAAAACCGAAGATCGCCGCCTGCAGCACAATCGCCGCGGCGATACCCCACGTGCTTGGGGCCGCCCAGGGCACCATGGCGCCACTCTGCGCGCTCACACGACGCCGGCACCTCCAAAGTGGGCGGCACTGCGGATTAAACGCTCGGAGCGAAAACTCAAAAATAATGCCGCGCACCAGCAGCTCTTCACAAAATGGGGCGCCGAGCACCGTGGTCAGGACGGCAAGAAGGTTGGTATCGCCCAAGCCTGTTTCCTCGACGAGCTCGCTATAGTCCGCCGCAACCTCGGGCAGCAGCGACAGCACGCCGTCGCATAGGTAGCTAATGACCACCTGCATGGATAGGCCGATCACGACAACGTATGCGATGCGCTTCCATGCAGCATTTGCTCCCCCGCCGAGCGGGCGTTCACCTTGCCGGCGCGCCATGAAGGAGCGGGGCCACAGATAGCGCCACCACAGCAGCGCCATCAAAAACGACGCCGTCTGAGCGGCGGCCTGAAACCATTGAATATCGAGATTGTCGATCGGGAAACCCGTCAGTGCCGACACGATGTCCAGCGCGGAGAACAAAACAATGCTCAGGGCAATATCGGCAGCGACGACACCAAAACAGGCAAGCGCCCAAACCAGCGCATTGAGCATGCCAACCTCCTCAAAACCCGGCACTTGGGGACAGTCATTGTTGATGAGAATCGGGCGCAGCGCCAAAAGCCCCGTTGGGTGAAATGTCGAACGGGAAGGTGCCGCAGCGATTGAACGCGGCGATAAACATGCGGATGGCGTTGGACGGCGTGGTGCCCACGAGCTGGGTTGCCGCCGCGAAGGCCGCCTTTTCCTCGGGCAAGACCTTCGCGACAACCGGGGTCATGTGTTCTGCCATGGCGCTTCCTTTTTGAAACGACGGTGGTGCGGATAGATGCGGGCCACGCGGCTGGGCGACGGGCTGTGAAGGCAACCCGATTGGCCCGCATCCGGAGTTTGTTTCTGCTGCGTTGGTATTACTTGGTATTCCTAAGTATTACCCCGCAGATAGAATAGCACACCCGACCCCATGGGAGCGGAGGAAAACGAATCATTTTGTTGCTGAGTTAGTATTTAGAGCGTGATGATGTCCGAGATATCGAGGGCCTGAGCGTCGGCGACATCGTGCGAGGCAAGCAGCAGCATACGGCCGTCGAGCAAGTCGAGCACGACCTCGGCGCATGCGTCGCGCGCAGCGGTATCTAAACCGGTAAAGGGCTCGTCAAGAATCACCGCGCCGCCCGGGCACAGCAGGGCTCGAGCGATCTCGACGCGACGGCGCTGCCCGCCCGAAAGCTCGGCCACGCGAGCATGTACATCGACCCCCGGCACCAGCAGGCGCAACAGGGCCGCAGCACTCGAGGCGTCCACGCGTGCATCGGCGCACACTAGCACGTTATCCAGCGCCGCGGCGGACTCGACCAAGCGAGCATCCTGAAACACCATCGAGCACGGCGCGCACTCCCCCGCTGCCAACGAAAGCAGCGTCGACTTGCCCATGCCCGAAGCGCCCATCACACAGATACGCCCACCCGCGGGCACGTTGAGCACCAGACCATCCAGCGCCGGCGCCCAGGGCGCGCGATCGCCCACGGCAAGCGCAAGCTCCGCTGAAGTGCCATCGCTCGCAGCCCCCGCACGCCCACGCAATCCATGCCCATGCGCCCGCACGGCAACATGCCACGCCACGGGCCCCGAAACCCGCAGCAGCCACACTAGCACGCGCTCACACGCCCACGAGGCGGCAACGACCAGCACGGTCCAAGCCAGCAGGTCGGCCGTCTCAATCAAAAGCTTCGCCTGATAGATGCGCTCACCCACGGTGCCCACCGCCATGCCGATCAGCTCGGCTGCCACACCGGCCTTCCAGCTCATGCCGATCACGGCACGCGCACACGAAAGCACAAACGGCAGGACTTCGCGCCAGGTGTGGGCGCAAAACAGTCGCCAGCCCCGCACGCCATGCAGACGAAACATCTGCTCCAGTGGCTTATCCACCTGCGACAAGCCTTCGACCAGTGAGAAATATACGCCCGGCAGCGCCATCAAAAAGACCGCCGCGATGCTCACACGTGCCGACCCCAGCCAAATGAGCAGCAGGACCACCACGCAGGCAACCGGCGTCGCCTTCACAAACGAAAGTGCCGGCGCCGCCAAGCGGGCAAACGCCCGCGACCGTACAGAAATCCCGGCCAACAAACCGCCGCATACCGCGGCAAGAGCCAGCCCGCCCAGAATCCGTACGCCCGAGCCCGCCAAAATCGCCCAGGTACCGACAGCGCATACCAGCCGCAACAACGCCGCCACGACAGCACCCGGCCCCGGCAAGATCAGCGGCTGCGCCACCAGCGCCGCCACCAGCATCCACGCGGCAAGCCAAAAGGCGGCGACGGCACCTGCTGCCGCCACCGCCTTCATACCCTCTGTCATTTGTCGAGCAAACGCGCGCACGGGCTACTCCATGTAGTAGAAATCGTCAGCCGGAAGTTTACCACCCACGGCACTCGCGTCCGCGTCGGACAGCACCTGCAGATACCCGCTAAGTGCCGCCTTCATATCCTTGCCCGTCTGGCAGACAAGCATGCACCCGGGAATCGCCTTCTCGGCGATCTTGGCGTTATCCACGATGCCGGCATCGACCACGGCCTGCGCCCAGTCTGCTGGCGCCGCATTGACAGCCTTAACGCTCGCCGCATGGCAGCTCAAGAACTCCGCCACGGCCTCGGGATGTTCCTCGGCAAACGCGCGGCGCACCACGGTCACACCCGTCAGCAAGCGCGAACCCGTGTCACCCGCCAGCTCATCCCACACATCGGTCAGGCTCACCGGTGCCGACAGCTTGCCCTCGCTCTTGGCGATGGCAGCGGTCTTGAACGGCTCGGGCAGCACGCCCACGGCAGACGGATCGGCAAGCAGCTCCGACAGCACTTCGGTGGGCTCGCTCTTAAACTCAAGCGTCACCTGGCCGGTCAGGCCCGCGCGCTCCAGCAGGTAGTTCATGACGTACTCCGGCGTGGTGCCCTTGCCCGTCATGTAGACGGTACGGCCCGCCAGGTCGCCAAACGAAGTAACGTCCGCGTTACCCGTCACCACGTTCAGCACACCCAGCGTGTTGATGTCGATGACCTGCACCGCGCCCTCGGTCTTGTTGTAGAGCACGCTCGCCACGTTGGCTGGCACCAGGGCAATGTCGATATCGCCCTGAATGACCTTGGGCACGATCTCGTCGGCGGCAGTGTTGATCGCAAAGTCGAACTCATTGTCCGTCTCGCCATCGGCAGCCTGGTCCATAAACTGCACCAGGCCAATCGAGGTCGGTCCCTTGAGCGAGGCGACGTGCACCTCGACCGGCTCCGCAGCAGCACCGGCGCCGTCCGTGGCAGCCGAGCCCGCGGCGGGCCCGGCACCGACAGCCCCGCCGCCACAGCCCGCGAGCGCAAGCGACAACGCGCCCACGGCGAGCGCCGAGGCAAACCCCCGGCGCGTCATCTCAACATCAAACGCGCGCATCGCTAGCACTTCCCCTCGTTAGGCATCGACCAGGCGTGATGGTCGGTATGCAGCAACTCCTCGGCCAGCGGCGAGAGCGGCGCGCCCAAAAACTCGCGGTAGCACGCCTGAACATCGGGGTTCTCGTGCGAGAAGCGAATGTCCGCAGCGGCATCCAGGCCCCACAGCACCTGACCGCGCTCGGCTGCCAGCTCGCAGCCGTCGTGGATGGGCTGACCGCCGCCACCGACGCAGCCGCCCGGGCACGCCATGACCTCAACGAAGTCATAGCTCACGCGGCCGTCGCGAATCGCGTCGAGCAGGCGGGCGGCGTTGCCCAGCCCGTGCGCCACGGCGACGCGCACCTTGGTGCCATCGATATCGGCGACGGCTTCCTTCCAGCCATCCAGGCCACGCACGTCGGTAAAGAAATCCGCATCGGGGTTCTTGCCCGTCACCAGGTAGTAGCCCGAGCGCACGGCGGCCTCCATCACGCCGCCCGTGGCACCAAAGATCACGCCCGCGCCCGTGCCAAAGCCCAGCGGCGTATCGAGCGGCTCCTCAACCAGCGTGTCCACGCTCACGTGGCTCGCGCGGATCATGCGCACCATCTCGCGCACCGTCAGCGCAACGTCCACGTCGGGCGCACCGCCCTCGCCCACCATGCTCGGCAGCGCACACTCGGCCTTCTTGGCCGTACACGGCATAACGGACACCACAAACAGGCGCTCGGGCTCCACGCCCAGCACCTTGGCGTAGTACGTCTTGGCAATGGCGCCGAACATCTGCTGCGGCGACTTGGACGTGGACAGGCTGTCGACAAACGCCGGATAGCGCGCCTTCACAAAGCGCACCCAGCCCGGGCAGCAACTCGTGAACATGGGCCAGCCGCGGCTGTCGCCCTCGCCCTCGGAGGCAGCGCCCAGACGCTCGAGCAGCTCGGAGCCCTCCTCCATAATGGTGAGGTCGGCCGAGAAGTCGGTGTCGAACACGTACTCAAAGCCCACGCGGCGCAGTGCGCAGGCCAAGCGCTCAACGGTGGCTTCCTCGCGCGGAATGCCGAGCTCCTCGCCCCAGGCGCTGCGCACGGCAGGCGCGATCTGCACCAGCACGATCTTGTCGGGATTAGCGAGCGCGTCAAACACGGCCTCGGTATCGTCGCGCTCGCGCAGTGCGCCCGTCGGGCAATGCGTAATGCACTGGCCGCACGCGACGCAATCGGTCTTGCCGATCGGCGCGCGCCCGCGGGTACCCACGGCGGTATGCGTGGCGCGGTTGGTCAGGTCCCAAATCCCTAGTCCCTGCACGCTCTCGCACACCTTGATGCAGCGCATGCATTTAATGCACTTGTCGTTTTCGCGGATGATGGGAAAATCGAAATCCCAGCCCTCGCGCGCCAGGTGCTGCTCGTACGGCAGATAGAAGATACCCAGGTCGTTGGCGATGGTCTGCAGGTTGCAGTTACCACTGCGCACACAGCTCGTACAGCGCGAGTCGTGCTGGGACAGCAGCAGCTGCACGTTGGTGCGACGCGCCTCGCGGGCCTTGGGGCTGTTTGTGTGGACCACCATGCCGTCGAGCACGTAGTTGTTGCAGGCGGCAACCAGCTGGTCGCAGCCCTCAACCTCGACCACGCATACGCGGCAGCCGCCGATCTCGTTTAGATCGCGCAGGTAGCACAGGGTGGGAATCTGGATGCCGGCGGACTTGGCCGCATCCAGGATCGTGGTGTGCTCGGGAACCACGACCTCGCAATTATCGATAGTGAGCTTGACCATGTTATGCGCTCCGTTTTCGGTGTTGTCGCTGACGGTGGTGTTGTTGGGCTCTACCATTCCAGGTTCCTCCCTCCGCGGAACGCGCCAAAGCCAAAGTGATCGCAACGCAGGCAGCGGCTCGCCTCCTGGCGCGCCTCCTGCTCGGTGAAACCCTGCTCGACCAGATCCCAATCGTGAATACGCTCGCCGGCCTCGCGCTCGCCCAGCTCGCAGCGGCCGCACTCATGCTTGCCCTTAAACTGCACGGTCGGCAGCTCGACCTCGAGCTTGATCTTGTGGTCAAAGCCCAGGTAGCGGTCGATATTTGCCGAAGCCACGCGGCCGGCGTTGATGGCACGGATGACGGTGGCGGGACCGGTCTGGCAGTCACCGCCGCTAAAGAGGCCATCGAAGTTGGGCACGGCGCCATCCGAATCGGTGACCACGCAGCCCCACTTACAAGCGATGCCCATGTCCTCAAACGGCTTGGAATCGATGTCCTGGCCAATGGCCACAAACACGCGCTCGCAGGGAATGACGCGCTCGGGCGTGGCGGCGGCACGCGGGGCCGGACGCCCACGACGGGGCTCGCCGATAATCTGCGGCTGCACGCGCAGGCCACTCACGCGACCTTCCTCGCCCGTCTCGATAGCGAGCGGGGCGGTCAACTCCAGCACCTCGCAGCCCTCGGCCTGGGCACCGGCGATCTCGGCGTCCTGGGCCGTCATGTCGCAGATGCGACGGCGGTAGACGATGCTCACCTTTTCGGCACCGCAGCGCACGGCGGAGCGCGCCACGTCCATGGCCACGTTGCCGCCGCCGATGACGCACACGCGCTGGCCGCTCAGGTCGGGCAGCTCGTCGTCGCCGATGGCGCGCAGCATCTTGACGGCCGACTCCACGCCGGGCGCCTCTTCGCCCGGAAGGCCGAGCTTCTTGTCGTTGTGGGCACCGATGGCCAGGTAGACGGCATCGTACTCGTCACGCAGGCGGGCGAGCTCCTCGCCGCGCACAGAGTGGTCGAGCTCCACGTCGATGCCGGCGCTCAAGATCCAGTCAATCTCGGCCTGCAGGCGCTCACGCGGCAGACGATAACTGGGAATACCGTAGCGTAGCATGCCACCCAGGTGGTGACGCTGCTCAAAAATCGTCACCTTATGGCCCATCACGGCCAGATAATAGGCGCAGGAGAGGCCAGCCGGGCCGCCGCCGACCACAGCGACACGCTTGCCGGTATTGTCCACGACATGCGGCTTGTGGTCGTTGAGGTCACTATGCTCGACGGCAAAACGCTTGAGGGCGAGGATGTTCATGGGGTCGTCGACCATGCCGCGGCGGCAGTGCATCTCGCAGGGATGCTCGCACACCAGGCCGCAGACGAGCGGCAGCGGGTTATTCTTGCGGATGACCTTGACGGCATCGGCATAGCGGCCGGCCTCGACGAGCGAAATGTACCCGGGGATGTCGACGTGCGCCGGGCAGCCCGAGACGCACGGAACGCGCGCCTCGCGATCAAAGCCGCAGGAATGCTCGCGGATGTGGTGCTCAAAGTCGTCGCGGAAGCCGCGAATGGCGGTGAGTGCCATGGCGCCCGCCTCGTAGCCGATGGCGCAGTCGCTCGAAAGGTAGATGGTGCGGGCCGTACGCTCGATCAGATTGAGCGTGGATTCATCGGCTCGGCCCTCAAGCACGTCGGCGAGCAGGTCGCACAGCGCGCTCAGACCCACACGACAGGGCGTGCACTTGCCGCAGCTCTGGGTGGAGCACAGGTTGACGAGCGCCGCCGTAAACTCGACGGGGCACGGGGCAAGCGAGCTCACCGCCAGACGACGTCCAAGTGCATCATGCAGGTCGTCCATAACGGCCTGGGCGTGGCTGCGCTCCATTACATGCAGTCGTGCCATAAGATCCCCTCTCACATGGCAGCCCGGAGGCGAGGCCGGGCGAAAATGCTACATGCAACACACTGGCCTAATAAGTTGTTTGGCAACAACACAGTTCGGCAGGCGGTATAAAACGCGGCCCTCAGTGGTGCTAAACACCTTTACCGCAGATAAATGCCATATTTGATAAAACGCGTTACCAAATGACAATGCCCCGCCCACGCAATCACGTGGACGGGGCATTACTCAAGTTATGCGGGCAGCGGCCTTTTGCGCCAGCGGCCTTCTGTCTTTACTTAAGCTCGGGCCAGAAGTCCTTGTTGGCCTCGATCATGTCGTCGAGAACCTCCTTGGCGACCTTCATCGAAGGCACGGTCTTGTTGAGCGTAAAGGCCTTGAGCGCCTTCTCGTACGAACCCTCGATCGTAGCCTCGACCACGAGCTTCTCGGAGTTCAGCTGCTGCATCATGAGGCCCTGCTGGAACAGCGGGATGTTGTCGCGGCTGATGACCTCGGGGCCGTTCTTGCCAATGTAGGCAGGCAGCTCGACCATGGCGTCGTAAGGCATGTTGGGGATAGCGCCCTTGTTCTCGCAAATGACCAGGAAGCGCTGCTTGGTATCGTTCTTCAGAGCGATAGCCAGGTCGGCAATCCAGTCGCCGTGGCTGCCCGCATAGAACGTACTCTCGTCGATCTCACCCGTCTTCTCGTAGTGGTCGATGCCCTCAAAGAGGTTCTTCTCGCGCGTCTCCTCGACCTCGTTTGCACGGGTGCGCTCGGGGTTGGAATGCTCGACGAACTCCTTCTGCTGCAGGTAGTAGTTCAGATACGTGTTGGGCAGGTACTCCGGGAAGCACTCCATGATCTCGTACTCGCCCTTCCAGACGTAGTACCAGCTGCCCTTGGTGTGGCGGTTCTGCTCGGGGTGCTCGTCGGTGGCCTCCTCGGGCTTCTTGGACATCAGCGAGCTCATGCCCTTGAGGTACGAATCGGGCAGCAGAATCTCATGCTCCTTGATGTACTCGCGCAGCTGCGGGAGCACCTCCTCGCCCTTGTGGCGGATCGAGGTGAACCAACCAAAGTGGTTGAGGCCAAAGTAATCGTACTCGACATCCTTCTTGTCGATATCGAGCGCGGCGCAAACCACGTCGATAATCGCGATCGGCATGTCGCAGATGTTGATGATGCGAGCGTTGGGACGCAGCACGCGGCAGCCCTCAGACACGATGGCGGCAGGGTTGGAGTAGTTGAGAATCCAGTAGTCCTTCTTGGCATACTTCTCAACGTCATCGATCAGCTCGACCATGGGGAAGATGGTGCGCATGCCGTAGGCAAGGCCGCCGCAACCGCAGGTCTCCTGACCCACGCAGCCGTGACGCAGCGGAATCTTCTCGTCCTGCTCGCGCATGGCGTAGCCGCCCACGCGCATCTGGGCAAACACGAAGCTCGCGTCGGTAAAAGCCGTCTTTTTGTCGGTGGTCACCGTGAGCTTGATGTCCAGGCCGAGGTCCTCGTGCAAAATCCAGTCCACGAGCACGCCGATCTTGCGCTGGCGCTCGTCGTTGATGTCGTACAGGCGAATCTCGTCAACGTCGAGCTCGTCCTTGCGCAGGGCGATGGACTTGACGATGCCGGGGGTAAAGGTGGATCCGCCACCACACAGAGTAATGATCATTGTTTACTGCTCCTTCTCAATTGCGTTCTCGACCTTGTCGCGCATCTCGGCGACCTTCATGCCAAAGATGATCTGGATATTGTTGCCGTTGCGGTTGATACCGCTGTTGGGCACGTGGTTGATGAGGTTCTCATCGATGAGGTCCGGGTTCTTAACGTTCACGCGGAGACGCGTAAAGCAGTTCTCGAGCTCTTCGATGTTGTCCTTGCCACCAAGACCTGCAACCAGGTCGGCGATGCCCGCATCGACGCTCTCTGCGGGAGCTGCGACAACAGCGCCCTGCTTCACCGCGACAGACGCGGCGGCCTCGCCCTCGGCAACAGACTCGGCGAGCTCGGACTCCTCCTCGCGACCAGGCGTGTGAAGGTTGAGCTTCTTGATGAGGAAGGTGAAGAGGAAGAAGTACAGCGCAGCGTTGACGACTCCGAGCACCAGCATAACCGGCCAGTTGGTCTTGTCGACACCCAGGACCAGGTTGGAGACCACGATGTTGATGATGCCGCCCGCAGTCGAAGCGGGCACGGAGAGAGCCTTGAGCAGAACCAGGAAGATGCCGGAAAGAACCGAGTGAACGACGAAGAGCACGGGAGCGGCAAAGACAAAGAGGAAGTCCATGGGCTCGGTGACACAGGAGAGCACGGCGGTGATGATCAGCGGGATGATAACGGCCTTGGTCTTATCCTTGTTCCCCTTGTAAGCGGTGAAGATAAAGGCGAGACCGATACCGATGTAGGGCCACAGGTTGTTGAAGGTGTAGCTGTTGAAGTAGGTGCTATCGGAGAAGGGCTGGCCCGTCATTGCCATCTCGGCAACACGGATGGGGTAGGCACCGGCGATAACCTGATCGCCCAGCGTCAGGGTGCCACCCACATCGGAGAACTGGAACGGGGTGTAGATGAGGTGGTGCAGGCCGGTGGGAACGAGCAGCTTGTTGAGCATGCCGTAGATGAACAGACCGATGTTGCCCGACTCCTTAATGATGCCGGCAACGGAGGAGATGGCACCCTGAACCGGAGGCCAAACGATGCAGAAGCCAGCGCCCATGATCCAGGAGATGATTATCATGATCAGGAACGGAAAGCGAACGCCCGAGAACATCGAAAGGGCAATGGGGAACTGCTTGTTCGAGTACTTGTTGAACACGGCACCGGTGATGCAACCAAGAATGATGCCGCCAAACACGCCGGTATCGAGCACCTGAATGCCCATAACGGTGCTCTGGCCGGTTCCGGTAAGGCCGAGCATGCCGCTCGCTTCGGCAAGAGAGCCGGTCGCGTTGAGCACGATGTTATTGGCCTGCAGGAACAGGAAGAACGACATCAGGGCGATCAGCGAAGCATGGCCCTTGTTCTTCTTTGCCATGGCGCCGGCGATGCCCACGCAGAACAGAATCGAAAGGTTGTTGATGATAAACATCAGCGACTGATAGACAACGGCGCCCACAAGCTGGAACGGACCGGAGCCCAGCACAGGGATCACGGCGCAAATGGTCTTGTTGGTCAGAATAATGCCCACGATGAGCAGAATGCCGGCAACCGAGAGATACATCATCGGCTGAACGATCGACTTCGCGAACACCTCCAACGGCGCTTTGAAATTGAACTTCTTTTTTGCGGTCATAGCGGTACTCCCCTTCCTTTTCCGCAAATTAAGACAGATGTGCCCTGGACAAGACCGTGAGCCTTGCCTTATATCAATCGATGTGTGGGCACGTTATGCCTAGAGACCAGGTTCTCCAAGCAGGTTAACAATGTGATATGCGAGATAACTCTTCTCGGCATCGGTAACGACAACGTTATAGGTAGACGCTAAGTGGTCGGCAATTGACTCCGCACACGAGAACGCCCTCGGATACGCCGTTTCATCGATACTGAACAGCGCGTCGCCATTGACCTGCCCCGCCGCGGGATCGAGCGCCCGCTGCGCAAAAAACTGCAGATGGCGAACGAAACGCTCGTACGGCAACGAGGTGACGTCAAGGGTCGTGGCATAGTGCTCGGAAACAATCGCGAGCACGTCGCGAACAAGCTGGACCGAGATGATGAGACGGTCGGAGCGTTGCGGCATGGTGGCGTTGACGATATGCAGCGTAATAAAACCCTGCTCTTCTTCGCTCATCTGGATGCCCATATACTCCTTGACAATCTGCAGCGCACGGCCCGCAAGCGCATACTCCTTGCGATAGAACTGCTGGATCTCGAGCAGCAACGGATTCTCACAGGAGACGCCCTTGCGCTCGCGCTCCAAAGCAAGGCCGATATGGTCTGCGAGAGCGATGAGGATCTTGTCATTGATATCAACATTGAGCTCTCGACGGAGCATCTGAACAATGTCTTCGGCGATCACGAGGTTGACGGTGGGGATGGACTCCAAAAGATGTGCCAAGCGGTCAATCGTACGCGAATCCTGAGAAGTGCCCTCCTGCAGCGCATAGGTCTTTTCGACCGATGCTTCATCGATAGCGTCGCCGGCATGACGGCCAAAGCAGAGGCCTCGACCGATGACAATGAGCTCGGAGCCATCGTCCGAAGTGACCATTGCGACGTTATTGTTGAAAACTCGCTTGATAACCACGGTACCCACCACAAAAATTTACTCAGAAAGCCAGACGACAGGCTCTTTAACAGCAACAGGGCCGGAAGCGTGCTCACGAAGAGTCGAGTTCTCCGAACGCTCGCACACGATAACGAAGACCGTGGGATCGAAGCCGGCGGCGCGGACCGCGTCAAAATCAACCTCGACGAGGGGCTGGCCCGCGTCGACATGGTCACCCTGAGCAACAAGCGCATGGAAGCCCTTGCCCTCAAGCTTAACAGTGTCGATTCCGATATGCAGCATCACCTGAGCAGAGCTGTCGTCGGACATGATGCCCAGCGCGTGCTCAGTCGGAAACAGTGCCGCGACGGTGCCGGAAACAGGAGCGCACACCGTTCCCTCTTGGGGAACCACGGCAACGCCATCGCCCACGGCACGGCTGCTAAAAGCGGGATCATTGGTTTTTTCTAGGTGAACAAGCTCGCCGGAAACGGGGGCGAGGATTTCGAACTCGGAAGTTACAGTCTTCTGCTCATCCGAACCGCCCATCAGGCGAGAAAAGAAACCCATGGTGGCATGTCCCTTCATACATATAGCCCAACCAAAATCAAGCGAATGCATCCATAGAGACACACCCGTTCAAAGACTTTGGTTAGGCCCACGTCCGAGGGACTCGGTAACCTTCCGCATTTCTTTTTACGGGAGCTATTGTAGACAAGCCCAAAGCCAGAATAATCATTATGACCGGTGAACGGTATTTATTCTCCGATAAACGGTATCTATGCGGCACTTAGGGACGATTCTTTTCTGCCGGCACCCAGGGACACTCCTTGCTCTGACCCCTTTGCACCAAAAAGGGCCCCAAGCGTAGTTGCTCGGGGCCCTTGGTTCGCCTCGCCCTAGCGGGCGACGCGTATGCTACTTGCGCTTGCCGCCGCCGTCGCCGGGACGACGGGAGCTGCCGCCGCGCTTGCCGCCACGGCTGTTGCCATAGCTGCCACGGTTATCGCGACCGCCGGCACGACCGCCGCGGGAGCCGGCCTGGTTGCCGCCACGCCCGCCGTGATAGCCGCCACGGCGCTCCTCGCGGGTGTCGTCGTAGTTGCGCCAGTCATCGCGACGATCGCGGCTGGCACGCGGGTCGCGACGATCGCGCGACTCATTCGAACGACCGGCGCCGCTACGGCCACCTTTGCCACGAGCGCCCTCGCGACGCTCGCCACCGCGGCCGCCCTCGCGGCCTCCGCGCTCGTCAAAGCGCTTGCCGCCGCGGGTACCACGCTCGTCACGCGAGCCACGGCCTTCGCCGCCACGACGCTCATCACGCCCGCCGCGCTCGCCATCGCGACCGGAACGACGACGGTCGCCCGCACCGCGTTTGCCGCCACGCGATCCACGACCCTCGTCCTCGCGCTCGACACGGCGACGACCGCCGCGGTCCTCGTCCTCACGGCGACGGCGGTGTGCCTCGCCCTGGAACTGCTTGGCACGACGCTCGGCGCGGTTGCCGCGCGGGGCCTGCTCAACGGCACCAGCACTGACGCGCTCCTCGGCAGCCACCTCGCGGGCCACGCTCTCCACAGCCTCGTCCACGCGAGTCTGAACGCCCTCGCGCACGCGGGTCTTGCCGCCACGCTTGGGACGGCTCGGACGCTCGCCGTCGCCGCGACCACGGTTGGAACGACCGGCCACATCGCCGTAATCGTCGCCGTTGCGCTTGCCGTCGCGACGCGCCTGCTCAAGCTTCTTCTTGCTCTTGGACTTGCCGCGCTTGGTCTTCTTCTTCACCTTAAAGGCCGCAGGGTCGCGCTCGGGGTCAACCGCGGGCGGATTGGGACCCACATGCAGGTCGCCGGCCTCGTAGATGTCGGCCGTCTTGTCCATGAGCTTCTCGATCTCGTAGAACTCATCGACATCCTGCTCGGTCACAAACGTGATGGCCCAGCCCAGCTCGCCGGCGCGGCCCGTGCGGCCAATGCGGTGGATGTAGTCGGTCGGCTCGGCCGGCACGTCAAAGTTCACGACGTAGCGCACATCGCTGATGTCGATGCCGCGGGCGAGCACGTCGGTCGCCACCAGCACGTCGACGGTGCCGTCGCGGAAGGCAGAAAGCGCGCGCTCGCGCTGCGCCTGGCTACGGTTGCCGTGGATCGCGGCAGCCTTGATGCCCTTGCGCTCCAGACGACGGCAGCAGCTGTCGGCGCGATGCTTGGTGCGCATGAAGACGATAGTGCGCTCCGGGCCCTCCTTTTTGAGGAACTCGGGCAGCAGGTTGTTCTTGGCCTCGATGGACACCGGGAACACAAACTGATCGACGGTGTCGGCGGTCGACGTGGCAGGCGCGATCTCCACGCGGGCCGGATCGCTCACCAGGTCGGTAATCTCGCCCACGGCCTCCTCGTCGAGCGTGGCCGAGAACAGCAGCGTCTGGCGCTCGGTCGGCGTCTCGCGCACAATGCGGCGAACGGCGGGCAAAAAGCCCATGTCGAGCATGCGGTCGGCCTCGTCGAGCACCAGCACCTTGACCTCGTTCAGGTGGCAGGCGCCCTGCTCGATCAGGTCGACCAGACGGCCCGGCGTGGCGACCAGGATGTCGCAGCCGTACTTGAGGGCCGCAGTCTGCGGCTTGTAGCTCACGCCGCCCACGACGGTCACGGCGACATGGCCGGTGACGTCGGCGATCTTGCTGGCGACCTCATCGATTTGCTGTGCAAGCTCACGCGTGGGGGTGATGACGAGCATCACAGGGCCACGGCCGTTGCCCTCGGGTTTTTTAGCACCGCGACGACGGTTGCGACCGCCGCGCTCACGCACGGGCTTGGGCGGAGCGATGTGCTCCAGGTTGTTCATGGTCGGCAGCAAAAAGGCGGCCGTCTTGCCGGTGCCGGTCTGAGCGGCGGCAAGCAGGTCGCGGCCCTCAAGCACCACGGGGATGGAACCGGCCTGCACGGGCGTGGGCGCCGTGTAACCCAGGTTCTCGATGGCACGAAGCATCTCGTCCGAAAGCCCCAGCTCGTCAAAGGCGGGCAGGCTCTCAGTAGCGGACTCGACGGCCTGGGCAGCATTGGCCTCATCGGCGGCATCGAAGGCAGCCTGGGTCATGGCCTCGTGGGCCTCGTCCAGAATCTCGGCGTCCGTGACGTCGGATACAAAATTACGCATATGTTGTTGTTCCTTATCTGCACGCGTTGTGGGCACGGCATGCGGCCGCGCGAGCGTGCTTGGTAGTGCGCTAATACATACAAAAACAGGTGCGCACAGAGAGGACGTTGCTCAGCACGCTGGCGATCGCTTTGGCAGCCTTTCACGCGCCGTCCAGACGCAGCGGCCCTAAGCGATGGAGCAGATTCGCCGCCGGTTAGTATACCCGCACTCCGTATGCCCCCACGTAAACCACAGATGACGAGGCGGACGGGGCGGACCTGGGCCAATTGTCTCAATCTGTAACAGATACTCAGCAAAAACCGGTCCAGCTGTTATAGATCGAGACAAACTCAAACCTCGCAAAACAAAATCTCGATCTATAACAATTAGAGGTCATTTTCCCTGCTAGATGTTACAGATTGAGATGTTTGGCAGGGACTGCCAACGATTGAGCAGCCGCCCTCATCTGTAATGAAAAATCATACATTCCAACTACTACTAGACACCCCCAGGGGGTATGGGTGTATAGTATCAGCAGGTTAACAATTCCAACAGCGAACCACAGAAAGGAGAAGCCATGGCTCAAGATAAATTCGATGTGGGCGGCATGACGTGCGCCGCTTGCCAGGCGCACGTAGACCGCGCCGTGAGCAAGCTCGACGGCGTCGAGAGCGTCGCGGTCAATCTGCTCGCCGGCTCCATGCTGGTCGACTACGACCCCGCGCAGGTCTCCCCCAACGATATCTGCGCTGCCGTCGACCGTGCGGGCTACTCGGCCTCACCCGTCGATGCGGGCACCGGTGCCGCCGGCTCAAGCGGCAACACGCAGGTCAGGTCCGGCGCCGCCCATATGGAGTCCCCTACCAAAAAGCTGGAGGCCGCCGCCTCTGCCATGCGCGCCCGCCTCATCGTCTCGATCGCCTTCCTCATCCCGCTGTTCTACATAGGCATGGGGCACATGCTTGGTTGGCCGCTGCCTGGTGTCTTCACCGATCACACCCATAGCATGACGCTCGCCCTCACCGAGCTCGTCTTGCTCATCCCTATCGTCTACGTCAACGACGCGTACTTTATCAACGGGTTTAAATCGCTCGCACACGGCGCGCCCACCATGGACGCCCTTATCGCCGTTGGCGCCACCGCATCCATCGCCTGGTCGCTCTACGCCATGTTTATCATGGCCGACCAACTAGCCGCAGGACAGGTCCGCGAGGCCATGATGACGGGCATGGACAACCTGTATTTTGAGAGTGCGGGCACGATCCTGTCGCTCGTCACCGTGGGCAAATACCTCGAGACACGCAGCAAATCCAAAACCGGCGGCGCCATCGAGGCGCTCATTGACCTGGCGCCCAAGACCGCGATCGTCGTGGCCGAGGACGGTACCGAAGCCACCGTCGACGTCGACAGCATCCTTCCCGGCCAGGTGCTGCGCGTGCGTCCCGGCGAGTCCATCCCCGTTGACGGCGTGGTGCTCGAGGGCAGCTCGTCCGTGGACGAGAGCGCGCTCACCGGCGAGTCCATCCCCGTGGAAAAGACCGCCGGCGACACCGTCAACGCCGCCACGGTCAACCGCACCGGCTCGTTTACGTTCCGCGCCACGCGTGTGGGCGCCGACACGTCGCTCGCCAAAATCATCAAGCTCGTCGAGGACGCCAATGCCACCAAGGCGCCCATCGCCCGCATGGCCGACAAGGTCGCCGGCGTGTTCGTGCCCGTGGTGTTCGTGATCTCGGCCGTGACCTTTGCGGTATGGATGGCGCTGACCGGCAGCATAAACGAGGCGCTCACCTCCGCCGTGGCCGTGCTGGTGATCAGCTGTCCGTGCGCACTGGGTCTGGCCACGCCCGTCGCCATTATGGTGGGCACCGGCAAGGGCGCCGAAATGGGCATTCTGTTTAAGAGCGCCGAGGCGCTAGAGAACCTGCGCAGCGTGGGCGCCGTGGTGCTCGATAAGACGGGCACCGTCACCCGAGGCAAGCCGGCCGTGACCGATATCGTGGTTGCCGCACGTGCCGACGGCTCGCCCACCATGAGCGAAAAGGCGCTGCTCAAGCTGGCCGCCGCGTTGGAGCGCTCGAGCGAGCACCCGCTGGCCGAGGCGATTATGGCCGAGTGCGAGTCGCGCGGAATCGTCGCGCGCATGGTCGAGGACTTTGCTGCCGTGCCCGGTCGTGGCGTTACGGCACGCGAGGGGCAAAACGCCATTGCCGCTGGTAACGTGTGCCTGATGAACGAGTTGGGCGTTACCGTGCCCGCGGGTCTTGCCGAGCAATTTGCTGCCGAAGGCAAGACGCCGCTGTTCTTTGCCAAGAACGGCGAGCTTGCCGGCACCATTGCCGTGGCTGACGAGGTCAAGGAGACGAGCGCCGAGGCCATCGCCGCGCTCCGCAAGCTCGGCGTCGACGTGCGCATGCTCACCGGCGACAACCGCGTCACTGCCGAAGCAATCGCCCACCGTGTGGGACTCGACCGTGCGCAGGTCATCGCCGACGTCCTGCCCGCCGACAAGGAACGCCACGTGCGCGAACTGCAGGATGCGGGCAGCAAGGTCGCCATGGTGGGCGACGGCATCAACGACTCCCCCGCCCTGGCGCGCGCCGACGTGGGCCTTGCCATTGGCACCGGCGCCGACATCGCCAAGGAGGGCGCCGACGTGGTACTCATGCGCAGCGACCTCATGGACGTCGCCCGCGCCATCGAGCTTTCGCGCGCCACGATCCGCAACATCAAGCAGGACCTGTTCTGGGCGCTGTTCTACAACGGCATCGGCATTCCGCTGGCGGCGGGCGTGTTCTTCCCGCTCACCGGATGGCAGCTCTCGCCGATGTTTGGCGCTGCGGCCATGAGCCTGTCGAGCGTGTGCGTCGTAAGCAACGCTCTACGCCTGCGAACCTTTAAGCCGAAAGTGGCAAAATAGGCTCACCATTAAGTCCATTTAGAACGGGTTTTCCAGGTGCCCGAGATTGACCTGAAAGAGGAGCGACGCGTACTTTGGTACGCGAGCGACGGCTTGAAGGTCAAGGTCGGATGCCTGGGAAAGCCGACATAACAGAGAGGAATACCCATGCGTTACACGATTAAGACTTCCGGCCTCATGTGCGGCCACTGCGACGCTACTGTCGAGACCGCGCTGCTCAACGTAGCCGGCGTGACCGATGCCGACGCCGATCACGAGACCCAGACCGTCCAGGTGGAGTGCGCCGACACCGTGACCGCTGAGCAGCTCGCTGCCGCCGTCGAGGGCGCCGGCGAGAAGTTCCACGCCCTGTCCGTGACCGCCGCGTAACGACCCGCACGTACCCCCCCCCGACCAGAAACGAGGACCCGCCATGATGGCAGACCACAAATCGGTGACCCGCATGCTCAAGACGGCACGCGGCCAGATCGACGGCATCTTGCGGATGGTCGAGGAGGACCGTTATTGCGTCGATATCTCCACACAGCTCATGGCCACACAGGCGCTCCTCGCGCGCATTAACGCCGACGTGCTCAAGGCGCATATCGAGGGCTGCGTGACTTCGGCAATCGAATCGGGCGACGAAGACCTCAAAGCCGCCAAGCTCGCCGAGATCGAACGCGTCGTCGACAAGCTCTCCAAGTAATTGGGGACATTGGGGGCAGACTTCTTTTGCACCACCTTGGTGTAGATTAACCTGTCCCCCTTGCTCTAAATCGGGTATAAAGGCGTGCGGTATATCGAACGAAAGGCAATTCGCATGAATGACTTTATGAAGGGCCGCAACGGCGCCGACGAGCTCACCATCGTGATGGGCTTTGCCGGCATCGTCATCGCAATGATCGGATCGCTCGCTCGCATCCAGTGGCTCAGCTGGATCGCCATCGCCGTCATCGTGATCGGCGTGCTGCGCGGCCTGTCCAAGAACATCGAAGCGCGTCGCAAGGAGAACGCGGCCTTTGTCGCCGCGACCGCGAACGTCCCTGGCTTGGGCAAGTTCGTCGCCAGCTTGGGCGGCGGCGCTGCGGCGGCCAACGCTTCGCGCACAGCCGGAACGAGCAAGGAAGACTTTGAGCGCGCCAAGCGCACGGCCAAGAAGATGTGGAAGGGCCGCAAAACCACGGCATACCTCAAGTGCCCCAACTGCGGCCAGATGCTCTCTGTTCCCAAGGGCAAAGGCAAGATCCGCGTCACCTGCCCCAAGTGCCACGCCAAGATGGAAACCCGCTCCTAGCGCCTGCACGCGGGACAAATTAATCAGGTTTGTTTGTCCCAAATCTTAAGTATTTGTTCGATAAAAAAGCCGAGGCCTCGTGTTGAGACCTCGGCTTTTTGCATGCGGTAATGGAGTTGTCCCTTTGTCACATCTACGCCACGCCGTCGCGGGCAAGCTCCTCAGCCAGCGCTGCGGCAGGCATGGCCATAATCGCGTCGAGCTCGGCATCCACCTCGGGGATGCGCTTCACCTTCAGCTTGCGCACCGGATTGCCGCGGCACATCACGTACGTCGGCTCACGCAGAGCGCACAGGTCATCGAGCGGGTTCTTGCGCGTCACCAAGATATCGGCGGCCTTGCCGCACTCGATTGTGCCGGTCTCGCCGCCCAGCCCCAGCAGCTCGGCATTGACCTGCGTGGCCGTATGCAGCGCAAAGGCGTTGCTCACGCCCACGTACTTGGCAAAATAGGCAACCTCACGCCACATGTCGTACTGCGTCACAAACGGGCAGCTCGAGTCCGTGCCCAGGCCCACCTTAACGCCAGCTTCCAGTGCGGCACGGGCGCTCTCGATGATGCCCGAACACACGATGTCGCCGTTCTTCTTTTGTGTATCGGTCGAATGGGTCTTCTCCGGGTCGAGCAGCACAAACGGCAGCGCCGGGCTGATAGTGCAGGTAACGCTGGGCGCACGATCCTCAAGCTGAGTGCCCGCGGCGCCGCGGTACAGTTCCAAGATCTCGGGCGTCATCGGGGCACCGTGCTCGATCGTATCGACGCCGGCCTGAAGCGCAGCCTTCACGCCCTCGGTGCTCTCGACATGAGCCATAACCGGCAGGCCCACCTCGTGCGCAGCCTTGCACGCCGCCGCGGCAACCTCCACCGGCATGCGCAGCACGCCCGGCTCGCCCACCTCGGTCGCATCGAACACGCCGCCCGTCACGAACAGCTTGATGACATCGGCACCGCGCGCATACAGGTCTCGCACTTGCTCGGCTGCCTCGACGGGGCTGTTGGCCACCTGGGCGAACAAGCCCGCGCCATGGCCGCCCGGCACCGTGACACCCGTTCCCGGCGCCACCAGGCGAGGGCCTTGATACTTGCCGGCATCGATAGCGTTGCGCACGGCAAGATCGGCAAACAGCGGGTCGCCCGCACCGCGCACCGTAGTCACGCCGCTTGCCAGCTGCTGCTGGGCGCTGCCCTTAAGAATGTGGCGCACGATGGCGCGGCCCACGGGATTGTCGAGCTTCTTCATCAGCGCACCCGCATCGCCCGCCGAAACCGGCTTGCCCGAGCCGCACAGATGCACATGCATATTGATAAGACCCGGCATGAGAAACGCCCCTGCCAGGTCGATGACCTCGGCACCTGCAGGCGCCTGCGCCACAGCACTCGGCCCCATCCAGGTGATGATGCCACGCTCGACGGCCACGGCCATATCGGGCTGCGGCTCCATATGCTCCGAACCATCCAGAACGGTCGCATTGATAAACAACGTGGGACGATCAGCAGACGCCATATCGAGCTCCTCCCCCTTAGAAACTTCAACATTTGTCCATTATTACCCAGTTCGGCAGGATTGCTGCGGACATATCGGTTAACGGAGAAAGGAGGAGATGCGGAGAATGGAATGCGTTGCAGCCCCATCCCAGCGACATCCGGGAAATGTCTAGATCTGTAACAGATAGACCGTCTTTAACATTCCAAGTGTTACAGATCGAGATCTTTCGGCACCGCGTCCAACCTTTGTCTCGATCTGTAACAGTTAGAGCGGTTTTTGGCCGTTAGATGTTACAGATTAAGATATTCTCCAGCCCTGTCGTCAAACGTCTAAATCTGTAACAGTTAGACAGGTTTTCGGCCTCTAGATGTTACAGATTGAGAACTTTCACCAGACGCCAACCTTCTGTCTCGATCTGTAACAGTTGCGAGGCCAAACGGCCCCTTGTTGTTACAGATCGAGACAAACTCGGCAGGAACAACCACATCCGCGTCAGTTACACCCCTCAGCGCCCATACCACTGCCGCCTCCACTGCTCAGCCAAATCGGCCCACTGCGGAATGCCCGCCAGTCTCATCTTTTCAGCCAGCTTCCCCGGATTCTTGAGCTCATCAAACGTAAACCTCAGCACCTTATGTCCGAGCATCGTCAGATGAGACTCTCGCTGACGTTCTGCCACGAATGGGTCGACCGACTCCCGACCCTCGTCGTTCTGTAAGGCATACTTTCCCTTTCCATCGAGCTCGCCAATCACGCACGTCCCGTCCTCGAGCCTCCAGAAATAATCAACGCGAAACACTTGGCTCGAATCGAGCGGATCGCGAAACTCCACCTGCAACTCTGGCACCGGAAAACCGTATGCAATAAAGAACGCCCGAAAACGAGACTCGCCACCGTTTTCGGACAGCCCGTCCGCATGCGACGCAATCACCTGAGCTCTGCGATACCCTCGCCTGCCCTCGCAATCGGCGCGGAGGCGCTCGCACAAATCCCCACGTGATATGCCCTTCGCCCGCAGCGCAGAATCGGCGATCGCCAGACCATACGAAAACGGCGCACGCAGCAGACAATCCTTCACCGTGCGCCAAAACGGCGTCACTCGCACGCCGTCGACGCGCTCAAGCGTACCCGCCGCCTGCGGACGCAACAGCCGGCATCCTGCACTCAGCGGCACCGAGCAACCTGTTTTAACAAGAAAACGCGACCCAAGCAGACCATTCGGCACCTCCAGACCCCACAAAAGCGCCGCGTCATAGCCCCAAAACGCCCAATCGGGATGAAACTCTGCAAGCCCTTTGATGGTACGCAGCGTTCGCTCCGCCGGCGTCAGCACACCCCAATCATGTTGAAAGCAGAACAAATACGGCTCGGGTTCCGCGATATCGTCGGTTCCAACATGACGCCGCAGCCACATGAGCTCGGCATTGTCGTGCGTCACAAGCAGCACGCCTTGTTCAGCCGCCTCCGTGAGCCTGGCAAGCATCCTATTCCGCGCCAAGGTGTTACGTGTTGCATGCTTGTGTTTGAAAACGGTATTAGACACTTTCATCACCGCCACATCGGAGAAATGGGCCATCGCCGCCGCCGCAGCCGCCGACAAACGTCTCGATCTGTAACAGGTAGACCGGTTTTTTGTCCCTAAACGTTACAGATCGAGACATAAAGGCAGAAGGCAAGGCAGGCGACAACCGTCCATCCCCTACTCCCATTCCTGTTCGTAGATGTTGAGCGACTTCACATACCGCCCCTGGGCACCCATGATGTCGCGGACCAGGCGCAAAAAGAAGCTGATGCACGAGGTGTCGAAACCGTCCTCCAGGTCCTCGGGATGCACCGAGCCCGGCCCGTCGACCGTCGTGTCGCTCAGGCGCGCGATGTCATACAGGTAGAGCTGCCCCGCCGTCAGCCAGACATCGTCGACGCACGCGAGTCGCACCGCAATCGCACCATCGTTCCAGCGCTCCTTTTGCACGATATGTGGGTCGTAGACGTCAAAGCGACGGTCGGTGCGCGTGTCCTTCAGCACGACCATGCCAGTCGCGGGATCCTTGTCCAAAATGCCAAAGCGCGAGAAATACTGCGTGTCACGCACCTGCTTAAGTCGCCCGAGCGAAGCAGGAGAAATTGACGCTGGCGGCTCGTCCACATACAGCTCCAACAGCGTCTTGCCGTGGTAATAGGGGCGCTCAAACAGCAGCCAATCGGTAAACGCCATGTTGTAGGCCATGATTTCGTTTTGAGATGGTTCCTCGCAATAGCTGAGCCACGGATCGACGATAATCTCGAACTGCTCGCGCGCCGGCTCCAGAAATTGAAACTTCCGCAGCATCCAAAAGTGAGCCATGTCGGCAATATCGTTGCCGACGGCCTCGGCCAGCTGCGCTCGATCAAAAACTTGGTCAGTCATGGCATCCTCCTCAAACTGATGGACCTCAATTTGAGCTTACGAGGAGGGTGGGCAACCGAGGCAAGCGCGGGCAAAATAGGCCTTCGGCTGCAAACCAGATGCTAACCAAACACTTGACGGGACACTTGACCGAATGAGTCCACCGCAACAAAACCGCAGGTAGACATAGACAGCCAACCCGCCCTTTTGAGCCAGATGCCCGCAGCCACCACAGAAACAACAGGTGACCACAGCCCAAGAAGTCGACAAATGAACACCCGTACGTCGACAAACGAGCAAATCGCTCGCAAATCCGCAAGGAGTGTCCCCAACGACTAGACAAAAAATGACTAGTCATTGAGAACGTTCTTAAATGACTACTTTACAGCTCCAGCGCCTCGGCGACCTCGGCTGCGCAGGCCAGGGCATCGGCCATAGCACTCACCACGAGCGAGCTGCCGTTGCGGGCGTCACCGGCCACGTACACCGGTGCGGCATCCGCGGCGACACCCTCCGTGCGAGCCGCGAGGTGCGAGCCCTCGGCAGCCATCACCGGCAGCGGACGACCAGCGGTGGCAACAGGCACGCCCACCGCATCGAACACGCCGTGCTCGGGACCCGTAAAGCCGCAGGCGATGAGCGCCAGCTGCGCCGGCACCTCGTGCTCGGAGCCCGCGATGCGCTCGGGCTTTCCCGCCGACCAGTCCAGATCGACCACGCGCAAACCCGCAGCCGCACCCTTCTTGTCCAGCAGCACCTCGAGCGTATCCACGCCCCAGGCACGCATCTCGTCACCCATCGCAGCGATAGCCTCCTGCTGGCCGTAGTCGGTCTTCTTAACGTTGGGCCACTGCGGCCAGGGGTTGCTCGCCGCGCGCTTATCGGGCGCAGCCGGCAAGAACTCAAACTGGCGCACGCTGCGCGCGCCCTGACGCACGGCGGTACCCACGCAGTCGTTTCCAGTATCGCCACCGCCAATGACCACAACGTCCAGGCCGCGCGCGTTCACCGCGGGCTCGCTACCATCGAGCACCGAGACGGTCGAAGCCGTCAGGTAGTCCACCGCGTACACCACGCCCGGAGCATCCACGTTCGCAGCCGAAAGACCGCGGGGCGCACGAGCGCCGGCAGCCACCACGACGGCGTCAAAGTCATCGAGCTCGGCCGCCACCGCAGGGTTCGTAACGTCGGCACTCAGCTCGAACACAATGCCCAGCTCGCGCATGAGCGCCACGCGACGCTCGACCACGGACTTCTCGAGCTTCATGTTGGGAATGCCGTACATGAGCAGGCCGCCCGGGCGGTCGTCACGCTCAAACACCGTCACGCGGGCACCGCGACGCGCAAGCTCCCATGCTGCCACCAGACCAGCAGGACCGGAGCCCACCACGGCAACCGTGGGTGCGCCCTCCCCTGCCGGCTCAAAGCGGCGCGGACCGCCGTTGGCCCACTCATGGTCGCTGATCGCGCGCTCATTGTCGTGAATCGTCGTGGGCTGGCCATCGACCGAGCCCAGGTTGCATGCGGCCTCGCACAGCGCCGGGCACACGCGACTCGTGAACTCGGGCATGGGCGAGGTGAGTGACAGGCGCTCGGCAGCCTCGTCCCAACGGCCGCGGTGCACCAGCTCGTTCCACTCGGGAATCAGGTTGTGCAGCGGACAGCCGCTCGGACGTGCCTTGCCAAAGCTCGCGCCCATCTGACAAAACGCCACACCGCACATCATGCAGCGACTCGCCTGGGCACGGCGCGCGTCGTCGTCGAGCTCCACGTACAGCGGATCGAAATCGCGGCTGCGCTCCTCCACGGGGCGCAGCTCATGGGTCACGCGATCGATATCAAGAAAAGCACCGGGCTTACCCATGGCACTTACGCCTCCTTCTTGGTCGAAGCAGCAGGGCTGGCAGCCACGGACGCAGCACCCGCAGCACCGCCCGCAACATCGAAGCGAGCAACATCCGCGTCACTCGCGCGACCGGTCACAATGTCAAACGCCAGCTCCTCGGCCTGCGCATGCGTCTTGCCGACGGCCTCGGCGGCGGCGACAATCGCCAGCACGCGCTCGTACTCGGTCGGAATGACCTTCACAAAGTGCTTGCTCATCGTCTCAAAGCTGTAGAGCAGCTTAATGCCGCGCGGGCTCTGCGTCACGTCCACGTGCTCCTGGATGAACTCGCGAATCTGCGCCAGCTCGCCGGCCGTCGGGGCTTTAAGCTCAACGCTCTCGTGGTTCACACGGGCATCGAGCGTGCCGTATTGGTCAAAGACATAAGCCACGCCACCCGTCATACCGGCGGCGAAGTTCTGCCCGACCTCGCCCAGGATGAGCGCCAGACCGCCCGTCATGTACTCGCAGCCATGGTTGCCGCAGCCCTCGACCACCACGGTGGCACCGGAGTTGCGTACGCCAAAGCGCTGGCCGGCCAGACCGTTGATGAAGCCGCGGCCGCTCGTGGCGCCAAAGAACGCAACGTTGCCCACGATGATGTTCTCATCGAACTTGTAGGTCGCATGCGGGTTGGGGCGCACCGACACCTCGCCGCCCGAAAGGCCCTTGCCAAAGTAGTCGTTGGCGTCGCCGCACACGTTGAGCGTAATGCCGCGCGGCAGGAAGGCGCCAAAGCTCTGACCGGCCGAACCATCGCAATCGATGGTGATGGAGCCGGCGGGCAGGCCCTCGGGATGTGCCTTGGTCACCGCGTTGCCCAAGATGGTGCCCACGCAGCGGTTGACGTTGGCGATATCGGCGCGGAAGCGAATCGGACGCAGGTGCGCACGGGCATCGGCCGTATAGGGCACAAACAACGTGGAGTCGAGCGTCTTTTCGAGCTCGCTGTCCGCAGCCATCTGGGGCAGGAAGTGACGGCCGTCGGCACCCGGGATGTGGGCACCAAACTCACAGGTCGCGCTCGCCAGCACGGGCGACAGATCCAGCAGGTTAGCCTTGCGGTTGCCCGGGACCTCAATCTGGCGCAAGCACTCGGGATGGCCGACCATCTCGTCGACGGTGCGGAAGCCCAGGCTCGCCATGACCTCGCGCAGTTGCTCGGCAACAAAGAGCATAAAGTGCTCAACGTGCTCGGGCTTGCCGCGGAAGCCGCGACGCAGGCGGCAGTTTTGCGTAGCGATGCCGGCGGGGCAGGTATCCTGCTGGCAGTCGCGCTGCATGAGGCAGCCCATCGAGATGAGCGGCATGGTCGCAAAGCCAAACTCCTCGGCACCCAGCAGGCAGGCGACGGCAACATCGGTGCCGTCCATGAGCTTGCCGTCGGCCTCGAGCACCACGCGCGAGCGCAGGCCGTTTTGCAGCAGCGTCTGCTGGGCCTCGGCAAGACCGAGCTCCAGCGGCAGACCGGCGTGCCAGATCGAATCGCGAGCAGCGGCACCCGAGCCGCCGTTGTGGCCGCTGATCAAAATCTTGTCGGCAGCGCCCTTGGCAACACCAGTGGCGATGGTGCCGACGCCGGCCTCGCTGACCAGCTTGACCGACACGCTCGCGCCGGGGTTGGCGTTCTTAAGGTCAAAGATGAGCTCGGCCAGGTCTTCGATGGAGTAGATGTCGTGGTGCGGCGGAGGCGAGATCAGGCCGATACCGGGCGTGGACTGACGGACCTCGGCAATCCAGGGGTAGACCTTCTTGCCGGGCAGGTGACCGCCCTCGCCAGGCTTGGCGCCCTGGGCCATCTTGATCTGAATCTCGAAGGCGCTGCACAGGTAACGGCTCGTCACGCCAAAGCGCGCGCTTGCCACCTGCTTGATCGCGGAGTTCTTGGAGTCGCCGTTGGCCAGCGGGGTCTCGCGGCGCGGGCCCTCGCCGCCCTCGCCCGAGTTGGAACGACCGTGCAGACGGTTCATGGCGATGGCCATGCACTCGTGCGCCTCTTTGCTGATGGAGCCGTACGACATGGCGCCGGTGTTAAAGCGGCGGACGATGTTGAGCGCGGGCTCGACCTCGTCGAGTGCCACCGGAGTGCGGCCGCTGGCATCAAAGTCCAGCAGGTCGCGCAGGCGCACGGCACGGCCGGTGCGGTGCAGGCGGGCGCTGTACTCCTTAAAGGTGTCGTAGCTGTCCTCACGGCAGGCGGTCTGCAGCAAGTAGACAGCCTGCGGATCGATGAGGTGATCCTCGCCGCCGAGCGGGCGCCACTTGGTCAGGCCCAGCGTGGGCAGCTGATCGGGAGCCGGGCTCTTAAGGATAGCGAGCGCGGCGTCGTAGCGCTCATTTTGCTCGCGTTCGACGTCCTCGACACCCATACCGCCCACACGGCTCACCGTGCCGGCGAAGTACGCGTTGACGAACTCCGGCGTAAAGCCAACGGCCTCGAAGATCTGCGCGGAGTGGTAGCTCTGCACCGTGGAGATGCCCATCTTGGACATGATGGAGACGATGCCCGCCGTCGCGGCCTTGTTGTAATTGGCGATGCCCTGCTCGGCCGTCACGTCCAGGTCGCCGCGTGCCGCCAGATTGCGGATGCACGCATGCGCGTTGTACGGATAGATGCCGCTCGCGGAGTAGCCCACTAGCGCCGCAAAGTCATGCGGAGACACGGCGTCGCCACACTCCACCACGATGTCGGCAAAGGTACGCACGCCGGCGCGGATCAGGTGGTTGTGCACGCAGCCCACGGCGAGCAACGACGGCACAGGGACCTCGCCCGCCGCGGCACGGTCGCTCAGCACCACGATGTTCACGCCATCGCGAACCGCAGCCTCGACGTCCTCGGCAAGCTGCTTGAGCGCAGCCTGCAGCGCGCCCTCGCCGGCATCGCGGCGGTAGACGGCACGGAAACGACGGGTCTTAAAGCCAACACGGTCGATGGCGCAGATGCGGTCGAACTCTTCCTCGTTGAGCAGCGGGCGCTCCAGGCGCACCAGCTGGCAGGCCGTACGGGAGTCCTCGAGCAAGTTGCCGTGATTACCCAGGTAGAGCGTGGTCGAAGTCACCATATGCTCGCGCAGGGCGTCGATCGGCGGGTTCGTGACCTGGGCGAACAACTGATAGAAGTAGTCAAAGAACGAGCGCGTCTTCTTGGACAGACAGGCCAGCGGCGCATCGATGCCCATCGAAGCGAGCGGTGCCTTGCCCTGCTGGGCCATGGGACGCACGACCTCGTCGACGTCATCCCAGTGGTAGCCGAGCTTGGCCATACGCACGGCGGCGGGCACCTCGGCGTCCTCGGCGGGCGTTGCCGTGGCAGGCCTATCGAGCGCGTCGACGGTCAGTGTCTCCTCGGCAATCCAGTCGCGGTAGGGCTTTTCCTTGGCGTAACGGGCGCGCAGCTCATCGTTGTAGATGACGCGACCGCGGGCAAAGTCGACCTCGAGCATCTGGCCTGGTCCCAGGCAGCCGCTCGTCAGGATGTTCTCGGGGCTCACCTCGATGGTGCCCACCTCGCTCGCCAGCATAAAGCGACCGTCGCGCGTCACATAGTAGCGGGCGGGACGCAGGCCGTTACGGTCGAGGGCGGCACCCAGCGTGCGACCGTCGGTAAAGGCGATGGCCGCCGGGCCGTCCCACGGCTCCATGAGCATGGACTGGTAGGCGTCGTAGGCGCGGCGCTCCTCACTCAGGCTGTCGTTGTGGTCCCACGGCTCGGGCAGCAACATGGACGCGGCACGCGTGAGCGGGCGACCGTTCATGACCAGGAACTCGAGCACGTTGTCCAGAATCGCGGAATCGGATCCCTCGCGGTTGATGATAGGCATCACGCGCTCAAGATCGTGCTGCAGCACGGGGCTGTACAGGTTGGGCTCGCGGGCGCGAATCCAGTTGACGTTGCCCTTGAGGGTGTTGATCTCGCCGTTATGGATGATAAAGCGGTTGGGGTGCGCGCGCTCCCAGCTGGGCGTGGTGTTGGTGGAGTAGCGCGAGTGGACGAGCGCCACGGCCGTCTTGACGGCGGCGTCGTTGAGGTCGATGAAGAAGCGGCGCATCTGCGTGGCGACGAGCATGCCCTTGTACACGATAGTGCGCGAGCTCATGGAGCAGACGTAGAAGATCTTGTCGCGCAGGGCAAACTCGGCATCGGCCTTCTTCTCGATAGTGCGACGGCACACGTACAGGCGACGCTCGAAGGCATCGCCGGCGGGCGTGTCGTCGGGGCGGCCCAGAAAGGCTTGCAGAATGGTGGGCATGCAGGCGCGTGCCGTCTCGCCCAAGTCGTGCGGGTCGACGGGCACCTCGCGCCAAAAGAGCAGCGGCACGCCGGCCTCGGCGCAGCCCTCCTCAAACACGCGACGGGCATCCTCTACGCCCTTGTCGTCCTGCGGGAAGAACAGCATGGCCACGCCATAGTCGCCCTCTGCCGGCAGAATCTGGCCGCACTTTTGAGCCTCTTTGCGGAAAAAGTGATGCGGAACCTGGAACAGGATACCGGCACCGTCGCCGGTGTTCTTCTCGAGTCCCGTACCGCCGCGGTGCTCCAAGTTGACCAGAATGGACAGTGCATCGTCCAGAATCTGGTGATGGCGCTCACCGTTGATATCGGCAAGCGCGCCGATGCCACATGCATCGTGGTCGAATTCGGGGCGATAAAGGCCCTGCTGCTGAGCGGAATCTGCCTGCATCGCGATCCTCCCCTAGATATTTAGACAGTCAGTTGAATAGGCATACTAGGAGCATCGCCGACCCGTTGTGTTTCCCACCCGTTTCGAAACAATCGCGTAACGCACGCCGGCCATCAACGTCTTGCCATCAAACGTGTACGTCAGCCCCCAAACATGTCGAAATTTGACATCTTTGGAGGCTGACGTACACGTTTGGCGTAGGGACAGTCGGTGTACGTGCATCTGGCCCCTTCGGGTCATTCTGAAAACGAGGGCCGCGCGGACTTTTGCATGATGAGGCTCGACACCGCCAATCTTAAGGGCGGCAACAAGGCGCCCAAGTTCGGCTTGTAAGCTCACCGCTTCAAACATCTCAATCTGTAACAGGAGGAACCGATTTTGGCGCCTAGATGTTACAGATTGAGATTTTCTGCGGGACGGTTTTGGTTTGTCTCGATCTGTAACACGAAGGGTCGGTTTTGGCGGCAAACTGTTACAGATCGAGACATTTCGGCAGTCCCCTTGCGCCATCCTATTCAAATACAACTATTTTGTTAGTCTTGGTTAACTTTTGAACCTAAAACGGGTATCCTTTGCGGCGTCAAGCAAACGGCACGCACACTGTGCCAGATCAAGGAGGCCCCTATGTCGCACCAAGCAGACCAGCAGACGATGCAACTCGTCCTTATCCGTCACGGAGAATCCGAGTGGAACAAACTCAACCTGTTCACCGGCTGGACCGATGTTGAGCTCACGGACGCGGGCCGCGAAGAAGCCGCCGCAGGCGGTCGAGCCCTCAAAGAAGCCGGTTTCGACTTTGACGTCTGCTACACTTCGCGCCTCAAGCGCGCGATCCACACCCTCAACATCGTGCTCGGCCAAATGGATCGCGAGTGGCTGCCCGTCATCAAATCCTGGAAGCTCAACGAGCGCCACTACGGAGCGTTGCAGGGTCTCAACAAGGCCGATGCCGCGGCAGAGCACGGCGACGAGCAGGTGCTCATCTGGCGCCGTTCCTTCGATGTCTGCCCGCCGGCGCTCGAGCCGGGCGACAGTCGCGACCCCCACACCCAGGAGCAATACCGCGACGTCGCGCCCGATCAACTGCCCTATACCGAGTGCCTCAAGGACACGATCGCCCGCGCCTGGCCCTATTTCGAAGACGAGATTCGCCCCCAGATGCTCGCCGGCAAGCGCGTACTCATCGCCGCGCACGGCAACTCCCTGCGCTCACTCGTCATGAAGCTCGAGCACCTCACGCCCGAGGAGATCCTCAAGGTCAACATCCCCACCGGCGTGCCGCTCGTCTACACCTTCGATACCGATTTCAATGTCCTCGACAAGCGCTACATCGGCGACCCGGCGACCATCGCCGCCAAGATCGACGCCGTGGCCAATCAGGGCAAGGCGCGCAAGTAGCCCAAACCTAAACCCAGAGCGTGGCGCCGCGCAACCCAAGTGCAGCGCCACGCCACCCCAACGTAGGAACCAGCCATGCTCAACCATCTCAAACAACACTTTGGCTCGCACCGCACCGGAGGCCACGGAGGTCTAGACATTGCGCGGCATATCGGCCCCGGGCTGCTCGTGACCGTCGGCTTTATCGACCCGGGCAACTGGGCCTCCAATATGGCCGCGGGCTCGCAGTTTGGCTACGCGCTGCTGTGGATCGTCACGCTGTCCACGATTATGCTCATTGCGCTGCAGCACAACGCGGCACACCTGGGTATCGCCACGGGCGCCTGTCTTGCCGAGGCCACGACCCGCTTTCTCCCCCGCATCGTGGGACGCGCGGTGCTCGGCAGCGCCTATCTCGCGACCATCGCCACCACCATGGCCGAAGTCCTGGGCGGCGCGATTGCCCTTCAAATGCTCTTTGGGCTACCCGTGCGCGCGGGCTGCGTCATCGTGGCGGCAGTATCGATGGCGATGCTCATGACCAACTCCTACAAGCGTGCCGAACGCTGGATCATCGCCTTCGTAGGCGTGGTAGGACTCTCGTTTTTGGCCGAGCTTGCGCTGGTCAAGGTCGACTGGCCGCAGGCCGCCGCAAGCTGGATCACACCCAGTATGCCCACTGGCTCTGCCGCGATTATCGTGAGTGTCCTGGGTGCGGTCGTTATGCCCCACAACCTCTTCCTGCACTCCGAGGTCATCCAATCCATGCACTTCGAAGGCCAAGGCGAGCGGGTTATCGAAGAACGCCTTCGCTACGAGCTCTTCGACACGCTCTTTTCGATGGGCGTGGGCTGGGCAATCAACTCGGCCATGGTCATCCTGGCCGCAACGACCTTCTTTGTGCACGGCATGGTCGTAGACGACCTCACCGTCGCAGCGGCCACGCTCTCCCCCATCTTGGGCCCGGCGAGCTCGGCCATCTTTGCGGTAGCGCTGCTGTTCGCGGGATTATCGAGCAGCGTGACAGCGGGCATGGCGGCGGGAACCATCACTGCAGGCATGTTCGACGAGGAATACGACATCCACGACCGACATTCCTCGGTCGGGGTGGCGGCCTGTTTCGCCGGCGCAGTGGCGGCGTGCCTGGTCGTCCCAAATCCTTTTGAAGGTCTCATCTGGAGCCAGGCACTGCTGTCGCTTCAGCTGCCGATTACGGTCTTTGTGCTCATACGACTCACCAGTTCACGCCGCGTCATGGGCAAATATGCCAATTCGCGCCCGCTCAACGCGCTGCTCGTAGGGATCGGTGCCATCGTGACGATTCTCGATGTCGTGTTGTTGACAGGGATGTAATGGGGCGGGGCACCTACTCAGGCAAACGTCTCGATCTGTAACATCTAGACCCGCTTTCGATGTCTAGATGTTACAGATTGAGATCTTCTGCCGGACGGTTTTGGTTTGTCTCGATATGTAACAAGTGGGCCCAATTTCCACCGTTAGATGTTACAGATTGAGACAAAAGGTCGGCCGGACTCACAACAGGCAGGATCGGCTAACAGCAGCCGTGATCCCTTAGGGACGGAAGAAAAGGGCCCCGGCCGAGAATTCGACCGGGGCCCTTGGACAGAGCTATGTATTGCTGCAAGTCGTGTGCCTGCGAGCTACTCCTCGACGAGCTCAAACTGATCGGGACCGACGCCGCACACCGGGCACACATAATCCTCGGGCAGCTCGGGCGTATCGACCTCAACCTCGTAACCGCAAACGACGCACACGAACTTATACGTCTTCTTCTCCTCAGCCATGATGTTCTCCTCTCGAACGTGACTGGTGATGTACTTCATTTATCAGTATAGATTCTCAATAATATAATGCAAGTATTTTTAAAACATTTCTAGCCTTGATACGAGGACGCCTTCGGAGGCGTCTTGCCCTTCAGGACCTTATGGTAGTAATCGTAGGTGAGCGGCGTCTCGTCACTCAAGCGCTCGGCATCCTCGACCTCGCCGATAAACAGTAGATGCGTGCCAACATCCACAGTGTCGATCAAATGGCAGCTAAACAGGGCCGCCGCGTGCTCGGGCACATAGGGCATGCCCAGAGCCGTCTCGCGGGTCTCGTATTTGGCAAACTTGTCATAATCGCTGCTGGTGCGGAACCCAAAGTTACCGATGTAGAGCATATCGGCGGTCTGATCGATCACGGTCAGCGCGAACGCTTTGGCCGAAGCGATGACGCCCGAGGTGACGTTGTCCTTGTTCACGGCAACCGAAATGCGCGGTGGCATGGACGTCACCTGCACCGCAGTGTTGATGACGCAGCCGGCGCGCAGCCCGTCTGCCGCGGCGCTCACCACGTACAGACCGCTCGGCATGGTAAAGAACGCAGTTTTGTCCATAACAATCACTCCCCTAACCCGGGTTGGAACCTCATGGATGTATGTACCCACAAAAAAGGCGGCGCCCACAACGGACACCACCTTTGAGACATATGTGTCAAAACAGTATAAGCAAGATGAGACGCCCGCAGTTGCGGTGAAATAAGGACTGAATAGCCCCTCAAACAGGCAAAACAGTCCGTATTCCACCGTAACTTATACAGAACGCCTAGCGATTGCGCTCCTTGAGGGCGCGGTCGATCTCGCGCTGGACATCGCGCTTGGCCATATCCTCGCGCTTGTCGTAAAGCTTCTTGCCGCGGCCTAGGCCCAGCAGCAGCTTTACGCGGCCGTCGGTATTAAAGTAGAGCTCCAGCGGCACCAGCGCATAGCCGCGGTTGCGAAGTTTGCCGTCAAGAAAGTCGATCTCCTTGCGGTGCAGCAGCAGACGGCGCCGACGGTCGGGATCGCGATTCCACACGCCACCATGGCTATAAGGGTGGATATGCAGGCCGACGAGCCAGCACTCCCCGCCACGAATCAGTGCGAAGGTATCGGTAATCTGGCACGCGCGCTCGCGAATCGACTTGACCTCGGTACCGCTCAGCTCAATACCGCACTCAAACGTCTCATCGATAAAGTACTCGTGATGTGCCGAGCGATTCTTGGAAATGAGCTTGCGCTCGCGCTTACTGGGCATCGCCGGCCTCCTTGGCGCCATCGGCGTTTGAGCCCGCAGCCTCGCGCTTTGCCTTGCGCTCGGCGTTAAGCTCGGCATCACTCTCGCGCACCAGCTTGATAATCGCCGCGCACGCCTCTTCGCCCACCAGGTCGCGGGCACGGACCGTCAGGCGCGTAGCCTCCTGCTTGTCGCCGTCGCTCGCAGCGTCGGTCGCACACATGATCAGGCAGATGGCGATCTCGGCCGAAGGCGAGGTCGGCACGCCCTGCAGGGCGAGCTCACCCATCACATGGTCGTCACTCTCGTCCGCGGCATCCGGATAGGTGGTATGGATCTTGTTGAGCAGGCGCGTCGTATGCGCATCATTGGGCGCCAGGCGCAGCGCCAGACGCGCGCAGCCCACGGCAGCCGAAATGTTCTCGGTCTCGGGCTCCAAGAAGTACTGACCCAAGTTGGTGTAGGCGCGTGCGGCGCACTTACCGTCGCTCGCGCGCTCCAGCACCGAGAACGAGAGCGATGCCCACTCCTGCTTGTCCTCGAGCGCGCGGAACAGCTCGGCCAAGTCCAAGCGATAGTTGCAGTTCATGGGATCCCAACGCACGGCCTGCATCAGGGCATTCCGAGCACTCACATAATCCTGCTGGCGAATGTAGGCAAACGCCATGTCGGAGTACAGGCGGTCAAAGGGAACCTCGACCTGCACCAGCTCGCGCGGATCCTTCTCCACGCGGCGATAGGCCAGGCGCTCAAACTTGCTGTCGAAGCTAAAGTACTGGCGCTTCTCCTCCGTCTTGCACTCAGCGTCGATATACTCCTCGGCGAGCTCCACCAGACGCTCAAGCAGCGGCGTCGCCGTAGCCAGGTCGCCCTGCGCCAGATAGTTCTCGGCATACGTGATGTCTTCCAAGCTGATAGGCAGGTCCATGACAACTCCTCGGTCCGGGCGGCAGACTCAACGCGCGCCTTAAATATCGGTCAATACACAAAACCCGGGTCTCTTACGAGGCCCGGGCGTTCAATTTTGGTAGCCCGTACCAGATTCGAACTGGTGATCTCCGCCTTGAGAGGGCGGCGTCCTAAACCGCTAGACGAACGGGCCATATGTAGCAAATGCAATGGCTGGGATGGAGGGAGTCGAACCCCCATTGACGGAACCAGAATCCGCTGTCCTGCCATTAGACGACATCCCAATGACTGCATCGCTGCGCTCGGCTGTGCCTTTGCGCAAGAAAGAAATATACGGGAAGTCCGGCCGTGACGCAAGCCCCAATTTTGACTTTTTTGAAATTCAGTCAAATACGGCCAACACGTGAAGGACCTGTGAAGTCGACCGCTGCACACGAAGGGCAAAACGCCGCGAGCGGTAGCCGTCAACCGTTGGCAGATTCTACCGCGAAAACGATAGCACCAGGCAACACAATCGAAGTATCAATGATCACGTAGATATCGAGGCGCCATGGACGAAGAGCTTGATTACCTATGGGAGACCCTGGGCCTCGAGATCACTGCTGACCTTTGGCCCGAACGGGACAAAATCCATCCCACTCTGCGCCCCGCCATCACGGTGATGCAGGCAAAATACCGCCGTGCATCCTTTTTGATCATGCGGATGTCATGGCACGCGGGACTCCCCGACCTTAAGCGAATCCAGGCAAGCCTCGTCGAGCTGTCCGGTATGCCGACTGTCATATCCGAGGCGCACCTGGAGCAGCGACAGCGCGAGCGACTGCAACAGCAGCGGATTCCCTTTATCTGCCCCGGTGTTCAGGCATATCTGCCCTTTATGGACGAGGAGTACTGGAGCGGCAAGCCCAACAAGCACGTAAAAGTCTACGATCCGCACGAATGGGCACAGCTCGAGGATTGAGCCGAGCGAGCCCGCCGATGGAAAACACGTCCCACCCTGAGCACTCAAAACGGGTCGCACTTTCCGCAGCCGCTACAGCAACGCCTCGACCCAAGCCGATTCCCTAAAGCCGGGAATCGCAAAGTCGTCGCCCACCAACAGCGGACGCTTAACCAGCATGCCGTCGGTCGCCAACAGCTCGTAGCACTCCCGATCCGTCATGCCCGCATCTAGACGCGCCTTCAGGCCCAGCTCTCGATATTTCATGCCCGACGAATTAAAGAAGCGCCGCACGGCAGTCCCGAACGAGCAATCCAGGTCGCAAGCTCATCAGCCGTGGGATTGTCCAAAACGATATCGCGGTCGATATACTCTACCCCGTGTTCGTCCAGCCATGCCTTGGCCTTCTTACAGGTCGAGCACTTGGGATATTCAACAAACAGTACGGTCATGGGAATCCTCCGAATATAGATCGGCCAACGCAGGCACACGCCACACGAGGCGCCTTCGCATGATGGGCCAATTGTAGCCCACGGGTCACACGCTAAACGAACCGTACCCCGAATCCGCGTTTGATGAACGGCAGCAGCTCCATTGCCTCGGGCGTGATATGGCCCGCAACGTTCATGCGCTCGTCACTGGGAAGATCGACCCGCGCAATCTCAAGCTCGCCTTCGTAGCGCCCATAGCCGCTATTGCTCACAGCGATCGACCCCGTCTTTCGTGACAGGCCGGCACCGGCATCCATCGGCACGGAATCCGGCTTAAGCGTCGTACGCGACTCCTGAGACCTAAAGATGAGGGTGCTCGAATCGGGTCGGTCGTGATGAATCTGCCCACGTACATAGGCATAACCGGGCTCAAGCTCGCATTGCAGGTCCACGTATCCGGCGGAAACATGAGCAAACTGCGTCCAGCCCGCATCGGAAAGATCGGGGTCGCCGGCCAACACAATGTCGCAATCGGCGCCATGTGCAAGCTCAAGCATATTGAGAGCAACCTTTGACGCGCGACCGCGCTGTGCCTCGACCGTCGGCAGTCCCTCGAATACCGGCCCGCGAACGTTGGCATCACCCGGCACAAAAGCCATGATTTCGAATCCAAGCGCCGCAAGACGAAGATTCACCCGAGCAATGTCCTCCAGAGCTAAACCGGTATAAGGCTTGGGGTAAAAATTGTGACAGGCGGCAAAACGAGTCACATCGGCACCGGCCTCACACCACGATGCGATTTCATCAGAACTCACCGTCGATGCATTGACCACAATGCGAAATACACCGGACAGCTCCGCGACCCGCTGGGCGCTAAAGCCATAGTCCAAACGAAGGTATTCCAACCCCAGATCGCGCAGGTCCTCGATGCGCTCAAGCCCGAGCAAATCGCACGTGCGCGGCCCCACATCGGCGATGAGCGCAATGCCGCGGGCGGAAAGCAGCGACAGCACATGACGGACCTTATCGGCATACGCCGCTCCCCCATCCTCGGGAATATGCAGTGAGGTGAACGCGTAGCGCGCACCCGCCGCGGCACCACGCTCAATCGTCCGCTCAATATCCTGCAAAGGGCTGGAAAGATAAATCGAAATACCCGTTTTCACGCTTCAACACTCCTTTAAAAAAGGCCGGCGGAGCAGTTAGCCCCGCCGGCACAACCATAGCATCAAGAAATCTGCCGCGCGCCGCGAGCCCTGAGCAACACGGCTCGCGATATCAAACTACTCGCCAAAGAACTCGTTGATCTTCTGCTCGTCGACGCCAAAGAACCACGTCAGGACAAAGCCAGCGGCATAGGCAAGCAGCATAGCGGCAACGTAGCCGAGCTGCTGACCAGGAACGACGATCAGCAGGCCAAACAGACCGGAAACGCCCTGAGAAACCGTGCCGATGTGAAGCAGCGCCGCGAGCGCGCCGCCAAATCCGGCACCCAGGCAGGCCGTCACAAACGGACGAACGAGCGGCAGCGTAACGGCATACATCAGAGGCTCGCCCACACCCAGGATTCCAACGGGAATGGACTCTGCAACGTACTTCTTGAGCTTGGCGTTCTTGGTCTTAAAGTACAGCGCCAAACCGGCACCGACCTGGCCGCCGCCAGCCATCATAAGGATGGGAAGCAGGTAATTGATACCCTTGGTAGCGCCGTCGGGATCGTTGAGCATAGCGTGGATCGGCGTGAGCGCCTGATGCAGGCCGACGGAAACCAGCGGCAAGAAGCCTGCCGACAGGATATAGCCACCCAGGACGCCCAGCTTCTCGAAGATAAAGGTCAAAACGCTAAAGATGGCAGTCGTCAGCCATGCGCCAACCGGCTGGATGACGAGCATCAGAGCAAAGGCGCCGATGATGAGCACCAGCAGCGGGGACAAGAACGTGTCGAGCGCGTTGGGCATAACCTTGCGAATCTGACGCTCCATCCAGGCAAAAAATGCGCCAGCGATAAGAGCCGCGATCATGCCGCCCGCTGCGGGGTTGTACTGCGCATTGGTGAGCGGCAGCAAGATGGCAGTGGCAGGATCGGCCGCGCCAGGCGCAAGCAGGGGCATGGCACTGTTGGCAATACACATCATGCCGGCGATGCCGCCCAGCGCAGCGGAGCCGCCAAACTCACGTGCCGCGTTATAGCCCACCAAGATGGGCAGATAGGCAAACAGGGCCCAGCCCATGGAGCGAATGCCCTGGTACCACCACTCGCCTGCAAGCGCGCCTGCCGTCGAGACGTTAATGACGTTGCAGATACCGTTGATGAGGCCAGCCGCAATGATGCCGGGAAGCAGGGCGACGAAGACATTGGAAATCTTCTTGAGGAAGGCCTGAACCGGCTTGGACTCGTACTTGGCCTTCTGCGCGGCCTTGTTTGTGGCCGCAGCGTCAACCACGCTCTCGTCAGCAACGCCTTTCGCAAGGCCGGTGAGCTTGGAGAACTCCTCGAGCACCTTATTCACCTTGCCCGGACCCAGCACGATCTGCATCGTGTCGTCCTCGACCAGGCCCATCACGCCGTCGAGTGCCTTAATGCCCTCCGTGTCGACGTTGCCCGCGTCTTTGACGGTCACGCGCAGGCGCGTCATGCACGCCGCGTTTGCGAGCACGTTGTCTTTACCGCCCAAAAGGTCCAGCAGCTTTTGAGCCAGCTCTTTGTTCGTCATAACTCCTCCTTGTATTGGGTATCTCGTCTGGATGTCATATCAGCTCACGCCGCGCACCTATTGGGCGTCGGCACTGCTCTTCTCATGGCCACTCACCGCAGCACGGACATGGCCTCTCGCTCGCTCAAGAGCTACCGCAGCCTGCTCGGCATCGCAGTCCAGCAGTACCGAGACAATAGCGGTTTTTACGTGGCCGCCGGCATCTGCAAGCGCCTGAATAGCGCACTCGCGCGTGCAGCCGGTCGCCTCCATCACGATGTTCTGGCCGCGCACCACCAACTTCTCGTTCGTCTGCTGCACATCGACCATCAGGTTTTGGTATACCTTGCCGATCTTGACCATGGCACCGGTCGAAATCATGTTGAGAATGAGCTTTTGAACCGTTCCCGCCTTGAGCCTCGTTGAGCCGGTCAGTACCTCGGGACCGGGCACGGGTTCAATGGCAAGATCTGCGCTCTCCCCGATCTTCGACCCTTGGTTGCAGGCAATTGCGATCGTCTTGCACCCAGTTGCCTTGGCGTACACAAGGCCGCCCACCACATAGGGAGTACGACCGCTTGCCGCCAGGCCAACGACAAGATCCTTGTCCGAGAGTCCACGCTCCCGCAGGTCGCTCGCGCCAAGCTCCTCGCTGTCTTCGGCACCTTCGACAGCCTTGATAAACGCCGTCTCGCCTCCGGCAATGAGCCCGACAATCAGATCGGGTGACACGCCAAACGTGGGCGGACACTCCGAAGCGTCGAGTACACCCAGACGACCGCTGGTGCCTGCGCCCATGTAAAAGACGCGCCCGCCGCGCTCGAGTGCCTCAGCAGCCCAGTCGATTGCTGTGGCAACCTGGGGCAACACCTTCGTGACCGACTGGACGGCACGAAGATCCTCATCATTCATCGTCGTGACGATTTGCAGCGATGTCATCGTATCGAGGTCCATAGACCTTTGATTACGCTGTTCGGTCGTGAATTTTGTTAAATCGAGCATTTCATTCACCTCATCTTTCCTGTTTCTCGATGTAGTTTTGCTTAATGACATGCGTCGCCCGTTCGTAGTCGCTGGCAACGTAAGCAGCGTACAGGGCATCGACAACCATAAGCTGGGCCATACGCGAAGCCATGGCACCGCTGCGGACCAAGGGCTCACTCGCAGCGACGCCGAGCACGGCATCGGCCATGGTGGCAAGCTTGGATGATCCATCTACTTTGGTAACGGCCACAACGGGACAGTTGTGACGTTGAGCCTCGGCGGTGCAGTCCAGCACCTCTTGCGTCAAGCCCGAGTAGCTAAAGGCGATCGCCATATCGCCCTCATGCATGTTCTTGGCACACAAGAGCTGATCATGCCAGTCGTCGTACAGATGGCACTCTTTGTCGACACGCATGAGCTTTTGCGCCAGATCGTGCGCGACCAAACGAGAGGCACCGATACCGAACAGATTGACCGCGCGTGCCCGCTTAAGATAGGCCGCACATCGCTCCAAGACGGTGTAATCGAGCGTTCGCGCCGTCGCTTCGATCGTGCGCACGTTGCTTTTCATCACCTTCCCCACGATACGTTCGACGCTGTCATCCATGGAGATGTCCTCGAGGGCAACGTCTTTCTTGTCACCCAAGAGCGCCAGCTCGGCAATCAGTTCGCGCTGGAACTCCTTGTAGCCCGCAAAACCCAAGCGCTTGCAAAAGCGCAAAATGCTCGAGGGCGAGGAGAACGTGGCATCGGCAAGACCGCGAACGGACAGCCCGACCACCTCGTGCGGATGAGCGCTTACATATGCGATGACATTGCGTTCCGCCGGGCTCGCGCTGAGCTCACGCTCGCGAAGCCGCAAAAGCAATCCGTTTGCCATCTCAAACACCTCCGTTGAGAAGAATTAAAGACCAACGAACGATTCGTACCGGATACAAACAGCTTTTACGGTACATTGTGCCGCATCGTGGCGCACAAAGGGCGAGCGTTCTACCGCTCGCCCCTCAAATCCGACCGCTCGGAAATACGCGCGACACAAAATAATTCAACAAGGTCGCATTATCGGTAACAGGGCTGTTACCGATACCGCCTCGCGTGGGCGCCAATCGGACGTGCCGCAAACCCCTACCCCGCCTCGCGCATCCAGCGATCGAACGTCCCCACGCACACGCCCAGGCACTTTGCTGCCTGGCTGCGGGTAATATTGCCCGCCTCATAGCTATCGCGTACCAGATCAAACTGAGGAGGGCACGGCTTGCGAGGTCGACCGAAACGGACCCCTCGCGCCCGCGCCGCTGCAATTCCCTCCGCTTGGCGCCGATGGATATTCTCGCGCTCCACCTGCGCCACGTAGCTCAGCAGTTGCAGCACAATATCGGCAATCAGGGTATTAGTCACATCCGGCGTGCCGCTTGCCCTGGCGCGCGTGTCAAGCAATGGCATGTCCAACACCACAATGGCAACCCCGAGCTCCTTGGTAATGCGACGCCATTCCTCAAGAATCTCGGAGTAATTACGACCAAGTCGGTCGATAGAAAGCACCACCAGCACGTCCCCGTCTCCCAGGACGTGCAGCAGCTCGCGATAGCGCGGTCGATCGAAGTCCTTGCCGCTCGCATGGTCGGCATAAATATTCGCCGAGCCCACGCCATAGGCGCCCAGCGCATCCAGCTGCCGATTAAGATTCTGATCGCGCGAACTCACCCGCGCATAACCATACACCGTCGCCATCTCATCCCCGCTTTCTTGTAAACCTGCCAAAAAGGGACAGGTTTATTTTGGTAGGTTTTACCTCTCGAATAGCAGGTAAGCGGGCGGCCGAGCAGACGGCAAGGTAGCCATGATCCAAATGCGGAGGGCGGCCCCGAAAGACCGCCCTCCGCTCTCCCGCCATGAGTCGAGATTTGGCTAATGGATAAGCTTAAAGTCCAAGTGCCCACGCGTGGTATTGACGCGCGAGACCTCGATAATCACGCGCTGACCCAGTTCATAGCGAGTCCCCGTGTCGGCACCTGTGAGCGTGAGCGCATCCTCGTCGAACTCGAACCACTCGTTGCCCAGGCTCTTGATCGAAACCAAGCCTTCGACCTGCGTCAGGTCCAAGCGCACGAAGAGGCCCATGCTGCTAACCCACGAGACGGTTCCGGCATAGCGCTCGCCCAGGCGATCCTCATAGTACTGGGCAATCTTGATCTTTTGCGTCGCATGGCTAGCGGCATCTGCCGCGCGCTCGGCATCGCTGCATGCGCGGCAGATCTGCGGCAGAATGCGCGGCAGCGACTCGCGCCCCTTGCCGATCAGTCGCGGCGTACGGACCAGGGCGTCCTTGCCGCCGAGCTGCTCATAGGCCAACTGCAGTTTGAGCACGCGGTGCACTACCAGATCGGGGTAGCGACGGATGGGACTCGTAAAGTGACAGTAGCACGGCGCGGCGAGCGCAAAGTGGCCCTCGTTGCGCGGCTTGTACAGTGCGCGCTGCATGCTGCGCAGAAGCAGCGTGTTGACGAGCGGTGCGTTGGCCGTACCGGCGGCAGCATCAACTGCAGCCTGTAGCTCATCGGGACTCCCCAGGGCGATACCGGCAGCACGGCGATCGTCGATGATGCCCAGCTGCGCCAGCGCAACGGCGGCACCGTGCAGGCTATCGGGGCTCGGATCCTCATGCACGCGATAGCAGGCCTCGATATCACGGTCTGCCAGCCACTCTGCAACGCACTCGTTGGCGAGTAGCATGGCTTCCTCGATAAGCGACGTGGCACACGAACGCTCGCGCGCCACAATCTGCACGGGTACTCCGTCCTCATCCAATAGAGCGCGAATCTCGGCCGTGTCAAAATCGACTGAGCCGCGGGCACGACGAATACGACGGCGAAGTTCGGCGAGTTCGTTGGCGGCGACAAGGAAATCGCCGAGGTCGACGTTATAGCCGCGAGCAGTTTCCTCGCACGCAAGACCGCGCTCAAGCGCCTCCTCGCGCGAGGCCTCAGCAGCCGCAACATCCTCAGCGGCGCCTTCCAGCACCCCATACTCCACCGCGCCGGCACGCACCAGCAGCGCCTCGGCGCCGTCATAGTCCATACGCACACGCGAGCGAATCACGCTGGGGTACGGATCGTAATGCCGCACGCGACCCTGCGCATCGAGTTCAATGTCAACGGTAAACGCAAGACGGTCCTCGTCAGGGCGAAGCGAACACAGGTCACAGGACAGGCGTTCGGGCAGCATGGGAAGCACGCGATCGGCCAGATACACCGATGTCGTACGATGGCGAGCCTCAAGATCGATATGCCCGTCCCAAGCCACATAGTGAGAAACGTCAGCGATATGCACACCCAGCTTGTAGCCACCCTCGGGCATGCGCTCAAGCGAAATGGCATCGTCAAAGTCGCGCGCGTCGACCGGGTCGATCGTGATGACAAAGCGGTCGCGCAGATCGCGGCGGAGCGGGTCCTTAAGCGCCGCGGACACATCGAGCGAAAGCCCCTCGGCCTCGTCCAGCGCGGCCTCGGGATAGCTATCGGTATAGCCGTAACGCGCCATCACGTATTGAACGCCCAAATCGGGCGCGTCATCTCCGCCAATGCGGCGTTCGATCGTCACGGTGCCCGATTCCAGGCGCGTCGGGTAGGTCAAAATGCGCGCGACAACGGCATCACCCGGGTGGACGCCCAGACGATCCGCCGAGGTATCCTCGGGCAGAATGAAGAAGTCGGCCTTCAGGCGCGAATCGAGCGGCTCGATCACACCGAGCGGACCGGCGGTATGGTACGTACCCACCACGCTTATGGCTGCGCGCTCAACCACGCCTTCGATCACGGCGCGCCGCTCACCGTGCGGGCTGTTCTTAATGCTCACGGCAACGGTATCGCCATCCATGATCTCGCGCTTACCGCGGCCCATAACCTTGTAGTCGCCGCTCTCGGTTATGACATAGGCGCCATGCTCATGGAGCTGCACGCGCCCGGTCAGGCTCGGACGGCGTTCGCTGCGCACCGGCCCGCGCTTATTGCGAGCTCCACGCTTATGCTTGTTATTGCGCCCCATGGCGCCTCCTTGCTATCGATGACGAACTCCAAAGAGTCTACCCAAATGATCCGTTTTCCTGCCGTCCCCTAGGGATCAAAAAACGGGCCGCCCCGCAAGAGACGACCCGTTGGAAGGGATGAATTCCAGGCATGCCTACACGCGCAGGTAGCGGCGCATGGCGATGGCAGAACCAAAGAGACCGATAATCACGCCGACCAGAATCAGCGCAGCATAGGTCACCAGGTAGTACTGCATCGGCAGGGCAAACGACATCCAGCCGATGCTCTCCTGCAAACGCGGAATCATCAGATTGCGCAGCAGCTCCAGAACGCCGATGGAAAGCAGCGAGCCCAAAATGGCCTGCAGTACGCCCTCGGTGATAAACGGGCCGCGAATGAAGCCGTTGCTGGCGCCGACCAGACGCATAATCGCAATCTCACGACGACGCGCCGTGATGGACAGGCGAATCGTGTTGTTGATGAAGATGAATGCGATAAAGGTCAAAAGGCCAACGAGCACCACGGCGGCGATGCGGATGTAGTTGGTCACCTGGAACAGGCGGCTCACTTCCTCCTGGCCGTACAGCACGCTCGCGTTGACGTCGCCGTCATCCGCGATCTTCTGGAAGTCGGCGTTCTTCTTGAGCTTCTGGGCCGTGCTCTCGACCTTGGACGGATCGTCCATCTCAATTGCAAACGAAGCCGGCAGCGGGTTCTGGCCATCGAGCGCGCTCATGGTGGCGTCGGCGTTGCCCGACATCTTGCTCGTATACTCGGCCAGCGCGTCGTCCTTGTCCTTATAGGTCACGGACTTGACGTTATTCCACGTCTTAAGCTCGGCCTCAAAAGCCTGAACATCGGCCTGATCGGCGTCATCGCTAATGAACGCGTTGATGACAACCTGATCCTCGACGGTGCCGATCACGGAGTTCAGCATCGCGGAGCCCATGATGAACAGGCCGATGATAAACAGCGAAAGGAAGATCGTGATGACGGCGCCGAGCGAGGTAGTCCAGTTACGGAAGAAGTGACTGATTGCCTCTTTGAAGGAGTAGCCCACGTTAGTTGGTGCCATAGTTGCCGTAACCTCCCCTCTCCTGGTCGCGGATAACGTGGCCGCCCTCGAGGGCGATCACGCGACGGTGCATGCTATCGACCATCTCGCGGTCGTGCGTGGCGACGATCACGGTGGTGCCGGTGCGGTTAATACGCTCGAGCAGCTTCATGATGCCCAGCGAGATCGCCGGGTCGAGGTTACCCGTGGGCTCGTCGCAGATCAGCAGCGGCGGACGGTTGACCATAGCGCGGGCGACGGCGACGCGCTGCTGCTCGCCACCGGAAAGCTGATCGGGCAGCGAGTCCATCTGATCGGCCAGACCGACCAGACGCAGCACCTCGGGCACCTGGCTGCGAATGACGCCCTTGGGCTTGCCGATGCACTGCAGGGCAAACGCCACGTTTTCGTAGGCGGTCTTTTGCGGCAGAAGCTTAAAGTCCTGGAACACGGCGCCAATCTGGCGGCGCAGGAACGGAACCTTGCGGTTCTTGATCTTCATGAGGTCCTGACCGGCAACCAGGATGCGACCGCTCGTCGGCTTGACGTCGCGGTTGAGCGTCGACAGCAGCGTGGTCTTACCCGAGCCGGAGTGACCGACCAGGAAGACGAACTCGCCCGGATAGATCTCGATGTTGATGTCGTCGAGTGCAGGCTTGTTGGGCTGTGCCGGATAGATCTTGGTGACATGCTCCATAAGGATGACGGGCTCGACACCGGCCTGCTTGGCCATCTTCTTGCGGCTGGCCTGCGGATCGATGGGCGCAAACACCGACGTAAAATCGGGGTTGTTGAGCGCGTTATCGAGGCTTGCGACCTCGGCTGCCTGATCGCTCTCGACCACCGGGGCAGCAGGCTGCGTGGGATCGGGAATGGCGGCAAAGAGACCGGACTGCGCAGGCTGAGGAACCGGCGTCGCAGGGGCCATGGGGTCGGGAATGCCGGCCATGGTAGGCTGCGGCGTGGCGGCGCCAGCCTGAGGCTGCTCCACGCGAGCGGTCACGGCCTGAACGGGCTCAAAACCCGCCGTGCCGGAAAGCGCGACATCGCTGGTGGGATTGTAGGCAAAGGGATCGGATGCCGGCTGTGCCTGATCTGCCGGCTGAGCGGGGGCCTGAGCAACAGGCTGGCCCTCTGAATCCGGAGTGGCGAAACGACTGCCCTGGACGCCTGTCTGCGTCTTGGGGGCATCATCGCCCGCACCGGAGGTACGGAAGTGGTTACCCACTGGTGCTCCTTATCGTCGTGCGTTTAAACTACATGAGCGCTTAGTATTTTAGCAGCATTAGCTTTACTGCACATAAGAAGCATGGCGGGGTTTGGGTCTCACCGGCCGGGCGCAGGGTTACCTCCCAAATCGTCCTCGCGCATGGCCTGCATTTGTCCTGCTCCTGCGGAGCTGCGGACAAACGCCGGCCTGCGCTGCGGAAAGATTTGGGAGGTAACCCTGCGCCCGGCCTGCGGCTACTATGGGGCCGACGCACCAACTTGAGATGCTGCGCATACAAAGTTGGAAGGGTCTGAATTGCACTTTGTTGGGATGGGCCCGTTTCCCCATGGGAACTTTGCTTGGCAGGACTCTAATTTTAATTCAGCATAAACAGGGGCTCCCTCTTTGAGGACGCCCCTGTTCTAGCTTGTTTGCGGTTGTCGAAGCGATGTTTTGCCTCGTCTTGCCTTATGCCAAGAACCCCTTGGTGGTCGCCACGATGTTGGCGGCGTCCAGGCCGTACTTGTGCAGGAGCTCGGCACCCGGGCCGGACTCGCCGAAGGTGTCGTTGACGCCAATCTTCTTGAGCGGCGTCGGGCACTGCTCGCACAGAACATCGGCAACGGCGCTGCCCAGGCCACCGATCACGGAGTGCTCCTCGACGGTCACGACGTGGCCGGTCTTGGTGGCGCTCTTGACGATCAGGTCGGCATCGATGGGCTTGATGGTGTGCATGTTGATGACCTCGGCATCGATGCCCTCGGCAGCAAGCTGCTCAGCGGCCTCGAGAGCCTCGCCGACCATCAGACCGCAAGCGATGATGGTGACGTCGGCGCCCTCGCGCATGACGATGCCCTTGCCCACCTCGAACTTGTAGGTCTCGGGGTCGTTGATGACCGGCGAGGCCAGACGGGCAAAGCGCATGTACACGGGGCCATCGCACTCGTAGGCGGCGCGCGTCACGGCGCGGGCCTCCACGTCGTCGGCGGGAACAATCACGGTCATGCCGGGGATAACGCGCATGAGGGCGATATCCTCGCAGCACTGGTGCGTGGCGCCATCCTCGCCCACCGAGATACCGGCGTGCGTGGCACCAATCTTAACGTTAAGGTGCGGGTAGCCGATGGAATTGCGGACCTGCTCAAAGGCGCGGCCAGCGGCAAACATGGCAAAGCTGCTCGCGAAGGCAACGCGGCCGGTGGTCGCGATACCAGCGGCAACACCCATCAGGTTGCTCTCGGCGATGCCCACATCGAAGAAGCGGTCGGGGCAGGCTGCCTTGAACTTGCCGGTCTGCGTGGCGGCGGCCAGGTCGGCGTCGAGGACCACAAAGTCATCGTGCTCGTTGGCGAGCTCGACGAGGGCCTCGCCGTAGCTTACGCGCGTGGCGATTTTCTTGACGTCTGCCATCCTAGAGCTCCTCTCCGGCGGCCGTGAGCTCTGCCATGGCCTGCTCAAACTGTTCATCGTTGGGGGCCTTGCCGTGCCAACCCACCTGGTTCTCCATAAAGGAAACGCCCTTGCCCTTGGTGGTCTCGGCGATGATGGCGGTCGGCTGACCCTTGGTGGCGCGGGCCTCGGCAAAGGCGGCGCGGATCTGATCGAAATCGTTGCCGTCGGCGAGCTCCACCACGTGGAACTTGAAGGCGCGGAACTTGTCGGCGAGCGGCATGGGGTCGTTGACCTCCTCGACGGGGCCGTCGATCTGCAGGCCGTTGTGGTCGACGATCACGCAGAGGTTGTCAAGCTGCTGGTTGCCGGCAAACATGGCGGCCTCCCAAACCTGGCCCTCCTCGCTCTCGCCGTCGCCCAGCAGGGCGTAGGTGCGATAGTCGTCGCCCCAGTGCTTGGCGGCAACGGCCATGCCCACGGCGGCGGAGATGCCCTGGCCGAGCGAACCGGTGGACATATCGACGCCCGGGGTGTCGTTCATGTTGGGGTGACCCTGCAGGTGGCTGCCGATGTGGCGCAGCGTCTCGAGATCCTCCTTGGGGAAGAATCCGCGCTCGGCGAGCACAGCGTACAGACCAGGCGCGCAATGACCCTTGGAAAGCACGAAGCGATCGCGGTCGGCCTTGCGGGGGTCGGCCGGGTCGACGTTCATTTCCTCAAAGTACAGATAGGTCATGATGTCGGCAGCGCCGAGCGAACCGCCCGGATGGCCGGACTTGGCAGCGTGCACGCCGGTGACGATGCCCTTCCTTACCTCGTTGGCAACCTTTTTGAGCTCTTCGTCGCTCATTGTGCCTTCCTTTCATCCTCTTAAGACAAGATGCGCACGGCACGGAAAGGTAGTCCCAACACAGCCGCGATGCACGTACGTCATTCATTATGCTGGAAACTGGAAGCTTTACCAGAGTATTTATCATTATTTGAACAATTGAGCAGGCAGAACCGCTGATGAAACGGTTTATCAATGTGAACGTCTTTTGGATGGAACGCAGTCGGCCCTACGCGTTAATGTCCTTGAATCCCTCACCGAAGGTTTCCGTAACGTCGGCGACCGTCACAATGGCGTGAGGATCGCGCTCGCGCACGATCGTTTTGAGGGTGTTGAGCTCGCGGCGGCTCACAATGACCATGATCACCGGCTTCTCGGCACCCGAGTACATGCCGGTCGCCCTAAACTTGGTGCAGCCGCGGCCCAGGCCATACATGATGTCGGCCGCGATATCGGGAAACTTGTCCGAGATGATGAGCACCATACGGCGCCTGTTGCCACCGTCGACCACGGCATCGATCACGTAGCCGCTAATGACCATCGAAAGGCCCGCATACAGCGCGTTTTCGACCGAAAAGACCGGGGCCGACAGCGCGCACACGGCAACATCGATCGCCATGACGGTCGAGCCAACCGGCAGCGATGTGTTGCGCGAGATGATCTGGCCGATCGTGTCAGAGCCGCCAGTGTTGGCACCGGCGCGCAACACCATGCCATACCCGATGCCCGTGATAATGCCGCCCCACATAGCGGGCAGCATCAGGTCGGCATGTGCCAGCGGCGCCACAAACGGAGCGAACAGGTCGGTGAAAAAACCCAGCAGCACAAAACCGGTCGCCGTCTGCACCACGTAGAACATGCCACCCTCGCGCATAACAACCAGCAGCAGCAAGGCATTCATCACGATGGTCTGGATACCGACGGGAAGCGATATGCCATGCGAGGCGCCGACCGCCTGAATAATGGTGGCAAGGCCTGTGACGCCGCCGGCGGCAAGGCCGTTGGGGATCAAAAACAAGTCTGTCGCGATAGCTGCCAGGGCGCAGCCAAACATAATCTTGGGCAAGTCATGAAAGAAGTTCATCGAAAGAATGCGCTTGATGTCCAGACGATATGCCATGCTGCCTCCCTCAAAAAAGCGCACCCAAACGAGTGCGCTTTGAACTTCTTGCTGTATTCGATTCTACCGATTCACCGGGCAAATACCACCCCTGCGAAGTGTTTGCATCGACCCGGAGCCAATCATGTGCCTAGGCAGACGATGCTTCCGCATCGGCGTTGCCGGTTGCCCAACGATGGTAGCCGATCACAAACGGATCCAGATCGCCATCGTCGAGAACGGCCTCGACGTTGCTGGTCTCCACGCCCGTGCGCAGGTCCTTGACCATCTGATACGGGTAGAGCACGTAGCTGCGAATCTGGTTGCCAAAACCGATCGTGGTCTTGGGCCCGCGAATCTCATCCAGGGCCTCGGCGCGCTTCTCGAGCTCGATCTCGTACAGACGGGCCTTGAGAATCTGCATGCACGCGGCCTTGTTTTGAATCTGGCTGCGCTCGTTTTGGCAAGTGACAACGATGCCGCTGGGAAAATGCGTCACGCGTACGGCAGAGTCGGTGGTGTTGACGCCCTGGCCGCCCGGACCGCTCGCGTGGTACACGTCGACGCGGATATCGTCGGGACTGATCTCGATGTCGATATCGTCAGGCAACACGGGAATGACCTCGACGCCGGCAAACGTGGTCTGGCGGCGCTTCTTATCATCGGTGGGGCTGATGCGTACCAGGCGGTGAACGCCGGCCTCGGCGCGCAGCATGCCAAACGCGTCCTTGCCCTCGACGGTAAAGGTCGCACGGTCGATGCCGATGACCTCAGCCGCGGGGCAGTCGTTAATGGTGACCTTCCAGCCGCGACGCTGGCAGTACTTCATGTACATCTTAAAGAGCATGAAGGTCCAGTCCTGTGCCTCCAGGCCACCCTGTCCGGGCTTGATGGTCACAATCGCGTCGCCGTGATCGAACTCACCGGTAAACCAGCTCGAAAGCTCGAGCTCGTCGATAGCGCGGGCCAGGCGTTCTGCCGTAGCGGCAGCCTCCTCGCGCAATGCGGCGGCATCGGGGTCGTCGCCCATCTCCTCGGCAAGCTCCAGCGCCGCGCGGGCGTCAGATAGCTCGCCGCGCGCGGTATCCACGGCAGCGATATCTTCCTTGGCGCGAGCGATCTCCTCCATGGTGGCGCGAGCGGCGTCGGCGTCATCCCAAAAGCCGGGGGCCACGCTTTTTGCCTCGAGCTCGGTCACGCGCGTGCGCTTCTCGTCCAAATGAAGATACGACTCGACCTCGCCGAGCCGGTCCGCAAACGCGTCCAGCTCGGCGGGCGTTACCTCTAAAGCCTCGGCCATTAACGATTCCTGCCGTGGCAGTACTTGAACTTCTTGCCGCTGCCGCAGGGGCAAAGGTCGTTGCGGCCCACGTTGACATAAGGGTCATCGCTCTCGGACTTGCGGTAGGTGGTCACCTTGCCGCCGTTGTTGACAGCAGCCGGGCCTCCCTGGACGGCCGTACGAGCCTGAACCTGTGCCTGCTTGCGCAGCACCGAGCTGCCGTTGTCGCCATCGACGTCGGCGGGGCCGGAGAAGCGCGCACCCTCGAGCGCGGGGTCCTCCTTGTGCTCCACGGCCTGCGGGGCGGCCTTGATCTCGATGCGCAGAACGGTGCGCAGGTAATCCTCGTACATGGTGTCAACGAGCATCTGGAAGGCACCATAAGCCTCAGTCTTGTACTCGACCAGCGGGTCGCGCTGGCCAAAGCCGCGCAGTCCGATACCGGTCTTGAGGTAGTCCATCTCCTGCAGGTAGTTCATCCAGCGGGTATCGATGACGCGCAGCATGACCTGGGTGTTGAGCTCGCGCATGAGGTCCTCACCCAGGCGCTCGGCCTTCATGTTGTAGCACTTCTCAACGTAGGCCAGGACATCGGCAGCCAGGGCCTCGAAGTCCTCGTCGGGGAACTTGGGCGTGTCGATATGCCCGGTGAGCTCCACGACCCACTTGCGCAGGCCCTCGAGATCGCGCTCGCCATCGTGGCTGTCCTTGGTGCAGAACTCCTGAACACAGCGGTACACGGTATCGTGCATGACCTCGGTGATGTGATCGGTCAGGTCCTTGCCGTCCAGAATCTTGTTGCGCTCGGCGTAGATGACCTGGCGCTGCTTGTTCATGACGTCGTCGTACTCAAGAACGCTCTTGCGCATGGAGAAGTTGATGCTCTCGACCTTGTGCTGGGCGTTCTCGACGGCCTTGGAGATGATCTTGTGCTGGATGGGCATGTCGTCGCCCATGTCGGCGGTAACCATCATCTTGGAAACGCGGTCCATCTTGTCGCCGCCGAACAGGCGCATGAGGTCGTCCTCGAGCGACAGGTAGAACTGAGTCTCGCCCGGATCGCCCTGACGACCGGAGCGGCCACGCAGCTGGTTGTCGATACGACGGGACTCATGGCGCTCGGTGCCGATGACGGTCAGGCCGCCGGCGGCAAGCACGCGCTCGCGTTCGGCCTTGCAGGTCTCCTTGGCCTCAGCGTTAAACTGCTCGAGCTGCTCGGGCGTCACGTCCTCCATGGTCAGGCCCTCGTACTCAAGGCGCTCGCGCACCAGCTCGTCGGGATTGCCACCCAGCAGGATGTCGGTACCACGACCGGCCATGTTAGTAGCGATGGTCACGGCGCCGTAGCGTCCGGCCTGGGCAACGATATGAGCCTCGCGCTCGTGATGCTTAGCGTTGAGGACCTCGTGCGCGATACCGCGCTTGGTAAGGGCGGCCGACAGCTTCTCGGAGCTTTCGATGGAGACGGTGCCCACCAGGACCGGCTGGCCCTTGGCGTGACGTCGCTCGACGTCGTCGGCAACGGCGTTGTACTTGGCCTGGATGGTGCGGTACACCAGGTCCTCGTGGTCGACACGCTGAACGGGCTTGTTGGAGGGGATGACCTCGACGGGCAGCTTGTAGATCTCGCGGAACTCGGCGTCCTCGGTGAGTGCCGTACCGGTCATGCCGGAGAGCTTGTCATACAGACGGAAGTAGTTCTGCAGGGTGATGGTAGCCAGCGTCTGGTTCTCCTCGCGCACGAGCACGCCCTCTTTGGCCTCGATGGCCTGATGCAGGCCCTCGGAGTAGCGGCGGCCTTCCATGATGCGGCCGGTGAACTCGTCGACGATTTTGACCTCGCCGTTGGTGACCACGTATTGCTTGTCGCGGTGGAACATGTACTGGGCCTTCAGCGCCTGCTGCAGGTGGTTGACCAGCTGGCCCGAGAGGTCGGCATAGATGTCATCGATGCCCAGGCGGCGCTCGATCTTCTTAAGGCCGCGCTCGGTGGCGGCGATGGTGTGCTTGGCCTCGTCCATGACGTAGTCGCCCGTGGGCTCGACGTCCTCGGTGGCGGTGAGCATGTCGTGCGACACGTCCTCACCGCGCTCCAGGCCGCGCACGGCGCGCGCGAAGTCCTTATAGGTGCTGGCGGACTTGGTGCCGGCGCCCGAGATAATCAGCGGGGTGCGAGCCTCATCGATCAGGATGGAGTCGACCTCGTCGACGATGGCGTAGTTGTGGCCGCGCTGTACGCGCTGCTCGGGCCGGGTGACCATGTTGTCGCGCAGGTAGTCGAAACCGAACTCGGAGTTGGTGCCGTAGGTGACGTCTGCCTGGTAGGCCGGACGCTTGAGCTCGAGCGGCATGTTGTTCTGGAGCAGACCGACGGTCATTCCCAGGTACTTGTAGATGCGGCCCATCCACTCGGAGTCGCGCTTGGCCAGGTAATCGTTGACGGTAACGACATGCACGCCCTTGCCAGCGATAGCGTTGAGGTAGCCGGCCAAGGTGGAGACCAGGGTCTTGCCTTCGCCGGTCTTCATCTCGGCAATATGACCCTCATGAAGCGCCATGGCGCCGATGAGCTGTACGTCAAAGTGACGCATGCCCGTGATGCGCTTGGAAGCCTCGCGCACGGTGGCAAAAGCCTCGGGAAGCATGTCGTCAAGCGACTCGCCGTTGGCGTAACGCTCGCGGAACTTATCGGTCTGGGCGCGGAGTTCCTCCTCGGTCATCTTCTCAAACTGGGGCTCAAGACCGTTGATTTGGTCGACGATCTTGTAGTAGCGCTTAAGGTCCTTATCGGATCCAAAGGACAGCAGCTTTGACATGAATCCCATGTGGTTTTCCTTTTTGGCCATCGCCCACGCCGTGCAGCTGCGGGCGAGTTAAACACAGATGATTGTACTTTAGCCAAACAAGGCGCGGCCTATACGGTCGACCTCGACCGCCACGTAATAACTATGACCAACCTGCCACAATGGGACAGGTTTATTTTGGCAAGTTTTATCTGAGCAAACGCCGTCTCTCTGCCATTTGGTGCCACGGGGACAGGTTAGCTTGCACCAATAAAAAGAAAAGGGCCGCGCACCCAAATGGATGCACGGCCCTCATGCCATGAATGCGAGCGATTCCGCGGCGAGCTATTTACTCAGCAGCCTCGGTGGTCTCGGCCTCGGCAGCGGCCTCCTCGACGGGAGCCTCTGCAGGAGCCTCGGCGGCCTGCTTGGCAGCCTCCTCGGCGAACTTAGCGGCACGCTTAGCCTTCTCGGCAGCCTTAGCCTCAGCGGCGGCCTTGCGAGCGGCCTCGGCCTCAGCAGCCTTGGCGGCCTTGGCAGCCTTGGCCTCCTCGGCCTTCTTGAGCTGGGCGGCAGCGGCGCCACCGAACTTGTCGGCGAAGCGCTGGACGCGTCCACCGGTGTCGACGAACTTCTGCTGGCCGGTGTAGAACGGGTGGCACTCGTTGCAAAGCTCGACCTTCATCTCGGACACGGTAGCGTGCGTCTTGAAGGTGTTGCCGCAGGAGCACGTCACCGTGCACTCGACATACTGGGGATGGATACCCTGCTTCATGGTAGGACTCCTTATTAGTCAGGCGCTGGTTACCGATCAGCGCATAAGGCGTCTTGGTTTCCGACCAAGACAACAAACTCGGCTATGGTACCACGGCGCCGCGTGTCCCACAAAAGGTTCACGGTCTTTTCGGCACAACATGAGCTGGACCTTAAATATCAACTTCATCCGAACACTCCCCCACATTCATCTCTCGTATGTATCGAGGTATTCCTGCTTGAGCGTCTGCGAGGACGACTTGATCTTT